>JAHDXR010000008.1:0-34581 GCA_023384105.1 Hyphomonadaceae bacterium | reverse complement strand
GACCGCCAACGTCCCGCCGGCATGCGGCTTCGCTTGCAAGCTCACGAGTCATTCCGGGCGAAGGCGCGGGTACGCGCCGCAGACCCGGAACCCAGGGCGAGCGGCTCATCGTTTGCCCTGGGTTCCGGATCGCGCTCCGCGCGCCCGGAATTGACTCGCGTATTGGCGCGCGGCGCCTTCGACAGGCTCAGGCCGGCGGTCCGCAGGCGTTCAGCGCGAGGCGGTGCGCAGGTCGAGCGGGGTGTAGAGCGCCGGCCCGCCGGCGGCGAGGCGGTCCAGTTCCGGCGTCGGCTGCCCGTAGCGCTTGCGGCACAGCGCCATGTGCGAGAGCGCGCGCTCGGCGTAGTCGCGGCTCTCCGCGCGCGGCATCGTCTCCAGCAGCAGCAGCGGATCGATGTCCGCCGGCTGCGTCGCCAGCCAGCGCGAGAGCCAGCCCGGCCCGCCATTGTAGGCGGCGAACACGCGCCCGAGATCGCCGTCATTATGGAATTCGCTCATCAGCCATTCGATGTAGCTTTGGCCGAGCCGCATGTTGAGGCCGGGTTCGAACAGCGGCGCGGGCGCGCGGCGATAATTGTGCGAGCGGTCCATGTCGCGCGCGGTGGAGGGCAGCAGTTGCATCAGCCCGCGCGCGTTCGAGACGCTGACCGCTTTCGGATTGAAATAGCTTTCCTGGCGCACCACCGCGTAGATCAGCGCGCGGTCGAGCGAGAAGCCGTTCTCCGGTTCGAACGAGGTGGTTGGGCAGAAGCCGGCGGCGACGTCGCGGCCGCCATATTCCGCCGCGCGCAGCTGCGCCGCCGGCGCCTGCAGCGCGATGGCGAGCGCGAGGAAATTGCGGTCGTCCGGCGCGGCGAGGTCGCGGTGCAGGCGGCGCAGTTCCGCTTCGACCTCCGAGAGCCGGCCCAGTTGCGCCAGCGCCGCGGCGCGGCGCGCGCCCGGATGCCGGTCGATGAACCGCGCCAGCGCGTCGGCGTCCACTTGCGGCGGCTCGAACGAGAGCGCGCTCTCGCGGCCGAGCTGGGTTTCGGCGAGCTGGCCGTAGAACGTCCACGGCCGCTGCGCCGCCGCGTTGAGATGATGCACGACGCCTTGCGTCTCGCCCGCGGCGAGGCGCGAACGCGCGGCCCAGTAATGCGCCGCCGCCATCGCCCAGCCGCCATGATGCGGCCATTGCGTCGAGGCTTCGAAGTGGCGCACCGCGGCGGCGTAGTCGTGCTGGCGATAGGCGATGATGCCGAGCTGCCATTGCGCCTGGCCGCTGCGCGGGCCGTCGATCTGCGCGTAGGCCAGTGCGCGCGCGCCGTCCATGTCGCCTTCGCCGATGCGTTCGTTGACGCGCTCGATGGCGACGCGCACGGCGGCGCTGTCGCCGGGGATCGCCGGCGGCGTACCCGGCAGCGCGCGCGCGCCGCCGGCGACCGGCGCAGGCGCCCGCGCGCCGTTGCGGCGCGCCCGGCGCGAGCGCGAGTCCATCGCCCGGTCGTACACCGCCGGCGCAATGCCGTAGTCGCCATAGCGGCTGAGCCAGTTCGTGTATTCGCTCCAGTTCGCGCCGTACCCGCGCGACAGCAATTGCTGTCCGCGCACCGCGCCTTCGAGCACGTCGTCTTCCGTGCGCGAGAGCGCCGAACTCACGCCGCGCCAATTGCCGGCTTCGATCGCCTGGAACGCGGCCCGGTACGCCGCCTCGTCCTGCTCCGACAGCGCAATGATCCGCTGCTGCGCGGCGGCGGGGGCGGGGGCGGCGAAGGCGGCCAGGAGGAGGGCGGCGAAAGCGGAGCGCAACGTCGTCATCGGGGCTCGTTCTGATCGCGTTAAGACTTTACGGCCCGCGCCACCCCCAGCTCGTCGAGCCAGGCCGCGATGGCCAACAGGTCGGTCCACGCCTGCCGCTTCTGCTGCGGCTGACGCAGGAGGTATGCCGGATGAAGCATCACCATCGTGTTGACGGGCAGCGCTAACCCCTCACGGGCGTAGTTCAGCCGCCGGCCGCGCAGCCGGCTGACCGGCTCGTCCCGCCTCAGCACCGTGTTGGCGGCGGCCTTGCCGGCGAGGATCAGCAATTTCGGCTGCTTCAGCTCGATCAGCCGCTCCACGAACGGCAGGCAGGTCAGCGACTCGCCCGGCGTCGGATCGCGGTTGCCGGGCGGGCGCCAGTAAATTGTGTTTGAAATCATTATGTTGAACTTTCGGTCCAGCCCGATCGTCGCCAGCATCCGGTCCAGCAGCTTGCCCGAGCGGCCGACGAACGGCTTGCCCTGCTCGTCCTCGTCCTTGCCGGGCGCCTCCCCGATCAGCAGCACCTCGGCGTCGTCGGGACCGTCCGAGAACACCGTATTCCGCGCCGTCGCCTTCAAGGCGCAGCCGTCGAAGCCCTCCACCGCCGCGCGAAGCTCGGCCACGCTCTGCGCCGCCGCGGCCAGGGCGCGGGCGCTCTCCACCGACGATTCGGCCTTGGGTCGGGCGCGGGGCGCCGGCCTCGGCGCAACCGGCGCCGGCGCGGCCTGCTGCGCCGCCTGCGCGCGCCGGGCCGGCGCCGCCGCGTAAATCGCCTCCGCTTCGTCCATGTCGACGCCCGCCGCGCGCCAGAAGGCGAGCAGCGCGCGGGCGGCGGCCTGGGTTTCCGGAACGTTCATCGCCGCCATTGTGCCCGGACTCGCAGCCAAGGACAAAGCGACGCCGCCACCTTGCGCCTCATCGCATCAGCTTTGATAACCGCCGGCGAAGCAGATGAAGGGAATGCAATGGCCGAAGAAGACATCGTTCGTGACTCGATGGAGTACGATGTCGTCATCGTCGGCGCCGGGCCCGCGGGGCTGTCGGCGGCCATCCGTTTGAAACAGCTCGCCGCCGAGAGCGGCGCCGAGATTTCGGTCGCGGTGCTGGAGAAGGGCGCCGAGGTCGGCGCGCACATTCTTTCCGGCGCGGTGGTCGATCCGATCTCGCTCGACGAGCTGATCCCGGACTGGAGGGAGCGGGGCGCCCCGCTCGACACGCCCGTCGCCGCCGATCAGTTCAAGATACTGGGTCCGGCCGGCGCCGCCTCGCTGCCGACCTTCCTGATGCCGCCGCTGATGAACAATCACGGCAACTACATCTGCTCGCTGTCGAACTTCACCAAATGGCTCGGCGCGCAAGCCGAAGCGCTGGGCGTAGAGATCTATCCCGGCATGGCTGCGTCGGATGCGGTGTTCGATGAAAGCGGGGCGCTGAAGGGCGTCGTCGCCGGCGTGTTCGGCGTCGCCAAGGACGGCCACAGGAAGCCCGACTATCAGCCGGGCATGGAGCTGCACGGCAAGTACGTGCTGATCGCCGAAGGCGCGCGCGGCTCGCTCTCGAAGGTGATCCAGAACAAGTACGATCTCTGCGCCGAGAGCGGCCCGCAGAAGTTCGGCATCGGCATCAAGGAATTGTGGGAAGTGCCCAAGGAGCAGCACCGGCCCGGCCTGGTGCTGCACACGGTCGGCTGGCCGCTCGACGATACGACCGGCGGCGGCTCGTTCATGTATCATTGGGGCGAGCGCTACGTCTCCGTCGGCTTCGTCGTGCACCTGAACTACAAGAACCCGTTCCTGTCGCCGTTCGACGAATTCCAGCGCCACAAGCTGCATCCGGAGATCGCGCGCCACATCCAGGGCGGCAAGCGCCTCGCGTACGGCGCGCGCGCCATCACCGAAGGCGGGCTGCAGGCGGTGCCGAAGCTGGCGTTTCCGGGCGGAGCGCTGATCGGCTGCGCGGCAGGCTTCGTCAACGTGCCGCGCATCAAGGGCAGCCACAACGCGATGAAGACCGGCATGCTCGCGGCCGAAGCCGTCGCCAAAGCGCTGGCCAACGGGCGCCAGCGCGACGTGCTCGAAGACTACGAGACCGCCTATCGCGCAAGCCGCGTCTACACCGACCTCAAACTGGTGCGCAACGCCAAGCCGATGCTGTCGAAGTTCGGCACCTTCTGGGGCGGCATGCTCGGCATGTTCGACATGTGGACGACGACGCTGCTCGGCGGCGCCTCGCTGTTCGGCACGATGAAGCACGGCAAGTCGGACGCCGCCGCGACCGAGAAGGCCGCCAAGCACAAGCCGATCGAATATCCCAAGCCCGACGGCGTGCTGACGTTCGACAAGCTCTCCTCGGTCTATCTGTCGAACACCAATCACGAGGAAGACCAGCCCTCGCACCTGAAGCTCAAGGACCCGACCATCCCGATCCGGGTGAACCTGCCCGAGTACGGCGAACCGGCGCGGCTTTATTGTCCGGCCGGCGTCTACGAGGTGCTGTACGACGAGCAGGGCGGCAATCCGCGCTTCCAGATCAACGCGCAGAACTGCGTCCACTGCAAAACCTGCGACATCAAGGACCCAAGTCAGAATATTGTCTGGACCACGCCGGAAGGCGGCGGCGGACCCAATTACGCCAACCTCTGAGCGGAGGGTGGCCCCGCTGAAGCGGGAGAAAGGACGAAACATGCGTTGGCAGGCGATCCTGGCGGCAGGCATTGCGGCGGCGGCTGGCGCCACGGGCGCCGCGTACGCTCAGGCCAAGCCCGAAGCGGGCGCGACGCTTCAGCAGGCGGCGCTGACCGAAGAGCGCGCCGCGGCCGATGCGCTGCGGCTCACCTCGCCGCCCAACGCGGCCGCCGACCGCACTTACGACGATCCGGAAGCGGCGCTGCTGCAGGCCGACATCGACTATCTCGTCCGCGAAGGCCGCCGCGCCATCGCCAACGGCGACTCCACCGCGCTCTGGACCGTCGTCGTATTCGCCGACGATCTCGCCTCCGGCCAGAACGCCGCTGCGCGGCGGACGCTGGAAGCGGCCCCCGGCGGCCTGCGCGGCGGCGTCGGCGACATGCTCGAACCGTTCCTGCTCGCCGCCGAAGGCCGCGCCGACCGCGGCGTCGAGCGCATCGACGCCGGCGGCGGCAATCTGCCCGCGCCGCTGCCCGAAGTGGCGCGCGCGCTGGTGTTCGAAGCGGCCGGCCGCCTGCCGGAGGCGGCCGCCGTCTATGCGCTGATGGTCGAGCGTCTCGACACCGCTCCGCCCGGCGACGCCGAGCCGCGCACGGCCGAAGAGTTCGAGCGCTCGCTCAACGCCGCGCGCGTCAGCAACGCGGTCTATCGCGCCGCCATCGTGCATCACCGGCTCGGCCGCACCGCCGAGGCGCGCCGCTATTACGAGATCGTCAAAGGCTTCGTGCCGCGCTCGGCCGACGTCGCCGCCAATCTCGCCCGGCTCGAGTCCGGCCAGCCGCCGCTGGAGGCGCCGCTCGACGCCAAGAGCGCGACCGGGCGCTGGATGCTGTTCCTGTCGGAATATCTCACGCAGGCCGAAAGCATCGCCGCCATTATGGCGCAGCAGGACCCCAGCGGCGGGCTCAGCTCCACCTCCGGCACGGCGCTATTGCAGCTCGGCGTGCTGCTCGCGCCCGACGCCAACGACTGGCGCCTTTACGCCGCCCAGCAGGTGCTGCGCGCCGGCGGCGCCGACGGGGCCGAGCGCATCATCGGCATGGTGCCGGCCGACAGCATCTATGCGCCGGACGCCGAAATCATCCGCGCCGAGATCGAACTCGAACGCCGCAACGACGACGCGGCGATGGCCGCGGCCGAACGCGCCTTCGCGCAGGCGGGCGACCGCTGGTCGATCATCTCCTCGGTCGGCGACGTCTATCGCCGCGCCGGCCATCCCGACCGCGCCATTCCCGCGTTCGACCGCGCGCTCGCCATGGTCACCGATCCGGAAGACCGCTCCGACGTGCTGGGCTGGCGCGCCTATGCGCACCGCTTCGCCGGCAATCTGCGCGCCGCCAGCGCCGACATGCGCGCAGCCCTCGAACTCGATCAGAGCGTCGATACGCGGCTGCTCTACGTCTCGATCCTGATGGACGATCCGCAGGGCTGGCGCGAGGGCGTCGCCGTGGCGCGCGGGCTGTTCGCGGAGCAGCCGGACTCGGTGCTGCGCCTCAACGCGCTGGGCTATGCGCTGATCCAGCGTCCGGAAGGGCTTGAGGAGGGCTATCGCCTGCTGTGGCGCGGCTTCAACAACGGCCAGCAGGACTACGCCGTAGTCGACAGCCTCGGCTGGGCCTATTATCTCTACGGCCATTTCGATCAGGCGCGCGCGCTGATCGAACGCTCCAGCGATCTCTCCGCGCACGATCCGAACCCGGAAATCCTCGATCACCTGGGCGACGTGTACTGGCGCCTCAACCGTCGCGACGACGCGCGCACGCAATGGCGCGCCGCGCTCGAAGCGCGTCCGGACGCGGTGCGCCGGCGCGAACTCGAACAGAAGCTGCAGCGCGGCCTCACCGCGCCGGCGCCGCGCCGGCGCGAACTGCCGCGCGTGTCGCTGCCGGAAGGCCCGGCGCAGCGGGACGAGCTTTGATGCTGCGCTGGGGGGCGGCGCTTGCGGCGGCCTGGGCGCTCGGCGCGTGCGCGACCCTCGCGCCCGAGCCGCGCCAGTCCGGCGCCTACGCCGACTATCTGATCGGCCGCATCGCCAACATGCGCGAGGACTACGCCGCCGCGTCCGACCGCTACTTCGCCGCGCTCGCGCGCGCGCCGGCGGACGATGCGCTGCTCAGCGGCGCGCTGGTGGCTTCGCTGGCCTCCGGCGACGAAGAGCGCGCCCGCCGCGCCGCGCGCATGGCGCCGCGCCACGACGCGCCGGCCTACGCCCACCTCGTGCGCGCCGCCGACGCGCTGGCCGCCCGGCGCTGGGCCGGCGCGACCGACGAACTCAACCGCGTCGAAGGCGCCGCCGCCGAGGAACTGATCGCGCGCATGATGCTGGTGTGGGCGCGCACCGGCGACCGCCATGTCGACGACGTGCTGATCGAACTTGCGCCGTTCGCGCAGATCCGCCCCTATGGCTCGCTGTTCGCCTATCAGCAGGCGATGGCGCTCGACTATGCCGGCCGCGACCAGGAAGCGCTGGCCGCGTATCAGACCGCGCTGGCCGGCGGGCTCTGGCTTCCCGCGGCGATCGAGCGCCACGCCGATCTGCTTGCGCGCGCCGGCGAGCGCGACGCCGCGCGGCAATTGCTCGGCCACGACATGAGCCTGCAGCATCCGGGCCTTGCCGCGGCGCTGCGCCGGCTCGACGCCGGCGAAGCGGTCGCCGCCCGGCCGCTCACGCCCGCGCGCGGCGCCGCCATCGGCCTCAATGGGCTGTCGGCGATCTATCTGCAGGAATCGGATTCCGCGCACGGGCTTTCGGCGCTGACGCTGGCGCTGATGCTTGATCCGGAGTTCGACGGCGCGCGCATCGCCTTCGCTCAGCAGCAGGCGCGCCTCGGCCATACGCAAACCGCGCGCGCCATGCTCGCGCGCGTGGCGGCCGATTCGCCGTACGCGTCCAATGCGCGCACGATCGAAGCCTGGGCCGCGCTCGACAGCGGCGATGAAGCCGAGGCGCTCGCCATCGCCCAGGCGGCGACGGCGGGCGGCGACGTCCGCGCCATGCGCACGCTCGCCGACATCTACCGCAATCTCGGCCGCTACGCCGAGGCCGAGCCGATCTACACCGAGCTGATCGCCGCCCATCCCGACGATTGGCGCCTGCACTTCTCGCGCGGCGCCGCGCGCGAGCGCCTCAGCCGCTGGAACGAGGCCGAGGCCGATCTGCAGCGCGCGCTCGACCTTTCGCCCGATCAGCCCGACGTGCTGAACTATCTCGGCTATTCCTGGATCGATCGCGGCGAGCGGCTGACCGAGGGGCTGGCCATGATCCAGCGCGCCGTGCAGCTGCGCCCCACTTCCGGCGCCATCATCGACAGCCTCGGCTGGGCCTATTATCGCCTGGGCGATTACGCGCAGGCGCTCGACTATCTCGAACACGCAGTCGAACTCGAACCCGCCGATCCCACGCTCAACGATCATCTGGGCGACGTCTATTGGCGCCTGGGCCGCCGCATCGAGGCGCGCTTCCAGTGGCGGCGCGCGCTGACGCTCGATCCCGACGATCCCGCCGCCATCCAGGCCAAGCTCGAAAACGGCCTGGCGGCGGCGCCGCAGACCAGGTCCGCCAACCGATGAACGTGCGCATCTTCGCCCCGGCGAAGATCAATCTGACGCTGAAGGTCGCGCCGCCGCGCGCCGACGGCCTGCATCCGCTGCAGAGCGCGGTCGCCTTCGCCGACGTCGGCGACGTGGTGGAGGCCGAGGCTGCGGAGGCGCTGTCGCTGCGCGTGCACGGGCCGTTCGCGGACCGGATCGGCGCCGGCGAGGACAATCTCGTTCTCCGCGCCGCGCGCTTGCTGGCGGAGCAGGCGGGCCGTCCGGCGCAGGCGGCGCTGACGCTCGAAAAGAACCTCCCCGTCGCCTCCGGCGTCGGCGGCGGCTCGGCCGACGCGGCCGCGGCGCTGCGCGCGCTGAACGATCTGTGGCGGCTCGACTGGAGCAACGCGCAACTGGCCGAGGTCGGCGCCCGGCTCGGCGCCGACGTGCCGGTGTTCTTCACCTGCGGCGCCGGCGCCTACATGACCGGAATCGGCGAAATCTGCGCGGCGGCGCCGCTGCCGGCGCTGCCGGTCGTGCTGATCAATCCGCTAAAGCCGCTGGCGACGCCCGACGTCTACCGTGCGTTCGACAAGATGAAGCTCGGCGCCGCGCTCGTGCACGACGGCGCGCCGTCGTGGCGAAACGCCGAGGACGCGCTCGCCGACATGCGCACGCTCGGCAACGATCTCGAGCCCGCGGCGCGCGCGCTGTTGCCGGAGATCGGCGACATCCTCGCCGCCTGCGCCGCATCCGCGCAGGTGCGCCACGCGGCGCTGTCCGGCAGCGGCGCGACCGTTTTCGCCGTCACCGCCGATCTGGACGCCGCCAAATCACTGGAACGTGATCTTGCCAAGCGGCATCCCGGCTGGTGGGTGAGGCAGGCGATGCTCGGCGCTTGACTGCAACCGAAGGTGTCGTTAGCGGAACCGGCGCGCGAGGTGGCGAGTGATCTGGGAACTGGCAGGCAGCGCTGCGGTCGCGGGTGCGATCAGCCTCGTCGTGTGCTTGCTGCTGATCCGCAGAGGGCCGGTCGATCTGCCCAACGAACAGCGCAAGGCGCACCAGGCGCCGACGCCCACCAGCGGCGGCATCGGCATCGGCGCCGGCTACGCCGTCGGCCTGCTCGTGCTGTGGCGGTTCGCCGAGCAGACCACGTTCAACGCGCAGGGCGCGGCGCTCGCCGCGCTGGCTTCGGTGTTCGCGATTGGGTTCCTGGTGGTCGGCTTCATCGACGACGCCCGCCACCTTGGGCCGCGCACCAAGATGTTCTGGTTCACGCTGCTGTCGCTTGGCGCATCGATCACGATGGGCGTTGTCGATGCGTTGCCGGTCAGCCCGAACCACACCGTGCGGCTGGGCTTCATGCTGGGCCTCTTCGGCACCTCGCTCTGGGTGTTTACGCTGGTGAACTGCGCCAACTTCATGGACGGCGCCAACGGCCTCTCCATGGGCTCGATGGCGGTGGGGCTGACCGCGCTGGGCGCGATCGGCTATGCCGGCGGCTCCAACAGCACGCTCGCCATGTGCTTCTGCGCCGCCGGCGCGCTGGCCGGCTTCCTGGTCTTCAACTTTCCCAAGGGCAGGATTTTCGCCGGCGATTCCGGGGCGCTGTTCGTCGGCGCCATTGCCGCGCTGGGCGCGCTGGTGGCGATCGCTCGCGCCGGCGTTTCACCGTTCATTCCCCCGATCCTGTTCATGCCGATCCTGGCCGACGCGCTGTTGACGCTGGCCTGGCGCGTGAAGCACGGCCACAGCCTGCTGGTCGGGCACAGAGAGCATCTCTACCAGATCGCCATGCGCGCCGGCTGGAGCCACACGCGCGTCTCGCTGCTCTATTGGGCGTTGATGGCGCTGTGCGGCGTGCTGGGCTTCGCCCTGTCGCACAGCGATGATCCGTCCCACGCCTGGATCGCGCTGCTGGCCGTGGCGGGGCTTTCGCTCGCCGCCTCGATCCTGGTGCGCAAGTACGCCCGCACCCACGGCATGTCCTGAATTTTAGCCGGGCTCCAGAACGACCGGCGCTTCGATGCGTTGCTTGTGCGGATGCAGTCCAGCCGAAGCGGCGGCGGAAAAAAGCGCTGACGCCTGTCGGCGCCGGTCCGGGCCGTTCGTTCCTTGGAGCGAGCGTCCGCCCGAAAGCCCAAGGAGGAGACCATGCCCAAGCCTCTCGAAGTCGCCTTGCCGAGCGACCGCGAAGTCCGCGTCACGCGCAGCTTCGAAGCGCCGCGAAATCTGGTGTGGGACGCCCACACCAGGCCCGAACTGATCCGGAAATGGATGCTCGGCCCTCCGGGCTGGAGCATGCCGGTGTGCGAAATGGACCTGCGCGAAGGCGGCGCCTATCGCTGGCGCTGGAAGAGCGACGAGGACGGCAAGGAGTTCGGCTTCTTCGGCGTGTTCGAGGAGCTGATTCCGCCGGCGAAGCTGGTGCACGAGGAGCGCTACGATCCGGGCGATATCGGCGGCGCGATGTCGACCGAGCCCGCCATCGTCGCCTCCGAGTTCAGCGAATCCGACGGCGTCACCACGCTCGCCGTGACGATGCTGTTCCCCTCGAAGGAAGCGCGCGACGGCGCCCTCGCCACCGGCATGACCGGCGGCATGGAGATCGGCTACGCGCGGCTCGACGAGATGTTCGAGGCGAAGGCGGCCTGAAGGAGAAGCGCCATGTCGAAGATCACGCCTTTCCTCTGGTTCGACAGCGAGGCGGAAGAAGCGGCCAATCACTACGTTTCGATCTTCAAGAATGCGAAGATCAACAAGATCGCGCGGTATCCGGAAGGCGGTCCGTATCCGGCGGGCGCCGTCATGACGGTCGAGTTCGAACTCGACGGCTGGCGTTTCACCGCGCTGAACGGCGGGCCGCATTTCAAGTTCGACGAAGCGGTCTCCTTCGTCATCGACTGCGAGGACCAGGCCGAGGTCGACTATTACTGGGAGCGTCTGCTCGCGGGCGGCGGCCGGGAAAGCCAGTGCGGCTGGCTGAAGGACAAGTTCGGTCTTTCATGGCAGGTCACGCCGCGGCGGCTGATCGAACTGACGACCGGCCCCGACCAGGCGCGCAACGCGCGCGTGTTCGCCGCGATGATGAAGATGGTCAAAATCGACATCGCCGAACTCGAACGCGCGGCGCGGGGCGACTGACGCCGATCAACACCCCCGCGTCATTCCGGCTCTACGGCGCGCCTCCGCCCGGAATGACGCGGGTTGTTTTCGAACCGGCGGAGCAGCCCCATTCGCCGCTCCCCATTCGCCACTCGCCACTCGCCACTCTAATACGCCCGCTCCACCACGAACTCCGGCAGTGCTTGCAGCGCTTCGCGATAGGCGTTGGCCGGCAGCGCGCGCAGTGCGGCGTTGGCGGCGTCGGCGTGGGCGCGCGCGGCGTCGAGCGTGCGCGCGATGGCGTTGTGCCGCTTCAGCAGCGCCACGGCGCGATGGAAATCGTCCTCGCTCCGCTCGCCGCCCATCGCCCGCCGCCAGAATGCGCGCTCGCTTTCGTCGCCCGCATCGCGCGCGAAGATCACCGGCAGCGTGACTTTGCCTTCGCGGAAATCGTCGCCGGCGTTCTTGCCCATGGCCGCGGCGAGCCCGCCATAGTCGAGCGCGTCGTCGACCAGCTGGAACGCCAGCCCCAGCTCGCGCCCGTAAATCTCCAGCGCCGCCGCTTCCGCGCCCGGCCGCCCCGCCGCCACCGCGCCCGACTTCGCCGCCGCCGCGAACAGCGCCGCGGTCTTGGCGGCGACGATCTCCATGTAGCGCGCGCGCGTGGTCTCGGCGTCGTTGGCCGCGGCGAGCTGCATCACCTCGCCCTCGGCGATCACGCTCGAGGCGCGGGCCAGGATGTCGAGCACCTGGATGTCGCCGGTCTCGACCATCAGGTTGAACGAGCGCGCGAACAGGAAGTCGCCCACCAGCACGCTGGCCGAATTGCCCCACACCATGTTGGCGCTCTTCTTGCCGCGGCGCATCGACGAGACGTCGACGACGTCGTCATGCAGCAGCGTGGCGCTGTGGATGAACTCCACCGCCGCCGCCAGCTTGCGCGGGCCGTCGCCGCCGCCGCCCAGCAGGCGCGCCGCCGCCAGCGTGATCAGCGGCCGGATGCGCTTGCCGCCCGCATCGATCAGGTGCGCCGCCAGGTTTGGGATCACACCTACGGGGCTGGTCATGTACTGATGGATGATGGCGTCGACGGCGGCCAGGTCTTCGGCCAATAGCGCAGCCAGCCGGTCGACCGCATGCGGCGCGCCCGGGGCTTGCTTGGCTGGTCCGACCGCCGGTCCCAAAGGGCCTCCGCTTGCCTTCATCTTGCGCCGAAACGATGCTCACCCGCGCGCGCAGGGTCAAGCGGGGTTCCCCTCGTCGCGCGCAAGGGTCGCATCGGCGCGTTATGGAACAAGCACTTACCGAGGATGCGCTGCTTGGCGGGCGCATCCGCATCCGTCAACCCAGGCGCGGCTATCGCGTCAACGCCGACACGCTGCTGCTGGCGAGCGCGGTCGAGGCCGCGCCCGGCATGCGTTTGCTCGAAGCCGGCTGCGGCGTCGGCGCGGCGCTGATCGCGGTCGCGGCACGCACTGAGAACGCGGCCTTCGTCGGACTCGAACGCGATGCGAACATGGCCGCGATCGCACGCGAAAATCTCGCCATGAACGGGATGTCCACAATTGCGGAAATCGTGACAGGCGATGTGTTTGGACGCGATGCGAATCGAGACGTGTTCGACGGCGCGTTCTTCAATCCGCCGTTCGACGCCGAAGGCGAGGGCCGCGCGCCGTCGGCCGAACGCCGCCACGCCCACATCGCCGACGAACCGGTCGAACGCTGGATCGCCGCGCTCGCGGATCGCCTCACCGGCGGCGCGGCGCTGACGCTGATCCACCGCGCGCACAAGCTGCCGGAAATCCTGCGCGCGCTGGAGGGGCGCCTGGGCGGCGTGGAGATCTTTCCCATCCGTCCGCGTGCGGAGGCGCCCGCCAAGCGCGTGCTGGCGCGCGCCCGCAAGGGCTCGCGCGCGCCGCTGCGGCTGCTCAAGGGGCTCGATCTCCATGACGCCTCGGGGGCCAGGCACACGCCCGAAGCCGAAGCGCTGCTCCGGGGCGAGACGACGCTCGCCTGGGCCGATTGACTCTCGCCACCCGCGCGACCAGTTTCCGGCCAACGGAGCGCCCCGACGCGAGTCGCGGCGCTCCGGCCAGACAAGCGAACCCCGTGGGAGAGCGCGCTGCGGACGTGATCCGCGGCGCCCCCGAAGGAGCAACCGCCCCGGAAACTCTCAGGGAACCGGACCGCGGGGGGATGAACACGCTGGATAGAGTGTTCGGAGCGCGCGTCTGAAGGCGCCCGCTCCGAAACACCGCCGAAGGAGTAAATCTCTCAGGCGCCAGGGACAGCGGGGGCCGCGTGCGTGCGAACGCATGCGCCGATCGCGCCTGGAACGAACATGACTGAAGCCGGATCACTGAAGACGCTGCCGCTCGACGCGCTCTGGCGCGCGCGCACCTCGAAGTTCGGCGACTTCGCCGGCTACGACATGCCGCTCCAGTTCGAGGGCCTGATCCCCGAACACAACTGGACGCGCGCGCATGCCGGCCTGTTCGACGTCAGCCACATGGGTCCGAGCTTCTTTGCGCTGCCGAAGGGCCACGGCCTCGAAGGCGAGGCCGCGCACGGAAAGATCGCCGCGCTGATCGAGCGCCTGGTCCCGGCGGACATCCAGGGCCTCAAGCCCGGCCAGGTCCGCTACACCATGATCACCAACGAGGAGGGCGGCGTGCTCGACGATCTGATGATCGCGCGCCCCGCCGAAGCGGGCGCCGCCGGCGATCTCTATGTCGTCGTCAACGCCGGCTGCAAGCACCAGGACTGGGCGCTGATCGAAGCGGCGACCACGGGCGAAGCCGACTTGGTGCGCGCCGACGACCGCTGCCTCTTGGCGTTGCAAGGTCCGAGCGCGCATCGCGTGGCGGCGGAGGTGATCGATCCGGCGCTCGCCGAAATGAACTTCATGACCGTGAAGCGCTTCGCCGCCTTCGGCCGCATCACCGTCACCCGCTCAGGCTACACCGGCGAGGACGGCTACGAGATTCTGGTGCGCGCGGAGACTGCGAAGGACCTCGCCGAAGCGCTGCTCGCGCATCCGGAGGTGAAGCCCGTCGGCCTCGGCGCGCGCGACAGCTTGCGTCTCGAAGCCGGGCTTTGCCTCTACGGCCACGACCTCGATCCGGCCACGTCGCCGATCGAAGCCGATCTCGCCTGGACCATCCAGAAGCGCCGCCGCGAAGCCAGGGACTTCCCCGGCGCCAAGCGCATCCTGCGCGAATACGAGCTTGGCCCCGCGAGAAAGCGCGTCGGCATCCGCCCCAACGACCGCGCGCCCGCGCGCGAGGGCGTCGAGATCATGAAGGACGGCAAGACCATCGGCATCGTCACCAGCGGCGGCTTCTCGCCCACGCTCAACGGCCCGATCTCGATGGGCTATGTCGAAGCCGCGCACGCCGAACCGGGGCATGTCGTCGATCTGATGATCCGCGGCGTCCCGCGCCCCGCCACCGTCACGCCGCTGCCCTTCGTCCCGCACCGCTATGTGAGGAAGAAGTGATGCTTCGCTTTCAATCGCGAACCCTCTCCCCCGAAAGGGGTACGCGCCCAGTCGTTTCGCGGCGTCCGGTTCTGCGCCGTCGGCGCTCCACCCTCACCCCAACCCTCTCCCTTCCACAGCAGGGAGAGGGGGTCTGTCTTCGCTCATCCAGGAGCTTCCCATGACCACGCGCTACACCAAAGACCACGAATGGGTCCGCCTCGACGGCGACATCGCCACCGTCGGCATCACTCAATACGCCGCCGAGCAATTGGGCGACGTCGTCTACGCCGAACTCCCCGAGCCCGGCCGAAGCTTCAAGCAAGGCGACGACATGGCCGTGGTCGAAAGCGCCAAGACCGCCTCCGACGTCTACGCGCCGGTCTCCGGCGAGATCGTAGAAGTCAACGCCGAGATCAAGAACGAGAACTGGCAGATCATCAATGACGGCCCCGAAGCGGATGGCTGGTTCGTGAAGCTGAAGCTCGCCGACAAAACCGAACTCGACGCCCTTATGGATGAAGCGGCCTACGCCGATTACGTGAAGGGGCTCTGATGGATTTGGCTCAACCTCACCCTCTCCCCGCGCAGGGAGGGGGCAGGGGGCGGGGTGAAGCTCCGCGCGCTCAGAACACCGCGCCAATATGGACCGCCGGCGTCTCGCCGGCATGCTCCGGCGCCGGCCGGCGAGGGCGCCGGCGGCCCATAACGCGCACCGGCGTCAATACGAACATACAAGCGTCGCGCATCACCCCACCCCCGACCTCCTCCCCGCGCGGGGAGGGGGCTATGGAGCACTGACCTCCCGTGCGTTACCTCCCGCTCACCGACGCCGACCGCGAGCAGATGCTCGCCGTCATCGGCGTCAAGACCGTCGACGATCTGTTCGTCGACGTCCCGAACGCCGCGCTGCTCAAGAGCCTGGTCGATCTCCCCCGGGCGCAGGGCGAACTCGAAGTGCATCGCCGCTTGCAGCGCCTCGCGGAGAAGAACACGCCCGCCGGCCGCACCGCTTTCTTCCTCGGCGCCGGCGCCTATCGCCATCATGTGCCGGCGAGCGTCGATCATCTGATCCAGCGCAGCGAATTTCTCACCGCCTACACGCCGTACCAGCCGGAGATCGCACAGGGCACGCTGCAGGCGCTTTACGAGTTCCAGTCCCAGGTCGCGCAATTGCTCGACGTCGAAATCGCCAACGCCTCGATGTACGACGGCTCCACGGCTTGCGCCGAAGCCGCGATGATGGCCGCGCGCGTGACGAAGCGGAAGAAGATCGTCTTCTCCGGCGGCGTGCATCCCCATTACGTCGACACGGCCCGCACCGCCTGCGAAGCGCAGGGCCTCGAAATCGTCGCGCTCCCCGCCGCGATCGATGACGAAGCGGCGGTTGCCAAAGAACTCAGCGCCGATGTCGCCGCCGTCGTCGTGCAGTCGCCCAACCTGTTCGGCACGGTGACGGATCTCACGCAAATCGGCGAAGCCGCGCGCGGGGCAGGCGCGCTGATGGTCGCGACCTTCACCGAATGCGTCGCCTTCGGCCTGATCGAGCCCGCCGGCGCATACGGCGCCGACATCGTCTGCGGCGAGGGCCAGTCGATCGGCAATGCGCTCAATTTCGGCGGGCCTTATGTCGGCCTGTTCGGCGTGCGCGAGAAATACATCCGCCAGATGCCCGGCCGCGTCGCCGGCGAGACCATCGACGCCGACGGAAAGCGCGGCTTCGTGCTGACGCTGTCGACGCGCGAACAGCACATCCGCCGCGAGAAGGCGACCAGCAACATCTGCACCAATTCCGGCCTCTGCCAGCTCGCCTGGACCATCCACATGACGCTGCTCGGCGAGAAGGGGCTGCGCCAACTGGCGACGCTCAATCACGAGAAGGCCATCGAACTGGCCGATGCGCTCGCCAAGGTGAAGGGCGTCGAAGTGCTGACCGAGCGCTTCTTCAACGAGATCGCCGTGAAGCTGCCGAAGCCCGCGCAGGAGGTGGTCGATACGCTCGCCGCGCGCGGCGTCATCGCCGGCGTCGCCATGAGCCGCCTCAACCCGCGCGCCGGCATGGACGACGTCCTCATCGCCTGCGCCACGGAGATGAACACGGACGAGGACATCGCCGCGTACGCAAAGGCGCTTCAGGAGGCTCTGCAATGAGCGCCGCCGCCAAGAACCCCCTCCCCTTGAGGGGAGGGGGCAGGGGGCGAGGTGAAGCTCCGCACTCTCAGAATTTGCTTTCAGCGCGAACGATCGCCCGTCGCGCATCGCCCCGCCCCCTTACCCCCTCCCCTCGCGGGGAGGGGGAGCGGCCAGCGCCGCGCTCCACTTTTGTCGGAAGCATCGCATGACCCCCCCAACCACCTCCGGCAATCGCGGGCTGCTCCAAGCCGAGCCGCTGATCTTCGAAACCGGCCACGCCACCGGCGCGGGCGTCGATCTGCCAGAGCCCAAAGGCGCGCCGACGAAACTCAACGGCCTCACCCGCAAAGCCGCGCTCGATCTGCCCGGCCTGTCCGAGCCGGAGACGATGCGCCATTTCGTGCGCCTTTCTCAAAAGAACTACGCCATCGATCTCGGCCTTTTCCCGCTGGGCTCGTGCACGATGAAGCACAATCCGCGCCTCAACGAGCGCGCGGCGCGCTTCGAGGGCTTCGCCGACCTGCATCCGCTGCAGCCGGTCGCCACGGTGCAGGGCGCGCTCGAACTGATGGACGAACTGGCGCACTGGCTCTGCACGCTCACCGGCATGCCCGCCGTGGCGCTTTCGCCCAAAGCCGGCGCGCATGGCGAGTTCTGCGGCATGCTGGCGATCAAGGCTGCGCTCGAAGCGCGCGGCGAGGGCCGTCGCAAGCGCGTGCTGGTGCCAAGTTCGGCGCACGGCACCAATCCGGCCACCGCCGCCGCCGCCGGCTTCACCGTCGACGAAATCCCCGCGCGCGACGACGGGCGCGTGCACTTGGATGACGTCAAAGCCAAGCTCGGCCCCGACGTCGCCGCCATCATGATCACCAACCCGAACACGTGCGGCCTGTTCGAGCCGGAGATCAGGCGCATCGCCGATGCGATCCACGAAGCGGGCGCGTACTTCTATTGCGACGGCGCCAATTACAACGCCATCGTCGGCAAGGTGCGCCCCGGCGATCTCGGCGTCGACGCCATGCACATCAACCTGCACAAGACCTTCTCCACCCCCCACGGCGGCGGCGGCCCCGGCGCCGGCCCCACCGTTCTCTCCGCCGCACTCGCGCCCTTCGCGCCCGTGCCGCACATCGTGCTGCGCGGGCGGACGCGCGAACTCCGCGAACACGCCCACGGCACGCAAGCCTTCGGCCGCATGTGCGCGTTCCACGGCCAGATGGGCATGTTCACCCGCGCGCTCGCCTACATGCTGAGCCATGGGTCGGACGGCCTGCGCCAGGTCGCGGAAGACGCGGTGCTGAACGCCAACTATCTGCTGGCGCGCCTCAAGCCGCATTTCAGCGCGCCGTTCGGCGAGCGGCCGTGCATGCACGAAGTGCTGCTGGACGATTCATCGATCAAGCCGAAAGGCGTCGAGACCATCGACATGGCCAAGGCGCTGCTGGACGAGGGCTATCACCCGTTCACCACCTATTTCCCGCTGGTCGTGCACGGCGCCATGCTGATCGAGCCGACCGAAACCGAGCCCAAGCGCGAACTCGACCGCTTCGCCGAGGTGATGATCGCGCTGGCCGGGCGCGTGAACGCGGGCGAGGTCGAGTTCTTCAAGCAGGCGCCGAAGCTCACGCCGATGCGCCGCCTCGACGACACTCGCGCCGCCCGCCAGCCCAAGCTGCGCTGGCGCCGCGGCGACAACAGCGCCGGCGCAAGGCAAGCCGCGGAATAGCAGCGCAGCGGAGAGCCGGGACCCAGGGGCGAACGCACCCGCGCTTCACCCCCTGGGCCCCGGATCGCACCCCGGCTTTCGCCGGGGCTGCGTCCGGGGAGCGTGTCCGCCGCGTCCTCTCCCGCCAGGGAGAGGTGGCGCGTGCGCAGCACGCGACGGAGGGGCGGGCGCGAACCTGTGCAAACGCTGGCGCCGCCCCTCAGTCACGCTCCGCGCGACAGCTCCCCCTGGCGGGGGAGCACAGGCGGTGGGGGTTTTTCAACGTCACGCTTCCCGGAGAAAAACGTTGCATGCCGGCGAGGACGCCGGCGCTCCGAGAGCGCCCTAACCGAACTTGCGCGCCAGTTCGCCGGCGCCTTCGCGCACCAGCGCGGCCTGCGCCTGGTCGTCGATGCGCTCGTGCAGCAGCCGCTCGGCCGCCGCGATTGCGGCTTCCGCCGCCGCCGCGCGCACTTCGTCGGCGGCTTTCGTTTCCGCCGAGGCGATGCGGTCCTCGGCCTGCTTCTCGCGCCGGGCCATCGCCGCCAGCATCGACTGGCGCGTCTCTTCGGCCACCGCCGCCGCCTGCTCCTTGGCGGCGTCGACGATCGCCTTGGCCTCGGTCTCCGCCGCGGCGCGCTTGGTTTCGTACTCGGCCAGCAGCCGTTCCGCTTCCTCGCGCAGCCGGCGCGCCTCGTGCAGCTCGTCGGCGATCGCCTGCGAGCGCTTGTCGAGCATGCCCAGCACCATCGCCGGCACTTTCAGATAGACCAGCAGGGCGATGAACAGCGCCAGCCCCAGGAAGGCGACCTCGGTAGCGGTGAACCACTCCATCACGCTCTCCTCAGGCGTTCGCGGGCGCGAGCTTGGCGGCGATGTCGCGCGCCAGCGCGTCGGCGATTGTGGGCACGTCCGCCAGCGCTTTGGTCCGCGCCTCGTTCACGCGCGCCTCGGCGGCTTCGATGCGCTGCGCCAGGCGCGTCTCGGCCTGGGCCTGCTCGGCGGCGAGCTTGGCCTGCATGTCCGCCCGCGCCGCGTCGACCATCGCGCGCGCTTCCGCCCGCGCCTTGGCCGTGGCCTTTTCCATCGCCGCGCGCGCGCTCTCGGCCTCGGCGCTCTTCTGCGCCGCGGTGTCGAGATCGCCTTTCAGCGTCGCGGCGCGCTTGTCCTGCACCGTCGCCACGCTCGGAATGATGAAGCGCGAGACGATATAGTAGAGCGCCGCGAACGTGATCGCGAACCAGATCAGCTGGCTCGAGAACAGCGAGGCGTCGAACGGCGGGAAGGCGGCCGCGTGCTCGCCGCCATGGGCGGCGGCGTCGGGGGCGTGCGTTTCGGCGGCCATCACACCACGAACAGCAGCAGGATGGCGATCAGCAGCGAGAAGATGCCCAGCGCTTCGGTCACGGCGAAGCCGAAGATCAGGTTGCCGAACTGGCCCGGCGCCGCCGACGGATTGCGCATGGCGCCCGAGAGGAAGCTGCCGAAGATGTTGCCCACGCCGATCGCCGCGCCGAGCATGCCGAGGCAGGCCAGACCAGCGCCGATGTACTTTGCCGCTTCCGCGTCCATGTTGAACTCCTTCGATAAACTCTTGCTGTGGTGGAGGGCGTCAGTGCCCGGGATGAAGCGCATCGTTGAGATAGATGCAGGTCAGGATCGCGAATACGTACGCCTGTAGGAACGCGACCAGGAATTCGAGGCCGTAGAGGCCGACGGTCATCGCCAGCGGCAGCACCGAGAGCACGCCGTAGAATCCGCCCGCGGCGATCAGCGCCGGCACGAAGCCGGCGAACACCTTGAGCAGGATGTGGCCCGCGAGGATGTTGGCCCACAGGCGGACGGCGTGGCTCAGCGGGCGCGAGAAGAACGAGATCACCTCGATCAGCACGACGAACGGCAGGATCACGATCGGCACGCCGGACGGCGCGAACAGCTTGAAGAATTTCAGCCCGTTCTTGGCGAAGCCGACGACGATGACGGTGAAGAACACCATCAGCGCCAGCGCCGCCGTCACCACGATCTGGCTGGTCGGCGTGAAGATGTGATGCACGCCGAGGAAGCCGGGGAACATCCCCAGCATGTTCGACATGAAAATGAACAGGAACAGCGTGAACACGAACGGCAGGAACTTCTTCACGCCTTCGGCGCCCGCCGCATCGTGCAGCATGCCGTGGACGAAGTCGTAAGCGCCTTCCGCCGCCACCTGGGCGCGGCCCGGCGCCATCGCGGCCGGCTTCATCGCCCAGTTGAAGAACCAGGCCGCCAGCGCGGCCCCGCCGACCATGGCGAGGCTCGCATTGGTGAAGCTCGCATCGAGTCCGGCGATTTCGAGCGCGGCGATGGGCTCGATATGAAACTGCTCAATCGGGTCGTTGGCCACGGCCGGTCTCAGTCCTCTTCGTCGTCCACCGCGGACGGCGTATCCGGCTCGACGGGATGGCTCCGCGAATAGAATTGCGCCACGCGCACCACATTCACGACGCCCGCCGCGAAACCCAGCCCCAACCCGGCCACCAGCCCCCACGGCGACGTGTGGACGAAGTGGTCGACGCCATAGCCGAGCAACGCGCCAACGATGATCGCCGCGCCGAACTCCCCGCCAAAGCGCATCGCCAGCGAAGCCGGGCTCTGCGGAGGAGGGGTGTTCGAGGCGCCATCGCCCCGCGCGGCGCTGACGCGCCGGCGCAGATCGGAGAGGGCGTCCTCGGGCGGTTTTTCGTCAGCCATCGAACGGTCCACGCGCCCAGAGGGGCGACTCAGCGAGAGCCCCCCTGTTCGCGCGCGCGGAAACTAGCAGGGGCCGTTCGCGGGTCAAGAAAGCCGCGTGCGACATTTGCTGCGCGCGCGAGGGCCGCCGCCTCGGTCCGGACCGCAGGCTCGCCCGCCGCCGCATATAGGGGGACTGAAAGGGCGGCCATCCCCCGCAAAGCAAGCAAATAGCCCGGCCTTTCAACGGGCCGCCGGAAATCAATCCGACCGGTTTGCGCCGGCCGCATAATCCGGCGCATGAACATCACCCGATCCCCCCACATCAGCGAGCAAAGGTTCGCCAGGCTGACCGCCTGGGCGGGCCTGATGCTCGCCTGGATCGGCATGATGCTGTTCGGCGCCGAACGCCCGCGCCCGCGCCGGCGCTTGCTGCGCCGCCGCTATCGCTATCTTTCGCTGCACCCGATGGCGCGGCTGATCGCCAGGTTCGTCGTCATGCGCGCCGCCGAGATGCTGAATCGGCGCCCGGCGCGCTCCGACGTGCGCCGCGATTTCGCGCCGGACGGCTTCGCCCGCCGCACGCGCCCGCGCCAGCTGGTGCGCGCGGCGATCGGTTCGCGCCTGCGCCGCGCGTTGCGCCATCGCGACATCGCCGCGCGCTTCGCCGTCCTCGCGCACGCGCTCGCGAACCTCGATGCGCTGGTCGCCGGTTTCATGCGCCGCGCCAGGCGCGGCCTGACGCGGCTCTATCCGATCACGCTGGCCGCACCGCCCGCCGACGCCGTGCGCAGCTCCGCGCCGCCGCCAGCCGCCTGCGCCGCCGACACGTCCTAGCGCGACGCCTATGGACCGCCGGCGCCCTCGCCGGCATGCGCCTTCCAACGCATAGCGCTCAGTCCACACCCGCATCCTGCGCCGCGACGAACATGGTTCGCCCGCGGGCGCCGGCGCATGCCCGCGCCTATGGACCGCCGGCGTCCCGCCGGTCTGCGCCTGCTTGGTCCGAAGCGACGCCCGCCCCGCTCCCCGGACGCAGCCCCGGCGAAAGCCGGGGTGCGAGCCGGGGCCCAGGGGGATGAAGCGCGCCCGCGGTCGCCCCTGGGGCCCGGCTCTCCGCTTCGCTCCGGCCGGGAAGCGTGACGTTGAAAAAACCACTGCCGCCCGTGCTCCCCCTGGCGGGGGAGGACGCGGCGCTCCCCGAACGCGGCCTCGGCGCTGCGCTGCGGCCGGGAAGCGGGGGGCTGAAGGCTACTCCGCCGCCAGCGCCTGCGCGCGGCCGAGATCGACGCTGACGAGCTGGCTCAGGCCCTGTTCCGGCATGGTCACGCCATAGAGCCGGTCCATCCGCGACATCGTCACCGGGTTGTGGGTGATGACGACGAAGCGCGTCGTCGTCAGCCGCTTCATCTCTTCGAGCATGCGGCAGAAGCGGTCGACATTGGCGTCGTCGAGCGGGGCGTCGACTTCGTCCAGCACGCAGAGCGGGGCGGGGTTGGCGAGGAACACCGCGAAGATCAGCGCCGTCGCCGTCAGCGCCTGTTCGCCGCCGGAGAGCAGCGACAGGTTGGTGAGCCTTTTGCCCGGCGGCTGGGCGAAGATTTCGAGGCCGGCTTCGAGCGGATCTTCGCTTTCGGTCAGCTTCAGCGCCGCCTGGCCGCCCTCGAACAGCGTCGAGAACAATTGCGCGAAGTGGGCGTCCACTTCCTCGAACGCGCGCAGCAGCCGCGCCCGGCCTTCGTTGTTCAACGTCGTGATGGCGCGGCGCAGCTTCGCCACCGCTTGCGCGACGTCGTCCTTCTCGCGCGTCAGCGTGTCGATCCGCTCCTGCGCTTCGGCGAGTTCTTCCTCGGCCCGCAGGTTCACCGGCCCCGCCGCGTCGCGCTCGGCCTTCAGCCGTTCGAGCCGGCGTTCGACCTCCGCGATCGGCGCTTCGCTCAACGGTCCCGACATCAGCCCGCCCGCCAGTCCCGCCAGCGCATCGGGTTCGGCGTTGGCGATCTCGCGCGCCTGCGCCGCCACGTCTTCAACCCGCTGCCGCGCCGCTTGCGCATGCGCTTCAGCGCCCGCCCGGCGTTCGCGCGCCGCCGCGTGCGCCTGCTCGGCCGCCTTCGCCGCTTCGCCCGCCGCGCGCGCAGCGGCTTCCGCTTCGGCGACGCGGTCGCCGGCCTGCTGGCGGCGCCGCTCGGCCGCGCCGGCTTCGTCCATCAGCGCGTCGAGCTTCTTGCGCGCTTCGACCGGCGCCGCCTTGGCCGCGTCGCGCCGCGCGGCGATGGCGTCGAGCTCGGCGCCGAGCGCGGCGAGCCGCTGCTGCGCTTCGCCGATCCGCGCACGCCATTGCTGTGTCTCGGCACCGACGACGCTGCGCCGCTGATCGCGCTGCGCCTTGTCGCGCACCAGCGCCTGCGCCGCCGCCGCCGCTTCCGCCGCCGCGCTCCGCGCCGCTTCGACCGCTGCGCGCGCCGCCGCCAGCGCGCGTTCGTCGCCGCCCGCCGGCGCTTCGCCCGCCGCGCCCGCCGCGGCGTTCGCCGCTGCTTCCGCTTCGGCGATTTCCGCCTGCAGCGTCTGCGCCTGCGCATCGAGATCGGCGCGCCGCTCGTTCAGCCGCGCCAGCTCAGCCTCGATCCGCTCGGCCTCGCGCTGGGCGTCGGCTTCGGCGTTCGCGAGCTTCGGCGCCTCGGCGCGCAAGCCGCGCAGGTTCGCGTCCGCGGCCTGCCGCGCCGCCTTGGCGTCGTCGGACGCGAGCTTCGCCGCCGCGAGCTTCGCCGCCGCGGTTTTCAGCTCCGCCCGCGCCGCCGCCAGCCGGTTCTTGTGTTCGAGCCGCGCCGCCGCCGGCTGGGGCGCATCCGCGCGCCGCACAAAACCGTCCCAGCGCCACAGGTCGCCCTCGCGCGACACCAGCCGCGCGCCCGGCGTCAGCGTCTTCGCCAGCCGCGCGCCGTCCTTGGCGTCGACCACGCCGACCAGCGCGAGCCGCGCCGCCAGCGCCTCCGGCGCCTTCACGAACCGCGCCAGCGAGTCCGCGCTCGCCGGCAAAGTCGGAGCGGGGGCCGCAGCGCCCGCCCAGCGCAGCGGCGCATCCGCATGCGTCGACGCTTCGATATCTTCGCCCAGCACCGCCGCCAGCGCCCGCTCGTAGCCGGGCTCGACCTCGATCGCGTTCAGCACCGGCGGAAACCTGCCGGCGTCGGGCGGCGTCAGCTGCTCAAGCCCGCGCACCTCTGCGCCCAGCGCATTGAACGCCGTCTCCGCCGCGCGATAGGGCGCCCACGCCGCTTCATCCGCGGCTTCCGCCGCTTTGAGCGCCGCCTCCGCCTCGCTGAGCGACGCGCGATGCTTCGCCGCGTCGTCCGCCGCTTTCGCCGCTTGCGCCCGCGCCTGCGCCAAGCGCCGGTTCATAGCATCCGCCGCCGGCAACGCTTCGGTTTGCGCGTCGAGCGCGCGCCGGCGTTCCGCCAGCCGCTCCAGCCGCGCCCGCGCCGCGCCCGCCGCGTCGCTCAGCGCCTGCGCCCGCGCGCGCCGGGCCGCTGCGTCCGCCGTCAGCGCTTCGAGTTCGGCTTCCGCCGCCGCGCGTTTGGCCGCCGCTGCATCGCGCGCCGCTTCGGCGGCGTTCAGCGCCGCCGCCGCTTGCGCTTCGTCGCCGGAGCCCAGCTCCGCCGCTTCCGCGCCGAGCCGCGCCAGCGCCGCTTCCGCATCGCGCTTGAGCGCATCGAGCCGCTCCGCCTCGTCGTGCGCGCGCCGCTCGTCCTCGTCGCACCGCGCCAGCGCCGCGTCAGCTTCGGCGACGTCGCGTTCGAGCCCCACGCGCACGCCCTCGAACCGGCGCAGCACCGCCGCCGCGATCGCTTCTTCTTCGCGCAGCGGTCCCAGCGCCTCGCGCGCGCCATTCGCCGCCCGCTCGGCGGCGCTCGCGTCCGCAGCCGCCTGCGCGACGGCGCGCTCGGCGTCGCGCAGGAAGCCTTGCGCCTCGGCTTCGCGCTCGCGCGCTTCGCTCCAGCGGCGATGCATGAGCAGCGCCTCGGTTTCCCGCAGCGTCTGCGCCAGGCCGCGATAGCGCTCGGCCTGGCGCGCCTGCTTCTTCAGGCTCGCCGCCTGGCCTTCGATCTCGGCCAGCACTTCGTCGAGGCGGGTGAGATTGGTCTCCGCCGCCTTGAGCTTCAGATCCGCTTCGTGCCGGCGCGCATGCAGGCCGGCGATGCCGGCGGCGTCTTCGAGGATGCGCCGGCGGTTCTGCGGCTTGGCCGCGATCAGTTCGCTGATCTGGCCCTGGCGCACCAGCGCCGGCGAGTTCGCCCCGGTCGCCGCGTCGGCGAACAGGAGCTGCACGTCCTTGGCCCGCACCTCCTTGCCGTTGATGCGGTAGATCGAGCCCAGGCCCCGGCGGATGCGCCGCGTGACTTCGAGCACGTCCTCGTGCTGGAACGGCGCCGGCGCGCGCCCGCGCGCGTCGGTCACCACCAGCGTGACCTCGGCGAACTCGCGCGCGGGCCGCCCGGCGCTGCCGGCGAAGATCACGTCCTCCATGTCGGAGGCGCGCATCGACTTGGCGCTGGTCGCGCCCATCACCCAGCGCACCGCTTCGAGCAGGTTCGACTTGCCGCAGCCGTTCGGGCCGACCACGCCGGTCAGCCCGGTTTCGATCGGCGCGCGCGCCGGATCGACAAAGCTCTTGAAGCCGAGGAGGCGCAGCTCGGTGATGTTCACGGCGGCTGCGCGCCTTCCTCAGTTCGCGGCGGCGCCGGCGGCGTCGAGCAGACGCGACAGGCCTTCATAGGTCACCACGCTCGGATCCTCGACCTTCTCGCCGTTGATGACGAAGGTCGGCGTGCCGGTGATGTTGAACTCGCGCGTGCCGCTGTCGACGATGCGGCGGATGCGGGCGGGGCCTTCCTCGTCGGCGATGCAGGCCAGCACGTCCTGTTCGGTGAGCCCGGCGGCGGCGCCCAGATTGATGAAGTACTGGCGCCCGGCGTCGGTCTGCAGCGAGCGGAACAGCGTTTCCTGGGTGCGGAACACTTCGCCGAGGCGGCTGAAATACTGCTCCGGCGAAGCCCCGCCGCAGCGGGAGACCTGGAACGCGGCGACCGCGACCGGCGCCGGCGCGGTCGGGAACTCGCGGAACACGTAACGGACGCGGCCGGTGTCGATGTAATTGGTCTTCAGCTGCTCGAACACCTGCTCGTGGAAGGTGGCGCAGTGCGGGCAGGTGGCCGAAGCGTACTCGATCAGCGTGACCGGCGCGCTGGCGTCGCCGAGCACCATGTCGTCGCCGCTGAGGCCGCCGCGGCCGCCCGCGCCGTTGCAGGCGCCCAGCGTCGCGGCGAGAGCGAGCGCGGTCGCGCTCCGGATCAGAAAGCGGCGCCCGATGGCGAACATGCAGCTACCTCCAAGATTTGGCCGGGAGGCATAAAGGCATTTCCCGTCAAGGGAAACTCACCCCTGCTTGACCGCGCGCCCAAGCCGCATCAGCGCCGATTTGAGGCTGGGGTCGCCAACCGGGTCAAGCGTTTGCGCCAGCGCGGCCTCTTCGACCGGCGTCAGCGCATGCTTCAGCGGGCGGACGTTGGCGGGCTTCGCCGCCGCCGCGGTCCGCTGCTCGATGCGGATCGACTTCACCTTCGCCCCGGCCACTTTGAGCCGCTCTATAAGGAGAGGGGTCTGGGTTTGCAGGAACGGGGCGAGCGCGCCGGGAACCTTGAGCGTGAGCACGCCGCCGGCCAGCTTTTCCGGCGCCGCCCGCGCGAAGCTTTCGCCGGCGATCTCGGCCCAGCGGCGCTTGAGTTCGTTGATGCCGACGCCGGTCTCTTTCAGCAGCGGCTTCAGCACCGCGGTGACGGCCTTGCCCGCCGACGGCGCCGGCGCCATTGCCGAACGGCCGCGGCGGGCCGAAAGAGCTTGCGCCGCGCGCGCCTCCGCCCGCGGGTCGGCGCTCGCGGGCTCGGCCGGGCGGAAGCGGTCGCGAAGGGACATGGACCCTGGAGCGAATCGAAAAGCCATGAAGAAAGGGTAAAGACGCCCCATGCCCGCGCTTGTCCGCCGCCGTCCCGCCGCTGTGGATAAGGTCCCCACGACTCGGGATAACCTGCGGAAATCATTGCTCTCCTGGTACGATAGCAACGGCCGCGAACTGCCCTGGCGGGTGCGCGGCGCGGCGGCCGAGCCGTACCGCGTCTGGCTCTCCGAGATCATGCTGCAGCAGACCACGGTCGCCGCCGTCGTCCCGTATTTCGAGCGATTCCTCGCCCGCTGGCCGACGGTCGAGGCGCTGGCCGCCGCGCCGCGCGAGGAGCTGCTCGGGGCCTGGGCCGGGCTCGGTTATTACTCCCGCGCCCGCAACCTGCACGCCGCCGCCCACGCGCTGGCCGAACGGGGCTTTCCGGCGGACGAGGCCGGTTGGCGAACGCTGCCCGGTGTCGGCCCCTATACCGCCGCCGCCATCGCCGCGATTGCGCTCGGCCAGCCGGCCAATGTGGTCGACGGCAATGTCGAGCGGGTGATGGCGCGGCTGCGCGCGGTCGAGACGCCGCTGCCGGAGGCGAAGGCCCGGCTGCGCGAACTGGCCGGCGAACTGGTCGCCGCCGAGCGTCCGGGCGACTGGGCGCAGGCGCTGATGGATCTGGGCGCGACCGTCTGCACGCCGAAGTCGCCGAAGTGCGGCGCCTGTCCTTGGATGAAGTCCTGCGCCGCGTTTACGGCCGGCGCGCCCGAAACCTATCCGCGCCGCGCGGCGAAAGCGGAACGCCCGCGCCGCCACGGCGCGGTGTTCCTTCTCGAGCCGCCGGCGCTATCGCCGGCGGCTCGAGAATTCTGGCTGGTGCGGCGCCCGGACAAAGGCCTGCTCGGCGGCATGGCCGCGCTGCCGACGACGGAGTGGCGAGCCAAGAAGTGGACGCGCGCCGAAGCGCTCGCGCATGCGCCGGCGAAAGCCGCCTGGAGGAAGATCGGCGCGGTCGAACACGTTTTCACGCACTTCGCGCTGACGCTTGATGTATATGCCGCGGACGCGGCGCCTGCGGGCGACGGCTGGTGGGGCGATGCAAGCGCGCTGCCGACCGTGTTCAAGAAGGCGGCCGATGTGGAGCGCGGGCCTGAAGGCCCGCATGCGCGTTTGAAGGCGCGCGGTCCGAGGGGCAAAAGATGAGCGAAACCTTCGAAGGCGGCTGTTCGTGCGGCGCGGTGCGGTTCAGGCTGACGTCGCGGCCGCTGTTCACGCACTGCTGCCACTGCCTCGACTGCCAGAAGCAGACCGGCTCGGCGTTCGCGATCAACGCGCTGATCGAAACGTCGCGCATCGAGATCGTGCAGGGCGAGCCGGTCGCGATCGACATGCCGAGCCCGAGCGGGCGCGGGCACGAAATCCATCGCTGCCCGAAATGCCAGGTCGCGGTGTGGAGCGATTACGGGCGCCGGCCCTATCTGCGCTTTGTCCGCGTCGCGACCTTGGATCGGCCGCACGCGATCGCGCCGGACGTGCATATCTTCACCCGCAGCAAGGTTCCGTGGGTGAAGCTGCCGGACGGGGCGCGGGCGTTCGAGGTGTTCTACGACATGAAACAGGAATGGCCGCCCGAAAGCCTCGCGCGCCGCGAAGCCGCGAGCCGCGCCGGCGCATGAAGCCGCGGCGGGCCTCGTGGGCGTCGGCTGCGTTCTTCGTCGCCGCGCCGGTTGTCGTGGCGGGACTGATCCCGGCCTGGATCACGCGCTGGCGCGTCGGCGCGGACGGCTCTGCGCCGCTGATGCTGACCGGCGCGGTGCTGATCGCGGCGGGCGCCGTCGTGGCGATCGACTGCGTCTTACGGTTCGCGCGCTCGGGCGGAACGCCCGCGCCGATTGCGCCGAGCGAGCGACTGGTGGTCGAAGGGCCTTATCGCCACGTGCGCAATCCGATCTATCTCGCCGCGCTGGCGGCGATCCTCGGCCAGGCCCTGGCGTTCGCGAGCGCGGCGCTGATCGCCTACTTCATGGCTGTGGCGCTCACGCTGCACGTCCTCGTGCTGAGCTACGAGGAGCCCACGCTGAAGCGCAGCTTCCCGGAAGACTACGCCGCCTATCAGAGAAACGTCCGCCGCTGGCTGCCGCGCCTTTCGCCCTGGCGCGGCGAGACCTGACGCCGCCGACCGCGGGTGCGAGGCCTCCCCCGCTTCCCGGCCGAAGCGCAGCGAAGAGCCGGGACCCAGGGGTGAACGCAGCGCGCTTCATCCCCTGGGCCCCGGATCGCACCCCGGCTTAGCGCCGGGGCTGCGTCCGGGGAGCGGAGTGGCGAATGAGCGGGCGGGGGCTCGCAAAGACGAAGAGCGGCGCGGCTAGTTCGCGCGAGCTTCCTGGATCAGGGCTTTCAGCCTGTCGCGGGCGAGCAGTTTGATGCCGGCGCGGCCCATGCTGATCCAGCCTTCGTCGGCCCATTCGTGCAGTTTGCGGTTCACCTTCTCGCGGCTGGCGCCGATGCGGCGGGCGAGTTCGGTCTGCGTCAGCGTGACGGCGGCGCCGTCGCCGGCTTCATCGAGCAGGCGCAGCGCGAGCCGTCCGCCGAGATCGAGCGTGTGCGCGTCCTCGAGCGCGGCGTCGGCGTGGCGCAGCCGGCGCGAGAGTTCCGCGATCAGCTTGAGCAGCGCCTTCGGTTCGCTCTCGAGCGCGGCGATGGCCTGGTCGCGGCCGATGCGCAGCAGGCGCGACTTGCGGATGGCGCAGATGTCGGCCGAGCGCACGCCGCCGTCGAGCACGGCCATCTCGCCGATGAGCGCGTAGGGCTTGAGCGCGGCGATGCGCACGTCCTTGCCGGCCTCGGTCGAGGTGCGGACCTCGACTTCGCCTTCGAGCAGCACATAGAGCGCATCGCCCTTGTCGCCCTTGGCGAACAGGAGCTTGCCCGGATCGACCGTGCAGGGGACGCCCTGCCTGGCGAGCCTGGCGCGCGTGGCCTCGCTGAGCGCGGCCATCAGCTCGGCCTTGCCCAGCGCCGCCTCGACGTTGTGGAGGTCCTGCTTTTCCGCCATGGCGGCGCGAGGTTTAGACGCCGCCGGCGCGGCGTCAATCGCAAGCGCGCGGCGGGGGCGGCCGCCGCCGGCTATGCAGCGGCGGCGGCGCGCTCAGGACGCGCCGGCGCCGCCGAGCTGGACCAGTCCGCGTTCGGCGAAGGCGGCGCATGCGTCCTCGCGGCGGGTGCGGAGCTGCGCTGCATCGAGCGAGCGGGCGATGTGGCGTATGTTGCGCACATCGGTGCGCGCGCGTTCGCGAATGGCGGGCGGGCGCTGACCGACATTGGCGGCCTCGCGCAGCGAGGTGAAGTCCGCGGGATCGGACTGCAGCGGTTCGAGATCCGCGTAGGCGAGGCAGCGGCTGGCGGCGAGATAGCGCGCATCGCTCATGCGTTCCTGTGCGTGAGCGGTGAGCGGCGCCAGAACGGCGACAGCGGCGACCACAATGAGCATTCGTTTCATCTCGGACTCCCAAGCGTATCAAAACCCGCGTTTGGGAGATGCCGGACGAATGCAACATAGATGCGTTCGCGCGCAGCGTTTGCGACGGAGCGACCGCCGAACGCGATGGATGCACGGAGATTACGGCGCGTTTATTCCGCCAGCGTGTATGGACCGCCGGCGTCCCGCCGGCCTGCGCGCGCTATAATAAGAAGAGCGCGCCGTCCCACGCCACTATGCACGACGACGCCGCGCGTTCTAACTTAAATAGGTTAGCACATGCCGGCGGGACGCCGGCGGTCCATATTGGCGGTGCGTCAAGTTAGACGCGGCATGCGCTCAGGCGCCGGGCGCCATGGCCATCTGCCGGCGGATTTCGCGACGGAAGTGGTCGATCGGCTTGGGGCCTTTCGGCGTCACTAGGCTCCAGAAGGTCCAGCCGTTGCAGGCCGGCGCGTCGGCGGCGAGGGCGCCGATGCGGTGGATCGAGCCCGTCGACTCGCCGAGCGCGAGCGAACCGTCGGCGCGCACGCGCGCGCGCTTGCCGTTGGGCGCGACGAGCCACGCGCCGGGATGGATGAAGCCGGCTTCGATCACCTGGCCGAACGGCACGCGCGGCTCTTCCTTCTTGGACTTGGTCACTTCCAGGTCTTCGATCGAGACGGGCTTGACCTTCTTGAGTCGCGCGCGGGCGCCTTCGGCGTACTCGGCCTCGCGCTCGATGCCGATATAGTGGCGCCCCAGGCGCTTGGCCGCGGCGCCGGTGGTGCCGGTGCCGAAGAACGGATCGAGGATCACTTCGCCCGGCTTGGTGGTGGCGAGGACGACGCGGTGCAGCAGCGCTTCCGGCTTCTGCGTCGAATGCAGCTTGCGGCCTTCGCGGTTCTTGAGCCGCTCGGCGCCGGTGCAGATCGGCAGCGTCCAGTCCGAACGCATCTGCAACTCGTCATTGAGCATTTTCAGCGCGTCGTAGTGGAAGGTGTATTTCGCCTCCTTCGAGCGCGCGGCCCAGATCAGCGTCTCGTGCGCGTTGGTGAAGCGCGTGCCCTTGAAGTTCGGCATCGGGTTGGTCTTGCGCCAGACGATGTCGTTCAGGATCCAGTAGCCCAGGTCCTGCAGCGCCGCGCCGAGCCGGAAGACGTTGTGATACGAGCCGATCACCCAGATCGCGCCGTTGGGCTTCAGCACGCGCCGCGCTTCGCCGAGCCAGGCGCGGGTGAAGGCGTCGTAGGCGGCGAAATCCTCGAACTTGTCCCACTCGTCGTCGACGCCGTCGACGTTCGACTGGTCCGGGCGCGTCAGCGCGCCGCCGAGTTGCATGAAATAGGGCGGATCGGCGAAGACGAGGTCGACGCTCCCGTCGGGGAGCTTTCTCATCTCCTCGATGCAATCGCCTTCGATGATCTTGTCTTTGAAATGGCGCGCCATGGGTCCCCCGGAAGCGGGGGATTCTCCCTTGACCGGACTCGCGAATCAAGAGTCCGAAAACCGTTAACCATAAAGAATGATCACGCGGGAGAGGTTATCCCCAGCGCCTTGCGCTGCTTCAGGCGATGCGCCAGCGACACCGTATAGGTGATGAAGAAGACGTACAAAAACACCTCCTCCATCTCGCTCGCGCGATAGCCGAAGGCTTGCTGGAACGAGAAGCTGGCGAAGTGGAGGCTGTCGTTCAGCGAGTCGATCCGCTTGGGCAGCGCGCCGATCTGCGAAAAGATCACCGGCGCCAGGCTGGCGAGCGTCGGCGCCAGCCACCAGGGCTTGTCGAACAGGCCGCGGCCCTTGCGGAGGTACTTCACCAGCGGATGCACGATGGTGCCGAGGATCATGCCGAGCAGCAGGATCGCGCGCGGCTTCTGGTCGAGCCAGCCGCCGGGCGTGTTGTGCAGGTTGGTTTCGTTCTGGTCGTTGACCTGGGCGAACCAGCCGCCGGTCTCCCAGCTGAAATAGTGCTGGCCCCAGCTGGTCTCTTCGCCGAGCAGCCAGAACGTGCCGAGCGCGATGAAGACGAGCCATGCGCGCAGCTGCTTGGTGTCGGCGAAGCGCTGGGCGGCGATCATCGCCATCAGCGCGCTCAGCAGGAACACGTTCTGCAGCGTCTCCAGCAGGCCGAGTTCGTGGTTGCGGCCGAGCCGGGTCGGCGGGCCTTCGAGCACGGTCGGGTCGATCTGCGCGATGAGCATCAGCACCGCCCAGAGGCCCGCGCACGCGATCCAGACCGCGGCGGCGGAAATGTCCTTGACGGGCTTGGCCCCGCCGTTCGTGTCCCCTGTGGTCATGGCGCGGAACATAGAGGCGCGCGCGGCGCTGTAAACGGCGGTTCAGCCGGCGAGCCGCAGCTCCAGCGCAAGCTGCACCGGCTTGAAGCTGCGGCGGTGGATGGCGCAGGGCCCGAGCCGCTTGAGCGCGTCCTGGTGCTCCGGCGTCGAATAGCCCTTGTGCTTGGAGAAGGCGTAGCCCGGATATTGCGCGCAGAGTTCGTTCATCATCCGGTCGCGCTCGACCTTGGCGATGATGGACGCCGCCGAGATCAGCGGCACGATGGCGTCGCCGTCGATCACCCACTCGACCGGGCAGGGCAGGTCGGGGGCCATGTTGCCGTCGACCAGCGCTGCGATCGGCGTTTGCGGAAGCGCCTCGAACGCGCGGCGCATGGCCAGGTGCGAAGCGCGCAGGATGTTGAGGCTGTCGATCTCCTCGACGCTGGCGACGCCGACGCCGACGATCCCGACCGCGCGGATTTTCAGCGCCAGTACCTCGCGCGCCTCCGCGCTCAGCTGCTTGGAATCGTCGAGCCCCTTGGGGCGGCCCTTGCGCGGCAGGATCACCGCCGCGGCCACCACCGGCCCGGCCAGCGGCCCCCGCCCCGCCTCGTCGATCCCGCAAATCGCCATGGCCGAACATGGGCCGGATTCGTTACGGGACGCAAACGGCAAGCTCAGCCGACATTTTGCAAAGCGTGCTGGACATTATGCACTTGACGTAGGGAGCCGCTAGCCCTATGTTTCGTGCATGGATTTGATCTACACCGACGACGAAGCGGCCCGGAAACACCTGGAAAGCCTGCTGTGGCCCGATGGCCCCATCTGTCCCCATTGCGGGACGGTTGACGAAGCCACGCTGATGAAGGGCAAGACGACGCGCGCCGGCCTCTACAATTGCCGGGCCTGCGATAAGCCTTTCACGGTCACGGTCGGGACGATCTACGAAAGCTCGAAAATCCCGCTGCATAAGTGGGTGTACGCTACCCACCTGATGACGGCCTCCAAGAAGGGCATCAGCGCCGCCCAGCTCCACCGGATGCTTGGCTTCGGTAGCTATCGCACCGCTTGGTTCATGGCCCATCGCATTCGAGAGGCCATGAAGGGTTCATCGGGCGCCGGGCCGCTGGGCGGCGAAGGCCAGGTCGTGGAAGCGGACGAAACCTATTTCCACAAGGTCGAAAATCCTTCGGACGTGCGCGCCGATGGCAAGCCGTTCCGCGCTGACGTGGCGCGCGCGAAGGGTGAGAAACCTTATGGCGGATACGGCCCGGCGAATAAGCGCCCCATCGTCGTGCTTTGCGAACGCGGCGGGAAAGCGCGCACGTTCCACGTCGCTGAGGCAAACCGGGAGACGATTGAGAAAATTCTGCACGGCAACGTGGACACCGCGAGCCGTCTACATACGGACGAAAGTCACCTTTACAAGCGATTCGGCGGGCGCTTTGCTGCGCATGAGAGCGTCAACCACAGCAAGGACGAATACGCGCGCGGCGACGTGACGAGCAACAGCGCCGAAGGCTTCTTCAACGTGTTCAAGCGCGGGATGACCGGCGTGTATCAGCATTGCGGCGAAGCCTATTTGCAGCGCTATCTGATTGAATTTGAGTTTCGCCACAACACGCGCGCGAAGCTTGGCGTGAACGACAAGGAGCGTGCGGCGCTTGCGATCCAGGGTGCGCAAGGCAAGCGTCTCACGCTACGCAGGCCTGCGAACGCCTAGTCCGGCGTTGATCGAGGGCAAAGCCAAACGCATGCGCAAGCGGGAATT
>JAHDXR010000007.1 GCA_023384105.1 Hyphomonadaceae bacterium | reverse complement strand
GAGAACGCCGCGCTCCAACCAGCGCATGCCGGCGCGGGCCGGCGGGACGCCGGCGGTCCATAATGCGCGCCACCTTCCATACGTTCGCGCAGCCGGCTTCCAGCCGGCATGCGCCGCTTCGCGCCGCCTGCCGGATGAAACGGCGCGCAACCCGCGTCCCGGCCGCAGCGCAGCGGAGAGCCGGGACCCCGGGGGCCAAGGCGCATCGCCCGCCCTGGGTTCCGGATCGCGCGCCGCGCGTCCGGAATGACTCTCCTTGCAGACGGGCGTGAAGCTGAAGCGTTGCAGGCCGGCGAGGCGCCGGCGGTCCGAAGCGGCGCCGGCGCGCCAGGATCACCGCGCTACGATGGTGACGCGGAAGGTGTCCGCCGCCGGCTCGTTCGTCTCCCATGGCCGGCGCTGTTCCAGCACCAGTTCGCCCGTTCCCGGCGCGGTGGCGACGAACATCAGCACTTCCCAATGATTGCCGCCGGCATAGCCGGGCTGGTTCTGCTCGGCGATGGTGTTGCCGCTGACTTCGCCCGCGCGCTGGACGAACGCCGGCAGCGCCGCCGGCGCCCAGACATAGCCCGCCGTCGGCGCGCCCACGAGTTCGACCGCGAAGCGCTGGTGCAGGGCGACCTCCACCGTCCGCCCGTTCTGCGACGCATCGATCCGCACGGCGACATCCTCGGGCGTCGGCGCCGGCAGCGCGCTTTCGGCCGCGGGCGCCGGCGCCGCCGTCTCCTCCTCTTCCGGCGTGCAGCCGCACAGCGCCAGCGCGCACGCCGCGGACACGAACCGCATCATTGCATCGCTCCCGCTTCCATCAGCCCGACATAGAACCGGATCATGCGGTCGAAATTGGCGACGGAGAGGCGCTCGTTGAGGCCGTGCGGCATCTCCAGATCCTCCGCCGACAGCAGGATCGGCTGGTAGCGGTACACGTTTTCCGCCACCTCCGCATAGTGGCGCGAATCCGTCCCGGCGAGCACGAGGCCCGGCGCCACCGGCGCGTCCGGCAGGATCTCGCGCGAGAGCGCCGCGATCAGCGCGTAGCTGGACGAGGACGTGCTCGAAACGCCCGAGGCCTCGCGCGGCGGCTCGGCCCAGTCGACGCTGACGCCGTCGAGATCGGCCACCGCGTGGCGCGCCCGGCGCAGCAGGTCGGCGGCGCTGTCGCGCGGGTGGATGCGGAAATTGATCATCGCCGTCGCCTCGCCCGGCAGCACGTTGGGCCGGACCCCGCCATTGATCATGGTCGGCGCGATGGTGGTGCCGAGCAGCGCCCGCGCCGCCGGATTGCCTTCCATGCGCTGGCGCAGGAGCGGGCCGAACGCCCATTCGTTCGCCACCGCCATGCGGTTGGCGAAGCTGAGTTCCGGCGCCAGCGCGCGCATCATGCCCAGCGCCGGGCCGCCTTCGAGCCGCTGCTCGATCGGCATGTCGTGGATGCGGTCCACCGCGACCGCCACCAGCGACACCGCCGTCTCGCTCGGCGGCATCGACGAGTGCCCCGGCTGGCCCACGGCGTGCACGCGCATCGTGCCCGACCCGCGCTCGGAAATGCCGATCATCGCCGCCGGCGCGCCGGTGAGCGGGTGGCGGCTGAGCGCGGCCATGCCTTCGTCGAGCACGAACCAGGCGCGCACGCCGCGCTGCTTCAGCGCCGCCGCCATCCGCACGGCGCCGTCTTCGCCGCCGAGTTCTTCATCGTGGCCGAAGGCGAAGACGATGGTGCGCGCCGGACGCCTGCCCTGGGCGGCGAGAAACTCCGCCGCTTCCAGCAGCGCCACCAGCGAGCCCTTGTCGTCGATCGCCCCGCGCCCCCACACTGCCTCCTCGCGCAGTTCGCCCGCGAACGGATCGACCCGCCAGTTCTGCCGGGTGTCGTCCGGCACGGGCACCACGTCCTGGTGCGCCAGCAGCACGATCGGCGGCTGCGCCGGATCGCTGCCGGGCCAGGTGTAAAGCAGCGACAGCCCGCCGATCAGCTCGCGCCGCGCCGCGGCGTGGAAGGCCGGATAGGTCTCTTGCATCCAGGCGTGGAAGCGCTCGAACTCGGCCCGCCCCGCCGCGTCGTCGTCGGAGACCAGCGAAACGGTGCGGAAGCGGATGGCTTCGGCCAGGCGCGCCGCCGCCGCATCGGCGTCGATGGCGTAAGCGGCGGCGGCGGCGATCTCGACCGCCGCCGGCGGCGCCGGCGCCGTGAACGACATCGTGCGATAGCCGATGAAGCCCGCCAGCGCCGCCGCCAGCGCGACAAGTCCACCCAACAGCAAACGAACCATGATCTCCCCGCCTTTTGCCGCGGATTAGGGGCCTTCTGCATCCGCCGGTCAACCGCCGCAGGGAACAGCGGCCCGGTCCGTTCGTTGATTTCTTCTACGGAGGGCCTCATGCCGCGCACGTCAGGATTATCGCCAGCCACGGGCCGGCCCGACGAGGACGATCTCGGCGTGATGGACTTCCTCGAAATGTTCGCCCTGTCGCTGACCGAAGGCGCGACCGAGGCCATCGCGCAGATGTGGGAGACGCCGGCGCTGGTGATTTCGGACGCCGGCGCCGCCGCCATCGATCAGCGCGACGACCTCGTCGACCTGTTCGCCGGCGCGCGCGAGCATTACAATTCCGCCGGCGTCACCGACACCCGCCCGGAGATCGTCCGCCTCGACGAAATCACGGACATGCTGACGATGGTGCGGGTGCGCTGGCCGTGGCTCGACGACGAAGGCGCCGAACTCGGCGCCGAGTGCTCGACCTACATCCTGCGCCGCGGCGCAGGCGGCGACTGGAAAATCCGCTGCGCCATCATGCACGGCGCCGAAGCGCTCAACTGAGCGCGGCCTCGTTTGGCGATCGCTGGAACTTGTTCCGTTCCGCCCGGCGTTCGCACGCCCCGCGCGGAACCCAGCGCCATCGCGGCCCGTTGGTGAACGGTTGGAAGCAAGGAGCGCCCCAATGCGTATTCTTATCGCCGCCGCCGCCATCTCGGCTCTCGCAGCCTGCGGCCAGCAAACCACCACCACGACGCCGGAGGCGCCTGACGTGGAAACCATGGCCCCGGCGCCGGCGCCCATGCCGGTGACGCTCACGGAGGCGGAAGCCCGCAGCCGTCTCGAAGCCGAGGGCTACACCAACATCACCGGCCTGACGCAGCAGCCCGACGGCGCCTGGAGCGCCACCGGCACGCGCAACGGCCAGGCCACGCAAGTCACCGTCAGCGAGAGCGGCGTCAGCGTCACGACCGCGCCGACGCCATAACAAAGAGGAGCGCCGCATGGCCCCGCGCGCTGCGGCGCGGGGCGCCTTCCGCGTCACTCGCCTTCGCGCCTGCGGCGCCTGCATGATTTTGTACGCAATTGCCGTCTGCTGTAATTTTGCAGAGCGTTTAACACTGTCTTCATGCGCAAAACGCGACCCTCCGCACGCTAAAATGCGCCAAAAACGCATGATTTGGCTTGACTACTGTCAATTGGGGGTCGGTTGTGAAAATCAGTACGCGCGTGTCGGCAATTTCGCTTCTGCCGATCTTGGGTCTTGTCGGTTTTGCTGGATTCTCCGTCGCCGAGAACTGGCGAACGATGTCGGAAGCGGAACGGTTGCATCAGCGCGCGGACATCGCGGTGCTGATCGGCGATGTCGTGCACGAGCTGCAAGCCGAGCGCGGCGTCTCCACGGGATACATCAACTCGGGCGGCGCCAATAGCGGCGCATTGGCCGAGCAGCGCCGACGCCTCGACGAGGCGCTTGGCCGGTTCAACGCGCAAGCGGCCGCTCAGGCCAACGAAAGCGCCGAGATCGAACAAGCCATGGCGCAGTTCGGCGCCGCCTTGAACCGCGTCGGCGACGTGCGCGCCCAGATCGACGGCCGCGCCGGCGCCGCATCGGAGCTGACAGCCGGCTTGACCGAGATCATCGGCAGCGGCATGCGCGTCATCGGGCTGGTGACGCGCGACGCGGGCAGCGTCGACGCCGACGCCGGGCGCGCGCTCAGCGCCTACGCCGCCATCGGCCGGGCCAAGGAGCATGCCGGGCGCGAACGCGCCGTCGGTCAAACCACCCTGTCCGCCGCGCGGATCACGCCGGACGCGCTGGTGCACACCAGCGGGCTCGCCGGCGCCCAGGACGCCGAGATTGCAGGCGTCGAGCGCATGCTGCTGCCGGAACAGACGGACGGCTGGTCGCAGATTCGCGCCTCGTCCAACTATCGGAGCGCCGAGGATATGCGCCGCAGCATGTTCGAGGCGGCCGGAGAAGCCCCGCCGGTCGCGCCGCAAGCGTGGTTCGATGCGGCCACGGCGCGGATCGACGCGCTGCGCAACTATCAGGTGGTGATCGCCGAGGACGCGCAGGACATCGCCGTGTCGGTGCGCTCGCAAGCGCAATGGGGACTGGCGCTTTCCACCCTCCTCGCCCTGCTGGCGACCGCCGGCGCCATCGTCGCCGCCCGTCTTGTCGGGCGCTCCATCACCAACCCGCTGTCGCAGCTGACCAACACCATGACCGCCCTGGCCGCCGGCGATAAGACGGTCGATGTCGCCGCCGCCGAGCGCAAGGACGAGATCGGCGAAATGGGCCGCGCGGTGCTCGTGTTCAAAAACGCGGCCATCGCCCTCGACAAGGCGGCGGAGGAAAAGGCGCGCATGGAGGCCGAAGCCACCGCCGAGCGCGAGCGCAACGAAGCCGAGCGCGCCGCCAAGGCGGCGGAACAGGAGCGCGTCGTCGTCGGCCTCGCGGACGGCCTGAAGCGGCTGTCGAGCGGCGACCTGACACGGCGGCTCGATACCGCGTTCGCGCCCGAATACGAACAATTGCGCACCGACTTCAACGAAGCGGTCGACAGGCTGCAGGAAGCGCTCGGCATCGTGATCAGCAACGCCAGCGGCATCCGCACCGGCGCGGGCGAGATCAGCCAGGCGGCGGACGATCTCTCCAAGCGCACCGAGCAGCAGGCGGCGAGCCTGGAGGAAACCGCGGCCGCGCTCGATCAGATCACCGCCACCGTCCGCAAGACGGCGGAAGGCGCCACTCAGGTGAACCGCGCGGTCGGCGGCGCCCGCTCCGACGCCGAGGCCAGCGGCCGGATCGTGCGCGACGCGGTCGCCGCCATGAACCAGATCGACAAGTCGTCCGAGCAGATCGCCCAGATCATCGGCGTGATCGACGAGATCGCGTTCCAGACCAATCTGCTTGCGCTCAACGCCGGCGTCGAAGCCGCGCGCGCGGGCGATGCGGGACGCGGCTTCGCCGTGGTCGCGTCCGAAGTGCGGGCGCTGGCGCAGCGGTCGGCCGAGGCGGCGAAGGAGATCAAGCAGCTGATCACCGACAGCCTGCAGCAGGTCGAATCCGGCGTGCAGCTGGTCGGCGAAGCCGGCTCGGCGCTCGACAAGATCGTCACCAAGGTCAGCGAGATCGACACGCTGGTGAGCGACATCGCCTGCTCCACGCAAGAACAGGCCACCGGCCTCGACCAGGTCAACGTCGCGGTCAACCAGATCGACCAAGTCACGCAGCAGAACGCAGCGATGGTCGAGGAAAGCACCGCCGCCAGCCATTCGCTCGCGCGCGAGGCCGACGAGATGATGCGGCTCATGTCGCGCTTCAATGTCGGCGAGAACAAGCATGCTGAGACGGCCAAGAGCGCCCCGGCTCCGAAGCCAGCGGCGCCCGCCGTGCTGGCGCAGCGCCAACGCGTGGCCGCCTTCGCCGCCGAGTCGGCGCCCGTGGCCGTCGGTCAGGACTGGCGCGAGTTCTAAGCTCGGCGGCAGACCCCGGACAGCAAGTCGCCCCGCACCGACAGGTGCGGGGCGATCTTGTTGGAGCGCTCTCTATGGACCGCCGGCGTCCCGCCGGCATGCGTGAACCTACGAAGGTTGAGACCGCGCGGGAGCGCCGCGCTTCCCTTTTCAAAAGTACGCGCCCGCCGGCGGGACGCCGGCGGTCCATACGGCGCCTCAGCCCGCCTTGCTGTTCTCCAGCACGTCTTCCCAGGTGCGCAGGCCCGAGCGCTGGGCGTTCACGAGCACGGCCATGTTGCCCGGCAGATGCTTGTTATCGAGCATCTTCTCGTGCGCGTCCGGAATCTTGTCCCACGGCAGCACTTCCGACATGGCCGGGTCGATGCGGCGGTCGACGACGAGCTGGTTGGCCTGGGCGGCGTGATAGAGATGCGCGAAGTGCGAGCCCTGCACGCGCTTCTGGCGCATCCAGAGGAAGCGCGCGTCCATGGTGAGATTGTAGCCGGTGGTGCCGGCGCAGATCACGACCATGCCGCCGCGCTTGCACACCAGCACCGAGACCGGGAAGGTCTGTTCGCCCGGATGCTCGAACACGATGTCGACGTCCTTGCCGCCGGTGATCTCCCAGATCGCCTTGCCGAACTTGCGGCTCTCTTTCATGTAGCCGCCGAATTCCGGACCGTTCACTTTCGGCAGCTGGCCCCAGCACTTGAAGTCCTTGCGGTTCAGTACCGCCTTCGCGCCCATCGACAGCACGTAGTCCTTCTTGCTCTCGTCGGAGACGACGCCGATCGCGTGCGCGCCGCTGACCGCGCAAAGCTGGGTCGCGAACACGCCGAGCCCGCCGCTCGCGCCCCACACCAGCACGTTCTGGCCCGGCCGGAGCACGTTCGGGCGCCAGCCGAACAGCATGCGATAGGCGGTGGCGAGGGTGAGCGTGTAGCAGGCGCTCTCTTCCCAGGTCAGGTGCCTCGGGCGCGGCATCAGCTGGCGCGCCTGCACCTTGCAGAATTGCGCGAACGAGCCGTCGGTGGTCTCGTAGCCCCAGATGCGCTGGCTCGGCGAGAACATCGGATCGCCGCCGTTGCACTCCTCGTCGTCGCCGTCGTCCTGATTGCAGTGGATGACGACTTCGTCGCCGGGCTTCCAGCGCTTCACCTTGGCGCCCACGGCCCAGACGACGCCGGCCGCGTCGGAGCCGGCGATGTGATAGGGCTGCTTGTGCACGTCGAGCACGGAGAGCGGCTCGCCCAGCGCGGCCCAGACGCCGTTATAGTTCACGCCGGCGGCCATCACGAGCACCAGCGCCTCGTCCTCGCCCACCTCCGGCACCGGCACCTGCTCGATCTGCATCGCCTTCAGCGGGCGGCCATGGCGCTCCTTCCGGATCGCCCAGGCCCACATGCTCTTGGGCACGTGGTACGGCGGCGGAATCTCGCCAATCGCGTAAATGTCCTTCACGGACTTCAGGTTGGCCTGAGCCATGGCTCCCTCGCCTATCATTTATGCTGCAATGCACAATGCCAGCAATCTGTTCCTCGTCAATGGCGTCACCGAGGGGAAGCTGCGCCGCCCACACGGAAGATGGCGCGCGCCAGGCGTAGCATCGCGCATGCCGGGACGATTCCTGCTAACGTTGCGGTAGTAGCGCGGCTCGCCCCGGGCCGCGTCAGCGCAAGGAGGGTTCGCATGGACCTACAGTCGCTCTTGATCCTTCTGGTCATTGGCCTGATCGCCGGTTGGCTCGCCGGCGTGATCGTGAAGGGCTACGGCCTCGGCTTGGTTGGCAACATGGTCGTCGGCGTCGTCGGCGCGTTTCTCGCCGGCTGGCTGCTGCCGGCGCTCGGCGTCGGCTTCAGCCTCGGCAACCCGCTCATCACCTCGATCGTCTACGCCACGATCGGGGCCGTGATCCTTCTGCTGCTGCTCGGACTCGTGCGCCGGGCGAGGTAGCCTCCCTCAAGTCGCGCTTCCGGGCAGCCCCTTCTTGCAGTGCAGCATGAAGTGCTGTTCGGTGGCGCGACGATGAACCCGTTCCAGCACGCCCCCGACCAGCCCTGGATTTTCCGCACCTATGCCGGCCACTCCACGCCGGCGGAGTCCAACAAGCTCTACCGGGCCAATTTGGCCAAGGGCCAGACCGGCCTTTCCGTCGCCTTCGACCTGCCGACCCAGACCGGCTACGACAGCGACCACATCCTCGCCCGCGGCGAAGTCGGCAAGGTCGGCGTGCCCATCGGCCATCTGGGCGACATGCGCGCGCTGTTCGACGGCATCCCGCTCGAACGGATGAACACCTCGATGACGATCAACGCGCCGGCGGCCTGGCTGCTCGCGCTCTACGTCTCGCTCGCCGAGGAGCAAGGCGCCGATCCGAGGAAGCTCACCGGCACCACTCAGAACGACATCCTCAAGGAATATCTCTCGCGCGGCACCTACATCTTCCCGCCCGCGCCCAGCCTCAAGCTCACCGCCGACACCATCGCCTGGAGCCTCGACGCGATTCCGAAGTGGAATCCGATGAACGTGTGCTCCTATCACCTGCAGGAAGCCGGCGCGACGCCGGAGCAGGAACTCGCCTTCGCGCTCGCCGCCGCCATCGCCGTGCTCGACGAAGTGCAAGGCCGCTATGCCGGCGCGACGCCGGCGGTCCATATGGCGGACGTGTTCAGCCGCATCTCGTTCTTCGTGAACGCCGGCATGCGCTTCGTCACCGAACTCTGCAAGATGCGCGCGTTCACCGCGCTATGGGACGAAATCGGCCGCGACCGTTACGGCGTCGACGACGAGAAGGCGCGCCGCTTCCGCTACGGCGTGCAGGTGAACTCGCTCGGCCTCACCGAGCAGCAGGCGGAGAACAACGTCTACCGCATCCTGCTCGAAACGCTGGCGGTGACGCTCTCCAAGAACGCGCGCGCCCGCGCCGTGCAGCTGCCGGCCTGGAACGAAGCGCTCGGCCTGCCGCGGCCGTGGGACCAGCAATGGTCGCTGCGGATGCAGCAGGTGCTGGCCTACGAAACCGACCTGCTGGAGTACGAAGACATCTTCGACGGCTCCAAGGTGATCGGCGCCAAGGTGGCGCAGCTGATCGAGGGCGCGCGCGCCGAACTGCGGACGATCGGGAAGATCGGCGGCGCGGCCGCCGCGCTCGACTACATGAAGGCTGCGCTGGTCGAGTCCAACCGCCGCCGCATCGAGCAGATCGAAGCCGGCGCGCAGAAGGTGATCGGTGTCAATTGCTACATCGAGGGCGAACCCTCCCCGCTCGAAGCCGGCGAGAAGAACATCCAGACCGTCGACTTCGCCGTCGAGGCCGAGCAGATCGCCCGCCTCAAAGCCTGGCGCGCGCAGCGCGACGCAGGCGCCGTCGAACGCGCCATCGCCGCGCTCGAAGCCGACGCGCGCGCCGACAGGAACGTCATGCCCGCCTCGGTCGCCGCCGCCAAAGCCGGCGTCACCACCGGCGAGTGGGCGGGCGCGCTGCGCAAGGTCTATGGCGAGTATCGCGGCCCGACCGGCGTCGCGCTCGTGATCGAAACCGGCGTCGAGGACGCGGAAACGGTGAAGCGCGACGTCGCCGCGCTCAGCGAAAGACTCGGCCGGCAGCTCACCTTCCTCGTCGGCAAGCCCGGCCTCGACGGCCATTCCAACGGCGCCGAGCAGATCGCCGCGCGCGCCCGCGCCGTCGGCATGGAGGCGATCTACGAAGGCATCCGCCTCACGCCCGCCGAGATCGTCGCCGCAGCGAAGGAGAAGCGGGCGCACGCCGTCGGCCTCTCCATCCTGTCCGGCTCGCATCTCGATCTGGTGCAGGAGGTGGTGCGGCTGATGCGCGCCGAAGGCCTGGACGATGTCCCGCTCATCGTCGGCGGCATTATTCCGCCCGCGGATGCGCTCGCGCTCAAGCAGATGGGCGTGGCCCGCGTCTATACGCCGAAGGACTTCAAGATCACCGGGATCATGAGCGACGTGGTCAAGCTCGTGGCGGCGAAGGCGTGAGCGACGTCCTCACGCTCGAACGCGCCTCCATCCGCGCCTGGCCGGCGAAACACGCGGCCGACATCGACGGCTGGCGCGCGTTCGCCACCGCCGGCAAGTCCTGGCGCGTGAACACGATATGGCCGCTCGAATGGACCGGCGCCGATCTCGACGCTTCGATCACGGCGGCGGAGAAATGGGCGCAGGACCACGGCGTCCGCCCCGCCTTCAAGCTCGCCGAGGGCGCGATCCAGCCGCCGCATCTGCCCGACGCGCTCGCGCGGCGCGGCTACGCCCCGTTTATGCCGACGCTGGTGATGACGCGCACGCTCGGCAACACGCCGGCGGCGGATCGCGTCGTGCGGCTGAACGACGAACCCACCAGCGCGTTCTGGACGCCGCTCCGGCTCGCCGCGCCGAGCCCCGAGGATTTCGCCGAGCGCGCCGACATCGTTCTGCGCACGCCGACGCCGCGCACCTTCGCCATCGCCGAACTCGAACATCAGCCGGCGGCGATCGGCTTCGGCGCCGTGACCGACGGGCTGCTGGGCGTCTATCTCATGCGCACCGCGCCGAACGCCCGCCGTCAGGGACTGGCGCGCGACATCGTGCGCAGGCTCTGCGGCTGGGGCTTTTCGAACGGCGCGCACACCGCCTATCTGCAGGTCGAGCAGAGCAACGAAGCCGCCGTGGCGCTCTACGCCGGCGACGGCTTCGAAACCGCCTACAGCTATTGCTACTGGGTGCGGCCCTAAGCACGGACGCCCAACCGAGTCATTCCGGACGCGCGCAGCGCGATCCGGAATGACTGAGAAGCTCTCACGCGCCTGCGCGCGCCGAGTGCACCAGCCGCGTCATCGCGCTGGCGCCGACCAGCGGCGCGAAGAACGGGATCACCGAGCAGGCGAGCCCGACCAGGAACACGGAGAGTCGGTTCCGCTTCCGCAGCGCGACGGCCTCGGCGTAGCTCATGTGGCGCGTGGCGGTGATGGTCGAATATTCGCGCGCCATCAGGTAGCCGTTCAGCGTGTAGAACGTCAGCGCGTTGATCCCCGGAATGAAGTAGAGCGGAATTGCGACAAGGTTCAGCAGCAGCGCCGGCAGCGCGATGCGCACGCCGTTGAGCACCCCTTCATGCAGCGGCACGGCCCGCGCCTTGGGCGCGCCGATCTTCTTCTCGACGCGCTCGGCCGCGACGTCGAACAGCAAGCCGCCGACGACCATCGAAATGGCGGGCGAAAGCGCGATCGCAAGCACCGCCACGGCAACGCTGGCGACGAACTCGCCCGCCATGCTCACATTGGCGAGCCAGCCGGCGCCGTCCGGGATCAGCGGCACGACATAACGGATCAAGGCTGTCGCCGCGGCGATGGTCAGCGTGAGGGCTACGATCAGGTTGAGGATCGCAAGCCAGGTCAGCCGGCCGAAGACGACGTCCTTGAGCCCGCCGAGTATGGCTGCGAACGTGCGGGTCATGCCTTGGCCTCGGCGGGCGCCGCGCGCGCCCCTTGAACCACGAACAGGCCCGCCAGGATGAGCGCCGCGCCGAGAAATGCAATCGGCCCCAGCGCCTCGCCGAAGATGATCCAGGACAGCACGGCGGCCGCGAGCGGCTGCATCCAGAGCAGCACGGTCGAGACCAGGATCGGCAGCCGGCCGACGCCGAAGGCGATCAGCCCCTGCCCGCCGACCTGGGTCACCACGCCCAGCCCGATCAGGATCAGCCAGCCGCGCACCGAATGCGGCAGCAGCGCATCGCCCAGCATCAGCGCCAGCGCGAACGTCACCGCCGCGCCGCTCAGGCTGGCCCAGAGCATCACCCCGCCGACGCCGACGCGGCTGCCGATCGAACGCAGCATCAGCAGATACGCCGCGTACCCAAGCGCCGAGCCTGTCGCGATCATGTCGCCGAGCCAGCCTTCGCCGGCGCTCGCGGGTCCCTGGCCCGCGCGCGAACGGCCGATCGCCAGCAGCACGGCGCCGGCCAGCGCGACGGCGCCGCCCAGGAGCACGCCCGGCGCGATCCGCTCCTTGAGCAGCAGCCAGCCGAACAGCGCCGCGAAGATCGGCGTCATGTTGGTGAGCAGCGTGGCGTTGGCGACGGTGGTCTTGGTCAGCGACGTCGCCCAGAGGCTGAGTTCGAGCGCGAAGAACACGCCGGCGATCAGCAGCAGGCGCACGTCGCGCGGCTCGCCGCGTTTGCCGCGCGCGGCCAGCAGCGCCAGGATCGGCAGCGCGAACAGGAAGCGCCACAGGTTGGTGGCGACGGGCGGAATGTCGGAGAGCCGCACGCCGATCGGGGCGAGCCCGATCAGCACCGCGCCCGCCAGCACCGCAAGCGCAGCCCTGCCGTTCATGGCCGCGCCGCCCATGCGTTCCGCGACCCGCGCCTGCGTTCCCCCACTGAACCCCCTCCGCGCCGGCCGCCGGCGCACTCCGCGATTGCCCGGCTCGCGGCGGAAAGCAATCGCCCGCAACGTCACCGTCCGAGTCGGGGGCGACTCGGACCGGGATTCGCCCCGCGCCGGGATCGAGCCCGCCCGATCCGTCCGCCGCGGGGGCTGAGCGGGGTCGGGCCGCAAGCGTAAACGGCGTTCGTCCGACACACCGAAACGATGCCGGCCATGACCGGATCGTCATGGTTAACAGGGCGATTTGCTCACATCGCCATCAACAGCTTGCCCCCGGAAAAATCCGCCTCGCCGACGGTTCTGCATTGACCGGCAATTAACCGATGGCATCACTACATATAGCGGTACGGTTCGCAGCGCGGCCCAAGAGCATGTGGTTTGGGCTGGAACCGAGTCGGATTAACACAGAGCTAAATCTGGGGCGAAGCAATGCAGGCACGGGCGGAAAAAGCAGGCGTTCACCGCATGGGCGAGGTCCATCGCGGCAAGCCGAAGCCGCTCCGTCCGCTGAAGGTGGTCGAGAAGGTCGTTACGGACCCGAGCCGCGACGCGCTGCTCACCGCGTTCGGCAAGACCACGCTGCAGGACCGCTACCTGCTGCCGGGCGAAAGCTTCCAGGACATGTTCGCGCGCGTCGCCACCGCGTTCGCCGACGACATCGGCCACGCCCAGCGCATCTACGACTACATCTCCAAGCTCTGGTTCATGCCCGCCACCCCCGTCCTTTCCAACGGCGGCGCCGAACGCGGATTGCCGATCTCGTGTTTCTTGAATGCGGTCGGCGACAGCCTCGACGGCATCATGGATACGTGGAACGAGAACGTGTGGCTGGCGTCCAACGGCGGCGGCATCGGCACGTACTGGGGCGGCGTCCGTTCCATCGGCGAAAAGGTCGGCCAGAACGGGCAGACGTCCGGCATCATCCCGTTCATCCGGGTGATGGACAGCCTGACGCTGGCGATCTCTCAGGGCTCGCTGCGGCGCGGCTCGGCGGCGGTCTATCTCGACGTCCACCACCCCGAGATCGAGGAATTCCTCGAAATCCGCAAACCGGCCGGCGACTTCAACCGGAAGAGCCTCAACCTCCACCACGGCATCAACATCACCGACGAGTTCATGATCGCGGTGCGCGACGACCTGCCGTTCGCGCTCAGGAGCCCGAAGAACAACGAGCCGCTGAAGCACGTGAACGCGCGCAAGCTGTGGCAGAAGATCCTGGAGCTCAGGCTGCAGACCGGCGAGCCCTACATCATCTTCTCCGACACCGTGAACAAGGCGATGCCGAGCCACCAGAAGAAGCTCGGCCTCAAGGTGCGCCAGTCGAATCTGTGCTCGGAAATCATGCTGCACACCGGCATGGACCATAACGGGCGCGAGCGCACGGCGGTGTGCTGCCTCTCCTCGCTCAACGCCGAGACGTTCAACGAGTGGGAGAACGAGCCGCACTTCCTCGAGGACGTGTTCCGCTTCCTCGACAACGTGCTGGAGGACTTCATCCAGCGCGCGCCGCCGGAAATGGAGCGCGCGGTGTACGCCGCCATGCGCGAACGCTCGGTGGGCTTGGGGCTGATGGGCTTCCACTCGTTCCTGCAAAAGCAGGGCGTGTCGATGGAATCGGCCATGGCGAAGGTGTGGAACAACCGCATCTTCCGCCACATCCGCCGCGGCGCCGACGCCGCTTCGGTGAAGCTGGCGCAGGAGCGCGGCGCCTGCCCCGATGCGCAGGAAGCGGGCGTGATGGCGCGCTTCTCGCACAAGCTCGCGATCGCGCCGACGGCGTCGATCTCGATCATCTGCGGCGGCACGAGCGCGGGCGTGGAGCCGATCCCGGCCAACATCTACACACACAAGACGCTCTCGGGCTCGTTCGCGGTGAAGAACCCCTATCTCGAAGAGCTGCTCGAAGAGAAAGGCAAGAACACCGAGGCGGTGTGGAGCTCGATCCTGAAGAAGGAAGGCTCGGTGCAGCATCTCGACTTCCTGACCGAAGACGAGAAGGACGTGTTCAAGACCGCGTTCGAGATCGATCAGCGCTGGATCGTCGAACTCGCCGCCGACCGCACGCCGCTGATCTGCCAGTCGCAATCGCTCAACATCTTCCTGCCGGGCGACGTCGATAAGTGGGATCTGCACATGCTGCACTGGATGGCGTGGGAGCGCGGCGTGAAGAGCCTCTATTATTGCCGTTCGAAGTCGGTGCAGCGCGCGGGCTTCGCCGGCGACGAAGGCAAGAGCGAAGCCGCCGAAGCGCCGACCATGCCGGCCGAGCGCACCGATTACGAGGAATGCCTCGCGTGCCAGTAGCACGCTGAGTGTCGGATCAGGTTGGACGCATCCCCGGGCGCGGCGTCGCACAGACGCCGCGCCCTTTCTCCGCCCATCCACGTCAGCGCCGCTATGGACCGCCGGCGTCCCGCCGGCCCGCGCCGCCTTCTAAAAGGGACTTGCGCCCTATGCGGGGAGCCGGAAGCGCGCGCTCCTCCTCGTTCCCGAATGTTCGCGCAGGCCGGCGGGACGCCGGCGGTCCATAGGGTGTTGCGGCGTGACCATGGTCACGCCGCGCATCCAAACCGCCGCCTACATTCATCCAGCGATCAGGAAACAGCGCCTGGCCGCGGGGAGTTTCAGGAGCCATGACGAAGTTAGCCGCCTCCGGTTTGGCCACAGCGTTCTCGCTGGCGATGCTGGCGGGCTCGGGGCTGGCGCTGCGCGAAGACCACGCCGCCGCGCCGGCGCAACCGCACGCCGTCTCCGTGGCGGCGTCCGCGTCGTATGCCGAACTCGGCGCAGGCCAATGCCGCATCCACTACGACGCCCTGCCGGACCGGAACCAGCCGGCGGCGATGGAGTGCGAGCACGCGCACTGGATCGCGCAGCGCTGGGGCGGCGTGGTGCTGCAAGCCACGCATGCGGGCGTCGTCGAAGCGGCGCGCTATGAGGGCCGCAACGATTTTACCGGCGTGCCGGCAAGCGCGCTGCCGCGCCGCGGCTATTGCCGCGCCTGGATCGACGGGCTCGCGCCGGAAGCGCAGCCGGAAGAAAGCGATTGCCGCGTCGCGCGCACCATCGCCGCGGAGCGCGGCGGGCGCGTGATCTTCATGCCATTGTAGGCGTCAGCGGCGTACCTTGACACTTGGCGCCCGACGCCTGACACCTGCGCGCATGCACGCCCACGATCATCGTCACGATCACGCGCATCACCATCCCGAACCTTCCGACAAACGTTATACAATCGCCATCGCGCTGAACCTCGGCTTCGTCGCGGTGGAAACGGCGGCAGGCTTTCTGGCCAACTCGACGGCGCTGCTTTCGGACGCGACGCACAACCTTTCCGACGTTCTCGGCCTCGCCCTCGCCGGCGGCGCGGCGTGGCTGGCGAAGCAGCAGGCGAGCGAGCAGCGCACCTACGGCTTCTCCAAGGCGACGGTGCTGGCGGCGCTGGCGAACGCGCTGGTGCTGCTGATCGCGTGCGGCGGCATCCTGTGGGAGGCGGTGCGCCGCTTCTATGCGCCCGAACCGATCGAGGCCGGCTTCGTCATGGCGGTGGCGACGGTCGGCGTGCTGATCAACGGCGCGACGGCGATGCTGTTCCTGGCCGGGCGCAAGGAGGACGTGAACGTGCGCGGGGCTTACCTGCACATGCTGGCCGATGCGGGCGTATCGGCGGCGGTGATCGTCGCGGGCGCGGCGATCTGGTTCACCGGGCTCGACTGGATCGATCCGGCGATTTCGATCGGCGTGGTCGCGCTCATTCTCTGGGGCACGTGGGGGCTCCTGCGCGAGTCGCTCGATCTCACGCTCGACGCGGCGCCGGCGCATATCGATGTCGCCGAGGTGCGCGCGTTTCTCGCCGGCCAGGCCGGCGTGACCGCGGTGCACGATCTGCACGTGTGGGCGATGGGCGCGGCCAAGCCGGCGCTGACGGCGCATCTGGTGCGGCCCGAGGGCGGCGACGATGCGTTCCTCGCCGGCGTCACCGACGCGCTCGCGCATCGCTTCGGCATCAGGCACGTGACGCTGCAGGTGGAGCGCGCGCAGCGGGACGAATGCGCGGAGTGCCATTAGACGGGATTGGGGACTGGGGGTTGGGGAGGTCGCGCGGCGGTGCGGCCGCGCCATATGCAGCACCCTATGGACCGCCAACCGAGTCATTCCGGGCGGAGGCGCGGAACGCGCCGGAGACCCGGAATGACTCGGCGCTTAGCTTTCGGCCCAGGTCTTCAGCAGCTGATGCGCGATGGCGAACGGCGGGGGGCAGAAGGCGTCGGGGTGTTTGGCGGCGATCAGCAGCCTGGCTTCCTCGCGGGTGAACCAGCGGCCGCTTTCGAGTTCGAACGTGTCGACGGTTTCGTCGTCGTTCTCGACCTCGCAGAGAACGCCGATCATCAGCGAATGCGGAAACGGCCAGGGCTGCGTCGAGTGCATGCGCACCTCGCGCACGCGCAAGCCCGCCTCCTCCAACGTCTCGCGCGCGACCGCTTCCTCGATCGGCTCGCCCGGCTCGATGAAGCCGGCGAGCGCGGAATGCATGCCGCGCGGCCAGGCGCGCTGACGGCCGAGGAAGCATTTGTCGCCGAAGGTCGGCAGCATGATGCAGACCGGATCGACACGCGGGAAATGCTCGGCCGAGCAGATCGGGCATTGGCGCTTCCAGCCGGCTTCCACGATCAGCGTCGGCGCGCCGCAATTGGCGCAATAGCCGTTCTTCACGTGCCACTCGAACACCGCCTTGGCGGGGCCGAGGATGGCGAGATCGTCGCGCGAGAGGCGAGCCCCAAGCGCGCGCAGATCGTCGAAGCGGCCGAGGCCTTCGAGCTTGGCGGGATCGTCGGCGTCGATGGCGAAGCGCGCCGCGCCCGCGGCGTCGAGGCCGAGGAACAGCCAGCGCGCGTTCGGGCCGGCGACGCCGGCGCGGGCGTGCGCCCCGAGCCAGCCGGGCGCGACCACGCCGTTCTCCTCCGTCACGAACGGCCGCTGCTGGTTGAACGGGATCAGCAGCGTCGTCTCCGCTTTCCACGCATCTTCAAGCCACGCCTTGTCGCGCCGGTGATGGCCGGCGCGATCGAGCGGCGAGCGGGTGAAGGCGTTGGGGTTGTGCGGCTTCAGCATGTGCGGGATCGCGGTCGGGATTAGGGATTAGGGATTGGGTTACGGTTGCGGTTCTTTGAGACGGATGTGAAGCCTGTCGAGCATGCGAGAAACGCGCTCCGCTTCCCCAAAACCCAATCCCGAGCCCCCCTAGCTAATGCGGCCGGCGGAAGCGCAGCACGAACTGATCGGTGCGGCCGCGGATGTCGCCTTCGAACACGCGCAGGCTGTGATCGTCCTCGGGGTTGCGCAGCACCTCGCTTTCGGCGTCGAGGACGAAGCCGGCGGCGGCGAGATCGCGCACCACCTGCGCGCGATCGATGCGGTGGAGCGTGCCGGTGACGGCGATGTCGGCGCCGGGCGCGGCGGCGTGATCGATGACGACGAGCACGCCGCCCGGCTTCAGCACCTCGTACATCTTGCGGTTCAGCGCCGGCACGTCGAGGGCGAGCTGGGGCAGGTAGAAGTCATGGTAGATTTGCGAAATGAAGATCGCATCGAGCGGTTCGGCGATGCTCCAGTCGGCGTAGCCGTCGGTGAGGTGGGCGACGTTGGCGTATTCGCCGGCGAACGCCGTCAGCGGGCGCGGACGCTCCGGCGTGCCGGCGCGGTCGACGCCATAGACGCGCCCGCTCGGACCGACGGCGACGGAGAACAGCCGCGTGTAATAGCCCCCGCCCGGACCGATGTCGGCGACGCGCCAACCGGGCTGGACGCCGGTGAAGGCGATGATCTCGGCCGGATGGCGCAGCGCGTCGCGTTCGCGGTCGGCCTCGGGGCGGCGCGCATCGGCGACGGCGGCCGCGACGTTCGCGGACGTCGGCGTGACGGGCGCGGCCATCATCAGCCCGGGAACCGCCCCGCCCGCGCAGGCGCCGATGAACAACGCAATCCCCAGTCCCGCCAGCAGCTTCCGCATCTCGTTCCCTCCCGAGGCATCAGGTGTCGGGTGTCAGGTATCAGCTTTCCGCGCCGGGGAGTACACCTGACGCGCATGATTCCGGTGACGCCCGCCCTCTCGATCGACGAGCGCGACCTCGAGGAGCGCTTCATCCGCGCGGCCGGGCCGGGCGGACAGAACGTCAACAAGGTGTCGACGGCGGTGGAGCTGCGCTTCACCCTGAACGGCTACACGCAACTGCCGGACGACGTGCGCGCGCGGCTGGAGAAGCTGGCCGGGCGCAGGCTCACGCTCGACGGCGAGATCGTGCTGCGCGCCGACGAACACCGCACCCAGGAGCGCAACCGCGCCGAGGCGCTGGCGCGGCTGGTGGCGCTGGTGGAACAGGCGACGCACCGGCCCAAGCCGCGCAAGAAAACCAAAGTGCCGCGCGCGGTGAAGGAAAAGCGGCTCGAAGGCAAGGCGCGGCGCAGCGACGTGAAGGCCAGACGCGGACGGGTGCGGGACGAGGATTGACCGCCGCGGCCGCGCCGGGCTGCGTCATCCTGGGGCGCACGCAGTGCGAGCCCAGGATCCAGGGGCCGCCGGCGTGTCGTTTGCCCCTGGGTCCTGGGCTCTCGCTTCGCGAGCCCCAGGATGACAATTCATTCGAGCGGTTCGGGCGGCTGGAGCTGCCGGGCGGCGGTTTCGATCTGCTTCGGCGCGGCGATCTCGTCGCCGTCCGCCGCGCCGAGTTCCTTGAACCGGCGCGTTTGCGGCAGCAGCCGCCCCTCAACCGAGCCGACCAGTTCGTTGTAGGTCCTGACCGACGCCTCGATCGAATTGCCGACCTTGGCCATCTTCTCCACCATCGCGCCCATGCGGCGATAGAGTTCGCGGCCGAGTTCGGCGATCTCCTGCGCGTTCTTGGCGCTCTGCTCCTGGCGCCAGCCGTACGCAACCGACTTCGCCAGCGCCACCATCGTCGACGGCGTGGTGATGATCACCCGCTGCTGAAACGCATCCTCGAACAGGCTGGGATCGCGTTCGGCGGCGGCGGCGAGGAAATTCTCGCCGGGCACGAACAGGACCACGAAATCGGCGGTTCGCGGCACGTGCTCCCAATAGGACTTGGACGAGAGATTCTTCACATGGCCGCGCAATTCCTGCGCGTGCTTCTTGAGGAAGCCCTCGCGCGCGGCTTCGTCGGTGGCCTCGATCGCATCGAGATAGCCCGACAGCGCCACCTTCGAGTCCACGACGATGCAGCGGTCGCCCGGCAGGTTGATGACGACATCCGGGCGCAGGCGAGCGCCCTCGCCGTCCGTGGTCGACAGCTGTTCCTTGAAATCGACGTGCGCGGCGAGGCCGGCGAGTTCGAGCACGTTGCGCAGCGTCTGCTCGCCCCAGCGGCCGCGCATCTTCGGCGACGCGCGCAAAGCCGTCAGCAGCGTTTGTGTGGTCTTGTTGGTCGAGCCGACCGCGTCGACGATCTGCCTGACCTGCTCGTTGAGCGCCGACTTGTCCTGCAAGCGCGCCTTCTCCAGCGCGTCGACCGAGGCCGCGAGCTTGTTCAGCGCCTCCTGCGCCGGGGTCAGCACCTCCTTCACCCCGCCTTGCGCGGCCTGCTTGTGCTTCTCGAACGTCTCGTTGGCGAGCGCCATGAAATTGGCCTGCGAGGCCTGAAGCGCCTTGGTCGCGATCTCGACGAAGCGGGCCTCCTCGGATTCCGAGCGCTCGGCGCGCTGGGCCTTGGCGGCGGCGAGTCCGGTGGCGAGTTCGAGGTTCTGCTTGCGGACCTCCTGCAGCTCCGCGCGCAGCCGGTCGCGCTCGGTCCGGATCGGGTCGACCCCGGCCGAGCGGTAAGCGAACCAGGCGGCCGCGCCCATGGCGGCGACGGCGAGGACAAGCAGCAGTGATTCGATCATTTCGGAAGACTATCGCTGCGGAGCGCCGGCGTCGCCGCCGCTATGGAGTGCCGGCGCTTGTTCGATAAGGCGCATGCTGGCGGGGGCGCCGGCGCTCCATATTGCGTTGGCGCGGCGGTCCATGGGGTTGATCTGGCGCATGGCGGAAAAGCCGGCTTGGGCGTAGGGTTGTAATACATGAATCTCTTCGACTACCTGATCCCGGCGGCCCTGCTGGTCGTTTTCGTGGTGCTGTGCTTCGGCATCTACGCCATGTTCCGGGGCGGCGACTTCGGCCGCTCCTGGTCGAACAAGGCGATGCGCATGCGGGTGGTGGCGCAGTTCGTCGCCGTCCTGATCCTGGTTGCGGCGCTCTGGTTTAAGCAGCATTACGGCTAGGCCAGCGCGGACCTTCCGCGCGCGGCGTTGCGCGGAGAGCAAGCATGGTCCGCATCGACAAGATCGTCACCAAGGCCGGCGACGGCGGCAAAACGCGGCTGGCGACGGGCGCGCCCGTCTCGAAGGCCAGCGCGCGGGTCGCTGCGTATGGCGCGGTGGACGAGTTGAACTCGGCGCTCGGCGTGGCGCGGCTGCATACGGCCGGCGACGCGACGCTCGATCCGATCCTGGCGCGCGCACAGAACGATCTGTTCGATCTCGGCGCCGACCTCGCCACGCCGCACGCGCCCGAGCCCAAGTTCGAACCGCTGCGCATCCAGGAAAGCCAGGTGCTACGGCTCGAGGCGGAGATCGAGCAGCTGAACGATCAGCTTTCGCCGCTGACTTCGTTCATCCTGCCGGGCGGCTCGGCGACGGCGGCGCATCTGCACCTGGCGCGCGCGGTCGCGCGCCGGGCGGAACGCGAGATCGTGGCGCTGGCCGACGCCGAAACGGTGTCGGCGGAAGCGGTGAAATTCGCGAACCGGCTGTCGGACCTGCTGTTCGTGGCCGCGCGCTGGGCCAACGACAAGGGCCAAGCGGATCTGCTCTGGAAACCGGGCGCGAACCGCTGATGCGCGGGAGCGTCCATCATGTCGATCTGACGGTGAAAGACCCGGACGCCTCGCGGGGATTCTACGAGGCGGTGCTGGGGTTCATGGGCTATACGCTCAAGGACGATCATGCGCGCGGTTTCGACATGGACCTCAACGGTCCAAACGGATTCTGCTCGATCGGCGTCATGCGGGCGCACGGCGAGAACGCGGCGCGCCCGCACGACCGCTATTCGCCCGGACTGCATCACATCGCCTGGACGGCGGAGAGCCGCGACGACGTCGATGCGCTGCATGCGTTGCTGGTGGAGATCGGCGCCGTCGTGCTCGATCCGCCGGCGGACTATCCGCAGTACGGCGAAGGCTATTACGCCGTGTTCTTCGCCGATCCGGACGGGCTGAAGCTCGAATACGTGTTCAAGCCCTAGCGAAAGAGCCCGCCTTGCGGCGGGCTCTTTGCGGCTTCAGTGGCCTTTGTCCTTGAGCGCGTCCTTCACGTCGCCCAGTTTTTCACGCGCCTCGCCTTTGGCCTTGTCGATCTTGCCCTTGGCTTGCAGCGACGCGTCGCCTGTCGCTTTGCCGACAGCTTCCTTGATCGCGCCCGACGCCTTGTCGACCGCGCCTTTCACGTGCTCTTTGTCCATGAGTTCTTCTCCTTGGCTGGAGGAGAAACGTCGCCGCAAGCGCGCGGTTCCCGCCGCGGCTCAGCCGGCGATGTATTGCGCGCCGTTCACGGTCATGGTCGCGCCGGTGACGAAGCCGGATTGTTCCGACGCCAGGAACGCCACCGCGTGCGCGATCTCCTCGGCCTTGCCGAGACGGCCGACCGGAATGGTGGCGATGATCTTCTTCAGCACCTCTTCCGGCACGGCGGCCACCATGTCGGTGTCGATGTAGCCGGGCGCGACGCAATTCACGGTGACGCCCTTCATCGCGCCTTCCTGCGCCAGCGCCTTGGTGAAGCCGATCATGCCGGCCTTGGCGGCGGAATAGTTCACCTGGCCCGGCTGGCCCTTCTGGCCGTTGATCGAGGTGATGTTGATGATGCGGCCATAGCCGCGGTTGCGCATGCCTTCGTAGATCGGGCGCGTCATGTAGAAGAGCGAGGAAAGATCGACGCGGATCACCTCGTCCCACTGCTCTTCGCTCATCTTGTGGAAGAAGCCGTCGCGAGTGATGCCGGCGTTGTTCACCAGCACGTCGACGGGGCCGAGATCGGCCTCGACCTTGGCGACGCCGTCCCTGCACGCCTGAGCGTTGCCGACGTCCCACTTGTAGGCGGTGACGCCGAGTTCTTTTGCCGTTGCGTCAGCCGCTTCGGTGTTGCCGGCGTAGTTGGCGGCGACCTTGAAGCCGTCGGCCTTGAGGCGCGCCGAAATCGCCTTGCCGATGCCCCGCGTTCCGCCCGTCACCAAAGCCACCCGCGCCATCTCATCCTCCCGTTTTGTCGTTTCGTTGACCGGGACAAGCCCGGAGACATCGCAGTCAGTTTGCGCGACTTCCGCCGCGACGCAACATGCCGCGGCGCAGCAGGCGGGATTTTTCTTGCGGCGCGTGGCCGGGGGACCATCGCGGGCGGCCACGCCTTGCATACGCGCACCGCCGCGCCACACTGCGCCTTATGACTGACGCCCTCGCCGCCGCGCGCATTCAGACCGTCCGCGACCACATGGCGCTCGAAATCACGCACGACTGGGACGGCGTGATCGCCACCTTCGCGCACCCGCGCTACGAGATGCACGGCGGCGGCCAGGTGTTCGACGGCGAAGAGGCGGTGCGCGCCTATTTCGCCGCCTCGCGCACGCCGTTTCCCGATCAGGGCAACGAGATCATCGCCATCGCCCACGACGGCGACACGGTGCTGGTGGAGTTCTGGCTGACCGGCACGCATCTGGGGCCGCTGCGGCTCGGCGGGCGCGCCATCGAACCCACCGGCAAAAGCTTCCGCGTGCGCATGAGCGCAAGCTTCGAGTTCGCGCCCGGCAGCGACAAGATCGTCTGCGAGCGGCCGTACTTCGACCAGGGCGCGGTGGTGCGGGCGTTGGGGCTGGCGTGAGCTGCGTTCGCTCTTCGCCGAGAGCAACCCCGCCCATGCTCCCCTTGACGGGGGAGGACGCGGAGCCCGCTCTCCGGACGCAGCCCCGGCGAAAGCCGGGAGCGGGAGGCTGCCTTACGCTCCGGACCAGGCGCGTCTCGCTAGCGCTCAACGTTTCCACGTCTCGCCCGCGTCCAGGATGAAATGAAGCGCAGGGAACACTCTCACCGATTGAAGCCTGTTCTCGCCCGCGTCAGGCGAGCGAGTTCGTAAGGGCGCGCACTTTTTGCCATTCCGGATCTTCCTCGATCAGGAATTCCCAATTGCGCTTCCATGTCTCGAATGTCTTCTTCGAGATCAGCTCAATCGCGGCGACTGGGTCGTGGACGCGGAACAAAAGCTCCCGAACGCCATTCCAGGTGCTCTGCGCGAGGAACAGGACGTTCGGCGCGCCGAGCGGAGTCTTGCCGGCGAGCACGAACATGGTGACGGCCTCGCTGACCTCGTTGACGATCTCGATCTCGCCAGGCGCGGGCATGCCGTCAGTATCCACGGCTTGTGCCCGCATTGCGATCCCGAGATGCCAAGTAAAAAGCTCAGGACGATCGAAGTTCGCTACCGACCGGTTAAGAACCAGGAGCTCGGGGCGACCATCGCGGATGGTCTGCATCACGGCGTTATCGGTTGTGACGGCTTTAATCGTGACGGAACTGTCCGACATACTCACCGCTCCACGCACACCGCGATGCCCATGCCGCCGCCGATGCACAGCGTCGCGAGGCCTTTGCTCTTGTTGCGGCGCTGCAGTTCGTAGAGCAGCGTTGTCAGCACGCGCGCGCCGCTTGCGCCGATCGGGTGGCCGAGCGCGATGGCGCCGCCATTGACGTTCACGATCGCCGGATCCCAGCCCATGTCCTTGTTCACGGCGCAGGCCTGCGCGGCAAAGGCTTCGTTGGCTTCGACCAGATCGAGATCGCCGACGTTCCAGCCCGCCTTCTCCAGCGCCGCCTTCGAGGACGGAATGGGGCCGACGCCCATGATGCCCGGATCGACGCCGCGCGACGCCCACGACGCGATGCGCGCGAGCGGCGCGAGGCCGCGCTTCGAGGCTTCCTCGGCGCTCATCAGCACCAGCGCCGCCGCCCCGTCATTGATGCCGGAGGCGTTGGCGGCGGTGACGGTGCCGTCCTTCTTGAACGCCGGGCGCAGGCCCGCGGCGCCTTCGAGCGTGGCGTCGTGCTTGATGTACTCGTCGTTCTCGACGACGGTGTCGCCCTTGCGGCCCTTCACGGTGACGGCGGCGATCTCGTCCTTGAACTTGCCGGCCTTCTGCGCCGCGCTCGCTTTCTGCTGCGAGAGCGTGGCGAACTCGTCTTGCTGCTGGCGCGTGATCTGCCACTTCTCGGCGACGTTCTCCGCCGTGACGCCCATATGATACTGATTGAAGACGTCGGTGAGGCCGTCCTTGATCATGGTGTCGGCGAATTCGAGGGCGCCCATCTTCTGGCCGGCGCGCAGGTGCGCGGCGTGGGGGCTGAGGCTCATGTTCTCCTGGCCGCCGGCGACAATGACGGTCGCGTCGCCCGCTTTCAGCTGCTGGCAGCCGGCCACGACCGCGCGCAGGCCCGAGCCGCAGACCTGGTTCAGCGACCAGGCCGGGCTTTCGTCCGGCACGCCGGCGGCGCGCGCGGCCTGGCGGGCCGGGTTCATGCCCTGGTTGGCCGTCAGCACCTGGCCGAGCACCACCTCCGACACCTCCTTGGCGTCGACTTTTGCGCGCTGCAGCGCAGCTGTGATGGCAGTGCGGCCGAGTTCGTACGCGGGCACTGCAGCAAAGGCGCCGTTGAATGCGCCGATCGGCGTGCGGGCGGCGGAAACGATGACGACGTCAGTCATGGAAAACGGCTCCTTAAGAGGGAAAGCCTTGGTCCGAAAGGGAGACTTCCCAGCCCCTATCGCACAAGCGTAGGGCGAAATCCAACGCCGCAAACCCGACCGCCGAAACCAAAACGGCGGCTTTGTCTTGCATTGCGGCGAAGGACGCGGGATTCTGATCCAAAGCCCGCTTTTCGCGGGCGCCATAAATCAAGGACGGACATCGTGGCGGACGCGAACGGCCAGCAGGCGGACGAACCTGTCGGCGAAGCACCGGCTCAAGGCGAACCGGTCGTCATCAAGAAATACGCCAACCGGCGGCTCTACAACACGGCGGCGTCGAGCTACGTCACGCTCGACCACTTGTCGGACATGGTGCGCGAAGGCGTCGATTTCGTCGTGCTCGACGCCAAGACCGGCGAGGACATCACCCGCTCGGTGCTGACGCAGATCATCTTCGAGCAGGAAAGCCGCGGGCAGAACCTGTTGCCGGTGACGTTCCTGCGCCGGCTGATCCGCTTCTACGGCGACCAGATGCAAGGCTTCCTGCCGCCTTTCCTGGAAATGAGCATGGAGAGCTTCGCCAAGAGCCAGGAACAGATGCGCGAACAATTCTCGCGCACGTTCGGCGCGGCGACCCCGATGGCCGCGTTCGAGGAACAGGCGCAGCGCAATATCGCGATGTTCCAGCAAGCCATGAAGGTGTGGGCGCCATTCGCCGGCGGCATGCCGGGCGCCATGCCGGGCGCCGTCGCCCCGCAAACGCCGGCCGACGTCGACGACAGCGACAAGGACGAGCAGCTCGCCCAACTGCGCAAGCAGATGGAAGCGATGCAAAAGCAGCTCGACGCCATGGCGCGGAAGGGCTGATCCCCGTCACCTCCGGTCGCGGATAGTTGAGACTCGCACCATTGCCTAGTCCTTACCGTTTAGCGATAAGGAGCGTGGCGAAACTGTGGGGATCCCATGCTGAACCTGAAACGCTCGTTGGCGAGGCTGTCGCTTGCTGTTTGCACGCTGGTGATCATGGCCAGCGCGGACTATGGCGCGGCGGCGCAGGCGCCGACAGCGACGCGCACGCCGATCACGCTTCAAGCGATCTCGCGCGAATCCTTCCTGTCGAGCGTACAGCTCTCGCCGGACGGCGCGCACATGGCGGCGCTGTCCAGCCTGGACGGCGAGAACACCCAGATCGCCATCTGGCGCACGGATAATCTGAGTCAGAACCCGGTCCGTTTCGGCGTAGGCGGCGCCTCGGCGCGCGCGCAGGTGCGCTTCTCCGGCTTCACTTGGCTCTCGAACGACCGGCTGCTGGTCTACATGAACCAGCCTGTGACCACGGGCCAAGGTCAATCCAACCGCAACTACACGACGATGGCGCGCATCGTCGACATCACCGGCCGGCGCTGGGTTGAGCCGCTCGCCCGCGGCGGTCGTCAGTCCGAACTGGAGGCGTTCGTCAACCAGCTGACGACAATCAGCCTGCTCGATACGCTGCCGAACGATCCCGGCCACGTCCTGGTGCTGCAGTGGTCGCTCGACGGCGAAGCGATTTACCGGATGGACGTGAACACCGGACAGGGCGAACGCGTCGCCCGGGTGTCCGAGATCGAAAGCGTTGCGCCGATCGTCGATCCCAACGGTAATGTCCGCGTGAAGCAGTTCGCCCGCAATCGCGGCGGCGAATGGATCATCGGTTATGAAGTCTTCAACACCAGCAACAACCAATGGGAAGAGCACCCGGCGCTGAGCTATACCGCCAGATCTCGACGCAATCTTTCCGTAATCCATTTCGACCCAGCCAATCCCGATCTGCTGATCGTGCTCGATGACGAAGGCCAGAATTTCACCTACGTCCGCGGCTACAGCATCTCCCAACGCGCGTTCGTCGAGAACTTGTTCCAGGATCCGGAGCACGACATCGCCAACGTGCTGATCGAGCGCCCGGACGCCGGCCAGCCGACGCGCGTGGTTGGCTTCACCTACCTCGCGGATTCAGAACGCCCTTACTACGTCGATCCTACATACAGGGCGCTGCATGAGGGTTTGCTCCGCCAGCTGCCGGGACGAAACATCAGCATTGGCCAACGTCGCGGCCGCTATCGGATCATTACGGCGACCAGCTCGATTCACCCGCCCTCCTACTACCTCATGACGAATGATCAGCAGCTCGAAGTGCTCGGCTCGTCAAATCCGGACATTCAGTCAAACACGCTCGCCGCGACGCAGCTGATCCACTATCCCGCACGCGATGGCCTGGAGATACCTGCGTTTCTGACGCTTCCGTACGGCTGGACGCCAGCGCAAGGCCCACTGCCCGTGATTATCCAACCCCATGGCGGTCCCTGGAGCCGTAATAACGCGAACTGGGGCGGCGGCGACATTCCGGTGACGCAATACTTCGCGTCGCGCGGTTTTGCGGTGCTGCAGCCGCAATTCCGCGGTTCGACAGGCTGGGGCAACCGCCTCTGGCGGGCCGGCGACGCGCAATGGGGCCTAGCCATGCAGGACGACAAGGACGACGGCTTGGCCTACCTTGTTCGGCAAGGCGTCGCCGATCCGCAACGCGCGATCATCTACGGCTTCTCGTACGGCGGCTTCGCCGCGATGGCGGCGGCAGTGCGTCCAAACTCGCCGTACCGCTGCGCGATCTCCGGCGCCGGCGTTTCGAGCCTGCAGCGCCTGGGCACGCTCTGGAGCCGCAATCGAATCCAACGTCAACTGCAGGGCACGACAGTGGCGGGTTTCGATCCGCTTGAACACGCCTCGGACGCGAATATTCCGATCCTGATCTATCATGGCGACCGCGATCAGACGGCGACGCTCTGGCACTCGGAGCGTTTCGCTGAAGCGCTACGCGGCGCCGGCAAACCGCATGAGTTCGCGGTGATCCCTGAAATGCCGCACGGCGCCGTAACGCCGGACATGCAACGCCAAGAACTGACGCTGGTGGAGAATTATATCCGCAACACCTGCGGCATCTCCTACTGAGCGGCTGACATCCACACACGAAGCCTCCACGGCCGAAAAGGGTCCGCGGAGGTTTTCGTTTTGGCTTTCAGCCCGCGGTCGTGGGGAGGGGGATGGAGAAGATTTCTATGCAGACGAGCACGGTGTAGGCGCCCCAGAGGACGGCGAGGATGATCGAGGCGGCCAAGGGCAGTGTTGCGGCGCTGGCGGCGCTGCGTTCGGCTGCGGCGGCGGTGTGGGTCATGACGGCGCAACTCCGTGGCGAAGAAGGCTGTTCCATGGACGCTGAGGCCCAGGCGGAAGCGTAAGCCGATACGCTGCGCTCGTCATCAGCCAAGCGCCGCCGCGCACCGCTCACCAGCGATTGCGCACCTTCTCGGCGAAGCCGATCAGGTTCTCGATCCTGAGCGCCGAGCCGTCATCCAGCACGACGCGGCCGCTGAAGCGGCCGAATACCTGGTGCTGATCCGATCCGATCAGGCCGAGATCGGCGTTGGAGGCGCGGTCGAGGATCGGCTCGAACGTCAGCTCGAAGCGTGCGTCGCCGCTGGTGAAGCGCCAGGACGCTGAATCCGGCGCGCCCTCCGGCAGATGAAACTCAACGTCCGTGAGCTTATGGGCGACGCCGTCGACGAACAGCATGTTCTCGGTGGCGGCGGAGGCATCGCCGAAGCCGTAGCCGACATTGAACCCGAACAGACGTCCTTCGGCCACGCCGGAGGCGGACGCCCAGTACCAGGTGTTGTCGTAGGTCCAGGCGCCGCGGCCCCAATCGAGCACGCCGAAGGCGCTGTCGGGCTCGAACGCGAAGCTCCGCCCGCCGATCGAGACGACGCCGCGGGCGCGCAGGCAATTGATCTTCTGATTGTAGTAGAACGAGCGCGGCGCGCCGGCGAACGGGGTTGCGATCACCATGCGCTCCATCGGCGGCTGTTCGAGGAAAAGCCTGCCTTCAAGCCCCTCGCCGCCGCCGAAGCCGGGCGCGGCGACGCTGAGTTCGCGCCCGCCGGGGACATGGCGATAAGCGATCGAGAGCTTGGGATGCTCCTGCACGACGTCGCCGGCGTCGGCGCTCGCCGGCATGTCCATGCCGCCGAGCGGGAACGGCAGCAGCACGTCCTCGCTGGTGAACGCGCGCTGCTCGAAATCGAGCCAGGTCACGCCGAGAAAACCGAGATAGTCGTTGTCGGCCACGGTGAGCGCGAGGCCGTAGCGATCGGTGAGAACGCAGTAATAGTCCCACTCCTTGGTGCGCAGCGGCCACGCCTTCACCGCGGCGCGCGCGTACCTGCGCACTTCCGACGTCGCGTAGCCGCGCGCGATCAGGCGGCCGCGCGCGTCGAGCAGATCGCCCGCCTCCATACGCGTCTGTGTCAGCCCCATACGGTTGGCCTGCGATCCTTCCACGGCATTTCCTTTTCCAGCTGGCCGGCGAGACGGAACAGCGTCGCCTCGTCGGCGTAGCGTCCGGTGAACATCATGCCGATGGGCAGACCGTTCTGCGATTGCGCCAACGGCAGCGACAGCGAAGGCTGGCCGGTCATGTTGAATGGCGGGGTGAAGCCGAACGTCGCCGACTGGCGCTTGTCGAACTCGCGCAGATCGTCGGTCAGCGTGTCGAGATAGTCCACGCGCGGCGGCGGCGTGCACATGACCGGCGTGAGATGGACATCCCAGGTCTCGAAACGCTGCAGGATCTGGCGGTTCATCAGCCGCAGCTGCTGCCAGCCCCACATCGCGTCTTCGCCGCTCATCGCCTTGCCGCGTTCGTAGAGCCGGCGCGCGAGGCCTTCGATGTCGTCGCCCGGCTCGCGGCCCTTGATCTCGATCCAACGGCGCATGCCGGCGGCGAAGGCGGACGCGGAGACGAGTCCCTGCGCGTTGTAGAGCAGGCGGTAGTCGATCCCGAGCCCCTCCTCGCGCACGTCGTGGCCGAGTTGCGCGAGCGTCGCGGCGGTGCGTTCGAGCGCGGCGCGCACTTCAGGATCGATCGGATTTCCGGTCGGCGTTTCGCTCGACCAGGCGATGCGCAGACGGCCGGGCGAACGCGAAATTTCTTCGACGTAGGGCCGCTCCTGCGCGGGATGCGCGTAGGGGCTCGCCGGCTGCGGATAGCCGGTGGCGTCGAGCATGGCGGCGCTGTCGCGCACGGTGCGGACAACGACGTGATCGACGGAAAAGCCGATGGCGCGATCGGAATCGTGCACGCCGTTCGGATTGCGGTCGCGCGTGGTCTTCAGGCCGACGAGGCCGCAGCATGCGGCGGGGATGCGGATCGAGCCGAGGCCGTCGCTCGCATGCGCCATCGGAACCATGCCGCTGGCGACGGCGGCGGCCGCGCCGCCGGACGAGCCGCCGGAAATGTGATCGGGGTTCCACGGATTGCGGCAGGGGCCGAGCAGCGCCGACGTGGTGACGCCGGGAATGCCGAACTCCGGCGTGTTGGTCTTGCCGGCCAGCACGAGCCCGGCCTCGCGATAGCGCGTGGTGAGGATGGAATCTTCGCCGTCGGCGTCGATGCGGGCGAAACGGCTCGCCGAGGTGCGCGGCCAGCCTTTAACCCTGACGCCCAGATCCTTGATCAGAAACGGCACACCTTTGAACGGGCCGTCCGGCAACGGGCCGGCGGCCGCGGCGCGGGCTTCGTCATAGGCTTTGTAAACGACGGCGTTGAGTGCGCCGTCATGGCGCTCGATGCGGGCGATGGCCGCCTCCAGCAGCTCCGCCGGGCTCGCCTCGCGCTTGCGCACCAGCTCGGCGAGGCCGAGGCCGTCATAATCGGCGTAATCCTGCATCGCTCCCTCCCGCACATGACGATAGCGGTTAATTTTCGTTTGGCACGCCGAATGCAGCGCCCGGGGCATGAGCGCCGAACGCCTCACGCGCCAGATCCTGGACGCCGAGTTCGTCGACATCGGCGAGCAGCGCCGCGGCGACCGCCGTCAGCGCGACCGGCGCGCGCCGCGGGCGCGGCTCGACACGCTGTTCGCGGCGACCTTGGTGAACCACATCACGGCGCCGGAGCGGCCGCGCTGCAGCGGCTACGCTGCGGCGGCCAAGCTGCGGCCCGGCGTTGTGGTGAACGTACGTGCTTAAACAGCATAGCTGGGCCGCCGGCGGTCCGTGGCGGCGCGTTTAGGCGCGCTTCTTGTTGGCTTCGAACTCGGACAGCCACGTGTCGATCGCATCGAGGCGTGCTTCGATGCTGGCGATGCGGTCGTTGGAGTCATCGCTCACGGGCGCCTCGGCGCGCGAGGCGACGCCGCTCCGGAGCGTGACTTCGACCAGATCCGCTTCGAGCACGTTGGCGAAGATGTCGAGTTCCTCGGCGCTCGGCGCGCGCTCGTTGATAAAGATGCGGTGCAGTTCGGCGGCCTCCAGGCCGGCCGCGATCGCCAGCGCGGTGCGGTCCAGCCGGCGCGCGGCCAGTTTTGCGTCGAACCACTCGGCGTCGAAAAACAGGGACATACGCTGATCCGCACTGCAACCGGCGCCGTTCCTGCAGAAGACGCCAGACCATGGACGCGTTCACTCTTCCCCGATTCGCCCGCTGGCTCGACTTCTCAATCGCGCTGGCTGTGGGGATGTGGTGCCTCTGACGGCGATCGGCAGCCGGCAACAGGCAGCCGGGCCGCTTTCACGGCTGCCGACCGCCGGATTCCGACTGCCGCAGTTTCAGCTTTGCCCGGCGAACTCGACGTCGCGGCGGGCCGAGATGATGGTGACGACGACGCCGGCGAGGACGTCGAGCAGCGCCATGATCATGATGATGAAGAACACGCTGGTGGCGAAGGCCGGGTGCAGCAGGAACTCCACCAGGCAGATGATGAACACCAGCATCGACAGCGCGTGATTGAAGATCGCCGCCGAACCGGTCGAGGTCGACTTCAGCAGCTCGATGAACAGCAGCAGCAGCGCCAGCAGCACCATCACGTCGCCGAACGTCAAAATCCACGGCACGCCCGACGCCATCGGCACCGAGATCCATTCGGCCTGGAGATGCGTGCGCACGTCAACGCCGTCGGCGGCGGACGCGGTCGCGCCGAACGCCCAGATGTTGTAGGTGAGAACCGGGATCAGGATCAGCGGAAAGACGTTGAAAATGGCCCCCATGGAACTCCCCTCGTTTGCGGGCCGGCGATTTCTACTCGCAACGGCCAAACCTGCAGCGCCTAACGGATTTCTGCTCATAGCTCGTCCGTTCCCCCCGGAAGCCGGGCCCGGCTCCTGAGCCACATGACCCCGAACAGGTCAGTCATGTTGGCGGCCAGTCTGCCGAGATTCGTGTACTTCGAGCGTCCCGCGCCCCGCTGTCGATGATTAACCTCCAAAAACTCGACTGCATAGCCTTCGCGCAACATCAGCGCGGCCATGAAGCGATGCATGTGATCGAAGTACGGCAGGCGTAAAAAAGCCTCCCGTTTGAACACCTTGATGCCTGAACCGCTGTCGTCGGCGCCGTCCTTGAGGGCGGCTTTGCGGATCGCGTTGGCGATGCGGGAGGCGGCGCGCTTGCTCCAGCTGTCCTGCCGCTTGCCGCGCTGGCCGGCCACCATGCCGAGTTCAGCCGGAACGCCGGCGCGGGTGAGTCGGGCCAGCAGCCGCGGCAGGTCGGCCGGATCGTTCTGGCCGTCGCCGTCGAGCGTGCCCACGATCGGGGCGCGCGCGGCGAGGACGCCGGTGCGCACCGCCCGGCTCTGGCCGGCGTTGCGGCGGTGGCCGATGATGCGCATGGCCGGCAGTTCGCCCTTGAGCGCGGCCAGTTCGGCGCGGGTGTCGTCGCGGCTGGCGTCGTCGACGAAAATCATCTCGTAGGAGCGGCCGTCGAGGACGCCGGCGATCTCGCGCGCCAGCGCAGCGGCGTTGCCCGCCTCGTTGTGCATGGGCACGACGACGCTGAATTCGATGCTCTCCGGCAAACTTGTCCCTCTTTCCGCCTCGGCGGGCTCTCATAGCGGTTCCACGAAGCGGACGCGAGGGCGCACCTTCTACAAAGGGGCTGCCCTTCGCAGCACGAAACCCGGTATCAATCGCGCTCAATGGCCCTGCCCGCGCAAACCTCGCTGTTCGACCAGTTCGCCCGCGGCTGGCGCGGCTATGTGCTGACGGCGCTGATTGCGCTGACCGCCAGCCTGCTCGGCGCCGCGCGGGTGCCGGTCATGGATGGCGACGAGGCGCGCTTTGTCCAGGCCACGCGGCAGATGGTGGAGAGCGGCGATTACGTCCGCATCCAGCTGCAAGAGCATGAGCGCAACCGGAAGCCGGCGGGACTCCACTGGCTGCAGGCGGCCTCGGTCGCCGCGTTCGAGCCGATCACCGGGCGGCTCAACACGATCTGGCCGTACCGGCTGCCCTCGGCGCTGGGCGTGGCGCTGGCCGCGCTGGCGACGCTGTGGGGCGGAACGGCGCTGGTCGGGCGACGCCAGGCGCTGATCGGCGCGGCGCTGCTGGGCGCGGGCGCGCTGGTGAGCTTCGAGGGCATGACCGCCAAGACCGACGCGGTGCTGCTCGGCTTCACCACGCTGGCGATGGCCGCTTTGGCGCGGCTGCGCGTGCTGGACCAGGCGCAACGGCCGCACGAAGCCAAGCGGCTGTCGGTGCTGTTCTGGGCGGCGCTGGGGTGCGGCGTCATGATCAAGGGGCCGGTGGCGCCGATGGTCGCGGCGCTGACGCTGGCGACGCTCGCGATCTGGGAGCGGCGCGCGGCGTGGATGAAGCCGCTGCTGTTCTGGCCCGGCCCGCTGCTGGCGCTTCTGATCGTGGCGCCCTGGTCGATCGCGATTTCGCTCGACACCGGCGGGCGCTTCTTCGCCGACATGATCGGCGGCGACATCCTCCCCAAGATCACGACCGGCGCCGAGGGCCATTTCGCGCTGCCGGGCTTCCACACTTTCCTGCTGCCGTTCCTGATCTTTCCCGCCACCTACGCGCTGCCCGCGGCGGGGCGCGTGGCGCTCGATACGCTGCGCGCGCCGCGCGACGACGCCGAACATGCGCCGATCCGCTTTCTGATCGCCTGGATCGCGCCGACGCTACTGGCGTTCGAACTCGCCGCCACCAAGCTGCCGCACTATGCGATGCCGGTTTATCCGGCCATCACCCTGCTCTGCGGCGCAGGCATCGTGGCGATGCGCGGCTTCCGCTGGCGTTCGGCGCATCCGGCGGGCGTGGTGCTGTTCGCCGTCTCCGGCGTCGTGCTGGCGGCGCTGATGGCGATCAGCGCCACCTTCATGCCCGGCGACTTCGCCGCCGATTTCCGCCGCGCGATCGCGACGGCGCTGATCGGCGTCGGCGTCGTCGCCGCCGGCTTTACCGCGCTGATGATGGTGCGCCGCCCGGAAGCGCGCGTGGTCGCGCTAGTGCTGTGCGCGCTGGCGCTGTCCTTCAGCTTGCGCGAACGGCTGCTGCCGGAGGCGCGGACGCTGTTCGTGAGCAGCGAGGCGGTGGCGGCGCTGACGCGCGCGCGGCTCACCCCGCGCGAGGATCGTCCGCTCTGGTCGGTCGGCTACAACGAGGCGAGCCTCGTCTTCCTGACGCGCACCTCGATCAATCTCGCGCCGCCGGAAACCGCGGGCGCGCACGCCAATATTGGCGACGCGGTGGTGGTGGAGGTGCGGGCGCGCCAGGCGTTCGAACAGGAACTGGCCACGCGCGGGCTTGCGTTCACGCCAGCCGAGCCGCCGGTGCGCGGCTATTCCGCCGGACGCGGCGAGCCGGTTGCGCTGTTTGTGGGCCGCGTCGCCGAGGCGGCGAACGTCAGCGAAGCGGCGGACGGCCAGCCACAAAATCCCTGAGCGCCAGCAGCGACGCGAGCGCCGGCTCCGCCACCAGCGCGAACAGACGCTCAAGCGGCGTCCTGGCGCTCTTGCTGGCGAAGCGCGCCAGGCCCTGCGCCTTACGCCGCCCGCGCTGGTCGCGCTCGAACTGCACGCCGGACGCGGACGGCTGGAACAGCACGCTGCCGCCAGCGAGCGCGGCGCGGCGGCAGAGATCGAGATCGGCGCCGTCGGTGGCGAAGCTTTCGTCGAAGCCCTCCAGGGCGAGAAAGTCGCTGCGCGGCATCAGCATCAGCGCGCTCGACACAGCCGAGACGCTGGCGGGCATGCCGCCGCTCTTGCGCTTGCGCCGGCTGCGGCTCGGCAGGTCCATCGCCACGGCGATGGCGGAAAAGGCGTTCAGCGCGCCGGCGCGCACGGCGCGGCGGTCGCGCCCGCGCATGTCGGTCAGACGCCCCCCGACGACGCAGGGCGTGCGCGCCTCGGCGCCGGCGCTGGCGAGACGCTGCACCGAGCCGCGCTGCAGCACCACGTCCGCCGACAAAAACAGCAGCCAGCGGCCGCGCGCCTGGTTCGCGCCGGCGTTGAGCGCCGAAGCAATGCTTGCGGCCCTGTCGGCGACGACCAGTTTCACGTCGCGGCGGTCGGCCTGGAACGCGCGCAGCTTCGAGGAAACGTCCGGCTCGTTGTCGAGATCGACAACGATCAGTTCGTCCGTCCACGGTTCGGCCAGCACGCTGCGCAGGCAGAGATCGAGCTGCATGGCGGCGGCGGACGTGGGCTTGAGCCGGCGCACGACCACAATGGCGCTGACACGGGGCTGCAGGGTCTGCGCCGCCGACCGCTCGCGTGATGGAAATTTCTCCACGCCGTCTCCGCCCTGAGGCGCCTTTGGACTCAAAAACAGTCTGTCCCCTGCTTGTGGCGCCGTCTAGGGGACGCTGCGACCGGCCTCGGGCGGCCCGCTCCCTTACGCATTAACTATAAGTTAGCCGCCTCAACAGCAATATTTGTCAAATTAGCAGTGGGAGCCTGCCGATGAACGAGCATCACGCCGCCCTGGTGCAGGCCAGCTTCGCCAAGGCGGGAGAGCTGGGCGAGCAGGTCGCCGAGATCTTCTACGCCGAACTGTTCGCGATCGAACCGTCGCTGCGGCCGATGTTCAAGGGCGACATGCGCGAACAGGGGCGCAAGCTGCTCGGCACGCTCGCGTTCGTCGTGCAGGGCCTCAACGCACCCGCCACGATCCTCCCCGCGGCGCAAAAGCTCGCCGTGAAGCATGTCGGATACGGCGTCGAAGCCCGGCACTACACGCTGGTCGGCAACGCGCTGCTGCGCACGCTGAAGAAGGGCCTCGGCGACGAGTTCACCCCGGAGGTGCGCCAGGCCTGGATCGCCGCCTACCAGCTGCTCGCCGACGTGATGCGGGAAGCCGCTTACGGCAGCGACTTCCGCCTCGCCCGCGCGAGCTGAGCCTCAGCGCAGGTCGGGCGGGGTCGCTTCCTTCGTCAGTATCGCCAGCGCCTCATCCAGCGGCATGAGCTGCTGCGCTTCGCCGCCAAGACGGCGCAGCGCGACGGTGCGCTGCTCCGCCTCCTTCTTGCCGACGACGGCGATCACCGGCGTCTTCTGCAGCGAATGCTCGCGAATCTTGTAGCCGACCTTCTCGTTGCGCAGATCGAGTTCGACGCGCAGGCCTGCCTTGCGCATCGCCGCGGCGACTTCGTTGGCGTAGCCGTCCGCGTCCGACGTGATAGTGGCGACGACGACCTGCACCGGCGAGAGCCAGAGCGGGAACGCGCCGGCGCAATTCTCGATCAGGATGCCGATGAAGCGCTCGAGCGAGCCCAGGATCGCGCGGTGCAGCATCACCGGGCGATGCTTGGCGCCGTCTTCCCCGACATACTCCGCTTCGAGACGATCCGGCAGCACGTAGTCGAGCTGGATCGTGCCGCAGGTCCATTGCCGGCCGATGGCGTCTTTCAGCTGGAAGTCGAGCTTCGGCGCATAGAAGGCGCCGTCGCCCGCGGCGATGACGGGCTCGACGCCCGCGGCGCGCGCGGCGTCGAGCATCTGCCGCTCGGCGCGATCCCAGAACTCGTCCGCGCCGGCGCGCACGTCGGGGCGCGTGCCGAGCGCGATATGGTCGCGCACCATGCCGAAATCCTCATGGATCGACGTCGCCAATTCGATGAAACGCGCCGTCTCTTCCACGATCTGGTCTTCGCGGCAGAAGATGTGCGCGTCGTCCTGCGTGAACGCGCGCACGCGCATCAGGCCGTGCAGCGAGCCGGAGGGCTCGTAGCGGTGGCAGGCGCCGAATTCGGCCATCCTGAGCGGCAGGTCGCGGTAGGATTTCTGCCCGAACTTGAAGATCTGCACGTGGCCGGGGCAGTTCATCGGCTTCAGCGAGAGCGTTTCGCCTTCGACCGTCTCGCAGACGAACATGTTCGGGCGATATTTGTCCCAGTGGCCGCTCTTTTCCCAGAACACGCGGTCAAGCACTTGCGGCGTGCGCACTTCGACATAGCCGGCCTTCTCCAGCCGGCGGCGCATATAGGCCTCGATCGTGCGCCACAGCGTCAGGCCCTTTTCGTGCCAGAACACCATGCCGCGCCCCTCTTCCTGCATGTGGAAGAGATCCATCTGGCGGCCAAGCTTGCGATGGTCGCGCTTCTCGGCTTCCTCGAGGCGGTGGAGGTAGTCCTCCAGCTGCTTCTCGTCGGCCCAGGCCGTGCCGTAGATGCGCTGCAGCTGCTGATTGTTCTGATCGCCGCGCCAGTAGGCGCCCGCGAGCTTCATCAGCTTGAACGCCTTGCCGAGCCGGCCCGTCGACGGCAGGTGCGGGCCGCGGCAGAGATCGCCCCACTTGTCGCCGTGGCTGTAGACCGTGATCGGATCGCCCGGCTTGATCACCTCGTCGATGATCTCGGCCTTGTAGATTTCGCCGATCGACTTGAAGTGCTGGATGGCTTTCTCTTTTTCCCAGACGGTGCGGACGATCGGCAGATCGGCGTCGACGATCTCCTTCATGCGCTTTTCGATCTTCTCGAAATCGTCGGTCGAGAACGGCTCGTCGCGCGCGAAGTCGTAATAGAAGCCGTCCTCTGTCACCGGGCCGAACGTGACCTGCGTGCCGGGGAACAGCTCCTGCACCGCTTGCGCCAGCACGTGCGCCGCGTCGTGGCGCAGCACTTCGAGGCCGTCGGCGCTGTCGCGCGTAACCAGTTCGAACTTGCCGCCGCGCTCCAGCGGGCGCGTCAGATCCCACCAGGCGCCGTCGATCTTCGCGGCGACGACCTTCTTGGCCAGCGACTTGGAAATGCCTTCGGCGACGGCGAGCGGCGTCACGCCATCGTCGTACGACCGCTCGGCGCCGTCGGGAAACTTGAGAGAAATGCTCATGGGATGCTCTTATTCGATTCAAGCGCCGCGCCAACTGCTCCCCCGTTTACGGGGGAGCAGTCAGCACGCGCAGCGTGATGACTGAGGGGGCGGGCGCTGGCGTTTGCCGGACTTTCCCCCTCCCGCTCCCCCGGCTTTGCACCGGGGTCGCGACCTCCCCCGCCCGCGGGGGAGGATGGGGGCGCACGGTAGCCGCCTTTCCAATCGCCGTAGCGCCACGGCCGCCACCAGGAGTTGGGCTTCACCGTCTCCGGCGCCGGGTCCCAGCCGTGACCGCCCCAGGGGTGGCAGCGGCAGAGCCGCGCGCCGGCCATCCAGCTCCCGGCCCAGGCGCCATGCTTGCGGACAGCATCCGCGGCATAGCTGGAACAGGTCGGCAGATAGCGGCACTGACGCCCGATCAGGGGCGACAGCGTCCACTTATAAAGCTGAATCAGGCCCAGAAAGCCCCGGGCGGGCAGGCTCGGCGACATCGGAAATCTGACGATTGGGTTGGACCGACCGGGCTCGCACCGCCGCCGCTGCGGCGCGCCCGATCTCGCGCCGCCGGCGTCAATAAGTAGTCGTCGTGGTGGCGAAACGCCGCTGCATGGGCGATGGATAGCACACGGATGCGCGCGCGGCCACCGCTTCCGGACAGACGGGACGCGGACCGCGCGCCGATCAGTTCCGGGCGACGGCGCTGCAGCTCACCAGCGTGAAGGCGCCGTAGCACTGCGCGCGCGGCTGTTGGGCCGAGGGCGCCGAGTAGCGCGACGCCAGGTAGAAGTTTTCGTACTCGCCTTCGCTCAGCTGCGCGGCGCTGTTGCCGATTGCGCCGCCGATATCGAGGTTTTCCAGGTCCTGTTGCGCAGCGGCCTGCAGCGTTTCGCGCGCCTTGGCTTCGTACGCCTCGGGCTTGGGATTGGTGAAGTACGCCGCGACCGCCACGACGACGAGCAAGAGCAAGAACCGGAGCATGAACCTCTCCCCACCTCTGGTGCGGAGCCGAACCTAGCGGCAATCCGGCATGCCGGATAGCGCGATCAGCGGCGTCAGCTGGCGCGCTGCTCGGCCGCCGCTTCGGCGGCGTCCAGCGCGGCGCAGGCGGCGTCGAACGCCAGCATGGTCGAGGCGTGGCGCGGCGGGTAATCGCGCACGCCTTCCAGGTGGCGCAGCTCCCAGAACCGGCCGGCCGGCGGCGGCGCGCCCTGCCTCAGCATCGCCCCCAGCGCATCCCGCGCGGCGCGGATTTCCGCGGGCGTCGCACCGACGGCGTGCATCGCCAGCACGCCCGTCGCCGCCTGCCCGAGCGCGCAGGCCTTGGGATGCACCGCGATCTCGCTGACCACCCCGTCCTTGAGCTTCAGCTCCACCGTCACCACCGAACCGCAGACCCGGCTCACCTTGGTGCTGGCCCCATCCGGCGCGTCGAGGCGCCCGACATGCGGGATGTCGGCGGCAAGTTCCAGGATGCGGGGATGGTAGAGGTCGTCCATCCGCCCTTATGTGGCCTTCGTTCCAGGGCACGCAACCGGCAACATCCGGCGGAGACGAGGCTCATGCTGCGCGCGACACTGGTTTCCCTGGCCCTGGCGTTGGGCGTTTCCGCAGCCGCAGCGCAGCCGGCGCCGGACCTGCAGCCGATCCAACCGCAGACCGCGCTCGAAGAAGCGTTCATCGAAGCCTTCCGCAGCCCGGCCGCGCGCCCCGCGTTCCGCCAGCAATTCCTCGAAAGCAACGTGGTGCTGGTGACGCGCACCAATGCGCCGGACTCGGCGCCGCGGCTGACGCCCGTGCCCGGCGGGCAAGCGGCGATGATCTTCACCAGCTCGGAATTGCTCAACCGGCAGCTGGGGCCGCAGGCGCCGCGCTCGTCCATGACCGGGCGGGCGGCGCTGACGCGCCTGCGCGGCCAGCAGGTGGCGATCAATTTCGGCTACGAGCCGATGCTGCTCCTGGACGCAGAAGGCATCGACGGCTTCCTCGGCATTCCGGCGACGCCGGACTCCGCGGGCCCGTCGCAATAGCGCTCAGCGCGCGCCGAGACACATGCGGTCGAAGCCGGCGATCGGCTCGGGCCGCGCGCGTTCGACGACGACGTACCAATCGACGGCGCAGTCGCGCTCCATGATCTCGATGCGGCAATCGAGGCGCTGCGCGTCTTCGCAGGCGAAGCCGTTGGCTTCGAGATCGGCGCGGATTTGGGCGCGGTCGCGGCCGCTGAAACGCTGGCGCATCTGCGCCTGGAATTGCGGCGCGTAGGACGCGGGATCGGCGCTGCGCCACTGGCCGAAATCGACGCCGCCGCCGGCGCGGCCTTCGGGCGGCGCGGCCTGCCGGGCGCTTTGCGCGGGCGGGGGCGGCGCCGCGCCCCGCTCGACCGGGAATGGCGACGGACCAAGCTCCGCGCCGGGTTCGGAAGCGCCCGTCGCGCAAGCCGCCAAGCCCAGCGCCAAGACCATAACAGCAATCCGCATGCGTCCATCCTACTTGCCCGCGGCGGGCTTATCGGGCCGAAGCGGCGGCTTCAAGGCGCATGCGTCGAACAGCTCACTTCTTCTCGGCGGCGACCGCGGCGACGGTGATCGCCTCGTCGTAGGTGTCCGCCGTCTGGACGTGATCCAGCAGGCCGAGCTTGGCGAGCGTGGCGCGCACGTTGTAGCGCATTTCGCAGAACACGACATCGACGCCATGCGCATTGCAGCGCTTGATGAAGCGTTCGAGCGTGGTTGCGCCGGAAGCGTCCGCCATCGGCACGTCGCGGAAGCGCAGAACGAACGCGCGCGGCGGCGGGAAAGCCGCGTCGAGCGCATCGTTCAGGCGGCTGGCGGCGCCGAAGAAGAGCGGGCCGTGCAGCTCGAACATCTCCACGCCCTTGGGCAGTTCTGCGCGCGCTTCATAGGCTTCGCGGTTGGGGCGGCTGAAATCGTCCTGGTCGCGCTCGAGCAGGGAGACGCCCCGCTCCACCGCCGTGGCTTCGGCCATGCGGTGCATGAAGACGATGGCGCCCAGCACCACGCCGACTTCGATCGCCACGGTGAGATCGACCAGCACGGTGAGCAGGAAGGTCGAGATCAGGACTAGGCGATCGCCCCTCGGGCCCAGCAGCAACTGGCGGAAGCGCTCGTGCTCGCTCATGTTCCAAGCGACAACGGCCAGAACCGCCGCCAGGCTCGCCAGCGGAATGCGCGCGATCAGCGGCCCGAGCGCCAGCATGAACACGAGCACGAACAGCGCGTGGAACATGCCCGCCACCGGCGTCTGCGCGCCGGCGCGGATGTTGGTGGCGGTGCGGGCGATGGCGCCGGTGGCGGAGATGCCGCCGAAGATCGGCGCAATGAAATTGGCGACGCCCTGCGCCACGATCTCGCAATTGGAGCGGTGGCGCCGGCCGGTCATGCCGTCGGCGACCATGGCCGAGAGCAGGCTCTCGACCCCGGCGAGGAAGGCGATGGTCAGCGCCGAGGGCAGCAATTGCTGCAGGCGCTGGAACGTCACCTGCGGGGCGCGAATCTCGGGCAGCACGGCGGCGGCGGCCTCGCCGAAGCGCGAGCCGATCGTCTCCACCGGCAGATCGAACAGCCAGACGGCGAGCGTGGCGCCGGCCACGGCGATCAGCATGCCGGGCCAGCGCGGCGCATAGCGGTTGATCAGCACGATCACCGCGAGCGCGCCAAACGCCACGCCAATGGCCGGCAGCGAAACCGTGTCCCGCACCGCCCAGAATGCAGCCATCTTTTCAATGAAGTCGGCCGGCGCCTCGCTCATCGAGAGGCCGAGCAGATCGCGGATCTGGCTCGAGAAGATGATGATGGCGATGCCGGCGGTGAAGCCGGTCACCACCGGCTCGGGGATGTACTTGATCCAGGCGCCCACGCGCAGCAGCCCGGCCACGATCAGGATTGCGCCGGCCATCATCGTGGCGAGCGCCAAACCGTCGTAGCCGTACTGGTGCACGACGCCGTAGACGACGACGATGAACGCGCCGGTCGGTCCGCCGATCTGGAAGCGCGAGCCGCCCAGAGCCGAGATCAGGAAGCCGGCGACGACGGCGGTGATCAGCCCCTGCGCCGGCGTCACGCCCGACGCGATCGCGATCGCCATCGCCAGCGGCGCCGCGACGATGGAGACGGTCAGACCGGCGAGCGCGTCCGCCCGGAGCTTGGCGAGGGAATAGCCCTCCTGGGCGATCACCGTCACCGATTTGGGCACGAACAGGCGCCAATCGCCGAACAGGCCGGAGCGGGCCGGCGTCATTTCCACGGGAGATGTCATGTGACTCGGCGCTATCATCGCGCGCGAAGGCCGCATGATACAAGAGGCGCGCTGACCGAAGCTGCGCTTGCGCCGAATCAATGCGCAAATCGTCGCGCCGGGGTCGGAGTATGTCGATGCGATCCGCCGTTGTTCTGGCGCTGGCCGCGCTGATGGCCGCCTGCGCGCACCGCCACCTCCCGCCGCCGCCGAGCGCCCTGCAGTTCGGCGATCCGGTGCGCGGGCTGACGTTCGCCCGGCAGAACTGCGCCTCCTGCCACGCCGTCGAGGCGGGCGTGAACTGGTCGCCCGATCTCGCCGCGCCGGCTTTCGAGAGCATCGCCAACACGCGCGGGATGAACGCCCGCAGCGTCAATGTCTGGCTCGGCAGCGACCATCCGAGCATGCCCCAGCTGATCGTGGCGCCCGAAGACGGCGACGACCTGTGGGCCTACATGCTCACGCTGCGCCGGCGATAGCCTTACGCGACCGCTGCGACCCGCCCCATGAACAGGCGCGTGCCGGTCGGCTTGTGGCGCAGCACGATGAAGAACGGGTGATTGGCCTTGAACTCGATCGGCGGCGCCTCGGGGCGCGGCATGGCCGAAGTGGCGCGCATGTCGATGGCGGTGACGGCGGCGGCTTCGGTGCCCTCTTCGTCGATGGCGAGGAAGGTCTTGTGGATCACGGCGCTGATGGCGAGGCGCTCGGCCTCGGTGACGCCGGTGAAATCGGCCTGGTTGGTGAACGAGAGGCGCAAACCCAGCGCCCGCAGCGGCGGCGACAGCTCGTAGTCGCTGCGCATTTCCACTTTCGGCAGCGTGACGAACAGGCGGGCGCTTTCGGCGGAATCCAAACCCCGCAGCCAGCGATCGAGATTGGCGCCCATGAGCTGGCGCTCGAACGCGGCCAGGCCGTCGCGGGCGCGCGGCAGGAAGACGGCGAGCGCGAAATCGCCGTCGTCATAGGCGAACTCGGCCGCCTGGAAGCCTTCGCCCTCATAGTACGGCGCATGCGTGGTCTTCTGCATGAGCCGGGCGCGCTGCGCGGCGCCGTCCTCGGCGAAGAAATCGCCGTCATAGGTCGCGCTGGCGGAAAATTGATGTCGCCACTTGCCTTTGAAATAAACGGCGTTGGTCAGCACGAGACGGCGGGACGGGTCTTGGTTGGTGAGAATTTCGGGGATGCGGTTGCGGGTTTCGCGCGCCGCCCAGGCGTTGATGGCGCGCAGCGCGGCGCGCTGGTCGGCGATGAACGGAACCGCTTCGATGGTCGCGCCCAGTTCGTCGCGGATGGTGCGCGCATATGCCTCGCGCAGCGCCATGGTGCGCTCGACCCAGGCGGCGTTCGCGGCGGTGAACTCGCTGCCGCCGGTCTGCGCCGCAAGCGCGTCGGCGACGGCGCGCGTGCGTGCGACCTGCGCGGCGACGTCTGCGTCGAAGCCGAAAGTCGACGCCATCTCGTGCGCGGTCTCGCCGCGCGCGCCGGGATAAAGCAGCGCAAACGCGCTGACGACGCTGTAGGGCGAGACGAACTGGTTGCCGGCCTGCGCGGCGAGCGCGCGATAGAGCGCGACGTCGAAGGCGTCGGGGAGCGGCGTCATGACCGGCGATGCGGGCGGCGGCGCAGGCGGCTGCTGGGGGTCGGTCGCGCCGGTTGGGGCGGCGCAGGCGCCGAGCGCCGCACATGCGGCCGACCAAAGTAAAGCGCGACGATCCATGCCATGGCCTCCTGCCCTCGCCGCCCATTGAGGCGCAAAGGTGGGGCGAAGTGAAGGCGCAGCCTTTGCCGCGCCGCCCGTCCGGGCGCGCCGCTCGATTGACACTTCGTTTCGGATATGCAATCTCCGGTTGCGGAAACGGAGATGCTCCATGGCGGCGCTTCATTCGATCCACGTCGGCGTCAACGCGGTCGATCCCGCGCATTACGGCACAGACGCTCCGCTCCGAGGCTGTGAGAACGACGCGCGCGACATGCAGTCCATCGCCGCCGCGATGGGCTACCAAACCCAGATATTCCTGACGCGCGACGCGACGGCCGGGCGCCTGCTGGAAGCGGTCGCCGCGCTCAGGCGCAAGCTCAACGCCGGCGACACGATGCTGCTGACGCTCGCCTGCCACGGCGCTCAATTGCCCGATACGACCGGCGACGAGGAAGACGGGCGCGACGAAACCTGGTGCCTTTACGACCGCATGATCATCGACGACGAAGTCTATGCGGCGTTCAGCGGATTCAGACCCGGCGTCCGCATCTTCGTGCTCTCGGACAGCTGCCACAGCGGCACGTCCGTGCGGATGCTGCTCGCGGCCAAGACCAGCGGCGACCTGGAGACGCTGAACCTTTCGCCGCAAATCTACTTCCGCTGCATCGAACCCTTTCTCGACCGCTCGGTGTTCGACGCGCACTTGCCCGAATACCGGCGGATCAAGGCGTCCGTGCAGGCCGGGGCGCGCGAACGCAGCGGGCCGGACGTGGCGCTCATCTCCGGCTGCCAGGACAACCAGACATCGGGCGACCTGCCGACCAACGGCTTGTTCACGTCGCATCTCAAGAAGGTTTGGAACAACGGCAGGTTCACCGGCGATTATCGCGCGTTCCGAAAGCATATCTCGGATTCGATAAACACGCCGACGCAAGTGCCGAACCTGTTCTTCTACGGCCTCACGGTGAACCGCCTCCTAGACGAACGCCCGTTCGGGCCGGCGAAAACGGCGCGGCCGGCGGGAAAACCGAAGAAGCGGCAAGACAGTCCAGCCAAGCAAAATGGTGCGGGAGATACCGAGATGTACGAAAGCGGACTTCACCCCTCAGTGGTCAACATCATGCGCAACGGCGGCGCGCGCCCCACACCGCGCTATGCGCCGGATCTCGGCGCGATGGAGCGCGTCTTCGAAGGCGGCTGCGTCGTCCGCATCGACCGCGCCCTGCTCGAAGGCAAGAGCGACAGCGAAGTGCTGAAATTCTTCACCGACGTCGTCGGCCCGGAGATGTGCAGCAACTATTTCGTCGCCCGCGACGCCTTCAGCGGCGCTCCCGTCCCGCGCGGCGGCGAGATTTCCTGCACGGCGAGCACGTCGGGCGGCGGCTCGGTTTCGTGCACCGGGACGTGGCGGTTCTGAAGCGCCGCGGCGCTTACGACTTCCGCCGCCAGGTCGAACCCGTGGCGCTGTCCATCACTTCGACGCCGCGCGCCGCGAGTTCGTCGCGGAGACGGTCCGACTCGGCGTAGTTCTTGGCGGCGCGTGCGGCGACGCGCTCGGCGACGAGGCGATCGATCTCGGCCGCTTCGTTGCCGAAGCTGGCGCGGAACCAGTGTTCGGGATCGTCCTGCAGCAGGCCGAGCAGATGCGCGGCGGCCAGCAGCTCCGCCTTGGCCCTGGCCTGATCGGCGGGCTTCCTGGCGTTGTTGGCGGCGGTGACCAGCGCCGAGAGTTCGGCGATGGCCGCGGGCGTGTTGAGATCGTCCGCCAGTGCCTTAACGAAGGCCGCCGGCGCTTCGGCTTCGACCGCGGCGGCGTCCTTCAACCGCAGAACCGCGCCGTAGAGCCTGTCGAGACTCTTCTGCGCCTGCTCCAGCAGATCGTCGCTCCAATCGAGCGGCGCGCGATAGTGGGCGCTGAGCAGCGCGTAGCGGATGGTCTCACCCTGCCAGCCCCGGTCCAGCAGCTCGCGCGGCGTGATGATGTTGCCGATGGACTTGGACATCTTCTCCTTGTCCATCGTCAGGAAGCCGTTGTGCATCCACACGCGCGCCAGCGGATGGCCGTGCGCGGTTTCGCTTTGGGCGATCTCGTTTTCATGGTGCGGAAAGATGAGGTCGACGCCGCCGCCGTGAATGTCGACCGGCGAGCCGAGTTCTTCCTCGATCATGGCCGAGCACTCGATGTGCCAGCCGGGACGGCCGGCGCCGAACGGCGCATCCCATGACGGCTCGCCGGGCTTCGACGCCTTCCAGAGTGCGAAGTCCGAGGGATGGCGCTTGTCGTCCTCGCCTTCGACGCGCGCGCCGGCCTTGAGTTCATCCTGGCTGCGGCCCGAGAGCTTGCCGTAGTCCTCATCCGCGCCGACGGAGAAATACACGCCGCTCGGCGCGACATAGGCCGCGCCCTTGGCGATCAGCTTCTCGATTACGGCGATCATGGCGGCGATATTCTCGGTCGCGCGGGGCTTCAGCGTGGGCTCGAGCACGCCGAGCGCGCCCATGTCCTCTTCGTAGATGCGCTCGAACTTGCGGGTGATCGCTTCCATCGGCTCGCCAGCTTTCGTAGCGGCAGCGATGATCTTGTCGTCGATGTCGGTGTAGTTGCGCGCGTAGACGACGGCCTTCTCGCCATAGACATGACGCAGCAGCCGGAACAGCACGTCGAACACGACCGGCGGACGGGCGTTGCCGATATGGGCGTAACTGTAAACCGTGGGGCCGCAGACATACATCGTCACCCGGCCGGGGTCGGCGGGAACGAACGGCTCTTTTCGCCGCGTCAACGTGTTGGTGAGTTGGATGTCCATGCCTTTTGGTTAGCCGCCTTCTTATCCAAAAACCGCACGCACTTTTGGGGAAGGCGGCTGGGGGTGGGTTCTAGCGGGAGCCTGTGCTACACTCCATATCCGTTTGGGGCCGAATTTGGGGTCCCGTCGCCTGAGGTGAATTTCGGGCGGGCGTTAAGTCCGGGTGTCGCGCCGGCGCGTATCGGCCTCGCGAACCCTTCCCGGCTCGACCTCCGTCCCTCAGTACCCGAGGACCCTGTACTCCATGAGTGAAATCCTGAAGTGGCGCTCGCCTGAAGAGGCGGAGCAGAAGCGGCCTTCGCGCGAAGCGGCCATGGAAGCCGTGCGCACGCTGATCGCTTGGGCGGGCGACGATCCGGACCGCGAGGGCCTGAAGGACACGCCCAAGCGGGTGGTGGAGGCCTACCGCGAATGGTTTCGGGGTTATGATGAATGCCCGAGCGACGAACTCTCGCGCGTGTTCGAAGACGTGGGCGGCTATGACGACATGGTCATGCTGAAGAACATCGATGTGGAAAGCCATTGCGAGCACCACATCGCCCCGTTCCTCGGCAAGGCGTTCGTGGCCTACCTGCCGACCGAGTCCGTCGTCGGCATCTCCAAGATCGCGCGCGTGGTCGAGATTTTCGCCAAGCGGCTGCAGACGCAGGAGACGATGACCTCCCAGATCGCCGAGGCGATCACTGCATCGCTGAAGCCGCACGGCGTCGCCGTGCTGATCGACGCCGAACACCAGTGCATGTCCACGCGCGGCGTCCACCACAAGGACGTGACGACGGTGACGACGCAATTCACCGGCGCGTTCAAGGAAGACGCCGAGCTGCGCAACCGCTTCCTGAAGCTGGCGGGCTACGGCTGAGGCGCCGACAAGCTCACAGAAAGCTGGTACGGCAAGAACAGCACCAATTCGAGATCGCTCGAGCGCTTGAACGCCACTTGGTTCTCGAGCCCGCCAATCTCAACGCCCGCAACGCCGCCGCCCATTTGAGACACCTGACGCGCCTCGGCGACGATCTCCCGCAGCATGCTGGCGCGGTACTGCTCCAGATTGACCATGGTGAGGTCAGTATCGCCCAAGCTCATCTCGACGCGGCCAGGCTTCGGCATGCCGGAAACAAAGCGATCGACGCGTTCGTGAATGCTTTCGAGCGTGTCCGCGGCGGTGACGGCGGTGCGTAGCCGTATCGTGAGCGCCGACGTGTCCGAACGGCCGCCGGGCCGCATCAATTGCTGGGCGCCCTGCAGCGAAAATCGGCGTACGACGCCAATGTCGTCGTCCACAAGAGCGAGCGTCATGCCGGCCCGGCGGGCCCCAGCTTCCAGCCGCCGCAACGCCTCGGTCATCTCGGCCCCTCGTGCGCCGGCGTCGCGGGTGTCGTTGCGGATATTCACCTCGACAACCGCGAAGTCAGCCCGCCGGATGACATAGGTGTGCGGGACGGGCCAGCGCTCCCACGACTCCAGTCGAGCCCCCGTAACGACGATCTCTTCGTCCATATCCTGCGCAAACGCCGGCACGCTCGCGAACGCCGCCAACGCCAATGCAGCCAGAATCCCCCTCATGATCAGCCTCCCTTCATCAGCTTCATTCTGCCGCGCAGACCGCGGTAACGCCATAACACGCCGTCCGGCTCACCATGACGTGAAAACAGGAAGCTGATCTGCTAGCTCTCCGGCATGCGCCAGGCCTTTCACACGCTGAGCATCCAGACACGCGGCAAGGGCCTTTATGAGATCACGCCCGACCTGCGCGCATGGCTTGCGCGTGAGCGTTTTCAGGACGGGCTCCTCACCCTCTTCTGCCGCCATACGTCGGCGTCGCTGCTGATCACCGAAAACGCCGATCCGGACGTGCGGGCGGATCTGGCCGCCTATTTCGAGCGCATCGCCCCGGAAGACGGGCCGTACGCGCACGACGCCGAAGGCTCCGACGACATGCCGGCCCACATCCGCGCGGCGCTGACGCAGACGCATCTCTCCATTCCGGTACGCGGCGGCGCACCGCTGCTGGGAACCTGGCAGGGCGTCTATCTCTTCGAGCACAGACGCGCGCCGCACGCACGCGAAACCGTGCTGCACTTCATCGGCCACTAGCGCCCTATGGACCGCCGGCGTCCCGCCGGCATGCGTCAAGACTTGCAGACCGTGGCGCCGGCCGACGGGACGCCGGCGGTCCGTGGGCGGTCGGCTCCGGCTTGTGCACCAGCGTCACCAGCACGAAGCTCAGCAGCATCAGCAAGTACCAGGCGCCCATCTTTTCGAGCGGCACAACGCGCCAGCCGTCGCGCTGGCTGGGATAGACCCAGGCGGCGGCGAAGGTGCCGAGATTTTCGGCGAACCAGATGAACAGCGAAACCAGCAGCGCGCCGACCAGCATCGGCATGGGACGCGGACTCTTGTCCGGCGTGAACACGAACCAGGTGCGCCAGAAGATCAGCACCGAGAACGCGAACAGGCCGTTGCGGATGTCGATGACGTAATGGTGGGTGAAGAAATTGACGTAGGCGAGGGTCGCCAGCACCCAGGTCGTCCAGGCCGGCGGATAGTTGACGAAGCGCACGTCGAACAGGCGCCAGATGCGGGCGATGTAGGAGCCGACGCAGGCGTACATGAAGCCGGAGAACAGCGGCACGCCGCCGATCCGCAGCACGCTCTCTTCCGGATAGATCCACGACCCCTGCGCCGTCTTGAAGATTTCCATGACGGTGCCGACGACGTGGAAGATCAGGATCACCACCGCCTCGTCCCAACGCTCCAGCCGGGCGGCCAGCAGCGCCGCCTGGATCGCCACTGAAGCGAGGACGAGAAAATCGTAGCGCGCAAGCGGCGCGTCATCGGGCCAGAACAGGTGCGTGCCGAGCAGCAGCGCCAGCATCAAGCCGCCGAACAGGCAGGCCCAGGCCTGTTTCAGCCCGAACAGTAGAAACTCATAGGCCCAGCCGCGCTGCTTGGATCGTTCCGCCCACGGACGCATCCACGCATCGAGCGCGGCGACACGGGCCTTGATCTCGCCATTCAGACTCATGCGGCGACGCTAGCTCACGCCCCGCGCCCGGCGCAGCCGGCGTATGCCGCATTCCTCGAACAATGCGGGAGGTCTGCACGCAAACTGCACGTTGGCGCTCGGCCCCGGTCGAGAGTAAGCCTGGGTCATGAAAGTCGCCGTCGTCGGCCTCGGCATTGCGGGCCTGAGCATCTGCGCGCGGCTGGCGCTGGCCGGCCACGACGTGCTCGGCTTCGAACAGTTCGAGCCGATGCACGAGAACGGCTCCTCGCACGGCGACACGCGCATCATGCGCGCCACCCCCGGCGAAGGCGAAGCGTATGTCCGCCTCGCCCGCCGCGCCGCCGGCGCCTGGCGCACCTGGGAAGGCCTCGCCGGCCGCCCGCTGATCGAGTGGACCGGCGGGCTGATGGCCGGCCCGCGCGGCTCGCCGTTCGTGGCGGCTTGCCAGCGGCTCAGCAGCCAGCCGGCGGCGCTGTTGCGCGGCGACGCGATCCACCCGCTGACGCGCGGCTATCTGGCGATGCCGTATGAGTGGGACGTGTTTCGCCAGGAGGACGCCGGCGTGATCGCCGCCGACGCGACGCGTGCGTTTCTGCTGCGCCAGGCCGCGAACTGGGGCGCGCGCCTGTTCCACGGCCGCCGCATCGAGGCGCCGATCGGCGGGCCTCGTTTGAAGATCGGCAGCGAGACGCTTGCGTTCGATGCAGTGATCGTCGCCGCCGGGGCGTGGGCGGGAAAGCTGTTGCCGGAGTTCGCGGGCAAGCTCGCCGTGAAGCGCCGCGTCGTCGGCTGGTTCGAGACCGATGCGCCGCGGCTGGCGCCGGTGATCTGCATCGACAACGACGAGGGCGTGTTCGGGATGCCGGCGCCGCGCGGCTATTACAAGCTCGGCCTCCACGCCGTCGGCGGCGCGGCCGATCCGGACCATGTGCGCGAGCCGGACGAAAGCGACGCGTCGCTGCTGTCAGAGCAGGCCGCACTGCTGCTGCCGAAGCACCGGCCGGCGCCGGTGCGGATGCAGCGCTGCCTCTACACGGTGACGCCGGACGAACATTTTCTGATCACGCCGAGCGCCCGGCACGAGCGGGTGCTGCTGTTCTCCGCCTGCTCCGGCCATGGCTTCAAATATGCGCCGGCGTTCGGCGAACTGGCGGAGGAATGGCTGCGCGAAACGCCCTCCGCGGAACTCGAAGCGTTCGGCGCGCAGCGGCGCGGCGACATGAACCGCCTGGGCGCCGCCAAAGCGTGAGCGCCATATTTGAGTCACGGCCGGGTCATGAAGCTGTCGCCGACTCAAGTGCAAATCCGGGCCATGAACGCCGAGCAATTCCTCTCCCTCGCCGAGACGCTGCGTTCTTATGCGCAGCACTCCGGGCGCGACCTCAACGCCGCCAACCTGTTCGTGCACGAAATGCTGCTGCGCGCGATCCGGATCGATCCGGTGGATGGACCGGCGCCCCAGCCGCAGCAGCAGGCGCCTCAGGCGGCGGCGCTCACGTCAGCGGCGTAATCGCGCCGACGCCCGGCCCCTCTACAGGCGCGACCGTGAATGCGGCAATGCGGGACGTCTCGTAATCCTTCGAGAGGATGGTCGAGACGGCGAAGAACTCGGCCGTCGCCTGCTCCTTCGTGAGCGTGAGCAGGATGTAGCCGTGATGCAGACCGTCGGTCCATTTCACAGCCGGATTGCGGGCCATCAACGCGGCGTCGAAGTCGATCCCGGCCGGGGTGAAGTACTCCGACTGGCTGGAGGAAGTGATCGACGTCGTCCCGAACTCGACGGCGACGCGGCCTTCGCCGTCCTCGATTTCATTGGCCCACGCCGCGTGGGAATCGCCGGTGACGATGATGGTGTCGCCGCCCGCGGCGCGTATCGAGGACAGTACGCGCGCGCGCGGCCCCGGATAGCCCGACCAGGTGTCGGTGCTGAGCGTGAACGGAAACCGCGTGAGCTTCAGAAGCTGGGTGACGCCGGGACTCAGGCGCTCGAGCGCGGCGGCGAGTTGCGGCGGCGTCTTCGAAAGATCGGGCGCGATGATGTCGGCCATCAGCACCTGGTTGCCGATCACCTGCCACGCGGCGCCGGCGCGCTTTGAGCGGTTGAGTTCGTCGGCGAGCCATTGCTCCTGCGCCGTGCCCATCAGCTGGCGGTCGGGCGCGTTGAGCTGGGCGCCGATCGCCTCGACGTCCGGCGCGAAGTAGAAGCCGTTCGGCAGGTTCGGCAGCCCCTGCAGCAGCGGCCCGGCGCGGCGCCAATCGAGCACCGGGCGCAGTTCCTCGCCCACTTCTTCATAGATCGCCGGCAAGCGCCGCATCGTCGGCGTATCGGCCTCGTGATCGCGCAGCGCTGTCGCGCTGGTCTCGCTGGTGAAAGTCCAGCGCTGCATGCGCAGCGGCATTTGCGTGGCGTAGTCGAACGGTTCCGTGCGCGCCAGCAGGCGCGTTTCCAGCATGATCAGCGTGAACAGATCGCCATAATCGAACGAGCGGTTGATGGCCTCGAAAGCGCGCCCCGGCTCGGGGTCGCGGATCGGCATCCACTCGTAATAGGCCTGCAGCGCCGCGCGCTTGCGCGCCGCGTACTGGCCCTCGCCTTCGTTGTGGTTCTCCGCACCCGAGACGAAGGCGTCGTTGGCGGTTTCGTGGTCGTCCCAGACGACGATCCAGGGCGCCTTGGCGTGCGCGGCCTGCAGCTCGGCTTCGGTTTTGTGCTGGGCGTGGCGGGCGCGGTAGTCCTCCAGCCGCACGCACTCGACTTCCGGCGCCGGCACGCGGCCGAGTTGGAGCGCGGTGTCGCCGCCATAGCCGGAAAGGCCGTACTCGTAGATGTAGTCCCCGAGATGGATGACGAGATCGACGTCGTCGCGCTGGGCCAGCGAGCCGTAGGCGTTGAAGAAACCGTGCGCATAGGACGAGCAGGACACGACGGCGATGCGCGCAGCGTTCGTGGCGCCGCGCGGCAATGTGTGCGTCTTGCCGACCGTGCTCTGCGCGGCGCCGGCGCGGAAGCCGTAGAAGTAAGGCGCGCCGGGGCGCAGGCCGGTGACGTCGGCCTTCACGGTGTAGTCGCGCGCGGCGGTGGCGACGATGACGCCGGTTTTCACGACGTCCGTCAGCTCGCGGTTGCGCGCCAGGATCCAGCGCACCGGGACGTCGCCGCTCCGCTCGGGGCTGACGCGCGTCCAGATGATGACGCGATCCTGCCTGGGATCGCCCGAGGCGACGCCGTGATTGAACGCCACCGCGCCGTCATAGGCCGGCGTCTCCACGTTCTGCGCACAGGCGGCTGCGCCCGTAGCCGCAGCCAACGCGCCACGGCGCGTCCATCCCCATTTGGTCATGGCTTCCCTCCGCCCGTAGTTAGAGCGCACCGGCGCCCCGTCCGCCAAGGGCTTTCTAGCGCGCCCGCGCTCTCAGGCGCACGGGCTGATGGTCGGCGTGCGCAAAGCCGAGATCGAACCCGGCGACGCTCAACACTTCGACGTTCGGCGACACGACGAAACCGTCGATGGTGGTGACGTAGTTTTCCCCAGCCACATACGGCTTGTGATTGGTGCGGACGCTGGGGATGGAGGCGTCGGCGGCGATGCGCCAGCCGTCCGGCAGGGCGTCGTCCGGGAACGGAAAGAGCCAGAACAGGTAGCGCTCGTCGGTGGCGTGGGGAAAATTCGTTTCGGCGAGCTGGAAATTCCAGTCGCCGCCGATCACCACGCGGCGCCCGCGCGCATACTCGCTTTGCGCCCAGGCCAACAGCTCGCGCAGCTGGCGCGTGCGCACCGAGGCATCCTCATCGAACGCGGCCAGATGGACGCTGGCGACGGTCCAGTTCGCGTCGCCCGCCAGCCGCACCAGCGGCGCGGCGTAGCGGCGGCGCACGCCGAGGAAGCCGCCGTCCTCGGCCGGCAACGCGACGATGTCGGCGCCGTCGACCGCGCGCGCGGAATAAACGCCCTGTCCATGAACCACACGCAGCGGCGGCGGCGCGAGCCGCGTCTTGAAATCGGAGAAGAACACGGCGTCGCGGCCGCGCAGCGCATGGCCGACGCGATCGCGCAGACCGACCCAGTAGTTCACCGGCCCGGCCTGCGCGAGTTCCTGGATCAGCACCACGTCGGCGTCGGACTGGCTCGCCAGGAAGCTCTCGATGCCGGCGACGTTGTCGCGCACGGCGCGGCGCGACGGCGGAAACATGTGCGCGCCGCCATCGGAAACAAAGTCGCTGCCGGCGCCCAGCCCGCCATAGCCGACATTCCAGATCAGGATGTCGAGGTCGCCGCCTGCGGCGGGAAGATCGCGCCCAGGCGTGCGCTGGATGTCGGACGCCTCGGCCGAAACCGCATGGTTCACGGTCAAGAACGCGGCCGTATACAACGCCGCCGCCGCGACCAGCACGGCCAGTATGATCAGCGCCCGCTTCATAGCCGCACCGGCGTTCTCCCGCGCGCACTATGGCGGCGGCGCCGCCGCATGCAAGCGGCCAAGCGGACGAGCGCGCCAAGCCGCCCGCCGGCCGGGCTCAGAACCGCACCGTCAGCTCCGCGCCGATCAGACGCGGCGCGCCACGAATGAAGGTCGGGATCGTGAACGAGTCGCCGGTGTTGCCGGCGTCGATCAGATACTCTTCGTCGAGCGCGTTGGTGACGAAGCCTTCGAGCGTCCAGTGGCCGCTTGCGTGCGTAAAGCCGGCGCGCAGGCTGAGCAGGCCGTAGGCATCTTGGAACTCGTCAACGATGGTGTCCTGCAGGCCCGGCAGAACATCCGGCTGCAGATCGGTGCGGTCGTTGTTGTCGTCGAAGAAGATCTTCGACTGCCACGTGTAGGCCGGCGTGATGAAGATAGCGCCAGCCGCGCCGATCGGGATCTCATAGTTGAAACCGATCGAAGCCGAATGATCCGGCGACAAGCGGAACCGATTGCCCTCTCGCGCGCCGCTGTCGAAGCGCGAATGATTGTAGCCGTACGTGCCGAACACGCGCAGCCTGTCGAACGGTCGCCAGTTCAGCGCGCCCTCGAAGCCGTAGGCGCTCGCTTCGCCGGCGTTCACGGTGACCAGCGACAGGCCGTTGAACTCGGTGGTCTGGAAGTCGGTGTATTCGTAATAATAAACCGAGCCTTCCAGATCGAGCGTGTTGGAGAAGAGGCTCTGCCCGCGCAGGCCGATCTCGTAGGAATCCACCTCTTCCGCCGGCAAGATGCTGATGCTTCCAGCGGACGACGGATCGAGCAGCGCGAGCGGAGAAGGCAGATTGCCCGGCGCCAGCGAGATCACTTCCGGACGGCGGCCGCGCGCGTAGGAGGCCCACGCCGCGACGTTGTCGCTCAGTTCGTAGCGGCCGACGAGGCGCCAGGTCAGCGCGTCGAAATCGCCGCTCGCTTCCAGCGGCGTCGCGAGCGGCTGCGTGAACAGGCCCACCGGCTGCAGCAGCCCCGTGCCGAAGCCGCCCGCCACCGCGCCGAGGCCGGTATTGATGTCGCCCGCGAGCGCAATCAATTGACCTTGCAGCGCCGGATTACCAGCGGTCGCCGCGATGTAGCCGGGCATCGCCTGTGCAAGCAGCAAATTGCCCAAGAGGCTCGGCGAGGTCGCGCCGGATTCGAGACGCGAGGTCTTCTCGTCTTCGGTGTAGCGCAGACCCGCGGTAATCTCGAAGCGATCCGTCACGCGCCACGTCGCATCGGCGAACACTTCATACGATGTCGTCTCGCCAAAGTTCTGCGAGTACTCTCTATGTGCGGTGTTGAACGCATTGTAGACGTTCGCCGCGCCCGGACCGAACAGGGCCGATAAGCCGGAAATCAATTGCGGCGCGAACGCGGCATCGAAGGTCGCCGCGTCGGGCACGAACGGCGCGAACGGCCAGGCCGGCGCGTAGAACACCTGCCGCGAGAACGCCAGCGCGTAGCGCTCGTCGTACTGCGTCGGCGTGCGCTGGCTGCCTTCTTCGTGGAAGTACGACACGCCGACGAAGCCGCTGAGCGGGCCGCCATTGTCCCAGGCCAGCCGGATTTCCTGGCTGAACTGCTCGCCCTCGGCGTCCTCGGCCGCCACGATCAGCGGCAGCGCCGAGCCGTCCGGATCGAACACCTCAAGCGAGTCGAACTCGCGCCGGCCGGTGATCGAGGTCAGCGTCAGCGAGGGTGAAATGTCCCAATTGCCGATCAGCGTGAGGCTGCGCACCTCGCGCTCAAGGCCCAGATCGCGCCCGCCCTCGAAACCGCCCCACGTATTCAGCGCGGCCGCCGTGTAGGGAGAAAGATCGCCGCCTGCCGGCGCGAACGTGCCCGACTTGAACGGCGTGCCGGCGTTCGAGTCGTTGTGGATGTTGCCGATCAGGTCGAAGCGCAGATTGTGCGACGGCTCGAAAGCGAGCGCGACACGGCCAGCGGCCACATTGACGCCGCCGAGTTCTTCGCCGCCCGCCAGATTCTCAATATAGCCGTCACGCCCGCGCAACGTGCCGGCGAGGCGCAAGCCCAGCACGTTCTCCACGATCGGCGCGTTCAGCACGGCCAATGCGCGGCGGTATTCGTCTTCGCCGCCGCCGAGCTGGAATCGCAGCTCCGGCGTGTCGACGTCAGCCTTGTTCTGCACCACGTTGACGGCGCCGATCAGCGCGCCGCGGCCATAGAGCGTCGCCTGCGGACCGCGCGCGACCTCCACGCGCTCGATGTCGAACAGCTCCATGTAGGAGCCGCGCGAGCGCGAGGTGGAGACGCCGTCCTGATACACGGCCACGCGCGGCTCGGTGGTCGCCTCGCCCGAGTCCGAGGTAATGCCGCGGATCACGAAACCCGGATTGTTGGCGCTCTGCTCCTGCACCTCAAAGCCCGGCACATGCAGCGCGAGTTCGTCGTACTTGGTGATGCCGAGACGATCGAGCGTCTCGGTGTCGTAGGCCGTCACCGCGATCGGCACCTCGAACAGGCGTTGCTCGCGCAGCTGCGCGGTGACGACGATCTCCTCGCTGGCCAAATCGGCCTCCTGCGCCGACGCCGCGCCCATGAACCCCGCCGTCAGCGCAATCGCGCTCACCCACATTTTCTGAGACATTCGAACCCCCGCCCTGTTGCCGTGCGGCGCGAGTTACGTAATCTCGATTACACTTATGTGACGCTTGCGTGAGCTTGTGTTGAAATCGGAAGTGCGCATGTAGCGCCGTTGCGCCGCCGCCACGCAGATGCGGCAAGGGAATACGAGTGAGCACCAGCGAGGAATTCGATGAGGCGGAGTCCTGCGAAATCCGCACCGCCGTGGCCGATGAGGCCGCGGGCGATCGCGTGGACGCCTGGCTGGCGAAACTGTGGCCGGACCTCTCGCGCTCGCGCGTGCAGGGGCTGATCGGCGCGGGCAAGCTCAGCGCCGACGGCCAGCCGGTGACGCAGTCGAAAGACAAGCCGCGGCCGGGCGCGGTCTATGAACTGGTGCTGCCGCCGCCGGCGCCGGCCGCGCCGCAGCCGGAGGCGATCCCGCTCGACGTCGTGTTCGAGGACGAACATCTGGTCGTCGTCGACAAGGCGGCGGGGATGGCGATGCATCCTGCGCCCGGCTCGATGCGCGGCACGCTGGTGAACGCCCTGCTCGCCCATTGCGGCGACAGCCTCTCCGGCATTGGCGGCGTGGCGCGTCCCGGCGTCGTGCACCGCATCGACAAGGATACGACCGGCCTCGTCGTCGTCGCCAAGCACGATGCGGCGCATCGGGGCCTGGCGGCGCTGTTCGCCAGGCACGACCTCGAACGCGTGTATTACGCCGTCACGCGCGGCGCGCCGCGCGAACGCAGCGCCACGATCGAGAACCGCCTCGCGCGCTCGAACGAGGACCGGCGCAAATACGTGGTCGTGCGCGATCCCGACAGCGAAGCGGGAAAGCACGCGATCACGCAATACTGGACCATCGAAAGCTACGGCCAGCAGGCGGGCGCGTCCGCGGGCCGCGCGGCGGCGGCGCTCTTGGAATGCCGGCTCCACACCGGGCGCACGCACCAGATCCGCGCCCACCTTGCGCATCTCGGCTGCCCGCTGGTCGGCGATCCGCTTTACGGCAAGCAGCGCGCGTTCAAGGCCGAAGGCCCGCACGCGGAGGAAGCCGCCGCGGCCGTTGCCGCCTTCCCGCGCCAGGCGCTGCACGCGGCGGTGCTGGGGTTCACGCATCCGATCACCGGCGAAGAGCTTCGCTTCGAAAGCAAAATTCCCGACGACATGGCGGCGATGATCGACGTTCTGCGCCGGCTCTAGCCCACGCCCGGAATAACTCTGAGTTCCATGCCGGGAACATGCGCCAGCGGCTCGCGTCGGTGCTCGGCCCGCTCGTATTCGCGCTCAACGAGGCGCGGATGTTCCATATGCTGCCGCGCGGGCCCGACAGCGGCCGGGGCTAGGTGTTCGGGGCTTGGCTGCAGACGATGGGCGCGACCGAGCCGGTCTATCTCAGCGCATTCGACCTGGCGCTGCGGCGGGGACTGGCGGCTCTGGCGGCCGGGTTCTGCGTTTGGGCCGCAGCCGAAACGTTGAGGCGCCCGCCAGCGGTCGCGGACTAGCGCCGGCCACTAGCTATGCGTCCTATCCTCAAATGTTCCGCATTTTCGGACTAGACTTTGTTTTCATTTCACCTTGCGAATCACTTAGTTCATGATATGTTCTCATCGGTCGCGAAATCGTCATCTGGCGGTCGCGGCGGGGGCTTGAACGGCTCCCTATATTGAGCATCGCGGCGCATCCGGCGCCGCTCCTTGGCCGCAAGTCAGGGAGAGGCCGGAAACGACCCGCCGCACGAGGGGTTCAAAACACATCATGGCTTCAACCGCGCTGACGCTCGCCCTGTCTCCTGAGCAAGGACTGCAACGGTATCTCTCCGAGATCCGGAAGTTTCCCATGCTCGCGAAGGAGGAAGAGTTCATGCTGGCCAAGCGCTGGCAGGAGCACGAGGACACCGAGGCGGCGCACAAGCTGGTGACGTCGCACCTGCGCCTGGTGGCGAAGATCGCCATGGGCTACCGCGGCTACGGCCTGCCGATCGGCGAAGTGATCTCCGAAGGCAATGTCGGCCTGATGCAGGCGGTGAAGAAGTTCGATCCGGACAAGGGGTTCCGCCTCGCGACTTACGCGATGTGGTGGATCCGCGCCTCAATCCAGGAATACATCCTGCGCTCGTGGAGCCTGGTGAAGATGGGCACTACGGCGGCGCAGAAGAAGCTGTTCTTCAACCTGCGCCGGCTGAAGGGCGAAATGGCCGCGCTTGAGGAAGGCGATCTGCGCCCCGAGCACGTCAAGACCATCGCTCACAAGCTCGCTGTCACCGAAGACGAAGTGATCTCGATGAACCGGCGCCTCTCGGGCGGCGGCGACGCGAGCCTCAACGCGCCGATCGGCGGCGCGGGCGGCGACGGCGAAAGCGAGTGGATGGACTGGCTGGCCGACGACCAGACCGAAGGCAACCAGGAAACCCGCCTCGCCGAGAGCGAAGAGTTCAGCGCGCGCATGGAGCTCTTGCAATCAGCCATGAGCGAGTTGAACGAGCGCGAGCGCCACATCATCCAGGAGCGGCGCCTGAAGGACGAGCCGGCCACCTTGGAAGACCTCTCCAAGGAATACGGCGTCAGCCGCGAGCGGGTGCGCCAGATCGAGGTGCGCGCGTTCGAGAAGCTGCAGAAGGCGATGAAGAAACAAGCCGCCGCGCGCGGCCTGCTGGCCGAAGCCGAGGCCTGAAACGCTGAAGCACGGACCGCTGGCGTCCCCGTCGGCGGTCCATAGGCCGTGCTTCAGTAGGCGGGCGTGGCGGGACGCCGGGCGCGCCACGCCTCCGGCGCTTGCTCGGGCGCCGCCTCTTCCGCCGGCTGCATGCCCCAGAACGCATAGACGCAGGCCGCGAAAAACAGCAGCGTATGCATCGAGAACGGGCCGATGATCGCGTCGGTGAATGCGCGCGCGACCATCAGCGCGAAAATCAGGAAGAAGAACGAGGTCTCCACCCGCGGCCGCAGCAGCAATTGCTTCAGCCCGGCGAAGCCCACCAGCAGCAGCATGACGACGAAGGCGGCGAGGCCGACCATCCCCGTATCGACGGCGACAATGCGGAAGGCGTGGTGGAAATGAAACTGGCGTCCGTCCTCGACCCCCATCAACCGCTTGAGGCCGATGGTTTCCGAGGAATCCCCCATCCAGATCGCCTGGTAGCCGTAGCCCAGGAGCGGCCGCTCGGCGATCAGCGCATCGGCGTGCGCCCACAGCGTGGTGCGGCCGGTGAGCGTCGGATCCTTGCCCAATGTGCCGAACACAAAGTGATCGATGAACTCGATCGCCTCGGGAATCAGCAGCGTGAGCGGCGACAGAACGACGAGCGCGCCGATCAGCGCCCACAGGCGTCCGCCCGGCGGAAGCCGCTGCGCCCACCAGAGCCCCATCAGCGCGGCCGAACCGCCGACCGCCATCAGCACCGCAGTGGCGGAGTTGGTGCCGGCGACGAGATACGCCGACAGCGGCAGCGAAAGCACCGCCACGGCCTTCAGCTGCAGCGGCATGTTCCGCATCAGCAGCACCGCGATCGCCGACAGCATCAGGATCTGGGCGGCGTACGCCATCTGGTTCTTCGAGCCGGTGAGCCCGATCAGCACCCAGCCCTCGGCCGAGGTGCCTTGCCGCCCGTTGACGATGCACAGGATGCAGAACACGAACAGCGCGACCAGCAGCACCTGTACATAGCGGCGCGGCGTCATGGTGCAGGCGATCAGCACGCCAATGATGCAGGTGAACAGGTATTGTGCGCCGTACCGGAACGAGATCATCGGCGCGTCCGACCAGAAGCCGGAGAGCGTCGCAATGGCTGGCATCAGCAACAGCCACCACCAGCGCCGCACCACCTCGATGAACGCCGTCGTCCGGAACACGAACAGCAGCCCGACGATCGCGAATTCCGCCAGCGCGATGATCGCGCCGAACTGCGGCAGCTGCGTCGCCATGCCGATGAGCAGCAGGAACGCGGCGATTTCGGGCAGGAATGCGAGGAGCGCCATCTCGGGATTTGCTGACTGTTCGGGCTGCAGACTCAGCTGAATCCATAACGCTTTCTGCGCATTAACGCTACGCTGCCAATTCTCGCCGCAGCGCCGTTCCTCTGCGCAAAGCTCAATTACGGGTCGCGCGCAGCTTTATGGGCGGCGCGCGTCCTCGTCCTGTTCTGGGCGCGGCGCCGCCAGGATCGTGCTCATGGCCTTGGTTTCGGCGGCATAGTCCTCGCGCATCCGGTCGAAGAAGTGCGTCTGCGCCTTGGCGAAGTCATCCGGATTGGTGCAGCAGGCCAGCGTCTCCATCTGGTCGGCGTAGGCGTGCATGCGCCGGGCCCAGAAGCGCGCCGCCTCCAACGCAACGCGCTGGCTGGCGACGAAGGACTGCATCGCCGGGTTCGGCATCACGGCGAACAGGAAGGGCGTCTTGTCGGGCGCTGCTTGGGCGCCGCTTGAACGTTTTGCGGTCATGGCGTCTTCCGTAGGCTAACAACGGCGCCCGGATCGCTCGTCACGGCGCCAAGCCGGGCATGATGAATGTTCACCATGCCGCAGCTGGCGCGAGACCTCATTGCGCGAGATCAATCGACCTGGGTCAGGTCAGAACGGCGGCATGCCGCCGACGGTTCCCAGCATCGACGCGCGCACGACGCCGAGCACCAGCGAGATCACAAAGCCGGCGACGATGGCGATCCCGATCACCGCCGCATAATAGATGACGCGCTTGTCCTCCGGCGCCTTCATCAGTCTCTCCAAGCCGAACCAGAGCAGCACGAACGAGTAGAGACCGACGAGGCCCAGGATCGCCAACAGCGGATGGATCGAGAACACGCCGGCCAGCAGGCCCGCCGTCGAGCCGTATACGGCGACCTTGTGCGCCTGCAGCTCATCCTGCCGCGCGCCGAAGCTTGGCGCGAGAACGTTGACGATGAAGCCCGTCGCGTAGACGCAGGCAATCGCCATCACGAACTGGAACAGGCCGCTGATCACGGCTTGCAGCGGGTTGAGGCGGATGAAGAAACCGCCCATGCCCCAGCTGAACAGCAAGAGCCCGATCGTGGCGCAGACCGCGGCGATCGCCGCCAACGGAACCACGTAGCCGACATACAGCGAGCGCAGGTCGGCGCCCTCGGTCTCGATGCGCTCCCACTCCGCCTTGGGCTGCAGGATGATGTTCTTGACGCGCGCGACCAACGGCGAACCGCCGACATTGCTAGGATCGATGGTCATGAAGCCCTCCCCGGCTCGGTGATTCCGCCGGGGAATGCTAAGCTCAGCCCACGCAGCTTGCGAGCGAGAACAGGATGATGCCCGCCACCATGCCGGCGATCGTTACGGTGGCGGCATAGCTGAGCGCCCGCTCCTGCGGCGCCTTCATCAGGATCGGCAGGCCGCGGTACATGATGAAAACCATCGCCGCGAGTGCGAACAGCGACAGCCACCAGAGCGGCGGCCAAAGCGAGAACACGCCGGACAGGAACGCCGGCGTCAGCGAGTAGGCGGCGATCTTCTGCGCCCCGAGTTCGTCGCGGTCGGCTTCGAACTGATCGGCGAGCGCGTTGATCAGCAAGCCGAGCAGGAACACCAGCGCGACCGTGACGACCCAGGTCACGACGGCGCGGATGAGCGCTTCGCCCGGCTCGATCACCAGCAGCCGGTTGAACAGCGTCGAACCGATCAGATCGCAGACCGGCGGAATGGCGGCGAGCGGGGCGACGTAGCCGAGCAGGATGTTCGGAATCGTCGTCGCTTCGGCCTTGATCTGACGCCACTCCTTGTCCGGCTCGCGCAACAAGCCGTAGGCGCGCGACAGGATGAACTCAGACTTGCGGTACGCCTGCTCGGCGCGGGCGCGGGCGTCCTCGACGGAAAAGCGGCGCCCGCCGCGCGGTTCGTTCTCGTTGTCGGGCGACATTCAGATCTCCGGGCGACAGGCAATAGGCGGGAGGCGGCGGTGTCAACAAAGCTCGCGCGATGAGCTCCTCTATTGTCCTGCCGCTTGCTAGGCCTTGAACGGATCGCGCATCAGGATGACGTCGTCGCGCTCGGGGCTGGTGGAGACCAGCGCCGCCGGGCAGCCGATCAGTTCCTCGATGCGGCGGATGTATTTGATCGCCTTGGCCGGCAGGTCGCGCGAGGAGCGGATGCCGCGCGTGTTTTCCACCCAGCCTTCCATCGTCTCATAGATCGGCTCGCACGCGGCCTGCTCCTTCACGCTGGCCGGCAGGTAGTCGATCGTCTTGCCGCCGAGCTTGTAGCCGGTGCAGATCTTGATCTCGCCGAACGTGTCGAGCACGTCGAGCTTGGTAAGCGCCACGCCATCGGCGCCGGACAGCGCCACCGACTGGCGCACCAGCACGGAATCGAACCAGCCGCAGCGGCGCGCACGGCCGGTATTGGTGCCGACTTCGTGGCCGATCTGCGCGAGCCTTCCGCCCGTGTCGTCGTCGAGTTCGGTGGGGAACGGGCCGCTGCCGACGCGGGTCGTGTAGGCCTTCACGAGGCCGAGCACGTAGGTGATCGCGCGCGGGCCGACGCCGGAACCCGCCGCCGCCTGCCCTGCAACGACGTTCGACGAGGTGACGAACGGATAGGTGCCGTGGTCGACGTCGAGCAGCACGCCCTGCGCGCCCTCGAACAGCACGCGCTTGGAATCCTCGAACGCGGCATTGAGCACGCGCCACGCCGGGCGCGCATACGGCAGCACTTTCGGCGCGATCTCGGCCAGTTCGCGCTTCAGCGCGGGCACGTCGATCTCGGGCAGATCGAGCCCCTTGCGCAGCGCGTTGTGGTGCGCGGTGAGGCGCTCGATCTTCCAGGCGATCGCGTCCGGATCGGCGAGATCGGCGACGCGCAGCGCGCGGCGGCCCACCTTGTCTTCGTAGGCCGGGCCGATGCCGCGCTTGGTGGTGCCGATCGAGGCGGCGCCGGCCTGGGCTTCGCGCGCGGCGTCGAGGTCGCGGTGGAACGGCAGGATGAGGCAGGCCTGGTCCGACAGCACCAGCTTTTCCGGCGAGATCTTCACCCCTTGCGCTTCGATCTTCTCGATCTCGCCGGCCAGCGCCCACGGATCGACGACGACGCCGTTGCCGATAATCGAGAGCTTGCCCTGCACCACGCCGGACGGCAGCAGCGCCAGCTTGTAGGTGACATTGCCGACCACCAGCGTGTGGCCGGCGTTATGCCCGCCCTGGAACCGCACCACGACATCGGCGCGGTTACACAGCCAGTCGACGATCTTGCCCTTGCCTTCGTCGCCCCACTGAGCGCCGACGACCACCACAGCAGACATGGAAACTCCTCGCCGGGCCCATCCGCCCGCCGTGCGGTTTCCTGGCCCCAATCATGGATTCACGCAAGCATTGCGCGGCCAAAACGGCAGCGGCGGAACAGCTCAGCCGCCGAACCGGTAGCCGATCCGGACGCCGATCTGGTCGAGGCCCTGGTTGCGGCCCTCGCCGAGAATTTGGCCGTGGCTCAGATGTTCGTAGAGCAGCTGGGCTTCATACGGCCCCTCGACATCGTAGGTGAGGCCAAGCGAGGTGCGGAACAGATCGCGTGAGCCGTACAGGACGTGCTCGGCTGCGAACGCCACCCCGTCCGGGCCGCCGCCCGGATACGGGTTCTCCAGTTCGCCGTCGTGCACCACGTAGCCGACGCCCGGCTGCAGCGCCCAGTTCTCGGCGAAATTCCACCGCCATTCGAGGCCGAAACCGGCGAAGCTGGTGTCGCCCCCGGTATTGAACGAGGCCACGATGTAGGGCTGCGGCGAACCGGCCCAGTTCAGGAAGCCGGGCGAGTCGAAGGAAAGCTGCAGTTCGATGTTGGGGCCGTCTTCCTTGTCGGCGTTCTTGCAATTGGTGACGCAGATGTTGTGCTGCATGACGCCAGCGTGGACCTCGTCCACGCCGGCGCGCGCTTGCGGCGCCAACATCATGGCCGCGCCGCAGACCGCCAGCCCTGCCGCCGCTCCCCGCATCGATTCTCCCCCAAGGCGCGTCGAGCCTAGCGCGCGGAGGGAACCGATGAAAGCGGGTTAATCTGCGGCGTCCGCGTCGAACCGGTAGAGATAGCGCAGGCCGACGAAATCCAGCCCCTGATTGCGGCCGGTGTCGAGGATCTGGCCGTGGCTCATATGCGCCCAATAGAGTTGCAGCGCGTGGTGGGGGCCGAATTCGCGCTCCAGCGCGAAGGAACTGCGGAACAGGTCGCGCGAGCCGAGCAGCTGGTTCTCCCGCTCGAACGCAACCGCCTCGGGCGAGAGCGATGGGTACGGATTGTCCAGTTCGCCGTCGTGGACGATGTAGCCGAACCCGGGCTCGAACGCCCAGCCGTCGGCGAACTCCCAGCGCCAGACGACGCCCACGCCGGCGAACGACACACCGTCGTCCGTGTTCAGCGAGGCCATCACGTACGGCCGCGGCGACCCGATCAGGTTCAGGAAGTCCGGCGAGTTGGAGACGATGTCGATCTCGATATTGGCGCCTTCCTCCTTGCCTTCGACGATGTCGCCGTGGTCGAGGCGGATATTGTCGACGGCGGCGAGGCGGATCTCATCGACCTTGGCCTGCGCCGGCGCAACGAGCCCGGCGGTCGCCAGCAACAGCGTCGAGCACAGCAGCTTGAGTTTCATCGGCGTCCCTCGGAGGCCGCTCCTACAGGCGGCGCGCGTTGGAAACGCGGCGGTTCCGGCCCGGTTCCGGCGCGCGCCGCCACGTCGTCATCCCGGTGCGTCAGAACCGCAACACCTTCGCGTAGCGGACCTGCGGCAGCGCCTTGATGCGCGCGATCAGCTCGTCCGAGATCACCTGATCGACGCCGACCAGCGCGATCGCATCCGCGCCTTCGGCTTCGCGGCCGAGGTGGAAAGTGGCGATGTTGACGCCCGCCTCCGCCAGCATCGTGCCCAGGGCGCCGATGAAGCCCGGCTTGTCCGAGTTGTTGACGAACAGCATCACCGGATGGAACGGCGCTTCGAGCTGCATCATCTTCACTTCGGCGATCTTCGGCGCGCCGGCGATCACCGTGCCTGCGAGCGAGCGCCACTTGCCGCCGGTTTTCACCTTGATGCGGATCAGGCTGTCGTAGATCGGGCTGGTCTCGCGCGTGCTTTCGGTCAGCGCCACGCCGCGCTCCTTGAGCAGCGCCGGTGCGGAGACGACGTTCACGTCCTGGAGCAGCGGGCGCAACATGCCGGCCAGCACCGAAGCGGTGAGCGGCTTCATGTTGAGCTTGGCGACGTCGCCTTCGTACTCGATCTCGACTTCGTCCAGCCCATCGTCGACGATCTGGCCGGCGAAGGCGCCGAGCTTCTCCGCCAGCGCCGCGAACGGCTTGAGGCGCGGCGCTTCTTCCGCCGTGATCGAGGGCATGTTGAGCGCGTTGGTGACGGCGCCCGTGAGCAGATAGTCGCTCATCTGCTCGGCCACCTGCAGCGCGACGTTCTCCTGCGCCTCGTTGGTCGAGGCGCCGAGGTGGGGCGTCGCGGTGAAGTTGGGCGCGCCGAACAGCACGTTCTCCTTGGCCGGCTCGGCCGTGAACACGTCGAACGCCGCCGCCGAGACGTGGCCGCTCTCCAGCGCCTCGCGCAGCGCCGCCTCGTCCACCAGACCGCCGCGCGCGGCGTTGACGATCATCACGCCCCTCTTGGTTTTAGCCAGGTTCTCGCGCGAGAGGATGTTCTTGGTCTTCTCCGTCATCGGCACGTGCAGCGAGATCACGTCGGCGCGCGCCAGCAACTCGTCCAGCTCGACCTTCTCCACGCCGATATCGACGGCGCGCTCGGGCGAGAGGAACGGATCGTAGGCGATCACCTTCATCTTCAGCCCGAGCGCGCGGTCGGCGACGATAGAGCCGATATTGCCGCAGCCGATGAGGCCCAGCGTCTTGGCGTACAGCTCGACGCCCATGAAGCGGTTCTTCTCCCACTTGCCGGCCTGGGTCGAGACGTCCGCCGTCGCCAGCTGGCGCGCCGCGGCGAACATGAGCGCGATAGCGTGTTCGGCGGTGGTGATCGAATTGCCGAACGGCGTGTTCATGACGACGATGCCGCGCGCCGTCGCCGCGGGAATATCGACATTGTCGACGCCGATGCCGGCGCGGCCGATCACCTTGAGGTTCTTCGCCGCGGCGATGATGTCAGGCTTCACCTTCGTGGCCGAGCGGATGGCGAGGCCATCGTAATTGCCGATGATTTCCTTCAGCTTCGCCGCATCGGGGCCGAGCTGCGGTTGGAAATCCACCTCGATGCCGCGCGAACGGAAAATCTCGACAGCAGCGGGCGACAGTTCATCGCTGATCAGAACTTTTGGCATTGGAGCATTCCCTTAAAAATCTAGCTTGTCATTCCGGACGCGCGGAACGCGATCCGGAACCCAGGGCAAGTGATGGTGTATTGGCCGTGGGTTCCGGGTTCTTCGCTCCGCGAAGCCCCGGAATGACGGGTCAGGCGGCTTGCTTCAGTTCGGCGACGAGCGCTTCAAACGCCCAGTCGAGCCAGGGCGTCAGCGCTTCGACGTCAGCGGCGTCGACCGTGCCGCCGCACCAGATGCGCAAGCCCGGCGGCGCGGCGCGGTAGGAGCCGACGTCAAGCGCGGCGCCCTCCTTTTCCAGCAGCGACGCGAACTTTTTAGCGAACTCGGCCTGCGCCTCGGCGCTCAGCGCCGCAACGCGCGGATCGACCACTTTGAGGCAGACGCTGGTGTTCGACCGCGTGGCCGGATCGGCGGCGAGGAAATCCACCCACGGCGTGCGCGCCGCCCAGTCCGCCAGCACCTTGGTGTTGGCGTCGGCGCGCGCCTGAAGCGCCGCGAGCCCGCCGATGCTTTCCGCCCATTTGAGCGCGTCGATGTAATCTTCGGTGGCGAGCAGCGAGGGCGTGTTGATGGTCGAGCCCTCGAAGATTTCAAGATCGACCTTGCCCTTCTTGGTGAGGCGGAAAATCTTCGGCAGCGGGCGATCCGGCGCGTAGCTCTCCAGCCGGGCGATGGCGCGGGGGCTCAAAATCAGCATGCCGTGGGCGCCTTCGCCGCCCAGCACCTTCTGCCACGAGAACGTCACCACGTCGCACTTGGCCCAGTCGACGGCTTGCGCGAACGCGGCGCTGGTGGCGTCGTTGATGGTGAGACCTTCGCGGTCGGCGGCGATCCAATCGAAGTTGGGGATTTTCACGCCCGATGTGGTGCCGTTCTGGGTGAAGATGATGTCGGCGTCCTTGCGGGCGGCGGCGAGGTCCGGCAGCGCGCCGTAGCCGGCCTTATGGGCGGCGAAATCCAGCTTGAGCTGCTTGGCGTCGGCGACCCATTCCTCGCCGAAACTCTCCCAGGCGAAGATGTCGACCGGGCGCGCGCCCAGCATCGACCACATCGCCATTTCGACGGCGCCGGTGTCCGAGGCCGGGACGATGCCGATCTTGTGCTCGGCCGGGACGCCCAGAATGGCGCGGGTCCGGTCGATAGCTTCTTTCAGCTTTGCTTTACCCGGCTTGGCGCGGTGCGAACGGCCGAGCGCGGCGTCTTTCAACGCGTCGGTGGTCCAGCCAGGGCGTTTTTTGGTGGGTCCCGAAGAAAAACGGGGGTCAGCCGGGCGCACGGCCGGCTTGGCGGGGGTATTCATCAACTTGTCTCCCATCCTCACAGATGGGCGTCCGCCGTTGGGAGCGGATGGCCCGCCGACGTAAGTGCTCCCGTTTGAGCCAAAACGCAATCCACGCCGTTAGGTTAACGGCGCCGCAAACGCAGCGCCGCCATTCATTCTTAGGTAGCCGTCCTCGCCTAGAATGGCCGGCTACAAGCGGGACCGGGACGAGAACATGGGTCAGAAGGCCGACGCAGCCGTGCGCAGCCTGGCGCTCATCCGCGCCAGCGGCTCGACTGCGCGCGTGCTCAACCTCGCCATCGTCTATGACCGCTGCAACGGCGAGCCCGAGCACCAGGAGCAGCCCTTTTTTCGTAACGCCGCGCTCAACCGGGCGCTGGTGCTGAAGCACGTGGTCAAGCCCGAGGAACAGCATCTGCTGCAAAGCCGGCGGCTGAACACGACCAAGATCGTGTTTCCCTACTCCACCCGCGAACTCGAACTGGGCGGGCGCTCGCTGCTGTTCCACGAGCGCCGCTTCGAACGCGTCCTGCGCGATTTCTACGACGTCAACGACGGCCAGAAGTTCGAAGCCGACCTCGCCGCCCTGCGCGTGCTGGACGCGCTGCCGTCGTTCGATCCGTTTCTGATACGCGAGCGGCTGCGCCAGAACGGCTTCGAGCCCGCGCGCTGCTATTTCGATCTTTCTCCCGCCGACATCACGCGCATGCACATGTTCGTCGCGCGCGAGATCGAGCAATTGGTGGGGCTCGCCTATTCCAACGGCGGCAGCGCCGCGCGCGATCTCTCCCAGCGGCTCGCCGACAAGCTGATGTCGGACGCGACCGCCGAACCGCTCGAACCGCTGCGGGTCACGCTGCGGCTTTCGCCGGAAGAGTACGGCGAAGGCGTTTTCGCGTGGAAGGGCTTCCTCTACTACAAATGGGCGGTCGAATCCCTGCTGCCGCGGCTCGCCGTGTTCCATCAGGAAATGCTGACCGCGCGCGTCAGCGGCGCAGACGAGCGCCTGCGCCTTGAGATCGCGCGCATGCGCGCGCGCATTCTCGACATGGCCAACCAGGCCGCGCAGCACGTGCAGTCGGCGCTGACCGAGTACGGCGTCGCGTTCGCATCGCTGGTCGACGGCAACGCCGCCGATTTCCGCGGCTTCCTGCTGCGCGCGCCCTCGCTCTTCATCCCGGTCGGCGAAGCCATCGGCGTGCTCGAACACATCGAATGCGTGTGGCGCTTCCGCTTCCCGCCCGGCGCGCCGCGCGTCTTCTCGGCCGAGGACGCGCTCGAACTGTACGCCGACTTTGAAGCGACCCTGGACGCGATGGTCTGTCTCGCCGAAAACGGCGAAGATCAGTACCTTTGACTATTCGCCGGTGACGACGATGCGCGGCGCCGGCGGCGCCTCGTCGTCCGGCGGCGCGGGATGCGAAGTTGGCGGCGGCGGCGCCTCGAAACCGGGCAACAGCGGGTCCTCGAACAGCGCCGGCATCTGTTTGGCCTTGCCCGAGCGGCGCTTCCTGCGCCGCGGCGCTTCGGGATGCTCTTCGAGCCGGTTGTGCAGCCGCGCCAGCGAGCCGTCGAGTTCGCCGCGCAGATACACCGCGACCTGCCCGAGCAGCCGCACGCTCGACAGCGTCTGCACCGCGCGCATATAGCCGCCGCGCCTGGAAGCCTGGTAACCGACCACGCTTTCGAGATCGAAGCGGTCGCACCAATAGGGCGCAGCGTCGGCGAAGGCCGAACCAGTGACTGGATCCTCGTCGACGCCGACGCTGGGACAGAAGAAGCGCTGCACGAAATCGTAGGGCTTGCCCTCGTCCGCGGGGGCGCTCACCACCAGCATGCCCTGGCGCGGCCCGCGCACCAGTTCGTTGATGGCCTCGATGTTCGGCTTCATGGCGACGAGCGCGGCCTCGTTTTCCAGCACGACATTGGCATATTCGGCGATATAGGCGTCGGCGAAACCGTCGACGCCAAGGGCCTTCGCCAGCTCTTCCGGCGGCGTCCATGGATTGCGCTGCTTGCGCGGCAAATCCAGCGTGTAGCCCTCCGGCGTGCGGCGCACGATCAGCGCGCCGGCATGGCTGTCGAACACGACAAGCTCGAGATCGGGCTCGACTTCGCTCAGCAGCACGGCGCCCGCCGCCAAAGTGGCGTGGCCGCACAGCGGCACTTCGGTGGTCGGCGTGAACCAGCGCAGCTGGTAACTACCCTTGAGCCCGGTCGGCACGACGAACGCGGTTTCGCTCAGCCTGTTCTCGGTGGCGATCGCCTGCAGCACCGGGTCCGGCAGCCAGCGTTCGAGCGGCGCCACGGCAGCCGGGTTGCCGCTGAAGACGCGGTCCGTGAAGGCGTGGACGATCCAGATTTTCATGGCCCGCGCGGTTGTCCTCGTGTTGCCGGCGAGATATGGCCGCTGCGGCGGGCCCTCGCCAGCGCCAACACCGGTTAAGCGTGCGCGGCGTTCGCGCGGCTGGGGAAAAGCCTCACCCTTCCCGGAACCGCCAATTGTGCCCGAGCGGCCCATGGCCCTGGCCGAGCCCCGGCGCTTGGCGGATCGCTTCCATCAGATAGAGCCGCGCCTGCTCCACCGCCTGCTCGATCGCGCGGCCCTGCGCCATGTGCGCGGCGATCGCCGAGGCCAGCGTGCAGCCGGTGCCGTGAGTGGCGCGGGTTTCGATGCGGGGGCTCTCGAACACGCGGTAGCCCTCGCGGGTCAGCAGCACGTCGCGGATGGTCCCGCCCTCGATATGCCCGCCCTTCACCAGCGCGGAATAGGCGCCGAGCTGTTCGACCAGGATCTCGGCCGCCTCGATCTGGCCGTCGAGGCCCTTCACCTCGATCCCGGTCAGCGCTTCAGCCTCCGGCGCGTTGGGCGTGACGATGGCGGCGAGCGGCATCAGGTCGTCGCGGATCACGGCGACGGCGTCGCCCGCCAGCAGCGACGCGCCGCCCTTGGCGATCATCACCGGATCGAGCACCACCGGCGCGCCCGCACCCACAGCCTGCCAAGCGTCCAGCACGGTCCGTACATGCGCGGCCGAGCCCAGCATGCCGAGCTTCCACGCATCGGCGCCGAGGTCGCCCATCACCACTTCGATCTGCTCGCGCACGATCGCCGACGGAATCTCGTGCACGTTGGTGACGCCGATCGTGTTCTGCACGGTGACGGCGGTGATCGCCGTCATGGCGTAGCCGCCGAGCGCCGTCACCGTCTTGATATCCGCCTGGATGCCTGCGCCGCCGCCGGAATCCGAACCGGCGACGATCAGAACGCGGCCCTTGGGTTTGCTTGCCATGCGCTTCACATAGGCTAGCGCTGAAGCGCGCGCCACACCTTCAGCGCCTGCGCCGTCTCCGCCACGTCGTGGACGCGCACGATGGCCGCGCCTTGCTGCGCCGCCGACAGCGCCGCGGCGAGCGAACCGCCGAGCCTGCCCGTACGTGCGTCTGTCGCGCGCGCGTCCAGCGCCTGGATGAAACGCTTGCGCGAGGCGCCGATCAGCACCGGGCAGCCGGTCTCCTCGGCAATGCGGTCCAGGTTGCGCAGCAGCGCCAGATTGTGATCCAGCGTCTTGCCGAAGCCGATGCCGGGATCGACCCAGAGGGTTTGAACGCCCTTGGCGCGCGCCGCCGCGGCGCGTTCGCGCAGGAACGCGGTCACCTCCGCCACGACGTCGTCATAGTGCGGGTTGTCCTGCATCGTGCGCGGCTCGCCCTGCATGTGCATCAGCACCACCGGCCGCTGCAGCGAGGCCGCCGTTTCGAGCGCGCCGGGTTCGCGTAGCGCCGCCACATCGTTCCAGATCGAAGCGCCGGCGGCGATCGCCGCGGTGGCCACCTGCGGCTTCATCGTGTCGATTGAGATCGGCGCGGCCGTCATCGCGCGCAAGGCGGCGATCACCGGCGCCACCCGCGCGATCTCCTCGGCGATGTCCACGGCCTCCGCGCCGGGACGGGTCGACTCGCCGCCGATGTCGATGATGTCCGCGCCCGCCTCCAGCATCGCCAGCGCATGCGGCGCCGCCGCTCCGCCCTGCCGCTCGCCGCCATCGGAAAAGGAATCGGGCGTTACGTTGAGGACGCCCATTATGTACGGCCCACCCGCCAGCTTCGGCGGCGGCAGCTGAAACTCACCCATGGCGAAGCGCATGCCAAAGCTGCAACCTCCGCGCAAGCTTGACGTACGGCGCCGGCGCCGCGCAGGTGCCGCACTCCACGTCACACGATCGGGATTGCACTACGCGTGAGCAGCTGGCGCATCAGATTCGAGCCGGTGATCACACCTGTCTTCCGCGCCTGGTGGCGCTTGCGGCGCAGCGCGACGCTGGGCGTGCGCGGCCTTGCCTGCGACGAAGCGGGCCGGGTGCTGCTGGTGCGGCACACTTATGCCGAGGGCTGGCACTTTCCCGGCGGCGGCGTCGAACATGGCGAAACCGCGGTCGAAGCGGCCGTGCGCGAAATGGCGGAGGAAGGCGGCGTCGAGGCGTGCGAACCGCCGGTGCTGATCGGGTTCTACGCCAACCACGCGAACTTCCCGAACGATCACATCGCGCTTTACCGCTTCGATCGTTGGCGCGCATGCGCGCCGAAGGCCGATCACGAGATCGCCGAGCGCGGCTTCTTCGCGCTCGACGCGCTGCCGGAGGGCGTCACCAAAGGCACGCAGCGGCGGCTGGCGGAAGTGTTCGAAGGCGCGCGGCAAAGCGATTGCTGGTGACCCCTGCTTGCCTGGATTCCGCGTCATCCCTATCGTGCGCCGCCGAAACCTGGAGCGCATCCTGACCCATGATGAAATGTGACGCGGCCTGGCTGGGCGAAACGCTGCAGCGGCTCGACCCCAAGGACATATCGCCGGCGCTCAATCTGGGCAGCTCGACGCGAGCGTACCGCGAAAAGGAGCAGCCGTACGTCAACGAACTGGTGTTCGACCCGCTCGAAGCGCGCGGCGTGAAGGTGATACACGCCGACCTCAAAGCAGCGGACGGCGTCGACATCGCCGGCGACATCTTCAACGACGAGGATTTCGCCCGCATCCGCGCGACGGCGCCGAAAGCCGTCATCTGCACGCACATGTACGAGCACGTGGTCGACCGCGACGAACTCACCCGCCGCATCCTCGGCATGATTCCGGAAGGCGGCTATTTCTTCGTCACCGTGCCGTCGAGCTACCACCAGCACAACGATCCGATCGACACCATGTTCCGTCCCTCGCCCGACGAACTCGCGGCGCTCTTCCCGGGCCAGGAGATCGTCGATAAGCGCGAGCTGATCGGCGAAAACTACTGGGTGCACATCAGGAAGCGCCCGGTGACGCTGTTCTTCCGCCATTTCCTGCGCTTCTGGTTCCCGTTTCTCGGCTGGAAACAGTGGAAACGCTCGATGAGGAAGCTGTACTGGCTCTACAACAACTACAAAGTCTCGGCGATTGCGGGACGCAAGGTGACGGCCTGATGCGCTACCTGCACACCATGATCCGCGTCGGCGACCTCGAAAAGGCGCTCGACTTCTTCTGCAGCAAGCTCGGCCTGGTCGAGATGTACCGGACGGAGAACGAGGCCGGCCGCTTCACGCTGGTGTTCCTCGCCGCGCCGGACGACGTCGAACTCGCGCGCGCGAAGAAAGCGCCGATGGTCGAACTCACCTACAATTGGGACGAGCACGAATATGCCGGCGGGCGCAATTTCGGCCACCTCGCCTATCGCGTGAAGGACATCTACGCGACCTGCCGCAAGCTGATGGACGGCGGCGTCACCATCAATCGTCCGCCGCGCGACGGGCACATGGCGTTCGTGCGCTCGCCGGACGGCATCTCCATCGAGCTGCTGCAGGAGGGCGAGCGGTTGCCGCCGCAGGAGCCGTGGGCGTCGATGCCGAACACCGGCAACTGGTGAGAAAGAGGCCGCGCTCCCTTCGGAACGCGGCCTCTTCATGCTGACGCGGAAGGGCTTAGTGCTGGTGGCTGTGCCCGTTGGCCGAGTACACTTCCGTCACGTGCAGCGCCGACTGTTGCAGGTCGCCCTGCGCATAGGTGCCGACCCACACGTCGTATTGCCCGCTCGGCGCGCTCTCGAACGACACCACCGGGTCGAGGCCTTCGCCGTCGTCGTTGCAGACCCAGTTGCCGTGCGCGTCGTTGATCACAAGCGTAGTGTCCGCATCCGACGTGACGTGGAACGTCAGCGGCAGCTGGCCCGAGCCCGCGGTCCAGTGCACGCGATAGTCCGGCGCCTGCGCGATCCAGCCGACGCAGCCAGAGATGGCCGAAGCGTCAAAGCCGCCGCCGGCGGCGATGCCGATTGTGTGCGGGTCGGGCAGGAAGCCGGCCGCGAGATCGACCGCGCCATAAGCCGGATCGAGCGAATAGTCCGGCCCGCCGCCGGCCTGCTGCTGGCTCGGGCCGCCGATCTCGGAGATGTGCAGAACCGCCGGCGACGTCTCGCTCTGCACGCCGAAACGGCCGACCCAGATCTGATAGCGGCCGTTGCGCGGCGTCTCCCAGCTGACGATCGGGTTCAGATTGCCGGCGCTGTCGTCATCGCAATGCCACGACCCGTCCGGCGCGCGCACGACGATCGTTGCATCCGCGTCCGATACCGCCGCGATATAAAGCGGCAATTCGCCCGCCCGATAGCGCAGCGAAAAACTCGGACGAGTGTCGATATAGCCGCGGCAGGACTCGTTGATGCGGGACGCGTCGTAGCCGCCGCCCGCATTCACCGTCACGTTATGCGGATCGGGCTCGAACCCCGCGCGCAGCTGGACCTGCCCATAGCTGCCCGTCGCCCCGCTGTTGAGATTTTGCGCCTGCGCCGGCGCCGTCAGCAGCGCCAGAACCGCCGCCGCGCCCACTACGCGTCCTACTGTTTTCATGAGGGTCCCCTCTAGAATCCGCTCGCGGGCGCATCATCTGCCGCGCGCGTGCGAAGGCAAGCCAAATCGGGCCGCCTGCCCCCGAACGGCGTCAGCGCCGGCCGAACAGCTTCTCGATGTCGGCCAGCTTCAACTCGACGTAGGTAGGGCGGCCGTGATTGCATTGGCCCGAAAACGGCGTCGCCTCCATCTGGCGAAGCAAAGCGTTCATTTCGTCGGCTGTGAGCCGCCGTCCCGCCCGCACCGAGCCACGGCAGGCCATCGAGGAACAGACCTCTTCCAGCCGCTCCTTCAGCGCATGCGCCTCTCCCAGCTCGGTGATGTCGTCGACCAGATCCTTCAGCAGCCCCGCCGCATCGATGTGGCCGAGCAGCGCCGGCGTTTCGCGCACCAGGATCGCGCCCGGCCCGAACGGCTCGATCACCAGCCCCAGCTGCGCCAGCTCTTCCGCACGCGCCGTCAGCGCTTCGGCTTCGCTCGGATCGAGTTCCACCACTTCCGGGATCAGCAGCGCCTGACGGCGCACGCCGCCGGCCGCCAGCATCTGCTTCATGCGCTCATAGACCAGCCGTTCATGCGCCGCGTGCTGATCGACGATGACGATGCCGTCTTCAGTCTGCGCAACGATATAGGTTTCGTGGACCTGCGCGCGCGCGGCGCCGAGCGGAAAAAATTGCGCGTCCTCTGGATCGCTGTGGAGCGCCGGCGTCTCGCCGACCAGCGCGGCAGCTTCCGCGAGCACGCCGGCGTCGAATGCTGCGCCGGCGCGCGGAGACGCCGCCGGTCCGTGCTCCACGCGCGCGCTCGGCATGATGAAGTCGCCGGGCGCGACCGCCTCCTCCGCGGCGCCCCACGCGCGCAGCGCCGGCTGCGGCGCATAGTGCGGCCGCGCGGCGGTGAAAATCGTCGCCGACGTCGTGGTGGAAGCCCGATGGCCGGCGCCCGCCAGCGCATGCGACAGCGCCCCCACGATCAGCCCGCGCACCAGGGCCGCGTCGCGGAAGCGCACTTCCGTCTTAGCCGGATGCACGTTCACGTCGACATCGCCCGCCGGCAAATCCAGGAACAGCGCCGCCACCGGATGGCGGTCGCGCGCCAGCAGATCCTGATACGCCGCGCGCACCGCGCCGACGATCAGCTTGTCCTTCACCGGCCGTCCGTTGACGAACAGATGCTGATATTCGCGCGTGCCGCGATGAAACGTCGGCAGGCCGGCGAAGCCCGAGAGCCGCACGTCGGCGCGCCTCTGGTCGAGCGCGATGCAGTTGGGCGCGAAATCGGCGCCGAGGATCGCCGCGAGCCGTGCTCGGCGGCCTTCGTTCTCCGGATCGGCCTCCGCCGCATAGCGGAACGACACGCGCCCGTCGTGCTCGAGCGAAAACGCGACGTCCGGGCGCGCCATCGCCAAGCGCTTCAGCACTTCGGAGACCGCCATCATCTCCGCGCGTTCGGACTTCATGAACTTGAGCCGCGCCGGCGTCGCGAAGAAGAGATCGCGCACCTCCACGCGCGTGCCGCTTTCGCTCAGCGCCGCCCACGCCGCCGGGCGCGCCGGATGCAGCGCGCCGCCTTCGACGTCGAGCGTCCACGCTTCCGCCGCACCCTGCGCCCGCGAGGTGATCGACAGCCGCGCCACCGCGCCGATCGACGGCAGCGCCTCGCCGCGGAAACCCATCGTGTGGATGTTCAGCAGATCGACGTCGCCGCCCTCGCCCGCCTGCAGCTTCGAGGTCGCGTGCCGCTCCACCGCCAGCGGCAATTCCTCGCGCGAAACGCCGCAGCCATCGTCCTCGACCGAAATGAGCCCGAGGCCGCCGCGCTCGATTCGCACCGCGATCCGCTTCGCGCCGGCGTCCAGCGCGTTCTCCACCAGCTCCTTCACCGCCGCGGCCGGGCGCTCGATCACCTCGCCCGCGGCGATGCGGTTCACAGCTTCTGGGGGGAGGCGGCGGATAGGCATTGCGATTCGGGATTCGAGCGCCGACCATAGCAGCATGAAGAACGATATGCCTCCCCGGCCAGCCAACTCCGAGCAGATGGCGAGCCCCTCATTTCAGCTCGCCGCGCTCGACCAGGACTTCCTGCTGAGCGATTCCATGCGCGGCGTGCGCTTCATGCTGGAGTACTACAAGGCCGAAAACCTGCTGCGTCAGGCGAAGATCGTCTCCACCATCGTCGTGTTCGGATCGGCGCGCACGCGCGAGGACGGCCCGCCCGAGCAGGTGCGCTGGTACGCCGAAGCGCGCAAGTTCGGCCGCATCGCCTCGCAGCGCGGCGGCGCGCTGACGCGCGAAGGCGGCTTCCGCCGGCATGTGATCGCCACCGGCGGCGGCCCCGGCGCGATGGAAGCGGCCTGCCGCGGCGCCCGCGAAGTCGGCGCGCCGGCGATCGGCTTCAACATCACGCTGCCCTACGAGCAGGAGCCGAACGCCTACACCACGCCCGAGCTGACGTTCAATTTCCACTACTTCGCCATGCGCAAAATGCACCTGGCGATGCGCGCCAAGGCGCTCGTCATCTTCCCGGGCGGTTTCGGCACGCTAGACGAGCTGTTCGAAATTCTCACTCTGCGCCAGACGCGCAAGGTCACCGATCTGCCCATCGTCCTGTTCGACGAAGGCTATTGGCGCGAGATCGTCAATTTCGATGCGATGGTGAAGCACGACGTCATCAACGGGGCGGACCTGACGCTGTTCCGTTTCGCCGACACCGCCGAAGCGGCCTGGGAGGCGCTGGTCGAGCAAGGCCTCGAAGTCGGCCTGGAGGATTTCGACGTCGACATCGCGCGTGATATGTGAGCGCCAATTGTGACTGGCCCGCTCTGTGCTCCAGTGCGATAAACGCGCCAGCCACGGAGGGCGTCGATGAAGCGCTACATCACTGCCCGGCGCGGGTCCACCCGAGGGGCCGCCCGCATGACCGCAAAGACCACCCCTGCCGATGTCTCCGTCCCGCCGCGCGACATCCATTTCGACGTCGCCGCCGCCGGAAGCGGCCACTGGCTCGGCGGCGACCCGGTCGGCACAGCCGTGTTCAACGCCATGTCGCTCACCTTCCCGGACGGCGAGCGCATGTTCATCGACGCCGTGCGCCATTACCGCGGCGAGGTCGGCGGCAAGCTGGCGGAGGACGTGAAAGGCTTCATCGCCCAGGAGGCGATCCACTCGCGCGAGCACCACCAGCTGAACCAGCTAATCGACCGCACGCGCTATCTTGTCGGCGAGATCGAAGCGGCGATCAGAGAGCGCATCGCCTTCTCGCGCTCGCGCGGGCCGATGCGCATGCTGATCGCGACCATCGCGCTCGAGCACTTCACCGCCATGATGGCCGAAGCGCACGCGCGCCACCGCAACCTGTTCGAGAACGTCGATCCCGGCATCGAGCGGATGTGGCGCTGGCACGCGGTCGAGGAGACCGAACACAAGGCCATCGCCTATGACGTGTTCATGCACGCCACGCGCAACTGGGCGCCATGGAAGCGCTACTTCCGACGCACGCTGGCAATGGCGCTGATCACCTACTTCTTCACCCGCAACATCACCCACTACGCCGCCCGTCTGCTCGAAGCGGACGGCTATTCGTACAAGGACGCGGCGAAGGCGGTGAAGACCTACGTCTGGCGCACGCCGGGCCTCTTCAGCCGCAACGCGAAGACCTACTTCGCCTGGTATCGCCCCGGCTTCCATCCGTGGGACCAAGACAACCGCGCCCTGGTGGCGGAATGGAAGGCGGAGTTCGACGCCGATATTGCGGCGCCGGCTACAGCGTAAGCCCCACGCTTCCCGGCCGGAGCGCAGCGGAGAGCCGAGACCCAGGGGCGAACGCACAGCGCTTGCCATCCCCTAGGTCCCGGCTCTTCGCCCCACTTTCGCGGGGCATCCGGCCGGGAAGCGGGAGTGCTAGAACCCCACCAGCGTCGCGTAGCGATCGCGGTGGAAGCTGGCGCCGCCATAGAGCGCTTCCGTTGCACGCGCACGCTTCAGATACAGCCCCGCATCGTGCGCGTCGGTCATGCCGATGCCGCCGTGCAGTTGCACCATCTCGTTCGACGCCAGATGCGCCGTCTCCGAGGCGCGCGCCTTGGCGAGGCTTGCGTATTCGGCGATGCGCTTGTCGCCGCGGTCGAGCGCGTCGAGCGCGGCCAGCACGCACGAGCGCGTGAGTTCGAGGTCCGTGAACAGCTTGGCGGCGCGGTGCTGCAGCGCCTGGAAGCCGCCGATGACCTGGCCGAACTGGCGGCGGGTCTTGAGATACTCGCTGGTGATCTCGAACGCCTCGCTGGCCGCGCCGACCATTTCGGCGGCGAGGCCGATACGGGCGCGATCGAGGATGGCGTCGATCACGTCGGCGCCGCCGTTCATCCTCTCGGCCGGCGTCGCCTCAAACTTGAGGTCAGCCGCGCCGCGGCTGTCGGCGGTGACCAGTTCGCGACGCGCGAGGCCCGCAGCATCCGCCTTCACCAGATAGAGCGCATCGGCGCCGGCGACGATGATGAGATCGGCGATGTGGCCGTCGGCGACGTATCGCTTCTCGCCCGTCAGCTTGCCGCCCTCGATCTTGAGCTTCGACCGGGCCGGCGCGTGATGCGCCCCTTCGTCGACCGCCAGGGTCGCAATCGCTTCGCCCGAAGCGATCTTCGGCAGCCATTCCCGCTTCTGCGCGTCCGTGCCCGCAAGCAGCAGCGCGCTCGCGCCCGCGAGCGCGGACGAGTGCAGCGGCGACGCGACGAGCGTGCGCCCGCTCTCCTCCAGCACCGCGCCGAGCGCGACATAACCGAGCCCCGCGCCGCCATACTCTTCCGGGACGATCACGCCGGCGAAGCCCAGTGCGGCCATCTCCGTCCACAGCTCAGGATCGCGGCCGTTCTTCTTCTCGTCGCGCTGTTTGCGCAGACGCGTCACCGGCGCCTGTTCGCGGAAGAAATCCCGCGCGGCGTCTTTCAGCATGCGCTGTTCGTCATTCAAGGTGAAGGTCATTGCGTGTCCCTCAGGCCCAGCACGCGCTTGGCGACGACGTTGAGATTGATTTCGGTGGTGCCGCCCTCGATCGAATTGCCCTTCGAGCGCAGCCAGCCGCGGGTGACGGCGAGATCGTCCGGCGTGAAGCCTTCGCCGGCCCAGCCCAGCGCGCGGTTGCCGGCCGCTTCCACCATCAGCTCGCAGCGTTCCTGGTTCAGGGTCGCGCCCGCGACCTTGAACATCGAGGCCATGTGGCTGACATTGCCGCCCGCCTTCGCCTCTTCCTGCGCCCGCTGCACCGTCAGCGCACAGGCGCGCTCGAACATTTTGTGGCCGGCGATGCGCGCGCGCAGATCGCGGTCCGCCAGCGCGCCGTCTTCCAAGCCGACATGCTGCTTGGCGATGTCCACTACGTCGACGCGCGCGCCCGAGCCGAAACCAGAAATGTTGGTGCGCTCGTATTGCAGCAGCCGCTTGGCGATTTCCCAGCCGCCATTGAGGCGCCCCACCATGTTGCCTTTCGGCACTTTGACGTCGGTGAAGAACGTCTCGCAGAACGGCGACGAGCCGGAGATCAGCTTTATCGGACGCGTCTCGACGCCCGGCGTCGTCATGTCGATCAGCACGAAGGAGATGCCCTCGTGCTTCACGTTCGTATCGGTCCGCACCAGGCAGAAGCACCAGTCGGCGTAATTGGCGTAGGAGGTCCACACCTTCTGGCCGTTGATCAGCCAGTGGTCGCCCTTGTCCTCGCACTTGGTCTGCAGGCCGGCGAGGTCGGAGCCCGCGCCCGGTTCGGAATAGCCCTGGCACCAGCGAATCTCGCCGCGCACGATCTTCGGCAGGTGCTCCCGCTTCTGCTCTTCGCTGGCGTATTCGAGCAGCACCGGTCCCAGCATCCAGACGCCGAACGAGAACAGCGCCGGGCGCGCATTGATGCGCTTCAGCTCCTGCTGCAGCACCGCGTTCTCGGCGCCGCTCAGACCGCCGCCGCCGTACTCCGCCGACCAGGTCGGCGCCGTCCATCCCTTCGCGCCCATGCGCTCGAGCCAGAGCTTGGCGTCTTCGCTCGGGAATTTGTAGGCCCGTCCGCCCCAGACGTAGTCCTCATCGCCTGCGATCGGCTGGCGCATGGATTGGGGGCAGTTCGTTTCCAGCCAGGCCCGCGTCTCGGCGCGGAAAGCTTCCAGATCTTGTGTCATCGCGCGTTTCCTCGCGCGCGAGTTAGCACCATGCAGCAGTGTACGTCACTATTCCGTTCCGTCAGCCTGCGGCGCTGCGCCGCTCTCCAGCCCCACCGGCTGCCCCACCACTACGAAGGTGAAGTTGTCCGGGTTGAACAGCCGGCGGATCACGCGGTTCACATCCTCGCGCGTCACGGCGCGGATCAGATCGTTGCGGCGGTTGATGTAGCCGATATCGCGACCGGCCACCTGGTAGCCGTGCGCCACGCTGGCGATCTTGACGTTGGAGTCGAGATCGAGCGCGAACGAGCCTGTGAGGTAGGTGATGGCGTCGTTCACCTCCTGCTGGGTTGCGCCCTCGGCGTAGAGCCGCGCCATCTCCGCGCGCGTCAGCTCGATCGCCTCGCGCACGTCGCCGTTCTCGCTCTGCGCCGAGCCGCGGATGGCGGCCGAATACTCGCGCACCGACGGGCTTGTGCCGATGCCGTAGACGAGACCGCGCCGCTCGCGCACCTCGCTCATCAGCCGCGAGGAAAATCCGCCGCCGCCGAAAATATAGTTCGCGACCGCCAGCGGAACCCAGTCCGGATCCTCGTCCTGGATGCCCGGCGCGGCGAACAGCACCAGGCTCTGCGGCTGCGGCAGCTCGCGCACGATCAAAGGCGTGGGCGGACGAAACTCGGTTTGCGCCGGCGCCGGCGGCGGCGCGCCTTGCGGCAGCGCGCCGAAGATCGCGTCGAGCATCCGCCCGGCCGCCGCTTCGTCGATGTCGCCGACAATAGTCGCCTGAAGCGTGGCGCGGTTGAACACCGCCGCGCGCCGCGCCTGCAGCGCCGCGCGGTCGATCGCCTCGACGCTGTCGCGCGAGGTGCGCCGTGCGTACGGGTGATCGGGATAGAGCGCCCGGTCGAGCGCCAGATTGGCGATGTAGCTCGGATTGGTCTCGCGCGTGCGCAGGCCGACCTGCATCTGCCGCTTGATCCGCGCCAGCGGCTCGGCGTCGAAGCGCGGCTCGTTCAGCGCTAGGCGCGCCATCTCGATCGCCGGCGCCAGGTTTTCGCTCAGCGTCGACATGCTCATGGCGACGCCGTCCCAGCCGGAGCCGAAGCCGACCGACATGTTGAGGTCCTGCAGCCGCTCCTTGAACGCATTGGCGTCCAGCGCGCCGGAGCCTTCCGTCATCATGTCGGCCATCACGCTGGTGACGCCGACGAGATTATCGGGTTCGATCACCGATCCGCCGCGCCAGTACGCGCGCATGACAACGATCGGGACCGTGGAGTCCGAGACGAGCCAGGCGCTGAGTCCGCCGGGCGACGTAATCTCGCGCACGTCGACGCCGTGCTGCGCCGCCGCGCTCTCAGCCGTCGCGCGCTGCGCGTAGGCATCAGGCGCAAGCGCGAGCGGCGCCAGGACCGTCAAGGCGGCTACGGCCCACGCCCGCACTCCCCCGACAGCGGGAGCTGTCACGCGCCTCACAGCGCAGGACGAACGACCGACGCTGCTCATTCTTCGCGCTCCGGCATCAGCCAGCCGGTCACGGAAGCGTCGATGTCCAGCGTCCGGCGTGCCAGCGCCAGCGCGTCCTCGCGCGTGACCGCCTCGATATCGCGCGGCCAGTTGACGACATCGTCGATGCTTTCGCCCTGCGCCAGCGAGGCGCCGTAGATGTTGGCGAGGCTTTCCTGGCTGTCGCGCGAATAGATCGCCGCCGCCGACATCGACGACTTCGCCCGCGCCAACTCCGCTTCGCTCGGCCCCTCGCGCAGAAACGCGGCGACGACCTCATCCACCGCGGCTTCAAGCCGCTCCAGCGAAACGCCTTCCACCGGCGTTGCGTACACGGAGACGCTGCCGCCGCCGAGGCCGCCCGTATTGGAACTCGCGCCCGCGCTGACGGCGATGCGCTGCTCCTCCACTAGGGCGCGATAGAGCCGGCTGGTTTCCGATCCGCCCAGGATCTCGACGGCGACATCGAGCGCATGCGCCTCGCGGCCCTCGTCCGTGCCGTAGCTGATGGCGCGATAGAGACGCGACAGCGAAGGCTGACGCACCTTGGCGTCGCGATGCGTCACCCGCATCGGCCCGACGCTCGGCGGGTCCTGCACCCAGGTCCGCGCCGGCAAGTCCCGTGTCGGCTGCAGCCGGCCGTAATGGCGCTCGACCAGCGGCCGCAGCTCCGCCGCATCGACATCGCCGGCAACCACCAGGATCGCGTTATTCGGGGCGTACCAGGTGCGGTAGAACCGAAGCGCCGTCTCCCGGTCCAACGCGTTGATCTCGTGCAGCCAGCCGATGATCGGCGTGCCGTACGGATGGTGCGGCCACAGCATCGCCCGCATCCGCTCGCCCATCACCGCACCGGGATTGTTGTCGATGCGCTGGCGGCGCTCTTCGGCGATCACGTCGCGTTCGGACGCGAAGGTTTCGTCCGAGAAGCGCAGGCTGCGCATCCGGTCGGCCTCCATCCGCATCACCAGGTCGAGCCGGTCGCGGGCGATGCGCTCGTAATAGGCGGTGTAGTCCCACGAGGTGAACGCGTTGTCGTCGCCGCCGTTTCTGGCGATGGTGCGCGAAAACTCGCCGGGCGCGATCTGGCGCGTGCCCTTGAACATCAAGTGCTCGAAGAAGTGCGCCACGCCCGAGGCGCCGCGCGGCTCGTCGGCCGCGCCGACCCGGTACCAGAGCATGTGGGTGACGACCGGCGCGCGCCGATCGGTGATCACCACCACCTGCAGGCCGTTGCGCAGCGTGAACGTCTCCGGCCGCGGCAGCTCGCGCGCATACGCGCCCGACGCCAAAGCGATCAGCGCCAAGCATGCAGCGATGAGTGCGCGAATGTCCGCCTTCCGCAAGGCGCTTAGGTGCCCGGCAGTTTGAAGCCGCCGCGATCGCGCTCGATCACGACCTGGCCTCCGCCAGTGGCGCGGCGGATCGCTTCGTCTTCCTCGAGACGGCGCGCTTCCTCTTCCGCGCTGAGCGGCGAAGCCGCCGCGCTCGAACCGCCGAACGCGAGCAAGCGGTTCACGAAGCCCTCGTTGCGACGAACCACGCCTTGGCTTTCGTAATCGATGGTGTCGCGGATGCTCGCGTCCGCGGCGTCGGCGCCGGCGGCGGCGACGAGCGTGCGCTCGCCCTGGCTGGCGCGCTGACCGACCGTCTCGCCGAACAGCGCCACGCGCGCTTCGTCGGTCGGCTGCAGCTCCTGTGGACGCGGCTCGCCCGGACGCGGCGGACGCAAATTGTAGTCCGGCGGCAGCGTCAGCGGCGCTTGCGTGACGACGCGGAATTCGTCCGGCGCGGTTCTGGTGGCGCCGACGGCGCGCGACACGCTCGCGCAGCCGCTCGCCGCGGTCGCCGCGGCCAGGACCGCCAACAGTGCGATTGGTTTGGACATCGGACGTCCGCCTCCCTCAAATCTCCAGGCCGGTTCTAGCTGAGCCGCGCGCCTCAAGCCAAGCCGGACAGCAGCGGCGAGGCATCGCCCGGCAGTTTGTCCGTTCTGGGGCGAATTCGCCCCTCATTTCAGCCGCCTGTCCCGCCCGAACCGCCGCGGACCCTACGCCACCAGGTTTTGATCTGGCCCCAGGCGGCGCCCTTGCCCGGCTCGGATTCGGTCAGGAAGATCATGTCGACCGCCAGGAGGATCGCCCCGACGGTGATGGCCGCGTCGGCGACATTGAACACCCAGGGGAACCAGAGGCCGTTGAAGTCCAGAAAATCGGCCACGGCGCCGAACCGAATCCGGTCGACGACGTTGCCGAGCGCGCCCCCGATCACCAGCCCCAGCGCCACAGCCGTCAGCTTCCGTTCCGCGCCCTTCAGCCACCACAGAAAGACGCCGGAAATCACGAAGGAAAGCGCCACCAGCCCCCAGCGCGCCAAATCCTCGTTGGCGCGCAGGAGGCCAAAGCTCACGCCCCGGTTCCAGACCATCTGCAGATCGAAGATGGGCGAAAGCTCGATGAAGCGGCAGCCATAGCCCGCCTCCAGGCACCCCGGCGGGCTGAACCGCGCCGGCCCCAGGACGATCCACTTGCTGATCTGATCGACGACGAAGACGAGCGCCGAAATGGAGAGGCCGAAGCGCAACATGGGCTGCGCTTATGGCGGCCCGGCGCGGCGCCCGCAAGCGCCCCGCCGAACCCGCCGGCGTTCGGTCTCCCAACCGCGGCGCTTCAGGCCGCGCGCCTGGCCCGCGCCAGCAGGTGGCCGGCTTCGCTTTGAATGTGCTCGTTGATCACGTCGATGTCCCTGAGCGCGGCGGCGACCGTGGCCTGGAAATGCTCCAGCCGCGCCAGCAGCTCGTCGAGGCGGTCCTTGACGCTGATGTGGCGCGAGCACTCGACCTTGCCCATCACGCGCGTCACCTCGAGCGCGGCGGCGAGCCGCTCCATGTCGAGGCAGGCCTGCCGGAATCCCTTGGCCTTGCGCGCGATTTCGCGCAGGCCCGTCTCGGCCTTGGCGCTGTATTCGACCTGCTGACGGTCCAGCAGCAGCTCCTCCTGCTCGCGCGCCTCGCCGGCGGCGCCGGCCTCATTGCGGAACTGGTTCAGCACTTCGCGCTGCACCCGCGCGGTGCAGGCGAGGAAGTAGCCTTCGCTGATGGTGCGGAAAACGTCGTGCGCGGCCGCGGTGAAATCGGCGAGGATGCCGCGGATCTCGACCGACAGCAGCGTGTAATTGGTCGAGATGACGCTGATGGCGGCGCCGTCCTGGCCCAACTGGGCGGCGAGCACGCGGAAATTGAACGGCACGTTTTCGTTGGTGACGTATGCGTCGGCGATGATGTCGGCCTTCTGCAGCAGCGTTTTGGCCGTCTCGTGCAGGCCCTGGAAATGCGCGATGGTCGGATCGTGCGGACGGCCGAGGCGCGCGTCCAGCGCCGCAAGCTCCTGGCCGAGCGCCGCCGCCATGAAAGTGGGATAATCCGGGAAGCCGAGCGTCTTGAGCCGGTCGAGCAGCAGCGGCGCGCTGTCGGCGGGGGCGAGATTCTCCTTGCGCTCAAGCGCGGAGAACGCCGGATACTCGCGCTTGATCACCGCCAGCAATTCGGTGCTCGGACGCAGCCGCACCGAGAGATAGCCGCCGTCGATGGGCGTCACGATGGCGAACACCCAATAGTAGCGGCCGTCCTTGGACCTGTTCTTCACATAGGCGCCGAACGGGCGGCCCGCCTTGACTGCGTCCCACAGCAGCCAGAACGCCGCGCGCGGCGTATCGGGATGGCGCACGATCTTGTGCGGCCGGCCGAGCAGTTCGTCCCAGCCGTAGATGCTGACGCGCTGGAAGACGCTGTTGCCGAACTGGATCACGCCCGCGGCGTCGGTGCGCGAAAAGAACAGCTCATCGAAAGCGAAGTGGATCTCCGACGCATCGAAGAGGTCAGCTGATCGTCTCGCCATCGAACCAAACCCCGGGCCGGCTGTGGCGCACGTTTAGACGGCGAGGTGTTACCGGGGTATTACGCTACCTTCAGAGGTTGATTTCCTGAGCGCGCTCAACGCGCGCGACGCAGGGATCACGGATTTGCGGCGCCGATCAGAAGCGCTTTCTCGGCCACGATCGACGCAGCCGCGACGCCGAATACGCCAGCGGCGGTCCACAGCACAAAGAACAGCGCAACCGCTGCGTGAGCAAGCGCGATCGATCCCGGCTCCCAAACCTGATCCGCCTTGCGCCCGCTTAAGCAATACAGCTCGCTTACCGAGGCGGGAGGCGGCTGGCCGGGCACGATGAATTTGGTGTCGCCAGCGAGCATCCCCTTCGCCCGCGCGGTCAGTGCGAGGCCGCCGATCACCGTTGCATCAGGGTTCTTGCAGTGGACGGTAAGTCCGGTTCGCAGCCCGAGGTCGACCAGCAGCGCAACCACCAGCAGCACGCCGGCGCCAATGGCCCAACCGGCGATGGGAAACAGCGCCGTGTCGCCGCGCGTTGTGAAATAGGCGATCGCCGCGCCGATCATGACCACTACGCCGGCCGCCCGCGTGAGGACAGGCGCAAGCTCCACCTTGGGGTCGAAGACGCCGCGTCCGAAGGCAAGCATTCGGAACGCGCCAACGGCGGCTGCGAGGCTCCCCGCTATCGCCACCCACGGCGCGAACTGACCATAATCTGCAAGTTGCATGGGCGCGCCTTTCGCTCAGAAAGCGGACACCAACGTCGATGTTCTGACGGCGGACACGTCGTGCCGCGCTTTGTCCCATACCTCGATCGACCCCTGCTCGCCGCCGAAACAATACGTGCCGTCCTCCATGAAATCGGTGACGGGCCGCGACAAGTGTGCGCCGAAACTGTGCGGGCTCATGAAATACGGATAACTCCACAACACGCGATAATTGTGCTGCTGCGAATCTACGGTGTAACGCCGTGCGGAAATGATGAGCTGCCCGGTTGGCGAGACTTGCCCGTTCGACGTCATCGAACGGCCCACGCCGTCCGCAAACAGGCGCTTGGCGTTCTTGATGTCGAGCCATTCAAGCCTCGAGCCGTTGCGCGGATGCGGCGGCGGACTCTTGCCCCACAGCATGACAAAATCAGTCGGCGACGAGGCCCAATTGTCGAGCGCGCCGAGCGCGCCGGGATTGTGCCAGTCGAAAATGCCTACGATCGTCTCGTCGTAAACGTACAGCGGCAGTTCCAGCCTGCCGCTCATCTCCGCTTCGTGGATCAGGTTCTTGCAGCGGACGGTGACGCGCACCTGCACGCTCTCCCCTAGCGCCGTGAAAACGCTTTGGTCGAAATCGAGCGCGACGCCGGCGTTTGAGAGCCGCCGTGCGAAGTCTGAGCGCACCATTGCGGGGGTGGGACCGCCAAACGCAACCGTCCAGGGTCCATCGAGAATGTCGAGGATCGCCTCGGCGATCTCCGCATCGACGCTTGGAGCGACGCCGACCATGCAGCCCTCCGCAATCGGGCGGATAATACCACATTCCACCTACAGTGGAAGAGCGAGGCTCGCTCGCTTAGCGGCTGACTTCCTTCAGCGCAGCGCGGATCAGTTCGGGCGCGGGGGCGTCGGCTTCGACCTGCTTGGCGGCGTTGGCGACGGCGCGCGCGGCGCTCGACTGATCGATGCCGAGATTGACCAGCGCCGACACCGCTTCAGCCCGCGCGCCGTGAACCGGCGCCGCCGCGCCCGCGCCGCGCGCGCCGTTGCCGCTCAGCGTCACGAAGCCCTTGGGGCCCTGCTTCGCCGCCAGTTCGGTGGCGAGGCGCGCGGCGAGCTTGGGGCCGACGCCGTTGGCGCGCGCGAACGCGGCCTTGTCCTGCAGCGCGATAGCGTCGACGAGCGCTTCGGGCGGCATCGCGTCGAGAATGCCGAGCGCGACCTTGGCGCCGACGCCGGGAATGGTCTGCAGATGCGCGAACCAGGCGCGCTCTTCCTCGCTGGAGAAGCCGTAGAGCCGGATCGCGTCTTCACGCACGTGCGTCTCGATGAAGAGCTTAACGGGCGCGCCGATGGTGAGCCGCGCCAGCGTGCGCCCGCCGGCCTGGACCAGATAGCCGACGCCGCCGACGTCGATCAGCGCGGTGTCTTCGCCCGCCGCGCCCACTGTGCCGTTCAGACTGCCGATCATGCGCTTCCGCTCCAGCCTCCGTCGTGGCCGGATTCGGCGCGGAGCGGAACGATTTGCCGCTGTGGATAAGGCGGCTCAGGCGCCGGCGCGCCGGCGGAAGCCGCCATGGGCGGCGTGGCAGAGCGCGACGCCGAGCGCGTCGGCGGCGTCGGCGGCGACGTCTCCAGCGGTAGGCAGGAGGCGGCGCACCATGAAGGCGATCTGGGTCTTGTCGGCGGCGCCGGAGCCGACGATGGCCTTCTTGATCGTGGCCGGCGCGTATTCGGCGACGTCGAGCCCGCGCCGGGCGGCGGCGGCCAACGCCACGCCACGCGCCTGTCCGAGCGCGAGCGCGGCGCGAGCGTTGGAATTGACGAAGGTTTCCTCCACCGCCGCTTCGTGCGGATTGTGCCGCTCGATCACGGCGCAGAGGCCCTCGAACAGGTCATGCAGGCGCGAGGCGAGTTGCTGCTGCGGCGGCGGCTTGATCACGCCGTGGGCGACGTGCGTCAGCCGCGCGCCGTCGCTCAGGACCAGTCCCCAGCCGCAACGGTTGAGGCCGGGATCAACGCCGAGGATGAGCGTTGCGGTCATGCGCGCCTTCCTACGCATACATCAAGAACGAGTCGGGCCGGCGGCGACATGGGATTTAGCCCTTGCGCCCAATCCCTTGCCAAAGCGCTAACCGCCGCCCAGCATGGCCGCCGAGAAACGGGGGAATTCATGCTTCGCAACTGGCGCACCGGGCTGATTGGCGCGGCCTTGTTCTGCTTTGCGGCGGCGGCGCACGCGCAGGCGCCGAGCGAGGTCGAGCGGGCGCAGGCGCGCGACCTCTATCAGCGCATCGTCGGCTACGACACCTCGTCCGGCGCGCAGAACGTGACGATGGCGAACGATCTCGCCGAACGCTTCCGCGCCGGCGGCTTCGCGGCGGACGACGTACACATCGTCAGCGCGAACGACACGGCGGGCCTCCTGGTGCGCTATCGCGGCGACGGCTCGGGCGGACGTCCGATTGTGCTGCTCGCGCATATGGACGTGGTGCCGGCGCTGCGCGCGGACTGGGAGCGCGATCCGTTCACGATGGTGGAGGAGAACGGCTTCTTCTTCGGCCGCGGCTCGCTCGACAACAAGGCGGGCGTGGCCCACCTCGCCTCCACCTTCCTGACGCTGCGCCGCGAGGGCTTCACGCCGACGCGCGACCTGATCCTGTGGTTCTCCGGCGACGAAGAAACCACCGGCGCGACCACGCAAGCGCTGCTGGGCGAACACCGCGCACTGATCGGCGATGCGGAGTTCGCGCTCAATTCGGACGCTGGCGGCGGCCAGCTCGACGGCAATGGCCGCGCCATCTCCTTCGCCTTGCAGACGGCCGAGAAGACCTATGCGAGCTTCACCTTCACCGCGCGCAATCCGGGCGGCCATTCCTCGGCGCCGCGCGCGGACAATGCGATCTACGAACTCGCCGACGCGCTGGCGCGTCTGCGCGCATTCCAGTTCCCGGTGATGTGGAACGACACCACGATCGAGAGCTTCCGCAATGCGTCGGCCGTGTTTCGCGGCGCGGAGGCGCAGGCGCTGCGCCGCTTCGCGGAACGGCCCGGCGACCGGGTGGCGGCGCGCACGCTGTCGCAGAACCCCAACCTCTCGACGCTGCTGCGCACCACCTGCGTGGCGACGATGCTCTCCGGCGGCCACGCCGAGAACGCGCTGCCGCAGACGGCGGCGGCGACGGTGAACTGCCGCATCTTCCCCGGCGTGCCGGTGAGCCAGGTCGAAAGCGAGTTGCGCGCGATCGCCGGGCCGAACGTGGACGTGGCGCAGCTGGGGCCAGCGAATTTCTCCGACGCCTCGCCGTTGCGCGCCGACGTGATGCAGGCGACGGCGCGCGCCGTGCACGCGGTGCATCCGGGCGTGATGATTACGCCCTATATGTCCGCCGGCGCGACCGATGGCCTGTTCTTCCGCGCCGCCGGCGTCCCGACCTACGGCGTCGGCGCCGTATTCATCGGCGATGACGACGACTACGCCCACGGCCTCAACGAACGCGTGCCGGTGACGAGCTTCTACCAGGGCCTGACGCACTGGCGCGTGCTGCTGACGGAGCTGGCGGGGCCGAGGACTTGACCTAAGGGCAAAGGCAAGCCCACACCCACCACTACGGTTTCGACCAAAGGCCAGGTGATCCTGCCGAAGGCGATCCGCGATGAGCTCAGCTGGACCGAAGGCACGCGGCTGACGGTCGAACGGACCGAGGCGGGCGTCTTGTTGAAGGAAGAGCGGAGTATTCCCCGAACCGATCCGGACGAGGTGTTCGGCATGCTCAAGTACAAGGGCAAGCCGAAGACGCTGAAGGAGATGGACGCCGGGGTCCTGGAAGAAGCAAGACGTCGGCATGCTCGCGGTCGATACTAACGTTGTCGTGCGCTACCTGACCAACGACGATGCGCAGCAATGCGCGCGCGCCCGCAGCCTTATCAACAACAACGCAATTCTTCTCAGCGCCACGGTTCTGCTGGAAGCCGATTGGGTGCTTCGCAGCACTTACAAATACGCGCGAAGCGATTCTGTCGATGCGCTCCGCGCGTTCTCAGGATTGCCGACCGTCAGCCTCGATCAACCCGCGCGGATCGCCCGAGCGTTCGACTGGGCGCTCCACGGCATGGACTTCGCCGACGCGCTGCACATGGCAAGCGCGGCCGACTGCGATGCGTTCGTCGGCTTCGATGGCGACTTGGCGAAGGCTGCGAAACGCGCCGGCGCGCTCGAAGTGCGGAAACCTTAAAGCGGCGTGCCGAATATCGGATGCGTCGTCCTGTGGCGCTTGCGTTTCATTTCATCCTGCATGCGGATGAGACGTTGAGACGCCGCATGCCGGCTGGAAGCCGGCAACCCCGTTTCATCCCGCAGACGGCTCGAAGCTGAGACGCCGGCGGTCCGTAGCGGCTCGCGCTTCAGGCGCTCTGCGCTTCGGCCTGGCCGTGGCAGTACTTGAACTTCTTGCCGGAGCCGCACGGACATGGAGCGTTGCGGCTGACCTTGCCCCAGGTGCGCGGATCGTGGCGGTCGAAGCCGTCGGGCGCGAGCGGGGGCGCATCGCGGCCGGCCATCTCGTTCTCGCCGGTGTCCGGGTTCTGGTGGATCTCGTAGGTCTGCACCGGCGCGCGCGGCGCCAGCGCCTGCTCGTCGGCCTGGCCGATCTGCAGGCGCAGCAGCATGCGCGTGATGGTCGTGCGCAGATCCAGGAGCATGCGCTCGAACAGCGTGAACGCCTCGGTCTTGAATTCGTTCAGCGGGTCGCGCTGGGCGTAGCCGCGCAGGTGGATGACCGAACGCAGGTGATCGAGGAAGGACAAGTGCTCGCGCCAGCGCATGTCGACGACGCTGAGCAGCACCTGCTTCTCGACCGCGCGCAGACGCTCGGGGCCGAGCATCGCCGCCTTCTGCGCATAGGCCTGATCGACCTCGCGCGTCAGGCGCTCGATGATTTCCTGCTGGGCGATGCCCTCTTCCATCGCCCACCGATCGACCGGCGAGCGGAAGCCGAAAATCTCCTCCGCCTCGTCCATCAGCTCGGGCGTGTTCCACTGTTCGGGATAGGCCTTCTCCGGCATATGGCGCCAGACCAGCTTCTCGACCACGTCGTGGCGCATATCCTTCACGATCGGGGCGACGTCGGCGGTGCGCATGAATTCGATGCGCTGCTCGAAGATCGCCTTGCGCTGATCGTTGATGACGTCGTCGTACTTCAGCAGGTTCTTGCGGATTTCGTAGTTGCGCTGCTCGACGCGGCGCTGCGAGGTTTCGAGCGCCTTGTTCATCCACGGGTGAACGATGGCTTCGCCCTCCTGGATGCCGAGGCCGCGCATGATCGCGTCGAGGCGGTCGGCGGCGAAGATGCGCAGCAGGTCGTCTTCGAGGCAGATGTAGAACTTCGACTTGCCTGGATCGCCCTGACGGCCGGTGCGGCCGCGCAGCTGGTTGTCGATGCGGCGGCTTTCGTGGCGCTCGGTGCCGAGCACGTAGAGGCCGCCGGCTTCGAGCGCCTGCTGCTTCTTGCGCTCGACGTCGGCCTGGATGTCGCGGCGGAGCGCGGCGATCTGATCCGGCGTTTCGTCGCCCTTGAGCGCGGCCTTCACGCGCATGTCGACATTGCCGCCAAGCTGGATGTCGGTGCCGCGGCCGGCCATGTTGGTGGCGATGGTGACCGCGCCCGGCACGCCGGCCTGAGCCACGATCTGCGCTTCCTGCTCGTGATAGCGCGCGTTCAATACCTGGTGAGGGATGCCGCGCTGCTTCAGCAGGTTGGAGAGCACTTCCGACTTCTCGATCGAGACGGTGCCGACCAGCACGGGCTGGCCGCGGCGATGGGTGTCCTCGATGTCGGCGATGATGGCTTTGTATTTCTCTTTCGCCGTCCGATAGACCTCGTCGTCCTCGTCGATGCGCTGGACCGGACGGTTGGTCGGGATCTCGACCACGTCGAGCTTGTAGATGTCGCCGAACTCGGTGGCTTCGGTGGCCGCCGTGCCGGTCATGCCGGCGAGCTTGTCATAGAGGCGGAAATAGTTCTGGAACGTGATCGAGGCCAGCGTCTGGTTCTCAGGCTGGATGTTGACCTGTTCCTTCGCCTCGATCGCCTGGTGCAGCCCTTCCGAGAGCCGCCGGCCGTGCATCATGCGGCCGGTGAATTCGTCGACCAGGACCACTTCGCCGTCCTTGACGATGTAATCCTTGTCGCGATGGAACAGCTTGTGCGCGCGCAGCGCCTGGTTGGCGTGGTGCACGAGCGAGATGTTGGCCGGTTCGTAGAGCGAGCCCTGCAGCAGGCCGCGCTGCTCCAGCATCTCTTCTATCGCCTCGGAGCCGGCTTCGGTATAGGTGACCGAGCGCTGCTTTTCGTCGAGTTCGAAATGCTCCGGCTGCAGCAGCGGAATCAGCGTGTCGATGGTCTTGTAGAACTCGCTGCGGTCTTCAGTCGGGCCGGAGATGATCAGCGGCGTGCGCGCTTCGTCGATCAGGATGGAGTCGACTTCGTCGACGATGGCGAAGCGGTGGCCGCGCTGGACCATTTCGCCCAGCGAGTACTTCATGTTGTCGCGCAGATAGTCGAAGCCGAACTCGTTGTTGGTGCCGTAGGTGACGTCGGCGGCGTAGGCTTGGCGGCGCTCGTTGTCGTAGAGGCCATGGACGATGACGCCGGTGCTCAGGCCGAGGAAGCGATAGACCTGCCCCATCCATTCGCTGTCGCGCTTGGCGAGGTAGTCGTTGACGGTGATGACGTGGACGCCGCGGCTTTCGAGCGCGTTCAGGTAGGTCGGCAGCGTGGCGACGAGGGTCTTGCCCTCGCCGGTGCGCATTTCGGCGATCTTGCCCTGGTGCAGGAAGATGCCGCCCATCAGCTGCACGTCGAAATGGCGCATGTTGAGCACGCGCTTGGAGGCCTCGCGCACCGTGGCGAAGGCTTCCGGCAGGATGTCGTCGAGCTTGGCCCCGCGGGCGAGGCGGTGGCGGTATTCGCTGGTCTTGTTGCGGAGCGCCTCGTCCGACAGCGCCTCGAAGGTCGGCTCCAGCGCGTTGATCCGGGCCACCATGGGCCTCAGCACGCGCACCTTGCGGTCATTGAGGGAGCCAAAAATCTGCTTAGCGAGGTTCAGCATGGGCGCGATCTTAAGGTTGATGCGCCGTTCTGGACAGGGCGCGTGAAAGAGCGACGAGAGCGTTGAAGTTGTTGTATTTTTTGCGTCCCACCGACGTGCGCCCAGGTGCGGAAACACTCTCGACTTGTGCGCTGGCGAGACTTAAGAGCGGCCCTGGGCGGTGTCAATGCGACCTCAGGGGCGCAGGATTTGCACGCGCCCTGAGCGAAAGAGCAGAACGCATGACGTCGCTGAAGCGTGTTTCCCTTAAGGCGATGCTGGCCGCGGCGCTGGTGGCACTGGCAGGCTGCGGGCTTGGCCGCACCTCCGGCGGACAGGGCGAAGGCGTGCGCGACCCGATCGTCGCCGCCACCGTCAACGGCCGGCCAATCTATGTCGAGGACGTGCGCGCGCACGCGGTCTCGCGCGGCTGGATCGGCGAGACCGAGGATCTCGACGCCAATTCCGACGCCGCCACGCTGGCGCTCGAAGAACTGATCCAAATCCGCCTCTTCTCCATGGAAGCCGAGGCGCGCGGCCTCGACCGCCAGCCCGACATCCGCCGTCAGCTGGAAAACGCGCGCGAACGGGTTCTGGCGGCGGCGATCTACGAAGAAATCGCCCAGAAAGCGGCCGATCCCACGACCATCGAACGGCTCTACCGCGAGAATTCCAGCCGGCTCGGCCAGGGCGACGAGGTGCATCTGCGCCATATCCAGTTCTCGACACGTGAGGCTGCCGACGCGGCCAAAAGAAGGCTCGATCAAGGCGAGCGGTTCGAAGCCCTGGCGTTCGAGCTGTCGGTGGAGCGCGACACCGCCCCCGACGGCGGCGATCTGGGCTTCCGCGCCATCTCCGACCTGACGCCGCAGATGCGCCAGGAAATCGAGCGCTCGGGCGTCGGCCAGCTGATCGGCCCGCTCCAGCTCGACGACGGCAGCTGGCACCTGTTCCGCGTCGACGACCGCCGCACCATCGGCGGCCCGAGCCTCGAACAGCTGCGTCCGCGCATCACCCAATGGCTGGCGTGGCAGGAAACCACGCAACTGATGGAGCGGCTGCAGCGCGATGCGCGGGTCGAGCGGCTGCGCGAGCCGGAGCCGGGCATGGCGCCGGCGGGCGAAGTGACCGCGCCGGCGGACGCCACGCCAAGCGCGCCGACTCCGCAGCCGGAGCCGGCGACGCCGCAGACCGGCGCGCCGCCGCCGCCCTTCCCGTTCCCCAACGCCGCTCCGCCGATCGTGACGCAGCAGGCCCCGCCCTCAGCGCCGGCGTCAACGCAACCCGCCTCAGCACCCGCGCCGGCCGAAACGCCGGCTGAAAACGGAACGCTAGAATGAAGATCGATGCGGTCTCGCCGCTCGCGCCCGACCGTTTCCCCGATCTTCCGCCGATCGCCGGCCTAGACGCCGCGGTCGGCCGCGCAGGCTTCTACAAGCACGAACGGCCGGACCTGCTGCTGATGCGCATGCCCGCGGGCACGCGCGCGGCGGGCGTGTTCACCACCAACGCCGTGGGCTCGGCGCCGACCGACTGGTGCAAGCAGGCGCTGGCGGCGACGCGCGGCAGCGCGCGCGGGCTGCTGGTGAACGCCGGCTGCGCCAACTCGTTCACCGGGCCCGCCGGCGATGCGGCGTGCAAGCGCGCGCTGGAGGAAGCCGGCGCGGCGATCGGGGTGGAGACTCGCGAAATGCTCGCCGCCTCCACCGGCGTGATCGGCGTGGTGCTGGACGATTCCAAGATCGCCGCGGCGCTGCCGAAGATGCAGCTTGCGCCCGTGGACTGGCCCAAGGCCGCCGCCGCGATCATGACGACGGACACGTTCGCGAAAGGCGCGGGCGCAAACTGCGAGATCGACGGCGCGAAGGTCAACATCGCCGGCGTCGCCAAGGGCTCGGGCATGATCGCGCCGAACATGGCGACGATGCTGGCGTTCGTGTTCACCGACGCCGCGCTCTCGGCGCCGATCCTGAAGACGCTGCTGCGCCAGGAAACCGAAACCAGCTTCAACTCGATCACAGTCGACGGCGACCGTTCGACCAATGATTGCGTGCTCTTGTTCGCCACCGGCCAGGCCAAGGTTCCGCCGATTCCCGACGCGAAGGACGAACGGCTGGCGCCGTTCCGCGCCGCGCTGAGCCAGGTGCTGGCCGGTCTCGCCATCCAGATCGTGCGCGACGGCGAAGGCGCGACCAAGCTTGTCGCGGTCAATGTCGAAGGCGCAGCGAGCGACGCATCGGCAAAAGCCATTGCGCGCACGATCTGCGAAAGCCCGCTGGTGAAGACCGCCATCGCCGGCGAGGACGCCAATTGGGGCCGCATCGTCATGGCGATCGGGCGCGCCGATCAGCCGGTGAAGAAAGAGATGATCGGCGTGCGCTTCGGCGATCTCTACGCCGCGCGCGACGGCATGGTCAGCGCCGAATACGACGAAGCGGCGATGAGCGCCTACATGAAGCGCCCGGAGCTGGAGATCACGGTGACGGTCGGCCCAGGCTCTGGCCGCGCGCGCATGTATACGTGCGACCTGACCAAGCGCTACGTCGAGATCAACGGCGATTATCGCAGCTAAAGCGCCATGCGTTAAATCCAACGCAGGCGCTCCGGAGCGAACCTACCTGCGCGCGGCGTCCCAGGCAGCCACCGCTTCCGCGTCGCGCGGCGTGATGTCGGGGTAGCGCGGGTCGGCGGTGGCGGGGTCGAAATACTTCCACGACCGCGCGCACTTCACGCCCGGCGCCTTTTCCACCGCCACCGCAACCCCCGGCGTCTCCGGCAGGCGGAACGCCTCGTCCGAGCCTTCGCCCGCCTCGATGATCACGCCGCTGGTGATGCACAGTTCGGCGAAATCGACCGCCTGCAGCGAAGCCCGCAGGCCGTCGTCGGCGACGAACACGCGCGGCGCCGCTTCCAGCGCCGCGCCGATCACCTTCTCGCGCCGCGCCACTTCGAGCGCCCCCGTCACCACCGCGCGCGCTTCACGGAGCCTCGCCATTTCCTCGCCGGCGAAATCGTCCCGCCAGCTGTCGGGCGTCTCCGGGAACGTGCGCAGATGCACCGAGACGGTGTCCGGGAAACGCGTCAGCCATGCTTCCTCCGCCGTGAACGGCAGGATCGGCGCGAGCCATGCGGTCAGCCGCGAGAACGTCTCGTCGAGCGCCGTGCGGCAGGCGCGGCGGCGGAACGAGGACGGCGCGTCGCAATAGAGCGCGTCCTTGCGCACGTCGACATAGAACGCCGAAAGATCGACATTGCAGAACTCGACGATAGCCTGCAGCGCAATGCGGAACTGGTAGGTCCCGTAGGCGCCGCGCACGGCGCGATCCAGCTCCCACAGCCGATGCAGCAGCCAGCGCTCCAGCAAAGGCAGCCGTTCTTGGATCGCCGGCGTCTCGCCGGCGAGGACGCCGGCGGTCCAAGGAACGCGCTCGCTCTCCTCGAAATTCTTCAGCGCTCCCAGCAGATAGCGCAGCGTGTTGCGCAGCTTGCGGTACATCTCGCTCGACTGGTCGAGCATGATTTTGCCCAAACGCAGATCGTCGCCGTACTCCGCCGCCGCGATCAGCAGACGCAGGATTTCAACGCCGTTCTGCTGCGCGATCTTCTGCGGCTCCACCACATTGCCGAGGGACTTGGACATCTTCCTGCCCTCCTCGTCCATGGCGAAGCCGTGCGTGATGACCTCGTCATAGGGCGCGCGCCCGCGCGTGGCGCAGCTTTCCAGCAGCGAGGAATGGAACCAGCCGCGGTGCTGGTCCGAGCCTTCGAGATAGATGGTCGAGACCGGGTTCGCGAACGAGGCCCGCGTCGGCGCTTCGGGGTTGCCGATCACGAACGCATGCGTGGAGCCTGAGTCGAACCAGACATCCAGGATGTCCTCGACCTTCTCGAACTCACCAGCCTTGTATCTATCGCCCAGAAAGTCCTGCGCTGGCGTCGCCCACCACACATCAGCGCCGCCTCGCTTCATCGCGGCGACGATGCGCGCATCGACTTCAGCGTCCTGCAGAATCGAGCCGTCGCTCTTCTTCACGAAGATCGGCAGCGGCACGCCCCAGGCGCGCTGGCGCGACACCAGCCAATCGGGGCGATCCTCGATCATGCCGCGGATGCGGTTGTAGTCCTTGGTCTCGCCGGTGCGCTTCTGGCCCCAATCGACGCGGTCGATCTCTTCGAGCGCGACCTGGCGCAGCGTCTTGCCGTTGCGATACGGCTTGTCGAGCGCGATGAACCATTGCGGCGTGTTGCGGAAGATCAGCGGCGCCTTCGAGCGCCACGAGTGCGGATACTGGTGCTTCAGCTGCCCGCGCGCCAGCAGCGCGCCGGCCTCGATCAGCGCATCGATCACCGCCTTGTTCGCCGGCCCGTCCTTGCCGAGGTTCTTGCCCTCAAGCTGCAGGATTTCGAGCCCTTCAAAGCCCGGCGCTTCCTTGGTGAAACGGCCGTCCTCGTCGACCGTGAACGGGATGCCGTCCTGGCCGAAATGCTTCACCCAGATTTCGAAGTCGTCCTGGCCATGCCCCGGCGCCGTGTGCACGAAGCCCGTGCCCGCATCGTCGGTGACGTGATCGCCCGCGAGCAGCGGGACAGGGAAGGCGTAAGCGACTCCCCCGCCTTCCCCCGCAAGGGAGGAGGGTCGCCAATTCCGCAACGGATGCGCGCACACAACGCCGTTCGGATCGAAATCGCCAACGCGCTTCCACGACGCCGCCTTCGCCGCGCGCATCACGTCCTCGGCGAGCTTGTCGGCGATCGCGAGTCTCTCGCCGACCTTCACCCACGGCTCGAACGCCAAGCCGTGCTCGATGCTCTCGACTTCAAAGACGCCATAGCTGATCGACGGCGAATACGAGATCGCGCGGTTGCCCGGGATCGTCCACGGCGTCGTCGTCCAGATCACAATATGGACCGCCGGCGCCTCGCCGGCATGCGCCGCGCCGGCCGGCGAGGACGCCGGCGGTCCATGAAGCGCGGGAAACTTCACCCAGATCGTCGGGCTCGTCTTTTCCGCGTACTCCACTTCCGCTTCCGCCAGCGAAGTCCGTTCCACCGGGCTCCACATCACCGGCTTCGAGCCGCGATACACCAGCCCCGTGCGCACCACGCGCAAGAACTCGGCCGCAATCGCCGCTTCGGCGTCGAAGCTCATCGTCGTGTAGTAATTGTCCCAGTCGGCTTCGATGCCGAGGCGCTTGAACTCGTCGCGCTGCAGCGGAATCCACTTATCGGCATATTCGCGGCACGCCTTGCGAAACTCGACCGCCGGCACGTCAGGCTTCTTGCGGCCCTGCTTGCGGAAATCCTCCTCGACCTTCCACTCGATCGGCAGGCCGTGGCAGTCCCAGCCCGGCACGTAATCGCAATCGTAGCCCGCCATCTGCTTGGTGCGGACGACGAAGTCCTTGAGGATCTTGTTCTCGGCGTGGCCGATATGGATCGGTCCGTTGGCGTAGGGCGGGCCGTCGTGGAACACGACCTTCGGCCAATCCGCCGCCGCCTTGCGCAGCAGGTGGTAGAGGCCGATGTCGACCCAGTGCTTGACCCGCTCGGGCTCCTTCTTCGGCAGGCCCGCGCGCAGCGGAAAAGGATCGCCCGGCAGGTCGGGCAGGAAAACGGTCTCGCGATAGTCGCGACCGGCAGGCGCATCGGCCATCGGGTCTTTTCTCCGGTGAAGCGAATGTGATGTAGCCGATCCCGGTCCCGCGGAGCGAGGGCTCAACGCGGGCCGGGCCTCAAATTCGCGAGGCTATGCTAAAGAAACGCAAAGCGGCGGCCATGCGTTGGGCTGTAACATTCCCGTTCGCGGAACGCCACATGCATTGCTCGGGAGCGCCAAGAGGTTTACATGCCCCGCCGCCCGCTGAGAGCTGCGACGATCGCCATGACCACCGCCCACGACTTCACCTTCGCCAAGCTGGATGAACCCGGCGAGATCAAGCTGGCCGATTACGCCGGCAAGGCCGTGCTGGTGGTGAACGTGGCCTCAGCCTGCGGCTTCACCTCGCAGTACCGCGACCTCGAAGCGCTCTACGAGGCCAAGGCCGGCAAGGGCCTCGTCGTCGTCGGCGTGCCCTGCAACGATTTCGGCCATCAGGAATCCGGGTCGGAGCGCGAAATCCGCGAGTTCTGCGACAATTCCTATCACGTCACCTTCCCGATGACGTCGAAGGTCGAGATCGTCCCGGCGCAGCGGCGCCATCCCTTCTACCAGTGGGTCGCCGAGGAGCTGGGCGACGGCGCGCTGCCGCGCTGGAACTTCCACAAGTACCTGATCGGCAAGGACGGCGCGCTGCTCGAAGCGTTCCCCTCCAAGGCCGCGCCGCTCGGCCCGGACATGCTGGAAGCGATCGACCACGCGCTCGCCGCCTAGTGCGCCATCGCCTCCTCGGCCAGCGCGGAGCGCACGCCCGCCAGGCGCGGGCGGGGCTTCAGCAGCAGCATCGCGAACGCCGATAGCCCGATCACCACCGCCATCAGCAGGAACTGGTCGTTGAACGTCATCACCAGCGCTTCGCGGTCGAGCAGCGCGGCGTAATGCATCAGCGCCTGCCGCTCCGGATCGATCGCCCCCGCCTGCTCCAGGTAGGCGCGCGCGCCTTCGATCATGCCGGCGATGTGCGGATTGCTCGGGTCGGCGGCGGCGTACAGCTCCTGCCGGTGCAGCGCGAACGAGTGCGACTGCACCGTCGCCAGCGCCGCGATCCCGAACGCGCCGCCCAGATTGCGCACGGTGTTGAACAGCGCCGCACCCGCATGGACCAGATTGGGCGGCAGCGATTGCAGCGCCGGCTGCATCACCGCGTTGAAGGTCATCATCAGGCCGAGCCCGCGCAGCACTTGCGGCCAGGCCAGCTCCCAGAACCCGGCCTCCGCGGTGAGGCGCGCCTGCATCCAGCAGCTCGCCGCGACCATCAGAAAGCCCAGGGCGCCGAGCGGGCGCGTATCCGGCAATGTGCGCCCGAGCCTGCCGATAAGCGGCGCGGTCACGAACATCACCGCGCCCTGCACGAACATGGTGTGCCCGATCTGCAGCGCGCTGTAGCCGCGCACCGAGCCCAGGAAGAGCGGCGTCAGGAACACCGAGCTGAACAGGCCGAAGCCGAGGATGAAACCGAGCAAGGCGCCGACTGCAAACGTCGGCGTGCCGAACGGCTTGAGATCGACGACGGGCGTTTCGACCTTGAACGCGCGATGGAAGAACAGCACCGCGCCGGCGCCGGAAACGAGCGCCCACATCACCACTTCGGACGATGCGAACCATTCGTTGGCCGGCCCTTCCTCGAGCGTGTATTCCGCCGCGCCGAGGAACATCGCCAGCCCGATCAGCCCGATCACGTCGATCTTCTTCAGCAGGCTGAAGTTCGGCTTGTCGAGCGAGGCCATCGTGTTCCAGATGACCAAAGTGATCAGCAGGCCGGGCGCGAGGTTGATCCAGAACAGCGCCCGCCAGCCCAGCATCTCCGCGACATAGCCGCCGATGGTCGGCCCCAGCGACGGGGCGAGCGTTATCACCATGCCCATGATCGCCCCCGTCATCGGCTGCAGCCGCTGCGGGAAGACGAGATAGAGCGTCGCCATCACGGTGGGGATCATCGCCGAGCCGCAGAAGCCCTGCAGCGCGCGGAAGATGATCAGCGAGTGGATGTCCCACGCGAAGGCGCACAACAGGCTCGCCGCCGAGAAGCTCAGCGACGAGATGCAGAACAGCAGCCGCGTGCCCAGCGCCCGGCCGAGAAAGCCCGACAGCGGAATGCCGATCACTTCGGCGATCAGGTAGGCCGTCTGCACCCAGGAGATTTCGTCGCGGCTTGCGCTCACGCCGGCCTGAATCGAGCCGATCGCGCTGGCGACGATCTGGATGTCGAGAATGGCCATGAACTGGCCGACGACCATGGCGACGAAGCCGATCCAGATATGGAGCGGCGGCGCATCGTCCGGTCGAGCCGCGGCCGCGGCGGCGGTCATTCGCGTGTGTCCACCGTGACGGCCGCAGAGAGCCCGGGCCGCAGCAGCTCCAGCCCATCCTGCCTCGGCTCCAGCCGGATGCGCACCGGCACCCGCTGCACGATCTTTGTGAAATTGCCGGTCGCGGTGTCGGTCGGGATGATCGAGAACTCCGAGCCCGACGCCGGCGCGATCGACTCCACCGTCCCGCGCAAGCGAAGCCCATGCGCGACGTCCGGCCGGATCGTCGCCCGCTGGCCGGGACGGAAGCGCTCGATCTGCGTCTCCTTGAAGTTCGCGACGACGTACACAGACTGCAGCGGCACCACCGACATCAGCGGCGTGCCGGTGCGGACCAGCTGGCCCACCTGCACTTGCCGGTCGCCGACGACGCCGTCGATCGGCGCGCGCACCACAGTGCGTCGCAGATTGAGTTCGGCCGCCGCCAGCTGCGCCCGCGCCGCCTCGACGCCCGCGGCCGCCGCGTCATAGCCGCCGCGCGCCTGGCGGGATTGAATCTCCAGCTGCTCCATGCGCGCGGGCGAAAGCAGTCCGCGCTCGGCCAGCGGCCGGTAGCGCTGCACGTCGGACGCCGCCAGCGCGCGGCCGGCCTGCTCCGCTTCGCGCGCCGCAAGCGCCTGCGCCAGCGCCGCGCGCGCTTCCTGCACGCGCGCCGCGTAATCGGTGTCGTCGATCTCGACCAGCACGTCGCCGGCGTGAACGCTTTGGTTCTCCCCGGCGGGAACGGCGCGCACATAGCCTTCGATCTTCGCCGAGATCAGCGAGATGTCGGCGCGCACATAGGCGTTGTCGGTGGTCTCGTGGAACCGGCCGCTGACCAGCCAGTTCACGGCGAAGACGAGGATGAGAAGCAGCGCAGCGCCCGCGCCTATCAGGGCGAGCCCGCGCCGGCCAAGGGCGCGCGCCATGGCGCGGACCTGAGCGCCGGCGCGGGCCGTGTCCTGCCGATAGGCGGCGTCATCTGGCATTAAAAAGTGTTTCCCAAGGCGCGGAAGCGCCGGACGCCGCCAATGTAGCCACGGTTACGTTCCATTCAAGCAGAGCTTGCGCCCTATTTCCGCACGTCTATTGTGCCCATTGACGGTAAACATGAACGCAAGCGCGCCTTACGAAAAGCTGGTGGCACGCACTCCGGATCGCGGCGTTGCGCGACGTCAAGCGTTTCTCCAGGCCGCGCGCAACGTCTTTCTGGATCAGGGCTACGAGGCCGCCAGCGTCAACGACGTCGTGCGTCTGGCCGGCGGATCGCTGGCCACGCTCTATTCCCAGTTCGGCAACAAGGAAGGCCTGTTCCTGGCGGTCATTCAGGACGAACATGAGCGGCTCACCGAAGCCATGACGCCCAGGTTCGCCGATGACGCGCCGCTGGAGCAGGGCCTGCAACAGATCGGCGAACAATTCCTGCGCACCATTCTGACGCGCGAAAACCTCGCCTTCTTCCGCCTCGTCGTCGGCGAGGGCCGCAAGTTTCCGCAATCGGTGCAGCGCTATGTCTTCAGCGGCGCCGACAAGGTCCGCGAGGTGGTGGCGAACCATCTGCGCCGCGCCGCGCCCGAGTTCGAAGGCGACCACGACATCGCCGCCTCCTACTTCCTCGAACTGCTGCGCAGCCGCCATCAGTACCGCGCCTTGGCGGACGATACGTACGCCTTGAGCGACGACGACCTCCGCCAGTACGTCGCCCACTCGGTGCGCTTCCTGGTGAACGGACTCAAGCGCTACTGACCCCGCCTGAGCCGGGCGTTCAGCAGCGATTCAGGCGCCGTTCAGGCCATAGGCCTCACTGTCAGCCTTGCGAGGGTGTGTCCGCGAGACACACAGGGAGCCTCACATGAAGAAAGCCCTCATTGCGGCGATAGCCGCTTTGAGCGCGACAGCCTGGGTAGCAACGCCTGCCTATGCTCAGCGCGACGACCGCGGCAGGCATGAACGCGGCGACAGCCGGGGCCAGCGCGGCCACAGCAACGACCACCAGCGCAGCCGCGGCGACTGGAACCGCGATCGCGGCGACGCTCGCCGTGGCGATCGTCCGCAAGAGAGCCGCAACGACGACGCGCTTCGCGGCGGCCCGCGCGCGCAGCCGCCCGCGCAGCAGGCGCAACAGACGCAGCCGCCACCGCAAGTCCAGCGTGGCGGCGCCGATCGAAGCAACAGGAATCGGGGCGGCGAAAGCCGCGGCGATTGGAATGGCAATCGCGGCGGCGATCGCAGGGATCAAGACGGTCGAAGCGATTGGAACCGCGACAACAATAACCGGGGCGATTGGAACCGCGGCGGCCGCGATCAGCGCGACAGCCGGGGCGACCGCAATCGCGACAATCAGGGCGACTGGAACCGCGGCGGTCGCGATCTCCGCGGCAACCAGGGCGACAATCGCGGCGATTGGAACCGGGGCGACCGCAACCAGCGCGGAGACGCAAACCGCGGCGATCGCAACAATCGCGGCGACTGGAACAGCCGCGGCGGCGGACGCGATTTCTCGCGCGGCGACTGGAACCGCGATCATCGCCGCGACGACGACCGCTGGCGCCGCTACCGCCATACCCACCGCGACTGGGACCGCCCGCGCTACAGCGACTGGCGCCACATCCGCCACGGCTACTATTTCGATCGCGGCTACGCCATCATCGTCGGCGGCTTCTGGGGCCACACCTATTACTGGTGGGGCTATGACGGCTGGCGGCGTCCGTACCGCCCGTGGCGCGTCGGCTATGTGCTGCCGTACGACATCTATTGGCAGCCGATCCCGTACGATCTCTACTATCGGCTGCCGCCCGCTCCTTATGGCTGCCGTTATGTGATGGTCGACCGCGACATCCTGCTGATCGCGGTGTCGACCGGCCTGATCCTCGACGCGCTGCTGTACTACTGAGGCTGCATCCGAGCAGAAAAATCGAGCCGCCCCGGCGACGGGGCGGCTCTCTTTCTTGCAGCCGCCGAGCCGAGCCCGACACCTCCCCCTCACCGGCGATCCATCGCCGCGGCAGAGCGCAGCAGCAAGCCAAATTGCGGCCCCAGAGGCGGGCGTCCGGGCTTGACGGCTTCGGGCCGCCCGCCTACATCGCCGCCGTTAGCAACCGGCGTCGGCGAGTGCCAAAGGCTGCCGGAGGCTAGAAAGGCCTTTTAAAACAAGGGAGTAAGATAGTGGCGAGCTTTCGTCCCCTGCATGATCGCGTGCTGGTGAAGCGCGTGAAGGAAGAGGAAAAGACCAAGGGCGGCATCATCATTCCGGAAACGGCTCAAGAGAAGCCGCAGGAAGGCGAAGTGATCGCCGTCGGCCCGGGCGCCCGCGACGACGACGGCGAGTACATCAAGCCGGACGTGAAGGTCGGCGATCGCATCCTGTTCGGCAAATGGTCGGGCACGGAAGTGAAGATCGACGGCGAGGAACTCCTGATCATGAAGGAGTCCGACATCATGGGCGTCATCGAAACCAAGAAGGCGAAGAAGGAAGCGGCCTAAGCGCGCTCCGCGCGCCGGGATTAGGTGCTGGGGACTAGGGATTGGGGCGGTCGGCCGCCCCGCCTTTCGCCCCAATCCCTAATCCCTAGCCCCAGTCCTTCTTCTCAACCGGTGAATTCAAACTCAGAGGTACACACACCATGGCTGCTAAAGTCGTGCAATTCGGCGCCGATGCGCGTGAGCGCATGCTGCAAGGCGTCGACATTCTCGCCAACGCGGTGAAGGTCACGCTTGGCCCGAAGGGCCGCAACGTCGTGATCGAGAAGTCCTTCGGCGCTCCGCGCACCACCAAGGACGGCGTCACCGTCGCCAAGGAAATCGAGCTCGAAGACAAGTTCATGAACATGGGCGCCCAGCTCATCCGTGAAGTCGCTTCGAAGACCAATGACGAAGCCGGCGACGGCACCACCACCGCCACGGTGCTCGCTCAGGCCATCGTCCGCGAAGGCATGAAGGCCGTCGCTTCGGGCCGCAATCCGATGGATCTGCGCCGCGGCGTCGACAAGGCCGTCACCGCCATCGTCGAAGACCTGAAGAGCCGCGCCCGCAAGGTGAAGGGCTCGGAAGAGATCGCCCAGGTCGGCACCATCTCCGCCAACGGCGACACCGACATCGGCAAGTTCCTGGCCGACGCGATGGCGAAGGTCGGCAACGAAGGCGTCATCACGGTTGAAGAAGCCAAGTCCCTCGAGACCGAACTCGAAGTCGTCGAAGGCATGCAATTCGACCGCGGCTATCTCTCGCCGTACTTCATCACCAACGCCGACAAGATGGAAGCGACGCTCGAGGATCCGCTGATCCTGCTGTTCGAGAAGAAGCTCTCCTCGCTGCAGCCGATGCTGCCGGTGCTCGAAGCGGTGGTGCAGTCGCAGCGTCCGCTGCTGATCATCGCCGAAGACGTCGAAGGCGAAGCGCTCGCCACGCTGGTGGTCAACAAGCTGCGCGGCGGCCTCAAGGTCGCGGCCGTGAAGGCGCCGGGCTTCGGCGACCGCCGCAAGGCCATGCTGGAAGATATCGCCATCCTCACCGGCGGCCAGGTCATCAGCGAAGACCTGGGCATCAAGCTTGAGAACGTCGCGCTCGACATGCTCGGCAAGGCCAAGAAGGTCGTGGTCAAGAAGGACGACACCACAGTCGTCGACGGCGCCGGCGCGAAGGGCGACATCGAAGCCCGCATCAACCAGATCCGCAAGCAGATCGAAGACACCACGTCCGACTACGACCGCGAGAAGCTGCAAGAGCGCCTCGCGAAGCTCGCGGGCGGCGTCGCGGTGATCAAGGTCGGCGGCGCGACGGAAGTCGAGGTGAAAGAGCGCAAGGACCGCGTTGACGACGCGCTGAACGCCACCCGCGCCGCGGTGGAGGAAGGCATCGTCCCCGGCGGCGGCGTGGCGCTGCTGCGCGCGGCCTTCAAGCTCAACATCAAGGGCGACAACGAAGACCAGAACGTCGGTATCGCCATCGTCAAGAAAGCGCTGGAAGCCCCGGTCCGCCAGATCGCCGAAAACGCCGGCGTCGAAGGCTCGATCGTGGTCGGCAAGCTCCGCGACAGCAAGGACGACAATTTCGGCTTCAACGCGCAGGCCGAAGAATATGTCGACCTGGTCAAGGCCGGCATCATCGATCCGGTGAAGGTGGTCCGCACCGCGCTGCAAGACGCAGCCTCGGTCGCCGGCCTCATCATCACCACGGAAGCCTCGATCGCCGAAGCGCCGAAGAAGAACGCTCCGGCCGCCGGCGGCATGCCCGGCGGCATGGGCGGTATGGGCGACATGGATTTCTGACGCGAAGCGCTCACGTCGCGCACGCGGCGTGAGCGCGGAGCGTCATCCCGGACGGCGCGTCAGCGGCGATCCGGGATCGCCCTCACAACTACCGAGGGGCGGAGCGCAAGCTCCGCCCTTTTTGTTTGCGCACGCGGCGACCGCCGCCTTGAATGCAGACGATGAGAGTCCTCTTCGCCACCCTCTGCGCCGCCGCGCTTGCGGCAACGCCGGCGCGGGCCAACGCGCCGTCGCCGCTTGCGCGCGGCGAAGTCACATTTCGCCATCACGCCAACGGCCTCCAGCATCCCGCCTACGCCGCGCATCGCACACAAACCTGCGCGCCCGCGCACGAAGGCGACCTGCGCCAGCGCCTGGTCGATCTCGCCGCGCAGGAATGGGCGCGGTTCGGCTATCCGCTGTCGCAGCGCGCCGATGCGCGCGCGCTGCGCGCCGTCTTTCCCGAACTCGCGCGCGCCAAGACGCCGCCCTATGTCGAACACGATCCGCTGATGCTGCAGGCGATCGGCGGCTATTGGGCGGCGCTGAGCGGCGTCGCCAGCGGCGATGTCGCCGACACGGGCGGCCAAGAGATCGCCGCCGCCAACGCGCTCTGGGCCGATTACGCCGGCCAGTACCGCGCCAATCCCGGCTGGCGCACGCCGTGGTCGGCGGCGTTCATTTCCTGGCTGATGTGCGAGGCCGGCGCCGAGGGCTTCCGCCGCTCCTGGGCGCATCGCGACTATGTCGACGCCGCCATCGCCGCCGGCGACGGGCAAGCGGCTCATCCCTACCGCGCCTACGACGCCGACCGCGCGCCGCGCGTGGGCGACCTGCTCTGCAGCGGCCGCGCCGGCTATCGCCCCAACGGCGTCGCCGGCCGGCGCGCGGCGCCGGTGGACGAAGCGGAAATGCACTGCGATCTCGTCGTCGCGCGCGATGCGGCCACGGGCCTCATCCTCGCTATCGGCGGCAATGTCGACAACGCCGTCTCGCTCGTCCCCTATCGCCTCACTTACATTGGCGGCGCCTATCGCGTCCGCTCGGTCTGCCGCGGCGAGAAAATCTGCGCCGACGAGCGCCTGTTCGCCGTGCTCGCGCTCGACGCGCCCGCGAGCGAAGCGGCGCTTGCACGCGCGCCCGCCCTCGCCGCGCGCCCGCCGCAGCCGCCGCCGCGCTTCCGCTGAAAAAGAAAGGAGCGGTTCGTCAGAACCGCTCCTTGAAGGCGCCTCGGGGGGGAGGTTCTTAGAACGAGGTGCGGAGCGTGCCGATGATCGTGCGCGGCGCGCCGACCTGGGCGTTGGCCAAGCCGCTGGGGCTGAACGGGATCGAGATGGTCGAGAGGTATTCCTCGTCGAACAGGTTGACCACGTTGAGCTGGAAGTAAGTGTCCTCGCGCCTGATCAGGCGGCCGAAGTTCCAGCGAAGATCGGCGTCGACCGTAACATAGTCGGGGACCGTCTCCGTGTTGGTGAGGTTCGTGAAGCGCTCGCCTTTGTAGGTGCTTTGGAGGCCGAAATCGAAATTGCCGACGCTGTAGTTCAGGCGGCCCGAGAGAATCCATTCCGGCGCGTTCCAGAGTCGGTTGCCCTCCACGCCGGCAAATACCGGAACGCCGCCCGACACACCCGTCTGGATGTCGTTCTGGAGTTCGCTGTCCTGCCAGGACGCCGACGCGATGACGCTGAAACCTTCAAACGGCGCGATCCCGATCTGGGCGTCGAAGCCCCACTGATCCACCTCGCCGATGTTGAGGGATATGGAGTCGCCCGTGTCTTGATCGTAGCCGCGCTCGATCCGGCCGTCGAAAATCTTGTACCAGGCGCCCACCGAGGCGATCACGTTCGACGCCGAGAAGCGATAGCCCACGTCGAAATTCTGCGTCGTTTCCGGCTGCACCTTGTCCAGGTTCTCCAGACGCACGCCGTAGAGGTCGTCCGTGCGCGGCGCAGAGAGATTTTCCGCGTAGGAGAAATAGACTTGGTGGTTTTCGGCCGGACGATAGGTCACGCCAACGTTCGGCAGGATATCGTCATATTCGACCTCCTCGCCCGTGAACGGCGCGACCCAATTCGCGGGGTTGCTGAGGGTCGGCGTATTCCCGCTGCAGAGCGGATCGCCGCCCACGAGCTGCCAGCAATAATTGTTCAGCTCGCGCTCGAAGAAGGGCGCGCGCACGCCGGCGACCAAGGTCACGGTGTCGTCCCAGAAATTGCCGCGATATTCGGCCGAAATCTGGTTCAGCGAGGCGATCGACAGACGGTCGCGGCGGCGGAGGATCGAGCCGTCGGTGGTTTCGATCCGCCGGCCATAGCCGCCCTTGCCCGCGAACACGTCGTCCGGGTGACCGTCGTCGAGAATGTAGGTCGTCTCGCCGGTTTGACGGTGCCGGGCGCGGTCCCAGGCGTAGGCGAAGCGCACGCGATGATCGTCGTTCAGGTCGAAGATCAGTGAACTGGTCAGCCCGTAGCGCTGGGTATTGGTGGTGTTCGGACGGAACACCATGACGTTCGAATCGAGGAAGTCGCCGTCGCCGTTCAGGTCGGCGTTGAAGTTCACGACCCCGCCGGAGACGAGGTTCGGATTGACCTCGTTCATCACCCGCGTGCTGCCGCCGTTGGCGAGCACGTATTGGAAGGTCGGGTCGACCGTCAGCGTAATCCGGTCGGTGAGGCCGAAGCGCGACTGGACGCGGATATTGCCGGTGTTCGACGGGTTCGTGGCGAGCCCGTAGAAGTTCGAGCAATTGCGCTGGACGGTATCCGCCACGCCCGGGGTGCGCGCCTGCGGCGCGCAGACCGTGCCGTTCGGCTGATAGTTGTCGAGGCCGACCGCGTTGAACTGGGCGACGCTGTAGTTGCGGAGGAAGTTGTTGCGGTTTTCATTATAGTGCAGCGAAACGCTGACGAAATCGCCGTTCGCGCCGATCGGCTGATAGACGCGGGCGTTGAACTGGTTCTTGTCGACGCCGCCCGGATTGTTGAAATGGTCGTATTCCGTGTTTGACAAAGCAACGAGCGCGCGCGTGCCGAACGGACCGATCTCGCCGCTATCGATGGCGACGAGCAGGCGGCTGTAATCGTCTTGACCGCCATAGCCGTATTGCAGGATGCCGCCGAAATTTTCACGCGGCGTGCGTACCACGGCGTTGACCGTGCCGCCTGAAGCCGCCGCCGTCGGGCTGTCGACGTCGGTCGCGCCGAGATTGACGCTGACGCGCTCCAGAATTTCGGAATCGGGCATCTGGTTGGGGTAGATGGCGTAGTTGCCGGAATCGTTCAGCGGGACGCCGTCGATCGTCAGCGATACGCGGGCGCTATCGAGGCCGCGCAAGCTGAGTTCGCCGCCGGCGGACCCATAGGCATCGTTATTGGAGAAGTTGACGCCCGGCAGGATCGCGATCGAGTTGAGAAAAGTCTGCCCCGGAACCTGCGTTTCGATATATTCCGACGTGATCGTCGCAACCGCCTTGGGTGCGGTTTCCGCACGGACCGCGCCGTCGATGGTCGCCGCACGACCCGTGACGATGATCTCGGTTTCGAATTCCTGCGAACCGGTGGATTGGGCGTAAGCGGCGCCGCCCATCGACATCGTGAGCGCCGTCAGCGCGGCGCCGGATAAGAACTTCTTGGAAAACATGGAAACCCCCAGTGCAGGGGCCGCACCCTCTTGCGCCCCTTCCGCAGGGCGCTGCTAGAGCCGCTGTTTGAAAACGCTGCGAAGGCGATCTGAAACTTATGTGTCAGTCCACAGGCGCGGTCGTGGACGCCGCGGCCAAGACGCGCGTTTGGCCGGTATCGGTTGCCAAACCGGCGCATGACGCTAGGTTGCCCGATCCAGTTCGGAGCGTTCGGAACGATGGCGGCAGGCGGCGAAGCACAACGCTGGTGGGAGCGCGACACCGCCCCCGGCTACATCCTCCTCGCCGCGACCGTTCTCTCGTTCCTGCTGCTGAACGGCCCTACCGGCGAAGCCTTCCATCATCTGCTCGAAGACCAGATCGCCGGCCTCAGCGTCGGCCTGGGCGCGGCGGCGCACCCGGTCAATCTGCATCTGGTCATCAATGACGGCCTGATGGTGGTCTTCTTCCTCTATGTCGGCCTCGAACTGAAGCGCGAGACCGTCGAGGGGCCGTTCAAGAACCCGCGCGAGGCCGCCTTGCCGATGGTGGGCGCGCTCGGCGGCATGGCCGCGCCGGCGCTGATCTATATCGCGTTCAACGCGCACGAACCCGCCTACCTGCGCGGCTGGGCGATCCCTTCGGCCACCGACATCGCCTTCGCCATCGGCGTGATGTCGCTGCTCGGCCCGCGCGTGCCGAGCGGGTTGCGCCTCTTCCTGCTCGCGCTCGCCATCATCGACGATCTCGGCGCGATCGTGGTGATCGCGCTGTTCTACTCGACGCACCTGACGGGCTGGGCGCTCGGCGGCGCGGCGGTGACGTTCGGCGTCATGCTGCTGATGAACCGGGCCGGCGTGAAGGCCCTTCCGCCCTTCTGGATTCTGGGCGCGGCGATGTGGGGCTTTATGCTGCTTTCCGGCGTACACGCCACCATCGCCGGCGTGCTGACGGCGATGACCGTGCCGATGCGCCAGCCCGACGGCCGCTCGCCGCTGATCGCGGCCGAGCACACGCTGAAATACTGGGTGCAGTTCGGCATCATGCCGATTTTCGCGCTGGTCAATGCGGGCGTCGTGCTGCATGGCGCGGGCGTTGAAACGTTGCTGCATCCGGTCGCGCTCGGCATTGCCGCGGGACTTGTGCTCGGCAAGCCGATCGGGATCACGCTCGCGTCCTACATCGCCTGCGCCGCGCTCAAGCAGCGCGCGCCCGGCAATCTGGCGCAGATGATCGGCATGGGCATGCTCGCCGGCATCGGCTTCACCATGAGCCTGTTCATCGGCAACCTCGCCTTCGGCTCGGGCGACCTCGCAACGCCGGTGCGGTTCGGCGTGCTCGGCGGCTCGCTGGTCTCGGCGGCGCTGGGGCTGGCGATGCTATGGTGGTCATGCCGCACGATCGGCGGCGCGCACGAAACGCTGGGTCCGGACGAAGACCGCGCCGAGGAGCGGGGATTGATCGAAGACATCGATCCGCCGGCGCAGCCGGACCGGCCCGAGCGCCGGAATTAAAAACGGCCGCACCAGTCCCTGGCGCGGCCGCTTCACGTCGCAATTATGAAGGCGTCTCCTCCCCGAAACGCGACCGCCCGCGACGCCGACGATCACGGCGAAATTACGCCTGCATCGCGTCCGGTCAAGCGCGTAACGTCGCATCCGGAGGTTAATCCGGACGCGCAAGCATTTGCTGCACCGCAGCGACAACTTGAGCGCGCGGGACTTCCTGCTGCACCTGAGCCCGAGCCCGCGCATAAGCTTCCCGGTCCTCGCCCAGATCGCCGGCGATCCTTGCCCCGAGTCTGAGGTCCTTGAGCGTAACTACACCCTTGGCCAGTTCGTCGCCGCCCTGGATCACGGCCACGGGGGCGTTGCGCTTGTCGGCGTATTTGAGCTGCGCCTTCATGCCCGCGCCGCCGAGATAGACCTCCGCCCGCACGCCGCCGGCCCGCAACTCGCTGGCGATGGCGAAGTAATCGCCCATCCGCTCGCGGTCGAGCGCCAGCACCACGACCGGCGGCTGCGAGACGCGCTCGGCGCCGATGCCCAGCACCTGCTGCGCCGCCACCAGCCGGCTCACGCCGATCGAGAACCCGGTCGCCGGCACCCGCTCGCCGGTGAAGCGTGCGATCAGGTCGTCATAGCGCCCGCCGCCGCCGACGGAGCCGAACTTCACCGGCTTGCCGCTCTCGCCGACCGTCAGCGTCAGCTCCGCTTCGAACACGGCGCCGGTGTAATATTCGAGCCCGCGCACCACGGAAGGATCGATGCGCGCGCGCGCGTCACCCACGCCGAGCGCGCTCAGCACCGCATCGATCGCCGCAAGCTCGGCGATCCCGGCGCGGCCTTCGTCGGTGTCGCCGACGATGCGCTCAAGGCCCGCGAGCACGCCTTGGCGCGTGTCGGTCGGCAGCGTGACGAAATCGATCACGCGCTTCACGGCGGCGGGCTCCAGCTCCGCGCCCTTGGTGAAGTCGCCGGATTCGTCCTTGCGTCCCGCGCCCAACAGCGCCGCGACGCCGTCGACGCCGAGGCGGTCGAGCTTGTCGATCGCGCGCATGACGATGAGGCGGGTCTTCTCGGCGCGGTCGCCGGTCAGGCCGACGCCGCCGAGCACGCCGTTCAGAATGCGCCGCGAATTGATCTTGAACAGGTAGCCGTCGCGCGGCACGCCCACGGCTTCGAGCGCCTGCGCCCCCATCGCCACGATCTCCGCGTCAGACGCCGGATTGTCGGCGCCCACCGTGTCCGCGTCGCACTGGATGAACTGGCGAAAGCGCCCCGGCCCCGGCTTTTCGTTGCGCCACACCGGCCCCGTCTGCCAGCGCCGGAACGGCTTCGGGAGATTGGTCCATTCCTCCGCTGCGAACCGCGCCAGCGGCGCGGTCAGATCGTAGCGCAGCGACACCCACCGCTCGTCGTCGAGGAACGAGAACACGCCTTCGTTCGGCCGGTCCGTATCCGGCAGGAACTTGCCCAGCGCGCCGGTGTATTCGATCGCCGGCGTCTCCAGCCGGTCGAAGCCCCACTGCTCGTAGATGCGCCCGACCGCCTGCACCACGCGCTCCTCGGCGGAGGCTGCGTCGCCCAGCTTGTCGGCGAAGCCGCGCGGCTTCTCGGCGGCGACCAGTTTGGATTCGGATTTGCTCATGGGCGGGAACTTTCGGGATGCGTGTGAAGCTGAGACGGATGCGTGCGTCGCGCCCTGCGGCGCGGCGCCTCGCGCTTCAATGTCGCCCGAAGCCGTAGCCGGTCGCTTGGGCGATATCGCCGGAGAGCACTTTGGCGGCCAAGTTCATCATGTCCCAGGAGAGCTCCCGGTCGCCTTCGACCAGCGGGAACGTCTGCGCCACCTCTCTTAGGGCAGCCTGCGTGGCCTTGCCAAGCGCCACCGCCGGCAGCGCCGCCGCGTGCCTGCCGGCCTCCGCCGTGCGCACGTGCTCGGCCTGGCTCGCGAACGCCAGCTCGATCGCGAACAGCTCGGCCAGCCGCTCGGCCGCCTCGTAGGCGCGCATGGCGATGTTGGCGGCCATGCTGACGTGATCCTCCTGACCGCTGTCGGTCGAGATCGAGAACAGGTGCGAGGGCGAGGCCAGGCCCCAGATGTGGTTGCACAGGCCCGCCGTGGTGTACTCGGCGATCATCAGCCCCGACGTCGTCGCGTCCGGGGAATTGCCGCGCACCTGCGGCCCCAGCCCCTTATTGTGCTTGGCGTCGACGATGCGCGCGCAGCGCATGTTCGACAGCCGCGCCATGATCCCCGCCGCCTGCAGCAGACCGAACGCATCGACCGCCAGCGCCATGCCGTGGAAATGTCCGCCCGAGGTGATGAGATCGAGATCGTAGCCGTCGAGGCTGTCGTTGAGATCGATCGGATTGTCGGTGACGCTGCGCGCCTCGATCGTCATCGTCGCCTCGGCGCGCTCGATCAGGTCCACGCACGGCCCCAGCGCCTGGGCCGCGCAGCGCAGATTGTACGGGTCCTGGATCCGGCCGTCATAGTCGTACTTCTCGTCCGCGCCGACGTCGCGGAACCGGTAGCCGTCGAGCAGGTCGAACACCCAGGCGGCCATCTTCCGCTGGCCCGGATGCGGCCTGAGCGCATGCAGGTCGGCGCGGAACGGGCGGCCCATGCCGCGCATCACCTGCACGCCCACCGCCGTGCTCACCGCGGCGGTCTCCAGCAGCCGCCGCATCCGCGCCGTCGCCAGCACGCCCCAGGCATTGGCGTATTGGCAGCCATTATTGAGCGCGAGCCCTTCCTTCATCTCGAGCCGCACCGGCGCGAACGCGCCCGGCTTGCGCTTGAGGAACTCCGCCGTCGGAATCGCGCGGCCGCTTTCGTCCAGCACCCGCCCCTGGCCGATCAGCACCACGGCGATGTGCGAAAGCGGGGCAAGGTCGCCGCTGGCGGAGACGCTGCCGTGGCGCGGCACGGCCGGCGTCACGCCGTTGTTCAGCATGTCCAGCAGCGTCTCGACGATCACCGGCCGGGCGATCGAATGCCCGCGCGCCAGCGAGGCCGCGCGCAGCAGCATGGTCGCCCGCACCACCGCCGCCGGCGCCGGCTCGCCCATCCCCGCGCAGTGGGAGACGATCAGGTTCTCCTGCAGCCGGCGCAGATCGTCGGGGCTGACATAGTCCTTGAAATTCGAGCCGAAGCCGGTGTTGAGCCCGTAGACGCGCTTGTTGGCGTCGCGCTCCAGCGCCGCCGCCAGGTCGCTCTCCGCACGCGCCCGGAACGCCGCCATCCGCGCGCGCGCAGCCGGATCGAGCGCCACCTCGGCGCGCCCGAACGCCACCGCCTCGATGTCCTCGATGCTGAGATTTCCCGCCTGGCTCAGCGTCACCGTCTGCGTCACGTCAGCTCCTCGCCCTTTGGCCGAAGCCCTAGCGTAAACCCTCCGTCAAGGCGAGCCGGGCGCGGCGCCGCTCTTGCTGCTTGGTCCCTCGCCCACCGGCGAAGGACGAAGCCCATGCTCACCTGTGTCGCTTTCGTACTCAGCGTTAACCTCGCCGAGCTGCCCTCGCTCGCGGCCGAGGTCGAAACCGAAGCCCGCGCACTGTCGGCGCACACGGACATCACGCCGGCCCTTCTGTCCGGCCTCGCGGACTTCTCCGCCGACGCCGAGCGCCTCTCGGCGGGGCTGCGCCAGGCCGGCGTCGAGCAGGACCTGCCGTGCATCTTCTCCGGCATTGCCGAGGACGCGCGCGAACGCGCCGCCGAATTGCGCGCCGCCGACACCGGCGCCGAGCGCGAAGCCGCCTTCGCCAATCTGCGCGTTCTGCTGGACGACGCGGCCCTGATCGCGCCCATGGCCGCCGGCGCCGCCGCCGACATGGCCGAACGGCGCTAATAACGGACGGCGGGTCCGAAGACCCGCGGTCCTTCAGCTCAGACGTACTTCACGTTGCAGCCGTACGGCGTGGTTTGCGCCGTGCGTACGGACCGGCCTGCGGCGATGTCCGCCAGTGCGGCGCGCACATAATTGTTTGCGCCTTCGAGCGAAGCCGGCCGCGCCGAGGGGCGGTCGTCGATCGCGCCCTGATACAGGATCGCGCCCTCGGGGCTGATGATGAACATGTGCGGCGTCGTCAGCGCGCCATACGCGCGCCCGATCACGCCGGACGGATCGAGCAGCGTCGCGGTCGGGTGCGCCGCATCCGTCGCCACCCGCGCCCGCGCGCCGTCGGCGTCGAGATAGCCTTGCTCGCCCGGCGCCGACGATATGATCTGCAGCCAGACGGCGCCGTCCGACGTCGCCTCCTGCTGCAGCGTCTGCATGTTGCGGCTGTCATAGTGCTTGCGGACGTACGGGCAGCCGTGATTGGTCCATTCCAGCACCACCAGCCGGCCGCGGAACTCTTCAAGCGCGCGCGCTCGCCCGTCCGCGTCCGGCGCCGAGAACGCCGGCGCCTGCGCGCCCGTCGCTACCGCCGCCATCGCTTCGCCGCCGCGCAGCAATGCAGCGCCCACGGCGGCGGCGATCAGAAGTGCGCGTCTTGAGGTCGTGTTCATTCGCGTTCTCCCATGACCGTTTCGATGACCAGTTCCCGGCTCAGAATCTGCGGCAGCACCACCGCGTTCCCTTCGGGCGGATAATAAACATAAAGCGGCACGCCTGCACGGCCATGTTCGGCCAGCGCCGCCGCGATCGCCTCGTCCCGGTTGGTCCAGTCGCCGACGAGATAGGCCACGTTCGCATCGGCGAACGCCTCAGCCACCTGCGGCGTCGCCAGCGAGGTCGCCTCGTTGACCTTGCAGGTCACGCACCACGCCGCGGTGAAATTCACGAACACGGCGCGCCCCTCCTCGCGCAGCGCCGCCACGCGCGCGGCGCTCCACGCCTGCGAGACCAGAACCGCCTGCCGCTCCGCGCCCACGAGCGGGCGCCACGAGAACGCTGCGGTCAGCGCCAGCACGGCAGCGCCTGCAATCATCCAAGCGCGGCCCCAGCGCGCCACGAACACCGCAAACCCAAGCGCGGCCGCAACGCTGAGCAGCGCCAGCGTTCCCATCGGCCCGGCCTGCTCCGTCAGCACCCAGGCCAGCCAGATCGCCGCGCCGAACATCGGAAACGCCAGCACGTTGCGCACACGCTCCATCCATGGGCCCGGCTTCGGGATCGCCCGCTGCAGGCCCGGCGCGAAGTGCAGCAACGTCAGCGGCAGCGCAAAGCCCAGCGCCAGCGCCGCGAAGATCGCCACGGTCACGCCGCTCGACTGGGTCAGCGCCGCGCCGATGGCGCCGGCCATGAACGGCGCCGTGCACGGCGTCGCCGCCACCACCGCGAGCGCGCCGGTGAAGAACGCGCCGGCGTCGCCGTTGCGCGAGGTGAGCGCGCCGCCGGCGTTCTGCAACGAGCCGCCGACCGAAAACGCGCCGATCAGATTGAGGCCGATGACGAAGAACAGCAGCGCCAGCGCGCTCGTCACCCAAGGCGCCTGAAGCTGGAATCCCCAGCCGACCGCTTCTCCCGCTTCGCGCAGCACGATCAACAGCACCGCCAGCGCCAGGAATGTCGCCATCACGCCGGCGCAATAGAGCAGCCCGTGGCGGCGCGCCTCGCCGGCCCGCACGCCGCCCGCGAATGCGAGCGCCTTTACAGAAAGCACCGGCAGCACGCACGGCATCACGTTGAGAATGAGCCCGCCGAGGAAGGCCAGTCCGAGCGCGAGCAGCACCGCCGCCGGCGTCATGCTCTGCATGGCCGGCGCGGATACGCCGCCCGCTTCGCGCTCAAGCTCAGCCAACGGATACGAGTCTGAGATCGTCGCCGGCTGATCCGTCGTGCCGGCGATGGGTTCGCCGGGCTCGGCCGCGATCTCGACGCCGCGCTGCACCCAGCGGCCGTTGGCGCGCGTCTCGTACGCGACCACGCCTTCGAGCGCCGCGCGGCCGAGATTGTCCGCCACGCCGGGCGTCAGCGTGAAGCTGACGCCGTTCGCGCCGCTGCGCGGCCGCTGCGCTTCGCCCGCGCGCACCACGTCGCGGCTGAACGGGAAGAAACGCGGATTGCGCGCCTCGCCCATGTTCGGCAGCGCGACCGAGAGCACGCCGTCCGCGCCGATGCGCGCTTCGACGCCCGGCTCGCGTTTCGGCAGCTGCGCCACCGCATCCGCGATCCGCGCCGCCCAGCGCGGATCGTCGCTCCCCTGCGCCGCAACGGGGATCGCAAGCCTGAGCTGCGCTTCCTCGGGAATGCAGATGTCGGAGCAGACGAGCCAGTACGCATCGGCGATGAAGGTCAGCGTTTCGCCGGGGCGCGCACTGGCCGGCGCCGTCACCTCGATCGGGAACAGCACCTCGCCCTCGTAGCCGTAATTGACCAGCATCGCGAACGGGATCGCTTCGGGCGTCGGCCACTGGATCTCGCCGACGCGCGCGCCGTCGGGGACAGTCCATGTCAGTTCGGTCGGCTCGCCGCTGTCTCCCGGATTGCGCCAGTAGGTGTGCCAGTGCTCGCGGATCGACTGGCGCAGGACGATGGTGAAGGTCTCGCCCGGCGCCGCCGAGGCGCGCGCGGCGTGCAACTCGGCCTCGACATTGTCCGTGCGCGCCGGTTGCGCCGCCGCCGGCAGCGTCAACGCCGCCAGCGCGATCCAGACGGAAATCAAGAACCTCAGCATCGTCAGCGAGATAGCCTCTAACGCAAGCCCGCGCCAATGCGGCGCCGGCAAAAGAAAAGCGCCCCTCCGGCCGGGAGAGGCGCTTTTCCTCGGATCATGATGCCGCCGCTCAATTGCTGAGCGGGGTCGCAGCCTGGATGCGGGCCGCGCGGCTCAGAATCTTCGGCCAGAGGCCGAGCGAGAGCAGGTGCGCGTGCATCACCGCGGTGACGCCGCGGTCGCGCAGCTCCATGTACTTGTCCTGCGGCAGCGCGTTCAGCTTCTTCTCCGAGATGCGGAGATATTCGCCGATCTTCTGCGGCTCGCCCGGGGTGCCGTCGGCGTTCGCGCGCGGCAGCGCCAGCGGCGTCAGCTCGAACAGGTCGTGTTCGTCCATCAGCTTCACGAATTCCTGCGTGCGGCGCCCGAGCACGTCGAATTCGCGGCAGAACTGAATGGCTTCCTGCGTGTAGCGCGACGGCTGGTCGCCCTCGAAGAACGGCAGTTCCGGCGTGCTCGACAGCATCTTCGCGGCGCGGTCGATGCAGACCAGGATGCGGTCGCCGTCCTGCGCCGGCGCCTGCTGCTGCTCCGAATTGCCCGCCAGCACCGGCAGGAACGGATAGCGGCGCGCGAACGCCGGCAGATAGACTTCCGGATCGAGCGAACCGTCCGCGCCCAGGAACACGTTCATGCCCGGGCGCAGGCCCATCACGGCGAGCGGCGTCTTCGACTGGGTGTCGAAAATGATGGGGTAGCATACTGCCGCCAGGCCGAATTCGTCGACAGTCAGCGGCACGAGGTGGGTGTCGGCCAGGAAGGAGAACGGGTTGGAGACTTGGCTCACGCCCAGCGAACGGTGCTTCTCGATCGAGAGCGGCTCAAGCTGGCGATAGAAAAGGACGGTGCCCAGCGTCTGCTGGCCGCCGCTGGCGGTCGTCATGGGTATCTCCGCGAGTTCCCTAATAGAGGCGGCTTTCCAACCACGAATGCGGACTTTCCGCAACAGCCCTGCGCCGTCAGGGCGGCTCTTTCGGCCCCGCCGACGCATGCTATGTCCTCTTCTCTGCGCGATGCGGCGCGTCATGGACATGGGGGAAAATGAAGCCAATCCACTGGATCATGGCGCTCGCGCTGGGCGCGGTCGCGGCCTGCGGGCCGCGCCAGGCGCAGCCCTTGAGCGCGTTCCACGGCCGCCTGGACGATTGGACGCAGGAAATCCTCGCCGACAGCCCCGAACTGGCGTCGCAGGCGAGCGTCGCCGAAGAGGCCGCCGGCGGCCGCTACGATGATCGCCTCGACGACCGTTCCGCGCTTGCGGTCGAAGCGCGCCGCGGCGCGGCGCTGCGGCGCCTCGCGGAGCTGCGCGCGCTCGATGCGAGCGATCTCGGCGCCGAAGACCGTCTCAGCTACGACGTGCTGACGCAGCAGTTCGAGGCGAGCGCCAACGCCGCGCGCTTCGACTATGGCGTTTTCACCCCGCTCGGCGGCGTCGCGCCCTACGTCCTCAACCAGCTCGACAGCGCCTTCATCACGCTGCCCTCGTTCCTGGACGAGCGTCATCCGGTGCGCACACCGGCGGACGCCGAGGCCTATCTGCGCCGCCTGCGCGCGGCCGCCGACGCGATCGACCGGGAAACGGAGCGCGCGCGCAGCGACGCCGGGAACGGCGTGCGTCCGCCCGGCTTCATCATCGATGCGACCTACGCGATGCTGCAGGACGTGCTGCGGCAGCCGGCGCTGGCGCAGCCCTATGTCGTCAGCTTCCGCCGCAAACTCGACCAGCTCGCCGCCGCGGAGACCGATCCCGCCGCGCGCGCCGCGATCGAGCGGCGCAACCTCGCCTACGTCGCCCGCGCCGAAGCGATCGTGCGCGATCACGTGCTGCCGGCGCATGCGCGCGCCGCCGCGTTCCTGCGCGCCGACCGCGCCAACGCCGACGACGCGCCTTCCGTCGCCCGCCTGCCCGGCGGCGCCGCGTTCTACGCCGCGGCGCTGCGCATCGAGACCACCACCACCCTCACGCCGGCGCAGATTCACCGCATCGGCCGCGAGCGCGTGGCCGCGCTCAACACTCAGCTCGACATCGCGCTCAGGCGCGTCGGCCTCACCGCCGGGACGGTCGGCGAGCGGCTGCGGCAGATGACGGCCGATCCGCAATACGCCTATCCCGACACCGACGAAGGCCGCGCCCAGCTGATCGCCGACGTCGAAGCGCGCGTGAACCGCATGCTCGAGCGCGCGCCGCAATGGTTCGGCCGCTTGCCGTCCGCGCCGCTTGAAGTGCGCCGCGTGCCCGCGTTCGCGGAAGCGGGTTCGCCCGGCGCCTATTACGCGCCGCCGTCGATCGACGGCCGGACGCCCGGAATCTACTACATCAACCTGCGCGATCTCGGCGAAATGACCCGGATCGACCTGCCGACGCAGGATTATCACGAAGCCGTCCCCGGCCATCATTTCCAGACCGCGCTGGCGCAGGAGATTCCCGATGCGCCGCTGCTGCGGCGGCTGATGGCGTTCAACGCCTACAGCGAAGGCTGGGGCCTTTACGCCGAAGAACTGGCCGACGAGCTGGGCTTCTATGACGGCGATCCGATCGGCCGCATCGGCTATCTGCGCTGGCAGCTCTGGCGCGCCGCGCGCCTCGTCGTCGACACCGGCCTGCACGCGCAGGACTGGTCGCGCCAGCAGGCGATCGACTACCTGCTGCAGGTCACCGGCGATGCGCCCGGCGTCGTCGCCACCGAGGTCGACCGCTATATCGTCTGGCCGGGCCAGGCCTGCGGCTACGAGCTTGGCCGCCGCGAGATCGCGCGCCTGCGCGAGATCGCCCGCAACGAACTCGGCCCCGATTTCGACCTGCGCGGCTTCCACGACGCCGTGCTGCTGCGCGGCGAAGTCCCGCTGCCCGTGCTCGAACGGCTGGTGCGCGAATGGATTCCGCGCCAGCGCGCGAGCGGCCGCACCGGCTAACGCTCCCGGCGGCGCGCGCCCATTTCGCACACAAGCGCGTGAAACGGAGGCGCACGCGCAAAACGCCGTGCGCTCGCCTCATCTTGGCCGCGTTCGGCGCGCTCCTTTACCGCGTCCTTTAGCGGTGTCCGGGCCAAAGGGAGGGTTTGTCGGATGCTCAACTACGCCAAGCGCGCAGGCTTCATGCTGTGCGCGCTCCTGCTCGCCGCCTGCGCGCAATCTTCAACCGTAAGCCAAGAGGATCAGGTGATCGTCGCCGGCTCGCGCGCGCAAGACGCCGCCAGCCCGGTGATCGCGCCGCCGCCCGCGCCGCCGCCGCCGCCGATGATGGCGGCCGAAATCGGCGCCATGCAGCGCGTCGCGCCCTATGCGCAGACCGCGCCGCAGCCCATGCCGGGTACGGTCGACACCGAGCGCTACGAGGATGTCGAGGTCAATCCGATCCACGTCGTCGCCGAAGACCCGGTCTCGACCTTCTCGATCGACGTCGACACCGCCTCCTATTCCAACGTGCGCCGCTTCCTGAGCGAAGGCCGGCTGCCGCCGCGCGACGCGGTGCGGATCGAGGAGCTGATCAACTATTTCCGCTACGAATACCCGCTGCCGCGCGATCGCGCGCAGCCCTTCTCCACCAATGTGACGGTCGCGCCCTCGCCCTGGGCCGAGGGCCGCCAACTCGTGCATATCGGCCTGCAGGGCTACAACATCGTCCCGCGCGAACGCCCGCCGCTGAACCTCGTGCTGCTGCTCGACGTCTCCGGCTCGATGAACGCGCCGAACAAGCTGCCGCTGCTGCAACAGAGCTTTCGCCTGCTGATCGACCAGCTCAACGCGCGCGACCGCGTCGCCATCGTCGTCTATGCCGGCGCGGCCGGCACGGTGCTCGAACCGACGCCGGGCAACGAGCACGCGCGCATTCTCGCCGCGCTCGACAGCTTGCGCCCCGGCGGCTCCACCGCCGGCGCCGAAGGCCTGCGCCAAGCCTATGCGCTGGCCGAGCAGAACTTCAACCGCAACGCCGTCAACCGCGTGATCATCGCCACCGACGGCGACTTCAATGTCGGCATCAACGATCCGCAGCAATTGCAGGACTTCGTCTCGCGCAAGCGCGAGACCGGCGTCTATCTGTCGGTGTTCGGCTTCGGCGGCGGCAACTACAACGACGCGCTGATGCAGCGCCTGGCCCAGAACGGCAACGGCGTCGCCGCCTATATCGACACGCTGAACGAAGCCCGCCGCGTGCTGCGCGACGAGATGGCCTCGAACATGTTCTCGATCGCCAACGACGTGAAGATCCAGGTCGAGTTCAATCCGGCGCGCGTCGCCGAGTATCGCCTGATCGGCTATGAGACCCGCATGCTGCGCCGCGAGGACTTCAACAACGATCAGGTCGACGCCGGCGAGATCGGCGCGGGCCATGCGGTCACCGCGATCTACGAGATCGTGCCGGTGGGCGCGGCGACGTTCAACGATCCGCTGCGCTACCAGAACGCGCCGGCGGCGGGCGGGACGGCGAACGAGTACGCCTTCCTGCGCATCCGCTACAAGCTGCCGGGCGAGGAGCGCTCGCGCCTGATCGAACGGCCGATCACCAGCGCCGACTACGTCGCCGACATCGATCGCGCCCCGGCCTCCACGCGCTGGGCCGCCGCCGTCGCCGGCTACGGCCAGCTTCTGCGCGGCGATCCCTATCTCAGCCAGGGCTATGGCTGGAGCGACGTGATCAGCCTCGCCCAGGGCGCGCGCGGCGACGACGAGTTCGGCTGGCGCGCCGAGTTCATCCAACTCGCCCGCAACGCCCAATCCGCCGCCGCGCTCCCCGCCCTGCAAACCGGCGCCGCCACCCCCGACCCGCACCCGCGCCCCCGGCCAGCGCGCTGACCACGTGTGAGCTAGCGCATGAGCTAAAACCACGCCTCCCGGACGCAGCCCCGGCGAAAGCCGGGGTGCGATCCGGGACCCAGCGCAGGCGCAAGCGCGGACAATCCAAAGCCAAGCCCTTATCGTGGGTCCCGGCTCTCCGCCCCGCTTCCGCGGGGCCTCCGGCCGGGAAGCGTGTGATTGGAAAGCGGCAGGAAAAGATCATCCCAGAAGGGATTCTTCTCCTCGATCAGCGCGATCTTCCATGCGCGCCGCCATCGCTTGATGAGCTGTTCGCGATGGTAGGCGGCGGCAATCGAGTCATGCGCCTCGAACCAGACCAGCCGCGTCACGCCGTACTTGCGCGTGAACTCGCACCCCAGCCCGTCACGATGCCGAGCGACGCGCGCAATCAGATTCCGCGTCGAGCCCGTGTACAGCGTTCCGTTGCGTCCGCTGGCGAGGATGTAGATCCAGCCGCCAGCTTCCTCGCGCATCGCCTCACGCCGCCCAGATCAGGCGCGGGGCCTGCTCCGGCGCGGCGTCTTCCTCGGCCTCGGCTTCCAGGAACGGGCCGTTCATCACCGGCCGCAGCGCCGCGGCCAGATCGGCCTCGACATATTCGCGCGCGTCGCGCTCCTCGTGCTCATGGATCAGGATGTGGGTCGCGCCCAGCAGCTCGGCTTCCGGCCATTGTTCGTGGCTCGCCAGCCGCTTGGCCAGATCGCCCGTCCGCGACAGGAACAGCGGCGTCCAGCCGCGGCCGCCCGGCCCCGGCCGCGCGAAGCAGTACACGGCCGGCGCGCCGGCGAACTGCGCATGCGGGCGGTGCACGCTGAAGCGATGCAACCGGCCTGAAATTCCACGGAAAATAGCTTCGGACATCGGACGCCCCCGGATCTGGAACCACATCGTTCGCTGTATGTTCCAGATTGATACGCGAGTCAGATGTTCTTGTAAAGTTCTGTCGCGCGCGCGGTCTCAAATTCGCTCGCCCGCATCCCCACCTTTCGCATCAGGGCGGAGCCTGCGATCATGACGGTCATGCATCATCATCACGGCGCAACCGAGCGCGCCGCGCAACTTGCCGAAGCCGAACAGCGCTGCGCCGCGGCGGGCGAAAGCCTGACGCCGCTGCGCAGGCGCGTGCTCGACCTGCTGCTGGATCAGCACGGCCCGGCCAAGGCCTACGATCTCCTGCCGCTGCTGAACGACGAAAAGACCGCCAAGCCGCCGACCATCTACCGCGCGCTCGACTTCCTCGTCCGCATGGGCCTCGCCCATCGCATCGAGAGCTTGAACGCCTTCGTCGCCTGCGATGTCGGCGCCTGCGCGCGCTCGACCATCTTCCTCATCTGCGAAAAGTGCGGCGCCGCCGAGGAGTTCGACGCCGGCCACGCCCTGGTCGACCTCGCCGAAGCCGCCAGCAAGGACGGTTTCGCCATCCGCCGCACCATGATCGAAGCGTCGGGCCTGTGCTCGGCCTGCCAGCGCGCCGCATGAGCGCACATCCAGCGCCTCTGCCCGCGCCGCTTTACCAGGGCAGCGTCAACACCTGGGAGTGCGACGACGGCGGCCATCTGAACATACGCTTCCATGTCGAGCGCGCCTTCTCGGGGCTTGCGCACATGGCCGCCGCAATCGGCCTGCCGCGCGCCTTCACTCACGCCGCCAACGCGACGCTGATTCCGCTCGAACTGCATGCGCGCTTCCTGAAGGAGGCGCGCCCCGGCGCCCCGCTCGCCATGCACGGCGGCGTCGCCGGCATCGACGAGACCACGGCGCGCTTCGTGCTCGACATGCGCCATGCCGACGGCGCGCCCGCCGCCTGCTTCAACCTCAAGGTCGCACACGCCGAGACCCGCGGCCTGCGCGCCTTTCCGTGGTCGGCGCGCACGCGCGAAGCCGCCGAACGGCTGAAGGTCGCGCTTCCCGCGCACGCCCGGCCGCGCTCGATCGACATCAACAAGCCGCCGGTCGACGCGTCGCTCGCGCGCGCCCGCGAGCTTGGCGCCCAGCGCATCGGCGGCGCGCTGGTGACGCCCGATCAGTGCGACGCCTTCGGCCGGCTGCGCGGCGAACATTTCGTCGGCCGCATCTCGGACTCCGTCCCCAACCTGCTCGGCCGCTGGCGCCAGGCCGCGGCGAGCGACGGCGTTTCGCCCGCCGGCGCGGTGGTCGAAGCGCGCGTGATCTATCGCCGCTTCCCGCGTCCGGGCGAACTGATCGAAGTGCATTCCGGCATCGTCGAACTCGGCGACAAGACGCTGCGCCTGGTCCATTGGCTGATCGATCCGGAAACCGGCGGCTGCTGGGGCGGCATGGAAGCGGTGGCGCTGACGTTCGACACCGTCACGCGCAAAGCCATCGCGCCAAGCCCCGAAGCGCGCCAGCGCATCGAACAATTGCTCCGGCCCATGTCGGTGTAGTGCTGCGCCTATGGAGCGTCGGCGTCCTCGCCGGCATGCGCCCTATCGAACAAACGCCAACACCTGTCGGTAGCTGTCGCGCCGCGCCGGCGAGGGCGCCGGCGCTCCATAGAGCCGCGCGCTATTCCAGCACCGCGTCGTGGTACTTGCGGCCGGCCCGCGCCAGCAGCAGCGCCGTTTCGATCGCGGTGCGGGCGCGGTCGGGACGCTCCATCGGCAGCATGTGGCTGGCGCCCTCGACCGTGGCGACGCGCGCATCGGCCTTGATCGCGGCGATCCGGTGCATCGCCGCTTCGCCGATGGTGGAGTGCTTCTCCGCCCGCAGCAGCACCAGCGGATCGGTCACCTTGCGCAGCGCGCCCCACGGATCGTGCCGCTGGGCGCAATAGGTCGCCGCTTCGAACTTCGGCGCGCAGGCGAGCTTGAAGCCGCCCTTGCCGTTCTCGACCACGCCGTCCTCGACATAATCGGCGATCACGTCCGGCGGAAACGTCTTGAACACGCCGCGCCCGGTCAGCGCCGCGACCGCTTCGTCCTTCGAGGCGAACGCATTGCGCCGCTTCAGCGCGCCGCGCGCCAGCGGCGTGCTCCGGCGCTGCAGGTAGGGCCCGAACGGCAGCTGCGATAAAGCGTACAGCGCCGCCGGCAGGATCACCGGCTCCAGCAGCGCCAGCCCGCTGACCAGATCGGTGCGCTTGCCCGCCGTCAGCAGGCTGACCGTCGCGCCCATCGAATGGCCCGCCAGCATCACCGGCGCGGTGAAATGCTCCAGCACCGCGATCAGATCGTCGCGATGGCGCGTCCATGACGTGTAGCCCCACGTCTTCGCCGGCAGTTCGGTGCGCCCGTGCCCGCGCGCATCCAGCGCCAGCACGTGAAACTTCTCCCCCAGCGGCGCCAGCAGCGTCCGGTAGGTCAGCGCGTTGAAGCCGGTCGCGTGCGAGAACACGATGTCCGGGTTCGGCGTCGCCGCGCCGAACGCAACGCCGGCCATGCGCCCGCCCGGAACGTCGAACGTCACCCGGCGGAAATCTTTCGCTTCAGTCATGGGCGCGGACCATGGCGAGGCGCCTCGTCGCGCGCAAGCGGCTCGCAACCGGCGGGGGAGAGCGCCTAGCCAAACACGCGCCGCAAAATATCGGTGGTCCGCCGCAGCGGATCGCGGCGGATGGCGCGTTCTTCCTCGGCGATGAAGGTAAAGCAGCCGTCGAGCGCCTTTGCGGTCGAGACATTGATCACCTCGGCGCGCAGATCGCGCGTCATGCTGGCGAGCCCCACCTCGCGCAGCGCAGCGCGCATCAGGGTAAACGCGCCCGACGCCGTCAGCGCGTCCGTCATCGGCGGCTTCAGCAGCGTGGTCAGCCGCGTCTCGGTGCGGCCGCGCAGATAGCGCGTGGCGCTGTCGTCGCCGCCGCGGACGATGTCGATGGCGTCGGCGATGGTGATGGTGTGCACGGCGTTGGCGAACAATCCCGCCGCCTCCGGCATGGTGCGCTCGGCGGCCTGGTTCAGGCTCTTCTGCAGATCGTCGAGCGGCTTCGACATGCCGAACCGCGCCAGCATTTGCTGCGATTGCAGCAGCAGCCCCGGCAGCGGAATCCGCACCTGCACGTTGCTCCAGAAGCCGTTCGGCTGCCCCAGCCGCGTCGTCGCGTTCAGCGCCGCCAGCCCCAGCGCATCGCGGATGCCGCGGCTCGCGTCCGCCTGCGTCAAGCTGTCGAGCAGTTGCTGCGCCGCCGCCGGCGGCGCAAGCGAGGCGGCCAACGCAGCCAGAAACGCGCGGCGGGCGAAACGATTCTGCATCCGCCAAGTATAGCGTGCGCGCACGGCCCTCGCCCGCCCCGCAACATTCGGTTTTGATCTGTGACCCGCCGGCCCCTGACAAACCCAGGCCGCCACGCCATTATCTCGGCGATGACGCTCTCCGACCTCCTGCCCAAGCTCCACTACCCGACGCGCCTGGAAAAGCTGGTCGACGGCTGGGTGCATGGGGTCGCTGCGGTGCTGTTCACCTTTGCGGTGGGCGTCGGCCTCGGCCTCGCCATCTGGCAAGGCGGCCTGAGCATGGCGATGGCCGTGCTGATCTACGCGCTCTGCGTCATGACCATGATCGGCTGCTCGATGGCCTACAATTTGACCGAGCAGCCCAAGCGCAAGGCGCTGCTGCGCCGCTTCGACCACGCCGCCATCTTCCTGATGATCGCCGGCACCTACACGCCCTTCACCACCCTCCGCTTCGACGGCGCCTGGGCGGTCAGCATGACCACCATCGTCTGGGCGCTGGCGCTGATCGGCGCGGCGGGCAAGCTGTTCCTGCCCGGCGTCGGCAAGCGCGTCTGGCTCGCCTTCTATGTCGCCATGGGCTGGATGATTGTCGCCGCGTTCGGGCCGATGCTCGAAGGCGTGCCGCTGGCGGGCCTCATCCTGCTCGCCGCGGGCGGAGCGCTCTACACGATCGGCGTGCCGTTCTACATCTGGGAGAAACTCCCCTTCCGCCGCGCCATCTGGCACGGCTTCGTCATGGCCGCCGCAGGCGTGCACTACGCCGCCGTGCTGACGGGCGTTGTGTTCGCCTGAACGACGCCGCGTCGAACCGCCGGCGTGCAGCGTGCCAACGTGTGGCGATCAACCCCGCTCCCCGGACGCAGCCCGGCGAAAGCTGCGGCCGGGAGGCGGATTGGAAGCGGCGAAAACAAAAACGCCGCGGCCCATTCGCCGCGGCGCTTCAGGTGCTACAGGGGTAGTCGCGTTACATTGCGGCCAGGCGCAGCATGCGGCGCAGTTCGTCCGGCGCGGCGGTGCGGCGCTTCTTGGCCTGGCTCGGCTGGTAGGCCAGCCGGGCATGGTCGGCGCAGTAGGGGCCGCCGCAGGCCGCGCGGCCGCAGAAGGCGAAGCCCGGATCGGTCGGATCGCCGATCGGATATTTGCACATGCTCTCGTTCAGCGTGAGCACGGTGGCGGCCTTGCCGTCCTCGAACTTCACCGGTTCGAGTTCCGGAATGACCACCGCCGGCGCGGTCGAAGCCGGCCGCAGGCGCGGCGCGCTCGGGCCGACGATGCGCGGACGGGCCGTCCGCACCGGGCGCTTGGCCGGGCGCGACGGAGTCGCGCGGCCGGCAAGGCCCAGCCGGTGCACCTTGCCGATGACGGCGTTGCGGGTGACCCCGCCCAGTTGTTTCGCGATTTGGCTCGCCGAAAGGCCTTCAGCCCACAGCTTGCGCAGCGTAGCTACGCGCTCTTCAGTCCAACCCATGTTCAAGCCCCCTTGGCCCATGGCCTTGCCCGTGTCTGACAAGGTAAACACACACTCGCTCCTTCGGCGAAGAAAAGTCAATCTGTTGCGGTGTCATTTCAGGGGATACACCATATGCTGTAGTGTTATCCCCAAATCGGTAATCTTTTCCTAACAGGCAACTCAAGGGCTGCTCCTCCGGCCCGACGCACATTATCTGAGGCGCGACGGGCGCTTAGCCGACCGGCTATGGTTAATCGGCGCTTACAATCGTTAAGAATTTATGAAAGGCGCGTTCCCCTTATGGACACACAAGCCGCTGCGCCCCCGCTCGCCACCCGCCGCTATGGCGGCGTCAACTGGCTCGGGCTGAAGACGCTCACGCAGCGCGAGATCCAACGCTTCTTGAAGGTCGGCCTACAGACGGTGTTTGCGCCCTTGGTGCAGACGCTGCTGTTCATGATGGTGTTCGGCCTGGTGCTGCGCGACGGCAACTGGCCGGGCACGGAGCGCGCCTACGCCGACGGGCTCGCGGCCGGCCTGGTCATGATGTCGATCCTGTCGAACGCGTTCCAGAATTCGTCGTCGTCGATCGTGATCGCCAAGGTGCAGGGCAACGCGGTCGACTTCCTGATGCCGCCGCTCTCAGCGCTCGAACTCGCCATCGCCTTCATCGTCGGCGCCGCCGCGCGCGGGATTCTCGTCGGCGCGGCGAGCCTGCTCGCGGTCTCGTGGCTGGCGAACATCACGCCCATCCATCCGCTGGCGGCGATCTATTACGGCGTCGTCGCCTCGATCATGTTCGGCGCCATCGGCCTGATCGGCGGCATCTGGTCCGACAAGTTCGACCATATCGCCGCAGTGACGAACTTCATCGTCGTGCCGCTGACCTTCCTCTCCGGCACGTTCTACTCCACCGACGTGCTGCCCGAACCGTTCCGCACCTTCGCGCACTGGAACCCGGTGTTCTTCCTGATCGACGGCTTCCGCTTCGGCTTCATCGGCCATCACGACGCGCCGATTCTTACAGGCGCGCTGATCTCCGGCGGCCTGGCGCTTGCACTTTGCTGGGTCTGCTGGGCGATGCTGAAGAGCGGCTACAGGCTGCGTTCGTGAGCGCGCCCGCGTTAGCCTGAAAGAGCCGCAGCGAGCTTCGGCAGAAAGATGTCCATGCGATAATCGACGTCGCTGTGATCGTCGTCGTATTCCTCGTAGGTGTGCGCGATGCCGGCGGCGTTGAGCTTCCTCGAAAACCGCCGCATGCCGAAATGGATGCGGAACTGATCGTGATCGCCGCAATCCATGTAGATCAGCTTCAGCTTGCGCAGATTCTCGCCCAGCGTATCGAACATCACCACCGGATCGTGCTTCATCCAATTGGCCCAGCGCTCGGGAATGATCTCGGCGGTGTAGGGATCGACCGGCAGGCGCATGTTGCGGAACTGGGTCGGATCGGGATCGTAGAACGCGCTCATGGCGAGGTTCATGAGCGTCATGCGGTCCTTGTCCTTGATCTTCGGCTGGCTCTCGACATGGCGCACATAGCGTTCGATCGAATAGCCGTGCTTGCGCAGCGCTTCGATGTCGTCGCCGAAGCTCGGCAGGAACAGCACGTCGAAACCCATGTCGCCGCTATTGACGGCGATGGCGCTCCAGATATCGGACCGGTTCAGCCCATGCCAGGCGGCGCCGTAGCCGCCGGAGGACTTGCCGAACACGCCGCGCCGGCCCGCCCCGCCGCAATTGAACTGGGCTTCGACGAAAGGAACGATCTCGTCGCAGACATAATCGGCGTAACGGCCGGAGCCGGCGCTGTTCAGATACTGGTTGCCGTAGAGCTTGGTGAAGCAGTCCGGGAACGCGACCACCGCGCGCGCCATGCCCTCGTGCGCCAGCCGGTCGAGCCGCTCCGGCGCATTTTCGCCGGCCGGGCGCCAATTGGTGTGGCCGAGCCCGGAGCCCCAATACCCGGTCAGGTCGACCAGGAGCGGCAGCCGCTCCGCCGCGGTCCAGCCCGGCGGCGTCCAGACATGGAGTTCGCGCGCGCTGGGATCGCCCAGCGGATTGCCTTGCAGCACCTCGGAGCCATGCCGGAGCCGGTGCAGTTCGCCGCGGGGAATGGAGTGGTCTCGTCTCATGAAAAGGTGATTATACCCGCCGCTTGACCTTGCAAGCGGCGCGGACGAGAACCCTCGCCTTCCCAACCCTGCCGAGAGCTAAAATGAGCGCTGCAGAAAGCCATATCCTTCCCGTCTACGCCCCGCCGGAACAGATTTTCGTGCGCGGCGAAGGCTGCTGGATCTGGGACGAACGAAGCGACAAGTATCTCGACTGCATCGCCGGCATCGCCGTGAACGCGCTCGGCCATGCCCCGCCGGTGCTGCAGAAGGCGCTGACCGAACAGGCGGCCAAGCTCTGGCACACCTCGAACATGTTCAAGATCAAGGGCCAGGAAGAGCTCGCGGCCAAGTACGTGCGCGACAGCTTCGCCGACGTCGTGTTTTTCACCAATTCCGGCACCGAGGCGATCGAAGGCGCGCTGAAGACGGCGCGCAAGTATCACAGCGCCAGCGGCAATCCCGAGAAGATCGACATCATCGGCTTCCAGGGCTCGTTCCACGGCCGCTCCTACGCGGCGATCAATGCGAGCGGCAACCCGAACTATCTCGACGGCTTCGGCCCGCGCCTGCCCGGCTTCATCCAGGCGCCGTTCGGCGATCTCGACGAACTGAAAAAGCTCGTCGGCCCGACCACAGCGGCGATCATCATCGAGCCGGTGCAGGGCGAAGGCGGCGTGCGCGCCGCGAGCGACGAGTTCCTGCGGGCCCTGCGCAAGCTCTGCGACGACGCCGGCGCGCTGCTGATCTTCGACGAAGTGCAGTCCGGCGCCGGCCGCACCGGCAAGATGTGGGCGCATCAATGGTCGGGCGTGACGCCGGACATCATGGCCGTGGCCAAGGGCGTCGGCGGCGGCTTCCCGATGGGCGCCTTCCTTGCAACCGAGGACGCGGCCAAGGGCATGGTCAAAGGCGTGCACGGCACCACGTTCGGCGGCAACCCGCTGGCCATGGCCGTCGGCAACGCCTGCTATGACGAACTGTCGAAGCCGGACTTCCTCGAGCATGTGAACAAGGTCGCCAACCATCTCGGCCAGGCGCTCGAAGGCGTGAAGGACCGCCATCCGGAACTGGTCGTCGCCGTGACCGGCAAGGGCCTGCTGCGCGGCTTGAAGCTCAAGATCGATCCGAAGGGCGTCCAGGGCAAGCTGCGCGACCGCAAGGTGCTGGTCGGCGTCGCCGGCGACAACGTGCTGCGCCTCGCGCCGCCGCTGGTGATCGGCGAAGACGAAGTGCGCCAGGCGGTCGACGCGATCGACGCCGTGCTCGCCGCGCAGCTGGCGGAAGCGGGCGCGTGATGCGCGTCATTGCTTGGACCGCCGGCGTCCTCGCCGGCGCTGCGGCGCTTCAGACTGCGACGCCGCCGCAAGTTGAGCGGGAGTCGCCGGCGGGGACGCCGGCGGTCCAAGCATGACTCCCCGCCACTTCCTCGACATCAGCGCGCTCTCGCGCGAGGAGCTGCGCGCGATCATCGACGAGGCGCACGCGCGCAAGGCGGCGCGCATCGATTGGCCGAAAGCCAGGGTGGACGAGGACGCTCCGCTCGACGGCTACGCGCTGGCGATGATCTTCCAGAAGAACTCGACCCGCACCCGCGTTTCGTTCGAGATCGGCATGCGCCAGCTCGGCGGCGTCTCGATCGTGCTCGACGCCGCCAGCACCCAGCTCGGCCGCGGCGAAACCGTGGAAGACACCGCGCGCGTGCTCTCGCGCATGGTCGATGCGGTGATGATCCGCGCCAATTCGCACCAGGACGTGCTGGACTTCGCCGCCGCCAGCGACGCGCCGGTGATCAACGGCCTCACCGATCTGTCGCACCCCTGCCAGATCGTCGCCGACATCCAGACGATCGAGGAGCGCGCAGGCGACATCGCCGGCAAGACCGTCGCCTGGCTGGGCGACGGCAACAATGTCTGCACCTCGTTCATCCACGCCGCCGAGAAGCTCGACTTCAAGCTGCGCATCGCCACGCCGGCCAAATACGCGGCGCGGGCGCAGGAAGTCGCCGCCGCCAGGGCGGCCGGCGCCGACATCGAAGTCGGCGCCGATGCGCGCGCTGCGATCGAGGGCGCGGACGTCGTCGTCACCGACACCTGGGTGTCGATGGGCGACACCGACAAGGAAGAGCGCATGGCGGCGTTCCCGCCCTACGCCGTCAATGACGAGATGATGGCGCGCGCAGCCAAGGACGCCCTGTTCCTGCACTGCCTGCCGGCGCACCGCGGCGAGGAAGTCGCCGACTCGGTTATGGACGGCCCGCAATCGGCGGTGTGGGACGAGGCCGAGAACCGCATCCACGCGCAGAAGGCGGTGCTGATGTGGTGCCTAGGAAAGCTCTGAGCGGGCGCCTATCTCAGACGCTTCATGTCCATCGCCGCCTCCCCTTCCGCGCCGGCCGCGCCCGACGATCTCGTCGCGCCGTTCAGCCTCGATAACGCGCCGGTGCGCGGGCGCATCGCGCGCCTGGGCCCCGGCGCGCTCGATCCGATCCTGCGCCGCCACGACTATCCGCGCCCTGTCGCCATGCTGCTCGGCGAAGCGCTGACGCTGGCGGCGCTGGTCGGCTCGCTGCTGAAGACGGAAGGGCGGCTCGTCGTGCAGGCGCAGGGCGAAGGCCCGGCGCCGCTGCTGGTGGCCGAGCACAGCGCCGGCGGCCTGCGCGGCTACGCGCGGCTAGCCGAAGGCGCGGCGGCGAAGTTGGCCAACGCGAACCGCCTGCCGCCGGCGGAACTCCTGGGCGCCGGCAATCTGGTGCTGACGCTCGATCTCGGCGCCGACACCAATCCGTATCAAGGCGTCGTGCCGCTCGAAGGCGCGACGCTGGCGGCCTGCGCCGAGACCTATTTCCGCGCCAGCGAGCAGACCGAGACCGGCATCAAGCTCACCGTCGGCGAAGTGATTTCCGGCGATGCGCCGCAGCTCTGGCGCGCCGGCGGCGTGCTGATGCAGCGGCTCGCGAGCGATCAGGCGCGCGGCGACACCGGCGAAGACTGGAACCGCGCCTCGCTGCTGTTCGCGACATTGCGCGACGAAGAACTGATCGATCCGGACCTGCCGGCGGACCGCCTGCTCTATCGCCTGTTCCACGAGGAAGGCGCGCGCATGGACGCGCCCGCCTCGCTGGAAGACCGCTGCACCTGCAACGAAGAGCGGCTGACCGCGGTGATGCGCCGCTTCCCGCGCGAAGAGCTGCGGGAGCTGGTCGAACCGGACGGCAAACTGCACGCGCGCTGCCAGTTCTGCTCGCGCGCCTACCTGATCGCGCCGGAAACTGTGGGCGCCTGAGGCGCCCCACGGACCGCCGGCGTTTCATTTCGTGCTGATGCGGATGAGACGTGGAAACGTTGTATGCCGGCTGGAAGCCGGCGGTCCGGGGACAGCTTAAGCCGGCTCCACGTCGAGCGCGTAGCCGGCGCTACGCACGGTGCGGATCGGGTCGCTCTCCTCGCCCACCATCAGCGCCTTGCGCAGACGGCCGATATGGACGTCGACGGTGCGCGCTTCGACATAGACGTCGGAGCCCCAAACCGCGTCCAGCAATTGCTCGCGGCTGAACACGCGGCCGGGATGCTGCATCAGGTGGTCGAGGATGCGGAACTCGGTCGGGCCGAGATGGACCTCACGGCTGCCGCGCTTCACGCGATGCGAGACGCGGTCCATGACGATGTCGCCGGCGACGATCTTATCGTCCGCCAGCGCCGGGCGGATGCGGCGCATCACCGCCCGCAGCCGCGCCAGCAGCTCGCTCATCGAGAACGGCTTGGTGATGTAGTCGTCGGCGCCGATGTCGAGGCCGCGGATGCGGTCGCTTTCCTCGATGCGGGCGGTGAGCATCACGATCGGGGTGTTGCGCGTCTCCTGGCGCGCGCGCAGGCGCCGGCACACTTCGATGCCGGGAGCTTTCGGCAGCATCCAGTCCAGCACGACGAGATCGGGCGCGCTTTCGTTGGCCGCCATCAGCGCCTCCTCGCCGTCGGCTGCGACGGAGACGCGATAACCTTCCTTCTCCAGATTGTACTTCAGCAGGTCGGCGAGCGCCGCCTCATCCTCGACCACCAGCACATGCGGCGCCTTGGCCATTGCGGGCATCCTCAGTCAGAAGTCACCGCATCGGCCCGCGGCCGCTGCGTCGCGATTTCCTCACCCGTGACCAGGAAGTGGATGTACTCGGCGATATTGGTGCCGTGATCGCCGATCCGTTCGAGATTCTTGGCGATAAAGAGCAGGTGCGCGCACGAGCTGATCGTGCGCGGATCCTCGATCATGTAAGTCAGCAGTTCGCGGAACAGCGAATTGTAGTGGGCGTCGATGTTGTCGTCGCTGTTCCAGACATTGATCGCAGCCTGCAGGTCCTTGTTGGCGTAGGCGTCGAGCACCTGTTTCAGATGCTCGGCGGCGATCTTGCCCATGCGCTCGACCGAGCGGGTGAGCTGGATCGGCTCGGCCTGATTCAGGATCAGCGTGCGCTTGGCGATGTTCTTGGCCAGATCGCCGACGCGCTCCAGCTCCCCGGCGATGCGCCAGGCGGTGAGCACGACGCGCAGATCGCTCGCCAGCGGCTGGCGCAGCGCGAACAGCTTGATGGCGCGGCGTTCGACCTCGCGCTGGGCGGCGTCGATCTTCGGATCGCGCTGGATCACCGTTTGCGCCAGCTCGGTGTCGCGGCGGGCGACGGCGGTGAGACTGTCATTGACGGCCGCCTCGGCGAGCCCGCCCATGCGCGCGACCTCCTGGGTCAGCGCGTCGAGCTCTTCCGTGAACGCCTTGACGGTGTGTTCAGCCATGTTCGCCTTCGCTCGAGCCGGCCGGATCACCCGAACCTGCCCGTAATATAGTCCTGCGTGCGCGTATCGCGAGGATTGGTGAATATCTCCTCGGTCGCGCCGGTCTCCACCAGCTTGCCGAGGTGGAAGAACGCCGTCTTCTGCGACACGCGCGCCGCCTGCGCCATCGAGTGGGTGACGATGACGATGCAATAATTGGCGCGCAGTTCGTCGATCAGCTCTTCGATCTTGGCGGTGGCGATCGGGTCGAGCGCCGAGCATGGCTCGTCCATCAGGATGATGTCGGGGTTCACCGCCACGGTGCGGGCGATGACGAGGCGCTGCTGCTGGCCGCCGGAGAGGCCGGTGCCGGGCTGGTTCAGGCGGTCCTTCACCTCCTCCCAGAGGCCGGCGCGCCGGAGCGAGCGCTCGACGACCTGATCCATGTCGGCCTTGGACTTGGCCATGCCGTGGATGCGCGGCCCGTAGGCGACGTTGTCGTAGATCGACTTCGGAAACGGGTTCGGCTTCTGGAACACCATGCCGACGCGGGTGCGCAGCACCACCGGATCGACGTTCTTGGCGTAGGCGTCCTTGCCTTCGATCTGCAGCGCGCCGGTGACGCGGCAATTGTCGATCAGGTCGTTCATGCGGTTGAAGCAGCGCAGGAACGTGGTCTTGCCGCAGCCGGAGGGGCCGATGAAGGCGGTGACGGCGCGGTCCGGAATGTCGATCGAGACGTCCTGCAGCGCCTGCTTGTCGCCGTAGAAGACGTTCACGTCCCGGGCGCTGATCTTCACGGGCGCGCCAACAAGTTCGCCGGCGGCGGCTTTCACGGTCGGCGCAACCATTGGCATGCTGGACGTCTGGCGCTCGGCTCCGGCGGAAGAGAATTCCATGACACACCTCTGACGGGCGGACCTTGCGGCCGCCGACTCGCCTTTGTACCCGCGGGGTATCTAGGGACGTTTCGTGACAGTGATGTGAAATCGACCCTGCGAAGCATCAGTCCTCCTCTGCCGATTCCACATAGACGGCGAAGGCGGAGCCGCGTCCAGGCCGGCTTTCGACCAGGAAACCGCCGCGGTGACGGTTGACGATGTGCTTAACGATGGCGAGCCCGAGCCCGGTGCCGCCGCGTTCGTTGCCGAGTTCGCGCTCGACCCGGAAGAACCGCTCGGCCAGCCGGGGCAGGAAATGCTGCTCGATGCCGGGGCCGGAATCCTCCACCCGGACATAGGCGTAGGAGAGATTGGCCGCGGCGGCCGGGGTCAGGATGACGACGCGGCCGGCCCCCTCCCAGCGGCGCCCGGCGCGCGCGATGGCGTCGTCGCGGTCGCCGCCTTGGGCCACCTCGACCACCACCTCGCCGCCCGGAGGCGTGTACTTGGCGGCGTTGTCGACGAGGTTCTGCACCACCTGCGCCAGCTGAAAGCGCTCGCCGACGACCGTGACCGGGCCGTCGGGAGCGATCAGCTCGATGCGCACGTTGCGCTCGGCGACGACGGGGCCGAGCACGTCGATCACCTCGCGCGCGACGCCGGCGAGATCGGCGCGGTCGGACGGCGGGACGTGCTCGTCGAGTTCGATGCGCGAGAGCGACAGCAGATCGTCGATCAGCCGGCGCATGCGGCCGGCTTGCACCTGCATCATGGCGAGGAAGCGGTCGCGGTCGGCGGCGTTGTCGCGCGCGGGGCCGGCGAGCGTTTCGATCAGCAGCGTCAGCGACGCGAGCGGCGTGCGCAGTTCGTGGCTGGCGTTGGCGAGAAAGTCGGCGCGCATGCGCTCGGTGCTGATTCTGGCGGTTTGATCGTGAAAAACCAGCATCGCCGCGCGCGCGGCGCCCCAGTGCAGCGGCGCGACGTAGCAGCGGGTGTGGCGTTCGACCTGCCCCGCCGTCTCGTACTCGACGGCGCGCGTCTCGCCGTCGCGCATCGCCGCCTGCACGGCTTCGAGCACATCGGGATGGCGCAGCACCGAGGTGAGAAACTGCCCGCGCGCTTCGAACTGCATCTGCCGCCGCGCGGCCGCGTTCGAGCCGACCATGCGGGTTTCGCCGTCCACCAGCAGGGCCGGATCGGGCAGCGCCTCCAGCAGCGGCGCGAGTTCGGCGAGATCGGCGGGCTCGGCGGCCGCTTCGCTGCGCGAGGTGATGATGAAGCGGCGCGCCTCGCGCGCGGCGACGTAGCAGGCGCCGCCGGCGAGGACCATCAGCACCGCCGCCGGGACGCTGGTCGCGAACGCGAACAGCGCCGCCGCCAGCGCCAGCGCGCCCGTCGCCCAGGCGGCCGCCGGAATGCGGTCGAGACGCCAGCGGGCGACGCTGAGACGGTCGATAGCCATGGAGGGGGCTTAGGCCGCGGCGGCGGAGTCGCCAAGCGCGGGCGGGCGGATGTCGCAAAGCGCCGCTCTCGCGCGTCTTAAAGCCGGACCGCCGGTCAACCGCCGCAAAATTCCGTCGCTTCATCGACAGCGGCGGCGGCCCGCATCCAAAGGCTCGGACGCCGGCATCCAAGACGCGAAAGGGGAACGACACACCGTCGGGGAAACTCTGAAACCTTATCGATTTTCAATATTCTTTTATTGACTTTCGTAAAGGTCGTCACTAGAGCGGGTGTCGCGAGGGAACATGAAACACGGCGTGCGTCTCTGGATCGGACTGGGGCTGATGGCCGCCGCCGGCTCGTGCGCGGGGCGCAACCTCCCGCCTGAGCCGGACTCTTACGTTGCGGCAGATGCAATCGGCGCCGAGCGCGCCGCCGAGCTGGCAGCTTCCCCTGCGGCAACATGGCTCGACGATCTCAACTCCACGGAAATGTCGACGCTTGCGCGCGAAGCGCTCGCGGGCAGCCCGGACCTGCAGATCGTCGAGGCCCGCTATCGCGCGGCGCGTTGGCGCGCGCGCGGCGCGTTCGGCGGCAATCTCCTGCCGAGCTTGAGCGTCGGCGTCGACGGCACGCGCACGGAAGAACCGATCGCCGGTTCGGACGCGCGGCTGCGCACCGAGTTCATGACCTCGAGCGTGGTCGCGAGCTGGGAGATCGATCTGTGGGGCCGCCTCGCCTCGCGGGCGCTGGCGTCCGATCTCAGCGCCGACGCGGCGGAGGAAGATCTCAACGGCGCACGCCTCTCCGTCGCCGGGCAATCGGCGCAGGCGTGGGTCGATCTGATCGAAGCGCAGCAATTGGTGGCGCTGGCGCAGGAAGACCTGGAGACGCGCGAGCGCGCGCTCGATCTCACGCAGCGCCGCTACGACGCGGGCATCGCCTCGTCGCTGGCGCTGCGCACCGCACGCAGCCAGGTCGCCTCGGCGCGCGCCATCCAGGCGGCGGCGCAGGACGCGCTGCTGATCGCTTCGCGCCGGCTGCAGGAAGTCATGGGCCGCTATCCGGACGGCGCGCTGCGCGCGGCGGGCGAACTGCCGACGCTGGCGGCGCTCGCCGCCGCGGGCGCGCCGGCCGATCTGCTCGAACGCCGCCCCGACGTGCTGGCGGCGGAGAACCGCATGCGCGCCGCCGGCTTCCGCATGCACGAAGCGCGCACGGCGATGCTGCCGCGGCTGACGCTGCGCGGCACGGCGGGCGCCACCGGCCCGGCGCTGAACCGGATCGACGACAGCGCCAACATGATCAGCAACCTGATCGCCGGCATCAGCATGCCGATCTTTCAGGGCGGCGCGCTGTTGGCGGAATCGCGCGCGACCGTCGCCGACCGGCGCGCGGCGGCGTCGGACTATGTGCGCGCCACGATCGCGGCCTGGCGCGAAGTCGAGGGCGCGATCAGCGCCGACCAGAGCCTCGAAGTCCGCGAAACCCAGTTCGCCATCGCCGCCGACGAAGCCCGCGAAGCGCAGGAGCTGGCCGAGCGCGAATACGCGCGCGGCGTCGCCACGCTGTTCGAACTGATCGACGCTTACACCCGCCGCATCGACGCCGAGCGCGGGTTGATCCAGGCGCGCGCCGCGCGCGTCTCCAACCGCATCACCTATCACGTCGCCCTGGGCGGCGGCGCCCGCACGGGCGGCATCGACGAAGATCGGGACCTCGCGCCATGAACAAGATGGATCTCAACATGCTGTCCGCCACAGATACGACCGCCGAAGCCGGCAAGCCGCGCGGACTTCTCGGGACGATCGGACGCCTGGCGGTGTTCGCAGCCCCCGTGGTCGTGCTGATCGGCGTGGCCGGGCTGATGTTCCTGATGTTCGCCACGGCGAACCAGGCCAAGGAAAAAGGCGCGCCGCCGCATCCGCCGGCGGTGCAGTTCGCGGTGGCGCACGCGCGCCCGACGACGATCTCGCTCAACGTGCAGGGCGAAGCGCGCCCGCGCGTGGAAGCGACGCTGGCGGCGCAGGTCGCCGGCCGCGTCGTCTGGGTGAGCCCGAAATTCGCCGAAGGCGGCTCATTCTCCGAAGGCGAAGTGATGGCGCGCATCGACGCGGCCGACTATCAGCTCGCCGTCGTGCGGGCGCGCGCGCAAGTGGCGCAATCGGAAGAAGCGCTGGCGCGCGAGGAGGCGGAAGCCGAACTGGCGCGGCAGGACTGGCAGGCGCTGGGCCGCGGCGAAGCGCCTCCGCTCGCGGTGCGCGAGCCACAACTGGCGCAAGCGCGCGCCCAACTCGCCGCCGCGCAGGCGGCGCTGCGCTCGGCCGAACTCGACCTCAGCCGCGCCTCCATCCGCGCGCCGTTCGCCGGCCGCGTGCGCGAGCGCCGCGCCAATGTCGGCGATTATGTCGGCCCCGGCTCGCCGGTCGCGGTGATGTTCGCCACCGACACGATGGAAATCCGCGTGCCGCTGACGGATGCGGACCTCGCCTCGATGCGCATCCCGGTCGGCTTCCAGGCGACGGCCGCGAATCCCGGCCCGGCGGCGCACGTCACCAGCGCGACCGGCGGCCGCACGCATACGTGGCAGGGCCGTCTCGTGCGCACGGAGGCTTCGGTCGATGCGCGCACGCGGCTCGTCTACGGCGTCGTGCAGGTGCGCGATCCGTTCGACGCGCGCCACGCCGCGCCGCTGGCGCCCGGCATGTTCGTGCAGGCGCGCCTCGAAGGCGCGAGCCGCGAGACGCTGGTGGCGGCGCCGCGCAGCGCGCTGAAGCGCAACGAGTTCGTCTATGTAGTCCGTCCGGACAACACGATCGACGTGCGCCAGGTGCGCGCCGCGCAGACGACGGCCGACGAGGTGCTGTTCCGCGACGGCGTCGCCGACGGCGAGCGGGTGGTGGTCTCGGTGCTGACCTCGCCGCGCCAAGGCATGGCGGTGACGCCGATCGACCGCGCCGGCGACGCCGCCGAGCAGCCGGACGAGCAGCCGCAGCCGGCCAACCAAGAGCAGTTGGACATTCGCAGATAAGCGCGCGGGCGCGGTCGCGCCCGCTGACGCCGGAGACGTCGCATGTTGAAGGGCCTGGTCGCTTGGTGGGGGCGCAACCCCGTCGCCGGCAATCTGCTGATGCTGTTCTGCGTGGTCGCAGGCTACCTCTCCTTCCAGAAGATGGAGAAGGAGTTCTTCCCGGCCGGCCGCGGCGACGGCGTGTTCATCCAGGCCGTCTGGCCGGGCGCGAGCCCGGAAGACATGGAGCAGCAGGTCGTCGTCCGCATCGAGGAGGCGACGGCCGATCTCGACAACGTCAACTGGGTGCGTTCGCGCTCGGGCGAAGGCTTCGGCTGGGTGCGGATCGCCATCGACTCCGGCGTCGATGTCGACGCGATGACGGAAGAAGTGCGCGCGCGCGTCGAATCCATCTCTGGCCTGCCGTCCGGCATGGAGCCGATCCGCGTCGCCCGCGAAGTCGGCCGCAACTGGTCGATCATCATCGGCGTGCACGGCACCATCAACGAGCGCGACCTGCGCGACACGGCCGAGCGGCTGCGCGACCGGCTCTCGCTGCAACCCGGCGCCGCCAACACGCTGGTGACGGGGGTGCGCACGCCGGAAGTGTCGATCGAGGTCTCGGAAGCCTCGCTGCAGGCCTGGGGCCTGACCTTCGACGAAGTGGCGCGCGCGGTGCGCAGCTCATCGCTCAACGCCGGCGCCGGCGCCGTGCGCACGGCCGACGGCAATTTCCAGCTGCAGGCGCGCAATCTCGCCGACACCCAGCTCGATTTCGAGAACATCATCATCCGCCAGACGCCGGACGGCGGCGCGGTGCGCGTGGGCGACGTCGCCGCCGTGCACGACGGCTTCCAGGACGTGAACCTCTATTCGCGCATGAACGGCGACCCCGCGGCGATCATCGCGGTGCAGACGGCCGACCGCTTCAACATCTGGGAAACCAGCAAGGCGGTGCAGGAGATGATCGACGAAATCCGCGCCGAACTGCCCCAGGGCGTGCAGATCACGACGATCTACAACGAAGTCGAGGACTACAACTCGCTGCTGGAAATCCTGTTCTCCAACGCGGCGCAGGGCTTCTTCCTGATCTTCGTGCTGCTGCTGCTGTCGCTGCACCCGAAGGTGGCGTTCTGGGCCACCCTGGGCGTGATGACCGCCTTCGCCGGCTCGTTCTTCATCCTCCCCTACATGGACGTCTCGCTCAATTTCATGAGCGTGTTCGGCTTCCTATTGGTGCTGGGCATCATGGTCGACGATGCGATCATCGTCGGCGAAGCGATCTATGAGCGGGCCGAGCGCGGCCATACCGGCGCCGACGCCTCGATCCTGGCGACGCAGATGGTGCTGAAGCCGCTGGTGGCGTCGGTCTTCGTCACCATGATCGCCTTCAGTCCGATGGCGCTGCTGGAGGGCGACGTGCGCCAGTTCACGCGCGCGATCTCGATCGTCGTGATGTCGACGCTGGTGTTCTCGCTGATCGAAAGCCTGATCATCCTGCCGGCGCACCTCGCGCACGTGACGGTGCCGGATCCGAACAAGCCCGGCCTGTTCTCGAAGCTGATGGCGCTGCAGCAGCGCTGCGCGCACTCGGTGATCTGGGTGGCCAAGAACCTGCACGCGCCGCTGGTGAGCGGCGCGGTGAAGATGCGCTACCTGACCTGGTCCATCTTCCTCGGCATCACTATCCTGGCGATCGGCCTGATGATGACCGGGCGCGTGAAGCAGACGTTCATGCCGGAAGTCGAAGGCGACTTCATGCAGGTGTCGATCCAGCTGCCGCAGACCACGCCCTTCTCGCGCATGGAGCAGGTGGCCGAACAGCTCGACGCGGCGCGCACCGCGCTCGAGCAGGAAACGACCGAATACGCCCAGCCCGACCCGAACACCGGGCGCGAGTCGCGCGGCGTGGTCCGCTCGTGGAGCCAGTCGATCGACGAGAACACGATCCGCGCCTATGTCGGCCTGACCCCGCCGCAGACGCGCACGAACCTGCGCTCGCGCCAGGTGACGGAACGGCTGGAGCAGCTGCTGGGCGAAGTGCCCGACGCCGACCAGATCAGCTTCTCGCTGTCGGGCAGCGGCTCGCCGGCCATCGACATGGCGCTGATGGGCGAGAACAAGGCGGACCTGGAGGCGGCCGTCGAAGACCTGAAAGCGCGGCTGCTGCAGTTCGAGGGCGTCTCCTCGGTGCGCGACAGCCAGGACGCGGCGATCGAGGAATTGCGCTTCACGCTGCTGCCGGGCGCCGAACAGCTCGGCATCACGCTCTCCGACCTGACCCGTCAGGTGCGGCAGGCCTATTTCGGCGAAGAAGTGCAGCGGCTGCCGCGCGAGGGCGACGACGTGCGCGTCTATGTCCGCTATCCGCGCGACGACCGCCGCACGCTGGAGAGCCTCGGCTCGTTCCGCGTGCGCACGAACGACGGCCGCGAAGTGCCGCTGGCGGCGATCGCGACGTGGGAGTTCGCGCCCGGCGTCACCGGCCTCGACCGCCGCCAGCGCATGAGTTCGATCCTGGTCACGGCCGACCTCGTCAACGCCGAAGCGCGCAACGACATCATGCGCACGCTGAATCAGGATTTCTGGCCGCAGTTCGAAGCCCGCTACGCGACGGTCTCGCGCCGCGCGATCGGCGAAGCGGAGGGCCAGGCCGAGTTCTTCGCCCAGCTCGGCACGCTGATGATGATGGCCTTCGCGGCAATCTACTTCCTGCTGGCGGTGACGTTCCGCTCCTACGCCCAGCCGATCATGATCCTGTCGGTGATCCCGTTCGCGATCGTCGGCGCAACCGTGGGGCACATCCTCTTCAATCTGAGCTTCGCGCTGTTCTCATGGCTCGGCGTCATCGCCGCCATCGGCGTCGTCGTGAACGACAACGTCGTGCTGGTGGACCGCTGCAACCAGATCCGCGGCTATTTCGCGCTGCGGTTCAAGCAGCCGGGCGCCGCGCCGCTGCTCAACGAGGACGGCGAGCCGATCGAGCTGCACGAAGTGCCCGCGCCGAACGGCGAAGTGTTCGAGTACGTGGCGATCGCGCCGGACCTCGAAGTGCACGAAGAGCTGATCATGGACTCGGCGCTGAAGAGCTTCCAGAACGCGCCGGTCGAGCTGCGCCACTCCGCCCAGATGAAGTGGGATGCGAGCGAATACCGCGAGCGCGCGGAGATGCTGGAACAAGCCGGCTTCCGGGTGATGCGGGTGCGCGCCGAGCGCGGCATCGTCGAGGCCTCGATCTCGCGCTTCCGCCAGATCTTCCTGACTTCGGTCACAGAATTCGTCGGCGTGGCCCCGATGCTGCTGGAAAACGCCGCCATCGTGCAGTTCCTGAAGCCGATGGCGCTCTCGCTGGCCTTCGGCGTGCTGTTCTGCATGCCGGCCACCTTGATCCTGACGCCGGCCTTCTACATGATCGGCATCGACATCAAGCGCGTGTTCGGGGGCCTGTTCGGCTTCTACGCACGGCTCTATGGGGGCCGCCGCAGACTGGCCGCGGCGGAGTAAGACACCGGAGGACTCTCATGATCGCTTTGACCCGCCGCGCCTGGGGTGCGTCGTCGCTGGCGCTGCTCGCCGGCTGCGCCACCGGCGCAGCGTCCAGCACCGGCCCGGCGCGCGCGCCCGCCGCCATCGGCGCCTGGGGCTTCGACCTCACCGCCATGGATACGAGCGTCGATCCCGGCGACGACTTCTTTCGCTACGCCAACGGCGCCTGGATGGCGCGCACGGAAATTCCGGCCGACCGCACCCGCTGGGGCACGTTCGACATCCTGCGCGACAAGTCCGACCGCGATCAGCGCGTGATCATCGAGGAAGTGGCGCTCGCCGGCGGCGAGAACGGCTCGGTGCAGCAGAAGATCGCCGACTACTACAATTCGTATCTGAACCAGGATGCGATCGACGCGCTGGGCCTCGCCCCGGTGCAGCCGGAGATCGACGAGATCAACGCCGCGCGCGACCATGAAGCCGCCGCGCGCATCGCCGCGCGCCCAGGCGTGGCCGTCAACTTTCCGATCGCGACCTACATCTCGCTCGATCAGCGCAACCCCGACCGCTATTGCGTGGGCATGACGCACGCGGGGCTCGGCCTGCCGGAGCGCGAATATTATCGCCGCACCGACGGCCAGTTCCCGGCTATCCGTCAAGCGTATCAGGCGCACATCGAACGCATGCTGACGCTGGCGAACCAGCCGGACGCCGCGCGCAAAGCGCGCAACATCGTCGCGTTCGAGACCCAGATCGCCGAACTGCACTGGCCGATCGCCGAGCGCCGCGACCGTTCGCGCACCTACAACCTGCAGACCCGCCAGCAGATCGCCGCGCTCGCGCCGAACTTCCCGTGGGACGCAGCGTTCGAGTCGCAAGGGCTCAACCACGTCAACGAAGTGGTGGTGCGCGAGCTTTCGGCCATCGGCCCGCTCGCCAACCTCTATACGCGCACGCCGATCTCCACGATCCGCGCCTATCTCGTCTACCACCTGATCCGCAACAACGCCTCGGTGCTGCCGCGTGCGGTCGACAACGAAGCGTTCGACTTCTTCGGCAAGACGCTGAACGGCCAGCCGCAGCAGCGCGAGCGCTGGAAGCGTTCGGTCGATGCGGTGAACGGCGCGCTGGGCGAGGCCGTCGGCCAGATCTACGTGCAGCGCCACTTCCCGCCGGAAGCCAAGGCGCAAATGACGGAGCTGGTCGAAAACCTGCGCCGCGCCTATGGCGAGCGCATCGACCGCCTCAGCTGGATGTCGGAAGAGACGAAGGTCGCCGCACGCGAGAAGCTGGCGACGTTCCGTCCGAAGATCGGCTACCCGGACCGCTGGAAGGACTATTCGGCGCTCGAAGTCCGCGCCGGCGACGCCTTCGGCAACGCCAAGCGCTACCAGCTCTGGGACTGGCAGCATGATCTCGACCGTCTCGGCCACCAGACCGACCGCGACGAGTGGTTCATGACGCCGCAAACGGTGAACGCCTACTACAATCCCGTGTTCAACGAGATCGTCTTCCCCGCCGCGATCCTGCAGGCGCCGTTCTTCGATCCGAACGCCGACGCCGCGGTGAACTACGGCGCGATCGGCGGCGTCATCGGCCACGAAATGGGCCACGGCTTCGACGACCAGGGCGCCAAGTCGGACGCGCGCGGCGTGCTGCGCGACTGGTGGAACGAGGAAGACGTCCGCCGCTTCACCGAAGTGACCGACCGCCTGGTCGAGCAGTACAATGCGTTCGCGCCGCTCGAGGGCCTCAACGTGAACGGGCGGCTGACGCTGGGCGAAAACATCGGCGACAATGGCGGCCTGCAAGTCGCCTATCACGCCTACACGCTGCACCTCGCCGGCCGGCCGGCGCCTGTGCTCGACGGCTTCACCGGCGACCAGCGCTTCTTCCTCGGCTGGGCGCAGGCCTGGCGGGCGCTGATCCGCGACGAAGCGCTGCGCAACCAGGTGCTCACCGACCCGCACTCGCCGGCGGTCTATCGTTGCAACGGCACGGTGCGGAACATGGATGCGTGGTACGCCGCGTTCGGCGTCGAGGCGGACAACGGCCTCTATCTCGCGCCGCCGGATCGGGTGACGATCTGGTAGGCGCGCGCCTCAGCGCACACGTTGAAGGGGAGCGGCGCAAACCGCTCCCCTTTGCTTCATGTAAGCGGCGGCGTTTGACACCGCCAACTTCCAGCCGGCAGGTCAACGGCTTGCTGACCACCAAAGGCGACTACTCCGGAACATCACCTCTGCGCGCTCGTCGAAATCTTCCGGAGCTAGCAATAGCAGGATCGACGTGCTGGTCGTAGCGGTTCCAGCGGCACTCACCCTGAACTGCTCAATTTCCGTTCCCGCAGGGCAGCCACATTCTGTGGGGCACGAAGCAGAAGCTGCAAGAACCGCGCAAAGCGCGTTCGCCATCAACATGTCATGCTTGTTCATTGCCTAGAATGACGAGGCGCCTCGGTTGCGGATTGGTTAAATCTAGAGCGCCTTCACGATCTCGTCCGTCATCTTCTTGGCGTCGCCGAACAGCATCATGGTGTTGTCGCGGAAGAAGAGTTCGTTTTCGACGCCGGCGTAGCCCGAGCCCATGCCGCGCTTCACGAACAGCACCGTCTTCGCCTTTTCCACGTCGAGGATCGGCATGCCGAAGATGGGCGATTGCGGATCGGTCTTGGCGACGGGGTTGGTGACGTCGTTGGCGCCGATGACGTAGGCGACGTCGGCCTGGCTGAACTCGTTGTTGATGTCTTCGAGTTCGAACACTTCGTCGTACGGCACGTTGGCTTCGGCCAGGAGCACGTTCATGTGGCCGGGCATGCGGCCGGCGACGGGGTGGATGGCGTACTTCACCTCGACGCCTTCCTTCTTCAGCAGGTCCGCCATTTCGCGCACGCTGTGCTGGGCTTGCGCCACCGCCATGCCGTAGCCCGGCACGATGATCACTTTCGAGGCGTTCTTCATGATGAAGGCCGCATCGTCGGCGCTGCCCTGCTTCACCGGGCGGGTCTCGACCTTGCCTGCAGCCGCCGCGCCCTCGCCGGTGCCGAAGCCGCCGAGGATGACGCTGATGAAGCTGCGGTTCATCCCCTTGCACATGATGTAGCTGAGGATCGCGCCCGAAGAGCCGACCAGCGCGCCGGTGATGATCAGCGCGATGTTCTCCAGCGTGAAGCCGAGCGCGGCGGCGGCCCAGCCCGAATACGAGTTCAGCATCGAGACGACGACCGGCATGTCGGCGCCGCCGATCGGGATGATCAGCAGCACGCCGATCAGCAGCGAAAGCGCCGCAAGCGCCCAGAAATGCCACTGCACCGCGCCGTGCGACTGGATCATCATCACGATCAGCGCGACGATGGTCGCGCCGATGACGATGTTGATCAGGTGCCGCGCCGGCAGCATGATCGGCGCGCCGGACATGTTGCCGTTGAGCTTGGCGAAGGCGATCACCGAGCCGGTGAAAGTGACGGCGCCGATGGCGGTGCCGAGCGACAGCTCGATCAGCGACTGCATGTGGATGCCGCGGCCGGCTTCGGCGATGCCGAAGCTCTCCGGCGCATAGAACGCGGCGGCCGCGACCGCCACGGCGGCGAGACCGACCAGCGAGTGGAACGCCGCCACCAGCTGCGGCATCGCCGTCATCTGGATCGAGCGGGCGATGAAGGCGCCGACGCCGCCGCCGATGACGATGCCGCCGGCGATGATCAGCCACGTCGTCGTATCGGGCGTGACGAGCCATAGCGTCGTGCCGATGGCGATCGCCATGCCGAGCATGCCGAACATGTTGCCCTGGCGGCTGGTCTCGGGGCTGGAAAGCCCGCGCAGCGCGAGGATGAAGAGCACCCCGCTCACGAGGTAAAGCAGCGCAGCAAGATCAGCGTTCATGTCAGCCCCTGGAACCGGGCCGGCGCCAGCGCGACCAGCCGGATAAGAACGTCGCCGCGGGCGCGGCGAAGAAGACGATGGCGGCGGCCCAGGTCGCCCAGCCTTCCTGGGTGGCGCCGAGAAACGCGAGCAGATTGCCCACGATCGGCACGAAAGCGAGGATGAAGCCGACAACCGCCGAAGGCCAGGCGCCCCAGCCGAGCGATTGCTGAATCCATTCGCTGACGTAGTAGATTTGCAGAATACAGAGCGCGAACCAGGCCAGCGCGATCAGGCAGCCTATGCCGGCGATGCGTGAGACGTGAACCTGGAAGCGGCGCATATCCTCGCGCGCACGGGTGCGGTCGAAGGTGTGGGCCGAGACGGCCGGCTCTTCGCCGAGATTGTAGAGCGCGCGCTGCGCCGCCTGACGCAGCTCGTCATCGCTGACGGCGCCTTCCTCGCGGACTTCCGCGACTTGCGCCTCGAACGCCTCGACATGCGCCTGCATCGCCGCAACCGCGCGCGGGACCGCGCCGCCGGACGCGCGCCACGCGTCGATGAAGCGGCGCATGAACGCCTCGGCTGAGAGACGGCCGTCGAGATATGCTTCGATGAGGGCCCGCCACTCCGCCGCGTTCATCGGGCGCACCCTTCGTCATTCCGGACGCGCGCACGCGCGTTCCGGAACCCAGGGGCAAACGAAGCATCGGCAACCCCTGGGTTCCGGGTTCTCAGCTTCGCTGAGCCCCGGAATGACGAGCTCATTTGCTGCGCTCTTTCTTCTTGTACATGGCCAGCATGCGCTGGGTGACGAGAAAGCCGCCGAAGATGTTCACGGCGGCCAGCGCTGCGGCGAGCCCACCGGCGCCCTTGGCGATCCAGCCGCCCTCGGCGTCGACGTTCGCCGCCGCCGCGATCAGCGCGCCGACGATGATCACCGACGAGATCGCGTTGGTGACGGCCATCAGCGGCGTGTGCAGCGCCGGCGTGACCGACCACACCACATAATAGCCGACGAAAATCGCCAGCACGAAAATGGCCAGATAGAAAACGAACGGATCGACCATGCGTTCAGCTCCCGAAACGCGTACGGCACTGGTTTGCGGCGGTTTCACGCTCCGAGGCGCTCTGCTCCAGCCAGTAGGAGCGCGCCGCGCTGGCCGCATAGCGGCCGGTCATGCCCTCGACGCCCTCCATCGTGTTCAGGCGCGCGAGGACGCGGCCGAGCACGTCCGCCCAGGCGCCGGACGCGCCGCGCGGATAGGTCAGCACGTCGAGATCGGCGTGGGCGGCGATGGCGCCGGCGCAATTGGCGAGCACGCTGATCGACGGCCCTTCCGTTTGCGCGTGAGCGGGAGCGGCGAACAGGGTCGCAGCCAGAAACGCTGCTGCAATTGCCTTGCGGCCGATGCCGTTCATGACCTCGCTCCTGGCGGTTAGGCTGTCTCGTAGGCGGCGTCGGCGCGGACGATGAGGCCGGCCGTGTCGACCTCATGCGTTTCCGCGACGCGCTCGCCGCGATGGTTGCGATACACCAAGGTGTGGCCGCGGGCGCCGACGAGAATGGCTTCCGGCGAGAACGTCAGCGCCGGCGCCCGGTCGAGCGCGCGCTCGAAATAGGCGCGCAGCATCGCCTTGCCGTGGATCACCCCGTCATGGGCGAAGCCGAGGGCCGCGATATAGGGTGAGGAGAACTCGATGTCTTCCGCGTAGAGCGCGAGGATGCCGTCGATATCGCGCGCGTTCCAGGCTGCGTAATAGCGCTTGGCGAACTCGATATCGTTCATGCCGCGCTCGCCGGGGCCAGGGAGGGATGGATGATCGCCCCGCCCTTCGTCAGCATCGCGCCCTTGATGATCTCGTCGTCCCAGGCCGGCGCGAACGCCTTGCTCTCCTTGTCGGCGAGCAGCGGCAGGAGCGCGAGGAAGTTCTTGGCGTAGAGCGCGGAGGCGTCGGCGGGCAGCCGCGCCGGCAGATTGGTGAAGCCCATGATCTTCACGCCGCCGATCTCGACCAGCTCATCCGGCTTCGACAGCGGACAATTGCCGCCCTGCGCCACCGCGAGATCGATGATCACCGAGCCCGGCCGCATCGACCTGGCTTGCGCCTCGGTGACGAGCACCGGCGCCGGCCGGCCCGGGATCAGCGCGGTGGTGATCACCACGTCCTGCTTGGCGAGGTGCGCGGTGACGAGCGCCGCCTGCTTGGCCTGATACTCCGCGCTCATCGGCTTAGCGTAGCCGGCGGCGGTCTCGGCCTGTTTGAACTCTTCGTCCTCGACGGCGACGAACTTGGCACCGAGCGACGCCACCTGCTCTTTGGTGGCGGGACGCACGTCGGTCGCGCTGACGACGGCGCCGAGGCGGCGCGCGGTGGCGATGGCCTGCAGGCCGGCGACGCCGACGCCCATCACGAACACCTTGGCGGCGGCGACGGTGCCGGCGGCCGTCATCATCATCGGGAAAGCGCGGCCGTAGAGTCCGGCCGCTTCGATCACGGCGCGATAGCCGGCGAGGTTAGCCTGGCTCGACAGCGCGTCCATCGATTGGGCGCGGCTGATGCGCGGAATGAATTCCATCGCCAGCGCGTCGATCCTGGCTTTGGCGAGCGCATCGATGACGGCCTTGTCGCCATAGGGCTCGAGCAGCGAGACGAAGCCGGCGCCGGGCTTCAGCGCGGCGACCTCGGCTTGCGTCGGCCGGCGCACCTTGACGACGAGATCGGCGCCGCTCACGCCGCCATCGGCGCTCACTTCGGCGCCGGCGTCCGTGTAATGCTGATCCGGAACGCTGGCGGCGACGCCGGCGCCGGCGGCGACGCTGACGCTATGGCCCAGGCCGACGATCTTTTTCACGGTCTCCGGCGTCGCCGCGACACGCGTCTCACCCGGGGCGGTCTCCTTGAGAAAAGCGATCCGCAAGGGCTAGCCCATCATGCCGGAAAGCGCCGGGACGATGAAGCCGCCGAGCGCCAGAACGACCCAGATCGCGGCCTGGACGGCCCAGTAGACGCTGGACATGCGAAAGAAGAAGCCGGCCGCAGCCCCGATCGCCACAAATGCGATCCAGCCGGCCCACCAGCCCGCGCCGATCGCAAACGCCAGCGTCAGCAAGGCGACGAGCTGAATAGCGAGACCGCCGCCCCAGACGGAGGCGGTCAGGAAACCGCGGAAGGTCTCCTTCTGATCCTGGATGTCCATGTTTCCGCGTGCGCCGCCAGTCTGCGCCATGCCGTTTGTCTCCTCACTGGAGTGCGGGGTGTAAACCGCGTCGCCCAGGCGAACAAGCGGAGCTAACGCCGCGCCCTGCGCCGGCCTAGCCGCGCGTGCGTCTGGTGGCGGACACGAACTCGACCTGATCGCCCTCGAACCGGGCGGCGGTCAGCGTGCCGGAGACATAGGCGCCGGTGTCCACGGCGATGCGGCGGTGATCGGCGTGGGGCCGCTCGACCGGGGTGTGGCCATGGACCACCCGGTGCGTGAACGGGCGCTTGCCCGACAGGAACGGCGCGCGAATCCAGAACAGGTCCTCGTCGGTCTGCTGTTCCAGCGGCCGGGAGACGTCCACGCCGGCATGGACGAAGGCGTAATCGCCCAGTTCGACATAGCGTTCGAGGCCGGTCAGGAACTCGAAATGCTCCGGCGGCATGCGGGCGCGCAGGTGCTGCGACACGCCGATCCAGTCATGCTCCCGCGCGCCGACCGGCGGCGGCGGCTGGATGCCGTAGGAAAGCAGCGTCTCGGCCCCGCCCTGCAGCAGCCAGGCCCGGTGCTCCATCGGATCGTCCAGGAAGCCCAGCATGGCCTGCTCGTGATTGCCCTTGAGATAGCGGCGCTCGAAGCCGTGGGGCCGCCCGCTCAGCAGCAGATCGAGCACGCCGCGGCTGTCCGGCCCGCGGTCGACATAGTCGCCGAGGAAGATGACCACCGGCGCCGCTCCTTCGCGCGTCTCCTGCTCCGCGCGCGCTTCGAGCAGATCGAACATTTCGGCCAGGCAATCAGACCGGCCGTGGATATCGCCCACGGCGAAGCCGACCCGTCCCGCCGGAAATCTCGCGGCGGGCGGCGTGGGACGCTCGAACATCCGCAGCAATTGCATGGGCTTGTCCTAGGCTCCCGCCGTCGCAGCAGCAACAGGCTTCCCTCCACGCCATCCATCCGTGGAGCAAAACTTGCAGCGCGCGCAAGAAAAGGGCACGCCGAGCAACATGAACGCGTCCGCCGCCGCGCCGCGGGTCTCCGTCATCATGGCGAATCTGAACGGGGCGGCGCATATCGCCGCCGCCGTGCGCTCGGTGCTGCGCCAGACCGAAACGGCGCTGGAGCTGATCGTCAGCGACGACGGCTCGACCGACGACAGCCTGGCGCGGGCGCGCGCGGCGGCGGCCGGCGATCCCAGGCTGAAGATCGTTACTACGGAACAAAGCCGCACCGGCCCGGCGGCGGCCCGCAACCGGGCGCTGGCGGCGGCGCGCGGCGACTGGATCGCGGTTGTCGATAATGACGATTACATCCATCCGGAGCGGCTGGAGCGGCTGGTCGGCGCGGCGGAGGCGGACGGCGCCGACATCGCCGCCGACGATCTGCTCGTCTTCTACGATTCGATCGCGAAGCCGCCGCATGGCCACCTGCGCGGGGCGCTGGCGGCGCGCGCCAACTGGGTCAGCCCCGCGGCCTACGAAGCGAGCAACCGCCTGCTCGCGGCGGGGCCGGCGCTCGGTTATCTGAAGCCGGTGTTCCGGCGCGCGCTGAACGCCCGCTACGACGAGACGTTGCGGATCGGCGAGGATTCGGAACTGGTGCTGCGGCTGATGATCGGCGGCGCCCGGCTGCGCCTCTATCCCGAGTTGGGCTACTTCTACCGCAAGCACGACGCCTCGATCTCGCACCGGCTGGACCTCGCCTCGATCGAGGCGCTGGACGCCGCTTACGCCCGGCTCGATCCCGGCGCGGACGCCGAACTGAAGTGCGAGATCGCGCGCGGCGCGGCGGCGCGCGCGGATGCAAAGGCGTTCACCCGGCTCGTCCAGGCGCTGAAAGCCAGGGACATTGTCGGCGCGGCCGCGGCGGCGCTGAACCGGCCCGCTTCGCTGTGGCTGCTCAAGGCGCCGCTGCAGGCGCGGCTGCAGCGGCCAAAACCGCGGCGGCCCGGCGCCGGCAAGCGGGTCGCGCTGATCTCGCGCCAGCGTATCGTCGGCGCGACCAATGGCAGCTCGGCCTATGTGCTGGCGCTCGCGGGCGCGTTGAAACGGGCGGGCTACGCGGTCGACTATCTGGGCGCTTCGCCGAAGCTGTTCGGACGCTGGGCGCTTCTCAAGCTGCGCGCAGAGACGGACGTGTTCGACCGCTATCGCGTCCATGGCGGGCTGCGGCTCGGACACATCGTCGTCGCGCGCGATCCGCGGATCTGGCTGGCTTCGGCGCTCGCCGTCGCCGACAGGCTGCTGAGCAAGGTCGGAGTCAAGGGCCTGAGCCGGCCGGCGGAGTATGCGCAAGGCGCCGCGGCGACGCGGGCGGACCAATTGTGGCTGGCGCGGAACGCGATCCCGAACGCGGACGCCGCGCTCTGCGACTACGCGTTCACCGCAACGCTCGCGCCGTACCTCGTCTCGCCCAACGCACGCTCCGCCATCATCATGCACGACTTGATGTCGGCGCGGGTGGCGGATGCGGCCGAGACCAACACGGTGAAGATCGAAGCCGCCGACGAGTTCAGGATGCTCGGCCTCGCCGACGCCGTGATCGCAATCCAGCAGGACGAAGCGGCAAAGGTGCGCGCGGCGCTGCCGCGCAGCGTGGTCGTGACCGCGCCTCACTCCACCGAACTGGCGCCGGCGACGCAGCCCGGCCAGGACGATCTCCTGTTCTTCGTCGGCAGCAACACGGCGCCGAACATCGTCGGCCTCGAATGGTTCTATCGGGACATCTGGCCCCTGATCCGCGCGCAGCGGCCGAAGGCGCAGCTGAAGGTGGCGGGATCGGTGGCGCGCGGGCTCGGCGCGCCGCCGGACGGCGTCGCCATACTGGGCGTGGTGGACGATCTTGCGCCGCTTTACGCCGAAGCCAGCGTGGTGATCTCGCCGCTCTACACGGGCTCCGGACTGAAGATTAAGCTGGTGGAGGCGCTGGCGGCGGGCAAGGCCGTGGTCGGCACGAGCGTCACGGCGCAGGGCGTCGAGCAGATCGTCGCCGATGCGATGGCGCTCGCGGACGAGCCGGCAGAGTTCGCGGCGGCGGCGGTGGCCCTGGCCGGCGACCGCGCACGCCGCGCAGCGCTGGGCGAAGCGGCGCTGGCGTGCGCGGAGCGCCACTTCTCAGCGCAGGCCGCGTTCAAACCGCTGATCGAGGTTCTCGCCGGCGCGCCTTGAAGGCGTCGCGCTGAATATCGAACGCGCTACCAATATGGACCGCCGGCGCCCTCGCCGGCCTGCGCGAACGTTTAAAGGGGGAGTGCGCAGCGCCTGCCGCGCTCCCGGCGGCTCATATTAGGCTTGCGTCGAATTTAGCGCGCGACGCCTTAGCTGGCCGGCGCCGACGCGCGCGCGCCGCCGCGCAGCAGCGCCTTGGCCTTGGCCGCAAGCTTGCGCGCGAAGCGCACTCCGGGCGGCGCGACGACGAAGCTCACGCGCTCGCCCACCGGCGGCGCCCATTTGCGCTTATATTCGGCGGCGCCGCCGAGATCGAAAGCGGAGAGGCCGCGCTCCTCGGCGATCTGGAACATGACGTCGATCAGCCGCACGCCGGCGCCGAGGCGGCGATATTCGTCCGGCATGTACAGAATGCCCGCGACCAGTTCGCCGTTGTGAATGAAGTTGGTGGAGCCCGCGGCGAGTTTGCCGTCGTCGAACAGGCCGACAGTGATGTGGCGGCCCAGCGGCTCCAGCGCGTCGGCGATCAGGACGCGCGCGCGCACTTGCGGATCGGCGCTGTCGGCGCCGATCCACTTGCCGAACCAGCCCGCCGCAACCTGTTCGGCGATTTCGGGTACGCCGATGCGCAGTTCGAGCCCGCGCGTGCGGTTGCGGATGTTCTTGATGTGGCGGAGATAGTCGGTGCTGCGCCAGAATTCCTCGCGCCCGGCGAGATCGTCGAGCCGGTGGGCGGGCGTCACCTCCAGATCGTGGATCATCGGCCCGCGCGGCGGCGGCGCGCCCATGCGCCACCACGCCACCGGCGCCTCGACGCCGAGCGCCGCCAGCGCGTCGACGGCGCGCCCGGGCCTTGCGGGAAAGCCCTCTCCCGGAAACAGCCAGTTCGTGATCGGCTCCCACGCCAGCGCGCCGCTCTGCGCCAGCCCGATCACCGCAACCGGCCCGTCGCCATCGGCGACCAGCGCGATCCGCACGCGCGCGGGGCGCGGCGTCTGCACCAGCGCGCGATAGAGGTCGTGCGGGCACATGGCGCATTCGGGCAACGCCGCCAAAGCGTCGTCCACCTCGCCGGCGACATGATCGAACCAAGACACCTTGAGCATTGGGCGGCTTTCCGGCGGCGGCGCGGAAGCGCCGCGCGTGCAAGTCAGAGTTCGAAAACGGTGATGTTGCGCCCAGGCCCGAAGAACTTGAACTCGCGCACCAGCTTGAGCCTGCCGTCCTGGGCGATCGTGTTGGCGTGCGCGGGATTGCCGTAGAGCATCCAGATCTTGCGCGGCTGGCGCCTGGCGCTCTCTTCCATCTTGTCGATGAAGATCTTCATGAACTCGGCGTCGAACGGGTTGTTCAGGAAGAAGATGTTCTCGCCGCCGCTATAGTCGATGGCGACGGCGTCGCCGTGGATCACCTCGGCCGGCTTGTCGAAACCAAGGCGCGCGCGCGCGATCTCGATATTGGCCTCGCTGACGCGGCAGAGCGATTCCGCGAGTTCGACGCCGACCACCTTGCGGATGAAGGGATACTCGGCCGCAATCAGCAGCGCCTTGCCCTTGCCGCAGCCGATGTCGACGAAAACGCTGCCATCGGGGAAGCCGACCTCCTCCAGCACCCGGCGCAGATAGTGCTCGTTCACCGATTGGAACCCGGTGACGTGCGTGGTGAGGTCGTCCGGAATGTCGAGCCCGGCCGCAGGCACCGAGCCCGTCGTGTCCGTCTTGTTCTTGATGTCGTACCAAAGCGCTTCGGCGCGGTTGTAGCGCACGCCGATCCACTGAACCAATGGACGCAGGACGCGCTTCACCGGCTCAGGCGCCCATGATCCCGCGCGGGCGGATCCAGTGTTGCTGGTGATCGACATTGGTTAACCCTTTTGCGACGGCGTCGAGCTGGCGCAGGCATGCAAATCCGGCGCCCGATTTGCTCTCAAGCGCCCGCAGGCTCTTTTTAATACATGCCGCGCCATGATTACAGGGGACGCCGTTAAATGCGTGCGGGGGCGGCGCGGCGCCCTCTTTTCGCCGTATGGCGTGGATGGCGTACTCGAAATATGCTTGGACCTTTGGCAGCGGGCGTTGGCGCCCATAGGCGCGTAATCTCGCTATGACGGTCCGCCGCAGTGTCATCTTGTCGACGATCGATCGGACGTTCGCGACGCTGGTGCGGTTCGGCACGCTGGTGGTCACCGCGCGCCTGCTCACGCCGGAGGAGATCGGCGTCTCCGTGATCGGCATTGCGGTGCTGGGCATGGCCGGGATCGTGCGCGATTTCGGCGGCGTATCCTATCTGATCCAGGTGGACGAGCCGACGCCGCGCGTGGTGCAGACCGTGTTCACCACGCAATTGCTGCTGACGCTGCCGCTGGCGCTCATCTGCTTCCTGCTGGCCCAGCCCGCCGCCGAGTTCTACGGCGTGCCGGGCCTGCGCGAGTTTCTCTGGGTGACGGTCGCGTGCTTCCTGCTGGGGCCGTTCTCGAGCCCGATCTACGCCCTGCTCAGCCGGAACCTCGAGTTCGGCCGGATCGCGCTCATCAGCGCCGTATCGAGCCTCAGCTACGCCGCGACCACGATCGGCCTGGCGCTCGCGGGCTTCCACTTCATGAGCTTCGCCTGGGCCACCTTGGTTTCGGTCGTGCTTGCGCTGCTGCTGATGCTGTTTTCGCATCCGAACTTCCCGATCTACCGGCTCCGGTTCGACAACTGGCAGGCGGTGTTCAAGTTCGGCGCCTTCGATAGCGCGCGCAACATGCTTTACTATCTGCAGGACCAGCTGCCCCTGCTGGTGCTGGGGCGCACGCTGGGCGCGGAAAGCGTCGGCCTGTTTCAGCGCGCCGTGACCGTGAGCGCGATGCCGACGACGACGCTGCTCGCAGGCCTTGGCCCTGTGGTGCTGCCGGCGTTCGCGAGCCAGGCGCGGGAGAACAAGGCGCTCGCGGACAGCTTCCTGAAGAGCCTGACGATGATCACGGCGCTGCTCTGGCCGGCGACGCTGTGGGTCTTCATCCTGGCGGACCCGATCGTGCGCGTGCTGCTGGGGCCGCAATGGCTGGCGATGGTGCCGCTGGTGCACATCCTCGCCGCCGCCTACCTGATCTGGTTCCCGGTTTACGTAATCAATCCGATCCTGATCGCCGCCGGCGGCATCCGCGACACGCTGATGCTGGGCGTCTTCACCATTCCGGTGATGATCGCCATCGTCAGCGGCGCCTCCTTCTTCGGCCTGCACGCGGCCGCCTGGAGCCACTTCATCAGCATTCCGTTCTACGTCGTCTGTTCGATGCTCATGGTGAAGCGGCGCGTCCCGTACAAGATGAGCGCGCTCGTCGCCGCGCTGGCGCCGAGCGCGCAACTGGCGCTGCTCAGCGCCATAGCCCCGGCGCTCGTGCTGCTGGCGTGGGGCGACGGCTACGTGCTGAGCATTCCGATGGCGCTGTTGGCGGGCGCGCTGGGCGTGGCGAGCTGGCTGGGCGGCCTCTACATGTTGCGCCACCCGATGAGCCACGAGGTGGGGCACCTGCTGTCGGCGGTGCAGCGCCGCCTCGGCGCTCAGACCGCGTCGCGCTGACTGTGGTTGGCGTGTGCGCGGATGACTGCAAACGCCGCGGGCCGGCGGGGCGCCGGCGGTCCATGGGTGGCTTGCGCGCGGTGCTTTAGCGGAACGTCCAGAACAGCTTGTCGTCCAGGAGGCCGGACTTGCGGTGCTTCATCAGCATGGCGAGGCGCGTGTAAGGCGGCGCGCGGAAATCCTCTTCCGTCATGCCGATGCGGGCGAACAGGTCGTGCATCTGGCGCGCGCCCGATTCCGCCGACCACTGGCATTTGAAGTCAGGCAGCAGGCGCTGGATCTTGTCGAAGTTCACGCGGTACGAGCGGTTGTCCGCGCTCGGCTCGCCGACGATCAGCTCGCAGCCGGGAAACTCCGCCGCGACGATGCGGGCGATGTCGATCACCCGGTAGTTCTGCTCGCTGGAGCCGACATTGAACACCTGCCTGCGGATCGCATCGGCCGGCGCGGTCAGCGAAAGATGCACGGCCTGGCACATGTCGAGCGCATGCACGAGCGGCCGCCACGGCGAGCCGTCCGACACCAGCTTGATCTGCTTCGTCGTCCAGGCGAGCCCGCAGAGATCGTTGAGCACGATGTCGAAGCGCTGGCGCGGGGAAGCGCCATAGGCGGTGGCGTTGCGCAGGAAACAGGGCTCGAAATCGTCGCCGGCCATAGCGCCGACGTCGCGCTCCACCTTCACCTTGCATTCGGCGTAGGCGGTCTGCGGATTGACCGGGCTCTCTTCATCGAGGATCGCGCCGTCCGTGCCGACGCCATAGACCGAGCACGAGGACATGTAGACGAAACGCTTCACGCCGGCCTTGCGCGCCAGTTCCGCCAGGCGCACCGAGCCGCCGTGATTGATCTCGTGCGTCAGCTCCGGATTCTGCTGGCCGAGCGGATCGTTCGAAAGCTCGGCCAGGTGCGCGACGGCGTCGAAACCCTGCAGATCCTCCAACTCGATTTCGCGCAGGTCCTTGGTGATCACCGCCGGGCGCGGCCCCTGCATCGGGAACAGCCAGCCCTGGCGATAATAGCCGGTGTCGAGCCCGACCGCCTCGACGCCGCGCTCCAACAAGTAAGGCCCGAGCAGCGCGCCGACATATCCGTCCGCACCGGTGAACAGCACTCGCATCGTCAATCCCGCCTCAAATCTGCTCTGCCGGCGCAGCCGCCGGATGCGTCTCGCTACCGCTTTTCGTTCCAGGTCCTATAGACCGGGATCGAAGGCGGGCCGACAAGATATTTCTCCACGCCGTCCGCCAGCGCGCGCGTATAGACTTCCAGCGCGCCGTCGATCGCCTCGATGGTCTCATCGATATCGGCGTCCGTGTGCGCGTAGGACACGACCAGCGACGGCATGATGACGCCGCGCTTGATGGTCTCCTGCAGAAACAGCGTCCGGAACGCCTGGCTCGGCTGCAGCGCCGCATCGCGCGTGGCATAGAGCAGATTGCAGTCGGCGCCGATAACGGAGACGTAGTCCTGCACGCCGCGCCGTTGCGCCGCTTCGCTCACACCCGCGCGCAGCCGCGCGCCGGCGCGCTGCAAGTGCTCGATCACCGGCTCGCGCCTGTACACGTCAATCGTGGCCATCGCCGCGGCCAGGCCGTGCGTTTCCCCGCCATGCGTGGTCGACATCAGAAACACGCGCGGACGGTCGCTTTGGGTGAGATCGCCGAGGCGCATGAACTCGCGCTTGCCGGCCAGCGCCGACACGGAGAAGCCATTGGCCAGCGCCTTGCCCCAGGTGGAGAGATCGGGATCGATCCCGTAAAGGCGCTGCGCGCCCTGGAGGTGATAGCGGAAGCCCGTGATCATCTCGTCGAGGATCAGCAGCGCGCCGTCGGCGTGGGCGAGACGCTTCAACTCGGCGAGGAAATCGTCTCGCGGCGGCTCCACGCGGGCGGCTTCGAGGATGAAGCCGGCGATGCGGCCGGGATGCTCAGCCAACAGTGCCTTCACGCTTTCGATGTCGTTGTAACGGAACTTGACGGTGAGCCGGCGCACGGCGTCGGGGATGCCGCCATGGATCGGCGTCGAACCGATGAACCAATCGTCGACGGAGAAGAACGGATGATCGGCGCAGATGGCGATGAGATCGCGCCCGGTATAGGCGCGCGCGATCTTCACCGCGCCCGAGGTGGCGTCCGAGCCGTCCTTGGAGAACTTCACCATCTCGGCGTTGTCGATCAGGCTAAGAAACGCTTCGGCCGCCTCGACCTCGATCGCCGCCGGGCGCGTGAAGCTCACGCCCTCGCCGAGCTGCGCGCGCACGGCCTCGATCACGGCCGGATGGGCGTGGCCGAGCGTGACCGCGCGATTGCCCATGCCGTATTCGATGTATTCGTTGCCGTCGGCGTCCCAGACGCGACAGCCCGCGCCGCGCACGACATGGCCGGGCGAAAGCACGGGATACTGGTCGTCGCCCTTGGCGTAGGTGTGGCAGCCGCCGGGGATGAGAGCGTGCGCGCGCCGGCGCAGCGCAGTCCCCGCCGAGAAATCCGTGATCGGCCGCTTCATCCGACAATCCCCGCCACGATCTTGCGGGCGCGGAAACCTTCGGCGTAACGCGCCCGGCACTCCACGCCGCGCAACCGCGCCAGCCCGCGAAACGTCTCCGCGTCGAACCAATCCTTGGAGCGCTGTGTGCCGAAGTGCGCGTCCAGCAGCGCGATCTTGCGCTCGAGCACGTCCGGCGCAAGCGGGACGTAGAAATTGGGCCGCCCCAGATCGCCGTCCCACTTGGGGATCTCGTATTCGAGGATAAGGCTGCTGCGGAAGGCGTTCCAGGCCAGCTCCGAGAGCAGGCGGTGATCCTGATGGGCGTCGTCGGCGCAATGGGTCAGCACGATGTCGGGCCGCATGCGCGGCTTCTGCGCCTCCACCCATTGCTTCACGGCGCCGCCCTCGTACGGCAGGTAGGAATCGCGGAATCCGCCGACCTCGACGGTGGCGCGCGCGGCGCCCGCCATGAACGCCTCGGCCGAAGCGCGCGCCTCCGCCTCGCGCGCGGCGCCGGCGGCGGCCACGCACCAGTGCACGTCCAGCTCCGCGCCGGCGCCGAGCCATGTCAGCAGCGTCCCCCCCGCGCCGATCTCGATATCGTCGGCATGCGCGCCGAGGCACAGCACGGAGAGCTTCTCTCCGGCGCGGACGATATCGAGCGCGCGCATCAGGCGCCGTTCTTGCCGGCGGGATCGGCCTTCGCGCGCCAGGGCATGTCGCCCTTCTCGAACATGTCTTCGAGCAGCTGACGGTCGCGCAGCGTATCCATCGAGCGGAAGAAGCCCTCGTGCTTGTAGGCCAGGAGCTGGTCGTCGGCGATCAGCCGCTTGAACGGCTCGACCACCAGTTCTTCGCCCTCGCGCATGTAGTCGAAGATTTCCGGGCGGAACAGGAAATAACCGCCATTGATCCATATCTCAGAATGGTCCGAGGTGATGAAATCGCGCACGCGCCCGTCCGGGCCGATGTCGGCCAAGTGATAGGTCAGCGGCGGACGCACGGCCAGGAAGCAGGCGATCTTGTTGCTGGCTTTGAACTTGGCGACCATGTCGTCCAGGTTCACGTCGCTCAGGCCGTCAGAATAATTGGCGCAGAACATCTCCTCGTTCTGCACGTGCTCGCGCACCGCCCACAGCCGGCCGCCGATATTGCGCCACACGCCGGTGTCGATCATCGTGATGCGCCAGTCGGGCTTGCGCTCGCCCAGCACTTCCACGTCCGCGCCGCCGTTGGAGACGACGAGATCGTAGGTGAGATGGGGCTTGTAGTTGAGGAAGTAGTCCTTGATCGTGTTGGCCTTGTAGCCGAGGCAAAGCACGAAGTCGCGATGCCCGTACTGGCTGTAATAGTCCATCACGTGCCACAGGATCGGCTGATGCCCCACCGGGATCATCGGCTTGGGCACGTGCTCGGAATATTCGCGGATGCGCGTGCCGAGGCCGCCGCAGAACAGCACGACTTTCATGGGCGTTCTCCCGGAGTGACGACGGCCGCTTCTGGAATGGGCACGACGAACTTGGCGCCCCACGCGCCGACATGCGCCATCTGCGCGACGATCTCATCCTTCAGATTCCACGGCAGGATGAGGATGTAGTCCGGCTTGGCGGTGTCGATCGCTTCGACCGGCAGGATCGGAATGTGCGTGCCCGGCGTATAGCGCCCGTGCTTGTGCGGATTGCGGTCGACGGTGAAGTCGATGAAGTCCGTGCCTATGCCGCAATAATTCAGCAGCGTGTTGCCCTTGCCCGGCGCGCCATAGCCGCAAACCGTCTTGCCCGCGTCCTTCGCCTCGATCAGGAACGCGAGCAGCTTGCGCTTGGCGCGTTTCACGCGCTCTTCGAAGCCGGCGTAGAAGGCGAGCGTCTTGAAACCCGCCGCTTCCTCATGCGCCAGGCGCTCGCGCACGGCCTGGGACGGCTCGCCCTTGTGGGCGATATAGACGCGCAGGCTGCCGCCATGGGTGGGCAGCTCCTCCACATCGACGAACGCCATGTTGTGACGCGCCGCCAGCGCGGCGATGGCGGTGGCCGAGAAGTAGCAGAAGTGCTCGTGGTAGATGGTGTCGAACTGGTTGTGCTTCAGCAGCGTTTCCAGATGCGGAAACTCGAAGGTGATGACGCCGTCCGGCTTCACCAGGCGCGCGGCGCCGGCGAAGAAGTCGTTGAGATCGGGCACGTGCGCCAGCACGTTGTTGCCCAGCACCAGGTCGGCCTGTCCCTTCTCGGCGACGATGCGCTCGGCCTCGGCCAGGCCGAAGAACGCGACGCGTACCGGAATGCCCTTCTTCGCCGCTTCGGCGGCGACATTGGCCGAGGGCTCCACGCCCAGGATGTTCGACACCCCGAGCGCGGGGAAATGCTGCAGCAGGTAGCCGTCATTGCTGGCCAGTTCGACGACGAACGAGTCCGCGCCGAGACGGCGGCGCTTCACGATCATCTCGCAATAGGCCTTGGCGTGCGCCACCCAGGAGGTCGAGTAGGACGAATAATAAGGATAGTGATCGGTAAATATCCCGTCCGGGGTCACGTATTCCTTGAGCTGCACCAGCCAGCAGGCGCCGCAGATCAGCACATGGAGCGGAAAGAACGGCTCCGTGTGATCGATCTGGGCGGCGTCGAGAAACGTCTCGCACAGCGGCGACTTGCCCAGATCGACCAGCGTGTGGCGCAACCCCGCCCCGCATAGCCGGCAGGCCCCGCCAGCGGCGCCGGGGCGTTCAAGGGCGGAGGCGGCGAGCGGGCTTGTCATTGTCCGGACGGTATCCACTAGGCGTTTGGCGGAGCGGGAAGCAAGTCCCAAGCCAATGCCGCGTTGGTTAACCTCCCTGCGCGGCGGGCGCGAGACGATCGCCGAACGCCAGAATGCGATCAGACGTGGCGGTGCCGTCGTCATAGAGCGCGATCAGTTCGTCGGGCAGCCTGGCGAGATCGGCGGCGCGCAGATAGTCGCGCATCGTGGTGCCGGTGCACTTGGCGTCGACATTGGGCGCGCCGCGCCGCTCGCGCACGTCGTCCAGATGGACCGTGCGGAAGTCGATCGAATAGCGGGCGAGCCCGGTCGTGTTCTCCACAGTTTCGTGGAGCTGGGCGCCCGAGAACAGGATGACGCCGCCGGGCGGAGGCACATAACGCATGCTGACGTCCTCGATCGGCTCCTGCGGCTTCGGCTGCTCGCGCGTATCGTTCTTTACATGCTGGGCCGCGGTCGCGCGATTGCGCGTATTCCATTCATAATAATTGTAGATATCGGAATTGTTGGCGACGCCCTTGCTGAAGTGGCGCGGATAGAAGCCCATGCCGTTATTGGCGCTGATCGGGTAGATCGGAAGCCACCAGTTCAGCTGGCATTGGGGGGCCGAATACCACGTGTCGCGATGGGGATGGAACGCATAGGCGATGCCCGACGACAGGAAACCCGACGGATAAGCCGAACGCATCCGCGGGACGTCGAAATAAAGCTTCTCCAGATCGACGCCGTGCTCGGCCATGATCTGCGGCAAGAGATTCTTGCACTCGGGATGGTGAATGAAGGCGGGCTTCAGCGTCGCCAGCGTCGCGGCCACGTCCTCGGCGCTCTTGTGCTTGTGCAGCTCGCGCGGATCGAGCGGCGCGAACGCCTCTTCCAGCATGCCGCGCGCCAGATCGACGAGTGCGCGCGTGCCCGGCGTCGGCGAGAAGATGAAGATGTCGCCCGCATAAAGCCGGTCGCGGCGCTCCGCGTCGCTCATGTCCGAGTCGATATAGACGGCAGTCATCGGCACCCTCCGTCCGAGATCATGCTATTCTAGTGCCACGCTCGCAGACGGCAAAGGGTTCTCGCCTCGGGCAAGGCTCTTGCACGGGGGGCGTCGGGCGCGCAGAGGAGCGGTCATGAAATTCACCCCAGCCGGCGTCGCCGGCGCCTGGCTGATCGATCCGGAGCCGGTGACGGACGCGCGCGGCGCGTTCGCGCGGGTGTTCTGCGAGGAGGAATTCGTCGCCAAGGGCCTGGAGACGCGCTTCCGGCAGCACTCCGTCTCTCAAAACGTGGCGCGCGGCACGCTTCGGGGCCTGCACTTCCAGCGCGACCCTTATGGCGAGGCCAAGGTCGTCGCCTGCCAGCGCGGCGCGATTTACGATGTCTGCGTCGATCTGCGCCCGGACTCGCCTACGTTCCGGCAGTGGCGCGCGGCCGAGCTGACGGCCGGGAACCGCCGCCGCTTCTACATTCCTGTAGGGTGTGCGCACGGCTTTCAGACCCTGACCGACGACGCCGAGGTGTTCTATCTGATCTCGACCCCCTATCAGCCCGCCGCCTCCGCCGGCGTGCGCTTCGACGACCCGGCCTTCGGCGTCGAGTGGCCCCTCCCCGTCAGCGTGATCTCGGACAAGGACCGGCTCTGGCCCGATTTCACGTACTGAACGCGCGTCGTTCGGCACAACGCGCTATTGACCGCCGGTCCATAGCGGCGCTTTAGGCGGCGGCCAGCAGGCCGCTCTGGCGAAGTGTATCCGCCGTTTCAGCGATAACGGAGAGCGGGATGTCCGCGCGCTCGGCGATATCGAGCAGCGAGTGGCCGCCGTCGGAAAGGTTCAGGATCCAGAGCATCGCCATATTCTTGGCGTAGCCGTCCTTGTCGCCGCCGATCGCCGCATAGAGCCCGCGCTTGCCGAGCTGCGGCTCGCCATAGGGGGCGGTGTTGACGAAGCGGCGATCGCCCAGCTCCAGCACCTGGATCGCCCGCGCGACGATGCCGAGCGAAGCCTCCAGATGTTCGGGGGCGATGAAATCCAGATTGTCGCCCGAGGTGTGATATTCAGGGAAAGTCGCGAACTGGCTGCGCTGGAACAAGCCCACATCGAGCCGGAAGCCCGGCGAGTTGTACTGGCGCTCGTCGTAGCCGTACGGGAAATAGTCGATCAGCTTGGCCGCCGGCGCCGCGTGCTTCAGCACGTGCGCCATGACGCGATCGATCGGCGCGTCCCCGCGCAGCGTGCGCTTGTAGGTCGGTCCGCCGGCGTCGCCCACGCAGGAGAGCACCAGGCCGTGCCTGATGCGCTTGGCAGTCTCGCGATTGTTCGCCAGCCACGTGATCGCGCCGATCGTGCCCGGCGCGAACAGGAAGCGATAGGTGTAGCGGGTGTTGAGCTGCGCCATGGCGGCGGCCAGGTGCGCCAGCAGCGCAATGCCCGAGCAATTGTCGTTCGCCAGCGAGGGATGGCAGACGTGCGCCTGGAGCAGCACTTCCTCCTCGCTCGCGCCGCGATGCACGTACTCGCCATAAGTCAGCGCGCCCGGCGCGAGGGTTGAATCGATTTTTACCTCGTATTCACCATCTCCGAGCGCCTCGAAGGCGCGGTGGCTCATGCAGAAGCCCCAGCGCTCCTGGTAGTAGGAGGTCCGGTAGGGGATCAGGTCGGGCTGGTCCGGGAGGGTGAAGATGTGCGGCTTCAGCGCCGCGAGCGGCATCCGCGCATCCACCGGCGCGGAATAGTTAAGCACGTGTAAATTATGCGCTTTGAAGTCGACGACGCGTTCGCCGGCGGCGTTCTTGATATAGGCGTCGCGGATGCTCCATTCGTTCGGAACGACCCAATCGAGCACAGCCGCGCCCGTCGGCGTCTCGGTGCGCGACAGCGGGACGAGCCGTTCGACGCGCGCCAGCGTCTCCCGCACCCCCGGACCGGTGATGGAGCGGCAGATCGGGTAAATGTCGGCCGCGAAGGCGTAAAGGCGCGCGCCGACGCCCGGCGGGCATAGAACGCGCGTCCAATCACCCGGTTTGGGATCCGCCGACACTCTCATCTCCGAGACGCAAACTGGTTAACCGGTCGCAACCGGCGCCCATTTTGCTAGGCTTGGACGAAGCCGCGAAAGCAACCGCCCATGAGCACCGATGCAAAGACCGCGCCCCCCCTCGTTGCGGTGGTGACGCCCGTCTATAACGGGGCGGAATTCTTGGCGGAAACCATGGAGAGCGTCCAGGCGCAAACCTACCCCAACATCGTCCACGTCGTGCTGGACAACGCCTCGACCGACGCCACCCCCGACATCATCGCCTCGTTTCAGGGCAAACGCGTCCCGCTGATCGTCGGCCGCAACGCCGAACTGCTGCCGATGGACGAGAACTGGAACGCAGCGCTGAAGCTGATCCCGCCCGAAGCGGCCTACTTCCGCATTCTGTGCGCCGACGATTCCCTCTTTCCGGAAACCACCGAGCGGATGGTCGCGCTGGCGGAAAGCGATCCGCAGATCAGCGTCGTCAGCACCGCGCTCTTGCGCAACGGCGAAGCGGAGGATTTCCTCTGGCCGCGCAACCGCAACGTGTTCGACAGCGACGAGGCCATCCGCCGCTTCTTCACCATTCAGGGCGGCCTCGAGGCGCGCCAGTTCATGGTCCGGCGCGAGGCGCTGGAGTCGGCGACGCCGTTCTTCGACCTCAATGTCGGCCACTCGTCCGATATCGACGCGGCGCTGCGGATGCTGACCAAGGGAAAGCTCGGTTTCCTGCACGAACCGCTGTTCAAGGTGCGCGAGCACGACGGCAACGCCACCTTCGTCGAAATGCGCCCGCTCAAGATCCAGTTCAACGACTGGCTGATCATGATGCGCCGTCATGCGCGGCAGGCCTTCGGCGACGAGTACGAACACTTCGAGCGCCGCTACCGGCGCCACTATTTCCGCCGTCTGCTGCGCTGGCGCCTGGTGGAGAAGAACGCCCGCGCCTACGCGCTCCACATGGAGCTGCTGGAAAAGATCGACTCCAAGCCCGGTTTTATGGATTTCGCCGACGCCGCCCTCGATCTGGCGCTCGAGAAACTCGGCCTGCGAACGGGCTGGTATCCCTATCCTAACTGACCGCGGCGGCGATCTCGGTGGCGACCATGTCGAAGTGCGCGCTGAGCGCCGCCTTCTTCTGCGCCGCCAGATCGCGCAGCCTGGCCCGGTATGCGGAATCGCGCGTCACCGCCTCGAAATGACGGCGCAGCGTCTCCACGTCGAAGTCGCCGATGTCCTGGCAGAACGCGCCGAGGCCGAACTCTCCCATCACAGCCTGGTTTTTCACGGAATAGCCGATCGAGACCGCGGGCCGGCCCGAGATCAGGGCTGCGATGATTGTATGATAACGGGTGGCGACCACGGCGTCGGTCTTCGCCACCTCCGCGCACAAGTCGCGGAGCGTGGCGATCGCCGGGATCTCGATCGCCTGCGCGAACTCCGGCGCATCGCGCGCGAGCCGGGCGTGAAAATCCGCCACCGCGGGCGCATCGCCCGTATCTCCGGTGAGGATGCGGATGGCGCAGCCCTGGCGCAGCAGGCCGTCGGCGAACGCCGCCATCTTGGCGATGTAGGGCTCGTAGGCGTCGGCGCCGCCGCGCGCACCGGTCCAGCTGTGATAGTCCATCACGCCGACGCCGATGACGCGCGGGGGCGATTGCGGCGGCTGCGCCGGCGCCACATCCAGCGCGAGCACGATGTCCGGCGTGACGACGTCATTCGAAACGTCGAGCTTCAGTTCGTCGCGCACGAACGCCCTGGAACTGGCGTCGCGATAGGAGCGATGGCCGGCGCCGCCGGCGGCCCAGCGGAAGAAACGGCGGCTCCAGGCGTTCTTTACCGGACCTGCGCCGACGGAAACGAACTTCACCTGCGCGCCGGCCTGCCGCGCGGCCGTGCACCAGCGCCACAGCGGATAGGGATGCTCCATCACGCCCGCGCCGAAATCGTCCAGGATTCCGGTCCCCGGAATGAGCAGGCAATCGACCTCGCGCAGGAGCGCCTGCTCCGCGCGCCAGCGCCCCCATTCGCGCTGCAGTTTGCCGAATGGCCCCGGTAAGGCGGCGCTGGCGCGCGGCCGTATTGCAACGGCCGGCAGCCCGACCGCCGCCTCCACCAGCTCCGGGTTGGTTGTAATAATTGTGACACGCACGTCCGGCAGACGCCGGCGCAACTCGGCAAGCGTGACCTCGAGCGTCGCGTCATTGCCGGTGTTGCCGACCCCGAACATGCCGTAAATGGCGATGTGCGGCGGCTTGACCTTGTCCGACTTTGACACAATCGCCCCTTCGTACGGACCCGCCGGCGCGCCTGGGCCGCCCGGGCGCCCCGGATCGGCGCAACCCTTGCAGCTAACCCTCGTTTGATAAGAATCACTAGTAGGACTGAATGTGCGGCGCCAGCAACTGGAACGAGATGCCATGACCGAACGGACCGGCGCCCAATCCATGAGCGAACCGATCGTCATCGCCATGGCGTTCGACACGCTATATGCGCCGCACGCCGCCTCCACCATCGCCTCGATCGTGCGCCACGCCTCCACCGAGGCGCTGCGGTTCTTGATCCTGCAGGCCGACATCGATGAGGAAACGCGCCGTCGCGTCGAAGCGGTCGCACCGCGCGCCGCGTTTACGTGGATCGATGTGGCTGAGCACATGTTTCCCGAACTGGCGGAGCGCGGCCATATCAATCGCACCACGCTGTTTCGTCTCGGGCTGGAAAAGCTCGCGCCGGATGCTGTGACGCGCGCGATCTATCTCGACGCCGACCTGATCGTCTGCCGCGACATCGCCGAGCTGTGGCGCGCGGACCTTGGCGACGCCCCGCTCGGCGCGGCGCCCGACAGCTGGGTCGACAGCGCCGCGTTCGCAAAGACCTGGTCGCTTTCCCCGGAGCACGCCTACTTCAACGCCGGCGTGCTGCTGATCGATCTCGAAGCCGGGCGCCGGGAAGGCCTGTTCAGCGCCGCTCTGGCCTTCCAGGCCGAGCATGGCGAGGCACTGGCCTATAACGATCAGGACGCGCTCAACTATATCTATTGGGGCCGCTGGCGCGCGCTCGATCCAGCTTGGAACACGCAAACGACGACCATCATGACCGACCTCGACGCCAAGGTTCTGTCGCGCCGCCGCCCAGGCATCGTGCATTTCACCACCGACCTGAAGCCGTGGCTGCATGAGAAGTGGCACCCCTGGGCGTGGCTCTACTGGGACAACCTGGCGCGCACCTCTTTTCTCGACGAAATCTGCGCGCGCCACGACTGCTCGCCGCTACAGCGCTTCCGGCTGTGGCTGCGCTGGCAGCGCTGGCGCCCGCGCCCGGCGCTGGGCCAGGCGCATTGACGCAAATGAAGCGCGTCGCTGTCGTCATTCCGTTCTTTCAGCGCGAGCCGGGCATCCTGCGCCACGCGCTGGAGAGCGTGTATGCGCAAGAACTCGGCGCCGATGTCGCGGTCGAGATTGTCATCGCCGACGACGCCTCGCCGACGACGCCCGAGCCCGAGATCGAAGGCCTGTCGCGTCCGAACTTTTCCGTGCGCGTCATCAAGCGCGAGAATGGCGGGCCGGCCGCGGCGCGCAACACGGCGCTGGACGCGATTGCGGATACGGATGTCATCGCCTTCATCGATTCCGACGATCTGTGGGCGCCGGGCCATCTGCGCGCGGGCCTCGCGGCGCTGGACGCCGGCGCGCAATTCTATTTCGCCGACAATCGCTATGACGAGCAGAGCACCTGGTTCGCCGCCATCGCCGACATGCCCGCCATCATCATGCAGAGCCAAGAGATCGAAGGCGGCGCGCGCGTGCTGACGCGCGATCAGGCCATACCGCATTTCCTGCGGCACTGCCTCTCGCACACCTCGACCGTGATGTACGACGCGCGCCGCCTCGGCCGCCTCCGCTTCGACGAAGGCCAGGCGATCGCCGGAGAAGACCACCTCTATTGGCTCGCCGCCGTGGACCGCTCCGAGAGAGTGGCGTTCAATCTCGATGCGATGGGCGCGCGCGGGCGCGGCGTGGACATCTACCGGCGCGCGCTGGACTGGTCGCATCCGGAGTGCGTGCGCAGGCTTCACGACGCGCTGCTGGCGCACAAACTGATCAATCAGCGCTTCTGCAGGACGCCGGAACAGAAGCAATACGGCGCGGCGCAAGTGGCGAAGCTGCGGCGCAGCATCTCGTATCTTCTCGTCCGCAACGCGTTCCGGCATCCGCTTCAGAACGCGCGCGTCGTCGCGCGGCTGCTGCGCACGGACCCTGCATCCGTGCTGCTGCTGCCCGTCAACGCGCCTCTGACCCTGCTGCAACGGGCGCAGGGACGGCTGGACTTCTGGGCCGGCTGAAAGCGGCCGCTACAGATTGGCGGCGTTGGCGGATTGCGGCGTTTGCGTCGGGATCAGCCGGAACCGCGCCGGGCGGACATAGAGGAAGTTCAGCGGCGTATCCTTGATCACCGCGTGGAACATGAGCGGCGTCACCACGGCAACGATGGTGATGGCCAAGGACGCCCAGCCGACATCCGGAATCGCCCCGGTGTACAGCAGGATCTTGTGCATCACCTTCACCGGGAAGAAGAAGGTCAGATAGACCACGATCGAGTTGGCGCCGACATGGCGCAGCGGCGCCGCCCACTTGATGCGCGAGAGCAGAGCCCCGCACGCGACGACCGCGCCCGCGCCGAGAAAGCCCATGGCGAGGCTCGTGAACGGCTCGTCGTGCAGCCGATAGTGCACCATCACGCCGTTCAGAACCGCCCACGCGGCGATGCCGACCGCCGTCCACCAGGTATGGCGCTGCGCGAACGCCGCGAACTCGAAAATCCGCGGCGCGGCGGCGTAGCCGATGAAGAAGTAGACATAGCGGTCGCAGAAGCGGTTGATGGTCCAGCCCAGATCGAACAGGTCGGCGTGGTAGATCGTCTGCAGCCCCGCCGCGACCAGGAACACGATCGCCACCGGAACTTTCCGCACCAGCCGCGTGACGATGTAGAACACCGCCAGCATGTGCACGAACCAGAGCGTCTCGTACGGCTCGTAGGTCAGCGCGATCAGCACCTGGCGGCCGAACTGGGCGGGATCGACCATCCAGACATCGGCCTCGACCAGCGTCATCTGGATCGCCAGCCAGAGCAGATAGAAATAAATGAAGTGGATCACCTTGCGGTCGACATACTCGCGCAGGGGCGAGTTGATCGATCGGCCAAGGAACAGGCCCGCCAGCAGGAAGAAGTCCGGCATCCGGAACGGGCGCGCGAACTCGACGACGTGGTGCAGCCAGCCCTCTTGGTTGACGAGGCCGCCATAGCTCAGCGTGGCGTGCATCATCACGACGAGGCTGATGCACAGCCCCTTGGCGTAATCAACCCAATCGATACGCGACTGCGCCACGCCCGCACCCACTTCTACACCGTCACCGAAGCACGCTTATGACCCGCGCCACCCCGAAGAACCGCAAGATACATCCCTTGCGGGAAATCAGTCGCTGTTATGATTTACCGCAATATTGCTTTTTTCCCCTCGGTCTATCAAGGCAAAGGTGGAAGGCGACCGCGTCGGGGGGCGAGGTAGGACATGCAAAGGTCATCTGAAGTGGGCTTGGTGCGTCTTGGCTTCGGCTGCGCCGGCTTGCATGGCTCGGTCAGCCGCAGCGAGGCCGCGGCGCTGTTGGAGACGGCGCTGGACCACGGCGTCGCCCATTTCGACACCGCGCGCTCGTATGGCTGGGGCGACGCCGAGGGGATGCTGGGCGAGATCGCCGCGCGCCGCCGCGACGAGATGATCATCGTTACGAAAGCCGGCCTGGAACCGCCACACCCGGTCGAGCGCGCGGCAAACGCCGTGCTGCGCCGCCTGCCCGGCCTTCCCCGGTTTCCCGAAGGCCGCTTCCACCAGTTCGCGCCGGAACGGATAGCGCGCAGCGTGGAAACGAGCCTGCGGCGGCTGCGCACCGAATGGGTCGATGCGCTGCTGATGCATGAAGTGCGCCTGCAGGACGTGACCGACGATCTCAAGCGGACATTGGAAGACCTGAAGCGCGCCGGCAAAGTCGCCAAGGTCGGCATCGCCACGTCGGTCGAGGAAAGCGCGGCCATCGTCGCGGCCCATCCGGACCTGTGCGAACTGGTGCAGGTTCCGATCGGCCCGGTCGGCGCCCCGTCGCCGGCGCGGCTCGCGCCGGACATTTTCGTTGTCCACTCCGTCCTCGGCGCGCGGCTGGCGAATTTCATGTCGCACCTGGCGGCCGACGGCGCCTCGGCGGCGGACTTCGCAGCCGCGACCAGCTGCGATCCGAAAGACAAGGGCGCGGTCGCGCAGCTGATGCTAGCGGCGGCGATGCGCGAGGGCGTGGCGCTGTTCGCATCGAGCAGCCGGGCGCACATCGCCACGAACGCAAAATTGCTGGCGTCCGCGGCCGACAGCGATGCGCTGCACGGCTATGACGATTTCGCGCTCCGCCTGGCCGCTGCATAATACTGAGATGACTCCCCTCCGGTTCTTCCTCGCATCAGCCGCGCTGGCCGTCGCGGCCTTCGCCATGCCCGCCGCCGCGCAGGAAGGCGCGCCGTTTATCGAACGCTTCCAAACCCTGGACGAAACGCGCTGGGTGGTCGCGGACGGCTGGTCCAACGGCGATGCGACCGCAAACGACTGGCGCCGCTCGCAAATCCAGCATCGGCCCGGCGGCGCCGAGATCACGCTGGCGCGGACCGCCGGCGGCGAGCGCCGGTTCAGCTCCAGCGAGTTGCAGAGCCGCGACTATTATGACGGCGGCTACTTCGAAGTGCGCATGCGCGCGCCGCGCGGTTCGGGCCTGGTCACCGGCTTCTTCACCTATGTCCGGCCCGGCAACGAGACCACCTGGGAAGAGATCGACATCGAAATCCTGGGCCGCGACACGCGTTCGATCCAGTTCACCTACTTCCATCGCGGCGAGCATCACGTCACCACGGTTCCGCTGCCGTTCGACGCCGCCAAGGGCTTTCACACCTACGGCTTCGAATGGACCCCGAGCGCGATCCGCTGGTACGTGGACGGCCGGCTGCTGCATGAAGAGACCGGCGCCAACGGGCCGCTGCCGCGGCGGCCGCAGCGGCTCTACCTCCACCTCTGGAACAGCGAAACGCTGACGAGCTGGCTCGGCCCGATCCTGCCCTGGGAAGGCCCTTGGCGGCTCGCCGTTTCGTGCGTCGCCCACGCGCAGCACTATGAAGGCCGGGCGCTGTGCGCCGAGGAGGAGGGTTAAAACCCGCCGCGCCGCGCATGCGCGCATGACGTGGCGCCGGGTTTGAAATAGCCTCCAGCGTCCATGCCCAAGTCCGAACACCAGACCGCGATTCTGATCGCCGCCTACAACGCCGAGGCGACGATCGAACGCGCCGTCCGGTCCGCCGTGGCCGAGCCGGAGGCGGCAGAGATTTGCGTTGTCGACGACGGTTCGATCGACGGAACCGTGGCGCTTGTCCGCGCCATCGCCGAGCGCGAACCGCGGGTCAGCCTGCATGTCCAGCCGCGCAATGCCGGCCCGGCCGCCGCGCGCAACGCCGCCATCGCCAATACGCGCTCGCCGTGGCTCACCGTGCTCGACGCCGACGACTATCTTCTGCCCGGCCGTCTCGCCGCCCTGCATGCGCATTCAGCCGGCGCGGACTTCGTGGCCGACGCGCTAATCCGGACCGATGGACAGCAACCGCTCGACTGGGCGCCCAGCCCGCTTTCGCCGGCGCCGCTCAGCCTGACCGCATTCCTGCTCGGCAATCTGGGGGCGACGCGCGGACCGCTCGATCTGGGCTTCCTGAAGCCGCTCATGCGCCGGTCCTTCCTCGCCGAACACGGCCTGCGCTATCGCGAAGACATGCGCCTGGGCGAGGATTACGAGCTTTACGCGCGCGCGCTGGCGCTCGGCGCGCGCTTCCTGGTCTGCGGCGAGGCGGGCTATGTCTCGGTGGAGCGGCCGGGCTCGCTCAGCAAGGACCACAGCGAGACGGACCTGGAGCGGCTGCGCGACTGCGACGACGGCGTCGCCACAATCCGGCCGCTCGCGCCGGCGGAGCGCACGGCGCTGCGCAAGCACTGGATGAGCGTCGACCGGCGGCTGCAATGGCGACGCCTGATCAGCGCGGTCAAGGCGCGCGATCCGGCTATGGCGCTCTCTACGTTCCGATCGCTCGACGCCTCGCTCTATCTTGCCGGCAAGCTGGCGGAACAGGTCTGGCTGCGCGGCACCGGCCGCGGACCGCATCGCGCCTTGTCCACAAATGGGACGGCCTCGGCCGCCTGAGGCGGCGCCGGAAGGGAATTTGTCGCGTATAACGCCGGCGCCGGGCGTGGTCCGTCCTTTGCTGCGCGCCGCAGCTAGCGTAAGCACGGTTTTCCGGAGGTCCTCGAATGTCATCGCCCATCCAGCCCAACCGCCGCACTCTGCTGCTTGGCGCGGCCTTCGGCGCGGGTGCGGGCCTTCTCAGCGGATGCACTACCATCGCCAGCACGCCGCCCGAGGCGATGCAGCCGACGGAATATCGGCTGGGGCCGGGCGATCAGCTGCGCATCACCGTGTTCAACGAAGCGGAGCTTACGGGCCAGTACGTGGTTGGCTCGCAGGGGACGATCTCCTACCCGCTGGTCGGAACGGTCCAAGCCTCGGGCCTCACGCTGGCCGAGTTTTCGCAGGCGCTGCAGGAGGCGCTGGGCGCCTACATCCGACAGCCCAATGTCAGCGTCGAGGTCGCGAACTATCGGCCCTTCTTCATCCTGGGCGAGGTTCAGCGGCCGGGCACCTACCCCTATTCGGCCAATCTCACCGTCCTGAACGCGGTCGCGACCGCGGGCGGATTCACCTATCGGGCGAACCAGGGCCGGGTCTATATCCGCCATGCGAACGAGGCCCAGGAGCGGGTCTACGAGCTGACCATCGCCACCCCTGTCCTGCCCGGCGACACGATCCGCATCGGCGAGCGGCTGTTCTGAGCTTGCTGCCGCGCCACTCGCGCGGAAAGCGTTGCATCTGGCACATAATTCGCGGCGCAAAGCATGCATGGCGCTTGAGAAGACACGACATCGATCAAATTCGTGTGCTAAGTTAATAATGTCTTTCCGCGGCGCTGGCCGCAGGTGAGGCCCTTCGTGGTGCGCCAATGAACAAGATGAATAACGAGCCGAGACCAAACGGCTATCCGGGCGGTTCCGCGCCGCAGGGGCTGGCGGAGCTGTTCGGCGTGACCGCGGCGATGCAGATGCTCCGCCGCCGTTTTCTCATCATGGCGCTGGTGGGCGCATCGGTGGCCGCTGCTGCGTTCACCTTCCTGATGCTGCAGACGCCGACCTACAAGGCGCAATCGCTCGTCATCATCAATCCGCGCCAGGAGCGCGTGCTCAATTCCGAGTCCGTGATGGGCGCGCTGCCGCTGCAATCGTCGGCCATCGATTCCGAAATCGAGCTGTTGCGCTCGTCGGCGCTGATGAACGATCTGGTCGCCGCGCTCGGCATGCAGGCGCAGCGCGCCGACGACGAAGCCGTGCCGACCGAAGAGATCGCCAAGCGCCTGGCCAGCGCGATCGCGGTTAACCGCCGCGGCATGACCTACGTGATCGAGATCACCGCGCGTTCGACCGATCCCCAGCGCGCGCAGCTGATCGCCAACACCTACGCCGACGTCTATATCGCGAGCCAGGTGAACCAGCGTGTCGATACGGCGCAGCGGGCCAATTCCTGGCTGGCGCGCCGCCTCGCCGAACTGCGCGACGACGTGCAGGCCAAGGAAAGCGCGGCCGAGACCTTCCGCGTGCAATCGGGCCTGATGTCGGCGCAAGGCTCGACGCTGCAGGAACAGCAGATCACCAACGTCCAAAGCCAGGTGCTGCAGGCGCAGGCCGATCTGGCCGAGCGCGAGGCGCGCTACCGCCAGCTCCAGGAGCTGCGCCAGTCCGGCGCTTCGCTTGAGAGCATCGGCAACGCGATGAACTCGGACACCATCCGCGGCCTGCGCGAGCGCGAAGCGGACATCGCCCGGCGCCAATCGGACCTCGAAAACCGCTATCTGCCGACCCACCCGGCGGTGCAGGCGATCCGGGCCGAACGCCAGGACATCGAGGCGCAGATCCAGCGCGAAATCCAGCGCATCTCCGTCAATCTCGGCAACGAGGTCGCGGTGGCGCGCGCCCGGCTCGCCACGCTGCAGCAATCGATGCGCGAAGCCGCCGGCGATCTCTCCAGCAATTCGAGCGCGAGCGTGCGCCTGCGCGAACTCGAGCGCGAAGCCGCGGCCAGCCGCGAGGTCTATGAGAGCTACCTGCAGCGCTATCAGGAAATCGCCGACCAGGATCAGCTCAACGTCTCCGACGCCCGCCTGCTTACTTATGCGTCCACCCCGACCTCGCCGGCTTCGCCGCAGCTGCGGATCGCGCTGGCGCTCGCCATCGCCGCCGGTCTCTTCCTCGGCCTCGGCGCCGGCGTGATCGCGGAAATCCTCGACCAGTCGGTGAAGAACGCCGACGATCTGGAAGCCAAGGTCGGCTATCCGGCCATCGCCTCGATCCCGGCCATCTCCAAGCGCATGATGCGCCAGATGCCGCCGGCGGAGCGCCACCCCTCCGGCTATCTGGTCGGGCGGCCGATGTCGGCGTTCACCGAGGCGCTGCGCGTGCTGCGGACGGTGATCGTCTATTCCAAGCTCGACTTCAGCGTGAAAGTCGTCGCCGTCACTTCGGCGCTGCCGGACGAAGGCAAGACCACGATTTCCATGTGCCTGGCGCGCGTCGCGGCGATGTCGGGCCAGAAGGTCGTCGTCGTCGACTGCGACCTGCGCAAGCAATCGATCAACGACGTGATCGACATCGAAACCGATGTCGGCATCCTGCAAGTTCTCGCCGGCGAGGCGCCGTGGCGCTCGGCGATCGTGCGCGATCCGAACTCGGACGCGCACGTGCTGCCGGTGGCGACCTCCGGCTTCACGCCGCGCGACGTGTTCGGCTCGGAAGCGATGGAGCGTTTGGTGGGCGAGCTGCGCGCCAACTACGATCTCGTCATCCTCGACTGCGCGCCGATCCTGGCCGTCGCCGAAACCCGCGTGCTGGTGAAGCAGGCGGACACGACCGTGATCGTGGCGCGCGCGGGCCGCTCGGCCATCGGCGCGGTGCGCTCGGCGGTGTCGCAAACCGAAGGCGCCGGCGGCAAGGTGCTGGGCATCGCGCTGAACTGCGTGCAACCGCACTGGCAGTCCTACGCCGACAGTCTCTACTTCTATCAGTCGAAGTCGTACTACAGCGTCTCCTGACGCGCCTTGGCGCGCGCGGCGGCGGCGAGCATCGCGTCCGCGACCGTCTCGCCAATCGCCGGCGCATGCGCGCGCTCGAGATAGGCGCGCCCGCGGCGGGCGAGCATCTGCTTCAGCGCCGGACGAAAGCGCAGCGCCAGCGCCGCGCGCAGCACGTCTTCCGGATCGGCCGCCACGAGCAGATCGCGGTTCGCGCGCGCGGCGAGGCCTTCGCGAGCCTTCTCCGTGCCGACCACCGGGCAGCCGAGCGCCATCCCGTCCAGCACTTTGAGCTTCACGCCGCTGCCGCCGGTCACCGGCGCGAGGAACACGCCGGCGCCGGCCAGCGTCGCCAGATCGTCGACGCGGCCCAGGAAGCGGAAGCGGCGCGCGTCGAACGCAGCCGGGAGATCCGGCGCGTGCTCGCCCACGGCTTCGATGACGGCGTCGTTCGGCATCGCGCCTGCCGCGTCGAGCGCGCGCACCGCATCCGCCAGCGCGCGCAGCATCACGACGTTTTCGGCGTAGCGCATATTGCCAAGAAAAATGAGCCGCTCGCCCGGCGCCGGCGTATCGCGGCGCGCGGCGATCAGCGGCGGCGCGGCCATCACTTCCGCGCCCCGGCCCCGCATCAGGTCCGCTTCGCGCGGCGATGTGAACAGCACGAGATCGGCGCGCCCCAGCATGTCGCGTTCATAGCGCGCGCACCGCGCCGACTCCGCGCGCAGCAGCGGCCGCGCCAGCGCGCGTGCAAAGCCGGCGAGCGGCCCCACGCGCCTGGCGAGAAAACCCATCACCTCGTAATCTTTGCCCACCGCCTGCGCATAGCGCTCCGAGAGCAGGTCGTCATAGTCGACGATCAGCGCCGGGCCGCGCACATCGGCCGCGAGCGGCGCCAACCGCAGCATGTCGATATAGACCGCCGCGGCGCCGCTTTCGGCGGCCAAGCGCGCAACCTCGCGGCGCGCGGCGGCGCTGTGATAGAGCCAGGTCTGCAGCGGCAGCCCAGCATGGCGCAGCGCGTTCAGCCCGATCGAGACCGGGCTCGCCAGCGGCAGGAACGCGAGCCCCGCATCGCGATCGTCGCCGGCCGGCGCGCCGAACACGATCATGCGCGGCTCGAACTTGAGTTTGGCCTGCGCGATGCGCTGGCGGATCATCGACGCACGGCCGCTGCTCTCGGCGTGCGGATGGCGGCTGAGCAGCATCAGCAGAACAGGCCTGCTCACCTCGCCCGCTCCGCTTGCGCCGTCTCGATCACGGCCCTGAGTTCATCGCGCGGCTGCAGGAACGCGCCGTCCGGCGCCGCCGCAAGCGTAGCGCGCGCTTCGAGAATGCGGGCGCGGCCGAGCGTTTCGACGAAGGCCGGCAGCGTCTCTTCCAACGGCTCCGGCAGCGTGAAACCGAAGCCATGCGCTTCGATCCAGCGGCCGGTCTCGCTGTCCGCGGGCGCGAGCGGGGGGGCGCAATAATAGCCGCCTTCATAGAGCCGGTTCGGCAGCAGCCATTTCGAATTGGCGCCGGGATCGTGAAAATCGCCGGCCCACACCAGATCCACCTCGGCATAGATGGCGGCCAGATCGTCCGGCCACTTGTAGCGGCCGCCGAAGCTCACATTGGCCAGCCCCGCAAGCCCGGCTTCGAAGTCCCCCAGTTCGGTTCGCGCCGGCGCGCCGCGCATGGAGACAACGACCCGATCGGGAAAACGCTTCGCCAACGCCAGCAGCAGCGACAAGCTGCGCCTGCAGCGCAGATTGCCGAACCACCCGATCCGGATCGGCCCGGTGCGCGCGGGCGGCGACGCCGGGCGCGCGCCGTAGTCGAACCCCCATGGCAGCCGGTTCTCGATCAGCATCGCGCGCACGCGGCCGGGTTGGCGCTTGTCGAAATACTCGCGCACGAAGGCCGGCGAACTCACCACGACGAGCGAGACGCCTCTCAGCAACGTGCGTTCGAGATTGCGCATCGCCGCGCCCAGCGCGTCCTCGCGCGTCATGAAGCGGTGAATGTCGAGGCACTCATACACAAGCGCCGCGTTCGAGCCGCTCGTCCGCTTCGCCCAGGCGGCGAGCGCGAGCATGTCGAGATTGCGCGCATAAAGCACGTCGGCGCGGCGCAACGTCTCGCGGTGCGCGCGCACGACCGGCGCCGCCTTCATCAGTGCGGCGATGCGCTGGCCGAACGCCGCGTCCCTGGTTTCGCCGAGATCGACGTTTACCCACGGCGTCTCGAACGCGGGCCCGCGCCGCATGGTGAACGCGCGCACCACCGCCCCGGCGTTTTCAAACGCCACGATCCGGCGCTGCAGCGCCGGATCGTGCGCGTCGTGCCCGAAGAAAATGAGTTCAGCCAAGCGCGGACATCCTGGGGTTCTGCAAGGGCCCCGAGTCTGCGGCTAATGCAACAGATTACGCCGATTGCAGCGCTTTACGCGCCGCTGCGGCGGCGCGCCGCCTCCGCGCCTTCGTTGTCCCTGGCGCGGGCGCGGGCCTTGGCCAGCCTGAAGCTGGGCTTCCACAACTTGCCGCGATCGCGCAACGAACGCAGCGCATCCCAAAGGATAAGCGCGTCGGTCCCCAGCGACCAGGAGAGCGCGTACATCTTGTACTGGCTCGCCTCTTCCTCGTCCGCATCGGCGATGGCGCTGACGCCGACCACGCCGGGACGCGTGCTGAGGTAGTAGCGCTTGGCCGTCTTCAGCGGCGCAAGTTCTTCCTGCGACAGCGGCGACGGGCCGACCAGCGACATGTCGCCGGCGAGCACATTGAACAGACGCGGCAAGCGTCCGAACGCGCGGCTCCACTTCGTCTGAGGGCTTTCCGCCTTGAACGTCATCTCGCTCCAATCGTTGGCCGGCGCTTCGGTCTGGCCGGCGATGCGAAGGCGCTCCACCGTCGCCGACGGCGGGTCGATGCGCAGCGAGAAACACTTGAAGGCGCGCCCGCCGTAACCGACGCGCTCATGCGTCTGAAAAACCGGCGCGGGATGGCGAATCTTTGCGACCAGCGCGGCAATCAACATCAAAGGCAGCCACAGCGGCAGCGAAATCACCGTCAGGACGAGATCAAACGCACGCTTGATCACGCCACCGAGAACAGGATCGTAGGATACGACCGGAGCGCTCGCGAGATCGCGCCGCAGCGCTGCTTCAAAGGCGTTGCTTGTTTCCGCGTTCTGCGAACCTTGCTGGTCTGAGGACCCGCGAGGCAACTGGATAAGCATTGGCAGATCCTGAGCCTGACAGAGCTGAGATTAGAAATCCGGCGCGAAAGTGCAATGTTTCCGGGGCCTGCCGGGCAATTATATTTACCTAGGGCCAACGCCGCGCCATGCAGCACATGCGGCAAGAGAACAGGCTGCCTTGCGCGCGCTCCTTGTGGATAACTGGCGTCGAAGGAAACGTCGGACGGCCCGACGCGTTTGGGGCTGCAAACCGGGGATTGCATGGACGCGCGCACCAGAGCACACACGGTCGGCCCCATTTGCGCGTCGCCGGGAGAGCCTAACTCGTGACGTCACCTCTGGCAGACGAACGGACGGAATTCGGTCCCGTTCCGGTCGGCGGAGCTGCGTCCCGAAACGGCCTGCAGCGCCAGTCGCAATCCTTGGCGTGGAGCCGCCTCGGCCGCGCGCTGAAACGCCAGCTTCTGCCGGGCTTGCTCACCGCCGCCGCCATTCTCGGCTGCGGCGCAGCATTCGACCTGAGCGGCGGCGTACCGCTCAGGTCGTCGGCGATATTCTGGACCCCGATCGCCGCCGGCTTCGGTTTCGCGGCGGCGTTTGTGCTCGAACTCAGGCGGAACACAATCACGTCGCTGTCGAGCTTCGGCAAGCACCGCGGCTACGCCATCCTGGGGGCCGCGCCCGAACTCACGGCCAAGACGCTGCGCCAGCTGCCGCCGGACAAGCGCACGCCGCAGGGGTGCGTCGCGTTCCAGCCCGCGTCTTCCTTCGCTACCGCCTTCCGCGACCTGCAGGGCGGGCTCGAAGGACAGGCGCTGGTGTCCTTCATCGCGCCGCTGCCGGGCGACGGCGCCACCACCGCCGCCCTCTGCACCGCCATGAGCGCTGTCCAGCAGGGCCGGAGCGTGATCGCGGTCGATTGCGACCTGCGCCAGCGCGCACTGACGCGGGCGCTGGGCTATGAGGCGGACGAAGGCGTGCTCGAAGCCTGCGCCGAGCCGCGCCTTTGGCGCAGCCTTGTCGTCGAAGAGCCGGAAACCGGCCTCCACGTGCTGCCTGCGGCGCGGATGCGCAGCCCCTGGCGCTCGCTTGTCGGAGCGCCCGGCTTCCAGGCGCTGCTCGACGATCTGACCCGCGCCTACGACCTGGTCGTGCTCGATTGCCCGCCCGCGCTCGCCAACGCCGATGGCGCGATGATCGCGGCGCTGGCCGACAAATGCGTCGTGGTCGCGGCCTGGGACCGCACCCGGCTCAACACCGTGCGCGCGACGATCCGGGCGGTGCAGCGGCAGCACTCGCGCGCCAGCACCGGCGTCTACGTCAATCGCGTTCCGCCCCAATACCGGTTTGGCCGGCTGCGGCCGGACTGAAACCGCCGCGCGCCGCCAGCATCGCGTCGGGCGCCAGCGCTCCGCCGATCGAGATCGCTAGCTGCGGAAACACCGGCGCGAGATTGCCTTCGAACGCGCGGTCATGGGCCCAATCCGGCGTCGCCGGCCGCGGAACGACGCGCGGCGTCTGCTTGGCCGCCTTCTTCTTGATCAGCTCGCGAATGAACGGCGCGGCCGCGCCGCCGCCGACGGGGATGGCCTGCACTTCCCTTTGGCCGCGCATCGCCGCATCGCCGCGCGTGGCGGTGAGCGCGTGGACATAGGCGTCGACGAGGCTTTTGTAGAAAGCGCGGAAGTCCTTGTCCTTCTCGATGTCGCGCAGCGAGATGGCGATCGTGCGGCCCTGATGGCGCAGCACCGCCTTGCCGTCCTCGAACACGCTTTCCTTGATGTCGCGCATCTGCCGCATGAGCAGAGTCCAGAGTTCGGTCTTCTGTTCTGTGGACCTGGCCCATTTGGCGCCGTCGAGCACCCGGTTGGCGATGATCTGGTCGATGAAGTCGCCGGCCTGCTTCAGCGTCACGCGCGCGTCCGGAAGCTCGATCATGCGCGAGCCCACGCGCGCGATCGCGGCGATGTCGGTGGTGCCCGCCCCCATATCGACGACGATGAAGTGCGACCCGCCGTCGTCCAGTCCCACGGACGTATACGCCGCCGCCGCGGTGGCTTCGAAGATCAGCCCCATGTCCAGCGGCCGCGCGCTTTCCATCACCTTGGGCAACAGCGTCCTGACCGCGGAGATCGCCAATCCCTCCGCCGCCGTCAGCTTCTTGCCGGCGGCCTGGCGGAACGCCTCCGCCTCGCCGAACAAGCGCACGATGCTCTGGTGCATGCCGGCGCCGTCGCCGCTGCGCCAGGCCGGAGCGGCGTAGCGAAGCGAGACGCGGCTCGCCTCGGCCAGCAGCGGGTCCGCCGCCGAAGCGCGCGCCACCGCTTCCAGCAGATAGGCCAAGTAAAGCACGATCAGATCGCGCATCTGGAACAGCCGGTGCGGATCGATCGAGAGCGGTGCATTGGTGTTCAGCGCGCGGTCGAGATCGCTGACGCTGAGCAGCGTCTTGAACGACTTCAACGCCATGCGCTTGCGGCCGGCCAAAGCGTCGGCGCGCGCGATCGCGGCGCGGCCGAACAGAATGCGCGCGTCGTCGACGAAGATGGCGCTGTCGAGCAGGAACGCGTTGCCGTGCGGCTCGTGCGCGCCGATCATCAGCGGACGCACGGCCGCGGGGTCGAACCGCGCCCAGGCGCCGTCGGGCGCCGCGGCGGCTTTCGAGTAAGCCGTGCCGAAATCGATGCAGAGCGTCCAGGCGGTCATGCGACCCGCGCCTTGCGTGCGCGCACGACGCGCGGCTTGGCGAGCACTTGCCCGGCGCGGGAGACGCCGCGCGCGGCGACGCGCACCGTCTTCGGCGCCCGCGCACCGGAATCGATCAGATTGTGGCGCTTGGCGTCATAACTCTCGCGCGCGCCGATCTCGCCGATGCGCGTCATGCCGCGCCTGCGGGCGGCGCGGGCGAGCGACAGCAGCAGCATGTCGAGCGCCGCTGCGCGGGCGCCCTCGTCCTTGGCGGAGCGCGCCTCGTCGGCTTCAACCAGAGCTTGCGCCAGCGCGGCGTCGGCTTCCGCCCAGGCGGCCTCAGCCAGCGGAGCGGCCAGCGAAACGGCGGGCGCCGCGCGTTTCCGCGCGGCGCCCTTTTTCCGGGACCCCTTCGGGTTTTTCGCTTTGGCTTTGGCAGCCGCGCGCATCGGGCAATTCCAAGCTCTTGAACCGAACCCAGTTTAGCGCCTCCGCAGCCGAAGCCCTAGAGGCGCAGGCTGAGGCCCACCGAAACCGTGTTCACTTCGAAGTCGCGATAGGCATTGGCGCCCGAAGAATCTACCTCGTCGTGCTGGTATCGGGCTCGCAACGCGACACGGCGGTTCATCAGGTAGTCGGCCCCGAGTTGAGCCGAGAAGAACTCGTCCTCGCGGTCGATGGCGCTGCCCTCGAATTCGCGCCGGCCGGTCTGGAAGCCGCCCGACAGGATCAGGTTGCGCCGGAGTTCGTGATCGACGCGCGCACCGACTTCGGTCTCGACATAAGGTTCAAGCGTCGCGCCAACCACGTCTTCGGCGTTGCGGCGGGCGTTGAAGGTGAGCGTGGTGAGGCGGGTGACGTACCATTCGAGTTCGGCCGCCACCGCAAGGCCCTCGCTGGAGGCGACGCCCTCGTAGTCGCGCTCGAACTGGCCGACGGTGAATTCGCCTTCCATCAGGTCGGTGAAATTGATCGAGACGCCGGCGAGGTAGGTCTGGCCTTCCGAACTCAGCGCCGGACTGTTGTCATAATCGCGCTCGTCAAAGCTGGCCTGAAACACGGCGCCGATCCGCGGCGTCACTTCGGCCTCGACCCGGCCGCGCAGCACCCGTTCTTCGTTGTCGCGGAAGTTCTGAAGGTCGAAGTCGTGCTCGGCCCGCAGCGCTTCGCCCACAAGGCGGAAGCGGTTGAGCCGGTGTGTGACCGTAACCGACGCTTCGTTGCGGTCGTACTCGATCGGGCCCGGGGTCGTCACCGCGTCCGGGTCGGTGCGGCGTTCGACTTCGTGCGCGACGCCGGCCACGCCGGTAATGCTGGTCGAACGGCCAATGTCCAGGCGGCCGACGCCGCGGAAGAAATGGGTGTCGGCGTCTTCGCTGGGATAGTCCGCGTGGCGGTCGAACGAAGCGCCGCCCTCGATCGAAAGATAGTGCCGCGACCAGCCCGACGACAGCCGCGCCCAGGGGCTTGCCGTGTAGATCAGGTCGTCGGCCTCGTTGCTGGAGACGTCGGCATAGAGGTTGTCGGTGCTGGCGGCCGAGAGGTCGAGCCGCGCGTTCAGGTTGAACGCGCCGACGCGCGCGCCCAGCGGGTCGTACTCGGGACGCGCCCGATCCCGCACCGAAACACTGTCATCCGGCGTCTGCGCCAAGGCATGCACCGGCGCGAACGCGATCAAGGACGCGGCGAACGCGGAAATCACCCGGTGGAAACGCACCACAAAACCCCCTGCACGCGCCAAGGCCGCTTGGAGGGCCAAGCGCGACCTGCGGCTTTTGCGGGAGCGTTCGCCGGAATTCGTCATGACCGCAAACGGTTGCGCGTGCGGCGAGAATGTCTCGGCGGGCTCGCCCGCGCGTTTCTGCGAGGTTTTCATCTGGCGGCTCTCCCGGCGCAAAAGGGCCCCGAAGCAGGCGCGAAAAGACGCCTCGCCGAGGGTCAGGGACCGGAGGCTAGCAAAGACATGGTTAACGAGTGCGAATTTTTGAAACTATTTTAGCGCCCGCCAGCCGCGGCGGCGCGCACCAGATCGACGCCAAACGAGCCCACCGCCCAAATAAGCGCCCAAAAAACAGAGCAGTAAATGACCAATCCGGAAACAACTATCCAACGGGGGACGCGGCGGCCAGCATGACCCTCCCGCACGGAGGGGCTGGACGGCGGCTCCCGGTGCTCCAGATCAACACGTGGGCGGCGCAATGCCCCCAAAAGTCACACTCCGAAACGACTCACCAAATTGGCGCACCGACTGTCTTAACCAGTCTAGACAGGCGATAGTTCCGAACAAGTTTCCAATACAGCGCCTCACCTGAAAAGCGACTTTGGTTGCAATGCAGCAAGAAAGCGTGGCAAAGAACTTGCAGCCATTAGTGAGGGAATGGCGGGGGTCTTGGTCTAATGGCTAACCAAATGATCGAGACGGGATCCGCGATCAGGATTCCGTTTCGTGGCCAGCAGAACGCAGGCGAACGCTACCGAGCATCCGAAGCGCGCGTGGCGCACCGGATCACTGATCGGCGTCTGATCGCCAAAGTTAAAGCGGCGAACGGTCGCGCCAAGCGCGCTTTCGACGTCATCATCGCTTCCGTTGCGCTCATCTTCCTGCTGCCGGCGTTCCTCACCATCGCGCTGGCGATCAAGCTGAACGACCGCGGGCCGGTGTTCTACCGCCATACGCGCGTGGGCCGCCAAGGCGCCCGCTTCGAGTGCCTCAAGTTCCGCACCATGGCGACCGACAGCGAAGAGCGCCTGGCGCAGATTCTGCTCACGGATCCGCACGCCGCCGCCGAGTGGCAGGACGGCCAGAAGCTGCGCAACGATCCGCGCATCACCAAGATCGGGTCCTTCCTGCGCAAGACCAGCCTCGATGAGCTGCCGCAACTGTGGAACGTGCTGCGCGGCGACATGAGCATCGTCGGCCCGCGTCCGGTCACGCGCGCGGAATTGCAGCGCTACGGCCGCGAGCGCCGCTACTATCTGCTGGTCCGCCCCGGCATCACCGGCCTCTGGCAAGTCAGCGGCCGTTCGAGCACGGGCTATGACCGCCGCATCCGCTACGACCGCGAATATCTCGAAGACTGGTCGTGGCTCGGCGAGTTCTGGATCCTGCTGATGACGATCCCCGCCGTCCTCAAGACGGACGACGCCTGCTGACGCAACGCTAGGGAAGCGCGCAAAAAGCCGCTTCCCTATTGCGTTGCAGCACGTCTGCCTTACTGGCTTCACGCATGTCAGACGATGTAGCCGCGCCGGCGGCGTTCGAAATCCCCGAAGGCTATGTCGCGCTCGATTGGCGGCGCGGTTTCGGACGCCAGATCGGTCCGCTCTATCGCCGCGCCGCCGGCGACAGCTACACGATGGGCTTCCGCGTCGAGGAGCACCACACCAACGGCATGCAGAACGCGCACGGCGGCATGCTGATGAGCTTCGCCGACATGGCCTGGGGCCACATCGTCTCGGTGGAGACCTCGTCGTACTGGGTGACGGTGCGGCTCACGACGGACTTCCTCGCCAGCGCCCACATCGGCGACTGGGTCGAGGGCGGCAGCGAGGTGCTCTCGCGCGAAGACGGCCTCTATATCGTGCGCGGCCGCATCTGGGCAGGCGATCGCACGCTGCTCACCGGCTCGGGCATGTTCAAGGCGATCCAGCGGCGCGAGCCGCGGCCGGGCGAGAAGGCATACGTCGCCAGGGATTGAACCGAGCGAAAGCAAAAGGGCGCAGCCGTCGCAGCCGCGCCCTTCGTTCGATGCCGCCCAAGGGCCGAACCTATAGAACTCTCAGTCGAAGCTCAGATCGTCGTCTTCGATGACGAACGCCTCGGCCTGCGCTTCCTGCTTCGGCGCGGGCTTGACCGTCGCGGTGCGCGGCATGCCGTTGACCATGTCGCTGCGTACGTCGTACCGCGCGGCGCGGATCGCCGGGTGGAAGCCGACATTGTGCAGCGCAACCATAACGTGCTGGCCGCGCTCGCGCCAGTACGCCTCGATCTTGGCTTTGAGCGCGAGCGCGCCTTCGCGCGAGCAGAAATCGTGCTCGCCCGGCGTCGCGCCGCCGCCGCCGACGCCGATCCAGTCCTCTCCGGAATCCGGAGCTAGAGCAAAATCCGATCTGATTGAATCGGAGGGATTCCCACGGGACTCGAAT
>JAHDXR010000006.1 GCA_023384105.1 Hyphomonadaceae bacterium | reverse complement strand
AACCATGGACCGTCGATGCCCCAGCATGAACACGGTTGCTCAGTCACGCTCCGCGTGGGGGAGCACGGGCGGAGGAGCACGGGCGGCGGTGCAGCGGCGTGGGCCAGTTGAGTTGGAAGCAAAAAAGGCGCGCCGCCGCCGCGCACGCCTATTTCTTGCGCAGGAAGGCCGGCGCGTTGTCGCCGAAGCCTTGCACGCTTGGGCCGCGGTCTTCGCGGGCGGGGCGACGGTCTTCGCGGCGCGGCGCTTCGGCGCGTTTCGCCGGGCGTTGCTCGCGGCGCGGCTCGTCGCGTTTTCCCTCGCGCGGTTTGGGCTGAAGCGGTTCGGTCGAAGCGGTCGGACGCTCTTCGTCGCGCTTCATGTATTTCTGCTTCTTCTCGGAAAGGCGCCGGCTGTGCTCGCGCTTCAACTCCTCGGCGCGCCGGCCGCGGCCGCCGCGGTCGCTCGGGTCGCCGATGGCCGCTTCCGGCACGCCCTCGATCGTCGCCTTCTCGATCGGCTTGCCGATCAGCTTCTCGATCGCATCGAGGCTCTTCTTGTCGCCCGGCCCCGCCAGGGTGAACGAGGCGCCCTGGCGGCCGGCGCGGCCGGTGCGGCCGATGCGGTGGACGTAGTCGTCGGGCGTGCGCGGCGGCTCGTAGTTGAACACATGGCTGACGTCCGGCACGTCGAGGCCGCGCGCGGCCACGTCGGACGCGACGAGAATTTTAAGATCGCCGCTGCGGAAGCGGTCCAGCGTCTTGGTGCGCAGCGACTGGTCGAGGTCGCCGTGGATCGGGGCGGCGTCATAGCCGTGGCGCTTCAACGAAAGGGCGACGACGTCGACGTCGGTCTTGCGGTTGCAGAAGACGATGCCGTTCTTCACGTCGCTCGCATCGATGACGGCGCGCAGCGCGGCGCGGCGCGTGCGCGGATCGCCGCCCGGCAGCATCACCACGCGCTGCGTGATCGTGCTTGCGGTGGTGGCTGGTTTGGAGACTTCGACGCGCAGCGGATTGTGCAGGAAGGCTTGCGTGAGGCGCGTGATTTCCGGCGGCATCGTGGCCGAGAAGAACAACGTCTGGCGCGTGAACGGCGTCAGCTTGAAGATGCGTTCGATATCGGGAATGAAGCCCATGTCGAGCATGCGGTCGGCTTCGTCGACCACCATCACCTGCACGCCGGTGAGCAAGAGCTTGCCGCGCTCGAAGTGGTCGAGCAGCCGGCCCGGCGTGGCGATCAGCACGTCGACGCCGCGCGCCAGCAGGGCGTCCTGATCCGCAAACGAGACGCCGCCGATCAGCAGCGCCTTGGTGAGCTTCTGGTATTTGCCGTACTTGTCGAAGCTTTCGGCGACCTGCGCGGCCAGTTCGCGCGTCGGCTCCAGAATGAGCGTGCGCGGCATGCGCGCTCGGGTGCGGCCCGCGGCGAGGATGTCGATCATCGGCAGCGTGAAGCTGGCGGTCTTGCCGGTGCCGGTCTGGGCGATGCCGAGGACGTCGCGGCCTTTCAGCACTTCCGGAATCGCGGCGGCCTGGATCGGCGTGGGCGTCGTGTAGCCGCTCTCGTGGACCGCGCGCAGCGTGTCGGGCGAGAGGCCGAGATCGTTGAAGGTCTTGGTTTGAGCTTGCGTTTGTTCGGCGCCGACGGGCGCGGGATTTTCGGAGGTCATTCAGTCTCACTTGGGGCGCGCTGGCATCGCCTTGGATGCGAAGGGCAGGCGGGCCGCTTGGGTTGGCGCTCTCGGCCCAGCGTCTCCGGATTGAGATCAGAGGGCGTCCAGCAAGGGCGAGCACGCCCTCGGGCGCGCACAACGGACAGCGCGGAGATGGGGGGATTTGTCGAAAAAGTCAATGTAGCGGCGGTTTTTTCGCTTTGAGAGCGGCCCGTAGCGGCGTTTCATGGCGGCACAGGAGGCCCCGCCATGCTGAGACATCTCATTCTTCCCCTATGTCTGCTGCTTGCAGCCGGGTGTTCGCCAGCCGGCGGGGCGGGCGGCGATACCGGGTCCGGGGAAGCCGCCGCCCAAACGGCGGGGGGGCCGCCCGCCGGCGCCGAGGATGCGATCACGACCTGGTACCGGGCGCAGTTCGGCGTCGATCTGATCGAACCGGTCGATATTTTCTACGGCGATTTCAGCGGCGACGGCGCGCCCGACGCCCTGGCGTTCGGCTACTTCCAGATGGGCGGCAGCGGCGCAGGGCTCAGCGTGGCGCTGTTCCGCAACCAGGCCGGGCGGATGACGTTTGCGCGCGCCGTCGACGACGTCTACGGCATGGAGCCCCGCGACGTGGCGTTCTCCACCGGCCAGATCACGCTGACGACCACCATGCCGCGCCCCGGCGACCCGCACTGCTGCCCCACCGGTTCGCAGACCTGGACGATCAATACGAACTAACTATCAAAACTAGCAGATTTCGGGCGCGGCTGCAGCGGCTGTCAGGCTGCGCCCGTCTATGCTAGATTGTTTTTATGGACAGTTTGCTGAAGCGCATCACTTCGGAGCCCGGCAAGTTCGGAGGGCGTCCCTGCATCCGCGGGCTGCGCATTCGTGTCGTGGACGTGTTGGATCTGCTGGCGGCGGGGCTCACGCACGAGGAAATCCTGAAAGAGCTGCCCGATCTCGAGGCGGACGACATCAAGGCGGCGCTGACGTTTGCAGGCAAGCGCGTCGATCACCCGCTGATCGCGGCCGAGTGATCTGGCTCGATAACCATCTGTCGCCAGCGCTTGCGACGTGGATTGCTTCGGAGTTCGGCGAGCCATGCGTGCAGGTGCGCGAGATCGGTCTGGCGCGGGCCGCGGACAAGGACATCTTTGACGCCGTGCGCGTGGCGGCGTCTGTGTTCATCACGAAGGACCGGGACTTCGCCGAATTGGTGACGCGGCTTGGGCCGCCGCCGTCCATCATTCTGCTGTCCTGCGGAAACACGAGCACCGCGTACTTACGGACAATGCTGCGGGATCAATTGGGCGCTGCGCTAACGCTCGGACGTAACGGAGAGCCGCTGGTCGAGATCGGCGGGTAGGCGGGGGTTTGACGTTCGATGTGAGCGGCGAACACCGAACCGACTATTTTACGCCAAAAGCCCCACTATACGTCGATCTCATCCGCCACAAACTTCGCGTGCTCCTGGATGTACTCGAAGCGCTTCTCGGCCTTCTTGCCCATCAGCGTTTCGACCAGGTTCTCGAAATCCGGCAAGCCGTCTTCGTCGAGCACCACGCGCGCGAGCGTGCGCGTGGACGGGTCCATCGTCGTCTCCTTGAGGTCCGCCGGCATCATTTCGCCCAGGCCCTTGAAGCGCGAGATGTCGACCTTGCGGCCTTTGAACTCGCCGTTAAGCAGCGCATCCTTATGCGCGTCGTCGCGGGCGTAGATGCTCTCCTTGCCGGCGGTGACGCGATAGAGCGGCGGCATGGCGAGGTAGAGGCGGCCGGCGCGGATAAGCGCGGGCATCTGCTTATGAAAGAAAGTGATGAGCAGGGAGGCGATGTGCGCGCCGTCCACATCGGCGTCCGTCATGATGATCACGCGCTCATAGCGCAGATCGTCGATCTTGAACTTCGCGCCCATCTGCACGCCGAGCGCCAGGGCGAGATCGGCGAGTTCCTGGTTGCCGCTCATCTTCTCGGCGCCGGCGCTGGCGACGTTCAGGATCTTGCCGCGCAGCGGCAGGATCGCCTGCGTCTCGCGGCTGCGCGCCTGCTTGGCCGAACCGCCGGCCGAGTCGCCTTCGACCAGGAAGATCTCGGTGTCCTTTTCGCCGGCGCGGGAGCAATCGGCGAGCTTGCCGGGCAGGCGCAGCTTGCGCGTCGCGGTCTGGCGGGAGACTTCCTTCTCCTTGCGCCGCCGGACGCGATCCTCCGCCTGCTGAATGCACCAATCGAGCAGGCGGTTGGCCTCGTGCGTGTTGGCCGCGAGCCAGTGATCGAATGGATCGCGCACCGCCTGTTCGACGATCTTGGCGGCTTCCGTGGAAACGAGGCGACCCTTGGTCTGGCCCTCGAACTGCGGCTCGCGGATGAACACCGACACCAGCGCGGCGCCCGTGTTCATCACGTCCTCCTGGGTGATGAGCGAGGCCTTCTTGTTGTTCTTGAGTTCCGCGTAGGCCTTGAGCCCTTTCGCCAGCGCTGCGCGCAGGCCCGCTTCATGGAAGCCGCCGTCGGGCGTGTAGATCGTGTTGCAGTAGGAGCGGGTGAAGCCATCGGCTTCGCCGAAGCCGTCCGTCACCCAGGTCGCCGCCCACTCGACGCGGCCGTGCGGGCCGTTCTTTTCGCTCCGGCCCGAGAAGGGTTCGCTGACCACCGTCTTCTTGGCCTTGGTCAGTTCATTCAAAAAGTCGGCGAGGCCGTTGGGGAAGTGCAGCACCGCTTCCGCCGGCGTCTCGTCGCCAGCCTTGATCCGCGCCGGCGCGCACTTCCAGCGAATCTGCACGCCGCGCTGCAGATACGCCTTCGAGCGCGCCATCTGGAACAGCCGCGCCGGCTTGAACGCGGCGCCTTCGCCGAAAATCTGCGCGTCGGGATGGAAGCGCACCGTCGTGCCGCGCCGGTTATGGGCGGGGCCGGCCTCGACCAGCTTCGATGTCGGCGCGCCGCGTGAAAAGGTCTGGCGGTAGAGCTTGCGTTCGCGCGCGACCTCGACTTCGACCTTGTCCGACAGCGCGTTCACCACCGAGACGCCGACGCCGTGCAGGCCGCCCGAGGTGTGATAGACCTTGTCCGAGAACTTACCGCCAGCATGCAGCACCGTCATGATGACTTCGAGCGCGGACTTCTTCGGGAATTTCGGGTGCGGATCGACCGGCATGCCGCGGCCGTTGTCGGTCACCCGCAGCGTGCCGTCGGCTTCCAGTTCGACTTCGATACGATCGGCGAAGCCCGCGACGGCTTCGTCCATCGAGTTGTCGAGCACTTCGGCGAACAAGTGGTGCAGCGCGCGCTCGTCGACGCCGCCGATATACATGCCCGGCCGCTTCCGAACCGGTTCGAGCCCTTCGAGGACTTCGATGTCCTTTGCGGTATAGCCGCCCGCCGCGGCCGGTGGCGCGTCGTTCGCGCCGAACAGCTCCTCGCCCCAGAGATTTTCGGATTTTCCGGATTTTGAGCTGTCAGATTTCTTCTGTGCTTGCGCCATGGTCGTCCGCTTTAAGGCGCTTTGCGCCGGTTCAGCAATGCTTGGGGTGCGGCGGAACGGAACACGGCTTCGGGTATCCGTTAAGTAAATGCGCCCCTGGCTGTGGATTCAGTGGCTTCGGCGCCACGATCCGGGAGGGGCGCCTGCGCTTGCGCAGTTGCGGGGGAAACCCGCCCGCGCCTCATCCGTTCGCTACCCCGTTAACGGCATGCGGGGGCCCGCTCACGGACTTGAGGAGCAGTAGCATGAAGAAGATCACGCTTTTGGCCGCGGCGGCGGCTCTGGCCTTGATGGCGGCGCCGGCGGTGGCGAGCGCGCAATGGTACGCGGGCGCGGCCTACACCAATTTCGACTATGACGACGCCGGCATCGACGCCGTCACCGGGCGCCTGGGCTATCGCTTCAATCCGAACTTCGCCGTGGAGGGCGAGGCCTCGACCGGCGTCAGCGACGACGACGCCGAGCTCAACTACAATGCCGGCCTTTACGCGATGGGAATCCTGCCGGTCGCCTCCAACTTCGATCTGCACGGCCGCGTCGGCTACCAGACCACGGAAGTCGACACCGTGCTCGGCGGGGTCAGCGACGACGGCTTGGGCTACGGCGTGGGCGCGACATGGCGGCTGACGCCCGGCTTCGGCCTCCGCGCCGACTGGACGCGCATGGAAGCCGACGACGGCGATTCCGACGCCATCTCGCTGGGCGGCGCGTTCAACTTCTAAGCTAGGGCTGAGCGCCCAAACGAACGGGCCGGGGAGGCGATCCCCGGCCCGTCAGCGTGCGTGCCCTGGGAGGAGCGCTTACGCCTTGTAGTACATGTCGAACTCCACCGGGTGCGGGTGGGTCTCGAACCGGTCCAGCTCTTCCTTCTTCAGATCGATATAAGCGTCGATCACGTCGTCGCTCATGACGCCGCCCTTCAGCAGGAAGTCGCGGTCGCGGTCGAGCGAGATCAGCGCTTCGCGCAGCGAAGACGCCACGTGCGGCACGTCCTTCAGTTCTTCCGGCGGCAGATCGTAGAGGTTCTTGTCCAGCGGATCGCCGGGATGGATCTTGTTCTGAATGCCGTCGAGGCCGGCCATCAGCAGCGCGACATAGGTGAGGTACATGTTGCCGGCTGGATCGGGGAAACGCACTTCGACACGCTTGGCCTTCGCGCCGGTGCCGTGCGGAATGCGGCATGACGCCGAACGGTTGCGGGCGGAGTAGGCGAGCAGCACCGGCGCTTCGTAACCCGGCACCAGGCGCTTGTAGGAATTGGTGGTCGAGTTCGCGAACGCGTTGATCGCCTTCGCATGCTTGATGACGCCGCCGATATAGTAGAGGCAGGTCTCGCTAAGATCGGCGTAGCGGTCGCCGGCGAAAGTGTTGTTGCCGCCCTTCCAGATCGACATGTGCACGTGCATGCCCGAGCCGTTGTCCTTGAAATAGGGCTTCGGCATGAACGTGGCCGACTTGCCGTACGAGGCCGCCACCTGGTGGATGACGTACTTGTACAGGTTCATGTTGTCGGCCATGCGCGTCAGCGTGTTGAACTTGAGGCCGAGTTCGTGCTGGGCCGGCGCGACTTCGTGGTGATGCTTTTCGGGGTTCAGCCCGAGCTGGCCCATGACCTCCAGCATCTCGCCGCGCATGTCCTGCAGCGAGTCGATCGGCGGGACCGGGAAGTAGCCGCCCTTGGGGCCCGGACGGAAGCCGCTGTTGCCGCCTTCGTATTGCTTGTTCGAGTTGACCGGCAGTTCGGTCGAGTCGAACGAATAGCCGGTGTTCCACGGATCGGTGGACCAGCGGACGTCGTCGAACACGAAGAATTCGGCTTCCGGGCCGAAATACGCCACATCGCCGGCGCCGGACGACTTCACATAGGCTTCCGCCTTCTTGGCGATGCCGCGCGGACAGCGCGAGTAAGGCTGCAGCGTGCCCGGTTCGAGAATGTCGCAGAACAGCGCCAGCGTGGTCTGCTGATAGAACGGATCGATATGCGCGCCCGCCGGGTCGGGACGCATCACCATGTCGCTCTCGTTGATCGCCTTCCAGCCGGAGATCGAGGAGCCGTCAAACATCGTGCCTTCGGTGAAGATGTCCTTGTCGATCATCGACACGTCGAAGGTGACGTGCTGCATCTTACCGCGGAGATCGTTGAAGCGTAGATCGACGTATTGGACTTCCTTGTCCTTGATCAGCTTCAGAACTTCGTCTGACATCGGAAACTCCCCCGAGAGTTATGATTAGGTTTGGTGCGGCGGGCGCGCCGCTCGGTTCGCCGCGCCCGCCCGAATTGCTGTCTGAGACGGATCAGACCGCCGCCGCGCCGGTCTCGCCGGTGCGGATGCGCACGACGTTGTGGACGTCGAGCACGAAAATCTTGCCGTCGCCGATCTTGCCGGTTTTGGCCGCCTTCTGGATCGCTTCGAGCGCGGCGTCGACCTGATCGTCGCTGACCACGACCTCGACCTTCAGCTTCGGCAGGAAGTCGACCACGTACTCGGCGCCGCGATAGAGTTCGGTGTGGCCCTTCTGGCGGCCGAACCCCTTGGCCTCGACAACGGTCATCCCCTGGAGGCCGATCTCTTGGAGCGCTTCTTTCACGTCATCCAGCTTGAACGGTTTGATGATGGCTTCGATCTTCTTCATGAGGACGCCCCTTGCGTTTTGACCGCGCGCTGAACTCGTCATGGCGGGGCGGGGACGAGTCGGGAAGGCGCGGGCCTGCGCCGAGCAGGCGGGCGGCCACGGGCGCCTCTTTATGAGGCGCCCGGCGCCCAATCAAACGGCTGGCCTCGCGTGCGGGCGGCTCTAAGCTGGCGACATGCCCAGATTGTTTCTGATCCGACATGGCGAAGCCGCGGCTGCTTGGGGCGGAGACGAGGACGATCCGGGCCTCTCCGCCGCCGGCCATGCCCAGGCCGCCGCGGCCGCCGAGGAACTGGCCGCCTTGGGTCCGCTGGCGGTGCTGACCTCGCCGATGCGGCGCTGCCGGGAGACCGCCGCGCCCTATGAGCGCCGGCGCGGGCCGGCGCTGGTCGAGCCCCATGTCAGCGAAGTGCCCACGCCCGCCGGGGTGGCCGACCGGCGCAGCTGGCTGCAGCGGAACTTTCCCTGGCGGGACGGCGAACCGCGGCTCTGGGCGGGGCTCGCTCCCGATCTGAGGGCGTGGCGCGACGCCGTCCTCGCCCGCGTTCGCGCCATCGACGAGGACGCCGCCGTCTTCAGCCACTTCATCGCGATCAACGTCATCGTCGGCGCGGCGCTTGATCTGCCGCACACGATCGTCTGCAAACCCGGCTATGCCTCGATCACGGAACTCTATGTGTCGCCGGACGGGCTGCGGCTGGTTCGCTTCGGCGCGGAGATGCAGACAGGCGAGGTGCGGTGAGCAACGAGATCATCACCATCGCGGAGATGCGCGCGATCGACGAGGCGGCGGCGCAGGTGGGCGCGCCCACGCGCATGCTGATGGAGAACGCCGGCGGCGCAGTCGCTGACGCGGTCGCGCAACGCTTCACGCCGCGGCCGACGGTTGTGTTGTGCGGCCCCGGCAACAATGGCGGCGACGGCTGGGTGGCGGCGCGCCACCTGAAGCAGCGCGGCTGGCCGGTCTGGGTCGAGACGATGGCGCCGCGCGAAACGCTCAAGGGCGACGCCGCCGATGCGGCCGCCGGCTGGAGCGGCGAAACGCTGCCGCTCGGCGCACGCGCGGAGAACGCCGAACTCGTCATCGACGCGCTGTTCGGCGCCGGCCTGACGCGGGCGCTCGAAGGCGAGGCGGCGTGGCTTGCGGGCGTGCTGGCGCGCGAGCGCGTCGTCGCGGTCGACGTGCCGAGCGGCCTTCATGGCGACAACGCCGAACCGTTGGGAAATGCGCACTTTTGCGCCGGCGTCACGGTGACGTTCGTGCGCAAGAAGCCGGCGCACGTGCTGGAGCCGGCGCGCAGCTCCTGCGGCGACGTCGTCGTCGCCGATATCGGCGCGCCCGACGCCGTCGTGGCCGCGCAGAACATCGCATTGTGGGAAAACAGCCCTGCGCTCTGGTCGCTGCCGTGGCCGGATGCGGAGGCGCATAAACACACGCGCGGCCATGTGATCGTCGCCGGCGGCGGCCGCGCCCGCACCGGCGCGGCGCGTTTGTCGGCGCGCGCGGCGCTGCGCGTGGGCGCGGGACTTGTCACGGTCTTGAGCCCGCCGGAGGCGCTGGCGGAGAACGCCGCGCAGCTCACTGCGATCATGCTGCGCGAAGCCGAAGGCGAGTCCGCCTACGCTGAAGCCGCGCGCACGGCCCAGGCGATGGTGATCGGCCCCGCCTTCGGCACCAGCGACGCGCACTACAAGCTGCTGCTGGCGGCGCTGAACACGCAGCCGCGCGCGCCGCTGGTGCTGGACGCTGACGCCATCACCTTGCTTGCGCCGCTGACGCATGGCCTCGACGCGCGCGACGTGATGACGCCGCATGTCGGCGAATTCCGCCGCGCTTTCCCGGGCGTCTGGAGCGCCGCCGCCAACCGCATCGAGGCGGCGCGCGCGGCTGCGGCCTATGCGCGCTGCAACGTGCTGCTGAAAGGCCCCGACACCGTCATCGCCGCGCCGGACGGGCGCGCGGTGGTCAACACGACGGGCTCGCCGTTTCTGGCCAGCGCCGGGTCCGGGGACGTGCTGGCGGGCATGATCGCGGGCCTGATCGGGCAGGGGATGGAGAGCTTTACGGCAACCTGCGCCGCCGTCTGGCTGCATGGCTGTCTCGGCCAGGCGCTCGGCCCGGGCCTGATCGCTGAAGATCTTTGTGAGCAAATGCCGGGGCTGCTCAATGAGATGGCCCCGCCAGCGCTCCGGCGCCGGCCGCTTTGGCCGATCGGGCCTGTTTCCTGACACGGTTTTGGGTTAACCCTGCTTGGGACATCGCGGAGGGGACCTACGATGCATTGGTGGTGGTGGATCATTCCGGGCGTGGTTGGGGTCGTAGGGCTCGCCATCGCGCTCAGCGGCGTCGGCTGGATGTTCCGCGGCCGGCCGTTCAAGGGCGGGCGCGGCGTCGCCGGCGGCGGCGTCTTCCTGGCCATCGCGGCGGTCGCCGCGCTGATGGGCCTCAACATCCAGACTTACCACCGCCTGGGCGAAGCCCAGCGGCAGGTCGCCACCATCGCCTTCGACCAGGTCCCTGGCACGGCGAACACTTACAACGTCACCATCACCGAGCCGCCGGGCGAAGACGGCGCGCCGGGCGCGGTGCACTCCTTCCAGGCCACCGGCGACGACTGGATGATCAGCGCACGGGTGCTGCGCTGGAAGCCCTGGGCGACGGTGCTGGGCCTCGACGCCCAGTATCGGCTCGACCGCTTCGACAGCCGCTATCGCGACATCCCCACCGCCCAAACCACGGTTCCGACCGTGTACGACCTGCGTCCGGTGCGGCGCACCGGCGTCGATTTCCTGCCGTTCGCGCAGGCGGTGGGCAAATACGCCCCGCTGGTGGACACGCCGGAGCACGGCCAAGCCATCTACTGGCCGATGGCGGACGGCGCGCAGTACCGGATCGACATCACCGCCCAGGGCCAGCTGCTGCCGGACGAAATCAACGAGCAGGCTCAGGACGCCGTCGCCCAGTGGGGCACGACAAGGACTCCGAGGGAATAGACAAGGGCCGCGAGGAGTCGATCCGTCGCCACTGGACATTGTTCTGTCCAGAATATCCATCTATATTGGGACAATGGATCAGAAACACGCCGCGCCGAAGGGCATGACCCTCAATGTCCGGGTCAGCGGCGCATTGAGCGAGTTCGTCGCCGCGAATGTCGGTGAAACGGGCGCTTACGACAATGTCAGCGAATACGTGCGCGATCTCATCCGCCGCGACATGCAGCGCGCCGAAGGCGAAGCCTTCGAGCGGCTGAAGGCGGAATTGACGCGCGCCTTCGCAGCGCCCGACAGCGCCTACCAGCCGCTCGACGCCGAGACGGTGATCGCCCGCAACGCCGCACGCGAAGCTGGATGAACTCATATCGCGTTCACGATGGCGCAAGTCATCGCATCGACGAGATTTACCTCTGCACGCGCGCCACGTGGGGCGAAGCCCAGGCCCGGCACTATATTCGCGGCCTCTTTGCGCATTTCGAAGCCATTGCGGCGCGGCGGATCGCTTGGCGTCCAATCCCCGCCGAGTTCGGCGTGGCCGGCTATTTCAGCCGCTACGAGAAGCACTTCGTCTATTGGAAGGTCCTCGGCGACGGCGCGGTGGGCATCGTCGCCGTGCTTCACCAGCGGATGCATCAGATTGCACGCCTTCGCGAAGACGCCGAGCGCTAAGTCTGGTGCGGACGGCGGGAGTCGAACCCGCACGCCTTGCGGCGCTGGAACCTAAATCCAGTGCGTCTGCCAGTTCCGCCACGTCCGCCGGAGCGGTACGCTTTAAGCGGGCTGCGGCGCCGCGTCCACTGGCCCGCGCCACGCGTGGACAGTCCCCGAGGTGCGTGCCATAAGCCCGCCTTTCCTGAATTAGGCCCGGCGGCAAAGGATTTGCAGCCGCGGCAGGTCAATGTCGAAAGCCCGTCCCATGCAGCTCACCGAGCGCCGTTCCGAAGGTCTCCTGCGCGTTTACGACGTCGTCGTTCCGGCCGCCGAACTTCAACAGCAGCTTAACGCCAAGATCGCCGAAGTGCAGCCGCGCATCCGGCTGAACGGCTTCCGTCCGGGCAAGGTGCCGACCAGCCACATCCGCAAGGTCTACGGCGCGGGGATGATGCAGGACATCATCAACGAGACGGTCCAGCGCACGACCAGGGAAGGGCTGGAGAAGGCCAACGCCCGCCCGGCGTCGGAGCCTTCGCTCGACCTCAAGAGCGACATCGACAAGGTGGTCGCCGGTCAGGAAGACTTGCAGTTCGAACTCTCGCTCGAAGTCATGCCCGAATTCGAGCCGGCGGACCTGAAGACCATTTCCATCAAGCGCCCGGTCGCGCCGGTCGCCGACGAGCAGGTCGAGGACCAGCTCAACGAGATCGCCGCCGCCAATCGCGGCTTCGAAGACAAGGACGGCGCCGCCGTCGAAGGCGATGCGGTGATCATCGACTTCGTCGGCCGCATCGACGGCGAAGCGTTCGAGGGCGGAGCGGCGACGGACGCGCAGGTCGTCATCGGCTCCAAGCAGTTCATTCCCGGCTTCGAAGAACAGCTGATCGGGGCGAAGGCCGGAGAGGAGCGCATCCTTACGGTGACGTTTCCCGAGGATTACCCGGCCGCGAACCTGAAAGGCAAAGCCGCCGAGTTCGAGACCAAGGTGAAAACCGTGCGCGCGCCGAAAGAGGGGGCGCCCGACGACGCATGGGCGGCGCAGCTCGGCTTTGAGAGCCTCAACGCAGTCAAGGATGCGCTGCGTCAGCGCATCGAGAGCGAACACAAGCAGCAATCGCGCGCCAAGGCCAAGCGCCAGCTGTTCGACAAGCTCGACGAACTGCACGATTTCGAACTGCCGCCGCGCATGGTCGAGGCCGAGTTCAATCAGATCTGGCGGCAAATCGAACAGGATCGCGCGCAGGGCCGCCTCGACCCGTCCGACGAAGACAAGTCCGAGGACGAACTGAAGACCGAATACCGCGACATCGCCGAGCGCCGCGTGCGCCTTGGCCTGCTGCTGGCCGAGATCGGCCGCGCGCACAAGATCGAGGTGTCGGACCAGGAGGTGGCGCAGGCGATCTCCGCCCAGGCCCGCAACTTCCCCGGCCAGGAGCGCCAGATTTTCGAGGCCTACCAGCGCAATCCGCAGCTGGTCGCCCAGGTCCGCGCGCCGATCTATGAGGAGAAGGTGGTCGATTACGTCATGGAGCTGATCGGCGTCAGCGACGAAACGGTCGACCGCGAAACCCTCTTCGCCGAGGACGAGCCGCCGACGCCGGCCAAGAAAGTTAAGAAATCCAACGGCTGAGCGGGTTAAATCCAACCCTTGAGCGCTGGCGCAGCAGCCGGGGCTTGCGGGGCGCGCTCAAGCGTCAAATATGACCAGCGCGGCGGAGACGATTCCGCCCGCATCCCGAAAGGCTGTCATGTCGTCGTTCGATCCAATCGCCACTTACGCCAACCTCGTTCCGATGGTGATCGAGCAGACGAGCCGCGGCGAGCGCGCGTTCGACATCTTCTCGCGCCTGCTGAAGGAGCGGATCATTTTCGTCACCGGCGGCGTCGAGGACGGTCTGGCGAGCCTGGTGACGGCGCAGCTCCTGTTCCTCGAATCCGAGAACCCCAAGCGCGAAATCGCCATGTACATCAACAGCCCGGGCGGCATCGTCACCTCCGGTCTCGCGATCTACGACACCATGCAATACATCCGCAGCCCGGTGAGCACGGTCTGCATCGGCCAGGCCGCGTCGATGGGCTCGCTGCTCTTGGCGGCGGGGGAGAAGAACCTGCGCATCTGCCTGCCCAACGCGCGGGTGATGGTGCACCAGCCCTCCGGCGGCTTCCGCGGCCAGGCCTCGGACATCGAGCGCCACGCCGAGGACATTATCGCCACCAAGCGCCGGCTGAACGAAATCTACGTCAAGCACACCGGCCAGCCTTACGAGACGGTCGAGCGCACCCTGGACCGCGACCACTTCATGACCGCCGAAGAGGCGAAAGCCTTCGGCATTGTCGACCGCGTCTACGAAAAACGCGAACTGCCCGAAGGCGCTGCTTGATTGGGGCGATCGGCGGGTTCGTCCTGTAAGGTCGCTAAGGTTATAGGAGCTCATCGGTAATGTTCGAGGGACGCCGCTGAGCGTACCCAACACTTGAGCAGGAGGAGCCGCCTTGGCCATACTGAACGCCGCCGCTGCGCTCGTCGCGCTGATGTTCGCTCAAGCGACCGCTCCCGAGATGGCCGAGGGGGTGGATTTGGATTCCGACGAAATCGTCGTTACCGCACCGGCGGCCGAAGAGGTCCGCGCGTTCGTGGAGGCGCTGTCGGCTGAATCCTCGACCGGGCAACTCGCGCGCTGGGATCGACTTATCTGCCCCGCCATGATGGGGGCGCCGGTGGACGTGGCTCAGCTGATCATCGACCGCATCGCCGTTCGGGCCATTGAGGTCGATCTCGACGTCGGGGGGCCAGACTGTCGGCCCAACATATTCATCGTTGTCAGCAACGATTCAGATGCGCTTGCGGAAAGCCTGCGCGATACGCGCTTCATTTCGTACTACGGGCAGCACGGCAACACGCGTGGACGCGCTGCATACCGCAATTTCAGCAACACGTCGCGCGCGGTGCGTTGGTGGCACGTGACGCGATCGGTCGGCGCCGACGGCGAGGCCATCGGTGGCGATTCCAACGACGGGCCCCGGACATTGCGGACCACCTATGCCGGGCGTCTGCGCGCCACCACGCGGGAGGACTTTAGCCACGTAATCGTGATCGTGGACGCGCCGCGTGTGGCCAGCATCCGCCTCGGCGCCCTCGCCGACTACATAGCCATGGTGGCGCTGGCGCAGATCGACCCCGAATCCGACGTGTCCGACCAACCATCAATCTTAAATCTATTCGCCGAGCGGGCCGAGGGGCGGGAGGGCCCCGATTCGTTGACAGAGTGGGACCGGACCTATCTCGCTGGACTATACCGCGCCCCACGCGACGCTCGAAGCTCCCGCCAGCAGCAGCGGGAGATCGAGCGCCGGATGCGCCGCGAACCCTGAGGGCGGTCTCTCGCGCTTGGCTTGAATCTGGTGCTCGACCGGCCCATTTCAGGCTCCGCGGCTGGTGATGCGCGGACAAATCTGCCTAAAGCATGGCCTGCGAAGCGGTGTTGTAAGATAAAAATGGCCGCTTCGGCCGCTTGCGGCCCCATCCTTGCTATGGTCGAATTGCCCGGCTTGGCGGTCGGGGTGGTGAACGTTTTTGAAAGGGATGGCGTTCAAGCATCGTTAGCGAGGGGTCGTGGGGGGCCATCAGCCTGCCGTTATCCCTATCTATCGGTTGGAGGCCCAACCCCTTGAAGGATCGCTTATGAGCAAAGGCACGACCAGCGGAGAGTCCAAGAACACTCTCTATTGCTCGTTCTGCGGCAAGAGCCAGCACGAGGTGCGCAAGCTCATTGCGGGCCCGACCGTGTTCATCTGCGATGAATGCGTCGAACTCTGCATGGACATCATCCGCGAGGAGCACAAGACCTCGCTGGTCAAGTCCAAGGAAGGCGTTCCGTCTCCGAAGGAGATCAAGACCGTCCTCGACGATTACGTCGTCGGCCAGGATCACGCCAAGCGCGTGCTCTCGGTCGCCGTGCACAACCACTACAAGCGCCTGAACCACGCCGCGAAGAACGGCGATGTCGAACTGGCGAAATCGAACATCCTGCTGATCGGCCCGACCGGCTGCGGCAAGACGCTGTTGGCGCAAACGCTGGCGCGCATCATCGACGTGCCGTTCACGATGGCCGACGCCACCACGCTGACCGAGGCCGGTTATGTCGGCGAGGACGTCGAGAACATCATCCTGAAGCTGCTGCAGGCCGCCGACTACAACGTCGAACGCGCCCAGCGCGGCATCGTCTACATCGACGAAGTCGACAAGATTTCGCGCAAGTCCGACAATCCCAGCATCACGCGCGACGTGTCGGGCGAAGGCGTGCAGCAGGCGCTGCTGAAGATCATGGAAGGCACGGTGGCGTCCGTGCCGCCGCAAGGCGGGCGCAAGCATCCGCAGCAGGAATTCCTGCAGGTCGACACGACGAACATCCTGTTCATCTGCGGCGGCGCCTTCGCCGGCCTCGACAAGATCATCAGCCAGCGCGGCAAGGGCTCGGCCATCGGCTTCGGCGCGACCGTGCGCGACGAAGAAGACCGCCGCACCGGCGAAATCCTGCGCGAGATCGAGCCGGACGATCTGCTCAAGTTCGGCCTGATCCCGGAATTCGTCGGCCGTCTGCCGGTGCTCGCCACCCTCGAAGACCTCGACGAAGCCGCGCTGGTGACGATCCTCACCGAACCGAAGAACGCGCTGGTGAAGCAGTACCAGCGCATGTTCGAGATGGAGAACGTGAAGCTCTCCTTCCCGGACGAGGCGCTGCGCGCCATCGCCCGCAAGGCGATCCAGCGCAAGACCGGCGCGCGCGGCCTGCGCTCGATCCTGGAAAGCATCCTGCTCGACACCATGTTCGAGCTGCCGTCGATGCGTTCGGTTGAAGAGGTGGTGGTTTCGGCCGACGTCGTCGACGGCCGCGCCAAGCCGCTGCAAATCTATTCCGAACGCCGCAACGGCCAAGACGCCGCCGGCTGATACCATTAGCTGAACGCCGGCTGAACGGCGCGCAAAAGCCGGCGTTTTCGCGCCGGAAGCGGAATAAGACCTCAGGTCTACACAGCTCCGCGCACGCCGCCCTTGAAGCAGCGTGCGAACGCTTCCACATTTTCAATCGTTAACCAGGGAGCTTTTCGGGCTGGGCCCCAGGCCGGCGAGGCTCCCAAAGGAGTTCCAATGGCTGAAAGCCGCGTCCTTCCCGTGCTGCCGCTGCGCGACATCGTCGTTTATCCGAAGATGGCCGCGCCGCTTTTCGTCGGCCGAGAAAAGTCCGTGCGCGCCCTCGACGAGGTGATGCGCAAGGACAAGCAGATTCTGCTCGCCGCGCAGATGGATGCGTCGGAAGACGAACCCTCGACCGACCGCATCTTCACGGTCGGCACGGTGGCGACCGTGGTGCAGCTGCTGAAGCTGCCGGACGGCACCGTGCGCGTTCTCGTCGAAGGCGGCTACCGCGCGCGGGTGAAGCAGTTCGTCGGCAACGGCGAGTATTTCGAAGCCGAAGTCGAGGAGCTGGCGGAAGAGAACGCCGACACGCCCGAAGCGCGCGCGATCGCCCGCGCCGTGGTCGATCAGTGGGACAATTACGTCAAGCTCTCGCGCAAGACCCCGCCCGAAGTGCACCAGGCGATCGGCGAGATCACCGAGCCGGCCCGCTTGGCCGATTCGATTGCGGCGCACCTGACCGTGAAGATTCCGGACAAGCAGGCGCTGCTGGAAATCATCGACGTGCCGCAGCGCCTCGAGCGCGTGCTGTCGCTGATCGAAAGCGAAGTCGGCATGCTTCAGGTCGAGCGCAAAATCCGCAACCGCGTGAAGCGTCAGATGGAGAAGACGCAGCGCGAGTACTACCTGAACGAGCAGATGAAGGCGATCCAGCGCGAGCTGGGCGACGGCGACGAAGGCCGCGAAGACATCGCCGAACTCGAAAAGCGCATCAAGGAAACCAAGCTTTCCAAGGAAGCCAAGGCGAAGGCCGAAGCCGAACTGAAGAAGCTGCGCCAGATGTCGCCGATGTCGGCGGAATCGACCGTCGTGCGCAATTATCTCGACTGGCTGCTCTCGCTGCCGTGGGGCGTGAAGAAGAAAATCAAGAAGGACATCGAGGCCGCCCAGAAGGTGCTCGACGAGGACCACTTCGGCCTGGAAAAAGTGAAGGACCGGATCCTCGAATATCTCGCCGTGCAAGCGCGCACCAACAAGCTGCGCGGGCCGATCCTCTGCCTCGTCGGCCCGCCCGGCGTCGGCAAGACCTCGCTCGGCCGCTCGATCGCCAAGGCCACGGGCCGCGACTTCGTGCGCCTGTCGCTCGGCGGCGTGCGCGACGAAGCCGAAATCCGCGGCCACCGCCGCACCTATATCGGCTCGATGCCGGGCCGCATCGTCCAGTCGATGAAGAAGGCGAAAAGCTCGAACCCGCTCTTCCTGCTCGACGAGATCGACAAGCTGGGCGCCGACTATCGCGGCGATCCGGCGGCGGCGCTGCTCGAAGTGCTCGATCCGGAGCAGAACAACACGTTCAACGACCACTATCTCGAAGTGGATTACGATCTGAGCGACGTGCTGTTCATCACCACGGCCAACAGCCTCAACATGCCGCAGCCGCTTCTGGACCGGATGGAGATCATCCGCATCCCCGGCTACACGGAAGAGGAGAAGCTCGAGATCGCCAAGCGCCACCTGCTGCCGAAGCAGTACGAGCACAACGGGCTGAAGAAGTCCGAGTTCACAGTTTCGGACGATGCGCTGCGCGACCTGATCCGCCGCTATACGCGCGAAGCGGGCGTCCGCTCGCTGGAGCGCGAGATCGGCAATCTGGCGCGCAAGGCGGTGCGCGAGATCGAGCAGAAGAAGGTGGCGAAGGTCGAGATCACCGCGGCGAACCTGCCTGACTATGCGGGGGTCTGGAAGTATCGCTTCGGCGAGACCGATCTCGAAGATCAGGTCGGCGTCGTCACCGGCCTCGCCTGGACGGAAGTCGGCGGCGATCTCTTGACGATCGAAGCCGTGTCGATGCCGGGCAAGGGCGCGATGACCGTCACCGGCAACCTGCGCGACGTGATGAAGGAATCGATCTCGGCGGCCTCCTCCTACGTTCGCGCGCGCTCGATCCAGTTCGGCGTGAAGCCGCCCGTGTTCCGCACGCGCGACATCCACGTGCACGTGCCGGAAGGCGCGACGCCGAAGGACGGTCCGTCGGCGGGCGTGGCGATGGCGACGGCGATCGTGTCGGTGCTCACCGGCGTGCCGATCCGCAAGGATGTGGCGATGACCGGCGAGATCACGCTGCGCGGGCGCGTGCTGCCGATCGGCGGCCTGAAGGAGAAGCTGCTGGCGGCGCTGCGCGGCGGCGTGAAGCTGGTGCTGATCCCGAAGGACAACGAGAAGGACCTCGCCGATATTCCGGAGAATGTGAAAACGGGCCTAGAAATCGTGCCGGTCTCGACCGTGGACGAAGTGCTGAAGCACGCCCTGACGCGGCCGCTGACGCCGATCGAGTGGACCGAGGAGGACGAGCTCGCCGAGACCCGTCGCACCGAAATGGACGGCGCTCAGGAGCACGCCCGGCCGCACTGATCCCGCGGTTTCGCACTGCAACAAATTCGGCGCCCGCTTGCATGCGGGCGCCGAATGCTCCAGCGTCCGCAAAGCCAGAATCGCCAGAATCGGCATCGGCGGCGGATTATTTTTTGGGAGTGCGAGGGGGCCTCATGAACAAGGCGGAACTGATCTCGGACGTGGCGGAGCGCATCGGCGATTCCAAGCAGAAAGGCGAGGAAGCCGTGAACGCCGTGTTCGACGCCATCACCGACGCACTGCGTCGCGGCGATGAGGTGCGGCTGCCGTCCTTCGGCGTTTTCGTCGTTTCGGAAACCAAGGAGCGTAAGGCGCGCAATCCGCAGACGAACGAGGAAGTCGTGGTGCCGGCCGGCAAGCGCGCGAAATTCCGCCCGGGCAAGGCGCTCAAGGAAGCGCTGGTCTGATCGGGCGGCGGACCCCTGATTAAAAACGGCGGGACCAGGGGGAGGGGCGGCCAATTGGCCGCCCTTTTCATTTTGGCTCCGTCCGTGTAGCTCAGGCGGCCGAGAGGTCGAGCAATGCTGGCGAAAATCTACCGCCCCGCGAAGAACGCGATGCAGTCGGGGACGGCGCAGACGAAGAAGTGGCGGCTCGATTTCGTGCTCGCCTCCGCGCCGCGGCCGGAGGCGCTGATGGGCTGGATCAGCGGCGCCGACACTAACGGCCAGGTCCGGATCGATTTCGACAGCAAGGAAGCGGCGATCGATTTCGCGCGCCAGCACGCCATTCCGCACCAGGTGGTCGAAACGCTCGAGCCCAAGCGCGTGATCAAGTCCTACAGCGACAACTTCGCCTTCCGCCGCCGCGAACCCTGGTCGCACTGAAGCGGCCGATCCGCCGGCGCCGTGGCGCGGCCCCGTAGCTCAACCGGATAGAGCAGCGGCTTTCAATCGGATCGCAATAGCCCCTTTTATACTTGCGAGAACACAGCTACTCATGGGTATAGGGAATGCCCAGGGAAGGGGTTTGCACAGAACGATGACCGCCGCGCCGTCGCCCTTCCGCTCCACCCGCAGCACGCCGGAAGAACGTGAGGAGAAGCGCGCCGCCCTGCTGCTGGCGGCGGTCCGCATGTTCAACGAACGCGGTTTCCATGCGACGTCGCTCGAGGATGTCGCCGCCTCGCTGGGCGTCACCAAACCGGTGATCTACCATCACCTGGGCAACAAGGATCAGGTGCTGTTCGAGTGCGTCCGCATCGGACTGGCGGAACTCCAGGTTGCCGCCGCTCACGCGGCGAAAGAGCCGGGAACCGGCTTTGACCGGCTCAAATCCTTCCTCAGGCGCTACGCCGAGGTCATCATGGGGGACTTCGGGCGCTGCGTCATCCGCACTTCGGACGAGGCCCTGTCCGCCGACGCTCGCCGCAAGTTCCGCGCCCTGAAGCGTGAAATCGACCAGGCGCTGCGCGCCATGATCGAGGCAGCGGCCGCAGACGGCTCCGCAGCGGTGAAGGATGTGCGGACGACCGCCTTCGCCTTCGCCGGAGCCCTTAACTGGCCGGCGCGCTGGCACCAGCCGGACGGCCCGGTCAGCGCGTCGCTCATCGCCACAGAATTGGTGGACGTGCTCTGCGGCGGCATAGAGCCGCGCGAACGCTTCCGGACCACAGCAAGATAAGCGGCATGAAAGCCTTTCGTCCCCCGTCAAAAGAGGGCGCTGGGGCGACAGGAAACACAAGGCGAAGCCATGAGCATCACTCTAAGCGACGGCGGGCTACTGCGCCGGCAATGCTTCATCGATGGCGACTGGACCGGGGAGGGCCGCATCCCGGTGACCGATCCGGCCACCGGCGAGGTTCTGGCCCATGTGCCGGACCTGGGCGCCGAAGAGTCCCGGGCGGCGATCCAAGCGGCTCAAGCGGCTCTGAATGACTGGAAGGGACGGCTGGCGTCGGAGCGGTCTCGCATCCTCAGGCGCTGGTTCGAGCTGACGATCCAGCATCAGGACGACCTCGCTCTGATTCTCACGCGCGAGCAGGGCAAGCCCCTGGCCGAAGCCAAGGGCGAGATCGCCTACGCGGCGGCCTTCATCGAGTGGTTCGCCGAAGAGGCCAAGCGGATTTACGGCGAGACGATACCCAGCCATCGGGCCGACAGCCGCATCGTTGTGATCCGCCAGCCGGTCGGCGTGGTGGCGGCGATCACGCCCTGGAATTTCCCGGCCGCCATGATCACGCGCAAGGCCGCGCCGGCCTTGGCGGCGGGCTGTACGATGGTGCTGAAACCCGCGACCCAGACGCCTTTGACGGCCTTGGCTCTGGCGGTCCTGGCGGAACGGGCCGGCGTGCCGCGCGGCGTGTTCAACGTCGTGACCGGTTCATCGCGCGTCATCGGCGCCGAGCTGACGGGAAACCCGATCGTCCGCAAGCTGAGCTTCACCGGCTCCACCGAGGTGGGCAAGACGCTGATGGCGCAGTGCGCGCCCACCATGAAGAAGCTGTCCATGGAGCTGGGCGGCAACGCGCCTTTCATCGTGTTCGACGACGCGGACCTGGATTTGGCGGTGGAGGGGGCGCTGGCCTCCAAGTTCCGCAACAGCGGTCAGACCTGCGTCTGCGTTAACCGCATCTTCGTTCAGCGCGGCGTCGCCGCGGCGTTCGAGACGAAGCTGGCGGCGGCCGTGCAAGCCCTGAAAGTGGGCCCGGGCGCACAAGGGGGCGTAAACCAGGGTCCGCTGATCGACGAAGCGGCGGTGGCGAAGGTCGAGGAGCATATCGCCGACGCCAAGGCCAAAGGCGCACGTATCGTCGCCGGCGGCGCCCGTCACGAACTGGGGCGCACTTTTTTCCAGCCGACCGTGATGACCGGATGCACCGGCGAGATGGCGGTGGCGCGCGAGGAGACTTTCGGCCCGCTGGCGCCTCTGTTCATTTTTGACGACGAAGCCGAGGCGCTCGCCATGGCCAATGACACCGAGGTCGGCCTGGCTGGCTATTTCTACACCCGCGACCTGTCGCGCGCATGGCGCGTGGCCGAAACGCTGGAGGTCGGCATGGTCGGGATCAACACCGGCCTGATCTCCACCGAGGTCGCGCCGTTCGGCGGGATCAAGGAGTCCGGGATGGGCCGGGAGGGCTCGCGGCACGGTGTCGAGGACTACCTGGACATGAAATATATCTGCATGGCGGGGATCTGATGGGCGCACCGTTTCTGTGTCGCTCCCCATCAAGCATGTGTCGTCGCGACGCTTCGCCGGCAGGCTAGATTGATCCTGGGCGTCTGCGCCTTCTTGTGCGTGGAAACGAACCGAGGAGACCACGATGCCGGCCCTACCGGACCGCGACGCGCAGGCGGACCCTGTGCTGTTCGAGACTGAAGAAGCGGTCGCGGTCCTCACCCTGAATCGGCCCGATCGCGGCAACGCGCTGTGTCCCGCGATGCTGGTCGCGCTGGAGCGGGCATGGGCGCGTGTCGAAAGCGATCCGGCTATCCGCGTCGCCGTCGTCACGGGCGCGGGGGAGCGGCATTTCTGCACCGGCGCTGACGTAGAGACGCTGCGTGTTGGGGTTGGGGGATTGCAGAACCGGGGCTACGCGGCCGCCAATCGGTTCTCTCCGCGCATGGCCCATGTGAGCAAGCCCGTGATCTGCGTCGTCAACGGCCTGTGCAATGCCGGCGGGCTGCATTTCGTGGCGGACAGCGACATCGTCGTGGCGTCTCGGACGAGCCAGTTCATGGACAGCCACGTGTCCGTGGGCCAGGTCTCAGCGCTGGAGACCCAGGGCGTAGCGCGCCGGGCGGGCGTCGGAGCCGCGCTGCTGATGGCGCTGGCCGGACGGGAATACCGGATGTCGGCGAAGAGAGCCCACGACCTGGGCCTCGTGGACATCCTGGAAGATGACGCCGTCTCCGCCCTGGCTCGGGCGAGGGCGCTCGCCACGCTCATCGCCGCCAATTCTCCCCAGGCCCTCGCCCTGACCAAGCGGGCCATCTGGGCGACGACCGAGATGAACGATCGGGCTGCGAGCGAGTACGCCTGGGAGCTGCTGAAGTCCCACTGGACCCACCCCGATTTCGAGGAAGGTCCGAAAGCGTTCGCGGAGAAGCGGGCGCCACGCTGGGATCCAGACCCCAACGCCCGGCGTTGAGCCGCCCTACCGCGGGCCCTTGGGCAGACCCAGCAGGCGCTCGCCGATGATGGTCCGCTGGATTTCCGAGGTGCCGCCGGCGATGGTCTCGGAGAAAGCGTCCAGATAGGCGTAGCCCAGACTGTGGTCGCCCATAACCCGCGGACCGTCGACGCCATAAAGATCGACGGCCGCTGCTGTGACTCGCTGGCTCAATTCCGAGAAACTGAGGCGGACGATGGAGCCGGAAGCGTCCGGCACGGCGTCCTCGCTGTCCAGCGCCACGCGATAGGCCGTGGCGCGCACCGCCGCAGCGTCGGCGCGCAGTTGCGCAAGACGGCCTCGCATCAGCGGGCGCTCGCGAGGGCAGTCTCCCAACATCCGGTCGATCTCCATCGTCAGGGCGATCAGCAGCCCGAGACTCGCAGTGCCGCGCTCGAAGGCCAAAGTCGACATCGCCGTGCGCCAGCCGTTGTTCAGCCCGCCCACCACGTTCGACAGCGGGATGCGCACGGCGTCGTAAAAGACCTCGCAATACTTGTAGGCGCCCGCCATGGTCCGGATTGGGCGCACCGTGATCCCCGGCGCATCCATGGGGCAGATGACCCAGGTCAGGGCGCTGCTGGTCCGGGCTTCAGGATCGGTCCTGACCAGGAGTTCCTGCCAGTCGGCGATATCGGCGTAGCTGGACCAGATCTTCTGGCCTTGCACCACCAGCTGATCGCCTTCCACCCGACCCCGCATGCGGACGCTGGCCAAGTCCGAACCGGCGTTGGGTTCTGAGAAGCCCTGGCACCAGATCACCTCGCCGCGCAGGATGCGGGGCAGGTGGTAGGCTTTCTGTTCCGCCGCGCCGCAGGCGATGAGCGTGGGCCCGGCATGATTCAGGGCGACAAACAGCGGGTCCAGCGCTCCGGGCGCTCCGGCCCGAGCGCACTCTTCGAACCATATGATCTGCTCGATCACCGAGAGGCCGCACCCTCCAGCCTCGCTCGGCCAGGACAGGCCAGCCCAGCCGCCCTCGTACTGGGTCTTCTGCCAAGCGAGCGCGAACGCACGCGCGCCTGGGCCGTCCAACGGCGCCGGCCGGGCCGGGACATGGGCGGCCAGCCAGTTGCGCGCCCGCCGCCTGAAGGCGTCGAGATCGGCGCTCACGCGGCGTCTCCCCAAACGGCTTTGGCTACGGCGCGCGCCTGGATGCTCGCTCCGCCCAGTTCGCCGGCCAGCGCGCGCAGCCGGTAGGTCCACAGATGCAGCGGGAACTCCAGGGTCAGGCCCATAGCGCCCGAGAACTGATGCAGATCGTAGGTGAAGGCGGCGATGCGGCTCTGGGCGAAGCCGGCGGCCAGGGCGGCGTCGGCTTCGGTGTCGCTCCAGGCGGCGCGGCGGGCCAGCCAGCGAACCGACTCCACCGTCTCCGCCGCCATGGCCAAGCGATGCTGGATGGCCTGGAAGGCGCCCAGCGGGCGACCGAACGCATGGCGCGTCTTCACATGCTCCAGCACCACGCCGAGAGCCGCCGCCATGGCGCCGGCGGCTTCGGCGGCCAGGCCGACACGCCAGCGGCGGCGGATAGGAACCGCGTCCACGACCGCCTCGACGACGCGGTCTTCCGGCGACTGAAGCCGGCCGTACGGATAGGCCATCAGGCTCTCGACGGGCGCGACCTGTTCGGGCCTGACGCTTAGAATTTCAGCGTGATCGCCAGCCAAGAAAACAAGTTTCCGGGCCACAGGCAGGAATCGCGCAGGTCCGCCGGCCTTTCCCTCGAGAAGCGCGATAGGACCGCCGCCGGCCGGCAGGACCGCCGCCGGAGCGACCAGGGCCGTGGCGGCGGTCTCGACCGCCCACGGAGACCGGGAAACCCGCTCGACCACCAGCGCCGCGTCCAGGGGACCGAATCCGTCCTCGCGGGCGATGTCCAGGAAACCGGATTCGGCCAGCAGATCGGCCAAATCCTGGGAGTAGGCGCTGGCGACCGGTTCGACAGGCGGCGCACGGAAATCGGCCAGCACCTGATCCAGGGCGGCCAGGACGCTGGCCTGGTCTTCGGACGGCTCGAAGTTCATCGCTTCGGTTCTCCCGGAAGTTCAAGCCAGCGGCGGGCGATCAGGTTGAGCTGGATTTCGGCGGCGCCCGACGCCACGCCGGCGGCGATGGCGCGCTGGTGATGGGCCAGTTGCACCGGGTCCGCGCCGATGAGGCCGTCGGGCAGGAACTCCGTCAGGAAGTCGTTGACGCCGTTGTCCGCCTGGACCACCGCCCAGCGCGCCACGCTTGGGAAGGCGTCCGCCGGCAGGTCGTGCGCCTTGGCGTCCACGACCCGATAGACCAGCATGCGCGCCGCCTCGCACAGCATCAGGGCGCGCGCGGCCCGTTCCTGCACAACGGGATCGGCCCAGCGGCCTTCGGCCTTCAGCCGCGCGACGCCGCGGTCGAGCATCCGGCGGGAAAATTCGTAGCGGGCTATCCCCGTCCGCTCGTTCTGAAGCGCGTAGGTGATGATCTCCCAAGCCTGGCCTTCCTCGCCCAGTCGGTTTTCCGCCGGAACGAAGACGTCGTCGAAAAAGACTTCATGGATGTCGCCTTCGCCGATCAGGGCGGGAATCTGTTTCACCTGGATGCCCGGGGAGGACATGTCGGTGAGCAGGATCACGATGGCCGACTTGCCGGCGGGTCCATTTTCGGAGGCTGGGACGCGGGCCAGGAGGAAACAGGTGTCGGCCTTGCCGGCATAGGACGTCCAGATCTTCGCCCCGCTCACACGATAGCCGCCCTCCACCGGCGTGGCGGTGGTCCTGAGCGCCGCCAAGTCCGAGCCGGCGCTGGGTTCTGAAAACCCCTGGCACCAGATGGCGCGGCCTTCGCGGATCGGGGGCAAGTAGCGTTCGAGCTGGTCGGCCGTGCCGAAGCGCATAAGGGCCGGGCCGATCCAGTTGACATTCATGTACTGGGCGCCGCGCGGTTCGTTCGCCGCCCACATCTCCTCACCGAGGATGAATTGGCGCCAGACCGGCGCATCCTGACCGCCATACTTGGCGGGCCAGTTGGGGACCAGAAGCCCTTTTTCCGCCAGGAGGGGACAGAAGGTCCGTGAGTAGTCCGTCTGGAAGTCGCTGCCGGGCCCATGCACGGCCAGGGCTTCCCAATCGGGGGGCAGGGTTGCGGCCAGCAGATCGCGAACGCCCTGACGATGCGCTTCCTCTTCGGAGGACCAGCCGAACTCCATTCAACAGCCCCCGGATGCGCTCAGAAGCGCGGTGCGGATCTCATGCTTCAGCACCTTGCCGGTGGCGTTTCGGGGCAAGGCGTCCCATTGGACGACCGCTTCGGGGTGCTTGAAGGCCGCGACCTCCTGTCCGGCCAGCCAAGCGCCTACGGACGCCACGTCGTGGCGGACGCCTTCCTTCGTCACCAGGACCGCCCAGGCTCGCTCTCCCGTATCCGGGTCGGGCAGTCCCACGACGGCGGCCTCGACGATATCGGGATGCTCAAGCAGCACATCCTCGACTTCCTTGGGAGAGATGTTCTCGCCCTTGCGGATGATGATGTCCTTGGCCCTGCCGGAAATGACCAGATAGTCGTCGTCCACCCAGCGGCCGATGTCGCCGGTGCGATAGAAGCCGTCGGCGTCGAACACGGCCGCTTCGTCGGCGGGGTTGACATAGCCGACCAGCATCTGGGGGCCGCGGGCGAGCACTTCGCCCTCGCCCGGCCGCGCAGCGGGGTGTTCGGCGAGGCGGACTTCCGCCACGCCAGGGCGCCCATCCGTGTCGGCCGCGTGCGCGGCGTCGTCGGGATCGAGCACGCCCACCGTGATCACCGGCACTTCGGTCGATCCGTAAACGCGCGTCACCACGGCGTTCTCGAAGTGCTCCGAAGCTTCCCGAACCAAGAGCGGCGGAACCGCCGCCCCGCCGCAAATGAAGACCTTCAGGGTCGGCAGGCGCGTGTTCTTGCGTCGAGCCGCCTCCAGCAGGCTCTCCAGAAACGGCGTGGCGCCGGCCATATGGGTGCAGCCGTGTCGCTGGATCAGGTCCACTGCTTCGTCCGGATTCCAGCGCTCCATCAGCACTGCCTGGGTATGCAGCAGCAACGGAAACTCAAACGCATAGATGGAGCCGCCGATATGGCTGATCGGCGACGCCACGAGGAACCGGTCGCCCGGCGCGACGAGCCAATGCTCGCCCAGTTGCCGAACCAGGGCGCGAATGGAGTTGTGGCTGTGCATCACCCCCTTGGGGGCGCCGGTGGTGCCGGAGGTGTAAAGCGCCATCTGCACCGCGTCTGGGTCCAGTCTGGGCAGGTCGACGTCATGCCGTTCGCGCAGCAGATCGTCGTAGGCGGTGTGGCCCTGGGCCTCGCCGCGCACCACGACCACTTCGGGCGCCGGATCGAGATCGGCCCGCACCCGCGCCAGCATGGCGGCGTAGTCGTGATTGCGCAGCGTCTCGGGGATGAAAATCATTCGGCTGCCGAGATCGGGCAGCATGTGGAGCAGCTCCCGCGCCCTCAGCGAGGGAAGGATCGGATGCGCGACCATCCCGGCCAGGGTTGCGCCCAGATAGACGACCGCCGCTTCGCACCAGTTGGGCAGCATGAAGGAGATGGCGTCGCCCGGCGCGGCGCGGGCCAGGAGGGCGCGCGCGAGCGCTTCGGCCTCGCGCTTCAGGCCGGCGCAGTCAACCTGCCGGTCGCCGTCGACAATGACCACGCGATCGGGGGTCTGTTCCGCAGCCCGAGCGAGAGCGTCCGCCAGGGTTTCACGCACCCACCATCCGTCGGCGTAAGCGGACGCGGCGCGCGCTGCGTCCCATCGGATGGACCGGCCGCCGATCAGGCGGCGGCCCTTTGTTGCCTTGGCGGTCATCGGATCGCGCGGACGCCTCATCCTCACACGGTAATGTTTCAACCTTACGATCCGCCCGATCGGGGCGTCTTGATGATTGGCGACATCTCATCCGCAGAGAGCGACCAGCCTCCCTGCCGGCGGCCGACCCTCGTTTGCGACGGCCTTCTGTCCCGCGCAAAACATCCGGAGCGCACCGCCGATCCTGTGACGCGGATATGCTACTTGTGAGTAGCTCGGGCTTGCGGCGCGCCTCTCGCGCGCGCACTATGAGTCCACAAACGGCCCATTAAGGAGGCTGTAGGGAGGCGCGGTGACGTTGATCGAAGCAGAATGGCTTGAGGGTGAGCGGCAGGACGCATCGACCCGCGAGGGCCGGTTCGATGTCGTTCATTCGGACGCGCTCCGGTTCTTTCCGGAGCTGGTGCGCGAGTGCGGAGGCGATCCTGACGCGTTGTACGCCGAGGCGCGCATGCATCCGGATGCCGCGCGTCACGGCGGGCCGCTGCTGGAATACAGCGATTTCGTCCGCCTGCTCGCCTTGGCCGCCGAGCGGCTGGGCGTGCAGGACTTCGGCTTGCGCCTGGCCCAGAGCCAGCGCGGAGGAAAGGTAATCGGCCCGATCGGGGTCGTGATGAAGAATTCCAAGACGGTGGGGCAGGCGGTCGGCTACTGCGCCAAACATATCCAGGCCTACAGCCTCGCCACCCGCGTGCGGTTCAAGCCGAACCGCTCACGGCATATCCTCTTGGTCTCGCTGGAGGTGCTGCTCGACGGCGTGTTCGACACGCGGCAGGTGATGGAGCACGCCTTGTCCCTGGCCAATCTGAACATCATCGATATTTCCCGGGGCGGAGCGCGAGCCCGGCAGGTGCTTTTCCGGCACGAGCCGACGCTGCCCTTGAAGGACTACCGCAGCCATTTCGGGTGCGAGGTCCTGTTCGGCCAGGAGACGGACGGGTTCGTCCTCACGGAGGACGACCTGCTGTGCGAGATCGCGGATCCGGACGAGCAGATATTCGAGATGGCGACCGACTACATCGACCATCACTACCCGCCTTCGACGCCGCCGATTCATGCGCGGGTCAGGGCGCTGGTGCTGCGCTACCTGGGCAGCGAGGACTATACGCACGAGAGGGTCGCCGCCGAACTTTGCATGCACCCGCGCACCTTGCAGCGCCGTCTGCGCGCGGAAGGCATGTCCTTCGAAAGCATCAAAGACGAGGTGCGCCGCGAAGTCGCCCTTCGCTATCTCCAGCAGTCGGACCTTCCGCTTGTCCGGGTCGCCCAGAAGCTGGGATATGCCGAGACTTCCGTGCTGTCGCGCAGTTGCCAGAGATGGTTCGACGCCTCGCCGCAGCAGCTCCGCCGGGCGGGCGGCGCGCCGGCTGTGGGCAAGTAGCCTCCGGCGGATCGGGACCGGCCCAGGCGGTTTGCTGTCGCCTGAGGCCGCGCTTCAGTCCCTAGCGGTCAATACCGCCCGTGCGGCCTTTCGGTAGCCTCAAAATCTAAAAGAGGATCGAAGAGGCCTTGGTGCAATACCATCCCACTCGCGACCAGCGTAACCTGGCGGCGATGCTGGAGGACGCCCTAATCGCGATCCTGCCGTTGGAGAGGCTCCACACGCAGGCAGGGGAGAGCGAGACGACCTGGTCGGAACTGGAGGCCTTGGGACTCTTCGGCTTGTCCTTGCCGGAGTCGGAAGGCGGCTCCGGTTTGGGCGCCGCCGAAGAAGTCTTGGCGGCGGCGGCGCTGGGCCGGCGGCTGGCCAACCCGTGCGTGTTCGCCCGGCTCGGCGCGGCCCATGCGAGGCGGGGTCGCGGCCGTCTTCCCGCCGGCCCGGTGAGCGTCGCCTTTGCGGGAGGCTCGGGACCTATCGCCGTGCACGATCCACTGGCGCATATCGTTCTTGTTCGCGAACCCGATGGCGCCGCGCTGTACGAGCTGAGCGGCGAAGACCGTGCGGCGATCGACAGTCCGTGGCTGGATCGGCTGGTGCGGCTCGAGAGTCTGTCTGAGCCCTTGGCGACGTTCGACGACGCCGGGCTCTTGCGTCTGAGGCTCATCGATGCGGCCGCGCTGGCCGGCGTCGCGGACGCCGCTTTGCGCGCTGCGGTGGCGTATGCAGGCGTCCGCGAGCAGTTCGGCCGGCCGATCGGAAGCTTCCAGGCGGTGAAGCACCATTGCGCGGACATGGCCGTCAGGACGCGCGAGGCGCTGGATTTGTCGACGTTCGCGGCGGTGGCGATCGATCAGCGCCGTCCGGAGGCAGCCTTCCTCGTCGACAGCGCCTTTGTGTCGGCGGCGACCGCCGCGCTGTTCTGCGCCGGCAAGAACATCCAGATCCATGGCGGCATCGGGTTCAGCGAAGAAGCGGACGCGCACCTGGCGCTGAAGCGCACGCGGCTTCTGACGGCCATTGGCGGCGGCCTTGAGCCGACGCTGGAGCGGTTGGGCGCCGTCGCGGACCTTTCCTCCGCGGCGCCGCCGCGGGCCTGGGCCATGGAATGAGGGAGAATGACAAGGCGATGAGCCAGACCGTGGGACAGGTGGCGATCATCACGGGCGCAGGCAGCGGCATCGGCCTCGGCGCGGCGAAGAAGCTGGCTGAGGCCGGCATGGCGATCGTTGGCGTCGGACGCGATCCCGACAAGCTGAGCGCCCTGGCGCATGCGGTGGGCGACGCCGATCGGGCGTTGTCTGTGTCGGCCGACCTGACCGAGAACGACGCGCCTCGCCGCGTCGTCGAAGCCGCCCTGGAGCGCTTCGGCCGCATCGACTTCCTGATCAACAACGCCGGCGTCGGACGCCCCAAGCCGGTGCACGAAGCGGACGATGAAACCTTGGACGCGGTGCTGGGGCTGATGCTGCGGGCCCCCTTCCGCCTGATCCGGGAGGTGTTGCCCCACCTGAAACCCGGCTCGGGGGTGGTGAACGTCACCTCCACCTATGCCCTGGTGGGGGGCTTGCGAGGCGGCGCCTATTCGGCGGCGAAGGCAGGGATGACGGGCCTGACCCTTCACATGGCCTGCGAGTATGGTCTTCGGGGAATCCGCACCAACGCCGTGGCGCCGGGCGTCATTCCGACCCCGATGACCGCAGGGCGTTTCGAGGACGAAACGTTCATGCGGATGAACAACGACATGACGCCCTATCCCCGACTGGGAACGGTTGAGGACGTGGCGAGCGTCATAGCCTTCCTCTGCTCTCCGGGCGGGTCGTTCATCAACGGCCAGACCGTGGCCGTGGATGGGGGGTGGAGCAGCACCCGATTTCTGTCGGAATACGCGCGCACGGCCGAATGGCAGCCGCCGCGGCCTGCGGACAGCGACTGAGCCGCCCCAGCTTCGTGAAGATGGATTAGGCGAGGGTCGGCGCTCGCTGTGTCGGAGGCGGGGGTGTTTGCGCGATAATGATATACAATGCATTGAATTCTCTGTAAGGGGCGACTATGAACGCTCAACCGCTAGAGGGGCGCCGGGTCGTAGAACTCGGAACGATGGTCGCCGCGCCCTTCGCCACGCACATCCTGGCGCAGCTTGGGGCCGAGGTGATCAAGGTGGAGCCGCCGACCGGCGACACCACGCGGACCTTGGTTCGGGGCGGCCCGAGCGGCACCTTCATCGCCTACAATCACGGCAAGAAGAGCTTGTGCCTGGACCTGACCTTGCCGGAGGGGAGGGAAGCGTTGCGCCGGCTGCTGCGCGGCGCCGACGTCGTGATCCACAATCTGTCGCCCTCCGCCGCCCGCAAGCTGGGCGTGACGGTCGACGACCTGAAAGAGATCAACCCGTCTCTGATCTGCTGCCATATCCGGGGCTATGGCCCTGGGCCGCAAAGCGACGAGCTGGCGACCAATCCGGTGGCGGAGGCGGCCACGGGCGTGATGGAGGATCACCGCATCGATGGTCGTCCCACGCGATTGGGTCCTTCCTATCACGACCAGTTCGCGGGCGCCTACGCCGTGATCCACGTGCTGTCGGCTCTACTGAACGCAATGCAGGCGCCGTCGGGGAGGGCGCGGCAGGAGGGGCAGGGCGTGGAGATCGGGCTCTACGAGACGGGGCTGCATCTGGCGGGGCGCGATCTCGCCGGCCTGCAGCTCAAAAGCCAGCTCTTCGGGCGGCCGGAGCGCGAGGCCGGGGGAGAGTTCGCCATGCCCGGCTACGGCGCCTATCAAACGGCGGACGGACGCTGGATCTATCTCCTGGTTCTCACCGACGCCCACTGGCGCAAGCTGACCTCGGCGCTGGCGATGCCCGAGGCGGACGATCCCGATCTCGCCGGGCTTCGGGCCCGTAAGAAACAGCGCGATCGCGTGGAGCGCGCCGTGCGCCGAGCCGTCGGCGCGCTGGATTACGACGCCGCGGCGACTCGCCTGCGCGACGGCGGCGTCGGCTTTACGGAGGTGATGCCTCTGGAACGGGTGCTGGACGCGCCGCAGGCCCGTCAGCCGGGCAAGCTGCGCCATACGACCTTCGCCGGACTGGATTTCGAAATCCCCGAATTCCCGGGGCGGTCCAGCATCCTGCCGGGCGCGCCGCCGCCCCGTCTTGGGGAGCATTCGATGGAACTCCTGCATTCGCTGGGATACGAGGAAGCGGAATGTGCGGCGTTGCTGGAGGGACGCGCTGTCGCGGTCGCCGATCCGGACGCGCCCGCGTGGACGCCCGTCCGAAACCACGCCTGAACCGGCGATGCGCGGAGGACGCTATGCAGTACAAGACCAAGGAAGAGCAGGTCGCCGACTTCCTGCGGGAAGGCATCATTGCCGGGCGTTTCCCGCGCGGCGCTCGCCTCAAGCAGCAGGAAATCGCCACCCTGTTGAACACCAGCATCACGCCGGTGCGGGAGGCGTTGAAGCTGCTGGCGGCCGAAGGATATGTGGTCGGCGATTCATATCGCGGCGCGATGGTGGCGCCTTTCGACATCGACGCGACCACCGAAATGCTGAACCTGCGAATCCTGCTGGAGACTCAGCTCGTGCGCGCGGCGGTGGAGCGGGCGGACACCAATCATATCGAGGAGCTTCACCGTTTGGCGGAAGCGTTCGAGCGCGCGATAGCCGAAGCCCGCAACGAGGAGGCGCGCGCCGCCAACTATCGCTTCCACCATCGCATGTTCGAAATCGCGCAGATGCCGCAGACGTTGAGCTTCGTGCAAATTCTCTGGGCCCGGTATCCCTTCGATCTCATCAACCGGCTGCCGGGGCGTGTGAGCCGCGCCGCCGAAGAGCACGAGGAGCTGATGAACGCCTTCATCCGCTCGGATTCGGCCGCCGCAATGCTGGCGACGAGGCGTCATATCGAGTCCGGCTGGCTGGAGCTCCAGCACTCGATAAGCGCCGACGCCGCGGCCACCTGATCGCCAACCTTTCCAGAACCCCGCCGGAGAATGACGCATGAGTTCGTCGCTGTTTCTCGTCATGGACATGATGAACGATCTCGTCAGCGAGACGGGCCCTAGCGCGGCCACCTATGGCGTGCAACTGAAGGCGCGCAACGTCCTGGAGAACACGGCGCGCGCCATTGGCGCAGCAAGGGCGGCGGGCGTGCCGGTGGGCTTTGTCAGGGTCGGGTTCTCGCCGGATTATCGGGAATGTCCGCCGGCCTCGCCGATCTTTTCGGGTGCGCGCAAAAACGGCCTCTTCAAGCTGGGCGCGCCGGGGACGGAGGTCCATCCCGCCCTGGCGCCGCGGCCGGAAGACTTCGACATCGTCAAGCACCGCGTCAGCCCGTTCTACGGCACCTCTCTGGAGCCCATCCTGCGGGCCAGGGGCGTCCGTCGGCTGATCCTCTCGGGCGTCTCCACCAATGGCGTCGTGCATAGCGGTGCGCGCGAAGCCCACGACCGCGACTACGAGGTGGTGATCCTCGAGGATTGCTGTGCGGGCGCTACGTCCGAGGAGCATGACTACGCTCTGGCGTGTCTGCGCCGCTACGCCGCCATCACCACCCAGGCCGCCTTCGACTTCGCAAACGAATAAGACGCGTCGCACTGCGGGCCAGCCGCTCGAACCCGGACATTTGCCGACAAAGACATGACCCGGCTTCCGGGGCCGGTTGAACGCCTCCCTCGAAAATGCATGATGCATCACAACGATGCAGCGAGAGGCCCGCGCTCACGACGAAGCGGAACCCGCGGCGAGAGGGAAGTTGATGATGGACGTTGCTGTTCCGGACAAAGACGTCGGCGCGGCGCCGGCGGAAGGCAAAATTACCCCCGAGGCCATCGACGCCGCCAAGGCCATGATCGGGCTGCAGCTGCGGCCGGAGGGGCCTTATCTGCAGGACGCCACCGAGGACACGATACGCAACTTCTGCAACGGCATTGGCGATCTCAATCCGCTCTATCGCGACCTGGAACACGGACGGCGCAGCCGCCACGGCTCGATGGTCGCCCACCCCATGTTTCCCATGGCCTTCGGCTGGGTCGGGCGAACCCGCTGGGGGCTTCCAGGCGTGCATGGCTTCTACGCCGGCAACGACTGGGAGCTGTTCCGCCACGTCCGTCCCGGAGACCGCATCACGGCGATCGAACGGGTGGTGGGCGTCGAGGCGAAGGAAAGCCAGTTCTCCGGAACCTTGGTGCTCCAATATGTTGAGGCCACCTACGCCAACCAGAGGGGCGAGATCGTCGCCCGGGCTCTGGGCACCTGCACCCGCCATGAGCGCAAGGCTGCGCGCGAGACCGGCAAGTACAGCGACGTCAAGACGCACGAATACACGCCCGAGGAATTTGAGCGCATCGACGAGGCGATCCTGCGCGAGGAAGAGCGCATCACGGGCGGCGAGGTGCGTTATTGGGAGGACGTGAAGGAAGGCGAGGTCCTGCCCGAGATCGTTCGCGGCCCCTTGTCGTTGATGGACACCATGGGCTTCCTGGTCGGCTGCGGCCGGGGCCATACCCACGGCGTGATCCTGAAGAATGCGGTCAAGCATCCCGGACACTTCTTCCGGAATCCCGAGGCGGGCGGCGGCATTGAATACACGGGCATCGGTCACCATCGCGAATCCACGGCCAAGGACGTCGGCGTGCCTGGCGTCTACGACTACGGCCCGCAGCGGTCGTCATGGATGGCGTCGCTGGTCACCAACTGGATGGGCGACGCGGCCTTCCTCAAGCGGGTGCGCACCCAGATGCGCCGCTTCAACACCATGGGCGACTGCACCTGGTGCCGCGGGACAGTGACCCGCAAGTACGTCAAGGACGGCCATGCCCTGGTCGACATCGAGATCAAAGGCGAGAACCAGAGAGGAGAACTGACCACGCCCGGTCTGGCGACGGTCATCCTGCCGTCGCGCAACACGGAGTTCCCGGTCTTCTTCGACGGGGCGAACCTCGATCTCGACCTTCCAGTGGTTCGCTGACGGAGGGTTGGAGGTGTCGAGGGGGCCTTTGCACGGACGGAGAGTGGTCGTCAGCGCCTCCGGCGTCGCCGCCGCCTATGCCGGCCGGCTGCTCTCCGTGTTGGGCGCTGAAACCATTTTGCTGGAACCGCCAGCCGGCAGCGCTCTGCGCTCAGAACCGCCCTGGCTCGATGACGACTCCCGCGTCAGCGCGCTGTTCGCCTATCTCGCGGCCGGCGCGCGCAGCACAGTGTGCGATCTGGATTCCGAACAGGGAAGGACGGCTGCGTTCGCGCTGCTGAGCCAAGCCGACATCCTGGTCGACGACACGCCGCTGGTATGGCGCTCAAGGCGCGGGCTGGACGAAGCCGCGATCGCGGAACGCTGTCCTCACCTGGTCCATGTGTCGGTGTTGCCGTTCGGCGCGTCCGGTCCCAAGGCGGACTGGGTCGGCGAGGAAATCAACCTGCTGCACGCTTCAGGCGAAGGAAACCTGCTGCCCAACGGGTTGTCCGTCGAGACGTTTCCCGATCGCCCCCCGGTGAAGATCCACGGCCATTTCGCCGAGCTTCAAGGCGGCGTCACCGCCGCCCTGGGGGCGCTGTCGGCGCTTTGGGTCGCGGACGAGGTCGGCGGCCAGTTCGTGGACGTCTCGGTTCAGGACGCCGCCCTCGCCGTCAGCGCCTTCTCCATCCAGCGCCTGGGCGACGGACAGGTGGAGCACCGCAAGGCCCGCTCATTCCGCTATGGCGGCGTGCTGCCCTGCGCCGACGGCTTTGTGGAACTCCTGACTCTCGAACAACGGCAATGGGAAGGGCTCGTAGAACTCCTCGGCCGGCCGGAATGGGCTGCCGACCCGCGCCTCTCCGATCCTCTCGAACGCAGCCGCCGGGGAGCGGAGATCAACCGTCATGTCCGCGCCTGGGCCCGGAGCCGCCGCACCGATGATGTGGTCGCCCAGGGACAGGCCGCGGGCGTGCCCATCGCCAAGTACATGAGTCCCGCCGACGTACTCGGGGACAAGCACGAAAGGGTCAGGGGTCTGTTCGCTCCGGTCGATGTGCCGGGCGTCGGAGTGCTGGACCTGCTCACCGCGCCGTTCCGCTACGGTTCCGAGCCGTTCGCCGTGTCGGCTGGCCCGCCTTCTCTGGGAGAGGACGGATGGGCCGAAGCCGACGCACCGGCGGCCGGCGCCGCCCGGATGCAGGGCTAGACCATGTCGGCGCCGCTCAAGGGCATCCGCATCGCCGACTTTACGGTCCACAACGCCGGGCCGTTCGCCACCCATATCCTGTCGCAGCTGGGCGCCGAGTGCATCAAGATCGAAAGCGCCCAGCGGCCCGACATCTTCCGCAAGCCGCACCCAGTCTATGGGCGCATGGGACCGGCCACTTTCGACCAGGTGGCCTCGAACAAGCTATCGGTGCGCATCAACCTGAAGCATCCCCAAGGGGCAGACCTTGCGCGGCGACTGGCGGCGGTGTCGGACGTCGCTGCGGAAAGCTTCCGGCCGGGCGTGATGCGCCGGCTGGGCCTGGATCATGAGGCGCTGCGGCAGGTGAAGCCGGATCTCGTTTTCCTGTCGATCTGTTCGTCCGGCCAAACCGGGCCGGATGCGCATTTCTCCGGTTACGCGCCTTTGTTCGGGGCCTGGGGCGGCCTGGGCGCGCTGACGGGCTATGCGGACGGGCCGCCGGTGGAAATGCGCCATGTGATGGACCACGCCGTCGGCCTTAACGCGGCCCTGGCGGTCGTCGGCGCGCTGCACAGGCGCCGGGCGACAGGGGAAGGGGCCTTGGTCGACGTGGCGGCGCGCGAGGTAGCCTCTTCGCTGATCGGGGAGGCGCTTCTCGTCGCCGCGGCGGGGGGCGAGCCGACCCGGATGGGCAACGACCACCTCGCCATGGCGCCCCATGGCGTCTACCCCGCCCAAGGCGAGGACCGCTGGCTGTCCATCGCGGTTCGCGGCGATGACCAGTGGCGCGCGCTGGTTCGCGTCATGGGACGGCCGGAACTGGCGGCCGACGCCCGCTTCGCCACCGTCGCTCGTCGGCTTTCGCGGCGGGCTGAGCTGGACGCCCTGGTGAGCGAATGGACCCTGACCGTCGCGGCTGAAGCCGCCGCCGCCGCTCTTCAAGCCGAGGGCGTGGCTGCTCACGTTTCGTGGACGTCCCGCGACATCGCCGACGACGCCCACCTGCGCGCGCGCGGCGCCATTGTCGAGGTGTCGGAGCCGGATGGCCGGACCCGCGCCGCTGTCGGCGCCCCGCTGAAGCTCTCCAAGGGCGGCGACATAGGTCTCACCCGAGGCACCCCGAGGCTTGGCGAACATGAGGACTACGTGTTCGGCGATCTTCTCGGGCTGAGCGCCGAGGAGAGGCGCAGTCTCGAGCGCGACGGAGCCATTTACTGAGAACAGGCGCACGCGGCGAAAAGCTCGGCGCGACCGGAGGATTAGGAGAGGGCGAAATGACGGCAGACAACTCGGACAGCGGCCCCGCGCGCATGGACGGGCGAGTGGCCTTGGTGACCGGCGCCGCGGGCGGCATCGGTCAGGCGGCGGTTCGCACGCTGGCGGAGGCCGGGGCGAAGGTAATCGCCACCGACCTCGCGCCGACCGGCGCCTTCGCGGGCCAAGCAAACGTTCTCTACGAGACGTACGACGTCACCAGCGACAGCCAGACCCAGGCGCTTGTCTCCCGGCTTATCCGGGATCACGGCCGCATCGACGCGTTGGTGCTGGGCGCCGGGGTCATCGCCAACACGACTCTAGCCGACTCGACCGACGAGGAGTGGGAGCGCGTGCTGGACGTCAACCTGATGGGCGTCGTCACGCCGTCTCGCCGGATTTTCCCCAGAATGTGCGAGCAGGGCGGCGGCAAGATCGTGGCCTTGGGCTCGGTCGCCGCCCAGATCGGCGGCGTCGCCTCCGGGCCTGCCTATGTCGCATCCAAGGCGGCTGTGCACGGTCTCTTCCGCTGGATGGCGCGGGCCGGCGCGCCTCACGGCGTGTACGCCAACGTGATTTCGCCGGGACCGGTGGAAACGCCCATGTGGAAGCGCGTGACCGGCGGCGAACCGCCCAAGCCCACCAATGTGCCACTGGGCCGCTTCGGCCAACCCGGCGATATTGCCCAGGCTGTGCTCTTCCTCTGTTCGCCCGCGTCCAACTGGATCACCGGAACCACGCTGGATGTGAACGGCGGTTTGTATCTTAACTGAGGTCGCGATCATGAACGCGAAGGCACCGGTTCTGGGCTTCATCGGTCTCGGCGTCATGGGCGGGCCCATGTGCCGCAATGTGGCGACCCGCCATGGCGCGCCCGTGCATGTGTTCGACGCCGACCCCCGAGCGGTCGAAGCGTTAGCGGACGCCGGCGTCGTGCAGGCGCACGCCATCGGCGAGGTGGCGCAAGCGGCGGACATCGTCTTCCTGTCTCTGCCGGGCGGCGCGCAGGTGCGGGAGGTCTGCCTCGGGCCGCAAGGGCTGGCGATGTCCGCGCGCCCGGGGTTGGTCGTCGTGGACCTGAGCACCACCGGCGTTTCGGAGGCGCGCGAGATCGCCGCCGAACTGGCGAGGCGCGGGGCGAGCTTCGCCGACGCGCCGGTGGCGCGCACGCGGGAGGCGGCGCAGAAGGGAACGCTCAGCATCATGGTCGGCGCCGAACCCGACCTGTTCGAGCGGATCGAACCGTTGTTGCGCTATATGGGCAGCGACGTGACCCGCTGCGGCGGAGTCGGGTGCGGTCAGGTGGTCAAGCTGATCAACAACACCTTGTTGTTCGGCCATGTGGCGGCCTTGGCCGAGCTGATGGTCGTGGGCGAGCGCGCCGGCGTCGCGCCGGCGACGCTGCTGGAGGCGGTTTCGCTCGGTTCGGGCGACAGCTTCGCGCTGCGGAATCATGGGCTCAAGGCGATGGTCCCGCGCCAGTTTCCGGAACGCGCTTTTCCCTCGACCTACGTACTCAAGGATTTGGGTTACGCCATCGAGCTGGCCCGCTCCTGCGGGGTCGAGCCTCACATTCCGGAACAGTCGGCGCGCTACTATCGGGAAGCGGTCGATCGGGGACTTGGGGACAGGTACTTCCCCGTCATCATCGAGCTGGTGGGCAAGCCATGAAAGAAACCCTTCTGAACCTGCGCACCGTCACGGATGGATTGCTCTTTCCGGAAGGCCCCATCGCCCTGGACGACGGTGCGGTCCTGGTCGTGGAGATCATGGGCGGGCGTCTGATCCGGGTGGAGCCGAACGGCCGCAAGCTGGCGGTGGCGGATTTGGGCGGCGGGCCCAACGGCGCCGCTATCGGTCCCGACGGCCAATGCTATGTCTGCAACAACGGCGGCTTCAACTGGAGCACTGCGGCGGACGGCTACATGCGGCCGGTCGGCCGGGCCGACGACTATGTGACGGGATCGATTCAGCGGGTCGACCTGTCGACCGGGCGGGTGGAAACCCTCTTCACCGCATGCGACGGCGAGCCGCTCAAAGGCCCCAACGACATCGTTTTCGATGGCCTGGGCGGTTTCTATTTCACCGATCACGGCAAGACCCATGGCCGGCTGATGGACCGCGGCGCCGTCTACTACGCAGCCGCGGACGGTTCGTTCATCCGCGAGGTCGGCTTTCCCTTCCTGACGCCGAACGGGATCGGCCTCTCGCCCGACGGCCGGGAGCTCTACGTGTCGGAAACGGAAACCGGCCGTCTGTGGGCCTTCCCCGTCCTGGGACCGGGAGAGCTAGGCAAGGCCGCCTGGCCCTCGCCCAACGGCGGCCGGTTTGTCGGCGGTCCGCTGGGGTATCAGCGCTTCGACTCCATGGCCGTGGAGGCGAACGGCAACATCTGCGTCGCTACGCTGGTGCGCGGCGGCGTCAGCGTCTTCTCGCCTGAAGGCGAGCACTTGGAATTCCATGAAGCCCCCGAAGGCTATTGCACGAACATCGCCTTCGGCGGGCCCGAGCGGCGCACGGCGTTCATCACCTTGTCCGGCTATGGCCGACTCGTAGCCGTCGACTGGGAACGGGAGGGACTTAAGCTGCGGTATTGATCCGGCCGCATGACCGTTTGCGCCGGTCGTCCGGTTCAGGGGGCGGTGCGCTCAGCCCAGCGCACCATCGCCGCGTCTATCATCTTGCCGTCCATCACGCCCACGCCGTCGATGGCGGCGTCCAGTATCCGCCGGGCAAGCGCCCGTTCGGCGTCGGTCGGTTGGAAGGCGGCGTTGATTTCCGCCAGCTGGTTCGGATGAATAGCGGCTTTGCCGTAGAATCCCGCCCGGCGCGACGCGGCGCACTCCGCCGCGAGCAAGTCTGGGCGGTCGATGGCGAAGAAGGGCGAGTCGATCGCCGCCACGCCGCCTGCGGCCGCCGCATTGACCAGGGCGGCCCTCGCGAACTCCGGCTGGAACACGCCAACCTGTTGGCCAAGGTCGGCGGCATAGTCGGCCGCGCCAAAGAACAGCGCTGACAGGTTCGGCGTCCTTTCAGCGATCTCGGCGGCGCGGGCCACTCCGCGCGCGGACTCAATCAAGGCGGAGAGTTGGGCGCCGGACTTCGCGTTTCGGAGCACGCTGGCTGCCAGGATCAGGGACTCCGGGTCTTCGACCTTTGGAACCATGATGTGGTCCGGCCCGTCCGACGAGCGGGCGAGAGCGGCAAGGTCCTCCAGCCCCGTCGCGCATGTGAGCGGGTTGATGCGCACCGCCACGATGCGTTCGGGATATGTCGGCCGGGCCAGGAAATCGAGCACGTTCCGGCGGGCCTGCGGCTTTTCGGTTTCCGCCACGGCGTCTTCGAGATCGAGGATCAGCCCTTGCGCCGCGCCTGCGGCGGCTTTGTCGAAACGGTCCGGCCGCGTTCCCGGTACGAACAGCCAGCTGCGGGGCAGGGAGGTCATCCAGGATCTCCGCAAACGACTTGTGCCGACATGCTTTTGGCCTCGCCCTGCTGAATCCAAAGCCGGGCGCCCGTCTCGGTAGGGTCGCCGCAGACATGGAGTGGAATGCCGTCATAGGCCGGCGCCAGGCCCCTGAATTCGAAGCCTGCGATCGGCGCGTCCAGGTGCGCCGCCGCCAGGCCGATCAACAGCGTCGCTTGCAGCGGCCCCTGAACCACGAGGCCGGGATAGGCCTCCTCCTTCATGGCGTAGGTCCGGTCATAGTGGATCCGGTGACCGTTCATGGTCAGCGCCGAATAACGAAACAGGAGGACCGGATCGGGCGAGACGTTCTGTTTCCAGGCGGAGGCCGGCGGCTGCTCCAGCGGCTTCGGCAGCTCCAGCGTCGCTGACGCCGCGCCTCTGTAGACGATATCCTGTTCCTCCGTCAGCGCCACGCCCGCCTCGTCGCCGATTTCATGACGCACGGTGACGAAGACGAGATCGCCGCTGCGGCCGCTCTTGGTCTCGACCTTGAGGATCGTCGAGGTTCGCGTCAGGTTGCTTTCAAACTTCAGATCGCGATGAAACCTCAACCGTCCGCCGGCCCACATCCGTCTCGGCAGCGGCACTGGCGGAAGGAAATCGCCGCGCGCCGGATGGCCGTCCGTTCCCAAGCCCCGCGGGGGACGCACGTCCCAGAAATACAGCCAGTGATGCAGCAGCGGCAGGCGCGAGTCCGTCAACTCCGGCGCCCGGCCCAACGCCGCGCTTAGCGCGCGCGACCGCGCCGGCTCCAGGCGGTCCTTCGCGACCGCTGATCGTCCGATCCAGGCTGAAAAGTCCTGCTGCATGAAGTGTCGGCCTTTCAGACTCGTTGCGCGCGGAAGTGCATAATGCATAATTTCACGGAGACGTCAGGCTGGTTCAAGTTGATATCCCAAAGTCTTCGCCGAGAGGGGCCTTGGCCTCGATCCCATCGCTCGGCGGGCTCGCGAATAGGGCCCGGATACATCGAAATCCTTGCCGGCATCACTTTGGGGTACGCTGTCGTCTGAAGTTTCGGTTCCGTCCCCAACAGTCAATACCCGGCCCGGCAGCCTCCCTAGAATGGCGCTGCAAGATGCAGATCGTTGCGATGAGGGGTAAGCGCGCACGAAATAATGCATTGTACATAATATAACGAAAATCGATGTGCGATCGAGCAATCGCCCCCAGCGCGAAGAGCTTGGGTGGAAATAGGGAGGTGAAATCCATGCGGCTTAAGTTCGCCCTGCTGGTTGGGGCCAGCGTTTTGGCGTTCAGCGGCGCCGACGCGTTTGCGCAAACGGCGCCATCGGAAACTCAGGCTGGCCAGACCGCGCCCGCCGCGCAAAGCGAACCCGGCGTCCTGGAGGACGTCGTGGTGACGGCGCGCCGGCGTGCGGAATCGCTTCAGAACGTGCCGGTCTCCGTCACGGCGGTCTCCACGCAACAACTGCAAAACAATTTGGCCTCTGACCTGACCAAGATCGCTGAGCTGGCGCCTCAGGTCGTGATCGGCAGGCAGACCATCGGCACGGGCGCGGTGATCGGCATCCGGGGCATCAGTTCGACCTCCGCGGACCCCGGCCTGGACCAGAGCGTCGCCGTGGCGATCGACGGCGTCGTTCTGGGCCGCGGCCGCGTCATCTCGACTGCAATGTTCGACCTGGAGCAGGTGGAAGTTCTGGAAGGGCCTCAAGCCCTGTTCTTCGGTAAGAACTCGCCGGCCGGCGTGGTGTCCACGCGAAGCGCCGGGCCGACCCCTTATTTCGACGGCTATGTGCGTGGCGGTTATGAGTTCGAGGCCCGCGAGCGCTACATGGAGGCCGCGTTCTCCGGTCCCATCACCGACACTTTGGGCGCGCGCCTGGCGTTGCGGGCCAGCCACATGGACGGGTGGATCCGCAACGTCGCCGAGCCGGTGGAAAGCCCGCTGCATCCCGGCGTCATCGTTCCCGGCGCGGAAGACGACGAGCGTCAGCCTGGCGGCACCGAATATGCCGGCCGTCTGACGCTGCGCTGGGAGCCGACGAACGATTTCGACGCCGAACTCAAAATCCTGGCCACGCGTCAGGAATTGAACGCGTACAACGCGTTCGCCGAGTCCTTCTGCACCAACGGAGTGACCACGCCGACCCTGTTCGGCACGATTCCCTTGCCCAACTCGGACTGCGAGAAGGATCGGCGCAAGGCCGAGGGCCGTCTGCCGGCCGAGTTCTCTGCGAACTATCCCTATGGCAATAACGGCGTGCCGAACTTCATCAGCAACAATCTGCTCACGTCGCTGACGATGAACCGGCAGTTTGGCGATATCACGCTGACTTCGGTCACGGGTTATTACACCCAGGATTTCCACGGCACCAACAACGCCGACTATACCGACTTCGCCACCTTCTGGAGCGCCCAGGCGGAAGACTACAGCCTGCTCACCCAGGAAGTCCGCCTCAACACCGACTTCGCGGGACCGCTCAACTTCTCGGCCGGCGCCTACTACGAAGAGTCGGATCGTGAATTCGGCAACTTCCCCAGCATCCTGTTCGGCGGCCTGAACGTGCAGGCGAACAACTGGACGAGCTTCGAGACCCTGGCTGAGGCCGAGACCCGCACTTGGTCGGTGTTCGGACAGGCGCGCTGGCAGTTCGCGCCGACATGGGAGCTGGCCGCCGGCGCGCGCTATACCGACGACCGCAAGGAGCAGGACGCCTGGAACCGCAGCACGGGCGTCACTACCATTCCGCTTCGGCCGGCGGGCAGCGTCCTGACGTCGCGTTTCAGCGACACCAACGTGTCGCCTGAAGTGACTCTGAGTTGGAACCCCATGCCGCGGCAGCTGCTCTATGTGGGCTATCGGTCAGGCTACAAGGCCGGCGCCATCTCCAACGGCGCCATCCTCGGCCCTGCCGCGACGCCCGAAAGCCTGACGATCGGCAGCGAAGTCGCTGACGGTTTCGAGGTGGGCTACAAGGCGGACCTGCTGGACAATACGCTGCGGCTGAACGCGGTGGCCTACAGCTACGACTTCGAGGATCTGCAGCTGGGCACCTACAGCCCGACCACGAACAGCTTCACCATCCAGAACGCCGCCGCCGCCCGGACCGAAGGCGTTCAGCTCTCCGTGAACTGGTTGGTGACCGATCAGCTGAGGCTCTCGGGCAATCTTGGCTACAACCGCGCCCGCTACACTCAGTTCGCCGACGCGCCGTGTTATACCGGCCAAACCGCAGCCGCGGGCTGCGTCAGCGGTCGTCAAGACCTCACCGGCGCCCAGCTCACGCGCGCGCCGGACCTGACGGCGACGTTCGGCGCTGACTACGAGACGCCGCTCGGCGGCGGATGGACCGGGGACTTCTCGTTCAGCGCGAGCTACACCGACAGCTATCAGTCGGCCGCGGACAACAACCCCGGCGGGATGCAGGAGTCGTTCTGGCGGATCAACGCCGCAGTTCATCTGACCCCGCCGGAGGAACGGCTGCGCTTCTCGATCATCGGCCGCAACCTGACGGACTCCTACTATCTGATGTCCACGTCCGGTCGTCCGGTGGGCGGGCCTAACGAGTACATCGGCATCTTCAACCGTCCTCGCGAGGTGGTGCTGCAAGCCGAGTACAATTTCTGAAGTTGCAGTGGAGGAAGACTTCCGTTGTTTCCGCGAGCGACGGGACGCCGGTCGCTCGCTGATCCAACGGCGGAGCGCCGCGGTGTCGGGCCCGGTCAGGTTTTCGTCGCCGTTCGCGTGCTCAGGCCCGTTCCCCAGGCGTGCTGTCGGTTGGATAGTGAGCCTGGATTTCGTCGGCGCAAAATAAGCAATACGGAGGCGGATGCATGTCGCGCGTGAAGTTGGTTCTGAAGCCCAGCGACTATCCGGGCAACCCGGACGAAGCGACCAAAGCCGACGTCAAGGCTTTGTTCGACCACATGTTCCCGGGCGTGGACAATCCTGAGATTCCGGGCACCGCCGGCGCCTTCGGCGTCGTCGCCCAGGAGCCCCGCCTGGCGCTGCGCCTGATCCATGTGAGCGACTACGTCGTCCGCCAAATGGAATGGACCGCCGGCCGCCGAGATTTGCAGCAGCTGATGGTCCAGACGCTGAACTACTACCACAAGTGCGACTTCTCCTTCCTCGCGCACATCAAGCCGGCGAGCGTGGCCGGCGTCAGCGTGGAGCAGCAGGCCGCCATTCCGTTCTGGCGCACCGCGAACGTTTTCAATGACGAACAGCGCCTGATCATCGAGTTCACCCTGGCGGTTTGCGCCTGTGACGTGCCCGACGAACTCTTCCAGCGCGTGGTCGATCGATATGGCGAGCGTCAGGCCATCGAGATTTCCGTCGGCGTCGGCTGGTGGTCGATGTGGGCGATGATCATCGCCGCGACCCGGCCGACGCACGAGTTCGAGTACGGCGGCGCGAAGAGCTGAATGGACATCGCCCTGCCGGGCTAGGCGGGCCTCGGGCGGGAGAGAGCTGAGTTGCCGATGCGAGACTATCTGCTGGAGTTCAAAACCCATTGGCGGGCCTTGCTTTCCGCTTCGCTCGGCCTCGCCGCGGGAACGATCTCCAACTACATCAACAACCTGTTCTCGCCGTCCCTCATTGAGGAGTTCGGCTGGCCGCGTTCGGAGTTCGCCCTCATCGGCTTGACGGTGGTGATCGCCGCGGTCTGTCTGCCGTTCGCGGGGCGCATCGTCGATCGGCTGGGAACGCGGCGCATGGCGTTGATCGGCGTCGCCGGTCTGCCTCTCTTGTTCGTGGGGCTCAGCCTCCAGAACGGCGACTTCCGACTCTTCTTCGCGCTCAGCCTGCTGCAGATGCTGTTTGTCAGCTGCATCGCCGGCATCCTGGTCTACACCCGGCTGGTCGCGCGCAATTTCACGCTCGCGAGGGGCGTCGCGCTCGGCATCGCCTCTTGCGCTCCGGCCTTCGCCACGGCCTTCTTCAGCCCGCTGCTTTCGGACTTCATCGCCACGGAGGGGTGGCGCGCCGGCTATCTGGCCATGGCCGTCTTCACCGCTGTTTTCGGAGCGGCGGCGATCCTGTTCATGCCGCCGGGATCCGATGACCAGACGCTCGTCGCGACAGGCGGCGCGGCGCCGGCTGTGCGCTATCTCCACGTGCTGAAGACGCCGGCGCTGCTGTTGATCTTCGTCGCGATCCTGCTGTGCAACCTGCACTTCACGATCCTGACAACTCAGATCAAGGTGGTGGTGCTGGATCGCGGCGTGACGCCGGAAACCGGCTCTTTGCTGGTCTCGGCCTTCGCCGTCGGCGCGATCATCGGGCGCCTCGCATGCGGTCTGGCGCTGGACCGGTTCTCGACCCACTTGGTGGCGTTTGTGTCGTTCGCCATTCCCGGCCTGAGCCTGGCCGTGCTGGCGAGCGGCGCGCCCGAGGTCCTGCTCATCGGCGCCGCCGTGCTGGGGCTTGGGCTGGCCATGGGGGCGGAGGGCGACCTGGTGGTCTATCTCGCCGCGAAATACTTTCCGCGCGAGCTGTTCAGCTCCGTCCTCAGCGTCTTCACCGCCGGCATGGCGATCTCGGCCTCGCTTGGGGCGCTGATCCTCAGCCTGACGCTGGATCGGACCGGCGGTTACACGCTGTTCCTGAGCATGACGGCGGTTTCGCTGATGGTCGGGGCGCTATCGTTCCTGCTTCTGCCCCGGCTGGCCGCGCCCCAGGCGGTGGCCGATCATGCCTTGGCGAGTTCAGAGCCGGGAGGCGCGTCTTGAGGCTCTATGGAAGCCCCAACTCGCCGTTCAGCACGCGCGTCCGGATCGCCGCGCGGGTCAAGGGCGTGACGCTCGAGCTTCCGGCCCTGCCGGCCGGCGGGCTCAGGTCGGATGAATTCCTGACGCTCAATCCGGTAGCGAAGATTCCTGTCCTCGTCACGGAAGACGGCGTGCGCATTCCGGAATCCGAGGTGATCCTCCGCTACCTGGAGGACCGCTTTCCCGAGCCCTCTCTCATGCCTCGCGAGGCCGACGAGCGGGCGAGGGTGAACCTGGCCGTACGGCTCATGGACGTTTACGTCATGACGCCGGTCATTCGCCTGTTCGCTCATCTCGATCCGGCGCGGCGGGACCCCCGCGCGGTCGAGGACGAAGTGGCGCGCTGGACGGACGGCGCGGCCTATCTCGCGCACTTCTTCGGCGCAGGCCTGCCTCCGGCGCCGGCGGGGCTGTCGCTGGCGGATTGCGCCCTGGCGCCTTGCCTGCATCTCAACATCCGCATCGCGGCCATGCTGGGGCTGCCGGCGGATCCGCTGCGGCGCCACGGCAATCTGGCCGGCTACTACGCCGCGATCGGGAAAGACCCCGTTGTAGGTCCCGCGCTGGATGAACTGACCGCCTCTCAGACTGCCTATGACGAGCGGGCCGGTCGCCCGTCCGTGGCCCACTGGCATGCGGTCGCGCCATGACCAATCACCCCCCGCATATTGATCCGGAGACGACGACATGACGACCACCAAGGTTCCCGAACGCATAATCGAGCTTGTTCAGGCCGAGGGCGTCGACAACATCATCGGCATTCCTGATCCCAGCCTGTTCGCCATGTTCTTGGAAGCCGAACGACGGGGCATGCGCGTGATCGCGCCTCGGCATGAGCAGGGCGGCGCGCTGATCGCGGACGGCCTCTATCGCCTGACGGGCAAGCCCGGCGTGATCGGGGTGAACAAGGGGCCGGGCGTCGGCAACATCGCCGCCGGCGCCATCTATATGGCCAAGGAGAACGTGCCGGCCGTCTTCATCATGGGTCAGCGTCAGCGTCTCTATGAGCAGCGGGTGCGGCGCGGCAAGATGCAGTATCTCAGCCAACCGCCCATGTTCCAGAACTTCATGAAGTATGTCGGGGTCATCGAGTATCCCGAGCAGACCGACGAGATCATTCATGAAGCTTTTCGCCGGGCCCTGAGCGGCGTGCCGGGGCCGACGTTTGTGGAGCTGCCGCTCTCGGTGATGCAGGCGAGCCTGGATTTGCCGCCGGCGCCGGCGCCGGAACGCTATCGCCTGGTCCGGCAACGGGCGAGCGACGCCGCCGCCGCCGACGCCGCCAACCTGTTGAAGGCGGCGCGCCGCCCGGTGATCGTGGCCGGACAGGGCGTCTTCGTCTCGCGAGCCCATGACGCTGTGGCGGCGCTCGCCCGCAAGCTGGGCTGTCCGGTGCTCACCACCCCGAGCGTGGAGATCGTGGCGTTGGCGGGACTGGAGGATCGCTGTTTCTATTACGGCTCGCCGGTGGGCGCGGAAATCGCGGGCTGGTCCGACGCAGTGATCGCGATCGGCACCGAACTGGGCGAGATCCTGCATTACGGTCGCCATCACCACTGGGCGAAGGGCGATGCGGAGCGGAAATGGATCTACGTGGAGCGCGATCCCACGGCGATCGGCGTCAATCGCCCGATCGATGCGCCCCTGGTCGGCGATCTGCGCGACGTTGTCCCGCAAATGGTCGAGGCGTTGGGCGCATTCCAGGGGACCGCGCCGGCTAAGCTGGCGGGCTGGAGCAAGGCCTACGCCGCCGAGAAGAAGCAACTTCTGGACAACGCTTCCACTGCCTCCTCGCCCATCCATCCGGCGCGGCTGGCGATCGAGGCGACAAAAGGGCTGCCGCCCGACACCGTGATCGTGCGCGACGGCGGCGCGTCGGGCATGTACTTCTCCGCGTTGAACCAAATTACGCCGCACGACGCCTTGTGGAACTCAAACTACGGCGCGGTCGGTTCCGGCCTGCCCAACGCCATTGGGGCGAAGCTGGCGGTGGGCGATACGCGGCCCGTCGTGCTGCTGACGGGAGATTCTTCCTTCCTGTTCCACATCGCCGAGCTCGAGACGGCGGTGCGGGAGAATCTGCCGGTGGTGTGCGTGGTGGCCGTGGACCACGCCTGGGGCATCGAGTGCGCCTCCTACAAGGCCAATTACGGCCCGAACACCTCCATGCCCGGCGCCCTGTGGCACAAGCAGGTGCGGCTGAACAAAACCGCCGAGAGCTTCGGCGCATACGGCGAATATGTCGACAAGGCCGAGGACATCGCTCCGGCGGTTCAGCGCGCCCTGGAGTCGGGCCGGCCGGCTGTGATCCACGTGGCGATCGACCCCGCCGTCACCAGCTCCTTCGAGGGCGTGCCGGGTTTCGCCGAATTCCGCACCTGGTACGGGGAGCCGGGCGACAACCTGGGTTTTGCTGGAACCCCGGCGCCGGCGGCTGCGGAGGGGGCCAAGCCCATGGACCAAGGGTCGGGCTATTGACCGGAAAGGGCGTGGAATCATGCGCGAGCATCTGAAGTTCTACGTCGACGGTCAGTGGGTCGATCCGGTCCATCCGGCCTTTCTGGACGTGGAGAATCCGGCCACCGAGGACATCGCCGGCCGCATCGCCATCGGTTCGGCTGTGGACGTGGACCGGGCGGTCAAGGCGGCGCGGCGCGCCTTCGCGTCGTGGTCCCGGACGAGCATCGACGAACGGATTGATCTGTTCGAGACGATCGTCGCCGAGTTCGAAAAGCGCGCCGCGGACATCGGTGCGGCCATCACCGAGGAAATGGGAGCGCCGGCGGCGCTGGCCAACGGCCCCCAGACCGCCCTCGCGCCTGGACATTTCGCCACCGCGATCGAAATCCTGAAGACCTTTCCCTTCGAAGAGCAGCGCGGCGTGACGCGCATCGTTCGCGAGCCGATTGGCGTCTGCGGACTCATCACGCCGTGGAATTGGCCCATTGCGCTGAATGCGGCGAAGATCGTTCCCGCTCTCGCCACGGGCTGCACGGTGATCCTGAAGCCGTCCGAACTCGCGCCGTTCTCCGCGCACATCCTCGCGGAAGTGCTCCACGCGGCAGGCGCGCCCCCGGGCGTTTTCAACCTCGTCTACGGCGATGGCCCTGGAGTGGGCGCGGCGATGTCGTCCCATCCGGATATCGACATGATCTCGTTCACCGGCTCGGTGCGCGCCGGGGCCGAGGTGGCCCGCGACGCCGCCCCGACGATCAAGCGCGTGACCCAGGAGCTGGGCGGCAAGAGCGCCCACATCGTTCTGGACGACGCCGGTCTCGCCCAGAACGTCGCTGCGGGCGTGAAGACCGTGATGGACAATTCCGGCCAGACCTGCAGCGCGCCCACGCGCATGCTGGCGCCTGCGGCGCGCATGGCGGAGGTGATCTCCGTCGCGCGCGAGACGGCGTCCCAACTGACGGTGGGAGATCCCCGGGGCAATTTCGCCCTGGGTCCGCTTGTGTCCAAGGCCCAGTACGACAAGGTTCAGAGGCTGATCCAGAAGGGACTCGACGAAGGCGCGACGCTTGTCGCCGGCGGCCTCGGCCGACCCAACGGTCTGACGCGCGGCCACTATGCAAAGCCCACCGTCTTCGCTGATGTGACCAACGACATGACGATCGCCCGCGAGGAAATCTTCGGGCCCGTGCTGGCGATCCTGGGATATGACGACATCGATCACGCCATCGCCATCGCCAATGACAGCGAATACGGCCTCGCCGGTTACGTCTCGGGCGCCGATCTCGACCGGGCTCGCGAGGTCGCGCGCCGAATCCGCGCCGGCTGGATCATCGTCAACGGCGGCTTCGATTTTCACGCTCCGTTCGGCGGCTACAAGAAAAGCGGCAACGGCCGCGAGTGGGGCGAGTTCGGCTTTCACGAATATCTGGAGATCAAGGCGATAGTCGGCTGGGCCTGACGCCGCGGCGCGGGCAAGCCGACGGACAGATCGAGAAATTCAGCGATGCGCACGCTATCGTTGCGCGCATAAGTCGCCCGGCGCCCGGACGACGCGCGCTGGCCGGAGCGTCGCCTATGAAGCGCTCTATGCGTTAGTCCGGCGTTAGGCCGACATCGTAGCGTTCCAACAGCGCGTAAAACCAATCCCGCTCCAAGTTCGTCTCGCGGTTACGCTCGCTGATCTTGCCTGCGCCGCGATCAAAGAGCGCGCAGCAAATCTCGTTGTCATCGTGACGCGCATAGTATGCGATCCCGTCGAAATTCTCTTTCAGCGCATGGATCGCGCCCGACCATTGCTGCGGGCAATCATAGGGGAGCCCGCCATGCGCCACCTCGGCGGTCGCGCCCACGCGCGTCAAGCCTGGCCCGAACAACTGAACCAAGCGCAGCGGCGCGGCGGCGCTGAGCGTGACGAAGCCCTTGGCCGCGATCAGGTCGGGCGGAATGAGCCGGCGTCCGGCGCCGCGCAAGAACGTCTGGGCGAACGCCCCGGCTGCGCTCTGCGCGGCGTAGAGGACGCCAAAGGCGGCGTCGGGCGCGTTGAAACGGCCCGGCGCGTTGCGGTCGAAATGGATGGCGCTGCGGCCTTTGGGGTAGAAGCGCGAGAGCTGGGCGCCGACGGGGAGGGTGAGGCTGAGCGGGCGGCGCCTGTCGAGGTCGCGCGGCGGCAGCGGCGGGCTCAAGCGCCTTGCATGCCCATTGTGCGGGCCGCGTTCGCCACAAGGTCTGCGTCGCCGGCGCGCAGGAGATCGATCGGCTTGCGCCCGGCCAGCCGGTCGTTCGGGTTGATAAGGAAGTTCAGCACCGCCCAGGCGTTCTTGCTCGGAAACGCCGCCAGCACCTCGCGGACGCCGGGAATAAGACCCTCGCGCGTGAATTGGATAGTCGGGAACACCCGCCGGCGTTTCGGCCCGGTCAGGGAAATGATCTCGCCTTGCGCGATCTTGCGATGCACGGTCTGACGGCTGACATGCCCAAGAAGCGCCTGCGTCTCCTCCATCGAGAAGGCGCCCCCGGCTGCGCGCAAATCCTCTTCCGCGATCTCCCGGCCCCGGAGCAGGGCGCGGGCGCGGGCGTCGGGCTCGAAGGCCGAGGGGGCGACGGATTTCACGATATCGGCGCGCTGGTCGTTGGCGATCGGCGCGATCTGGACGGTGGGTTCGCCGCTCCGCGCCTTAATGACCAGCCGGCCGATCGGCCGATAGTCGCCAGCGCCTGGCGCTCCCTGGACCACCACGAGGTCGCCGCCGCCGGTCCTGTAGAGTTCGCGGGCCAGTTCAGGGCTGACGGAGACGCCGCGATGGGCGGACGCCTTGGCCGCTGCCTGGCGTCCCGGCTTGGCCTTCTTGGCGCCGGTTCCGGCGTGTTCGCGTGCCGCACTCATGGGACTTGCCTCCAGCGCTGGAGATAGTGTCCCAGGCGCCGATGTCAACTTTGTAAACAATATCAAGTTCGTCCTATTCGTGAGGACTGGGGAGGACGATAACCCCGCGCCGCGCGGGCGGAGACGGCGACGGGAAGCGAGCGGAAACAACAGGCGCAGAGGCAATTCCGCTTCGAGGGCGAATTATGTTAGGCCCACGCATGCGGGGCCCCGTAGCTCAACTGGATAGAGCAGCCGCCTTCTAAGCGGCCGGTTGCGTGTTCGAGTCACGCCGGGGTCGCCATGCGCGTGCGGCCTCAGGCCTTGAGCCGCGCGAACCCCGCCTCCAGGTCCGCGATCAGATCGTCGGCGTGTTCGAGGCCGACCGAAATCCGCAGCAGCGGCCCGCCGAAGCGCGGCGCGGCGGCGCTGCGCTTGATGTTGTCGTCGCTCGGCACGATCAGGCTCTCATAGCCGCCCCAGGAGAAGCCCATCGAGAGCAGGGCGTAGCCTTCGAGCATGGCTTTCAGCCGCTCCGGCGCAGTCGGCTTGAGCGCGAACGCGAACACGCCCGACGCGCCGCTGAAATCGCGCCGCCACAGCGCGTGATCCGGATGCGAGGGCAGGGCGGGATGAATGACGCGCTCGACCTCCGGGCGCGCCTCCAGCCAGTGCGCGATCCGCAGCGCCGACGCGCTCTGCCGCTCCACCCGCACGCCGAGCGAGCGCAAGCCGCGCAGCACCAGGTAGGCGTCGTCCGGCGAGGCGCCGAGGCCCAGCTGCTTGTAGGTCTGCTGCACGCGCTGCGCCCAATGCGGCGTCGCGCTCAGCACCGCGCCCATGAATGCGTCGGCGTGGCCGGCCTGGTACTTGGTCAGCGCCTGGATCGAGAGATCGACGCCGTGCTCGAACGGCTTGAAGTACACCCCCGCCGACCAGGTATTGTCGAGCAGCACCGGCGCGCCGCGCGCGTGCGCCGCCGCCGCGATCGCCGGCACGTCCTGCACCTCGAAGGTCAGCGAGCCCGGCGATTCCAGGAACACGCCGCAGGTCTCTTCGCTGATGAGTTCGGCGACGCCGGCGCCGATGCGCGGATCGATGTAGCGCGTGCGCACGCCAAGCCGCGCCAGGACGGTGTCGCAGAACCGGCGCGTCGGGCCATAGACGGCGTCCGTCACCAGCAGTTCGCCGCCGCCGCGCGCCACCGTCGTCAGCGCCAGCGTGCACGCCGCCAGGCCCGATGGCGCAAGCGTGACGCCGGCGCCGCCCTCGATGGCGCGCAACGCCTCGCGCAGCGCGTCCTGCACCGCCATGCCTTCGAGCGCGTAGGTTTTTTTCGGCGTGTTGTAGAGTTCGTCCGCATCGTCGATGACCAGCGTGCTGGCGCGCTGGATCGGCGGATTGATTGCGCCCTCGCTGCGCGCGGGATCGCGCCCGGCCAGCGTGAGCCGGGTCTCGAGCGCGTATGCCGACAGATCGGGCGGTTTTTTCGCGCTCATGCCGCGCCCGTGGCGATCGGCGTATCGTCGCGGCCGCCCCATTCGGCCCACGAGCCGTCATAGATTGCGGCGTCCCACTTGCCGAGCCGCGCCAGCGCCAGGGCGACGATCGCCGCCGTCACGCCGGAGCCGCAGGTGCAGACCGCAGCCTGCGAGGCGTCCGCGCCCGCATCGGCGAAGATCCGGCTCAGCTCCTCGGCCGGTTTCAGCCGCCCGTCCGCGGTGACGAGATCGCCGCTCGGCACGCTCCGCGCGCCCGGCATGTGCCCGCTTTTCAAGCCTGCGCGCGGCTCAGGCGCGTCGCCGCGAAAGCGCGGGGCGGGGCGGGCATCGAGGATCGTCGCGCCGCCGTCCTCGACGACGCGGCGCATGTCGGCGAGATCGCGCACCAGATCGTTGCGCACGCGCGGGGTGAAATGGCGCTCCATGCGCTGCTGCGGCGGGCCTGTCTCGATCTCGAAGCCGCCGCGTTCCCATGCCGGGAAGCCGCCGTCGAGCACGACGACGTCTTCGTGGCCCATCACCCGGAACGTCCACCACACGCGCGCGGCCGAGAACAGGCCGTGATTGTCATAGGCCACCACCCGCGTCCCGTCGCCGACGCCGCGCTTTCTCATGCGCGACGCGAACTTTTCCGGCGGCGGCAGCATGTGCGGCAGGCCGCTCGACGTGTCGGCGATCTCGTCGATGTCGAAGAAGATCGCGCCCGGAATGCGCCGCTCGGCGTACAGCGCGTGCGCATCGCGCCCGTCATTGGGCAGGAACCAGGTCGCGTCGATGACGCGAATGTCGGGGGCCTCCAGCCGCTCGGCCAGCCAGGCGCAGGAAACGACAGGATCGGGGGGCGCATCGCTCATGCCCGGACGCTAGGCGCGCCTGCGGGCCGGTTCAAGCGCGCCAAATTGCTGCCGCGTTCGCGGCCATGATCGGGCCTGCGGTTCATATGTGGCGGGGCTGAAGGAGATCGTGATGCGATCCTTGGCTCTCGCGGCGACATTCGCCGTTTGTCTGAGCGGCGCCGGCGCCGCCGCTGTCCCCTCCGACGCCGGGCGCATCGAGTTCGAGGTGCTGCGCAACGGCCAGCCGTTCGGGCGCCACGCCATTTCCGTCACCGGCGCGGGCGACAATCTGCGCGCGCAGACCGAGGTCGCGATGCGCGCCGGCGTCGGGCCGCTCACCGTGTTCCGGCTCGAACAGCGGTGCAGCGAAACCTGGTCGGACGGGGTGCTGTCCAGCTTGAGCTGCAGCACGCTGAAGGACGGCCGGCGCACTCAGGTGCGCGCGCAGATGCGCGACGGGCGCCTGCACGTCACCGGCGCCGAGGGCGAGCACTGGTTTCCGCTCGGCGTTTTTCCCACCACGTGGTGGACCAAGCCGCCCGCCAGCGCCTCGACCTTGATCGACACCGAAACCGGCGCGCCGATGCCGGTGCGGGTGACGCGGATGGGCCGCGAAACCATCGATGTCGGCGGCCAGCGGATCGAAGCCGAGCGCATCCGGGTCCAGGGCACGCTTGCGGTCGACCTCTGGTACGATGCGGAAGGCCGCTGGGTCGGCTGTGCATTCACCGCGCGCGGCCACAATATCGAGTACCGCCTGGCGAGCCCGCTCAACGCGGCGCCGGCGTAAGCCTCACGCCGGCTTCGCCAGCGCAACCTGCACGACGTCGGTGCGGCCGGTGCGGAAGCCGGCTTCGCAATAGCTGAGATAGAACAGCCAGAGCTGCTTGAAGCGCTCGTCGAAACCCATTTCGCGGATATCGCCCCACTTCGCCTTGAAGCGGCGCGCCCATTCGGCCAGCGTCTCGGCGTAGGATTGACCGAATGCCTCGGCTTTGCGCCAGATCAGGCCGACTTTCGCCGTCTCGTCCTTCAGCCGCTCCACGCTGGCGAGCATGCCGCCGGGAAAGACGTAGCGCTGGATGAAATCGGCGCGCCGGCGATAGCTCTCGAACAGCTCGTCGCGGATGGTGATGATCTGCAGCCCGGCGCGGCCGCCCGGCTTCAGCACGTCGGCGATCTTGCTGAAATAGGCCGGCCAGTATTTCTCGCCGACCGCCTCGAACATCTCGATCGACGCCACCTTGTCGAACTGGCCTTCGACGTCGCGATAGTCCTGGCGGCGGATTTCGACGCGGTCGCTCAGGCCGGCTCTTTCCATGCGCGCCCGCGCATAGGCGAGCTGTTCGTCGCTGATGGTGATGCCGGTGACGCGCGCGCCGCACTCGCGCGCCGCGAACTCGGCGAACCCGCCCCAGCCGCAGCCGATCTCGAGCACATGGTCGCCGGGCTTCAGATCGAGTTGCTCCGCCAGCGCCCCGTACTTGGCGCGCTGCGCGCTCTCGAGGTCGCGCACCTTGGCGTCGAACCGCGCCGACGAATAGGTCATCGAAGCGTCGAGCCAGGCCGCATAGAAGCGGTTGCCGAGGTCGTAGTGCGCCAGGATGTTGCGCCGCGAGCCGCGCCTGGAGTTCTCGCGCGAGAGGTGGCGCAGCCAGTGGATCGTCTTGCCGACGGGGCCGCCTTCCAGCAGCCGACTGAAGCGCTCGACATTGGCCGCCAGCAGCGTGAGCAGGGCGGAGAGATCGTCCGTCTCCCATTCGCCGGCCATATAGCCCTCGGCCAGGCCGATATCGCCGCTCATGAACACGCGCTTGGCGAAGCGATAGTCCTTGATGCGGAAATCGGCCGCGGGGCTCGCGTCGTCGCCGAACCGGAGCCGGCGCCCGTCCGGCAGGCTGACGATCGCCGCGCCGCCCTTGAGCCGCAGCAGCGCAAGCAACACGCCCTTGGCGCTCGCCGGCGCCTTGAGCGCCGTGACGATCGAGGACGTGGCGCGAACCACGTTCGCTTGGGGGACGGCGGCCTCTTCCATACCGCACAATTTAGGGCCTTAGCCGGCGCTGTGAAGTCCGCAGGCGAGGCGGCGGCGGCCCGCTTTACTCGCTCCCGCGCTCGGCCTGGCGCCGGCGCAGGTGAATCTCCAGCATTTTCGCGTCCTTGAGCCAGCGCCCATGTGCGGCGATGTTGGCGACGGCCATCCCGTACCAGCCCGCGCGCCAGAGCCCGCGGCGGATATAGTGGTTCAGGAAATAGAACGGCCGCGCCAGCAGCATCCGCGTCGCCACCACCCAGAACGGCCTGAGCTTGGTGTCGCGCGCGCGGCCGGAGGAGTTGCGGTTGAACTTGTCCTCCAGGTGGGCGAGGTCGCGGAAGGAATAGTGCACCAGCCGGGCGTCGAGGCGCCCGACAGGGACGTTGGCCGGGACCTTGAACTGATCCCAGTTGGCGTGATCCGGCTGGCGGATCACGCGGCGGTCATACAGTTTGCGGCGATCCACGAGATTGTAGTCGAGCCAGACGCCGCCGATCGGCGGCGCGGTCGCCATCTTCATCTCGTACACGGGCGCCGGCGGCGCGCCACCGGCGAACAGGGCGCGGATTTCTTCCGCCAGCTCCGGCGTCACCACCTCGTCGGCGTCGAGATCGAGCAGCCAGTCGTGCGTGCAGGCGTCCTCGCCCAGGCGCTTCTGCTTGCCGCCGCCGAGCCACGGCGCGCGCAGCACCCGCGCGCCCAGGCCCTCGGCGATCTCGAGCGTCTTGTCGGTCGAGCCGGAATCCACCAGCACCACCTCGCTCGCGACCCGCTGAGCGGCGCGGATCACATCGCCGATCATCCGCTCCTCGTTCTTGGTGCGGATATAGCAGGAGATGGGGGCAGGCGATGTCATCAGCTTCCGGTGTCCGTATCGAAACGTGCCGCGGCGCTAGCCTGAGCGCGCCAGCTCCGCCGCCTCGGCGTATCCGAAAAGCGCAAGGATGAGCCGGATGGCGTCGCCGCGGTCGCCCCTCAGTTCAGGGTCGCGCTCTACCGCAAGGCGCGCCTCCTTGTCAGCCGCCCCCAGCATGCCCGAATGCGCTTCGGGGCTCGCCAGCCGGAACGGCGGCAGGCCGGATTGCTGGGTGCCCAGCATGTCGCCGGCGCCGCGCAGGCGGAAATCGATCTCGGCGATGGCGAAGCCGTCCTCGTTGCGCCGCAGCGCGTCGAGCCGTTCCTTGGCCTGTTCGCCCAGCGGCGGCTTCCAGAGCAGCACGCACGAGCCGCGCTTGTCGCCCCGGCCGACGCGCCCGCGCAGCTGGTGCAGCTGCGCCAGGCCGAAACGCTCGGCGTTCTCGATCACCATGATGGTCGCCTCCGGCACGTTGACGCCGACTTCGATCACCGTCGTCGCCACCATCAGGAACGACTCGCCCGCGCGAAACCGCTCCATCGCCGCCTCGCGCGCCGTCGGCGGCATCTGCCCGTGCACGATCTCGACGCCCTTACCGAAACGCGCCTGCAGGTCCTTGTGCCGGTCGATCACCGCCGGCAGGTCGATCGCCTCGCTCTCTTCGATCAGCGGACACACCCAATAGGCGCGCTCGCCGCGCCTGCGCGCCTCGTCGATGCCGTGGATGACCTCCTCGATCCGCGTCGTCGGCATGGCGGCGGTGGCGATCGGCTGGCGTCCGGGCGGCTTCTCGTCCAGCACCGACAGGTCCATGTCGCCGTGAATGGAAAGCGCCAGCGTGCGCGGGATCGGCGTTGCGCTCATCACCAGCACGTGCGGCGCAAAACCCTTCGACACCATGCGCATCCGATCCGACACGCCGAAGCGATGCTGCTCGTCGATCACGATCAGCCCGAGATCGCGGAAGCGCACGTCTTCCTGAAACAGCGCGTGCGTGCCGATGACGACGGAAATTTCGCCGCTCGCCAGGCGCTCCAAGATGTCGCGCCGATCCTTCGCCTTGTCGCGGCCCGTCAGCACCGCCATCCGCACGCCGGCCGCGTCCAGCAGGGGCTGCAGCGTCGCGCCATGCTGGCGCGAGAGGATGTCCGTGGGCGCCATCAGCGCGCTCTGCAGGCCGGCTTCGGCTGCGCGCGCCATCGCCAGCGCCGCGACCAGCGTCTTGCCGGAGCCCACGTCGCCCTGCAGCAGGCGCAGCATGGGCGCAGGCTCGGCCATGTCGGCGTAGATCTCGCGCACGGCGCGGGCCTGTGCGTTGGTGGGCGCATAGGGGAGGCTCGCCAGCATCGGCCCGGTGAAGCGCTCGTCGCCGACGACGGCGCGTCCCGGCTCCTTGCGCCGATGCGCCCGCCGCAGCCGCAGCGCGCACTGGCGCGCGAACAATTCGTCGTACGCGAGCCGCGTGCGGAACGGGCTCTCCGGCGCCACGTCCTCGGGCGAGGCCGGGCGATGGATGTGTTCGAGCGCGGTGCGGAAGTCCGGCCAGTCGTGCGCCTTCACCGTGCTCGGCTCAAGCCATTCCGGCGCTTCCGGCAGCGTGTCGAGCGCGCCCAGGATCGCGCGCGAGAGCATCCGCCCCGAGAGCCCTTGCGTCAGCGGATAGATCGGCTCCACCGCCGGCGGCGCTTCGCCCTTCACCGGATCGACCACATGGTCGGGATGCAGCATCTGGCGCATGCCGTCGTAGAACGTGATCTCGCCGCTCACGAGCCGCGTCTGGCCCACCGGCCACATCCGCTTCAGCATCTCTTCGGCGCCGCGGAAGTACGCCACGGTGAGGAAGCCGCTTTCGTCGCGCAGCCGGATGCGGTGCGGCAGGTTCTTGTAGGCCGGCATGTGGCCGTCGACTTCCGCCTCGATGGTGGCGATGTCGCCCTCGCCGGTTTCGGCGATCGGCACGCGCAGGCGCCGGTCGATGGCGCTGTTCGGCGCCAGGAAAACGAGATCGCGCACCAGCCGCCCGCCCGCCACCTTGGCGATCAGGTCCATCGTGTCCTTGCGCGCGCCCTTGGGCGCGCGCGCCGGCGCCAGGAACAGCCCGGCGAGGTCAGGAGCGGGGGGAGGCGGGGCGTCGTTCATTCATGGCTCTGGCGGCGCTGACAGCACCGCCCATATGGGTTATAGCGCGGCCCCCTCCGCCTTTGCCTAGTTTCCGGGACCGATGGACGACCGCCGCAAGAAGCTGAGATTTCGCGCCTGGCGGCGAGGATTCAAGGAAATTGACCTGATTCTGGGCGCTTTCGCGGACCGCAGGCTCGCCGGCCTGGAAGAGGCCAGGGTCGACGAGTTCGAGCGGCTGCTGAACGCGCCGGACCAGGAGGTCTTCGCCTGGATCACCGAGCAGGCGCCGGCGCCGGCCGAATACGACACGCCAACCCTCGCGCTGATTCGCGCGTTTCGCTTCGAACTGAACCTGTAGGCTCGATGAAGGACCCCGCTCTCAACCCGCGCCTCGTGGACACGCTGGCGAAGTCGAAGGACGCGCTTGTCGTCGCCGGCGCGCCTGAAGGCGTAGATGCGGCGGCGGTCGCAGCGGCGGCGCTGCTGCGCGGCGGGGTGACGCTGTTCGTGGCGCGCGACGAAACCCGCGCGGCGCAGTTCGAGGCGGCGGCGCAGTTCTTCGCGCCGGAACTGGCCACGCTGCGCCTGCCGGCCTGGGATACGCTGCCCTATGACCGCATCTCGCCCGCCGCCGCGGTCGCCGCGCAGCGTTGCGCGGCGCTGACGCAGCTGGCGCGGAGAGGGGAGAACGACCCGCCGCTGTTGGCGGTGGCGACCGCCTCCGCCGTCGCCCAGCGCGTGCCGCCGCGCAAGCGCATGGCCGAGGGCGCGTTTCCGGCGAAGGCCGGCGACGAGGCCTCGATGCAGGACCTCGAAGCCTATCTGGTCGTCAACGGCTACGCCCGCGCCTCCACCGTGCGCGCGCCGGGCGAGTTCGCCGTGCGCGGCGGCCTGATCGACGTGTTCACGCCAGGCGCCGCCGAGCCGCTGCGGTTCGATTTCTTCGGCGACACGCTCGAAACCATCCGCAGCTTCGATCCCGACACGCAGATTTCGAGAGCCAGGCTCAACGCGGCGCTGCTGACGCCGGTCAGCGAAGTGCTGCTCGACGATCTCACCGTTCTCCAGTTCCGCCGCCGCTTCAATCAGGCCTATGGCGCGGTCTCCGATCCGCTCTACGACAGCGTCAGCGCCCGCATCCGCCGCCAGGGTGTCGAGCAGTTCCTGCCGTTCTTCTACGAGCGGCTGGAGACCGTGTTCGATTACGCCGGCGAAACCGCGCTGATCGTGTTCGACGCGCTGGCCGAGGAGGCCGTCAAGGAGCGCGTGGCGACGGCGCAGGACCATTACGAGTCCCGCAAGACGGCGCCGGTCCCGCGCGGCGGCGCACCCTTCCGCGCGCCGGAGCCCGAACTGCTTTATCTCGACGACGAAGCCGTCGCCGCGGCGCTCGGCGCGCGCGCCATCCGCCGCTTCACCCATTTCGACACCGACGCCAAGAAGCAGCTCGACCTCGGCGCCCGGCTGGGGCGCGACTTCGGGCCGGAGCGGCAAACCGCCGACGCCAACGTGTTCGACGCCGCCGCCAAGCACATCGACGCGCTGGCGAAAGCCAAAAAGCGCGTCCTCGTCGCCGCCTGGACCGAAGGCTCGGCCGAACGGCTGCAGGGTGTGCTGAGCGATCACGGCGTGAGTCCGGTCGTGCGCGTCGTGTCGTGGCGCGAGGGGTCGCAATTGCCGAAGGGCGTGCACGGCCTAATCGTGCTGCCGATCGAGCACGGCTTCGAGACCGAGCAGCTGGCGCTCATCGCCGAACAGGACATTCTCGGCGATCGCCTCGCGCGCCCGCGCAAACGCCGCAGAGCCGCCAGCGTCATCGCCGAAGCCGGCGCCTTGAGCCCCGGCGATCTCATCGTCCACCAGGATCACGGCGTCGGCCGCTACGAAGGCCTCAAAACGCTCGACGCCGCCGGCGCGCCGCACGATTGCCTGGATCTGACCTATGCGGGCGGCGACAAGCTGTACTTGCCGGTCGAGAACATCGAACTCGTCAGCCGCTACGGCGCCGAGGACGCCGAGGCGCAGCTCGACAAGCTCGGCGGCGTCGCCTGGCAGAGCCGCAAGGCGCGCGCCAAGCAGCGCCTGCGCGACATGGCCGAGGAGCTGCTGCGCATCGCCGCCATGCGCGCCACGCGCACGGCCGAGCCGGTCGCGCCGCCGGAAGGGCTGTGGGACGAGTTCTGCGCGCGCTTCCCGTACGAAGAGACCGAAGACCAGCTCGCCGCCATCGACGACGTCATCGGCGATCTCGCCGCCGGGCGGCCGATGGACCGCCTGATCTGCGGCGACGTCGGCTTCGGCAAGACCGAGGTGGCGCTGCGGGCGGCGTTCCTGGTGGCGATGAGCGGCCAGCAGGTGGCGGTGATCGCGCCGACGACCTTGCTCTGCCGCCAGCACTTCCGCACCTTCACCGAACGCTTCCGCGGCCTGCCGGTGCGCGTGCGCCAGCTTTCGCGCCTGGTGATGGCGAAGGAGGCGAGCGAGACCAAGGCGGGCCTGAAGGACGGCGCGATCGAGATCGTCGTCGGCACGCACGCGCTTCTGTCGAAGACGGTCGAGTTCGCCAATCTGGGCCTGATGATCATCGACGAGGAGCAGCATTTCGGCGTCAAGCACAAGGAGCGGCTGAAGGAGCTGCGCGCGGAGGTGCATGCGCTCACGCTCTCGGCGACGCCGATCCCGCGCACGCTGCAGCTGGCGCTGGCCGGCGTGCGCGAGATGAGCCTCATCACCACGCCGCCGATCGACCGCATGGCGGTGCGCACCTACGTGACCGCGTTCGACGCGGTGACCGTCCGCGAAGCGCTGCTGCGCGAGAAGTATCGCGGCGGCCAGAGCTTCTTCGTCACGCCGCGCATCGCCGATCTCGACGACGCGACCGAGTTCCTGCGCCGCAACGCACCGGAAGTGACGTTCGCCGTGGCGCACGGCCAGATGGCCGCCGGCGCGCTCGACGAGATCATGACGCGCTTCTATGACGGCGACTTCGACGTGCTGGTCTCGACCACGATCGTCGAATCCGGCCTCGACATCCCGCGCGCCAACACGCTGATCGTCTATCGCGCCGACATGTTCGGCCTGGCCCAGCTCTATCAGCTGCGCGGCCGGGTGGGGCGCTCGAAGCTGCGCGCCTACGCCTATCTCACCACCGTCGCCGATCAGGCGCTCACCGCCAGCGCCGAGAAGCGGCTGAAAATCCTGTCCTCGCTCGACAATCTGGGCGCCGGCTTCCAGCTCGCCAGCCACGATCTCGACATGCGCGGCGGCGGCAATCTGCTGGGCGAGGAGCAGTCGGGCCATATCCGCGAAGTGGGCGTCGAGCTGTATCAGTCGATGCTCGAAGAGGCGGTCGAGAACTTGCGCGCGGGCCGCGGCGACGACGCCGTGAGCGAAAAATCCTGGTCGCCGCAGATCAATGTCGGCGCCTCGGTGCTGATCCCGGAGGATTACGTCGCCGACCTCAATGTGCGGCTCGCGCTCTATCGCCGCCTGGCCGATCTCGAAACCGATCAGGAGCGCGAAGCCTTCGCCGCCGAGCTGATCGACCGCTTCGGCCCGCTGCCGGCGGAAGCCGATCAGCTGATCGCGGTCGCCTCGCTCAAGTCGATGTGCCGCCGCTGCCTGATCTCGAAGCTCGACGCCGGCCCCAAGGGCGCGGTGATGACGTTCCGCGACGGCGGCTTCCCCGATCCGATGGCGCTGGTGCGCTACGTCCAGGAACGGCCGGACGACTTCAAGATGCGCCCGGACGGCAAACTCGTCGTCACCGGCGGCTGGCCGGAAGCGACGCAGCGCCTGAAAGCGCTGCGCAGCGTGCTGGAGATTCTGGCGCGGCTGGCAGAGCGGAAGGCGGCTTAGAGGCCCCTCAGACGGGCTTGATTCACCGTCTAGTTTAGTACAACAATTGATAAATCGGCGCCGATATGCTGCTGCAGCGTGGTCAATGCCCGTTGAAACCTGGGTTTGGCGCTTCGCTGCAAGGTCTGGCGTTGCGCTATATGTGCCACTCACAATGCAAGTGGAGGAATTCATGCCGACAAATCAGAGCCATCTGCCTCTTGCGATGAAAGTGTTGGACAGCATATCGCCCGCAACACGAGGTTACGAGCTTCAACAGGAGCCGGCGCCCTACGATCCTATCGCACAAGTCGCGTGGACGCCGGCGAGGATGGGCAAGACTGAGCCGACGACGCACTCGACGATATCGTCAACGGGCGTTTTCAACGGAGACACCGATGAAGGGGCGGACGATACGGGAACCGATTGACAGAGTTGACATGTGATTCTTGTCAGGCTCGCTCGCAGCAGTGACTTGGCGTTCTACGAAGATTGTCTTGAGGACGCGGTCTGGAGGCGACGTTACCTTGGCCCCAATGACAGTCGGTCATCCGCGTGTGTTGCCGCAGAAATGTTGCGACCCAACGATATCGTGGCGGGGCGTTTTGTAGCGGTTCGTGGAGACGAACCGATGGGGTTTGTTCACTGGATGCGCCGGAGCCCATTTGAGTTGGAGGGGAGTTGTGGCGTGCATCCCAAATACATTGGGCGCGGTTTCGCGATACGGATTGCAGCCGCAGGCATCGCGATTGCGTACAATCGGCTGAATGCGAAGACATTGGTTGCTCGCGTAGCCAGCGATCACTCAGCGAGCCGTAGGATGATAGAGCGGCTCGGCTTCAGGCAAATTGCACTGACAGACGAAAACATGACAGAGTATCGTTTAAACTGCGATGAAAGTGCGTCGCCGTTTCTGCGGCAAGTTGCAGCCAGGTACCCAGTGGCGCATGCCCTCTAGGCAACTCCTTATCGTTACGTCGAAGGACGATCCACACTGCGACCACGTCATCGCACGTCTCAATCAGATTGGCAGGGGCAAATCTGTTGTTCGCCTGAATACTGAGGACTTTGCTACGAACTGCGTGTATTGGATTTCGGAAAAGGGTTTCGAGTTCCGCTTAAGGGACTCTGGAAAAGAGTTCACACATGAAACAGTGAAATCTGTTTGGTATCGGCGCCCGGAAAAAATCCACCCTCTCGACCATCAAGACGAGGGTGTTCGAGACTTTTGCCGGATGCAGCATGACGCTGCGCTTCGCGGCCTGTATTTTATTTCGCATGTTTATGCACGGTGGGTGAACCCACTCCCAAGCTTACACCGTGCAAGGAACAAGCTTCAGCAGCTCGACTGCGCCGCACGTTTGGGCATTTTGACTCCGCGCACGGTCGTGACCAATGATGCAAGTGTCGCGAGACGTTTTCTTGATACTGTCTCAGCAGTCTGCATAAAGAGCCTCGATCAGCCCAACTTCCGGTATGCGGGGAGGCTATATCCTTTCTATACGCGCATCATAAGTGCGCGCGATATCGACAATGATCCCGGCAGCGTTGAATTGGCGCCGGTTATCTTTCAAGAATACATAGGCAAATTATCGGATGTGAGAGTAACGGTATTCGGAGAGCGTATCGTTGCTGTGAAAATTCACTCGCAAGATAACGAGTTTTCAAAAGTCGATTTCAGAGGCGCTGCTCCACATCTTCTCAAGCATGAGGTTATAAATCTCGCCGAGGAGACCGAGCGTGGAATTAGAGCCTTCATGGCAGATCAGAAGTTAGTATTTGCCGCGTTTGACTTTGTTGAGGATGCAGACGGAAATCTCATTTTCGTCGAATGCAATCCCAACGGCCAGTGGCTGTGGGTAGAGAAGCTCGCGGCCGTTGATTTGACTGGGCTGTTGCTTGAATGCCTTGGATTGGGAAGTAATGACCCTGTGGACTCAACCGTCGCTGCAACGTCCTCGTAGACGATAGCTCCACGGCGTGGGCAATTCCTCAAGGCGGCGAGCGGCGACGTGCAATGGCGGAAGGTGGGGTTACGCGATCGCCCAGATCGCGGTGCGGTCGATGCCCCGATAGCCATGGGCGATGCGGTTGCGTAGCGCGACCACTTGCGGCCATAGAGTTTCCGGCGCCTCGCCTTGCGCTTCGGCGCTATCGGCATACGCTCTGCCGCGCACCTAACCTGTCTCAGCCGGCGCGGAATCCATGTCGATCGCCCGCAGCGCCCGCGCCAGCAGCCCGGCGCCGCTTTCGCCCGGCTGCAGCTCCACGGCGCTTTGCTCGAAGACGAGCGGGCCGGCGCTGCCGTCGCCGGCGGCGAACGCCGTGCACTCGGCCACCGAGGCGATCCGCTCGGCCGTGCGCCTGGCGCTCTGCATCGGTGCGGCGGGCAGGGCGACGGCGATCAGATCGCCGCCCAGCGTGACGCCGCAATCGGCGTCGCGCATCAGCCGCGCGGCGAGACTGGCGACTTCGGTGAAGCCCTTGCGCCAGACCTCTTCCGCGGGCTTGCGCGCCCCGTGCGCGGGCAGCACGCGCAGCGCCGCAAGGCTGAGCGGGCGCCCGCTGGCGTGATGGTCTCCGGCCAGGCGCGCAAGATGCGCGTCGAACGCGCCGCGCCGCCAGAGCCCGGTGCGCGGATCGCCCATCAGGTCGCGCAGCGAGAGCATGTCGTGCTCCGCCGCGCGCCGGCGCCGTTCGCGCCGCACCGCCTCGAACAGCCAGCCGAGGCTCGGGCCGCAGGGCGCGTTCACCGTCGCCACCGCCGAGGCGCCGCGTGCGATCGCGGCCTTCGCGGTCTCGGCGTCTCCCGAAGCGACGATCACCATCGTCGGCAGGTGATAGAGCGTCGCGTTGCGGCGCAGGGCGGCGCAGAGCGAAACCGCCGTCTGCGCGTCCTGCGCGCCGTTCAGCACCACCGCGTCGAACGGCTCGTCGTGCAGGTGATCGAAGCCCGCGTAAGAGGAGAAGGCGGCCGCCACGACGCCGTGCTGCTCCGCCAGCGCGCGCTCGAGCGCCAGGAACATCGAACTCGGCGCGCCGATATAGAGCGCCTTCAGGCGCCGCGGCTCCAGCGGCTGCGGCGGGGCGATGTCGAGCGCCGACGCGGTTCGCACGCGCCGCGCGCGTTCTTCCTCCGCCACCGCGACGCGCGTCCAGGCCTCGATCTGCGCCGCCAGCAGTTTCGGCGGCGCATCGAGCGCGATGGCCCCCGTGAAGCCGCCGCCGGCGTCGAGCCCCAAAGGCGGCGGCGAGGCCCAGCGGTGCGCGGACAGGCAGGCGATCGGCGGCGCAGCCGAAGCGCGCAGCGCCTCCGCCGAGGCCGCGTCCTCCGCATTCGGGAAAATCGCGATGTCCTCGCCGTTCGGCGCGGGGCGGGCGGGTCCCGCCAGGGCGAGCGTCTCCACGCCGGCGCCGGCCAGCTGCGCCTGCGCGTCGCGCGCCACTCGGGCGTCTGAAGCTCGCACGACAATGCGCAATGTTGACGCTCCGGCGCCGGAGACGGCGGGCAAAGGATGAGTGATAACTAGCCAAATATAGCTCTGGTCGAAATCCAGAGGGTAAACGGAGGCCGATATGGGCAAGGGGCCGCTCGCGGGCGTCAAGGTAGTGGAATTTCAGGGCATTGGGCCTGGGCCTTTCGCCTGCATGCTGCTTTCGGACATGGGCGCCGACGTCGTCCGGGTCGACCGCAAGGGCGGGGGCGGGGCCTCCAAGTTCGACGTGCTCGCCCGCGGCCGCCGCTCGGTGGCGCTCGACTTGAAAAACCCCGCCGACGTCGCCGTCGCGCTCGACCTGATCTCGAAGGCCGACGTGCTGGTCGAGGGCTTCCGCCCCGGCGTGATGGAGCGCCTGGGCCTGGGCCCCGAGGAAGCGCTCAAGCGCAATCCCAGGCTCGTCTATGGCCGCATGACCGGCTGGGGTCAGGACGGCCCGCTCGCGCACGCCGCCGGCCACGACGCCAACTACATCTCCATCACCGGCGCGCTGGGCGCGATGGGCCGCGCGGACGCCGCGCCCTCGGTGCCGCTCAACCTGGTCGGCGATTTCGGCGGCGGCGCGCTCTATCTGGCGATGGGGATTTGCGCGGCGCTGGTCGAAGCGAAGACGTCGGGCAAAGGCCAGGTGATCGATGCGGCGATCACCGATTGCACGGCCTCGCTCATGGCGATGATGTACGGCTTCCGCGCCGCCGGCATGTGGAGCGACGACCGCGACTCCAACCTGCTCGACGGCGGCGCGCCGTTCTACGACGTGTATGAGACCAAGGACGGCAAGTACGTCACCATCGGCTCGCTCGAACCGCAATTCTACGCGCTGCTGCTGGAGAAGACCGGCCTCAAGGACGATCCGACCTTCGCCGCGCAGATGGACCGCAGCCAGTGGCCGGCGATGACGGCGAAGCTCACCGAACTGATCAAGTCCAAGACCCGCGACGAGTGGGCCGCGATCATGGAGGGCACCGACGTCTGCTTCGCCCCGGTGCTCGACATGGCCGAGGCGCCGAACCATCCCCACAACGCCGCGCGCAAAGCGTTCATGGAACTCGACGGCGTGGTGCAGCCCGCCCCCGCCCCCCGCTTCTCGCGCACGCCCGGGGAGGTGCAGGGGCCGCCGGCGAAAGTCGGCGCGCACACCGACGAGGTGCTCGCGGCCTGGGGCGTGACGGCCCGTCCAAGCTGATCGATCCGTTCAGCGCCGGTTCAACCGGGCTGGGGTTTTATCCTCCCCGGTCCTGGGCGATTTTCGTCCCTCGCTCGTACCGGGACCAGGTTCTCGGTCCACCTAAGTGGCCGAAGCAAAGCGCCGGCGGCCGGCTCAGCCGCCGGCGCAATTGCGTTTGGCGGACCTGAAACATGGATTTCCGCCCCGGCATGTTGCGCCGCAACGCGCCGCTACGTAAACGGACGCCATGGCGAACAAAGTCTTTGCGGACGCCAGGTCCGCGCTCGAGGGCCTGACCTTCGACGGCATGACGGTGATGAGCGGCGGCTTCGGTCTCTGCGGCATCCCCGAAAATCTCATCTTGGCGCTGCGCGACAGCGGCGTGCAGGGGATCACCGTGATCTCCAACAACGCCGGCGTCGACGGCTGGGGCCTGGGGCTCCTGCTGGAGACCAAGCAGATCAAGAAAATGATCAGCTCCTATGTCGGCGAGAACAAGGAGTTCGCGCGCCAGTACCTCGCCGGCGAGCTGGAACTCGAGTTCAACCCCCAAGGCACGCTGGCCGAGCGTTGCCGTGCGGGCGGGGCCGGCATCGCCGGCTTCTACACCAAGACCGGCGTCGGCACCCTCGTCGCTGAAGGCAAGGAGACGAAAGTCTTCAACGGCGAGACCTACGTGCTCGAAACCGGGCTCGTCGCCGACCTTTCCATCGTCAAGGCATGGAAGGGCGATCGCGAAGGCAATCTGATCTTCCGCAAGACCGCGCGGAACTTCAATCCGATGATGGCGACCGCCGGCAAGACGTGCGTCGCCGAAGTCGAAATCCTCGTGCCGACCGGCGAACTCGATCCCGACCAGATTCACACGCCCGGCATCTATGTCGACCGCATCGTGCAGGGCGTATTCGAAAAGCGCATCGAGCAACGCACGGTCCGCCAGCGGGAGAACGCATAATGCCCTGGAGCCGCGATCAGCTCGCCCAGCGCGCCGCCAAGGAATTGCGCGACGGCTTCTACGTCAATCTCGGCATCGGCATCCCGACGCTGGTGGCCAACTACATCCCGGAAGGCATGGAAGTCACGCTGCAGTCGGAGAACGGCATGCTCGGCATGGGTCCGTTCCCGTACGAGGACGAGGTCGATCCCGACCTCATCAACGCCGGCAAGCAGACCATCACCGCGCTGCCGAAGACCTCGTATTTCTCCTCGGCCGACTCCTTCGCCATGATCCGCGGCGGCCACATCGATCTCTCCATCCTCGGCGCCATGGAAGTCACCGACCGCGGCGACCTCGCCAACTGGATGGTGCCGGGCAAGATGGTCAAAGGCATGGGCGGAGCGATGGATCTTGTCGCCGGCGTCAAGCGCGTGGTCGTGGTGATGGAGCACACCGCCAAGGACGGCGCGCCGAAGCTCTTGAAGAAATGCGCGCTGCCGCTGACCGGCGTGAACGTGGTCGATCTCGTCATCACCGATCTCGGCGTGTTCGCGATCGACAAGCACGGTTCAGCGCCGATGCGGCTGCTCGAACTCGCCGAAGGCGTCGGCCTCGACGAGATCAAGGCCAAGACCGAAGCGCCCTTCGACGTCGCGCTGCGCTGATCGGCCAGCGCTCAGCTGAGCTGGTTGAACAAGGCGGTGAAGCGCCGCCCCGCCATGCCGGGGGCGCGCACCCCTACGGCCCGTGCGGCATCCAGATTCGGCAACGTCCGGCCGACCGCGATTACGGCCACCATGCCCATGGCGTAGTGCGGCGTGCACTTGATCCCATAGACGCCGGGCCGGTCGACCCGCAGCTCGAACACCGCGTTGATGGCGCCGCGTCCGCCTGTCGCACCTTCGGGCAGCATGTTGGGAATGGTCTCGGCGTTGTGGCTGGGATCGGTCGGCAGGAAGCGGATCACGTCGCCCGGCTGAGCGCGGATCAGCGCCGGTTCGAACACCATCGCTCCGTCCGCGCCGCGGTTCAGCATCCGCACTTCGTGAACGGCTGCGTAGGCCGCGCCGGGAGCGAGCGCCAGCGCCGCGAAAGTTAAGCCGCCCGTGGCGAGAAGAAACTGACGGCGACAAGGCATGGACATCGAAAATGCTCCTGGGGAGGAAGATGTCGTCAACGTAGCGACATCGTGCGCGTTCATCCTTGTGCTGGCGCAAGCATCGCGCGTTGCGTCTGCGACGTTTCAACGCCGTCGACGCTGTTTCCCGCGTCAAAACCGCGCGAATGAAGCGCATTTCGACGCATGCAGACCGGTCTTTGTCCCTGCACAAAGTCCCATCGCCCGACGCTTCCTATTCATGCTGCAACACGAGCCGCAACGGTTCGTGAGAGCAGGTGAAACGAGATGACACAGCACACCGAAATCTGTCGCCGCAGCCTTTTCGTCGGCGCCGCCACCGTTGCGAGCGCAGCCCCTCTCGCGTTTCCGGCGTCGGCTTCCGCTTCGACTGCAAACATCAACGCGCTCGAGCGCGTCAGGGTTAACCTGGTCCCGCCGCCGTTCGCTCACCCGCACGAACAGATCGCGCGCGGCGGGCCCCGCGTCGTTCAGTTCCGCATGGTGATCGAGGAAAAGCCGATCGTTATCGACGCGGCCGGCACGACGCTCAGAGCCATGACCTATAACGGCTCCATGCCGGGGCCGCTGATGGTGGTGCACCAGGACGACTACGTGGAGCTCACCCTCGTCAATCCCGCCAGCAACGAAATGCCGCATAATATCGACTTCCACGCCTCGACCGGCGCGCTCGGCGGCGGCGCGCTGACCAACATCTTCCCCGGCCAGGAGGTGGTGCTGCGCTGGAAGGCCACGCGTCCGGGCGTGTTCACCTATCACTGCGCGCCCGAGGGGATGATCGCCTGGCACGTCGTCTCGGGCATGACCGGCGCCGTGATGGTGCTGCCGCGCGACGGGCTCAAGGACCACGAGGGCAGGCCGGTCTCCTACGACAAGTTGTTCTATATCGGCGAGAACGACCTCTACGTGCCGCGCGACGAGAACGGCAGGTTCAAGAGCTACGACTCGCTTGGCGAGAGCTTCGCGGACACGCTCGAAGTGATGAAAGGACTGATCCCGTCGCATATCGTGTTCAACGGCGCGGTCGGCTCGCTGACCGGAGCGAATGCGTTGACCGCCAGGGTCGGCGAGAAGGTGCTGTTCGTGCACAACAGCACCAACCGCGACACCCGCCCGCACTTGATCGGCGGGCACGGCGATCTGGTCTGGGCGGAAGGCGCGTTCAACAATCCCCCGCTGCGCGATCTCGAAACCTGGCACATCGTCGGCGGCTCGGCGGGCGCGGCTCTCTACACGTTCCGCCAGCCGGGATTGTACGCCTACGTCAACCATAACCTGATCGAAGCCGAACAGCTCGGCGCCGTGGCCCACGTCCGCGTGGAAGGGACGTGGAACGACGACCTCATGAAGCAGGTCGTGGCGCCGCGTGCGATCCGATAGCGGCCCAACCTGACGATGCAGTGCGGCCCGGCTTTAGCAAGCCGGGCCGCTTTTCATTACTATTTTCGCGTTGCCGTTTTTGCCCTGCGCACTAGATTAAAAGAAAGAGAGAGGCAGACAGGACGAGTGTCTTGCTGGCAGCGGCGGCGCAGATCGATCAAGCCCAGATACGGGCCTTTCCACTCTTCGAGAAGATGAGCGAGTCGGTGTTCGAGGCGATGATCGCCGAGGCCGTCCTGCGACGCTATTCGGCCGGACAGTCCGTGTTCGAGCAAGGCGAGGAAGCGCGCGAATTCTTCGTCCTGACCGAAGGACGGCTCAAGGTGACCCAGCTCACCGAGGACGGCCATCAGGTCATGATCCGCATCGTCACGCCGGGCGATTTGTTCGGCATCGCGCAAGTTTTGCGGCGGCCCGACTATCCCGGAACCGCGACCGCGGCGGTCGACAGCGCCGCGCTCGCCTGGCCGATGTGCCACTGGTCGCGCTTCATCGAAAGCCACGCGCCGCTCGCGGTCAGCGCGATGCAGACGGTCGGCCAGCGCCTGCAGGAATCGCACGAGCGCCTGCGCGAGATGGCGACGGAGGAAGTGGAGCGCCGCGTGGCCCACACGGTGCTGCGCCTCGTGCAGCAATCCGGCTGCAAGGAGCCGGGCGGCATCCGCATCGACTTTCCGATCTCGAAGCAGGACATCGCCGAAATGAGCGGCACGACCCTGCACACCGTCTCCCGCATCCTCACCAGCTGGGTGGCCAAGGGGCTTGTCGAGGGCGGACGTCAGAAGCTTCTGGTGCGCGACCCGCACAGTCTGATGCTGCTTGCCGACAGTCATCCTCAGGATGCGTGTCCGCAGGAGTGAGTGCGGCGATCGCGCGCCGGAGCGCGTCCTCCAGCGCATCGTGGTCGAGCCCGTGTAGTTCGGCGGCGTCGCGCACCGCATGGAAGCCCGCAACCGGACAGCCGACGCAGTAGAGGCCGAACCGGCGGATCACCGGCGCCGTCTGCGGCCAGCGGCGCATGATCGCAAGCATGCTCAGTTCGCGCATAGGCATAACGCGCATCACTGTCACACGCCGCGCGCGAAACCGTCGTTGCGCCAGCACAAAGACAGTCGCGGCCGCGCGCCGATGGCGGCCGAGAACAATGAAACGGAAAACTATGTCTACGCCATTGCCCTCCAATGGCCCTCTTGGCGCGTCATGCCGATCGCAAAGCGGCGCGCAGTTGGCGCCCAGCCTCCCTTACGCGTGACGGCGGCTCAAGCTATCCTGAGGGAGTCGATGAAGGATTCATGGCATGGCGAAGCTCGTCTTCGGAATGAATCAGTCGCTGGACGGCTATGTTGATCATATGGCGTTCGCGCCAAGTCCCACGCTCTTCCGCCACTTCGTCGAGGAAGCCCAGACCCAGGCGGGCAGCGTGTACGGCCGCCGAATGTATGAAATCATGCGTTACTGGGATGACGATCATCCTGAATGGAATGCGGATGAGCATGCCTTCGCGGCGGCGTGGCGGAACCAGCCGAAATGGGTCGTCTCGCGCTCGTTGAAGTCGGTCGGTCCCAACGCCATGCTTGTTGAGGATAATCTCGAGGGCGCGATCCGCGCGCTGAAGGGCGAGCGCGACGGGGAGATCGAGGTCGCCGGTCCGGACTTGGCGCAAAGCCTCGCCGAACTTGGCCTGATCGACGAGTATCGAATCTATCTGCACCCCGTCGTGCTGGGTTGCGGCAAGCCATATTTCGCCGGCCCCCGGCCGCCGCTCCGCCTCACGAGCAACGATCGGATTGCGGAGGATGTGATCAGATTAACGTACGTTCCTGCCTGATCGCGCAACGCGCCTGAGGGGAGCTTGTGGCGGATGGGGTGGGATTCGAACCCACGGTGGACTTGCGCCCACGCCGGTTTTCAAGACCGGTGCCTTAAACCGCTCGGCCACCCATCCGTGGGCGCGTGCCCGCCTAACAGGGCGCCGCCCGCGCCGCAATCGGCGTCTCCGCCACGGCTGCTGGTTAAGCGCCGCTAAGCACGAATGCTTACGCGGCTTCAACGGCGTCGCGGTTAAGAGGGGCGCATGACCATCCGTCAGCTCTCTCACTTCGCCCTGATCGGCCTCGGCGCTCTGGCGCTTTGGGCGCCCGCCCACGCCCAGGCGCCTATCACCTATGCCGGCCAGAACGACGGCGAGGCGGTGCAGATGGCCTCCGTGGGCGCGGGCCTCGCCGGCGGCGGCGACAACTCCTACGGCTACGGCGCTGTCGCGCCGGCCGCCCAGGGCGCGGCCATCGACATCCGCCGCAATCGCGCCGGCGCCGCCGCCGCCGCGGAACGTCCCGCGCCGCCGGCCGAGCAGGCGAGCGCCCGTCCGGGCTGGCTGGAGCAGGAGCGGGTAGGGCCGCCTTACGAGGCCAACGGCCGCTGGTACGTGCCTACCCCCGAACCGGGCTATTCCGAGACCGGAATCGCCTCCTGGTACGGCCCGACCTTCCACGGCCAGGCCACCGCCAGCGGCGAGGCGTTCGACCAGGAGGCCCTGACGGCGGCGCACCCGACGCTGCCGATCCCGAGCCTGGTCCAGGTCACCAATCTCGAGAACGGCCGTGAAATCATCGTCCGCGTGAACGACCGCGGCCCGTTCGTCGGCGAACGCCTGATCGACCTGTCGCGCCGCAGCGCCGAAGTGCTGGGTTTCGAGCGGCAGGGGCAGGCGCGCGTGCACGTCCGCTATCTCGGCCCGGCGCCCCGCCGCGTCGCCGCCGACGCCGCGCAGACCGCGCCTCAAGCGCCCCAGGCGCGCCGTGAGGCGGAAGAGGGGCCGATGTCCCTCCTCCCCGCCTCCGCCGCCTACGCAGACGCCCCGGCAGGGGAGAGCCGGATGCTCGGCGCCCCGCTTGGCGAACCGCAGCGCTTCGTCCCCCGCGCGGCGCCGGCCGCTGGCGGCTTCGTCGTCCAGGTCGGCGCGTTTTCCGATCTCGGCAACGTTCATCGCGTGCGCGAGCAGGCCGCCGCCGCCGGCCCCGTCGAAGTCGACGTGCGCACCACGGCCTCTGGCGCGGAATTGTTCCGTGTGCGCGTCGGCCCGTGGGGCAGCCGCGAACAGGCCGAAGCGGCGCGCGCGCAGCTGGCGGCGCTCGGTTTTGCCGAGTCTGTCGTCGCGGCGCGCTGATCCGCCGGTTTATTGACGCAAAGCCGCCCACCCGGTTTGTTTGAAGATGGGCGAACGACACGCGATTCGGTGGAGAAAATTTTGCGACTTGCCGCACTGAGCCTTGCCGCGGCGCTGCTTTCGGCGCCGCTCGCGCATGCGCAGCAGGGCGCTTTCACCACGCCGGCCCAGCATGTCGCCATCATGGACGCCGCCTCCGGCGCCATCCTCTACTGCAACGACTGCCAGACGCCGATGCCGCCGGCGTCGATGTCGAAGATCATGACGGTGCTGCTCGTCGCCGAGGCGCTTGAAGCGGGCCGCATCACGCTCGACACTCAGTTCACGGTCAGCGAGCGCGCCTGGCGCCACGGCGCCATGTCCGACGGCTCGCACATGTTCCTGGAGATCAACTCCACCGTCAGCGTGCGCGATCTGCTGCGCGGCGCGATCATCGTTTCCGCCAACGACGCATGCATCGTGCTGGCCGAAGGCATGTTCGGCTCCGAGGAAGCGTTCGTCTCGGAGATGAACCGCCGCGCCCAGGCGCTGGGGCTGCAGAGCGCCCGCTTCCGCAACAGCACCGGCCTGCCCGATCCCGATCACGTCATCAGCTCGGCCGATCTCGCGCGCCTCGCGCGCCACCTGATCAACGCCTATCCCGAAATCTACCGAATCTATTCCGAGCGCGATTTCACCTACAACCGGCGCACTCAGCAGAACCGCAACCCGCTGCTCGGCGCCTTCACCGGCGCGGACGGCGTCAAGACCGGCCACACCGACGCCTCCGGCTACGGCCTGATCGGCTCGGCGCTGCTCAACGGTCAGCGCCGTATCGTCGTGTTCAACGGCATGCGCACCATGGCGGAGCGCCGCAGCGAGGGCCTGCGCCTTATGCGCGCGGCGTTCCACGACTTCTCGATCAGCCGGCTGGCCGCCGCGGGCGAGCAGGTCGGCGAGGCCCAGGTCTGGCTCGGCTCGCGTCGCGCCGTGCCGCTGGTGGCGCAGAGCGACATCATCATCGGCGGCCCGCGCGGCGTGCAGACCGGGCTGAGCGCGCGCATCGTCTATGACGGTCCGCTGCGCCCGCCGCTGCGCGAGGGCGATGTCGTGGCGCGCCTCGTCGTCGAAGGGCCGGGCTTCGAGACCCAGGAATTTCCGCTGGCCGCGGGGCGCAGAATTGGCCGCGCCAACTGGTTTTCCCGCGCCTGGGAAGGCTTGCGCCTGACCCTGTTCGGCCCTTGATAGGGGCATGAACCCGACGCCGAAGTCCGGCCGTTTCATTACGCTCGAAGGCGGCGAAGGCGCCGGCAAGTCGACGCTTGCGCGCGGCCTCGCCGATGCGCTGCGCGCCGGCGGCCGCGAAGCAGTGGTGACGCGCGAACCGGGCGGCGCGCCCGGCGCCGACGCCATCCGCGCGCTCCTGGTGCAAGGCGACGCCGGGCGCTGGGACGCGATGGAGGAAGCGCTCCTGTTCGCCGCCGCGCGCCGCAATCACCTGACCCACACGATCCGGCCCGCGCTGGCGCGCGGCGCCTGGGTGATCTGCGACCGCTATTACGACTCCACGCGCGCCTACCAGGTTGCGGCCGGCGGACTCGCTCCAGCCGCGCTCGACACGCTCAACGTCCTGATCGAAGCGCCCGCGCCCGATCTCACCTTCGTGCTCGATTTCGCGCCCGACGCCGGCCTCGCCCGCTCGCAAGGACGCCATGTCGGCGAGGACCGCTTCGAGAAGAAGGACGCCGCTTTCCACGCCCGCGTGCGCGCCGAATTCCTCGCCATCGCCCAGCGCGAGCCGCAACGCTGCGTCGTCATCGATGCAAGCCAGTCCGCCGAGCAGGTGCTCGCGCAAGCCACCCGCGCCGTCGCGGAGCGATTGAAATGATCGCGTCGTGAAAGCGGAAAAAGCCGCCCCCGAAACCGATCGCGAGCCGAACGCGCCGCATCCGCGCGAGACGTTCTCGTTCTTCGGCCACGAGCAGGAAGAGCGAGCTTTGTCCGATGCGCTGCAAAGCGGGCGCATGCATCACGCCTGGCTGCTCGCCGGCGCCAAGGGGCTGGGCAAGGCCACGCTCGCCTACCGCTTCGCCCGCGCCGCGCTCGGCGCCGAGCGCATCGGCCCGCGTCCGCTCGACGTCGATCCGCAAGACACGGTCGCGCGGCGCGTCGGCGCGCTTTCGCATCCCGATCTCTTCGTGCTGCGGCGCGGCCTCAACGAACGCGGCAAGCCGCGGCGCGAGATCACCGTCGACGATGCGCGCGAGCTCGGCCATTTCTTCTCGCTGGCGCCGTCCGAAGGCGGCATGCGCGTCGCCATCATCGACGCGGTCGACGATCTCAACCGCAACGCCGCCAACGCGATCCTGAAAACGCTCGAAGAGCCGCCGGCGCGCTCGGTGCTCTTGCTGGTCTGCCACGCGCCCGGCGCGATCCTGCCGACCATCCGCTCGCGCTGCCGGCGCCTCGCGCTGCGCCCGCAACCCGACGCAATCGTCCGCGCCGCGCTCGGCGGGGGCGACGACGCGCTGGTCGCGCTCGCCAAGGGCCGGCCCGGCCGCGCCATCGCCTACGCCGCACAGGGCGTCGACGCCAGGTTCGCCGACGTCCGCAGCGCGCAGGCGGCGCTGCGGCGCGGCGAAGCCGGCGCGATGCTGGCTGCGCTCTACGACAAGATGGGCGGCGAACCGTTCGAGAAGCTTGCCGCCGTGCTCGAACTCGCCGGCGAATGGACGCGCGCGGTCGGCGTGGAAGAGGGCGGCGAAGCCTGGGCCGAGGCCTGGTCAGCTCTGGAGACGCTGCGCGCCGAAGCCGAAGGCCTCGACATGGACCCGCGCCACGCGCTCGCGCGCGCGGTGGGCGTGCTTGATCGCGCGGTCGCGGTGCGCAGATGAGAACGCAGCAACGGCGTCATCCGTCATCCTGGGGCTTAGCGAAGCTCGCGCTGCGCGCGCCCCAGGATGACGACTTCCGGCAGTCGCGCGAGCCGCCGCCATGCTGATCGACAGCCACGTCAACCTGCACCATGCGAGCTACGACGCCGACCGCGACGCCGTGATCCGTCGCGCGCGCGAAGCCGGCGTCGCGCGCATGATCACCATCTGCGACAGGATCGAGAACTTTCCCGCCGTCATCGCCATCGCCGAGGCCCACGCCGACATCTACGCCAGCGTGGGCGCCCACCCGCACCATGCCAAGGATCATCTCGATCTCACCGCGGCGAAGCTGATCGAACTCGGCGCGCACCCGAAAGTCGTCGGCGTCGGCGAGACCGGCCTGGATCAGCACTATAAGTTCAGTCCGTTCGAGGATCAGGTGCAGGTGTTCCGCGCTCACGCCGAAGCGGCGCGCACGCTGGGCAAGACGCTCATCATCCACACCCGCGAGGCCGACGGCGCGATGGCGGACTTGCTGGAGGAGGAGGCGGGGAAGGGCCCTCTCCGCATCCTGATGCACTGCTACACCTCCGGCGCCGAACTGGCGCGCCGCGCGCTCGCGCTCGGCGCCTACATCTCGTTCTCCGGCATCCTCACGTTCAAGAACGCCGACGATGTCCGCGCCGTCGCGCTGGAGACGCCGCTCGACCGCATCATCGTCGAGACCGATTGCCCGTATCTCACGCCCGTGCCGTTCCGCGGCCAGCGCTGCGAACCGCATCACGTCGCCTACGTGCAGCAGGCGCTGCTGAAGCTGAGGGGCCTCGGCGAGGAGGAGGGGAGCGCCCTGCTCGCCGACAACTTCTTCCGCGCCTTTCCCGAGGTCGTTCGATGAACCGCAACGCCGTCGCCCCTCCTCCCCCTCGATGGGGGAGGCGCCAGCATGCTGACGGGGGGCGCGCGTAATGCCCACGCTGCGCGTCACCATCCTGGGCTGCGGCTCCTCCGGCGGCGTGCCGCGCGCCACCGGCGACTGGGGCGCGTGCGATCCGAACGAGCCGAAGAACCGGCGCACGCGCTGCGGGCTGCTGCTGCAGAAATGGAGCGGGGCGCCGGGCGACGCGAACGAGGCGACCACGGTGCTGATCGATACGCCGCCGGACCTGCGCACGCAGCTCGCTGAAGCGAAGCCCGCGCATCTCGACGCCATCGTCATCAGCCACGACCATGCCGACCAGACCAACGGCTTCGACGACGTGCGCGCTTACGCCATCAAGCAGCGCCGCCAGATTCCGGTGTGGATGGACGAGCCGTGCAAGCGCACCTTCATGCGCCGGTTCGGCTACGCGTTCGAGTCGAAGGGCGGCTATCCGGCCATCGTGCGCGACGCGGGCGATATCTCGCCGCTCGTGCCGCTCGTGATCGACGGGCCGGGCGGCAAGCTTGAGATCCTGCCGCTCGATCAGGATCACGGCTTCTCGCGCTCGCTGGGATTCCGCGCCGGGCCGGCGGCCTATTCAAACGATCTGGTCGGCATGCCCGAGCAAAGCTTCGCCCAGCTCGAAGGTCTGGCGCTCTGGATCGTCGACGCGCTGCGCGAGACGCCGCATCCGACGCACGCGCACCTCGGGCGAGCGCTCGAATGGATCGCGCGCCTCAAGCCCGCGCACGCCGTGCTCACCAACATGCACATCGACCTCGACTACGCGACGCTGAAAGCAAAGCTGCCGGCGGGCGTCGAACCCGCGTACGATGGCTGGAGCGCTGACTGCCCAATCTGAGTCGAGCTTCGCCGGTCAATCTATCGCTTCCCATAATCTATCTTATGCGAGATTTGTATGGTATACCAAGCTACTGATAAGATAGAGAAAAATACCAAAGAAGCCCTCGCCCGCAACGCCGCCGCGACGCAGGCCGTGCTTGATATGATGGCTCGGCTGCGCGACCCGCAGTGCGGCTGTCCGTGGGACGTCGAGCAGACTTTCGCGACCATCGCGCCCTACACGATCGAAGAAGCCTACGAGGTGGCCGACGCGATCGAGCGTGCGGACATGCCCGCGCTCAAGGAGGAGCTGGGCGACCTCCTGTTCCAGGTCGCCTTCCACGCCCGCATGGCCGAAGAGCACGGCGCGTTCGATTTCGCCGACGTCGCCCAGGCGCTCGCGGACAAGATGATCGAGCGCCATCCGCATGTGTTCAGCGAAGCCGGCGACGGCCGCACGGCCGAGCAGCAGACGCTCGCCTGGGAAACGCTGAAGGCCGAGAAGCGGGCCGCCAAGGGCGCGCCGTCGCTGCTGGACGACGTCGCCATGGCCCTCCCCGCCCTCATGCGCGCCGAGAAACTCACCAAGCGCGCCGCGCGCATCAATTTCGACTGGCCGACGCCCGACGAGGTGCTGGAGAAGCTTGAAGAAGAACTGGCCGAGTTGCACGACGCGCGCGTGCGCGAGGATCATGAAGCGCTCACCGAAGAGATGGGCGACATCCTGTTCGTCATGGCCAACCTCGCGCGCAAACTCAAAGTCGATCCCGAAGAAGCGCTCCGCCGCGCCAACGCCAAGTTCACGCGGCGGTTCCAGTACATCGAGCGCGCGCTGGCCGAGCAAGGCCGCACCGGCCCGCAGCCGCTGGACGACATGGAAGCGATGTGGCTGGAGGCCAAGCGAGCGGAGCGGAAGTAGCGCAAGCGCCAACGCTCGTTAGCCAGTCATTCCGGACGCGCGGAGCGCGATCCGGAACCCAGGGCAAACGACGTGCGCGTAGCCCTGGGTTCCGGCTCTACGGCGCGTACGCGCCTCCGGCAGGAATGACGGAAATGTTTAACGCTGTAGTTTGCCGAACGGCACGACCTTATTCTCCACGTCATGCCCGATATCCGCGCGCCCGAGATACGCGATCCCCGCCTTCGCGCACCAATAGCGCACGATCTCTTCCTCCGTCGCGCCGAACGGCTTGTCGTTTTCCGGCGCGTCGCTCACGCGCCCCAGCTTGATCCCCTTCACGCTGCGGATGTTGGGCGATGAGGTGATGTGGAAGAGGGCGCGGTCGATGCGATAAAGGTACTCTCCCACCTCTTCCAGCATCAGCACGTGGCCGCTCAAGTCGGGCTCGAGCGGCGTGCCGAGGATCGACTGCAGGATCATGATGTTGAAGGCCGCGGTGCGCGCATCGAACATCACGCCGAGTTCGACGCTCTCGGGCGCGCGCTCGATCAGCCAGGCGAGGGCGCGCTTGACCGCCGCCTCGCCCCCTGCCCGCGCCAGGTCCACCGGCATCGGCCCGTGCGCCACCGCGCCGATGCGGTGCTTGTACAACCCCGCCAGCAGCACGCCGGCGTCGCTGTAGCCGAGATAGGTCTTTCCGCGCGCGTGCTCGTTCAGCTGCGCGATCGCGGCCTCCGCGATCCGGCACGCGCCATAGCCGCCGCGCGCGAACCAGATCGCGTCGAGCGAGGGATCGTTGGCGTACTCCACGAACGCCTTCAGCCGCGCCTCGTCGTCGCCGGCGAAATGCCCGGCGCTCAGGAAGCATTGCGGATGGACAACGATGTCCGGCGCGCGGTCGAGGAAGCTGTCCGCCGCGAACGCCTTGAGCCGTTCGGCCAGGGCCGGCTCGATGCGCGTGCCGGGCGCGACGACGCCGATGCGGATCGATGGGGCCATGTGCTGCGTTCGCGTCCTTGCCGATGAGCGGCGTTTCTCGTCATAACCGGGGCCGATGAGTCATCAAAGCAATTCGGCGAAATCCTATTTCTTCAGCGGCGTCGGCGGCTCGGGCATGCTGCCGCTGGCGTTGATCCTGCGCGGCAAGGGCGCGACGGTCGCCGGCTCCGACCGCTCGCTCGACCAGGGCCGCCTCGGCGCGAAATTCGACTATCTGAAAGCCCAGGGCATCGAGCTTTTTCCGCAGGACGGCTCGGGCCTCACCGGCGCCGATCAAATCCTGGTGCGCTCCGCCGCCGTGGAAGACACGGTGGGCGACGTCGTCGCCGCCAAGCGCCTCGGCGCGCGCGACATGAAGCGCCCGGAGCTGCTGGCGGAGCTGTTCAACGCCGCGCCGGCGCGCATCGGCGTCGCCGGCACCAGCGGCAAGTCCACCACCACGGCCATGATCGCCTGGATTCTGCACCGGGCCGGGCGCGACCCCACGGTGATGAACGGCGCCGTGATGAAGAATTTCGTCACGCCCGATGCGCTGTTCGCCAGCGCGCTTGTGGGCAAGGGCGACGCGTTCGTGGCCGAGGTCGACGAGAGCGACGGCTCGATCGCCCGCTACCGGCCGACCGTCGCCGTCGTCAACAATATCGCGCTCGACCATAAGAGCATGGACGAGCTGCGCGCGCTGTTCAGCGGTTTCGTCAACAAGGCCGAGATCGCCGTGCTCAATCTCGACAACGAGGAAACCGCCGCGCTGCTGCTCAAGACGAAAGTGCGCACGCGCACCTATTCGCTCCGCTCGGGCCTCGCCGATCTCCACTGCAGCGCCATTCGCCTCGCCCCCGACGGCGTCTCGTTCGATGTGCTGGAGAAGGATGCGCCCGCCACTGCAAGCGTCGAACTGGCCGTCCCCGGCGAGCACAACGTCTCGAACGCGCTCGCCGCGCTGTCCGCTGCGCGCGCTTACGGGCTTTCGCTGAAGGAAGCGGCCGAAGCGCTTAAGGGTTTTTCCGGCACGAAGCGGAGACTGGAGGTCGCCGGTACGGCGGGCGGCGTCACCGTCATCGACGATTTCGCCCACAACCCCGACAAGATCGCCGCCACGCTGGCGGCGCTGCACGCGTTTCCCGGACGCCTGCTGATCATGTTCCAGCCGCACGGCTTCGGACCGCTGAAGCTCATGCGTCAGGAATTCATCGACACCTTCGCGCAACACATGGCCGACGACGACGTGCTGATCATGCCGGACCCCGTCTATTTCGGCGGCACCGTCGACCGCAGCGTCGCCAGCGAAGACATCGTGCGCGGCGTCCGTGCGCACGGGCGCCAGGCGCTCGCATTCGCCGAACGCGGCGCCTGCGGCGACAAGCTGATCGAACTCGCCGAACCCGGCGACCGCATCGTCGTCATGGGCGCCCGCGACGACACGCTGAGCACATTCGCGGCGGAGCTGGTGGAGCGCTTGCAGCGCTGACGCCTCCCGGCCGAAGACCCCGCGAAAGCGGAGCGAAGAGCCGGGAAGCGGCGCCCTACTCCGCCGCCGGACGCAACTCTTCGGGCAGGGGCTCCGGCGGCGCGAACCGCGCGGCGTCCGCCACCAGAAGCTCGGCGCGCAGCGTGTGGCGGCCGTGCTCGTCGGTGCTTTCGTCGAGGATTTTTCCGGCCGCCGCGATCTGCGCGCGCACGCGCCCGGAATCGTCCGGCGGCAAGGTGAGGGTGATGACGCGCGTCGCCGAGAAGGCCGCGCGGTCGATCGCCGCGAGCAGGGCGTCCATGCCCTCCCCCGTCTCCGCCGAGATCGCGACAGGGGGAGGAGGCGCGCCCTGCCCGTTGCGCTCCGCCGCCGCTTCGGCGCGCCGCAGACGCGCCGCGCGCGTGGCGTCGTCGAGCAGATCGATCTTGTTCCAGGCTTCCAGCACCGGCGGCATCGGCTGCCCGGCGTCGCTTTCCAGCTGCGCCAGCACGGAGAGCACGTCGGCTTTCTGCTCCTCGCTCTGCGGATGGGCGATGTCGCGCACATGCACGAGCAGATCGGCTTCCGTCACCGCCTCCAGCGTGGCGCGGAAGCTCTCCACCAGTTCGTGCGGCAGATCGGAGATGAAGCCCACCGTATCGCTCATGACCACGGCGCGCCCGCTCGGCAGCTTCACCTGGCGCGCGGTCGGATCGAGCGTCGCGAACAGCATGTCCCTGGCCAGCACGCCCGCGCGCGTCAGCCGGTTGAACAGCGTCGACTTGCCGGCGTTGGTATAGCCCACCAGCACCACGGCCGGCAGCCCCGCACGCGTGCGCGCGCGCCGCTGCAGGCCGCGCGTGCGGCGCACGTCTTCCAGCTCCTTCTTCAGCCGGATGATGCGGTCGGCGATGATGCGGCGGTCGAGTTCGATCTGGGTTTCGCCGGGGCCGCCGGTCTTGCCCAGGCCGCCGCGCTGGCGCTCCAGGTGCGTCCAGGTGCGCACCAGGCGCGAGCGCTCGTAGCCCTGGCGCGCCAGTTCGACCTGCAGCTTGCCTTCCTTGGTGCGCGCCCTGAGGCCGAAGATTTCGAGGATCAGACCGGTGCGGTCGATGACCTTGGCGCCGATGTCGGTTTCCAGGTTGCGCTGCTGCACCGGCGAAAGCGCGCCGTCGACCACGACGACGCCGGCGCCCAGCTCCTCGCTTTGCTGCTTCAGCCGTTCGACCCGGCCCGAACCGAAATAGCTGCGCGGCGAAATCTGCCGGAGCGGCGCGGCCTCGGCGCTCGCAACTTCGAGCCCCAGCGCCTGCGCCAGTCCGACAGCTTCCAGCAGCCGCGCCTCGCCATCGCGCACGCTTTCGTCCGCATTCGCGAGCGGGCGCAACACGATGGCTCGGTTCAGATCCTTCTGAGGCGTCTCAGGCGTCGGCTTCATCTGCCGCTTTATCGATCTCATACAGCTGCACGGGCGCGCCAGGCATGATGGTGGAGATGGCGTGCTTGTAGACCAGCTGCACCTGGCCGTCGCGGCGCAACAAAACGCAGAAATTGTCGAACCAGGTGACGACGCCTTGCAGTTTGACGCCGTTGACCAGGAAAATCGTAAGCGGCGTCTTGGCCTTGCGGACAGCGTTGAGGAACGTGTCCTGCAGGTTCTGTTTCTTCTCCATGGTTCAGCCCCATGAGTTTTATGGCGCCGCGTCAAGTCGCGCGGCTGTGGGCTAGTGCTATAGGGGCAGCCGCTACCGGCGCCAACAAAATCAGGTGCAAGTCGCCTCAGGCGCCCAAATAAGCGGCGCGCAGGGCGCGCGTAACTTGCCCAACCTTGCCGTCGCTGACAGGTTGCCCGTCGATTTGCACTACGCCGACGGCCGGAATGCTGGCCGCGCTGATGAACGCTTCGCGCGCGGATTGGGCTTCCTCGATCGTGAACGGGGCCTCGCGCACCGCCAGTTGCCGCTCGGCGGCGAGCTTGAGCAGCGCCGCGCGCGTCACCCCGTGCAGCAGATCGTGCGACAGCGCCCGCGTGCGCAGCGTCCCGCTCCGATCGACGATCCAGGCGGTGGAGGAGGTTCCTTCCGTCACAAATCCGTCGCCGTCGACGAACCAGGCCTCGAACGCGCCCGCCTCTTTCGCCGCCTGCCGCGCCAGCACGTTGGGGAGCAGGTTGGTCGTCTTGATGTCGCGCCGCGCCCAGCGCGTGTCCGGGGCGCTGACGACGCCGATCCCCGCCTCGGCGCGCGCGGCGATCGCGCGCCGGTCGAGGGCCTTGGCGGTGACGATCAGCGTCGGGCGCACCGAAGCGGGCGGAAACACATGATCGCGCGGCGCCGCGCCGCGGCTGACCTGCGCATAGACGACGCCGTCCGTGACGCGGTTGCGCCGCATCGTCTCGCGGATCACCGCCCGCAGCGAGGCCTCGCCCATCGGCCGGGCGATGCGCAGTTCGTCGAGCGAGCGCCAGAGCCGGGCCATGTGCGCCTCGGCGTCGAACAGGCGTCCGCCGCGCACGGCCCAGACCTCGTAGATCGAATCCGCCAGCTGCAGCCCGCGGTCCATCACCGAGATCAGCGGCGCGCGAAGCGGCGCATAGACGCCGTTCACATAGGCGATGCGGCTCATTCGGCCTCGGCGCCGCCGCGGCCCGGCGCCTCGACGCCGAGCGACTTGAGCTTGCGGTGCAGCGCCGAGCGCTCCATGCCGATGAAGGCGGCGGTGCGCGAGATGTTGCCGCCGAAGCGGGTGATCTGCACGTTGAGGTATTCGCGCTCGAACCGCTCGCGCGCGTCGCGCAGCGGCAGTCCGATCACTTCCTGCAGCCCGTCATGCTTAGAGAAGCCTGCCTGCGGCCACGCCTCCGGCGGCAGCGCGTCGACCGTCACCGGCGTCGAGGGATCGCCCGTCGCCAGGATCAGGATGCGTTCGATCACGTTGCGCAGCTGGCGCACGTTGCCCGGCCAGTCCGCCGCCTGCAGCGCCGCCAGCGCGTCTTCGCCGATCTGGCGCGCCGGCACGCCCGACATGCCCGCCAAGCGGCCGACGAAATAGCCCGCGAGTTCGGGAATGTCCTCGCGCCGTTCGGCCAGGCTCGGCGCGCGCAGCGGCACCACGGCCAGGCGGTGGTAGAGGTCCTGGCGGAAGCGGCCCTGCTCGATGTCGCCGCTCAGATCGCGCGAGCTCGACGACACCACGCGCACGTTCACCTGCACGTCGGTCGAGCCGCCGAGCCGCTTGAAGCGCTGATCCACCAGCACGCGCAGGATTTTCGACTGCGTCTCCGGCGGCATGTCGCCGACTTCGTCGAGGAAGAGGGTGCCGCCATGGGCCAGTTCGAACACGCCGATCTTGCGCGGGCGCCCGTCGGGCCCCTCCTCGCCGAAAATCTCCGTCTCCATCCGCTCCGGCGCGATCGAAGCGGCGTTGATCGCCACGAACGGGCCGTTCACGCGCGCGCTGCGCTCATGCAGCAGGCGCGCGACCAGCTCCTTGCCGGAGCCCGCGGGGCCGCTGACCAGCACGCGCGAATTGGTCTGCGCCACGCGCTCGATAGCGCTGCGCAGCGCCGCCATCACCGGCGAGGAGCCGATTAGCAGATCGCTCGCGGCCGAACGCGCTTTCAGCTCGGCGTTCTCGCGCTTCAGCCGCGTCGCCTCCAGCGCGCGCTGCACCACCAGCAGCAGGCGGTCCGCCGTGAACGGCTTCTCGATGAAGTCGTAGGCGCCTTTGCGGATCGCGGCGACCGCGGTCTCGATCGTGCCGTGGCCGGAGATGACGATCACCGGCATGTCGGGGTCGATCTCCTTGAACATGGAGAGCAGTTCGAGGCCGTCGACGCGGCTGCCCTGCAGCCACACGTCCAGCACCACCAGCGACGGCTTGCGCCGCTTGAACGCGTCCAGCGCCTCGTCGCTGTCGCGGGCGGCGCGCACGTGATGGCCGTCGTCTTCGAGGATGCCCGAGATGAGATCGCGGATGTCCGCTTCGTCGTCGATGATGAGGATGTCTTGCGCCATGTGCTATGAGGCTCCTGCGCCCTGGTCCGCCGCGGCCGGCTCTTCGCCGCGCTTGGGAAGTACGAAACGGACGACCGCGCCGGGGCCGGAGCCCGGCGCATCGTCCAGCTCAATCAGCCCCCCGTGGTCTTCCACGATGCGCGCCACGATCGCGAGGCCGAGCCCCGCGCCCTTGGTGCGCGTGGTGACGTACGGCTCGATCAGGCGGTGACGATCCTTCTCCGGGAAGCCCAGCCCGTTGTCGATCACCTCGAACTGCACGCCGAAATCCAGATCGCGCAGCCGCAGCAGCACGAAGCCGTCCTTCGGCTCGCCGTCGCGCGCGCGCCGCGCCTGCACGCTCTCCGCCGCGTTTTTGATCAGGTTCAGAAGCGCCTGCGCGATCAGCCGCTCGTCCACCACGAGCCCGATCGGCTTGTCGACGCCCTCCACCTCGATGCGCATGTCGGCGAAGGCGAGGCGCTGGCCGAACACGGTCGAGCGCGCGACGTCGCTCATGTCCGCGAACGCCATCCGCGGCGTCGGCATCCGCGCGAACGAAGAGAACTCGTCGACCATGCGGCCGATGTCGGAAACCTGGCGCAGGATCGTGTCGGTGCACTTCAGGAACGTGTCCGGGTCGGAGGAAATCTCCGACGCGTATTTCCGGCGCAGGCGCTCCGCCGAGAGCTGGATCGGCGTCAGCGGGTTCTTGATCTCGTGGGCGATGCGGCGGGCGACGTCCTTCCAGGCTTCCTGGCGCTGCGCCGAGATCAGCTTGGTCATGTCGTCGAAGGTGAGCACGAGGCCGCCCTGTGCGTCGGGGCTCATGCGCACGCTCAGATTCACCGAGCCGCCTTCGCGCACGAGGTCGACGCGCTGCGGCGGCGTTTCGCCGGCGGGCGAGGGCTGGTTCAGCAGCTCCGCGAACTCGGGCGCGATGTCCACGAGCCGGCGGCCCACGATCTGCTCTTCTCCGTATCCCAGCAATTGGCCCGCCGAACGGTTGGACGCGGTGATGCGGCCGTCGCGATCGAGGCCGATGACGCCGGCGCTGACGCCCGCCAGCACCGTCTCGGTAAAGCGGCTGCGGCTCTCGGCGTCTTCCTGCGCCGCGACGAGATCGCGCCGCTGCGCGTCGAGCTGCGCGGTCATGCTGTTGAAGGCGGTCGCCAGCGCGTCGATTTCGTCGCGCTCTTCGCCCACCGCCACGCGCGCCTTCAGGTCGCCCGAGGCGACGCGGCGCGCGGCGCCGACCAGCCGCCCGATCGGCTCGGCCACGCGCGAGGCGCTGGTCAGCCCGACCCAGCCCGCCGCCAGCAGCACGATCAGCGCGGTGGAGAAATAGGCGAGCCCGAACAGTCCGCGCAGCGTCCCCTGCTGCTGGCGCGCATTGCGATAATCCTCGACCGATTGCCGGAAGCTGCGCAGCTGCGAGACCAGGCCCGGCTCGACGTTGCGCGTCGCGGCCAGGTACGCGTCGGGATAGGCGGTCAGCTTGTAGAGCGCGACGACGCGGTCGTTCTCGTCATCGAACGTCACCGCCATGTCGCCTTCGTCGGCGGTGGCGAAGGCCTGGCGGTTCGGCAGCGTGAAGGGGGGCGAGGAAAGCCCCGCGCGCGCCAGCACGCGCCCTTGCGAGTCGATCACTTGCGCGGAGGTGAGTTCGCGCCGCTCGGTCTGCGCTTCGAGAAACGCGAAATAGCGTTCGCGATCCTCCACCAGGCCGCGTTGCGCCAGGTTGAGGTCGACCGCCATCGCCTCGACTTCGCCGCTGATGCCGCCGGAGGCGAGGTCGACATAGGCGCGTCCGACATTGGCCGCGTTCTCGATCGTGGTCTCGACGCGCTGGCTGAACCAGCGCTCGACGCCCTGGCTGAAGATGAAGCCGAGGAAGGCCGCGACGATGATTGCCGGCGCAAGCGCTGCGAGGCTGAACAGCGTCACGAACCGGATGTGCAGCCGCGCGCCGCTCGCCGAGGAGCGCCAGGCGCGCGCAACGCGCATCAGCCGATGCAGCAGAATGCCGGCGAGCACCGCGGAGATCGCGATGCTGGCGATCAGCAGGCCGCGGATGACGGCGTTGCCGCCTCCGGCGAGGCCCTCCCCCAGCAGCAGCGCCAGCGTCGCCGCCGTGGTGAGAAAGCCCGCAATCCCCAGTCCGATCAGAAAAACCAGCGTGCTCCGTCCCTGCGGACGGTCGCTCAGAACGGCCGAATCGGCTTGGTCGTTGGCCGTGATGTGCAGCATAGTTCGGGGGGCTCTATGTTGCCTTGGAGCAACATAGGTGTTGAACCAATATCACGGCGTCGTCAATCGCCGCGGCCAGTTGCGATGCCCAGGATTTGAATCTTCTTCCGCAAGGTATTGCGGTTTATGCCGAGAATTGCCGCCGCCCTGATCTGGTTGCCGCGTGTGGCCTGGAGCGTCTGGACGATGAGCGGACGCTCCACCTCGGCCAGCACCCTGTCATAAAGCCCCGCCGCCGGAAGGCCAGGGCTCGCTGCAGCGAATTCGCTGGCGATGCGGCGCGTGAACGCCGTCTCGAACCCCTCGCTGCTCTCGGCGACGACTTCTTCCGTGGCCGCTGCGCCGAGTTCGTCGGCGATCTCGCGCGCCGTGATCACCGATGCCGGGCTCAGCGCCGCCGCGCGGCGCAGCAGGTTTTCGAGTTCGCGCACATTGCCCGGAAAGGCGTGCGTCTTCAGCCGCTCGATCGCGGCCGCGTCGATGGTCTTTTCAGGCAAGCCCTCGCGCTTGGCGCGGACCAGGAACGCGCGCGCCAGATCGCCGACGTCTTCGAGCCGTTCGCGCAGCGGCGGCAATCGGATCGCAACCACGTTCAAGCGATAGAACAGGTCCTGACGGAATGCGCCCTGCCGCACCAGCGCCGCGAGGCTGCGCTGCGCGGCGACGATCAGGCGCGCGTTCGGCCGCTCTTTCGGATCTTCCGAGTGCAGCAATCCCGCGAGGCGCGTTTGCGCGTCGTTCGGCAGCTCGTCCACGTCTTCCAGAAACAGCGTGCCGCCTTGCGCCTGGGCGAACTTGCCGTCGGGCGCGAACAGGTCGCGGTCGATCTGCGCGGCGGCCGCGCCGGCGAGGCTGAGCGTCAGATACGGCCCATTGGCCCGCCGGCTATGGTCATGAATGGCGCGCGCGACGCGCTCCTTGCCGGCGCCGCTCTCGCCCTCGATCAGCACGGTGAGATCGGTGCCGGCCACGCGCGCCATCACCCGGTACACTTCCTGCATCGCCGGCGAACGCCCGATCAGCGGCAGCCGTTCTTCCTTCTCCGCTTTCGTCGCCTGGGCGCGGGTCTTGGCGTCCGGCCCGCCTTCGAGCGCGCGGCGCACCACCGCCATCAGCTCATCGAGATCGAACGGCTTCGGCACATAGTCGAACGCGCCCGCGCTCGACGCCGAAAGCGCCGTCGCCACCGTCGACTGCGCGCTCATCACGATCACCGGCAGGTTCGGGCGCGCCGTGCGCATGCCCGGAATGGCGTCGAACACGCACTCGTCGCCCATATAGACGTCGCTCAGGACCAGATCGCCTTCGCCGTCGCGCACCCATTTCGACAGCGTCGCCACGTTGCCCGTCGCCCTGACCGCATAGCCTTCCTTGGCGAGCGCTTGCGAAAGCACGAAGCGCAGCGAGGAATCGTCGTCTGCGAGCAGGATGCGTGCGCTCATGGGCTGTCGTCCGGATCGATGGGGAGAAGGATTTTGAACGCGGTGCGGCCGGGCGCGCTCTCGACCTCGATGCGTCCGTCGTGGCGCGCGATGATGTCGGCGGCGACGGTGAGGCCGAGGCCCATGCCGTTGGGCTTGGTGGTCGCGAACGCCTCGAACAGACGGTCGGCCACGTCCGGATGCAGTCCGGGCCCGTTGTCGACGACCTGCACTTCGAGCTGCGCGCGCGCCGCGCCCATCGCCGAGGACCGGAACTTCACGCCCGAGCGATAGGCGGTGATGAACGCGATCTCGCCGTCCGGCTGGCCGGACACCGCTTCGGCCGCGTTCTTGGCGATGTTGAGGAACGCCTGGATCAGCTGATCGAGGTCGCCGCGGATCATCGGCAGGCTCGGGTCGTAACGCTCGCGGATCATCACCTCCGGCGCGCTCGAACCCACCAGCTTGCGCACGCGCTCGAGCGCTTCGTGGATATTGAACAGTTCGAACCGCGGCGGCTCGAACGCCGCCATCGGATCGATCTTGTCGGTCAGGCGGCGGATGCGGTCGACCTCGTCGCAGATCAGCTTGGCCAGCGCCGCCGAATCCGGATCGTCCGTGCGCGCGATCAGCTGCGCCGCCGCGCGGATGCCGGCCAGCGGATTGCGCACCTCGTGCGCCAGGGTGCGCGCCGCCGAGGCGCCGGAAACGGGCGGCGCGGCGCGCGCCCGCGGCGGGCGCGTCAGCACCAGCGCGATATAGCCGTTCTCCCCCACCGGCCCGGCCGCCACCGTGGCGCGGCCCAGCGCAAAGCCCGGCCCCACCAGCGCGACATCCGACTCGGTCACCCCCGACGCGCCCGCAAGCGCGCGGCGGGCCAGATCGATCAGCGGCGCGTCCGGCCCGAAAATCTCGTCGAGCCGCCGGCCCAGCAGGCCCCGGCCCACGCCCGCCAGCAGCTCCGCGGCGGCGGCGTTGACGAACCGGATCCGTTCGCCGCCGTCGATGCCCAGAACCGGCGCCGGCAGCGCCTCCAGCCAGCGCTCCGCGTCCGGCGTCGCCGTCCGGGGGCGGAGGACGGGATGGTCCGTCACCGCCCGAACTCTTCGGTCGCGGGCGAGACAAACGCTTGAATTTGATCCAAACGGATCATGGCTTGCGCCCCTTTCGGGACCGAGCTTATGGCGCCTAAAAAGCAGGCGCCAAGGGTTTCATGCTGCGATGCAACAAAACTCGGCAGATTTGGCCTCATGACGCGTACCGCTGCCATAATTGTAGGCGCCGGGCGCGGTGAGCGGGCCGGCGGGGAGCTTCCGAAGCAGTATCAGCAACTGTTGGGCCGGCCGGTTCTGGCCTGGTCGGCGCACGCCTTCGCCGCCGCGGGCGTGGACAGGATCGTCGTCGTGGCCAATCCCGAGCGCCACGCGCTCTGCCGCGCCGCAACGGCGGGCCTCTCCGTCGAGATCGTCCCCGGCGGCGCCACCCGCACCGCCTCGGTCCGCGCCGGCCTCGCGGCGACGGGAGACGCCGACATCGTGCTGATCCACGACGCCGCCCGCCCCGGACTGACGCCGGCCCTGGCGCAAAGCCTGATCGCCCGCATCGAGGCCGGCGAAACCGCCATCGCGCCTGCCCTGCCGGTCGCGGACACGCTGCTGCGCGCCGCCCCGGACGGAACCGTCGCCGCCGAACTCGACCGCGCCGGCGCGATGCGCGTGCAGACCCCGCAAGCCTTCCGCGCCGACGTGCTGCGCGCGGCCTACGCCGCCGCCGCGCCGGACGCCGCCTTCACCGACGACCTCGCCGTCGTCCGCGCCGCCGGCGGCCGGACCCGCCTTGCGCCCGGCGATCCGCGCCTGATGAAGTTCACCTACGCAGAGGACGCCGCGATGCTCGAACGGCTCATGTCGGACAGCCGCATCATTTGCGTCGGCCATGGCGTCGACGCGCACCGTTTCGGCCCGGGCGGCCACGTCACGCTATGCGGCGTGCGCATCGCCCATGACAAGGGCCTGCTCGGCCACTCCGACGCCGACGCCGGCTGGCACGCGCTGGTCGACGCCATCCTCGGCGCGCTGTGCGAGGGCGACATCGGCGCCCACTTCCCGCCGAGCGATCCGCAATGGAAAGGCGCCGACTCCGAGCGCTTCCTCCGGCACGCGCTCGCGCGCGTCGAAGCCGCCGGCGCGCGCCTCCTCCATGTCGACGTGACGCTGGTGTGCGAGCGGCCCCGGATCGGCGCGCACCGCGACGCTATGCGCGCGCGCACGGCGGAGGCGCTCGCGCTGCCGCTCAACCGCGTGAGCGTGAAGGCCACCACCACCGAACGCATGGGTTTCACGGGCCGGGAGGAAGGCCTCGCCGCGCATGCAACCGCAACGCTGGATCGTCCCGCCTGAAACGCCGCCAATATGGACCGCCGGCGTCCCGCCGGCATGCACGTTTCCGCGCAGCGCTAAGGCGTCTCCGCCGCCGCTTCGTCCGGGCGGCAGTGTTCGAGATAGTCGAACAGCCAGCAGGTCTCGGCGCCGCTCAGCTGATCCCACAAGGCGCGCGGCACATTGATGTAGTCGTCGGTCCAGCTGCGGCCGGGCGGCGCCGTAAGCACGCGCCAATCGTCGTTCACCAGCGGCAGCGCCGCCAGCGTCGCCGGATCGCGCGCCACGATCATCGCGCTCGCCGCCGAGCCGCCGTAAAGCGCCACCCCCGGCAGCTCGAACTGATTGCTGAGCCGGTAGAGCGTCGGCGCGCCGAGATCGCGCGCCACCCGCGCCGCCTCCGAGACGATGGCCAGGTTGCGGTTCGACAAATGCAGCACGACGACGCCGTTGTCGCTGACGCGCGACAGATAGAGGTCGAGCGCTTCGCGCGTCAGCAGGTGCGCAGGGATCGCGTCCGACGAGAACGCGTCGACGACGATCACGTCGAACGCGCCCTCCGGTTCATGCGCGATCTGCAGCCGCGCGTCGCCCAGCACCACGCGCGCGTCGGGCTGGCACTGCGGCACGAAGGTGAAATCGCCGCCGGGCTCGGCCGCGAGCCGCACCACGGCGGGGTCGATCTCGAAAATCGTCAGTTCATCCTCCGGCCGCATCAGGCAGGCGGTGGAGCCGGTGCCCAGCCCGATCAGCGCCAGCCGCGAGCGCTCATGCATGGAGAGGCCCGCTATGATCGCCTCCCCGAGCGCGGTGCGCGGGTGGTAGTAGGTCAGCGGCTGGCGCGAGAGATCGGGCGCGTCGATCTGCGCGCCGTGCAGCGTCGTGCCGTGCAGCAGCACGCGCAGCGGCGGAATGTCCGACCCCCGCACCTCATAGATCCGCGTCCGCAGCACGCCGAAGAAGGTGCGGTCCTGGGTGATGATGCGGCCGCCGCGCGCGTCGTCCACGAAGATCATCGCAAACGAGAGCAGCACGATCGCCGCCAGCACGACCGGGCGGCCGCGGTTCAGGAAAATCGCCACGCCGCAGAAGACGATGCCGACCGCCGTCAGCAGTTCGTCGTCGAGCTGTTCGCGTAGCAGCATCAGCAGAAGCAGCAGCACCACGGACGGGATGACGACGCCGAAGGCGTAGTCGGCGACCTCGCTTCCCCGGCGGCGCGGCTGGATCGTCCCGTGCACGCCGAACATCAGCATCAGCAGGCTCGAACCCGTCAGCAGATAGCCCCAGGGCTGGGCGATCGTCATCTGCGTGCGGCCCTCGACCACATTGCCTATGAACACCGCGTCGCTGGTGAAGCCGCACCAGATCACCAGGCCCGCATGCACCGCGGCGATGGCGAGGAAGCCGTAGCGCAGCGGCGCGGGCCGGCTCTCGTCGCCCCAGCCGGCGGCCACCATGCCGGCGGCGGCGCCCAGCGCGGCGGTGAACACGACGGCGATGTGGTCCGGCAGCTGCATCAGCGCCATCGCCGCGCCCATCACGCCCATGGCGATCGCGGCGGCGAAGGTCGCGTCGGTCAGGCGCGGCATGTCGCTCGGCGCGCGCGGCCGGAACAGGCACGCCGCCGCCAGCGCCAGCGGATATTCGTAGACGTTGTTGAACACGACCGGCGCGACCAGCGCCGCGAAGACGCCGCCCAGCACGCCGCCGAGCGAAACGCACAGATAGAACTCCGTCAGCCGCTCCGCCGCCGGGCGCGACTGCGACAGCGCCAGATGGCAGATCAGCGCGCTGAAGAAAAAGCCGATCAGGATGCCCGAAACCGAGCCGATCCAGTTGCCGCTCGCATAATAGGACATGAGCAGCAGCGCGAGCGCCAGCGGATGCATCAGCAGCGTCGCGCGAACGATCTTTTCGCTGCCCTTGGCGAACGCGATCACGAACGTGAGCAGATAAAGTGCCAGCGGCGCCACCCACAGCATCGGCGCCGAGGCGACGTCGGTTGAGATGTGCAGCGTCACGCCCAGCGAGAGCGCCGAGGGCACGGCCGCCGCGGCCATCCAGTAGCCGCGCTCGCGCCAGCTCGGCGTGGTGAGCGCAAGCGGCGCGGCCGCCGGCGCAGATTCCGGCGGCGGCGGCGTCGCGAGCGCCGGCGCGCCGCCATGCGCGGAAATCGCCAGCGCGGCCGATAGCACGATCAGCGCCAGCACGGCGACGTAGCCCGCCGTCCACGCCTGGCTCTGCGCCTGCGCCCCGAGCAGCGGTTCGATTAGCACCGGATAGGCCAACAGGCCGATGAAGCTGCCGAGATTGCTCGCCGCGTAGAGGTAATACGGATCGTGCGCGTCGGCGCGGCCGGTGCGCGCGTACCAGGCCTGCAGCAGCGGCGCGGTCGCCGACGCCGCCGCGAACGGCGCGCCGACCGAGAGCGCCAGCACGCCGATCAGCCACAGCGACGGGTGCTCCACGTCCGGCGGCCCCAGCGCCGCGCTCACCTGCACCGGCAGCACGAACCACGCCGCCCCCAGCACCAGCGCGTGCGCCAGCGCCTGCACGCGCAGGTCCTTCACCCGCGCCAACAGGTGCGCGTAGAGATAGCCCGCCAGCAGCGCCGCCTGGAAAAACGCCATCGACGTGTTCCAGACTTGCGGACTGCCGCCCAGAAGCGGCGTCACCATCCGCGCGAACAGCGGCTGCAGCACGAAGATCAGCGCCGCGCTCGAAAACAGCGCCAGCGCGAAGACGGGCGCTGCGGCGCGGCGCGCGATGGATTCCATGGTGGCTCCCCTTGGCCGGCCGCTTCTGCCAGCCGCGCCGATTCCTGGGAATGGACAATCGCGGCGGGGCGATGTCCAATCTCCGCCATGACCGGCGACCGCCTCGTTCACGATGCGCAAGGACTGTTCGAACAGGCCAAGCAGCGCCGTTTCCGAATCGTCACCGCCGAGAGCTGCACCGGCGGGCTGATCGCGGCGGCGCTCACCGCCACGCCCGGCTCGTCCGCCGTGGTCGAGCGCGGCTTCGTCACCTACTCCAACGCGGCGAAGGTGGAGATGCTCGGCGTGCCGGCCGAGCTGATCGAGCGGCGCGGCGCGGTCAGCATGGAGGTGGCGCTCGCCATGGTCGAGGGCGCGCTGAAGCACAGCCCCGCCGAGATCGCCATCGCCACCACCGGCATCGCCGGTCCGGGCGGCGGCAGCGCCGAAAAACCGGTCGGCCTCGTCCATATCGCCGTCGGCCGCCGCAACGGCCCGCGCCTGCACGAAGAGCACCGCTTCGGCGACATCGGCCGCCGCCGCGTGCAGGCCGAAACCGTGGTCGCCGCGCTCGCGCTAGCGCGGCGCGTTCTGGACTAGCGGCAGTTTCCGGCGCGCTTCGTTCTCGAACGCGCTCATGATCTTTCGCGCCAGACGCTCGCGGTTGGCGCTCACCGCCGCCTGCAGCAGCGGGTTCTTGAACTGGTACGAGATCCAGAACCGCACCCGCGCGCCGTTCTCTCGCGGCTCGAAGCGCCAGCTATTGTCGAGCGCATGCAGCGGCCCGCTCACCAGCGCCACGTCCACTTCCCCCTTCGCCGGCTCGCAGCGCACCGTGGTCGAGAAGCGCTCCGTGATCGCCTTCCAGCCGACCACCGCGCTCGCCACGCCTTCCCAGCCGCCCTCCGGGCGCGGCGCCTCCTTCACCACGGAGAGGCTCTGCAGGAACGGGATGAACTTCGGATATTCGCGCACGTCGCCGACAAGCCGGCACAGATCGGCCGCCGCATAAGGCAATACGCGCTCCGCCTCGATGATCGTGCGCGCCACTACGCTCCTCCCCCGCTTGCGGGGGAGGTGGAGGCCCCGGCGCAAAGCCGGGGGCGCCGGAGGGGGAAAGTCCGCCAGCCGCCGGCGCTCGCCCCCTCGGTCATCGCGCCTTCGCGCGCTGACAGCTCCCCCGCGAACGGGGAAGCAGTCGTTTCCCGGCTCATCATCCGCCCTGCGCCAGCCGCGCCGCCTTGAGCCGCGCGAAATCCTCGCCGGCGTGATGCGACGAGCGCGTCAGCGGCGAGGCCGACACCATCAGGAAGCCCTTGGCGTAGGCGATCGTCTCCAGCGCCTTGAACTCCTCCGGCGTCCAGAAGCGCTCGATCGCGGCGTGCTTCTTCGTCGGCTGCAGGTACTGGCCGATGGTGAGGAAATCGACGCCGGCGACGCGCAGATCGTCCATCACCTGCAGCACTTCGTCCCTGGCTTCGCCCAGGCCCACCATCAGCCCCGATTTCGTGAACTGGGTCGGATCGCGCTGCTTCACCGAATCCAGCAGCCGCAGCGACTGGTAATAGCGCGCGCCCGGGCGGATGGAATGATAGAGCCGCGGCACGGTTTCGAGATTGTGGTTGAACACGTCCGGCTTGGCGTCGATCACGCGCTCGGCCGCGCCCGGCTTGCGCAGAAAGTCCGGCGTCAGGATCTCGATCGTCGTGTCCGGCGCCGCGCGGCGGATGGCGGCGATGGTCCGCACGAAATGATCGGCGCCGCCGTCGTCGAGATCGTCGCGGTCAACTGAGGTCACAACGACGTGGCGCAGCCCCATCCGCGCCGTCGCCTGCGCCACGTTCTCCGGTTCGTCCGGATCGAGCGGCAGCGGCTTGCCGGTGGACACGTTGCAGAAGCTGCAGGCGCGCGTGCAGACGCCGCCCATGATCATGAAGGTGGCGTGCTTCTGGCTCCAGCACTCGCCGATGTTCGGGCAGCCGGCCTCCTCGCACACCGTATGCAGCTTGAGATCGCGCACCAGCTCCTTGGTCTGGTGGTAGCCCGAACTCGTCGGCGCCTTCACGCGAATCCAGTCGGGCTTGCGCGGACTGGGCGCGTCCGGGCGGTGCTGCTTCTCGGGGTGGCGCGGGCGAGTTTCGCCGCCGTCTTCCCCCGATTGGCGCAAATCGATCAGCGTCGGCATGGGCGGAACATGAGCCTCCACGCGCCCCGCCGCAACGCCCGGCGGGCAGCCCAGCCCTGCAGCAACAACAGGTTAAGGCGCGGCATCTTGCCCAACTTTATCGGCGCCGATAGTCTCCTGTTACAACCGTGAAACAATAATCACGGGCTGGGCGCCTTTTTCCGACAGGGCGCGGGCGGGTCAGTTCGGAGGCAGGAGTCCATGGCGAATCGTCCGTTCGAGTTGGCGCGCACGCGCGTCACCTTGTTCGAAGCGCTGCTGCGGGCGCGCGACACCAAGGGCGGCAAGACCCCGGTCCTGGAAGATCACGAACGCAAGGTGCTGACGTACGACGACATCGTGCGCGCCGCGTTCGCCCTGGGCGGCAAGATCGACACGCTGATCAAGAAGCGCGAGACGGCGGGCGTGATGCTGCCGACCGGCGTCGGCTGCGTCGTCACCTTCTTCGCCCTGCACGCCATCGGGCGCACGCCGGCGATGCTGAACTTCACCGCCGGAGCGATGAACCTGCGCTCGGCCTGCGAAGCCGCCAACGTCCGCAAGATCCTCACCTCACGGCGCTTCATCCAGCTCGCCAAGCTCGAAGCGATCGAGGCCGAACTCTCCAAGTTCGCCAGGCTGATCTATCTGGAAGACGTCCGCGAGACGATCGATTTCGGCGACAAGCTCGTCGCTCTGCTCAAGGGCGCGTTCCCGCGCGTGTTCGCCGCCAAGGGCAACCCGGACGACACCGGCGTCATCCTGTTCACCTCCGGCTCCTACGGCGCGCCGAAAGGCGCGGTGCTCTCCCACGCCAACATCGTCGCCAATGTCGAGCAGGCGCACGCGCACGTGCCGTTCGATCCGAACTGGTCGTTCTTCTCGCCGCTGCCGATGTTCCACTGCTTCGGCCTCACCGGCGGCGCCATGCTGCCGATCCTCACCGGCCACAAGTGCTTCCTGTTCCCCTCGCCGCTGCAGGTGAAGGAAATTCCGAAACTGGTGCGCGACACCGGCGCCAACGTCTTCCTCGCCACCGACACGTTCGCGATGCAGTACGCGCGCAACGCCCAGGACGGCGATCTCTCGCCGATCGAGCTGATGGTCTGCGGCGCCGAGCGGGTGAAGGAGGAAACGCGCGACGTCTACAAGCGCCGTTTCGGCGTCGAGATTCTGGAAGGCTACGGCGCCACCGAAGCCTCGCCGGTCATCGCCGTGAACGCGCCGGCGAACAACAAGCACGGCACGGTCGGCCAGTTCATGCCCGGCATGGAATGGCGACTCGAAGCCGTGCCCGGCATCGAAGGCGGCCAGAAGCTCTATGTGCGCGGCCCCAACGTGATGCGCGGCTATCTCGATCCGACCAAGCCGTTCGGCATCGATCTCCTGCCGCAAGGCTGGCACGACACCGGCGACGTCGTCGACGTCGACGCCGACGGCTACATCACCATCCTCGGCCGGGTGAAGCGCTTCGCCAAGGTCGGCGGCGAGATGGTGTCGCTCAACGCCGTCGAAAGCTACGCCCAGCACATCTGGCCGGAGCACCTGCACGCCGCCGTCGCCCTCCCCGACTCGCGCAAGGGCGAACGCATCATCCTGTTCACCGACAAGCCGGACGCGGCCGCTGAAGAGCTGCAAGCCTGGTGCAAGACGAACGGCGCTTCAGAACTCGCCATGCCCAAGCGCATCGTCCCGATCGAAGAAATCCCCGTCCTCGGCAGCGGCAAGACCGACTACGTCGTGCTGCAACGCCTGGCGGCGGAACGCTTCGCGGAAGCGAAGGCGGCATAACCCCCAGAGTCATTCCGGACGCGCGAAGCGCGACCCGGAACCCAGGGCCGCACGCGCTACAGCTCAACATCGCCCCGCAACCGATGCTGCGGCGGCAACAGGAAATCCTCGTACAGATCGCGCCAAGTCGGATTATCCTTCTCGATCAGCGCGAGCTTCCATTTGCGCTTCCAGCCTTTGATCTGCTTCTCGCGCGCAATGGCCTGATTGATGTCGTAGAACTGCTCCCACCAGACCAGAGTCCGGCAGCCATATTTCTTTGCGAAGCCTTCATAGCGCCCTTCGCGATGATCGATGCCTCGTTGAAGCAGATCGCTGGTCACGCCGAGATAGAGCGTGCCGTTGGGCTGGCTCGCCATAAGATAGACGGCGACGAGATCAAAGCGCGCCATACGGAGTTTTATAACGCTAGCCTCTCTGAAAGTCATTCCGGGCGAAGCGAAGCGGAGACCCGGAACCCAGGGCAAACGATGCGCCGGTCGCCCTGGGTTCCGGGCCTACGGCGCGTGCCGCGCCTCCGCCCGGAATGACTCTCTAAATTGCGCTGGCGCACAAAAAGCGCGCTACACGTGCAGCACCCGCCCGTACGCATCCAGCACCGCCTCGTGCATCATCTCCGACAGCGTCGGATGCGGGAACACCGTTTCCATCAGTTCGTGCTCGGTGACTTCGGCATTCATCGCGATCACGTAGCCCTGGATCAGCTCCGTCACTTCGGCGCCGACCATGTGCGCGCCGAGGAGTTCGCCGCTCTTGGCGTCGAACACGACTTTGACCAGACCCTGGTCCTCGCCCAGCGCAATCGCCTTGCCGTTGCCGACGAAGGGAAAGCGCCCCACGCGCACCTCGCGCCCCGCCGCCTTCGCTTTCGCTTCGGTGAGCCCCACGCTCGCCACCTGCGGATGCGAATAGGTGCAGCCCGGAATGCGCTCCTTGATCATCGCCTGCGGCTTCAGCCCGGCGATGGCTTCGATGCAGACGATCCCTTCGTGCGAGGCCTTGTGCGCAAGCCATGGCGCGCCCGTCACGTCGCCGATCGCATAGAGCCCCGCCACATTCGTCTTGCCGTGGCCGTCGGTGACGACGTGCCCCTTCTCCACCTTCACGCCGAGCGCTTCGAGACCAAGGTTCTCGACATTGCCGGTGATGCCCACGGCCACGATCGCGTGCGAAGCGGCGAGCGTCTCTTCTTTCCCCTTCGACGAAACCACGGCTTCCACGCCCTTGGCCGTCGCCTTCAGCGACTTGGCTTCGGTGGAGGTGAGGATTTTCAGCCCCTCCTTCTCGAAGCGCTTCTTCGCGAACGCCGAAATCTCTTCGTCCTCGACCGGCAGCACGCGGTCGAGCAGCTCGACCACCGTCACCTTCACGCCGAAGGCCGCATAGAAGCTCGCGAACTCGATGCCGATCGCGCCCGAGCCGAACACCAGAAGCGACTCGGGCCATTCCGGCGGCGTCATCGCGTCGCGATAGGTCCAGATGCGCTTGCCGTCGCCTTTGAGGCCCGCCGCCGGGATCTCACGCGCCCGCGCGCCGGTGGCGAGGATGACGTGCTTCGCCTCGTACGAAACATCCTTGCCGTCCTTGCCCTTCACGATCGCCTTCGGCGCCGCATTTCCCTTCTCAAGCCGCGCCTCGCCTTCGATCACGGCGATCTTGTTCTTCTTCATCAGGAACTGGACGCCCTTCTCCATCCGTCCGGCCACGCCGCGCGAGCGCTTCACCACCGCCTCGGGATCGAATTTCAGCCCCTCGACCGAAAGCCCGAAATCCTTGGCGTGCTGCGCGTTGCGGTAGACCTCCGCCGAACGCAGCAGCGCTTTGGTCGGGATGCAGCCCCAGTTGAGGCAGACGCCGCCCAGCCTGTCGCGCTCGACAATGGCGGCCTTCATGCCCAATTGCGCCGCGCGGATCGCGGTCACGTACCCGCCCGGCCCCGAACCGATGATGATGACGTCGAAGGAAGTGCTCATGGAATCTATCTAGCAGGCGCACGTGCAAAATGAAGCGCAACGGCGTGAGCCCGCGTTGCAGCCATGGACCGCCGGCGGTCCGTATCAGGCGCCGATCCCGAAGGCGTTCCTGATCCCGTCGACCACGAACTGCGCCGCCAGCGCCGCGAGCAGGATCCCGAATACGCGCGTCAGCATCGAGCCCACGGTGGGCCCCATCACCCGCGCGATCGGCCCCGCCGCCAGGAACGCGATCAGGCAGAGCGCCAGGTTCGCGCCCGCGCCCGCGAGCACCACGGCCCGCTCCAGCGCCCCCTCGTACTGCGCGAAGAACAGCATGATCGAGGCGATCGCCCCCGGCCCCGCGATCAGCGGGATCGCCAGGGGAAACACCGAGATGTCGTCCTGGCTTTCGGGATGCTCGGCCTGGTGCTGCGCCACCTTCTCGGCCCGTTCGTCACGCCGCTCGGAGCGCTTCTCGAACAGCATGTCGACCGCGATCAGGAACAGGAGCAGGCCGCCGGCGATGCGGAAAGCGTCCATCGACACGTGGATCTGCGCCAGCAGCCACGCCCCGCCGAACGCGAAAGCGAGCAGGATCCCGGTCGCGATCGCCACCGACTTCCACGCCATCCTGCGCCGCCATTCCGGCGTCATGCGCGAGGTCATGGTGGTGAACATCGGCGCCATCGCCACCGGGTCGATGGCGACGAAGAAGGTGACGAGCGAAGCCAGGAACAGCGAAACCATCAACGCCCCTTAACCGATTCACGCCCGGTTTACGCCGAATAGTCCGCTTCGTTGCCACAATTGTTAAGCCTGCCGCTGTAGCGTCCGCTTCGTGGTGGTGAGATGAGCGTTGCGGACGAAGCGGCGGACGGCGCCGTCATCCGGATTCTCGTGGCCGACGGCCAGGTGTTCCAGCGCCGGCTGCTGGCCGAGACGCTTCGCGGGCGCCACACCCTCGTCGACCATGCCGCCAGCACCGACGAATGCGCCGCCACGCTGGCCATCCTGCAGCTCGACATTCTGATCGTCGACTGGGACCTTGAAAGCGGCGGCGGCGTCGAGTTCTCCTGGCGCCTGCGCCACGGCGAGTTCGGCCAGCACCCGCGCAAGCTGCCGGTCATCATGGTCGCCCCGCCGCGCAGCGCCCGCCAGATCGAACAGGCCCGCAACGCCGGCGTCGACGAATTCCTGATCCGCCCGTTCACCACCGGCGCCATGCTCGAACGCGTGGCGGAAGTGCGCTTCCATCGCCGCGAGTTCATCGACAGTCCGAGCTATATCGGCCCGTGCCGGCGCCGGCGCGCGCCGGACGCCGGCTATGCCGGCCCGCGACGGCGCCTGTTCGACGGCCTCGAAGCGCAGGCCGACGCGCCCGAACTCAAGATCCGCAAAGGCCTCGCGCGCGCCTATTGCGAACGCATCGGCGTGCTGATGCAGTCGATCAAGCAGGACGCGCTGGACGCGCTGCGCGAGATCAATCTCGCCTGCGGCCAGCTCAGCGCCGTCGCCGTCGACACCAAGGATCCGGAACTGATCTCGGCCAGCGCTTCGCTGTTCAGCTACGTCAAGGGCGTCGGCGCCACCGCCGCGCTGAACCCCAGCGTCGTGCAGGCGCATCTCGACGCCGTCGTCAAGCTCGCCGAACTGCCCAACTGCCAGATCGACATCCGTCAAGCCGTCACGCGCGAACTCGGCGTGCTGGTGGCGAAGAAGCTGAAGCAGGCCGGGCAAGCGGCCTGACGGCTCAGCGCACGAACATGCCGACGACAAAGTTGGCGAGATCGGCGACGCTCGCCCACGTCACATAGACCGTCAGCGCAAACACCGGCGCGGCCAGCACGGGCGCTGCGCTGCTCAGCGTGCGCCCCACCTGCGGCGACACCGTCTTGATCAACCCGCCAATGATCGCCGAGCCGATAATCACCGTCCCGATCGCCGCCATGATGGCGATCAGCGCGCCGCTGCCCGTCGCAAACGCATGCAGGAACAGCAGAAGCGGCGTCAGCAGGCTCATGATCATCGCCAGCAGCGCAAGGCCCTGCGGCGCAGCTTGCCTCTCGCCGTCCGCCGGCTTCGGCTTCGCCGCCTCGCAGATCATGACGAAGAACGAACCGATCAGCGCCAGGAACCAAAGATCGCCCACCTGCGTCAGCAGCTGGTCGACCAGCGTCGATATCCGCGCCATGCGCCCCTCCCCCACCGCACAATGAGCGTGCGCGGGCGCGCCGAGTCAAGGCGACTCTAGAGCAGCATCGCCATCGGATCTTCCAGGAAGCTCCGGAACGCCTTGAGGAACGCCGCGCCCAGCGCGCCGTCGACGACGCGGTGATCGCAGGTCACGGTCACGGTCATCATCGTGGCGATGGCGAGCACGTCGTTCTTCACGATCGGGCGCTTTTCGCCGGCGCCGATCGACATGATCATGCCGTGCGGCTCGTTGATGATCGAGGCGAAGCTCTTGATGCCGAGCATGCCCATGTTCGAGATCGTGAACGTGCCGCCCTGGAATTCCTCCGGCTTCAGCTTGCGTTCGCGCGCGCGCTGGGCGAGGTCGGCCATCTCGGCGCTGATCTGCGCCAAGCCCTTGGTCTCGGCTTGCCACACGATCGGCGTGATCAGGCCGTGCGGAATGGCCACGGCGACGCCGATGTCGGCGTGATGGTGCATGGCGACGCCGTCGGGCGTGTAGCTTGCATTGGCTTCCGGCACGAGCTTCAGCGCCAGCGCCGCCGCCTTGATGCACATGTCGTTGACCGAGATCTTCACGCCGTTGTCGGCGAAGCGCTTGTTGATCTCGCCGCGCGCCTTGAGGAGCGCGTCGATTTCGATGTCGATCGTCAGCGGAAAGTGCGGCACGTCGCGGAAGCTCTCCGTCATCCGCTTGGCGATGGTCTTGCGCATCATGTCGAGCGGCACGAGATCGTAGCTGCCCGGCCGGACGCCCATCTGTTCGAGCGACCGCCGCGCCAGCGCAGGCGCTTCGCCGCGCGCTTCGCGTCCCGTCGCGATCTCGCGCGACTCCGCGCGCTGCGGCGGCGCCTCGCGGCGCGGCTCCTTCAATGCCGCCTCGATGTCGCGCTTGACGATGCGCCCGTGCGGGCCGGAGCCCTGCAGCCCCGAAAGATCGATGCCGCCCTGCTCCGCAAGACGCCGCGCCAGCGGCGAAGCGAAGACGCGGGCGCGCTCCTCCTCGATGGAGGAGCTGGCGGCGCGAAGCGCTGACTGAGGAGGTGAGGCCCGCGACGCTTGCGGCTGAGCCTCTTGAGGCTTCTCCTTCGCCGGCGCGCCTTCACCTCCACCGCCGCTCCGCGGCGCCTCCTCCGTCGAGGAGGAGGCTGGCGCTTTGCTTGATGCGCCCGCCCCTTCCCCCTTCAGCCGCGCGATCGGCGTGTTGACCTTCACCCCTTGCGCGCCTTCCTCGACCAGCAGCGCCTCGATCACGCCTTCGTCGACGGCCTCGACCTCCATCGTCGCCTTGTCGGTCTCGATCTCGGCGATCACCTGGCCGGGCTCGATCGCGTCGCCCGGCTTCACGTGCCACTTGGCGAGATTGCCCTCCTCCATCGTCGGCGAGAGCGCGGGCATGGTGATGTCGGTCATTGGCGTGGCCTTTGTTCGATCGAAACCGGGATCGCGTCGGGCGTCCAGCGGTGCAGGAAGGTGAGATAGGCGAGCGCGAGATAGGTGAAGCCGAGGCCGCCCCAAACGCACAGGCGCACGATCTCGTCGATGCTGTAGCGATGGCCGGTGAGCGCGCCGGCCCATTCGGGCGTCGCGTTCGCCAGCACGGCGCGGCCGGGGGCGGTGAGCTGGCCGGCGGCTTCGAGTTCGGCAAGGCGCTGGATCAGGCCCGCGTGCGTGGCGGCGGCGCCCATCAGCACCACCATCAGCATGGCGAGGATCAGGGTGACGAAGGCGAAGCTGCCGAACCGTGCCAGGAAGTTGGTCGAACCGATGAAATAATTGAGCGCCACGACATAGGCCGAGACGATGGAGAAAATGAGCGAAACGCCCACCATCAGGATGTTGATGAACTCGACCAGCTGCTCGACCACTTCGCCTTCGCTCATGTCTGCGCTCCCGGCTCGGTCAGCGTCATCGGCGTCCAGCGCGACAGCCGCCGCGCGATCCGCTCCGCCGGCGTCTCGCCCTCGAGGCTCGCCAGCGTCGCCGGCGCGTCGCGCAAGTCGGGCATATCCAGGCCCACCACGTTGACGACGCCCACCGGCCCGTTCGGTCCGTCCATCATCGTCGCGACATACGCCCCGCATGCGGGACAGATCAGATAGTCCGTCGTCCTGTGGCCGAAGCGATAGCGGATCAGCGCGCGTGCGCTGCCGATCCTCAAGCGCCCCGCCGGATCGGACGCCGACTTCACCCCGCGCGCGCGGCAAAAGCCGCAGCCGTCCTGGCGCAGCCGCACCGGCGCATCCGTCTCATACTCGGCGCTCACCGCGCCGCAATGACATGCGCCGCGATAGATCATGACGCACCTCCCCCGCCCCCTTGCGGGGCGGAAGCTGGAGAGGGGTTGCGCGCAATCTCAACGCTCAGAGTGTGAAGCCGCGCCTTCATCGATACGTCGCCGCCTTCACCGCATCGACGATCTTCTCCACGCTCGGCAGCGCAAGCGCTTCGAGGTTCGCCGCGTACGCCAGCGGCGCGTCGACCTGATGCACGCGCGCCGGCGGCGCGTCGAGATAATCGAACGCCGCCTCCACCACGCGCGCCGCCACTTCGGCGCCGACGCCGTTCTGGCCCCAGCCCTCCTCCACCGTGACGATGCGGTTGGTCTTCTTCACGCTGTCGACGATCGTATCCGTATCGAGCGGGCGCAGCGTGCGCAGGTCGATCACTTCGGCGTCGACGCCCTGCTCGGCCAGCTGTTCTGCGGCCTTGAGCGCGAGGCCCACCATGCGCGAATGCGCGGTGATGGTGACGTCGCCGCCTTCGCGGCGGACCTTCGCCTTGCCGATCGGGACGATCCAGTCCTGCACGTCCGGAATCTCGAACTCGGCGCCGTAGAGCATCTCATGTTCGAGGAAGACGACCGGGTTCGGATTGCGGATCGCGGCCTTGAGCAGGCCCTTGGCGTCCGCCGCATCGTAGGGCGCGATCACGATGAGGCCGGGAATGTGCGAATACCACGACGAATAGTCCTGGCTGTGCTGCGCGGCCACGCGCGCGGCCGCGCCGTTGGGGCCGCGGAAGACGATGCTCGATTTGATCTGGCCGCCGGACATGTAGAGCGTCTTCGCCGCCGAGTTGACGATCTGGTCGATCGCCTGCATGGCGAAATTCCAGGTCATGAACTCGACGATGGGCTTCAGGCCCGCCATCGCCGCGCCGACGCCGAGGCCGGCGAAGCCGTGCTCGGTGATCGGGGTGTCCACCACGCGCTCGGGCCCGAACTCGTCCAACAGTCCGCGCGAGACCTTGTACGCGCCCTGATACTGCGCCACCTCCTCGCCCATCAGGAACACGCCCGGATCGCGGCGCATCTCCTCGGCCATCGCATCGCGCAGCGCATCGCGCACGGTGATCTTCACCATCTGCGCGCCGGCGGGGACTTCGGGCTCGGCGATCGATGCTCCCCCGCGCGCGGGGGCGCTGTCGGGCCGGGCAGCGGGCTGACTGAGGGGGCGCGCCTGCACGTCCGCCTCCCCTCGCTTCGCTCGGACCTCCCCCGCCGGCGGGGGAGGAGTCGGCGCGGCCGCCCCGCCTTCCCCATCCAGCACCGCGATCGGCGTGTTCACCTTCACGCCCTGCGCGCCCTCTTCGACCAGCAGCTCCGTCACCGTGCCCTCGTCCACGGCTTCGACTTCCATCGTCGCCTTGTCGGTCTCGATCTCGGCGATCACCTGGCCGGGCTCGATCCTGTCGCCGGGCTTGATCAGCCACTTGGCCAGATTGCCCTCCTCCATCGTCGGCGAGAGCGCGGGCATGAGGATTTGCGTCATCAGGCGAGAATCCCGAACAGAGCAAGGAAGATGAGCGCGCAGGCGACCACGCCCGCGAACCAGAACAGCGGGCGCACGATCGGCCAGCCGAACGCGTACCAGATGGCGTGGCCGAGCCGCGCCCAAAAGAAGAGCTGCGCGCCCAGCAGCGTCCATTGATTGGAGATGTCGGCGACGGCCGCGATCAGCACCAGCGGCGCGAAGAACCAGAGGTTCTCGCGGAAATTGTCGGTCAGGCGCTTCATCCGCGCCTGGATCGCCGTCGGCGGCTTCAGGTTGTCGCGGCTGCCCGCCATCGCCATCGGGCCGTTATTGGCGATGCCCATATAGGCCTGCGCCGTCACGACGACGAAGAACAGCGCGATCGTGTACGCAAGATACGTGAGTTCAACGCTCATCTATTCCCCCCTGACAATACCGCGAGTCATTCCGGGCGAAGCGAAGCGAAGACCCGGAACCCAGGGCGAGCGGCGCTTCGTTGGCCCTGGGTTCCGGATCGCGCTCCGCGCGCCCGGAATGACTCGATGCGTTACGCATCGATATAAACATCCGTGAGCAGCTCGCCCGGATCCGGCTCCGGGCTCGCTTGCGCGAACTCGGCGCTTTCGCTGACGACGGCGCGGATCTCGCGGTCGATCTCCTTCAGCGCCGCATCGTCGGCGTGGCCGGCGTCCACGATCAGCTTCTTCACGTGGTCGATCGGGTCGTGCTTGGCCTTCATGTCGTCGACCTCTTCCTTGGTGCGGTACTTCGCAGGGTCGGACATGGAATGGCCGCGATAGCGGTAGGTCTTCATCTCCAGCAGGTACGGCCCCTCGCCCGCGCGCGCGCGCTCCACCGCGCGCCGGCCGGCCTCGCGCACGGCGACGACGTCCATGCCGTCCACCTCTTCGCCGGGAATGTTGAACGAGACGCCGCGCTTGTAGAGATGCGTCTCCGACGACGAGCGCTGGATCGCCGTGCCCATCGCGTACTGGTTGTTCTCGACGATGTAGACGACCGGCAGCTTCCACAAGCTGGCCATGTTGAAGCTCTCGTACACCTGGCCCTGATTGGCCGCGCCGTCGCCGAAATAGGTGAGGCAGACCTTGCCGTCCTTGCGGTACTTGTTGGCGAAGGCGATGCCGGTGCCGAGCGAGACCTGCGCGCCGACGATGCCGTGGCCGCCATAGAACGCCTTCTCGATGCTGAACATGTGCATCGAGCCGCCCTTGCCCTTCGAGTAGCCGTCGCGGCGTCCCGTCAGTTCGGCCATCACGCCGTTCGCGGTCATGCCGGCGGCGAGCATGTGGCCGTGGTCGCGATAGGCGGTGATGACCTGGTCGCCCTCCTTCAGCGCCGCCTGCATGCCGACGACCACCGCCTCCTGGCCGATATAGAGGTGGCAGAAGCCGCCGATCAGGCCCATGCCGTAGAGCTGGCCGGCGCGCTCCTCGAAGCGGCGGATCAGCAGCATGTCGCGATAGTATTGAAGCAGTTCGTCCTTGGTCGCTTCGGCGGCGTGCTTGCCGTTGGCCTTGTGCGCAGCTTGAGCCATCAGTGCTTGTCCTCCGCCGTCACGTAATCGCGCATGCGCGCCCGGTGTCCACGAACCGGCGCGGGCTTCTCTTATGCGGGAATGACGCAACTCGCCAGGAAGCTTTGCGTTGCTGCAGTGCAGCGAGACGTTAGGCCTCAACGCTCCAGCGCGAACACGATCTCGTCCGGATCGCCGGCGGCCAGCGTGATGCGCGCGCGTTCGTCGAGATAGTCGAGGTCGAGGCTCTCGGGCCGCAGCCGCGCCGCGCGCGCTTCCAGCGCCGCCTGCTCGGCGTCGAGGTTCGCCACGCGCCGCTCCAGGGCGCGCTCCTCGGCCTGCAGATCGACATAGGCGAGCAGGCCCTGATGGCCCGTCACCGCATGCGCGCCGAGATAGAGAATGGCCGCCCCCAGACCCACGCTGAGCGCCGCCGAACCGTGCTTGCCCATGTGTTAACGACCCCGATTCGGCGGCACGTTGAGTCGAACCGGTAAAGGAATCGTAAAGACTCAAAAATGTTCTTTAAGTGTTCTGCAGTAGTAAAATCAATGACTTAGCGGATTTTCACTAGCGCTTGGGGCGCCGCCAGCCGCTCGCCCCCAGCCCCTTGCGTCCGGCGCGCTAGGAAAAATTTGCAGTGCTCGGCCGCGTTCCGATAGCGCAACGACCTCCGTTCCCGGTTCGGACTCATCGCGCGCAAAAGAAAGCGGCGCGAACCCGAAAGGCCGCGCCGCCAGTTGGACGGCTCATAGGAGGAGTCCCCTCAGGCGACGATCGTTCTCATCGCGTGAGGCGATGCAGGAAACCTATCCGGAGGATCCCCACCCCGATGTGACCGGCGGCACAGGAGCAGCGCTGGCGCCCCCGCACGCTTCCCGGCCGTAACGACGCGGAGAGCCGGGACCCAGGGGCAAACGCAGCGCGTCACCCCCTGGGCCCCGGCTCGCACCCCGGCTTTCGCCGGGGCTGCGTCCGGGGAGCGTGTCCGCCACATCCTCCCCCTGTCGGGGGAGCACGGGCGGTTTCGCAAATGGCCGCTCGCGCACGCGCCGCCGCCCCACATACGCGGATAGATCGCGCCCAATCCGACCCCCGTCGAAGCTGGCGTATACTGCGCCCATGTCATCCACCTCCCCTTCCGTCATCGCCCATCTCTGGACCGCCGCGCGCACCCTGTTCGCGCGCATGCGCGGCGCCATCGGCGATGCGGCCGCGTTCGCGGGCCGCAGGTATTTGGAGGACGACGAACGCGACGCTGCCCGGACGTGGCTGCGCACGCTCGAGATCCTGGTGCGCAAGCTGGTGCTGATCGAAGCCAAGGCGCTCGCACGCCCGGAACGGCCGCCGGCGCTGCGGCATAGGGTCGAGCTGCGCAACCTCGTCGCGCCCAAGCCGCCGCCGCGGCCGCGCGCGGGCGCGCGCGGCTACAGCTTTCGCCTCTGGCCGCGCCCGCCCGGCCATCCCGCGCGCATCCGCGTGCTCGGCCCGCCGGTGCTGGTGCGCGAAGTCTGGCGCGAGAACGCCCGCGCCGCGCAAGCGCAGCGGCTCAACATGGTCCGCTTCATGCGCACGCCCGAGCCGCAGCGCATCGCCCGCCGCATTGAAGCGCTGGAGCGCGTGCTGAACCGGCCCGAGCACGCCGCGCGGCGCCTCGCGCGCCGCCTGCGCAGCGCGCCGGTCACGGCGCACCGCATCGCCGTACAGCGTCCGCCGCGCCACAGCCGCGCCGATCCATACGTCGAAAACGAAGTCGGCATGCGCGTCTTCGACTGCGTGCGCGCCGACTCAAGCTGACTCCGCGCGCACGAAACGCCCACGCCTTATCCCCTCCCCTTGCAGGAGCGGGATCGCAAATGCTGCGCGCTCGGTCGTTCCGATGCGGACGAGGCGCGTCAGCGCCCGACGATCGTGCCCGCGCCCGCGTAGGCCGCCTGGTCGTCCAGCCATTCCGCGATCCGGATCAGCTGGTTGTATTTCGCGGTGCGGTCCGAGCGCGCCAGCGAGCCGGTTTTGATCTGGCCGCAATTGGTCGCCACGGCGAGATCGGCGATAGTGGAATCCTCGGTCTCGCCCGAGCGGTGGCTCATCACCGCCGAATAGCCGGCGCGCTGGGCCATCTCGACCACGTCGAGCGTCTCGGTCAGCGTGCCGATCTGGTTGACCTTGATCAGGATCGCGTTGGCGAGGCCCTTCTCGAAGCCGATTTCGAGCCGCTTCATGTTGGTGACGAAGAGATCGTCGCCCACGAGCTGGCACTTGTCGCCGAGCGCTTCCGTCAGCGCCGCCCAGCCGTCGAAATCGTCCTCCGACATGCCGTCCTCGATCGAGACGATCGGATAGCGCGAAACCAGGTCGGCCAGATATTCGGCGTTCTGCTGCGGCGAGAGCGACTTGCCTTCGCCGGCAAGCTCGTACTTGCCGTTCTTGAAGTATTCGGTCGCCGCGCAGTCGAGCGCGAGCGCGATGTCCTCGCCCGGCGCATAGCCCGCCTTCTCGATCGATTTCAGGATGAAGCCGATCGCTTCGTCGGCGCTGGCGAGGTTCGGCGCGAAGCCGCCTTCGTCGCCGACATTGGTGGCGTGGCCGGCGTCCTTCAATTGCTTCTTCAGCGTGTGGAACACTTCCGCGCCCATGCGCACGGCGTCGGCCATGGTCGCCGCGCCGACCGGCATGATCATGAATTCCTGGATATCGATCGGGTTGTCGGCGTGGGCGCCGCCATTGACGATGTTCATCATCGGGCACGGCAGCACCCGCGCCTGCACGCCGCCGAGATAGCGGTAGAGCGGCGTCCCGTTCGAGGCCGCCGCCGCCTTCGCCGCCGCCAGCGAAACGCCGAGGATCGCGTTGGCGCCGAGCCGCGCCTTGTTCTCGGTCCCGTCGAGTTCGATCAGCGTCGCGTCGATGCGGCGCTGCTCCTCGGCGTCCATGCCCAGGATCGCGTTGGCGATCTCGCCGTTCACCGCCTCGACCGCGTCGCGGACGCCCTTGCCGAGATAGCGGTCCGGCTCGCCGTCGCGCTTCTCGACCGCCTCGTGCGCCCCGGTCGAGGCGCCCGAGGGAACCGCCGCGCGGCCGAACGCGCCGTCCTCCAGCGTCACGTCCACTTCGACGGTGGGATTGCCGCGGCTGTCGAGGATTTCGCGGCCGACGATATCGGCGATGCCAGTCATGAGGGGTCCCGCTCCAGGCTGAATGGAGATGGCGCCTTTGGAGCCCCGGGCGCCGCAAAAGGCAAGCGCAAGCCGCGCAAGGCGCCTATGCGCCTCACGCGGGCTCGGTTCGGGTCTTCAGGAAAGCGCTCAGTCTTCCTTCGGCTTCAAGACTTGCTTGCCGCGATAGCGGCCGGTCTTGAGGTCGATATGGTGCGGCCGGCGCAGTTCGCCCGATTCCGCGTCTTCGACGTAGGTGTTCTTGGGCAGCTTGTCGTGCGCCCGGCGCATGCCCCGGCGGGAGGGCGAGGTTTTTCGCTTCGGAACGGCCATGGCCGGAAAACTCCTGGTCCCCGCGATCCGCGGGAAAGCGGGGCTGATAGGCCAAAGGCGCTTGGAGGGCAAGCCTCGGACCGGCCCGGAACAGCGCCCCCGTCCTCGCGTTTGGCATGCGGCGGGGGTTGAGCGCCAGTTTTGGGAGTGTGCCCCATGAAAATCCGCGACCTCATGACGCCCGGCGTCCGCACCATCAGCCCGGAGGCCAGCATCCGCGACGCCGCCCGGCTGATGGCCGAAGCCGACATCGGCGCCATCCCCGTCGCCTCCGGCGACCGGCTGGCCGGCATGGTCACCGACCGCGACATCGTCATTCGCGCCGTCGCCTCCGGCAAAGCCGCCGACGCCACGGTCGGCGAGGTGATGAGCCACGAAGTTCTCTATTGCCGCGAGGACGATGACATCCAAGATGTATGCGAGAACATGTCAGACCTTCAGATCCGCCGCCTGCCCGTGGTCAACGCCGCCAAGCGCCTGGTCGGCATCGTCTCGCTCGCCGACCGCGCCGACGCCGAAGAGGTCGGCGAAGCGCTCGAAGCGATCACCCGCAGGGGCGGACGCCACAACCAGTCCATAGAAGCGCGCGCCTGATGCCGACACGGGAAATCCTCGAGCCGCCGGCTGACTTCGCCATCGACCGCGAGACCCTGGCCTTCATCGTCCTGAAGGCCAGGGCGTTCGACGCGCTGGTCGCCGCCGACGATCCGACCGACGCCTCCGATTCCATCGACGACCGGTTCGTCGACGCGCTCGAAGACGAAGCGGACAATCCGGCCCAGCGCGAACTGCGCGCGGCCATCGCCGGCCTCAACAGCGACGCCCGCGCCCAGCTCGTCGCGCTCGTCTGGCTCGGCCGCGGCGACTACGAGGCGGCGGACTGGAGCGAGGCCGTCGACGCCGCGCGCAGCCGGGCCGAAACCTCGACCGCGCGCTATCTGATGGGCATTCCCCTGCTCGCCGACTTCATCGCCGACGGCGCCGACAAGCTCGGTCTCAGCCTCGCCGCCGACGAGATCGCCGGCCTCGGCGATCCCGATCTCGACACCCGCGGCGGCTAGGGCTCACTCGACCCGCGCATGCAGCTCCGCCGGCGCGCCCGGCGACGCCCCGCCGCCGAGCCTGAACTGGCGCACGCTGGCGGTCTCGCAAACGCCCTGTACGATGTGCACGACTTCCGCCTCGATCGTGTGCGGCGCCGGCCGGCGCAGCACCGTGAACGCGCAGGGCTCGTGCCGCACGCGCTGTGACAGCGTTCCGCTGACGATCGACAGCGCCTTGGTCTCGAACAGCCGCGTCGACGCAAAGTGCAGATGCCCGCTCAGGAACAGCTGCGCGCCCGCGTCCGCGAGCTTGCGCAGCGCCGACACGCCGCCGCGCGTCACGCCCTTGATCGGGGCGTCGTTCGGCCAGTCGAGCGGATGATGGGTGATGACGATCCTGAGCGCGCCGGGCGCCGCCTTCTGCAGCTCCGCCGCCGCCAGCGCAGTCTGCCCGCGCGAGATTTCCCCTTGCGCCCAGTTCAGCCGGATCTGCCAGGCGCGCGCCGTGTTCACCGGCGCGATCGACCAGTGTTCGGTGTGCCAGGCGTCGACGATCAGTCCATGCTGAGCCCGGCGGATGCGCCGCCACGGATAGAGCAAGCGGCCCAGCGGCTCATAATACGGCACGTCGTGATTGCCCGGCGTCAGCATCACCGGCGCGGCCAGCGCGCGCATCCACGCGCAGGCGTTCTCCAGCTCGGACGCCAGGCCGTCCCTGGAAATGTCGCCGGTGACGATCACCGCGTCGGGCTTGCGCTGATCGACGAATTTCTCGACCGCCGTCAGCGCCGCCTTGTCCTCGCAGCCGAAGTGCAAGTCGGTCAGGTGCACCAGCTCCACGGCGCTTACGGCTCCTGCGGCAGCGCGATCACGCGCGGACCGTGCGGTTCGTAAGTCACGCGCACGCGATGGAAGAAGGTGCGCGGCTCGCCGTCGAGCGTGGTCGGGATCACGCCCAGAGAGACGATGTCGCTCGTCCGGCAGTTCGCGATCTCGACGCTCGCATCCTCGCGCCACGCTGCGGTCAGCGCGCGCAGGCTGACGCGCGCCAAGTCCAGCGCATGCCGCGCATCGAGCCGCACCCACTCGAGCGCATCGGCCTCTATGGCACCTGAAAACGCCGGGCAGAGCACGCCCACCGCCTCGGCCCGGCGCATCGCCTCGCGATCCGGCCGCGAGCGCAGGCCGCGCGCGAACGAACGATTCATCGCGTACCAGAACCGCCGCCACGCCGTCAGCGGGCGCCCTTCGCGCATCGCTTCGCGCGCCTTGGCCATCAGCGTCGGCGCGCCGAACAGCGCCGCGACAAAGAACGCCTCGCCGTTGGCGCGTCCGCAGGTCAGACGCTTCACCTCGCCGCGATCGAGCGCCGCGGCCAAAGCCTCCGGCCACGCCAACTCGCCATAAAGCGCGCGCGGCAGGATGTTGAGCGTCCCGCCCGGCAACAGGATCAGCGGCGGCCCGTCCGGCGGCGCAAGCGCCGCGGCCGCGCGCGCCGTGCCGTCGCCGCCGAGCACGATGATGACGTCGAAGCTCTTCGCGCGCGCCAGCATCCGCCGCGAACACTGCTTTGCCGGCGCAATCGCATGGTGGGCGACGCCGCCCGCCGCCAGCGCCGCGACGAGCTTGTCGCGGTCGCCGGGCGCCACGCTTCCCGCATCTTCGTTGAACAGCACGAACGCCCGCGCTTGCTCCGGAATCGGCCGTGCGCGCGGCGGGGAATCGGAAGCGGCGACAGTCTCCATGCCGCACGCCAACGCCGGGAGCGCGCCGCTGTTCCCTGCCGCAACTCGCTTACAGGACCGACAAAACGGCGTCGCGACTCTTAGTCGTTGATGGAGCCGCCCATGGCGGTGGCGCGGCCTTGGCTTGCGCCGCCGCCGGAGACGTTGATCGTTCCGCCCATCGAGGCGGCGCCTTCATAGCTTTGACTTACGAACACGTGCGCGGTTCCGCCCATGGAGGCGGACACGTCCGCGGTCTCGCACTGCAAGCCTTCCGCGCGGATGTCGCCGCCCATCGAGGCGGAGGCGTCCAGCGCGCGGCAGGCGCCGTCCACCCGCACGACCGCGCCCATCGCCGCAGCGATGTCGAACGAGCCGGCGTCCACGCCGCTCGCCCTGATTTCGGCGCCGCGCGCGCCGGCCAGCCCGTCAAGCTCCGGCATGCTCACCCGCACCGTGGCGTCCAGACGGCGGCTGCCGAACCAGGGCCGGTTGCGCTGACGGATCTTCAGCGTGCCGCCTTCGACCTCGGTGCGGACCTGGTCGGCGTCGGCCCCGGTGACCTCGACCGCATAGTCGCCGCCGACAACGATCTCAACGCGCAGTTGATCCGAGGCGCCGACCGAGTCGAACCCGCGCAGGTTGCGGGTCTCCGCGTGGGCCGCGGCGCCCACCATGAGCAGAGCGGCGAGCGCCGGCGTGATCAGACGATTCATGGACTTCCCTCCGAGCGGACATGACAGGCGGCCGCCGCCGCTTCATCCCTTGGCTGAGGGATGCCCCCGCCCCCGCGATCGGATGCAGCCCTAGGTGATGTTGCCCCGGACAAAGTCGCGGGAGAATTTCCGCAGCAGCTCGGGCGCGGTTCGCCGGTCGAACCCGATGGCCGCGGTATAGTCGACCAGGGCCGCGTGCTCGCTCTCGTCGAACAGGCCGTCGGCCACGAACACCGCCAGCAGCGCCTTCAGCAGCGCCACCTTCTGTTCACGGGAGAAAGCGCGCGAGCGGGTCTCCAGGTAGGCGATCAGCTCGTCCTTGGTGAGCTTCGCCTCGGTGAAGGCGGCTTCGACGCGCTGCGGATCCAGGCCCGGCGACAGCTCCGCCATCGCCGTTGCGATCGACTGCCGCTCCTGCGGGTTCACTCGGCCGTCGATCCTGGCGGCGTTGACCAGCACTTCGAGCGCGTAGCCTTCGAAGCTTCCGCCGACCGCCGCCGACGCCTTCCGCGCCCTGAGTTCGCGCACGAACGTGCGGACGCCAAGCCAGGCGGCGATCACCACGATAAGGACGAACAGCGCGACAGCCGCGCCGCTTGCGTCATCCATCTGCGGCTTCGGCGCCGTCGCCGGCGCGACGGGCGCGGCCGAACTCACAAGCGTAATCGCCATCCGACTCCTCCGGCCGGAAGGTGGCACGCATGAACCGCGAAGTCGACGCAGCGCCCCTCAGACGAGACGCGGCTGCTTCGCCGCAACGCGGGCGGCGTTCGTCATTCAGAGCGCGGCGACCGACATGCGCCCGCGCTGGCCCAGGAAGGCGGCGTTGAACATCTGCCGGGCGGCGGCCGCGCCGGCGCGGTCTCCGCGCGCGCGGCGCGCTTCGGCGAGGCCCCAATAGGCGTAAGCGTCGCTCGGACTTTCGATCAGCGTCTGCAGGAATTCCATCTCCGCAAGCGCGGGCTGGCCGTTGAGCAGATAGGCGGCGCCGAGCGTGCGGCGCAGCGGGTAGTAAAGATAGGGCGGCTCCATGTAGGGAATTTCCTGCTGCAGTTCGACGACGCGGCGCAGTTCGGCGATGGCGGCGGGATGGGCGCCCTCGCTCATGTGCGCGCGGGCGAGCAGCACGCGGCGGTAGATCTCCAGCACGGCTTCGGCCGGGATGGCGGCCGCGTTCATGGCGGCGAAATCGCCGGTCTCGATCAGCCGCCCCAGCGCTTCGGCCTCCGCGCGCACGTCTTCGGCGCGGCCGAGACGCGCGAACGCGGCGCCGCGCGCGTAGCGCCATGCGCCGGAAACGTAGCTCACGCCGTCCGGCGGAGCGGGCGCTGCGAGGACGCTCTCGGGATCGGCGAACTGAGCGCGCGCGAACCAGGGCGCGGCCTTCACCGGCTGCGCCAGCACCACGGCCTGCGCCATGTCCATCGGCACCGCGTCGTCGAGCCTGTCGGCGTACGTGAGCGCGGTGCGCGCATCACCGGCCATCGCCGCGCTGGTCAGCACGAAATGGACGTTGTGGGAATAATAGCCGTAGCGATAGAGCGGCGAGGCTTCGGCGGCGCGGAAGAAAGCTTCATCGGCGGCGATCGCATCGATGTTGGCGCGGATGGAATCGCGGAAGCGGCCGACGCGATAGTAGATATGCGCCGGCATGTGCACGAGATGACCCGCCTGCGGCGCGGTGCGGGCGAGACGCTGGGCGGCCGCCTCCGAACGCCACGGATCGGCGGAGGCTTCGACCAGGTGGATGTAGAGGTGGATGGCGCCCGCGTTGGCGGGATTGCGCGCGAGCACGGCTTCGACACGCGCGAGGGCGTCGCCGATGCGTCCTTTCGGGTCGCGCCCGCCGGTCTCCCAATAATCCCAGGGCTGGGTGTCCATCGCCGCTTCGGCGGCGAGAATCTGGATCAGGTCGTTGTCCGGGAAACGGTCGGCGGCGGCGGCCATGGACTCGGCGAAGGCGGCGTCGAGCGGCGCGCGGTTCGCGGGCGGTTCGGCGGCGTAGCGCGCCTGGATCGCTTCGATCAGCGCCTGTTCGGCGGGCGAAGCGCCCGCGCGCAGCTCGTGCGCGCGCCGCGCGGCGGCGTAGGCGGGCGCGTGATCGCCCTCCTCCATCGGCGCGTTGATGTTGGGGCCGAGCGCGAACGCCTCGCCCCAGGCGCACATCGCGCAGGCCGGATCGAGACGCTGCGCGTGGCGGAACGCGCGCACCGCCTCGGCATGGTTGAAGGCGTGCGTGTAGCGCAGGCCGTGGTCGAAATATTGCTGCGCCAGCGGATGGGCGGTCGTGATCGGCAAGTGCGCGTCGCCGAGGCCCGCCATCAGCGGCGGCGGCGCATCGGTCGCGGCCGGAAGGGTCTGCGCATAGGCTTCCGCGCTGGCGAGCATGCGCGCCAGGCTCGCGCGCCAGAGCGCGCCGGAATCGCGCCCGCCGCACAAGCCCGAGAAAATCTGCGCGCGTAGCAATTCGGTGGAGGCGGCGGGCGCGGACGGGGCGGCGTTTCCGATCAGAGTGAAAGCAGCCACAGCGCCTGCGAGCCAGATTTTCCGCATGGTTTCCCCTCCCCGCGCGGACGGCGCGATAGCCAAGCCGACACTTGCGCCGAGCTTAACCGGCGCTTGTCGGATATCAATTCACGATTGGCCTCAGACGAGCCGGCTCTGCTCCACCGCCGCGCCGATGAAGCTGGCGAACAGCGGATGCGGTTCGAACGGGCGGCTCTTCAGTTCGGGGTGATACTGCACGCCGATGAACCAGGGATGGTCGCGCCGCTCGACGATCTCGGGCAGCACGCCGTCGGGGCTCAGGCCGGAGAAGATCAGGCCCGCCGCTTCGAGCTTGTCGCGATAGCGCATGTTCACTTCGTAGCGGTGGCGGTGGCGTTCGGAGATGTCCGCGCCGCCGTAGATCTCGGCCACCTTGCTGCCGGGCTCGAGCGCGGCCTTGTAGGCGCCGAGGCGCATGGTGCCGCCGAGATCGCCATTGGCCTGGCGCTTCTCGAGTTCGTTGCCGCGCATCCATTCGGTCATCAGCCCGACGATCGGATGCTTGGCCGGCCCGAACTCGGTGGAGCTTGCGCCTTTCAGTCCGGCCTGATTGCGCGCCGCCTCGATGCACGCCATCTGCATGCCGAAGCAGATGCCGAAATACGGCACGTTGTGTTCGCGCGCGAACGTCACCGCGGCGATCTTGCCTTCGGCGCCGCGTTCGCCGAAGCCGCCGGGCACCAGCACGCCATGCACGCCGTGCAGATCGGCCACCCAGCCTTCGCCCTTCTCCTCGAACTTCTCGCTCTCGACCCAGCGTATGTCGACCTTCACATTGTTGGCGACGCCGCCGTGATGCAGCGCTTCGATCAGCGATTTGTAGGCGTCTTTCAGCTCGGTGTATTTGCCGACCACGGCGATGGTGACTTGTCCGTCCGGCGACTTGAGACGCTGGACGATCGTCTCCCACTTGGCGAGATCGGGCTGCGGCGCGACGGTGACGCCGAAATGGCGCAACAATTCGGTGTCGAGGCCGGCCAGGTGATAGGCGATCGGCGCCTCGTAGATCGTCTGCAGGTCGCGCGCTTCGATCACGGCGCTTTCGCGCACGTTGCAGAACAGCGCGATCTTCTTCTTCTCGTCTTCCGGGATCGGCCGGTCGCAGCGGCAGAGGATGATGTTGGGCTGGATGCCGATCGAGCGCAGCTCCTTCACCGAGTGCTGCGTCGGCTTGGTCTTCATCTCGCCGGCGCTGGGGATGTAGGGCAGAAGCGTCAGATGCACGAACGCGGCCTGGCCGGGATCGAGCTCCTGGCCGAGCTGGCGGATGGCTTCGAAGAACGGCAGGCCTTCGATGTCGCCCACCGTGCCGCCGATCTCGCACAGCACGAAGTCCGCGTCGCCGTGATCGGAAAGGATGAATTCCTTGATCGCGTTGGTGACGTGCGGGATCACTTGCACGGTGGCGCCGAGATAATCGCCGCGGCGCTCCTTGGCGATGATCTCCTGGTAGATGCGCCCGGTGGTGATGTTGTCGGCCTGCGTGGCGCTGACGCCGGTGAAGCGCTCATAGTGGCCGAGATCGAGATCGGTTTCTGCGCCGTCGTCGGTGACGAAGACTTCGCCGTGCTGGTACGGGCTCATCGTGCCCGGATCGACGTTGAGGTAGGGATCGAGCTTACGCAGGCGGACCCGGTAGCCGCGCGCCTGCAGCAACGCGCCGAGGGCGGCGGAGGCGATGCCCTTCCCTAAGGAAGAAACCACCCCGCCGGTAATGAACACATAGCGCGCCATCGACCTTTCCGATCAGCCGCGTCCGCCCCAGCCCGCCTTATGCGCGCTTATTGATCGGGGCCGGCGCGCTGATCGCGCCGGACGGCTTCCAGTCCGTTGCCAATTTCAATCGATTCGGGCGCGGACGCCTCGTCATCGAGCGTAATCCCGCTCACCGCGCCCGACGTGTTGGGCAGCAGCAGCGGGCGGTCGGCTGCGGCGGCCGGGGCCGGCGCGGTCGTTGCGGGCGCCGAACGGGACGTGGCGGCAGCGCTGCGCGGCGGCGTTGTCGTCGCCGAAGCCGGGGTCGCGGCGGCCTGGCGGGTCGTCGCCGGCGGGGGCGCGGCCGGGCGCGTTCCGCTCAGCGGCGCGGCGCGGGTCTCGGCCGGCGGCGGCGTGGCCGCGGCCGCTTCCGGCGGCGACACGACGGAGGCGAGCTGGGTTGTGGCCGGCGCACTGCTCTGGGTCGGATCCGGGCGGGTCTCGGCCGGCGGCTGCTCGGCCGGGGCCGTGGTCGCCGGGGCCGGCGTCGCGGCCGGAGCGGTGCGCGCCGGCGTGCTGAAATCGATCCCCGGCGCCGTGGATGCGCCGGCGCCGGACAGCACGGTCAGGCCCAGCGAGGTCACCAGAAAGAAGCCGCCCGCCACCTGGGTCATCTTCGCCAGGGCGTCGGCCGCGCCGCGGCCGCTCATCAGCGCGCCGCCTCCGCCGCCGCCCATGCCGAGCGCGCCGCCTTCCGAGCGCTGCAACAAAACCAAGCCGATCAGGCAGATGCAGACGAGCAGGTGAATGCTGAGTACGACGACTTCCATGTCTCTGCCCGTCTCCCACACGCCGCCGCGCCGGCGCCTTGCACATGGGCGCGCGCGAAAGGGCGCTCAATAGCCGAGGCGCAGTCTAAACGCCAGAGCGGCGCTGGCCATCCTCACTTCGCAGCTGGATGACCCAGAATTATGGCGGCGAAATCCGCCGCCTTGAGGCTCGCGCGTCCCACCAGCGCCCCGTCCACCCCCTCCGCCGCGAAAATCTCGGCCGCGTTCTTGGGGCCGACGGAACCGCCATAAAGGATACGGGTGGCGTTCGCCCGATCGCCGAACCGCTCGGCCAGGGTTCCCCGGACCACGGCATGGACCTCGGCGATTTCCGCCACGGTCGGGGTGCTGCTGCCGCCGATCGCCCAAACCGGCTCGTAAGCGACGACGACGCCGGCATTCCCGTCCGGCACGCTGTCGCGGACCTGGCCGCCGACCACTTCGGCCACCCGGCCGGCGGTCCGTTCGGCCTCGGTTTCGCCCACGCAGACAATCGGCGTCAGCCCCGCCGCCAGCGCGGCTTCCGCCTTGCGGCGGACCAGTTCGCTCGACTCTCCGTGCAGCGAGCGGCGCTCGGAATGGCCGACGATGACGTAGCGGGCGCCCGCATCGGCCAGCATCGCGGCGCTGATCTCGCCGGTGCGGGCGCTGTCGTCCTGGACGGCGCTGCAATCCTGGGCGCCGATCAGCACGCCGGTTCCCTTTGCCGCCCAGGCCGCCTGGCCGATATAGCAGGCCGGCGGGCAGATCAGGGCGTCGACGCCGCCCGCCGCGCGCCCGACGCTCTCCCACAGCGCCTTGATTTCGCTGAGGCTCGCCTGCCGGCCGAACATCTTCCAATTGCCAGCGATAAGCGGTTTGCGCGCGGCCATACGTCCTCCCCCGGAGCTGCTGATCAAGCGAGCGGTAGCGATTGCCCCGGCTGGGGGGCGCCCCTATTGTCCGCCGCCTCACGCATAACGGACGGCGACATGCTGCTGCAATTTAGAAAACTGACGCGGGGCGCGGTCGCCACGATCATCATCCTGCTGATCGGCGCCGCGACGGTGCTGTTCCTGATCCCGAGCGGCGGGCTCAGTTTTGCGCCTTCGAACGCGCTGGTCAGCGTCGCCGGGCGCGAGATCACGCCGCCGGAGCTTACGCGCGAACTCCAGCTCACGCTGCAGCAACAGCGCCGCAACGGGCAGAACATCTCGCAGCAGGAGGCGATCCAGGCCGGCCTGCATCAGCGGCTGCTGGAATCGATGATCGCCCGCGAAGCGCTGGCCGCGTACGCGCAAAAACGCGGCGTCGACGCCAGCGACGCCCAGGTCGCCGACTACATCCGCAACATTCCCGGCGTCATCAACCCGATCACCGGCAGCTTCGACGAAGGCGCCTATGCGCAGTTCCTGCAGCAGATGAGCTATCGCCGGCCCGAATTCGAAGCGGAAATCCGCGACGAGCTGTCGACGCGCATGCTAATGGGCACGCTTGTTTCCGGCGTGCGCGCGCCGTCCAGCTTCGGCGAACTCGCCTTCGCATACGAAACCGAGACCCGCGTCGTCAGCATCGCGGAAGCGCCGGCGTCCGTGGCGGGACAGATCCCGTCCCCGAACGACGCACAGATCCAGACCCTCTACGAAGAACTGCAGGAGCAGCTGCGGGTGCCGGAATTCCGCGCCCTCACGCTGGTCTACGCCCGGCCGGAAGACTTCACCGCGCGCGTGAGCGTGCCGGAAGAGCGCCTGGAGCAGGAAATCGACGCACGCCGCGCGTCGCTGGTGCAGCCCGAGCGGCGCAGCTATGTGCGCCTCTCGGCGCAGAACCAGGCGCAGGCGAACGACGCCGCCGCGCGGCTGTCGCGCGGGGAGGCGCCGGAAGCCGTTGCGGCCGCTCTTGGCCTGCAGCTCGGGCGCGGCGAGAACCAGACGCGCGACGAGGTCCCGGATGCGCGCATCGCCGCGGCCGTGTTCAGCCAGGAGCGCGGCGCCGCCCGCGCGGTGCAAGGCCAGCTTACGCCCTGGGTCGTGGTCCGCGTCGATCAGATCACGCCGCCGGTCGAACCGAACCTGCAGGAGCTTCGCACGCAGATTCGCGACGCCATCGCCCACGACGAAGCCGCCGATCTGCTCAACGCCGCCATCGGCGCGTTCGAGGAAGCGCGCGCCGGCGGCGCCGGCATCGTCGAAGCCGCGCGCCAGGCCGGCCTGCCCGTGGTCACGGTCCCCGCGGTCGAGGAAGGCGGACGCGACCCGCAGGGCGAGCCGGTCGAAGCGGTCGCCGGGCTTGAGGATGCGCTGCAGACCGCGTTCCAGACGCCCGAAGGCGAAGCGAGCGACTTCATTCCCGCGCAGAACGCCGACGTGATCGTCGCCGTCGACCGGGTCATTCCCGCCACCGTTCGCCCGCTCGCCGACGTGCGCGACGATCTCGTCCGCATCTATCAGGCCCGCGAAGTCGCCCGCCGTTTGCGCGACCGCGCGGCGGCCATGACGGCCGCGGTCGAAGGCGGCCAATCGTTTGCGCAAGCGGCGCGCGCCAACGGCTTCATCGTTCGGGTGAGTTCGCAATCGGTCAACCGCCAGGCGGCGTCGCAGATTCCGGCGCGGGGCCTGCCGGCGCAGATCTTCGCCGCCGCGCAGGGCGCGGTGGTTTCCGACACGCGCGCGGACGGCGCCGCCGCGCTGGTCGCGCAGGTCGAGAGCATCCACCGCCCCGATCCGGCGACGGCGCCGCAGCTGGTCGAAGCGGCGCGGGCGCAGTTCCAGCAGGATATCGCCGACAGTCTCGGCGACGCGCTGCAGGATCAGATCGTCGCCGACGCCCGCGTACGCCGCAACGCGGCCCTGCTCGAACGCACGTTCCAGGCGCGCTCCGGCGACGAGGCGCAATGACGTCGACGGGTGAGGTTCAGCCGCCGCGTGACGAGTTCGCCGCCGCCTACGAGCGCGGCGGCGGCGTGGTCTGGATTCGCCGGGTCAGCGATCTGGAGACGCCGGTCGGCGCGCTGCTGAAGTTCGGCGCCGACAAGCCGGGCTCGTTTCTGCTCGAAAGCGTGCAGGGCGGCGATTTCCGCGGCCGCTTCTCGATCATCGGCTTGAAGCCCGACCTGGTCTGGCGGGTGAAGAACGGCCGCGCCGAGACCAGCCGCGGCGGCTTCGCCGACAGCGCCTTCCGGCCGCAGCGGGACGCGCCGCTGAAAAGCCTGCGCAAGCTGCTCGACCGCTCGGCGCTCGACCTGCCGGCGCCGCTGCCGCCGATGGCGGCGGGCCTGTTCGGCTATCTCGGCTACGACATGATCCGCTTCATCGAGCGCCTGCCGGAGCACGCGCCCGACCCGATCGGCACGCCCGACGCGCTGCTGCTGCGGCCGACTATCGTCGCCGTGTTCGACAACGTCACCAGCGAGATCACGCTGGTGACGCCGGCGCGCAAGCGTTCCGGGCAAAGCGCGGCGCAGGCCTACGACGCGGCAGTGATCCAGCTCGAGCGCGCGGCGCGGCTGCTGGACCGCTCCGTTCCGCGCGCAAAGGCGCCGGCGCAACCGAGCGGGCCGGTCGAGCCGCAGTCGAACACGACGCCGGAGGAATACCGCGCGCTGGTGCGCACGTGCCAGGACTACGCGCGGGCGGGCGACATCTTCCAAGTGGTGCCGAGCCAGCGCTTCTCGGCGCCGTTCGAGGCGCCGGCGTTTGCGCTCTACCGGTCGCTGCGGCGGATGAACCCGTCGCCCTTCCTCTACTATCTCAACTTCGCCGATTTCGCCGTGGTCGGCTCAAGCCCGGAAATCCTGGTGCGCAAGCGCGGCGAGACCATCACCATCCGTCCGATCGCCGGCACCCGCCCGCGCGGGGCGACGCCGGCGGAAGACCAGGCGCTGGAGAAGGATTTGCTCGCCGATCCCAAGGAGCGGGCCGAGCACCTGATGCTGGTCGACCTCGCCCGCAACGATCTGGGCCGGGTGGCCCGGCGCGGCGGCGACGACGGCAATAACGCTGCGGCGGCCGGCGCCGGCTCGAAGCATGTGCGCGTCACCGAGGCGTTCACCATCGAGCGCTACAGCCACGTGATGCACATCGTCTCCAACGTCGAAGGCGAACTCGCCGAGGGCCTCGGCGCGCTCGACGCCCTGCTCGCGGGCTTCCCGCACGGCACCGTCACCGGCGCGCCGAAAATCCGGGCGATGGAGATCATCAACGAGGTCGAGAAGCACAAGCGCGGCGTCTATGCCGGGGGCGTCGGCTATTTCGGGGCCGGCGGCGACATGGACACCTGCATCGCGCTGCGCACCGCCATCGTTAAAGACGGCGTGCTTTACGCCCAGGCCGGCGGTGGCGTGGTGCTCGACAGCGATCCCGAACTCGAACTGCAGGAGACGCTGCACAAGTCGCGGGCGCTGTTCCGGGCGGCGTCCGAGGCGTGGCGATACGTTTGAAACATCCCCCGGTTGGCGTTATCCTGAACATTGAGGACGGTCACGATGGGCAAGTTCGAACGGGTGTCCGCCGCGCTTGAGAAGCTGCCGGCGCCGCGCCGCGAAGAGATCGCGGAGATCATCGAAACGCTGTTTCATGGCGATCTCCATCCCGAGACGTCGTTAAACGACGAACAGGCGGCCGACCTGCGTCGGCGGCTGGCTGACCCCGGCCCGCTCGCCTCGGACGCCGAGGTCGAGGAATTCTTCAAACGCCTCTCCGCATGACGCGGGCCTTGCGGCGGGTGCGATGGCGCGCCCCCGCGCTGGCTTATCTCAGGCGCTACCACGACTGGCTGAGGGAGCTGGAGCGTGGAAAACCGTCGCACGCATCCGCGCCGCCGCCGAAAGCCTGAAGCGATTGGGCGATATCGGCCGCCCGAGCATCGAGCCGGGCGTGCGTGAACTTTCCGTGCGCAACGCGCCGTACGTCATCGTTTACAGGGCGGACGGCGACACGATCGACATCCTCGCCGTGTACCACACGGCTCAGGATCGCTGATCCGGCATGGCTTGTCTGAGGCGAAGCCTGTTTGCACCCGCGGATTTTCGGCTAAGGTGCGTCTGCAATGACGATCCGGATTCTCTCCGCACGATGGCGCGCGAACGAACGCGACTGACCCCCTTCGTTCGTTTGAGCCTCAAGGCCGGACTTCCATGATCCTCGTCATCGATAATTACGACAGCTTCGTCTACAACCTCGTCCATTACGTCGAAGACTTCGGCGCGCCCACGGAGGTGCACCGCAACGATGCGCTGAGCGTCGAAGCGGTGCTGAAGCGCAAGCCCAAGGCGGTGATCCTCTCGCCGGGACCCTGCACGCCGAACGAAGCCGGCATCTGCCTCGACTTCCTGGCGCGTGCGCCGGCGGATCTGCCGATCCTCGGCGTCTGCCTCGGCCACCAGGCGATGGGACAGGCCTTCGGCGGCGAGGTGGTGCGCGCGAGAGAGATCATGCACGGCAAGGTTTCGGACGTCACGCACCGGCAGGGCGGCCTCTTCCGTGGCCTGCCCTCCCCGTTCAAGGCGACGCGCTATCACTCGCTGGCGGTGAAGCGCGAGACGTTTCCCGACGTGCTCAATATCGATGCGGAAACCGCCGACGGCGAAGTGATGGGCCTCTCGCACAAGAGCCGGCCCGTGTTCGGCGTGCAGTTCCACCCCGAGTCGATCGCCTCCGAACACGGCCACGCCATCATCGGCAACTTCCTGAGCGCGGCGGGCGTGCGATGAGCCTCGCCGAGTTGAACGCGAAGCTGGAAACGGGCGATCTCGACGTGGCCGAGATCGACGCGGCGTTCGCCGAGATCATGGACGGGCGAGCGCCGCATGACGAGATCAAGCGCTTCCTCGCGCTCACCATTCCGCGCATGAGCGATCCGGCCTGGATCGCCGGCGGCGCGCGGGCGCTGCGCTCGCGCATGCTGCGGGTGGCGGCGCCGGCGGACGCGATCGACGTGTGCGGCACCGGCGGCGACGGCGCGCAGACGCTGAACATCTCGACCGCGGTGGCGTTCGTGGTCGCGGGCTGCGGCGCGCCGGTGGCCAAGCACGGCAACCGGGCGATGAGTTCGAGGTCCGGCGCGGCCGACGTGCTGGAGGCGCTGGACGTGAAGCTCACCGGCGACGTGCCAACGCTGGAGCGCTGCCTGCGCGAAGCAAGCGTCGCGTTTCTGTTTGCGCAGAACCACCATCCGGCGATGCGCCACGTGGCGCAGGCGCGGCGCGAACTGGGCCAGCGCACGATCTTCAACCTGCTCGGCCCGCTCTCCAACCCGGCCGGCGTGAAGCGCCAGCTGATCGGCGTGTTCAGCGCGGATTTTCTGGAGCCCGTCGCGGGCGCGCTGAAAGCGCTCGGCGCCGAGAAAGCGTGGGCGGTGCACGGCGCAGGCGGATTGGACGAGCTGTCCGCCGCTCACGCCGACGCCAACACCGTCGCCATCCTCGACGGCGGCGCGATCACGCGGGTGACGGCGACAATGGCCGCGGACGTCGATCCCGACCTTCGCGGCGGCACGGCCGAGGAAAACGCCGCAGAGCTGCGCGCGCTGCTCGGCGGCGGCGGCCGGCCCGGACATCGCAAGGCGGTGATCCTCAACGCCGCCGGCGCGCTGGTCGTGGCCGGGCGCGCCAAGGACGTTCCGGAGGCTTGGCCCATGGCCGAACACAGCATCGACAGCGGCGCAGCGCGCGAAGCGCTGGAGAAGCTGATCGACGTGTCGCGGAGCGCGCCGTGAGCCTGTTCACTCTTGGACCGCGGGCGTCTCGCCGGCGGGGACGCCGGCGGTCCAAGAGGAGCGCGGCGGGGTGAGTGTGCTGGCCAAGATCATCGGCTACAAGCGCGAGGAAGTCGCCGCGCGCAAGGCGGCGGCGCCTTGGAGCGCACTCGATGCGCAGGCGCGCGCGCAACCGGCGCCGCGCGGCTTTCAGCGCGCGCTCTTGAACGCCGAAGCGCCCGCACTGATCGCCGAGATCAAGAAGGCGTCGCCGTCGAAGGGCCTCATCCGCGCCGACTTCGATCCGCCGTCGCTGGCGCTCGCTTACCTCGAGGGCGGCGCGGCGTGTCTTTCGGTGTTGACCGATGCGCCGAGCTTTCAGGGCGCGGAAGACTATCTCGTCGCGGCGCGCGCGGCCTGTCCGCTACCGGTGCTGCGCAAGGATTTCATGATCGATCCCTGGCAGATCGCGGAAAGCCGCGCCATCGGCGCCGATGCGATCCTGGTCATCATGGCGGCGGTCGACGACGCGCTTGCATCAGAACTGCATCAGGCGGCGAGCGCGCTCGGCATGGATGCGCTGGTCGAGGTGCATGACGAAGCCGAGCTTGAACGGGCGCTCATGCTCGGCGCGGCCTTGATCGGCGTGAACAACCGTTCGCTGGCGACGTTCGAGACCGATCTCGCGACGACGGCGCGGCTGGCGAAGCTCACGCCGCCCGACCGGCTGCTGGTGTCGGAGTCGGGCGTCTTCGCCCACGCCGACATCGTCCGCCTTCAGGCGGACGGCGCGCGCGCGTTTCTCGTGGGCGAGAGCCTGATGCGCCAAGACGATGTGGCGGCGGCGACCCGAGCACTACTGGGCCGTTAACCCAACTAGACTTGACCCGGACCTCGGAACGGATATAGAACGCAGCATCGTTCACCATTTGGTCCCAGGTCATGCTGACAGCGAAACAAAAAGAACTGCTGCTCTACATCCACGAGCGGATCAAGGAGACGGGCGTTTCGCCCTCCTTCGACGAGATGAAGGAAGCGCTCGATCTGGCCTCCAAGTCCGGCATTCACCGGCTGATCACGGCGCTGGAAGAGCGCGGCTTCCTGCGCCGCCTGCCGCACCGGGCGCGGGCGCTGGAAGTGCTGAAGCTGCCCGACAGCGCAGCCCCGGCCGCTCCGCCGAGGGGCCGCGGCGCATTCCGGCCGAGCGTGGTGGCCGAGGGCCGCTCCAGCGGCGGCTATGGCGTGCCGATCCTGGGCCAGATCGCCGCCGGCGTGCCGATCGAGGCGTTGCAGCATGAGGTCGGGCGCGTCTCCGCGCCGGAGGATCTGCTGGGCTCGGGCGATCACTTCGCGCTCGAAGTCAAAGGCGATTCGATGATCCAGGCCGGCATCCTCGACGGCGATGTCGTGATCATCAAACGCACCGACGCCGCCGACAGCGGCGACATCGTCGTCGCGCTGATCGACAACGAGGAAGCGACGCTGAAGCGCCTGCGCAAGCGCGGCAACTCGATCGCGCTCGAAGCCGCCAACCCGGCCTATGAGACGCGCATTTTCGGTCCGGACCGCGTGCGCATCCAGGGCAAGCTGGTGGCGATGATCCGCCGCTATTCCTGATCGGAGGCCGGCGCGCGCGGCGTCCATGGGCGGCGCACCTGCGCCGGACGCGCGCGGGCGATGCGCGGGGGACCCAACGGCGTTTCAATGACGGCCGCGCCGCCGAATGCGGCGAGATTTCCCGCATCGATCAGCGCATCGAGAGAGCAGCGCTGCGCGAACCCATCCGGCGCCGGCGCGCGTGAAACGACGACGGCGCGCGACGCGCAGGCCTGCTCGATGGCGCCTGGTTCGCGAACGTAGAAGATGTCGCCGCGCGCCCTGCTCCAGCGGCAGAGCGCTTCGCTGCAGCTCTCCGGCGACGCCAGACGCTCGATCTGGCTTGGCGACAGGCCCAGCATCGCGCCCAGCTGATCGCGCGCATAGGTCGAGCGCCCGCGCGCGGCGATCAGCGTCCAGCGCTCGCCGTCGCGCGCGTAGAGTGCGCGCAGGTCCGCGTCGAACGCCAGCACCGGCAAGGGTATCGAAAGATAAAGCGCGACGCTTGCGGCGAAGACCGGCGCGGCGAGCCAGCGCAGCGCGCCGCGCCAGAGGCACGCCCACAGCAGCGCCAAGACGCAGACGACGAAGGCCGCATCGCTCGGGCGCGGCACGGCGCGCACCGCCTCCGGGCGCTCGCCGAAGGTCTGGCCGACCGCGGCGATGAGATCGAGCGCGCTGGCCATCAGTTCGAGCGCGGGATCGGCCAGGCCGAACGGCGCGAGGATCGCCGCAGCGGCCGCCATCGGCGCGACCAGGAACGACATGATGGGCGCCGCGATCAGGTTCGCCGGCAGCGAATAAAGCGCAAAGCGCTGGAAATGATAGATGGCGAACGGATCGGTGGCGAGCCCGGCGACGAACGAGATCAGCAGCACGCCGCCGATGCCGCGCGTGGTCGCCTGCAGCAGGCCGATGACCGGGCCGGGCGTCGGCAGAGCCGGCTCGTGCGGCGCGCGCTTCATCATCTCGAACAGCGCCACCAGCGCCATGGTCGCGGCGAACGACATCTGGAAGCCCGGTTCAAGCACCGACTCGGGAAAGATCAGCACGACGATGAACGCCGCCAGCGCAAGGCCGCGCATCGAGATCGCCGGCCGGTCGAGCAGGATGGCGCCGAACGCGACGCACGCCATCACGAACGAGCGCAGCGCCGGCACGCTCGATCCGGACACGACGAGATAGGCGGCGAGCACGATCAGCGCGCCCGCCGCGGCGATCTTCTTGACCGGGAAACGCAACGCCACCGGCGCGATCAGCGACAGCGTCCACAGCAGCATCGCAAACACCAGTCCGCCGACGACGCCCATGTGAATGCCGGACACGGACAGCAGATGGCCCAGGCCGGAATCGCGCAGCGCGGCGTTGGTCGCCGCGTCGATCGAGCTGCGGTCGCCGGTGACGAGCGCGGCGGCGATGGCGCCGCCGCGGCCGGGCGCGGCTTCGTAGATGGCGGCGGAGAGATCGGCGCGCATCGCCGCAAGGCGCAGACGCTGGCGGTCGAGCCAGCCGTCCGGCGGCGCGAACGCGGCCGGACGGCAGCGGCCGAAGGCGAAGCCGGCGGCGCCGAGGCGTTCGAAATAGGCGCGGCGGGCGAAGTCGTAGGCGCCCGGCGCCATCGGGCCCGCGGGCGGGCCGAGCACGCCGCGGCAGCGCGCGGCGCGGCCCGGCGTCAGCAGCCCCGCCTCGCTGACAGACAGGCGCACGTAACGCGGCGGCTCGGCTGCGCCGGATATGCTGCGAACCAGCAGGCGGAGGCGGGGTCCGTTGTCGCTCGCGTCATTGGCGACGACCCAGCCTTCCACCGTCACAGGCGCTTCGGCGCCGGCGAAAGCCGGTTGCGCCACGGAAGCCGTCCGCACCTGGGCCGCGACCGCGCCAAGGCCGGCGGCGGCGCACAAGGCGCAGACGCCAGCCGCCGCGCGTCGAAGCGCCATGGCGAGACCGTCCGCGCGTTCGCTCGGCCAGGCGGTAATGGCGATCGCAGCGGCGGCGCCCGCGGCCAGCAACAGCGCCCCGAGCCAGACCGGCGGGTCGCGCGGGGCCAGCATCCAGGCGGCGGCGCCGGCGATCATCGCGACCGGCAGCCAGAGGATCCAACGGTCGCGCTGCAGCGCGAACATGTCGCCCAGGGCGCGGCTAGGAGAAAACGCAGCGGGCGTGCTACCACCCGCGCGCTTTTGGAAGGTCCTCCCGCCCGCGATGAGCGTCGTCACCCGTTTCGCCCCCTCGCCTACAGGCTACCTCCATATCGGGGGCGCGCGCACGGCGCTTTTCAACTGGCTCTACGCCCGGAAGACGGGCGGAACCTTCCTGCTCCGGATCGAGGACACCGACCGCACCCGCTCCACGCCGGAGGCGATCGACGCCATCGTCGAGGGGATGCGCTGGCTCGGCCTCCAGCACGACGGCGAGATCGTCTACCAGCACGCCCGCGCGGCGCGCCATCGCGAAGCCGCCGCGGAAATGGTCCAGCGCGGCGGAGCGTTCCGCTGCTACATGACGGCCGCGGAGCAGGACGCAGCGCGGGCCGAAGCGCACGCCGAGGGCCGCGCAATCCGTTCGCCCTATCGCGACGGCAAGGCGCCGCCTTCGCCGGATGCGCCGTTCGCAGTGCGGCTCAAGGCGCCGGATGAAGGCGAGGTGCTGAACGCCGACCTGATCCAGGGCGACGTGCGCATCAAAGCGCGCGACATCGACGATCTCGTCTTGCTGCGCGCCGACGCCAATCCCACCTACATGCTGTCGGTCGTCGTCGACGACCACGACATGAGCGTGACGCACGTGATCCGCGGCGATGATCACCTGACAAATGCCGCCCGGCAGATCGTCATCTATCAAGCAATGGGCTGGACGCCGCCGCATTTCGCGCACGTGCCGCTGATCCACGGCGAAGACGGCAAGAAGCTCTCCAAGCGTCACGGCGCGCAGGCCGTGCATGAATGGCGCGACATGGGCTATCTGCCCGAAGCGATGACTGCGTACCTGATGCGGCTGGGCTGGAGCCCCGGCCACGACGACATCCTCACCAAGGAAGAAGCGGCGCCGCAGTTCGAGATCAGCCAGATCGGCAAGGCGCCGGCGCGGCTCGACTTCAAGAAACTCGACTCCGTCAACGCGCATTTCATGGCGCTCGCTGACGACGAACGGCTGACCGGCCTGCTGAGCGAGCATCTGGCGAAGCATGGCGCCGCGGCCTTGAGCGAGGCGCAGCGCGCAGCGCTGAAGCGCGCCATGCCGGTGCTGAAAAAGCGGGCAAAGACGATCGTGGAGCTGGCGGAACAATCCCGCTTCATCCTGGCGAAACGGCCGCTCGCGCTTGACGAAGCGGCCAAATCCTTGATGAAGAACGACTTCAGGCAACGCCTCGGCCGTCTGTACGAGAAGCTCGCCGCCGAACCGGCGTGGGAGCACGCTGCTCTAGGCCGCGCGCTTAAGGCTTTCGCTACCGCCGAGGGCGTTGGTTTAGGTCAAATCGGCCCGGGGCTTCGGGCGGCGCTCACCGGTGGGACGCCCGCGCCCGATCTGGGCCACGCATTGGAATTGTTAGGCCGCGAAGAAGCGCTCGCGCGGATTGCGGATCAAGTTTGAGGACGACGGCATGGAAAGCAAACTCATAAAGAAGCCCTCGGCCACGCTCACGGTGGACGGCAAGCAACTCGAGTTGCCCGTGTACGGCGGCAGCGTGGGCCCCGACGTCATCGACATCCGCAAGCTCTATGGCGAAGGCAAGGTCTTCACCTACGATCCGGGCTTCACCTCGACGAGCGCCTGCGAAAGCCAGATCACCTATATCGACGGCGACGAAGGCACGCTGCTCTATCGCGGCTATCCGATCGATCAGCTGGCCGAAAAGTCGAGCTTCATCGAGGTCTGCTACCTGCTGCTGCACGGCGAATTGCCGAACGAGAAGCAACTCGCCGACTTCACCCGCAGCATCACCTATCACACCATGCTGCACTCGCAGTTCGACCGCTTCTTCGAGGGGTTCCGCCGCGACGCGCACCCGATGGCGGTCATGGTCGGCACGGTCGGCGCGCTGGCGGCGTTCTACCACGACTCCACCGACATCAACGATCCGCACCAGCGCCTGGTGGCGAGCCACCGCCTGATCGCGAAGATGCCGACCATCGCCGCGCGCGCGTTCAAGTACTCGGTGGGCCAGCCATTCATCAGCCCGCGCAACGAACTCAACTACGCGGCGAACTTCCTGCGCATGTGCTTTGCGGTGCCGGCGGAGGATTACAAGGTCAATCCGGTGCTGGCGCGGGCGATGGACGTGTTCATGATCCTGCACGCCGACCATGAGCAGAACGCCTCGACCTCGACGGTGCGGCTGGCGGGCTCGTCCGGCGCCAATCCGTTCGCCTGCATCTCTTCGGGCATCGCTTGCCTCTGGGGGCCTGCGCATGGCGGCGCCAACGAAGCGGCGCTCGACATGCTCGAACGGATCGGCACGGTCGACAACATTCCGGATTTCATCGCCAAGGTGAAGGACCCGAATTCCGAAGTGCGCCTGATGGGCTTCGGCCACCGCGTCTACAAGAACTACGACCCGCGCGCGAAGGCGATGATGAAGCTCTGCCACGCCGTGCTCAAGGAAACCAGCGGCGAAGACAATCCGACGCTGAAGGTGGCGATGGAGCTGGAGAAGATCGCGCTCAACGACGAGTATTTCGTCAAGCGCAAGCTCTATCCGAACATCGACTTCTATTCCGGCATCACGCTGCGGGCGATGGGCTTCCCGACCTCGATGTTCACGGTGCTGTTCGCGGTCGCGCGCACGGTCGGCTGGATCGCGCAATGGACCGAGATGATGGAGGACGACAGCCAGAAGATCGGCCGTCCGCGCCAAGTCTATACCGGCGCGCCGCGCCGCGACTACGCGCCGCTCAACACGCGCGGCTGAGCGACGACGCCGAGGACAGCGTCGGCGGCGATCTCCGCCGCCGGCCTGCCCCCGCGTCCCATCAGCGCGAGGGCTTCGTCCTGACGGCGCACCTGCTCTTCGCGCGCGGCCTCGTCATCGAGCAGCGGCGCGGCGGCGGCTGCGACATTCTCCGGCGTGAAGCGGGTCTGGATCAGTTCCGGCGCGACTTCGGCGTCGGCGGCGACGTTCATCAGCGTCGCGAACTTGCCCTTGAACAGAAATGCGCGCGCCAGCGCCCAGGTGATCCAGCCCAGCTTGTAGCCGATCACCAGCGGCGTCCCCTGCAGCGCCACCTCGGTCGTGACCGTGCCGGAGGCGGCGAGCGCCACGGCGGCGGCGGCGAAAGCGTCTTCCTTCTCGCGCTCGTCCACCACATGCGCCACGGGCGGGGCCTGCTCGACGACAGCCCTGCGCACGGACTGGGCGGCCACGACCACCAGCCGGACGTCGTTGCGGTCGCGGTCGAGCAGTTCCGCCGCGCGCCAAAGCGTCGGCCCGACGCGGCGGATTTCGCTGGCGCGGCTGCCGGGCAGAACCAGGACGATGCGGTCGCTCGGCTTGAAGCCGTGACGCGCCTTGAACGCCGCGCCGTCGCCCGGCTTGAACCGGCCGAGCGCGGGATGGCCGCAGACGGTGCAGGGCAGCTTGTAGGGTTCGTAGAACGGGACCTCGAAATCGTGGATGCAGATCAGGTGGTCGACGGCGGCGGCGAGCGTCTTGGCGCGTCCGGGCCGCGACGCCCACACTTGCGGGCCGATATACTTCACCAGCTTGATCTCGGGCGCGGCCGCGCGAACGCCTTGCGCGACGCGCAGCGTAAAGCCCCAGGAATCGATCAGCACCGCAACGTCGGGCCTGGTCCGCACGATCGCCTCGACAGTCGCGGCGGCCGCTTTCTTCACGCGCGAATAGGCCAGCAGGCCATCGACGAAACCAAGCACCGCCAAGCCGGAGATGCTGGTCTGGCTGACGACGCCCTCCTCCGCCATCAGCGGCCCGCCGACGCCGGCCAGCTGGACGTCCGGATCCCGCTCCTTCAGCACGCGCGCGAGATCGGCGCCCAGCGCGTCGCCGGAGGCTTCAGCAGCGACGAGAAAGACGCGCGTGCTCAAGCTTCGCCCACTTCTTCGGGCTTGAAACCGTAGACGAACAGTCCCGCGCGATTGGCGGCGGCGACGATGTCGTCGCGCCGCACGGCGAGCGCGCCGCAGGCTTCGACCGCTACGCCGGCGAGGCCGGCGGCGGCGGCGCCTTCGATCGTGCGTACGCCGATCGTGGGCAGATCGATGCGCCGCTCCTGGATCGGCTTCGGCCGCTTCACCAGCACGCCGCGCCGACGCGCCGGCGCGCCGCGAATGGTTTCCGGCAGTTCGGCCACCCGGCGCAGCATCAGGTCTGTGCCCTCCTGCGCTTCGACCGCGAGCACCAGGCCGTCGCACACGACGACGCCCTGGCCGATGTCGAACGAACCCGCCATCGCCGCGACCTTCGCCGCCTTGGCGATGTCCTTGAGCTGCGCCGGGTTGGGCGCGAGGGCGCCCCAGGCGCCGGCGGGCGCGAGCAGATCGGCCATCACGTCGTCGGCGCCGACGACGCTGAAGCCCGCGCGCTCATGTTCGTTCAGCACCGCGCGCAGCAACGCGTCGTCGCCCTTCGGCATGGCGGCGATGATCGCCGGCAGCATGCCGCGGGCGACGTCGTCGAGTTCGAGCGTCTTGAGGTCCGGCCGCGCGACCTGGCCCAGCAGCACGACGGTGTCGCAACCGGCCTGACGCATCGCATCCATGCGCGCGCCCATGGCGCCGAGACCATGGCTGGCGCCGGGATGCCGGTCCAATGCGGGGTCGGCCATCGGCGCGATGCGGGCGATGAAATAGGGCCGCTGCGTCGCCGCCAGATGTTCGGCCAGCACGACCGGCAGCTCGCCGCCGCCGGCGATGACGCCCAGCTTGCGCCACGCCGCCATCGCTCAATCCCGCGGCATGCAAAGCGGGCGCGCGGCGTCGGCGCGGATGAAGTCGACGATCTCCATCACGTGCGGATTGCCGGCATAGGCTTCGACGCAATCCTCGATGCGCTCCTGGAACGTGCCCTCTTCCGCAAACAGCAGACGATAGGCGGCGCGGAGATCGTGGATTTGTTCGCGGGTGAAGCCGCGCCGCTTGAGGCCCACGACGTTGAGGCCGCCGAGATGGGCGTGGTTGCCGATGGCCGAGCCGAACGGGATGAGGTCCGTCGTCATCAGCGCGCTCGCGCCGACGAAGGCGTAGCGGCCGACGCGGCCGTGCTGGTGGACCCCGCTCAAGCCGCCGAGAAAGGCGTAGTCGCCGACCTGGACGTGGCCGCCGATGGTGGCGGTCTGGGCCATGATGACGTTGTTGCCGACCTTGCAGTCGTGCGCGACGTGGCAATTGCCCATGATCAGGCAGTCGTCGCCGATGGTGGTGACGGAACGGCCGCGCACGGTGCCACGGTGCAGTGTGGCGTGCTCGCGGATGACGTTGTTGTCGCCGATGACGAGCCTGGTGGGCTCGCCCTTGTAGGAGAGGTCTTGCGGCGCGCCGCCGAGGCCCACGAACGGGAATACGGTGTTGTTGCTGCCCAGTTCGGTATGGCTCTCGATGAAGACGTGAGCGATCAGCCTGGTGCCGTCGCCGAGCTTCACATGCGGACCGATGACGCAGCCCGGCCCGATTTCAACGCCTGCGCCGAGTTCGATGCTGTCATCGACGACGGCGGTCGGATGGATCTTTGCGCTCACGGACGGTCAGCCTTCATCGCCGCGAACTCGCAATCGGTGGCGAGTTCGCCGTTCACTTCGACGCGGCCGCGGAACTTGAAGATGTTGCGGCGCTGGAACAGCACTTCCACCGGCATCTCCATCACGTCGCCCGGCATCACCGGCCGCTTGAACCGGGCGTTCTCGACCGACATGAACAGGATCAGGTGCTTGGTGATGTCGGCTTCCAGCGTCTTGGACATGAGCAGCGCGCCGGTCTGCGCCAAGGCCTCGATCTGCAGAACGCCCGGCATGACGGGCGCGCCCGGGAAATGCCCCGGAAAGAACGGCTCGTTGATGGTGACGTTCTTGATGCCGCGGATCGACTTGTTGGGAACGTACTCGACCGCCCGGTCCACCAGCAGGAACGGATAGCGGTGCGGCAGGCGCTGCAGGACTTCGTGAATCTCGATCACGTTGCTTGCCGCGTTTTTCTGTTCGGTCAGATCATTCATCGCGTGTCCCCGCCGCTTTGCGGCTCAGCCATGCCGCTTCACGCAGCCATTTGCGTAGCGGTTTCGCCGGGTAGCCGCTCCAGACTTCGCCTGGCGGCACGTCTTGGAACACCGCCGCTCCGCCCGCAAGCGTGGCGCCCTTGCCGATGTTGCGGTGATCGGCCACGCCGACGCGCCCGCCCATGGTGACGCCATCGCCCACCACCGTCGAGCCGGAGATGCCGGCGAAGGCGGCGATCAGCGATCCCCGGCCGATCAGGCAATTGTGGGCGACGTGGCAGAGATTATCGATCTTCACGTCCTCGCCGATCACGGTGTCGTCGAACACGCCGCGGTCGATGGTGCTGTTGGCGCCGATGGTGACGCGGTCCTGGACGATGACGCGGCCGAGATGGGGCACGTCCACGGGCCCGCCCGCGTCGCCGGCGACGCCGAAGCCCTGCTCGCCGATCACGGCGCCGGCGAGAATGTTCACATCGTCGCCGATCAGCGCAAAGCCGATCGAGACGCGCGCGCCGATGCGGCTGCGGCGGCCGATGGCGACGCCCGGCCCGATCACGGCGTTCGGCCCGATCTCTGCGCCGGCGCCGATCTGCGCGCCGGGGCCGATCACCGCGCCGGGACCGAGCAGCACGCCCTCCTCCAGTCTGGCGCTCGGATCGACATGCCCGTGGCCGGCGAACGTGCGCGGGCGCACCAGCAGCGGCGCCAGCCGCGCAAACAGCGCCCGCGGCCGCTCCGACAGGATTAAGGCGCCCGCGTTCGGCGCCAGGTGGGCATGGGCGGGCGAGATGACGCAGGCCGCCGGCGCGGACGCCAGCGCCGCGTCCTTGCCCTTCGGCTCGAAATAGCAGAGGTCGCCTGGGCCGGCCTGTTCGGCGCTGGCGACGCCGGTGACCAGGCGCTCGGCGTCGCCGCCGATGTCGCCAGACGGCGCAAGCGCCCGGACCGTCGCCGGTCCGAGCGCCTCGTAGAAGCGGGGATCGATCATGCGCCGATTATTTGGCGCCGCCGAAGCCCAAAGTCACGCCGGACGGCTTATCAGCCGGCGGGCTGCTGCTGGCCCGAGCACTCGGCCACCGGGCGGCGCGTGACGTTCGCCGTACGGGTGGCCTGGTTGCCGTCGAGCTGCTGGATCACCGCGGCGGTGATGTCGAACTCAGGCGCGAACTGGTTGACCGTGCGCGCATCGACGACGATGCCCGCGCCGCGCGATTGCATCACGCTGCGGACAATCGGATCGATCTGCAGCTCGACGTCGCGGAGCGAGATCAGCCGGGTGCACTCCATATCCCCTTGCAGCGAGGCGGCGCGGGTCTGCAGCTGCTGCTGACGCTGCGCCAGGGCCTGGGCCTGCGGGTCGTTGCGGATCTGCTCGGCCGAGCGGTTGCGCAACGTGTTCTGCAGACGTTGGGCTTCCTGTTCGATGCTCTGCTGCTCCGGCGCGAGGGCCTGGGCCTCGGCGTTGATCTGAGTGCGCACCTGCTGGAGCTTGGTCGCCAGGTCGCGGCCGATGGCGGACTCGGTGAGCACGCGATCGTAGTTGATCACCACCGCGGTGGTGGACTGATTACGGCCACGCTGCGCAAACGCGTCAGTCGTGACTCCGAACGCTGCAACCGCGATGGCAGCCGCAGCAGCAATGCTAAGCAAACGCATAGTGCGCCTTCTCCTTAGAAATTGGTCCGGGTTGAGAACCGGAACTCTTCGCGCCGATCGTAATCCTCATATTGCAGAGGTTGTGCGAAATCGAATTGCACTGGGCCGAACGGCGAATCCCAGAACACAGACACCCCAGCCGCCACACGCAGGCTTGTTTCGTCTTCGACGATAAGCCGCGAGCTTGCGTCGATCGGCACCTCTTGGCGGCTCGCGGCGTCGACCACGCCCAGCGTGCCGAAGTCGACGAACAGCGCGCTGCCGAGCGAGAACGATTCCGGCAGCGGCAGCGGCACGTCGAGCTGCAGCGTGCCGATGGCGTAAAGATTGCCGCCGACGGCGTCGCCCACCGTAAGAATATCGCCGTTCGTCGGGTTCACGATCAGCTGACGCGGGCCGATGCCGGCGACGTCGAAGCCGCGGAACGAGGAGCCGCCCTTGAAGAAGCGGTCATTGATGCGGACGTCGTCTCCGGCCCAGCCGGCGATGTAGCCCGCGCTGCCGCGGAACAAGGCGCGGAAGCCGTACGGCAGACCGTAATAGAGGCCGCCTTGCACCTCGGTGCGGAGATAGTTCACCTCGCCGCCCACGCCAGCGACGTCCTGGCTGAGCTGCAGGTCGAAGCCGCGCGTGGCCCGGATCGGCTCGTTGCGCCGGTCCCAGTTGAAGGTGACGCCCACCATCGAGGTGAGGAACGAGCCCTCCTGATCGCACAGGAACGAGCGCTGCAGGTAGTTCGGATCGCACTGGTTGATGGCCGGCGTCGCCGCATTACCGTCGTGGTCGACGTAGATGTCCGCGATCTCGGTGTCGTCCTGAACCAGATTGTAGGTCAGCCCGACGCTGGTGCGCTCCGATGTCGGGAAACTCAGGCGCGCGCCGATGCCGGTCGACTGGTTCTCGAACGAGGACTGATCGAGGAAGTCGGTGCGCAGAGAATAGATGTCGAAGCCGGCGGCGAGTTCGCGGCCGAGGAAGCGCGGCTCGGTAAAGCGCAGATCGACCTGCTGGCGCTGCGAACTCGACGAAGCGCGCAGACGCAGGAACTGGCCGCGCCCGCGCAGGTTGCGCTCGGTGATGGAGACGTCGAACAGGAAGCTCTCCTGCGAGGAATAGCCCGCTGCGAAAGCGAGTTCGCCGGTCGATTCCTCCTCGACCGTGACGGTCACGACGTTGCGGTCCGGCTGCGAGCCGTCTGTGTCCTCGACGGTGACGTTCCGGAAAAAGCCGAGCGCGCGGATGCGCTGGCGGGAGCGGTCCAGCAGGACACGGTTGAATGCGTCGCCTTCGTTCACCCGCATCTCACGCCGGATGACGGGGTCGATCGTGCGGGTGTTGCCGACGATATCGATGCGCTCGATGAAAACGCGCGGGCCTTCGTTCACCTCGAAGGTGATGTTGACGACCCGGTTCTCGCGGTCGCGCTCGACCAGCGGCGTGATGTTCACGTTGGCGTAGCCGACCGTGCCGGCCATGTAGGTCATCGCGTCGATCGTGTCTTCGATCAATTCGCCCCGGAACACTTCGCCGCTGCGGATCGGAATCGCCGCGCGCAGCAGCTCCGGCGGCAGCCGGTTCAGCTCGGTGCGGACATCGACCGCGCCGAACTCGTAACGGATGCCTTCGTCCACCGTGAAAGTGATGAAGAAGTCGCGCTGGTCGGGCGTGAGTTCGGCGACGGCCGAGACGACGCGGAAGTCGGCGTAGCCGCGGTTGTTGTAGAACTGACGCAGCTGCTCGCGGTCGTATTCGAGCCGGTCGGGATCGTAATTGTCGTTCGACTGGAACAGGTTCCACCAGCTCGACTTGGTCGTCACGATGGCGTCGCGCAGGCGCCGGTCGGAGAACACCTCGTTGCCGATGAAATTGATGTCGCGGACGCCGGTGACCGGCCCCTCGTCGACCTCGAAGATCAGATCGACGCGGTTCTGATCGAGTTCGCGCACCTGCGGCGTGACCTGCGCGGCGAAGCGGCCAGAGCGGCGGTAGACTTCGATGATGCGCTGAACGTCGGCCTGCGCGCGCGCCGGCGTGAACACCGAGCGTGGGCGCGCCTGGACTTCTTCCTCGAGATCGTCCTCGTCGAGCGTGTTGAGACCTTCGAAGATGACGCGGTTGATGACCGGGTTTTCGATCACCGCGACGATGAGATCGGAGCCGCGCTGCTCAATCTGCACGTCGGCGAACAGACCGGTCGCGAACAGCGTCTTGAGCGACATGTCGATGCGCTCGGGATCGAACGTGTCGCCGGGGCGCACCAGCAGATAGGAGGTGATCGTCGCCGGCTCGATCCGCTGGTTGCCTTCAACCAGGATGCGGCGGATGGCGACGCCCGATTGCTCAGCCGGCGCCTGCGCCGGCGTTCGCGCCTCTTGCGCGTATGCGTCCGTGGACGCCGCAAGCAGCACCCCCGCGCCGCCCCCCACCGTGGCGGCGCCATAGACCGCGCCGAGCACGACATCCCGCAGAACCAGCTTCATTAAGCCCTCGACGCTCCGGCGCTCCCCAGCGCCGTGTTTCTAAGACCCCATCCCGTATCGAAAGACAAGGACGAGGCGCCGTTACTGCGCACCTGGAAAGAGTCTCGTGATGTCGTTCCAGGTCGCGAATAGGAATAGACTCGCCATGACGGCGAATCCGGCCCGGTACGCCCATTCCTGCGCCGACGGCGGCAAAGGCCGCCCCCCGCGCATCGCCTCGATGCCGTAAAACAGCAGGTGTCCCCCGTCGAGGATCGGAATCGGCAGCAAGTTGACGATGCCCACCGCCACCGACAATACGGCGGCGAGGTTGAGCAGCGACAGAACCAGCATCATCAGCTTCTGCGTCAGCGACGCGTCAGGCGCCTGAAGCGCCGACGAGGCGACCTGGCCGGAAACGTTGATGATGCCGAGCGGACCGGCGATCTGATCGCCCGACTCGCGGCCGACGAAAATGCCGCCGATGTAAGCGCCGGTCTGGGCGATGATGCCCCAGGTGCTGCGCGCGCCGTCGCCCAGCGCGGTCAGCGGATCGATGCTCTCGCGCGTCTCGAACGACGCCTGGTGGGCGACGCCCATCACGCCGACGCTCGGATCGGCGGGGCTGGCGGTCGGCGTCACTTGCAGCGCGACGCTGGAGTCGTCGCGGCGCACGACCACATCGAGTTCACGGCCCAGCGACGAAGCGACAATCGGTTGAATCTGGTCGAAACCGGCGACCTCGCGGCCGGCGATAGCAAGGATGACGTCGCCCGGCAGCATGCCGGCGGCTTCGGCCGCCGAGCCCGGCGCCACGTGGTCGATACGCGTCGGCGTATCGCGGCCGACGATGAAGGCGAGCAGCGCGAACGCCAGGATCGAGAAAACGAAATTGGTGAGCGGGCCGGCCGCGACCACCATCGATCGCGTCGACAGCGGCTGGGCGTGAAACAGACCTTTCGCGCGCGCCTCGACGAGGGCCGCCGGGTCCTCGATCTTCTCGCGCGGGGCGGTCGACATCGCGTCGGCGTCGTCGGCGAACTTCACGTAGCCGCCGAGCGGCAGAGCGCCGACCTTCCATTGCACGCCCTGCTTGTCGCGCCAGCCGAACAGGGTCTTGCCGAAACCGATGGAGAAGGTGTCGATGGCGACGCCGCGCCAGCGCGCCACCTGGAAGTGGCCAAACTCGTGGACGAAGACGACGACGCTCAAAACGATAACGAAGGAGCCGGCGTAAACCAGCAATCCCTGTAGGCCCTGCAGCACGTCCGGCATTCGACCGCTTCCTTCCCGCGCCTTCCTGGTGTGGAGCGCCCGCCAGCCTTAGGCTGCCGCCAGACTTCCCGCAATCCGCTGCGCCTCCCGGCGCGCGGCCTGATCCACCGCGGCCACCTCATCGAACGAAGTGGGCGATTTTGCGATGGAAACCGTTCCGTCTCCCGCGAGCACCGCCATCGCCTGCTCGACGATCCGGCAGATATCCAGGAACCCGATCCGCCCCGCCAGGAACGCCTCGACGGCGATTTCGTTGGCCGCAGACAGCGCCGTGGTCGCCGCCGCGCCGGCGTCGAGCGCCTGCCGGGCGAGATCGAGGGCCGGAAACTTGTCCCCATCCGGCGCCTCGAAGGTGAGCGCGCCGAGCTGGGCGAGGTCCAGCCTCTGGGTGGAGACCTGGGCCCGGTCCGGCCAGGTCAGGGCGTAGGCGATCGGGATGCGCATGTCCGGCGAGCCCAGCTGAGCCAGGACCGAGCCGTCGACATAATGGACGAAACTGTGCACCACGCTTTCGGGATGCACGATCACGTCGATCAATTCCGATTTGAAACCAAAGAGATAGGACGCCTCTATAAGTTCGAGCCCCTTGTTCATCAGGGTGGCGCTGTCGACGGAGATCTTGCGCCCCATGCTCCAGCGCGGATGGGCGCAGGCCTGATCGGGCGTGGCCGCGGCCATGGCTTCGCGGCTGGCGACGCGGAACGGCCCGCCGGAGGCGGTGAGCGTCAGCTTCTCGACCCGCTCGGGGTGGGTCAGCACCTGGAAGATGGCGTTGTGCTCGGAATCGACCGGCAGCAGCCGCGCGCCGTGCGCCCGCGCCGCCTCGATGAAAAGCGGGCCGGCGCAGACCAGGCACTCCTTGTTGGCCAGCGCCACCGCGGCCCCGCGGCGGACGGCGGCCATGGTCGGGGCCAGGCCGGTGGCGCCGACGATGGCGGACATCACCCAGCCGGCGGGCCGCGCCCCAGCCTCGGCCAGCGCCGCCGCGCCGGCGCCCACCTCGACCTCCAGGCCGGCGAGCGCTTCGCGGGCGGCGTCCAGCTGGGCCGGATCGGCTATGGCTGCGAATTTGGGCCGGAGGCGGCGGCAGCTTTCGGCGAGCGCCTTGAGGTTGGCGCCGGCGGTGACGGCCTCCACCTCGATCTCGGCCCCCTGCGCGCGCAGTTCCTCGATCACCTGCAGCGTCGATTGGCCGACCGAGCCGGTAACCCCGAGAATCGAAACGCTGCGCGCGGTCACAATCCGGCTCCAAACAACAAGGCGCTCGCGCGCGGCCCGAACGCCAGCGCGGCGCCGACCAGGAGCGTTGCGGCCATCAGGCTGTCAATGCGGTCGAGCACGCCGCCATGACCGGGAATGAGCCGGCTTGCGTCCTTCACGCCGAAGTGCCGCTTGAGGAACGACTCGAACAAGTCGCCCATCAGGCCGGTGAAGGCGACAATCGCGCCGATGATCAACCATGATGCACGCAAGTCGGAACCGACCTGGAACAGAACGCCGCAGCCATAGCCGGCCAGCGCGCCGGCGGTTGTGCCGGTGATGATGCCCGACCAGGTCTTGTTGGGAGACAGCCCCACGGCGATCTTGGGGCCGCCCAGAATCTTGCCGCCGAAATAGGCGAAGATATCCGACGCCCAGATGATCGCGAACAAGGCGAGGATGGTTTCGAGCCCTTCGGGCGCGCGGTCGCGCAGCCACAGGAACAGCGCGGCGGGAAAGCCGATATAGATCGCGCCGCCCGCGGTTTCGACGACGCCCGTCAGCGTGCGCCGGCGCGCTGCGGACGCGAACGCGCACAGCACGAGCCAGCCGAAGGCGTAGGCGAGATGCTGCCAGCTCGCGAACATCACCGCGCCGAGCGAACCGGCGAGCAGGAACGCAAACGCCGGCGTCGCCGCGCCCGGTTCGCTCATGCGCGCCCACTCGTAGCTCATCGCCACAACCGCCGCGCCGCAGGCGGCCGCAAGCCACGGACCGCCGAAATACGCGGCGACAAGCCCCGCGCTCGCCAGCACGAGCCCTGACAGGATGCGCGCGCCCAGATCGGACCAGTCGCCCCGCTCGCGAAGCGCTTGGGCTTGATCAGGGGCGTTCAGGTTCGGCTCCACCGAAACGCCGCTCGCGGCGCTGATAAGCGTCGATGGCGGCCTGCAGCGCGGCCTTGTCGAAGTCCGGCCAGAGAATGTCGGAGAAAACCAGTTCGGTGTAGGCGGCCTGCCAGAGCATGAAGTTCGACAGGCGCAACTCGCCGGAAGTGCGGATCAGCAGGTCCGGCGGCGGCAGGCCGGCCGTGTCGAGATAGGTCTCGAACCGTTCGATGGTAACTTCGCCCGGCGCCAGCTTGCCGGCGGCGACGTCCTCGGCGATGCGCCGCGCCGCCCGCGCGATCTCGTCCTGGCCGCCATAGTTGAAGGCGATGACGAGATGCTGCTTGTCGTTGTGGCGCGTCTTGGCTTCGGCGTCGGCGATGATGCGGGCGAGGTCGGGCTGCAGCCCCTCGCGCGACCCGATGACATGAACGCGCACGCCCTCTTTCACCAGCCGGTCGAGATCGCGCGCCACATAGAGGCGCAGCAGATCGAACAGCGCGTTCACCTCCTCGATCGGGCGGCGCCAGTTCTCGGTCGAGAAGCCGAACACGGTGAGATAGCGCACGCCAAGTTCGCCGGCGGCCTCCACCGTGCGGCGCAGCGCCTCCACCCCTTCGCTGTGGCCGAACGTGCGCGGACGCGATCGCTGCTTCGCCCAGCGGCCGTTGCCGTCCATGATGATGGCGATGTGGCGCGGGACCGGCGCCGGCGCGGAGGATGGGGCGGGCTGCGCCATCATGAGCGGACCGCAGGCTCAGACCTGCATGATCTCCTCTTCCTTGTGCTTCAGCAGGTCGTCGATCTTCTTGATGTGATCGTCCGTGGCTTTCTGCACCTCGGCGCCGAGCTTCTTGTGCTCGTCCTCGCTGATGGCGTGGTCCTTCTCGAGCTTCTTCAGGTGATCCATCGCGTCGCGGCGGATATTGCGGACGGCGACGCGCTGCTGTTCGGCGTACTTGCCGGCGATCTTGGCAAGTTCGGCGCGGCGCTCGCCGGTGAGCGGCGGGATCGGGATGCGCAGCGTCTGGCCGTCGACAATCGGATTAAGGCCGAGATTGGCGGCGCGGATCGCCTTGTCGACGGCGGAGACCACCGCCTTGTCCCACACGTTGACGGAAATCATGCGCGGCTCGGGCACGGTGACGCTCGCCACCGACGTAAGCGGCGAAACCGCGCCGTAGGCTTCAACCGTGATCGGATCGAGCAGCTGCGGCGAGGCGCGGCCGGTGCGCAGGCCGCCGAACTCGTGCTGCAGCGCGGTGAGCGCGCCGTCCATGCGCTTCTTGTAGTCGTCGATCTTGAAGGGCTGCGGTGCGGCCATGGTGTTCGTCCCTAATCGGTGATGGTGGTGCAGACGCCGCGGCCGGCCAGCACATCGGCCAGGCCGCCGCGTTTGTGAATCGAGAACACGACGATGGGGATGCCGTTGTCGCGCATCAGCGAGATGGCGGAGGCGTCCATCACCTTGAGGTCGCGCGCCAGCACTTCGTGATAGCTCAGCGTGTCGTAGCGCGTGGCGCTGGGGTCCTTCTTCGGATCGGCGGTGTAGACGCCGTCGACCTGGGTGCCCTTCAGCAGCGCGTCGCAGCCCATTTCGGCAGCGCGCAGCGCGGCGGCAGTGTCGGTGGTGAAGAACGGATTGCCGGTGCCGGCGGCGAAGATGACGATGCGCCCCTTCTCCATATGCCGCAGCGCGCGGCGGCGGATGTAGGGCTCGCACACGGTGACCATCGGAATCGCCGAGAGCACCCGCGCCTGGCCGCCGAGGCCTTCGATTGCGTTCTGCATGGCGAGCGCGTTCATCACCGTCGCCAGCATGCCCATATAGTCGGCGCTGGCGCGCTCCATGCCTTTCGTCGCGCCCTGCACGCCGCGGAAGATGTTGCCGCCGCCGATGACCAGACAAATCTCCGCGCCGTTCTTGGCCGCTTCCAGCACCTCCTGGGCGATGCGGTCGCAGACGGCGGTGTCGATGCCGTATTGGGCGTCGCCCATCAGCGCTTCGCCTGAAATCTTCAGCAGGACGCGCTTGTAGGCGCGCGGGGCGGGTTCGGATCGCTCGGCAAGGCTCATGAAGAAGACTCTATAGACCAGCACCGGCCGGCAAGTCAGCCGACCTCGGCCTTAAATGGCAAAAGGGCGCGGGGGATGACCCCCGGCGCCCTCAAGCTCGTTCTCGAGGCGGATCAGTTCGGCTTTTGCATCGCCGCCACTTCGGCGGCGAAATCATCGGCCTTCTTCTCCACACCCTCGCCGACGGCGAAGCGGACGAAGCCCGTCACCTTGATCGGCGCTCCCGCCGCCTTGGCGGCTTCGGCGATCGCGGCTTCCACGCTCTGGTCCGGGTTCAGCACGAACGCCTGCTTGGTGAGCACCGATTCCTCGAAGAACTTCCGCATCCGGCCCTCGATCATCTTGTCGAGCACCTGCTGCGGCTTGCCTTGCGCCTTCGGATCTTCCTTCAGCTGCTCAAGCAGAACCGCCCGCTCGCGCTCGACGCGGTCGACCGGAACTTCGGCTTCGCTGAGCGCCAGCGGGCTGGCCGAAGCGATATGCATGGCGAGCTTCTTGCCAAAGCTTTCGAGTTCCGCCTTGTCGCCGGTCGATTCCAGCGCCACCAGCACGGCGATGCGGCCGAGGTGATCGGCGCCGTCGACCTTCGAGTGCACGTAGGCCGCGATCACGCCGTTCTCGACCTTGAGCTTGGCCGAGCGGCGCAGCGTGATGTTCTCGCCGATGGTGGCGATCAGCTGCGTGATGGCTTCGGAGACCTTCTGGCCCTCGTGCACCGCATCCAGCAGCGAGTCGTGGTTCTCCGCCTTGAGCGCAAGCTTGGCGAAGTCCGACGCCGCCTTCTGGAAATCGGCGTTGCGGGCGACGAAGTCGGTTTCCGAGTTCAGTTCGACGACCGTGCCGTGGTCGGCGGCGATGGCGATCGCGACGATGCCTTCGGCGGCGGCGCGGTCGGCCTTCTTCGCAGCCTTCGACAGGCCTTTGGCGCGCAGCCAGTCGATCGCCGCTTCAAGGTCGCCGTTGGTTTCAGCCAGCGCCTTCTTGCAGTCCATCATGCCGACGCCGGTCTTTTCGCGCAGGTCCTTGACCAGCGCAGCGGTGATTTCCGCCATGTGCGTACTCCTACGTAATTCTAAGCGTCAGTAATTGGCGCCGGACGGGCCGTCGATCGGGCTTTCGACCGGGGCCGAGGCGCGTTCCGCCACCACCGGCTCGACCGGCGGGCGGGCCGAGGCGCCGATGTCGACGCCGCCGCGCACCTGGCTTTCGGTCAGGCCGTCGAGCACCGCATCCGCGACCAGATCGCAATAGAGCTGGATCGCGCGCGCCGCATCGTCGTTGCCCGGGATCGGATACGTGACTTCATCCGGATCGCAGTTCGAGTCGATGACGGCCACCACCGGGATGCCCAGCTTCTTGGCTTCCTGGATCGCGATCGCTTCCTTGTTGGTGTCGATCACGAACATCAGATCGGGCACCCCGCCCATGGCCGCGATGCCGCCCAGCGAACGGTCGAGCTTGTCGCGCTCGCGCTGCAGGTTGAGCGCTTCGCGCTTGGTGAGGCCGACCGCGCCGCCGGCGAGGATGGCTTCGAGTTCGCGCAGGCGCGCGATCGATTTCGAGACCGTCTGCCAGTTGGTGAGGGTGCCGCCCAGCCAGCGCTGGTTGATGTAGTACTGGGCCGAGCGCTGGGCCGCGGCCTTGATGTGATCCGCCGCCTGGCGCTTGGTGCCGACGAAGAGCACGCGTCCGCCATTGGCCGCGACCTCACGCACCTTCAGCAGCGCCTGGTGCAAGAGCGGCACCGTCTGCGACAGGTCGATGATGTGGATGTTGGACTTCTCGCCGAAGATGTAGCGATCCATCTTCGGGTTCCAACGGTGGGTCTGGTGGCCAAAGTGCGCGCCAGCTTCCAAGAGCTGACGCATGCTGAATTCAGGCAGCGCCATGGTATCGTTCCTTTTCCGGTTTGCCGCCGCGGAAGAGACCGGGATGCTCCCGGACCGGATGGAGGAAACGGCCGCTTTCAGACCGCTCCGCCGCTCCCGCGTGCGAAGTGAGGCCGGGATATAGAGACTGGCCCGGCCCGGCGCAAGGGAACCGGCGGGCTAGTTCAGCTTCCTGGGCGGCGTGGGCGCCAGGACCGGCGGCATCGGCGCCGCCGCGATCCCCTCCTCGGCCAGCTGTTCGGCCTGTTCGGGCGTGGCCTCGCCCCAGATGGCGCGCTCCTCGGTCTCGCCGGCGTGCATCTTGCGGGCCTCGTCGGCGAACTTTTCGCCCACATAGTCGAAATTCTCGCGGATGTGCTCGCGGACCTTGGAGGCCAGCGCCATGGCGACGGCGCGCTCCTGGCGGGCGTCCTTCCTGCGGCCGGTGACAACCGCGGGCGCCATCGGCGCCTTTTCGATCTGGGTGGAGCCGCAGTGCGGGCACTCGACCAGGCCGGCCCCGGCCTGCTTGTCATAATCGGCGATCGAGCCGAACCAGGCTTCGAACTCGTCGCCATTGTCGCACCGGAGATCGTAGCGGATCATGGCTTGGCGAAGTCTCTGCCGCCCTGCCAGGCGGGAATCTTCGCGCGGGCGGCGGCGACGTCGTCGAGGTCGAGATCGGCGACGAGCACGCCCGGTTCGTCATGATCGAGCTGCGCCAGCACCTTGCCCCAGGGATCGACGATCATGGAATGGCCCCAGGTGGCGCGGCCGTCCTCGTGGCGGCCGCCTTGCGCCGGCGCGATCACGAACGCGCCGGTTTCGATCGCCCGCGCCCGCAGCAGCACTTCCCAGTGCGCCTGCCCCGTGGGCACGGTGAACGCCGCCGGCACGGCGATGATCTCGGCGCCGGCGTTGGCCAGCGCGCTGTAGAGCGGCGCAAAGCGCAGATCGTAGCAGATGGTGAGGCCGATCTTCGCGTTGGACGGGCCCTGCACGACAACGGCCCTGGCGCCGCCTTCCACCGTGTCGCTTTCACGGTAATTCTCGCCGCCGCCCAGCGTTACGTCGAACAGATTGATCTTGTCGTAGCGTGCGACGATCTTGCCGTCCGGATTGAACACGAACGAGCGGTTGAAGACCTTGCCGCTTCCCGTGGCGATCGGGCCGGACCCCAGCAGCAGCCAGACGCCAAGCTCCTGCGCCGCGCGCGCCCAGGCTTTGAGCTCAGCGTCGCCCTCCTCGGGCCCCGCCGCGCCGAGCATGCGTTCGCGGTTGAGATCGAGCCGCATCGTGTTTTCGGGCGTGGCGATGAAGCGGGCGCCCGCCGTCGCCGCCTCGCGCAACAGCGGCATCGCCTGCGCGCGATTGGCCGCCAGCTCTATGCCGGAGCGCAATTGGACCGCCGCCACCCGCAATTTCCGCATCACGTCCCCGCCAGCATCGGATCGAGCGCGCCACGTTGATCGAGCGCATGCAGATCATCGCAGCCGCCGACATGGGTATCGCCGATGAATATCTGCGGAAAGGTCCAGCGGCCGGAACGCTGGATCATTTCCTGGCGCCTCTCCGGATCACTCGCATCAATTTCGGTGAACGGCACGCCTTTTCGCTCCAGGAGCGCGAGCGCCCGGGTGCAATAAGGACAGAATGCGCGCGTGTAGACGGTAACAGGCTTCATCCGACTCAACCCAGCGTCAGATAAGAATATCAGCCGGACGGACAACGCGGGCGAGTGTCACGGCATGCACTTCCGCGGCGCCTGCTTTCCGCAACGCCCGGGCGCAGGCCTCCAGGGTCGCGCCGGTGGTGAAGACGTCGTCGACCACGACCACGGTTTTGCCCTTGAAGCGGCCCGAGGCCTTGATGGCGCCGCCGACGTTGCGGCGGCGTTCCGACGCGGATAGCCCGGCCTGGCTGCGCCGGCGCTTCACCCGCACCAGCGCCGCCGGCTTCCACGGCTTGCCGCTGGCGCGCGCCAGCGCCTGGGTGAGCCAGGCGGCTTGGTTGAAACTGCGGACGGCCAGGCGGGTCCAGTGCATGGGCGCAGGCGCCAGGAAGTCCGCCCGGTCGAGCCGCTCCGCGCCCGCCGCCGCCATCCAGCGGGCGAACACAGGCAACCCGTCGCGCCGCCCGCCCCGCTTCAGGTCCAGGATCAGCTTGCGGGCGTGGTCGTCATAGGCGAGCGCGGCGCAGGCGCTATCATAGGCCGGAGCGTCGGCGGCGCAGGCGGCGCAGCGGTCGCCCTCGGCGGCATGATCCGGCAGCGGAAAGCCGCAGCAGGCGCAGAGCGGCTGGCTCAGGAACCTGAGTTCGCCCCACAGCTGCGGCTCGATCACGCCCGGCCGGTCGACAATGGTCTCCGACAGAAGCGAGCGCGGTGGCCAGATCAGGTCGGACAGCTGCGAGATCACACCGCGTTTCCGGAACGCATGGTACGCGCGATAGGATTGCCTCATGACCTCCCCGCCCGAGCCGGTGTTTCCATTCGAGCCACGCCTGGCGCGCCAGCGCAAGCGCCGCGCGCGCGCCGGCTTTGCCGAGGCGGCGTTCCTGCACGCGCGCGTGGCCGCCGATCTGGCCGACCGGCTGGAGGCGATTCCGCGCCGGTTCGAGCGCGCGCTGGCGCTGGGCGGCGGCGGACTGTTCTCCGCCGAGCTGCGCGAACGGCCGGAATTGGCCGGACGGATCGGCGCCTTCATCGAAGCTGACGTCGCGTCCGGCGATGTGCAGCTCGATCCGGAGCGGCTGCCGTTCGCCGAGGGCGTGTTCGATCTGATCGTCTCGCCGCTGGCGCTGCATTGGGTGAACGATCTGCCCGGCGCGCTGATCCAGCTTCGCCGCGCGCTGAAGCCCGACGGCCTCATGCTGGCGTCGCTGTTCGGCGGACAGACGCTGCAGGAGCTGCGTCTGTCGCTGATCGAAGCGGAGCTGGAGCTGACCGGCGGCGCGGGGCCGCGCGTGGCGCCGTTCGCGGAATTGCAGGACATCGCCGGCCTGCTCCAGCGCGCGGGCTTCGCCCTGCCGGCGGCCGATCGCGACGTCGTCACTGTGCGTTACGGCGAGCCGACACGACTGCTCGCGGATCTGCGCGCCATGGGCGAGACCGCGGCGTTGCGCGAGCGCAGCCCGCGCGCGCTCAGCCGGCGCATTCTCGCGCGCGCGTTCGAAATTTATCGCGACCGCTACAGCGACGAAGCAGGCCGCGTGCGCGCCACGTTCGAGATCATCACCGCGACGGGCTGGGCGCCGCACGAAAGCCAGCAAAAACCGCTGAGGCCCGGCAGCGCGAAAATGCGATTGGCCGACGCGCTGGGCGTGAAAGAGCGGAGCGCGGGCGAAAAGCCGGGCGAGGGCTAGCCGCGCGGTCGGCGCGTCATGGTCCAGAAGCGCACGCCGGGGAGTTCGAACGCGCCGGTCACCTCGAAGCCGTGGCGCCGGTAGAGCGCGACGTTGCGCTCCTTGGAGGCTTCCAGATACGCGGTGACGCCCTGCGCATCGAGCGGCGCCAGCATCGTCTTGAGCATCGCCGAACCGACGCCGCGGCCCTGCGCCGAACCGGCGACGCCGAGGAAAACGAGATGCGCGTGCGGCTCCTGCGGATGATGGTCCGCCAGCCGCGCGGCGATATCGAGGCCGCGCTTCAGGCCCTCGCTCCCGGCGATCGAGAACAAGAGCGGCGCCATCAGCACTTGCTGCAGCAGCGTGTGATCGAAAGCCTTGCGGCCGGGCGCGAGCCAGAGCGCCGCGCCCAGCGGCGCGCCGCCGTCCTCGGCCAGCCACAGTTCGCGTTCGGGATGCACGGCGTCACGCACCGCCGCGTCGAAGAAGCGCCGCCGCGCCTTCTCCTTGGCCGCGCCCTGGCGCAGCCAGTAGTTCAGCCCGTCCTCGTCCACAAACGCGTCATGCAGCACGCCGGACACGGCGGCGCGCTCGCGCTCCGCGGCGCGGCGGACATGAGGCGGCGCGCTCATATCTTCTCGGAGATGCGGATCGCGGCGCGGCAGCCCAACTTGATCACGGCCGAAAGCACGGCGTAACCCGGCGTCTCGCGGGCGCCTTGCGCGATCGCCGTATCGCGATGGCCCATCTCGTCTTCGCGGAAACGGTCGACGATGTCCTTGAGTTCGGGGTCGACCTCCGCGAGGGCAGCGCTTTGGCGCGCGTAGTGCTTCTCGATCACGTCCTCCACCGCCTCGGTGCAGGCGTGGGCCGCCTTCTCGCCCATCAGCGCCGTCGCTGCGCCGAGGCCGAAGCCCGCCACGCGCCAGATCGGCGCCATCAGCGTGGGGCGGACGCCGCGCTCGGCGATCAGACGGTCGAACGTCTGCAGATGCTCCTGCTCGCCCGCCTCCATCTCGGCGATCAGCCGCGCCGCGTGCGCCTTGCTTTCGCTGCGGCCGAACACGGCGCGCTGGCCGCGATAGATCTGCACGGCGCCGAACTCGCCGGCGTGGTCGACGCGGATCATCTCGCCAAGGCGGCGCTCGCGCGCGCCCTCGCCCGGCATCGGCGGCGATTGTCTCATGGCTTGCGCTCCGGAAGCACTACGACCGCAAAGCTGGCGAGCGCCAGCAGCAGCGAGGCGATGGCGTTGTAGCCGGCCATCGAAATGCCGAACATCTGCCAGGCGATCTCGTCGCAGGCGGGCGCCGTGAACGAGCCTTCGAAGTCCAGCGGGCGGATGTCGTCGAGGTCGATGCGCGCGTCGCAATAGGCGACGACCCAGTGCTGCTCGACCGCGACATGGTAAGCGGCTTGCGCCGCGCTGCCCAGCAGGACGAGACCGACGGCGAACGCGGCGAGCCGCGCCAGGCGCGGGCTGATGCGCACAGCGGCGAAGCCGATCAGGCCGACCGCCACGACGCCCCAATGCCAGTTGCGCTGGTCGAGGCAGAGCGGGCACGGCTGCAACCCGGCGAAATGTTGCGATGCGTGCGCCACCGCCAGCATGGCGCCCGACGCGAGCGCGGCCAGCAGCGGCCAGATCGGACGAACGCGGGAGATCATATCCATTGCCGTCGATCCTAGAGGAGCCTGACCTGATCCGACATGGGACCCGGCGCGGCGCCCCGCCGCAGCCTCAGCCGCCGAACCAATCGCGCAACCAGGGCGCATGTTGGGCGATCAGCTCCACAGCGAAGCCGGCGCCCAGAACAAGGCCGGCGACGAGGATCGCGAGCAGCGTGAGCCACGCCAGCGCCACAAGGCTGCCGAGCAGCGTGAACACGCCGTCGCGCTCGATCAGCCCCACCGACAGCAATGTCAGCGCCACCGAAGGAACCGTGTTGGTGATCGGCAGCATTACCGTGATCGCCGCGAGCGCCATGATCAGCGCCGAGATGCGTTCGCCCCAGCCGGACGCGAAGAAGCGCAGCCGCGGCCGCGCGAATGTCTCGGTCCAGCGCAGCCGCTTGTCGGCGAAGCCGGCGATAGAGGCGATCCAGCCCTTCTTGACGCGCATGCGCAGGAACCATCCCGGCAGCCACGGCTCCGGCCGGTCGATCAGCACCTGCACCGCCAGCAGGAAGATCGGAATGGCGATGATCTGGGCGCCGGGCAGCCCCGGCACCAGACACGGCAGCGTCAGCAGCAGGATCAGCAGCCCGAACGCGCGCTCGTCGAGCTGATCGACGATCTCGGCGACCGAGAGCCCCTGTTCGCCGGCGGCGGCGTCGATCTTCTGCAGAACGCCGATGAAGCTGCGACTTGGATCGTCGCGGACGAAATCGGCGCTTGGCGGCATTCGCGGGACCTTCTCGGATTGGTGCCCCAGGTCCGACTCGAACGGACACGTGGTTGCCCACGGCAGATTTTGAGTCTGCTGCGTCTACCGATTCCGCCACTGGGGCTTCCAAAGGCGAGGCCGTCAGGTATGAGGCGGCGAAGCCGGTGTCAAATCCGGCAGCGGGGGAACGCATGACTGCAACCGCGGCGGCCGCCGAGGAAACCGGCTTTGGCCGGATTGGACGCTGGGCCGGCCTCATTCTGGGACCCGCCCTGGCGCTGGGCCTGCAGGCGCTGGCGCCGCCGGACGGGCTCTCGGCCGAGGCGTGGCGCGTGGTGTCGCTGGCGGCGCTGATGGTGACGTTCTGGGTCACCGAGGCGATCCCGATCTCGGCCACGGCGCTGATCCCGCTGGCGGCGCTGCCGCTGATCGGCGCGACCAGTATGGGCGCGGCGGCCGCGCCCTACGCCGACCCGATCGTCTTCCTGTTCATCGGCGGCTTCATTCTGGCGGCGTGCGTCGAACGCTGGCGTCTGCACGAGCGGGTCGCGCTCTCGATCGCCGCGCAGGCGGGCGGACGGCCGGCGGCGCTCGTGGCCGGATTCATGATCGCCTCGCTGCTGATCTCGATGTGGATATCCAACACGGCGACCACGCTGATGCTGGCGCCGATCGCCATTGGCGCGGCGAGCGCACTGTCGGCCGACGGCAAGCCTGATCTGGCGCTCGGCGGCGCGCTCACGCTCGGCGTCGCGCATGCGGCGACGATCGGCGGCATCGGCACGCCGGTGGGATCGCCGACCAACCTCATCGCCATCGCTTTCTTCGAGCGCGCCGGCGAGGAGATGGCGTTCATCGACTGGATGACGCGCGCGATCCCGATCATGCTGCTGATGCTGCCGGTGGCGTGGCTGCTGCTGTGCTGGCCGCTGTTCGGGCGCAAGGCGCACGCACGCTTCGACGCGATCGGCGCGGTGGTGCGCGAGGCGCTGGCCAAACTCGGCCCCGTCAGCGCGCCGGAGATGCGGATCGGCGCTGTGTTCGCGCTGGTCGCGCTGGCCTGGATGACTCGAACCATGCTGGTGAAGCTGCCCGGACTCTTGGCGCTGACCGACACCGGCGTCGCCATCGTCGGCGCGCTGGCGCTGTTCTTCATCCCGTCCGGCCGCGGCAATGGCGAGAAGCTGATCGACTGGAAAACCGCCGAGCGCATTCCCTGGGGCATCGCCGTTCTGTTCGGCGGCGGGCTTTCGCTCGCCGCGGCGATGGAAGCGACCGGCCTCGCCGCCTGGATCGGACAATACATCGCCGGGCTCGACGGCGTCTCGGCCTTCGGCCTGGTGGCCGTGCTGGTGATCACGACCATTCTGGTTTCCGAACTGGCCAGCAATGTCGCAACCTTGACCTCGATGCTGCCCGTGGTCGCCGCCGTCGCCAGCGCCACCGAGACGCCGCTGCAGCAGCTGGCTTTTCCGGTCGCCATCGCTGCGAGCTTCGCCTTCATGCTGCCGGTGGCGACGGCGCCCAACGCGATCGCCTACTCGTCGGGCTTGCTGACGCTGAGGCGGATGCTCAGCGTGGGCGTGGGGCTGAACATCGCCGCCGTCGTGCTGATCATGGCGCTGGCGACGTAACGGGTGGCCTCTCGGCGCGGCTGCGCTAGATTGGCGCCATGGCCACCAAACGCACCCAAGCCGAAGCCGAAGCCGCCGTCCGCGTGCTGATCGAGTGGGCCGGCGACGATCCCGACCGCGAAGGCTTGCTGGAGACGCCCGCGCGCGTCGCCCGCGCCTATCGCGAACTCTTCGCCGGCTACGACGAGGACCCGCGCGCCTACTTGGAACGCACGTTCGAGGAAGTGGGCGGCTACGATGAGCTGGTGGTGCTGCGCGACATTCGCGTGGTCAGCTTCTGCGAACACCACATGCTGCCGTTCATCGGCCGCGCCCATGTCGGCTATCTGCCGAACGACCGCGTGGTCGGCATCTCCAAGCTGTCGCGCGTCGTCAACGCGTTCTCGCGCCGGCTCCAGATCCAGGAGAAGCTTACCGCCGAGATCGCCGAGGCGATCCAGGACATCCTGCGCCCGCAAGGCGTAGGCGTGATGATCGAGTCAGAGCATTCGTGCATGACCATGCGCGGCGTCAACACGCCGGGCTCGAACCTGGTGACGTCGCGGCTGATGGGCGTGGTGCGCGACGATCCGCGCACGCGCGAGGAATTTCTGCGCCTGGCGCGGGGCGATTAATTCGACGCAGGCGGGGGCGTTTCAGCGTCGTACCGACATGCAGGATGAAACAGGATCGCCGGCCCGCATCCGACAGTCAGCGCCACGCTTTAGGCCGGCATCGCCTCGACGCGGTCCCAGAACGCTTTGGGCAAGTCGAGGCCGCTGAAGCGCTTCAGTTCCTGCACGAGCGTGGGCGAGGTCACGTTGATCTCGATCAGCTTGCCGGCGATGACGTCGAGGCCGGCGAAGAGGATGTTTTCCTGTTTCAGCAGCGGCGCGACGGCGGCGACGATGGCGCGGTCGCCGTCGTCCAGCTCGGCCGGCTCGGCCACGCCGCCGGCGTGCAGATTGGCGCGGAAGTCGCCGCCCTGGGGCATGCGGCGAATGGCGCCGAACGGTTCGCCGTCGAGCACGAACACGCGCTTGTCGCCGCCGCTGACGGCGGGGAGATATTCCTGCGCCAGGATCGGCTCGCGGCCGGCGACCTCGATGAACTTGCCGGCGCGGGCGCGGAAGTCCGCAGCGCTGGCCTTCAGCTTGATCACGCCGTCGCCGCCCATCAGGTAGAGCACTTTCAGCACGACTTGATCGAAGCGGCGCGCAAACGCCTCCAGCGCGTCGAGATCGCTGCCGACCCAGGTGGTCGGCGTGAGGTCCGGAAAGCGCAGGATCGACATCTTCTCGGAGATGTTGCGGATGCCGAGCGGCGGGTTGAGCACCAGCGCCTTGGTCAGTTCGAGCAGATATGTGTTGGTGACGTAGCCCATGTCGAAGGGCGGGTCCTGGCGCACCAGGATGACGTCGAAATCGTCGAGCGCGCGGATGGTCTCGGCGCCGTTCTCGTAATGCTTGGCTTCGTTCAGTTCGACGCGCGCCGAGCGCGTGCGCGCCTTGACGACGCCGGAATCGTAGAACACCTCGCCCGGCGTGAACCACCACACTTCGTGCCCACGTCGCTGCGCCTCGATCATCAGCGCAAGCGAGGTGTCGCGCAGGACCACCATCGTCTCGATCGGGTCCATCTGGACGGCGACGCGCAACGCTCTCATTCAACCCCCGGCGCGGCGATCTGCGGACGAAGCATCAGCCCGCTTGCGCCTTGCGCCCGTTGGTGCGCGCGCCGCGCAGCTGCTCGGCGATCAGGAACGCGAGATCGAGCGCCTGCTGGCCGTTGAGGCGCGGGTCGCAATGGGTGTGATAGCGGCTGGAAAGATCCTCTTCCGTCAGCGCCGCGGCGCCGCCCAGGCACTCCGTCACCTGCTGGCCCGTCATCTCGACGTGGACGCCGCCGGGATAAGCGCCTTCGGAAGGCAGGATGTCTGTAAAAGCGCGCACCTCGGCCAGGATGCGGTCGAACGGACGGGTCTTGAAGCCGCTGTCGGTCTTCAGCGTGTTGCCGTGCATCGGATCGCACGACCACACCACGGCGCGGCCTTCGCGCGTGACCGCGCGCGCAAGCTTCGGCAAACCGGCCTCGACCTTATCGGCGCCGAAGCGGGCGATGAGCGTGAGCCGGCCCGGCTCGTTGGCCGGGTTGAGGATGTCGATCAGGCGCAAAAGCTCGTCGGGATCGAGCGAGGGGCCGCACTTGATGCCGATCGGGTTCTTGATGCCGCGGGCGAACTCGACATGCGCGCCGTCGGGCTGGCGCGTGCGGTCGCCGATCCAGACGAAGTGGGCGCTGGTGTCGTACCAGTCGCCGGTCGTGGAATCGATCCGCGTCATCGCCTCTTCGTAGCCGAGGAGAAGCGCTTCGTGGCTGGTGTAGACGTCCACCTGCTTCATCTGCGGCACGCTGTCGGGCGTGATGCCGCAAGCCTGCATGAAGTCGATCGCTTCGGAGATGCGGTCGGCGATCTCGCGGTAGCGTTTGCCTTGCGGGCTGTCGGCGACGAAGCCGACCATCCAGCGATGCACGTTATGCAGGTCGGCGTAGCCGCCGTTGGCGAACGCGCGGATCAGGTTCAGCGTCGAGGCCGATTGCGAGTACGCCTTGAGCAGACGCTGCGGATCGGGAATGCGCGACTCGGGCGTGAACTCGATGCCGTTGATGTTGTCGCCGCGATAGGACGGCAGCGTGACGCCGTCCACGGTTTCGATCGGCTCCGAGCGCGGCTTGCCGAACTGGCCGGCGAGACGGCCGATCTTCACCACCGGGCGCGAGGCGGCGAACGTCAGCACGACGCTCATCGCCATCAGCGTGCGGAAGGTGTCGCGGATGTTGTCGGGGTGGAATTCCTTGAAGCTCTCGGCGCAGTCGCCGCCTTGCAGCAGGAAAGCCTTGCCGGCGGCCACGTCGGCCAGCTGAGCCTTGAGGTGGCGCGCCTCGCCCGCAAACACGAGCGGAGGATAGGTGCGCAGCTGATGCTCGACGCGCACGAGCGCGTCCGGGTCGGGATAATCCGTGGGGATGTGCTTGGCGGGTTTGGCGCGCCAGCTCGCGGGGGTCCATTTCTCTCGCATGTGCGAAGGACTTTACCGGAAAAAACGGCGTGGGCGAGACCTATCCACTAAACAATGGCGCCAGAAATGGCGTGGCCCAGAGCCAGACCAGCCCGGCGATGGTTATGGCCGCCAGGGCGGACGCAAGGTAAAGACCGGCGTAGCGCCAGCCGCCGGCGACCAGGGCGATCGCCGCCTTAGCCAGCGTGTTCATCACCACCGCCACCATCACGGCGTGTGCGCCCACGCTGGGGTCCAGCCCGCCGCGCACCAGGCTGCCGGCCGCCAGAGTGACGGCGTCGACGTCGGCCAGGCCGGCGGTGGCGGCGAACGGCAGCAGACCGGCCTGGCCGAACTCTTCGGACACGATCCGGCCGACGATGATGACGGCGCCCAGGAACAGCGCGAACTGCGCCACCGAGACGAGGTCCAGCGGGCTGCGCACTTGGCTCGGCTCGCCGCGGTCCGCGTGGCGGTCCAGGAAGCGCATGACGAACGCGGCCGCCGCGAACGCCAGCGTCGCCGCCAGCAAGGCGGGGCCGGCCTCGGGCAGGATGAGCGGCCCGGTGATCGCCAGCAGCGCGATCACCCGCCCGACGCTGATCGCCGCCGCGACCGCCGCCGCGGCGCCGCCGACCATGGCGTGCGACTCCCCTTTGCGCACGCGCCGGCCCAGTTCGGCGGTCACCACCGTGGAGGAGACCAGCGAGCCGGCCGCGGCCCCCGCCAGGATGCCGACGTCGCTGCCCAGCACGCGCACCGCCACGTAGCCGGCGAAGGACGCCCCCGCGACCAGAATGGTCAGCAGCCACAGCTCGCGCGGATTGACCGCGTCCCACGGATCGATGGCGCGGTCCGGCAGCAGCGGCAGCGCGATCGCCGTGGCGGCGAGGATGAGCAGCGCCGAGCGAAGCTCCTTCCAGGTGAGCTTGTCGAGCCAGGCGTGCAGCGCCTCCTTGAACGCCAGCAGGGCGACCAGCGCCACCCCGGCGGCGGCGACGATCCGGAGATCGCCCCACATGGCGTAGGCGCCGAGCGCGAACACCAAAAGGCCGGCGATGGCGCCGGTGACGGAGAGATCCTGGTCGCGCAGGCTCTCCATCACCTTGAACGTGATGAAAGCGGCGGCGAACGAGAGCGCCAAGGCGGCGAAGCCGACCGGCCCGACATAGGGCAGCATCGCGCCGCAGACGCCGCCCAGCAGACCGATGACGGCGTGCGTGCGCAAGCCCGCGGCGCGCGATCCCTCCGGCGCGTCGCGGTGCTTCCAGCCGCGCTCGACGCCGACGAGAAAGCCGACGCCCAGCGCCACCGTCAGGCGCTGAACCATCTCCAGCAGAATCGGATCAGGCATGTCTCGGCCAATCTGCAAACTCCAGGCCGACACGGCCACGGACCGCTCCTCTGGGGCGAGGCCCGAGCATTGCCAAGCGTTAACCCTCCCGACTAGGTTCCCCCGGAAGGGGTGAACAATTCATGGCGATTGCGGCGTACATCGCCTTCGAACCAGCCGACGAGGAAGCAGCGCTCTCCATTGGCGCAGAACTCGAACGCAACGGCTGGAGCGTCACCCGTTCGGCGCCGGAGCTGCGCACGCAGGAAAAGCTCGCGGCGCTGGTGCAGACGATCGGCGGGACGCAAGTCGTGATCGTGATCGCCTCGCCGGCGGCCGAGCAAAGCACATGGCTGCAGCGCGAGGTGGCGGCGGCGCTGAACAACGGCCGGCCGGTCATCGTCGTGCTCGCGGGCGCATTGCCGGCGGACTCATGGATTCACGCCACACTGGACACCGCCTCGGCCGTCGACTTCCAGGGCGGAGCGCGTTCGGAAGTCCTCGCCCAGATCGCGGACCGGGCGCGCGCCGCCAACGGGCGCGGCCGCGTGATCGCCATGCTGAACATCAAGGGCGGCGTCGGCAAGACGGTGCTGGCGGCCAATCTGTTCGCCGCCGCCCACCTCGCGGACAAGCGCTCGATCAGCTTCATCGACCTCGATCCGCAGCACAATCTCACGCAGTACTTTCTCTCGCCGGGCGAGCGGAACCGCATCCGCGACCGTAACCACACGATCTACGGCATCCTCAACCCGCACGGCGAAGCGAGCGTGCCGATAAGCGACATCGCCGGCGTCGCCGTACCGCTCAATCGCGCCCGGCGCGGCGACGGCAAACAGCCGAACTTCGAGCTTATCGCCGGCGACGAGCGGCTGTTCGAGTTCACGCTGGACACCCGCTCCGACCGCGACAAGGCCGAGGCCTTCACCCGCTTCCGGGCGCTGGTGACGGCGCTGCGGGCGCGTTCGGACGCCGTAGTCATCGACTCCAATCCTTGCGCCACTTTCCTCACCCGGCTCGCGATCACGACCGCCGACCACATCGTCGCGCCGGTGCGGCCGGAAAAGTACTCGCTCACCGGACTGAACATGCTCGAACAGGTGGTGCGCGAAGTCAGGGGAAGAGCCTTGCGGCCGAGCGAGTTCTCGGTGCTGCTTAACGGCGTGAACGACCGCACCCGATCCGGCGAAACCGGCGACGCCGACGCGCTGACCCGCGACGAGATCAGCGGCGCGCCCTTTTTCAGCACGGCGCTGCTGGCCGACGAGGTGCCGTACTCCGCGGTGCTGAAATCAGCGCCCAGCGACCGCCTCGCCGCCAACCCGATCAACGTCACGGCGATGATGCGGGTCGGCGGGCGTCCCGCCAAGGAAGCGCTGACGCAGGCGGCCGCGGCGATCCTGCGCAGGGCCGGGCAATGAAGCTGGCGCCCGCTCAAGCCAAGGCGCTGCGCGCGCTCGCCCGCAACCGCTCGCGGGCGGAGCTGAAGGCGCTGTTCGCCGCCATTCGCCAGAACGACGACCGCGCCCTGCTCGCCGCCATCGCGCCGGCGAAGAAAGCCGCCAAGCGCAAGGGCGATCCGCTGGTGCGTGAACTGGAGCAGACGTTGAAGCCGCTGATGGCGCCGTCGCAGGAGAAGGCCGACCTGCTGATCGAGCACATCGCCAAGAAGCACCGGCGCAAGCTGGCGCTCCGACCGAGGGGGCTCGCCGACGCGGCGCGGCAATTGCGCGCCAAGTTCACGGACGCCCAGATCAGCGCCGGCGCCAAAAGCCTGATGGCGCATTTGGCCAAGCTCTACGGCGACCGCGAAACGGTGGTGTAATCGAAAGCCCGCCCCTGGACGAACCCGCGCCGGCTCCCCAGGATTCTAGGTTATGACGACGTCCCCCTCGGGCTTCAATCTCGCGCCGCCGACCGCGGACGAGCGCACGCGCCTCGAAGCCGGCCTCGACGACGAGGAACGCCGCGTGCTGCTGCATCATGGCACCGAAGCGCCGTTTTGCGGCGGCTTGCTGAACCAGAAGAAGCCGGGCGTGTATTGCTGCCGTCTGTGCGGGCTGCCGCTGTTCCGCCAGGATGCTAAGTTCGAGAGCGGCACCGGCTGGCCGAGCTTCACTGCGCCGATCGATCCCCAGCATGTCGTCGGCGTCGAGGACAATTCCTACGGCATGCGCAGGATCGAGACGCGCTGCGCGCGCTGCGGCAGCCACCAGGGGCATGTGTTCCCGGACGGGCCGCGCCCGACCGGGCTGCGCTACTGCATCAACTCGGCGGCGCTGCAGTTCGCGCCGGATGGCGAGCCGCTGCCGGACCCGCTGGGCCGCGGCGACCGCTTTGGCGGCTAGTTTAAAGCATCGTGCGTTGAATTTGACGCAAGCGCATGGCGTTTCAGCTTCTCGCCCGCACTCGATATTCGGCACGACGCTTCAATGGCGCGCCGGCGCGCGCAGCTGTGCGATCAGCCGCTCCAGTTCGCCGCGCATGGCCTGGGCCACGTCGTCCTCGGTCGCGCCGTTTTCAAACGCCTTGAACCCACGCGACACGACCTTGCCGACCAACAGGCTGGCTTCGTTGGTGTCCTGCGTGACCTCCCACGCCTTGGCGGCCAATTCGCCCTGGCGCGAGAGGATGGCGGTCACGGGCTGGGCCATGAGCCTTCTCCCTCGTCTCGGGCCGAACAGCTCCCCCTATCCGTACGGCGTATTGCGAAAGGACCATAACAGACTTTTCCCCAGCCTGGGGAACTAAATGACGACTCTGGCCAGTTTTTAAGGCCCGGGCCGGGCGCCGAAATCCATTGTTAAGCCTAGCAGCGCGCAATGCTGTCGGCGTCTTGACGGAAGGAAAGGTTCGTCGACCATGGAAGCGCGTGACTAAACCGTTCCCAACCAAGAACCTCCGGTTCTACCTCACGGCGCCGTCGCCTTGCCCGTACCTGCCGGGCAAGCGGGAGCGGAAGGTGTTCACCGCGCTCGACGGCTTCGACGCAGGCCCCCTGCACGATGCGCTCACCAATGCCGGCTTCCGCCGCTCGCAGAACATCGCCTACCGCCCCTCCTGCGACGGCTGCGACGCCTGCATCTCGGCGCGCGTGCCTGTAGAGCGGTTCGCGTTCTCGCGCCGCTGGCGCAAGGTCATGATCAGGAACGCCGACCTCGCCCGCGCGCTGAAGCCGGCGCGCGCCACCGAAGAACAGTACCGGCTGCTCCGCCGCTATCTCAATTCGCGCCACGCCGAGGGCGGCATGGCCGACATGACCTTCGGCGACTACGCGGCGATGGTGGAAGAAACGGCGGTGCATACGCACATCGTCGAATATCGCTTCAGCGACGGCGCGAAGAAGGGCGAGCTTGCGGCCCTCGCGCTGGTGGATGCGCTCGGCGACGGGCTGTCGATGGTCTATTCCTGCTTCGATCCCGATGCGCCCAAGCGCAGCCTCGGCGTCTACACCATTCTCGATCACATCCAGCAGGCGCGCGCCGCGGGCTTCTCCTACGTCTATCTCGGCTACTGGATTCCGGGCTCCGACAAGATGGACTACAAGGCGGGCTTCCGGCCGCTGGAGCTGCTGCTGGGGGGCGAGTGGCGCCCCTACGCGCCTGTCGAGTTCTGAACGCCCGAACCGGTATCGCACCGTCCGCGCGCTGTGGGATAAGCTGCGGGCGCGAGGTGCATGATGTCCGAGTCGAGAAAAGAACTTTGGCGCGCGGGCGAGATCGCCCCCGCGATGCGGCCGTTCACGCAGAAGCTCAACCCGAATTCGCTGTTCCGCGCGGTCGCGCTCTCGCGCATGGCCGGCATGACGCGCGCGCATGTGAGCCTGGTGCGGCTGCCGCCGGGCAAGGACAGCTTCGCCTATCACGCGCACATGCTCGAGGAGGAATGGATCTACATCCTCTCCGGGCGCGCAATCGCCGAGATCGACGGCGTCTCGCACGAGGTGGGAGCGGGCGACTTCATGGGCTTCGCCACGCCCTCGGCGCCGCACCTGCTGCGCAACTCGTTCGATGAGGAATGCGTCTATCTGATGGGCGGCGAGGACAAGCCGATCGATGTCGTCGAGTACCCTGCGCACGCCAAGCGCTACCTGATCATGCGCACCGAGAAAGGCCCGGAATTCTACGAACTCGGCGAACCGACGCGTCCGATCCGCGCGCCGGATTAAAGCACCACGCCTTCGCGCGTGCGCGCGCCTTCGGGCGCTGCGAAGGCGAAACTGGCGCACACGCGGCTCTGCGTGGCCTGCGGCCCCGGCGGTTCTTCGCCGGCGAATGCGAGCAGCGTCACTTTCCGGGCGCGCTGGTCGTGCGCCAGCGCGACGTACTCCACGCGCGCCGCGCCGCAAAGGCCGACGCCGCCTTGCGGCACGGTCTGCTCGGCGACGCGGCGCAGCTCGACCGAGAGATCGCCCGGCCCGAGCGCCGCCGCGGCGTAACTGTCGCCGTCGCGTGAGATCACGTCGCCGCCGCTGCGCGGCTCCAGCGTGCGCGTGTACAGCACGACGCCGGAGCCAAACACCACGCCGCCGCGCTCGATGCGGACATCGCCGGTGATGGCGCGGGCGGTGTTGGACTCGGCTTTGAAATAACCGCTGAGGACAGCACGCTCGTTGGCGCTCGCGTCGGGCGCGGGCGCCTCGCCGCAGGCGGCGACCGCGAAAAGCGACAAGGCGGCGACCAGGGCGCGCATGGCGGCGTTGTACTTGCCCCCCGGACGCAGCGCGACACGCCCCATCGCAGAAGCCCCACGCTTCGTCGCGCCGGGCGCAGGCCTCGCGCCCTATCGGACAAACGCCAGCGCCTGCCGTCAGCTACCGCGCCTTGTGGAGCGGCCCCTCACAACGGAATATTGTCGTGCTTTTTCCAGGGGTTTTCGAGCTTTTTGTTCTTCAGCGTCATCAGCGCGCGGATGATGCGTTTGCGGGTTTCGCGGGGCATGATGACGTCGTCGATGAAGCCGCGTGAGGCCGCGACGAAGGGGTTGGCGAAGCGGGCCTGGTACTCCGCCGTGCGCGCCGCGATCTTGTCGGGATCGCCGATGTCGGCGCGGAAGATGATCTCGACCGCGCCTTTGGCGCCCATCACCGCGATCTCGGCCGAGGGCCAAGCGTAGTTCACATCGCCGCGCAGGTGCTTGGAGCTCATCACGTCATAGGCGCCGCCATAGGCCTTGCGCGTGATCACGGTCACTTTCGGCACCGTCGCTTCGCCATAGGCGAACAGCAGCTTGGCGCCGTGCTTGATCAGCCCCCCCAGCTCCTGCCTAGTGCCCGGCAGGAAGCCCGGCACGTCGACGAAGGTGACGATCGGGATGTTGAAGGCGTCGCAGAAACGCACGAAGCGCGCGGCCTTGCGCGAGGCGTCGATGTCCAGGACGCCCGCCAGCGTCATCGGCTGGTTGGCGACGAAACCCACCGTCGAGCCGTCGAGTCGGCCGAAGGCGGTGATGATGTTCTTGCCGTACTCCGGCGCGATCTCGAAGAAGTCGCCTTCGTCGGCGACCTTCTGGATCAGCTCCTTCATGTCGTAGGGCTTGTTGGGATTGTCGGGGATGAGGCGGTCGAGCGAGGGCTCTTCGCGGGCGATGTCGTCATAGTGCGGGCGCGTCGGCGGCTTTTCCCGGTTGGACAGCGGCAGGAAATCGATCAACCGGCGCATCTGCTGCAGCGTCTCGAAATCGTTCTCGAAGGCGCCGTCGGCGACGCCGGACTTGGCCGCATGCACGCGCGCGCCGCCCAGCTCCTCGTGGGTGACGATCTCGTTCGTCACCGTCTTCACCACTTCGGGACCGGTGACGTACATGTAGGAGGTGTCCTTCACCATGAAGATGAAGTCGGTCATCGCCGGCGAGTAGACGTCGCCGCCCGCGCATGGCCCCATGATGACGCTGATCTGCGGAATGACGCCGGAGGCGAGGATGTTGCGCTGGAAGATGTCGGCGTAGCCGGCGAGGCTTTCGACGCCCTCCTGGATGCGCGCCCCGCCGGCGTCGAAAATGCCGACGATCGGCGCGCCGTTCTTCATCGCCATGTCCTGCACCTTGCAGATCTTCTGCGCGTGCGTGGCCGAGAGCGAGCCGCCGAGAACGGTGAAGTCCTTGGAGAAGACGTAAACGAGGCGGCCGTTGATCGTGCCCCAGCCGGTGACGACGCCGTCGCCGGGGATATTCTGGTCGGCCGTGCTGAAATCGTTGGCGCGCGGCTCGACGAACATGTCGAACTCTTCGAACGAGCCCTCGTCCATCAGGAGTTCGATGCGTTCGCGTGCGGTCAGCTTGCCCTTGGCGTGCTGGGCCGCCATGCGCTTTTCGCCTCCGCCCGCGCGCGCGGCCTCGCGCTTGGCTTCCAACGCCGCAATGATGTCTTTCATGCTCATCCCTCGTCCCTTCTCCCCGAGAAGGGGAGAAGGTGGCGCGAAGCGCCGGGTGAGGGGGCGGCTCCCAGAACGAGACGCGACGTCGATGAAGCGCGAGTTCTGCAGCCCGCCCCCTCGCCCGATTTGCTCCGCAAATCGACCTCTCCCCCGCGCGGGGAAGAGGTGACGGCTGTGGCTCATGTCGCGGCCGATGACAAGGTTTAGCCCAGCGCTGCGATAAAACGCGCCAGCGAGGCGAACTCGGCGCGCTGTCTGTCCAGCCGGGCCTTGGCTTCGGCGTCGACGCCCCACTTCTCCTGGCTCCAGAGATCGTCGAGGGCGGCGGCCTCGAAGGCGGCCTGCGGCGTGAGCGCGCCCTGAAGCAGCGCCAGGGCGATGACCGCCGAACCGGCGAGGCCGGCCGCCTGCGCGAGCGCGGTAAGACGGAAATCGTCCAGGCTTTCGGCGGCGGCGCGCAGCTTCGCGCGCTCGCCCGCCGGGATGTCGGCCGCCAGCACGCCGGCGACGACCGGCAGCCTCACGCCATGCGCGGCGGCGAGCCAGGCGAGCAGCTTGTCCCAGGCCTCGGCCTGGCGCGCGACCAGCTCCGCCGGCGTCTCGGCGCGATGGCATACGAGATCGGTCTCGCCGAACCTGGCGACGTAATCGACAAGGTCGCCGCGGCGCTGCGGCGTGTGGTCGATGGCCGCGAAGGCGAACTGCGTGAGCGGCATGGTCGAGGGCAGGATGTGCTCGCCCTGCGCATTCCACTCTTCGGCGATGGCCTCCGCGAGCGCGCGCGTCGGCGCGGCGAAGCGCGCGGCGCCGGGCGTGCGCAGCGTGCGCTCATCGAGCTGGACGCTGAAACCGCCCTCGCTCTCGTGCGCGCGGGCTTGCGTGTAGAAGCGGCGGATCGGTTGGGTGCTGGCGGCCATGGCCGTGCCCTCCTAGCTCGGGGTCAGCGTGAAGGCGAGCATCAGCGCCTCCGCCCCCTCCACCGACAGCACGCCATGCCAGACGTAGGAGGGAAACAGCACGAGTTGGCCGGGCCGCGGCTCGATCAAGCGCTCCGGCCCGCACTTGAGCGGCGGCCGATTGGGCTGACCGAACTGCAGCCAGCCGGCGTGCGGGCTCTGCGGCCGTTCGGCGGGCAGCAGCGACACGGTGTAGACGCCGCTGATCCAACCCCGGTCGTGGACCAGATTGGGAACGGCGCCGCCTTCGGTGAGACGGACGGACCAAAGATTGGCGTAGCGGTAGCTCTTGCCGCGCCGGCGCGCGAGCGGCTCGGGCGCCTCCTCCGTGAGGCGGGAGAGATAGTCGCGCACGTGCGGATCGAACGCGGTGAGCAAGGTCTTGATCAGCGGATCGGCGAGCGCGAGCAGGCTGCGCCCGGTCTGGCTGAAGTTCGGGCGCGGCTGGTCGAGCGGATGGGCGTTGACGCGATGCTGCTGGCGCAGAAGGTCCGCCAGCGCCGCGTTGAAGCTTTCGATGGTGAAGTGGCCCTGCGGCGGGGGCGTATCGTAGGCGCGCACGAGGCGTTCATAGTCGCAGAGCTTGCGGTAGCCGTCGTCGCCGAGCATGCGCAGCGCCAGCGCTTCGCAGGCGATCAGATATTGCTCGTCGGGATCGTCGGCGCGCAACTTGCGCGCCAGCTCCAGCGCCTCCTGCGCCTGGCCCGCGCGCATCAGCACCGACAGCAGGTTGCGCTTGGCGGAGACCGAGTCCGGCGCGGCCGCGGCCGCCGTGCGCATGTATGCAAGGCCGTCCCTCGGGCGATCAAGTTCGTCGAGCATGACGCCAAGCGCGCTGAGGATGGCGGGCGAGTCCGGCGCGAAGCGGCGCGCCTCTTCCAGCACCTGCGCCGCTTTCTGGAAGTGCCCGCCGCGATGCAGCGCGTCGGCGCAGGCGAGCCGTAGCGCCATATCGCTGGGCCGGCGCCACAGCAGCTCGGCTTCGATGAGTTCCGTGCATTTCTCGCCCTCGCCGCGCAGCCAGCGGATGCGGGCGAGCGTAGTGTGGAGCACGGTGACGTCCGGCCACGTCTGCGCCGCTTCTTCGGCAAGCGTTTCGGCGTCCTTCCTGCGGCCCGCTGCATAAAGCGCGCGGATGAAGTTGAGCGCGAGGTCCGGCGTGTCGAGGTCGCTCTTGGCCAGGCTTTCGTAAATTTCGAGCGCCTCGCCGCCGCGGCCGACGCGGTCGAGAGCGACCGCGTAATTGTAGCGCAAGCCGCGCAGCTGCGGGGCGCACCTGAGCGCAGCTTCGGCCGAAGTCAGCGCTTCCGCGTCGCGCCCGAGCAGGCGCTGCACCTGCCCGAGCAAGGACCACGATTCCGCGCCCGGCTCCGCCGACACATAAGCGCGCGCTTCGCGTTCGGCCTGCGCGAGATCGCCGGCGGCTGCGAGGCAGCGCACGATGTTGGTGCGGACAGCCGCAGTGTTGGCGGTGAGCGCCATGGCGGCCCGGAAGACGCGCAGCGCCTCGGCGTATTCCCCGCGCGCCTGCAGCACGACGCCGAGGTCGTTGTAGTAACCGCCCTGATCCAGCGCATGCGCCACGGCTTTGCGCAGATAGCGCTCCGCTTCGCCGAGCTGGTTCTGCGCCTTCTTGATCAACCCCATCAGGTGGAGAGCGGGCGCGTCGGCGCGCAGGTGATCGAGCACCGGCGCCAAAACGCGTTCGGCGCCTTCCGCGTCGCCCTGGCTCAGCAATTCGCGGCTGGCGGTGGCGATGGCGGCGGCCTCGGCTGGAGTCACCGCGTCCCCGCGAACGGCTCGAACGGATCGCGCGCCTCGCGTTCGTCGAAGCCCAGCAGATCGAACGCGCGTTTCATGTGCGGCGGCGACGGCGCAACCGCCTTCAACTCGCCGCCTGAGGGATGCGGCAGACGCAGGGCGCGCGCATGCAGGAGCAGCGCGCCGGCCAGATCGTTCGGCGTCGACCGATCACACTTGTACTTGGGATCGCCGGCTATGGCGTGACCCATCTCGGCCATGTGGAAGCGCAGCTGATGGGTGCGGCCGGTCACGGGGCGCAGCGCCACCCAGGACGCGCGCTGGGCGGCTTCGGAAATCACGGCGTACTGGGTGACGGCATGGACGGCGCCTTCGTCGGTCTGCACGGCGCGGATCATCATCTCGCGGTCGGCGTCGCGCGCGCCGGGCGCCTTGCGCATCCAGCTGCGCAGCTCGCCGACTTTCGGACGCGGCGCGCCGAGCACGACGGCCCAATAGATCTTGTCGGTGTCGCGGTCGCGGAACGCTTCGGCCAGGAACGCCGCCGCGCGCGGATGCCGCGCCAGCACGAGGCAGCCCGAGGTGTCGCGATCGAGCCGATGCACGAGCTTGGGCCTGTTCTCGGCGCCGAACTTCAGCCCGTCGAGCAGGCCGTCGATATGGCGCGTAGTCTTGGCGCCGCCTTGCACGGCGAGACCGTGCGGCTTGTTGAGCACGATGACGTCGTCGTCGCGATGGATCACCAGCGACCGGATGAAGTCCTCGTCCTTCTTCGGCAGCGCGCCCGGCGGCAGGCGCGGCGGCGCATCGGGCAACGGCGGCACGCGCACGCTCTGGCCGGGCGCGACGCGGTCCGACGCCTTCACGCGGGCGCCGTCGACGCGCACCTGCCCGGTGCGGATAAGCTTTTCGACCTGGCCCTGCGTCAGCTGCGGATAGCGCCGGCGCAGCCAGCGGTCGATCCGCGCCACGCCGTCGTCCGCACTGACCTCGACGGTCTCGACCGACCTCATGCGCGCCCCAATAGCAGCCCCGCCCAGCACGCCCCGATGCTGAAAACGACGGAGACGGCGACGTATAGCATGCCCAAGCCGGGCTGATGCTGCACCAGCCGCACCGTCTCCAGCGAAAATGCCGAAAAGGTGGTGAAGCCGCCGAGGAGGCCGACGCCGAGCGCCAAACGGAGACTTTCGTGTTCAGGCCCCACCCGCGCGGCCAGCACGCCCATGGCGAGGCCGCCGGCCACGTTGACGATCAGCGTGCCCCACGGAAATCCGAGGCCGAGCACGCGCGCGGCGGCGACGCCCACGCCGTAGCGCGCGACACTCCCAACCGCGCCCCCCAGCGCCACAAGCAGCACCTGCATCATCCGCGCGAATTGATCCGCGCGCGCAGATTGGCGGCGATTGCGCGCGCGTCATAGGCGTTCGCATCGTCGGGCTTGGGCCCTTCGCCGAAGCGGACCTCGAGCGTCGCGGCGCGGGCGGTTTGACGCTGGCCGCCGAGCGGCAGGTTGACGCCGACGCCGACGCTGCTTCCGCTGCGGCGGCCCCAGGTGCCGGCGCCTACGCCCACGCCGACGCTGGGGCCGGACGAGCGCACGGCCTGTTCGTCGACGGAGCGCCGGTCGACCCAGAACCAGTCGCGGCCGTTCAGCAGCGCGAGATCGGCGGCGCGCAGCAGCGCGTAGTCCTGCAGCAGCGCCGGATCGGCGCCGCCCGGGGCGCGGAAAGTGACGAAAAAGCGGTTCGATTCGATCTGCGTCTCGGAATAGCCGGCGGCGGACTGGCTAGCCGCCGGCGCATAGGGCGGCGGCATCGAAGCGCAGGCTGCGAGCGCAGCGGCGGCGATGACAATCAGGTGACGAAGCATGGGGCGTGACCTCGTGGGAATCCCTCGGCGGCTACACTAGCAGCTATCTCTGCTTTTCGCCGCCTCAAGCCCGAGCAGGCTGAGCAGGTCCGCAAAATCGTCCGGCGGCGGCGCCTCGAAGCGACGACGCCCGCCTTGCGGCAGCGGCAGATCGAGCGCGGCGGCGTGGAGCATCAGCCGGCCGACGGCGGCGCCGGCGATGCTGAACAGGCCGCCATACTTGGCGTCGCCGGCGATCGGGCGGCCGATTGCGGCCAAGTGGGCGCGCAATTGGTGCATGCGGCCGGTCTCGGGCTCAAGCTCGACCAGAGCCGCAGCGTTGGTCGCGGAGAGGGTGCGGAAGCGGGTGAGCGCCGCTTGCGCGCCGGTCTCGCCGGGGCGCGCGATCTCCATCACGTCGAGACCTTTGCGCGCAGCCTTCTTCAGCGGCAGATCGATCACGCCTTGCGCCGGTTCCGGCGCGCCGCCGCAGACGATGGCGAGATAGCTCTTGCGCACGTCGCGCCCGGCGAACGCCGCGGAGAGGAAGGCGGCGGCCGGCTTGGTGCGCGCGGCGACGATGACGCCGGACGTGTCGCGGTCGAGCCGATGCACGAGACGCGGACGTTTGCCATTGGACTTGGCGAAGGCGGCAAGCAGGTCCTCAAGGCTGCGCTGCACGCCGGAACCGCCCTGCACGGCAAGGCCCGCGGGCTTGCTGAAGACGAGCAGCTGCGCGTCCTCGTGGAGCAGCAGCGAACGCGCGTAGTCGTCTTGCTCGCGATAGCTTGGGCGTTCGGACTTTGTATTGGCGCGCGAAACCTCGGACGGCGGGCTTCTCCCCGCCCCCTGCCCCCTCCCCTCACGGGGAGGGGGTGCGTTGCGGCTAGTCATTCTTCTGCTCGCGCAACTTCGCCCAATGCTCGAGGCGCTCCCTGATCACACCTTCGCGGCCGCGGCCTTCGGGCGCGTAGAACTGGCGGCGCAGCATCTCGTCGGGAAAGTAATTCTGCCCCGAGAAGTCGCCTTCGGCGTCATGGTCGTACGTGTAGCCGGCGCCGTAGCCGAGATCCTTCATCAGCCTGGTCGGCGCGTTGCGGATGTGCATGGGCGGCCCGAGCGCGCCGGTCTCGCGCGCGGCCTTACGCGCGGCGTTCCAGGCGATGTAGGCCGCGTTCGACTTGGGCGCGGTGGCGAGATGGATCACCGCTTGCGCGAGATGCAGCTCCGCCTCGGGCGGGCCGATGAAGTGCACCGCGTCCTTGGCGGCGTTGCAGACGAGCAGCGCGGTGGGATCGGCGAGGCCGACATCCTCCGCGGCGGCGCGGATAAGGCGGCGGGCGATGAACAGCAGGTCCTCGCCGCCGTCGATCATGCGCGCGAGCCAATAGAGCGCGGCGTCGGGATCGGAGCCGCGAATGCTCTTATGCAGCGCCGAGATGAGGTTATAGTGCTCCTCGCGGTCCTTGTCGTAGGCGGGCGCGCGCTTCTGCAGCAGTTCGCCAAGCGCCTTGGCGTCGAGCGGCGCCTTGGGCTGCAGCGCGAACAGCTCCTCGCTGAGCGTAAGCAGATAGCGCCCGTCGCCGTCGGCGAGATTGGTGAGCGCGATGCGCGCGTCGTCGGTCAGCGGCAGCTTGCGCCCGAGCAGCGCCTCCGCGCGCTGGAGCAAGTGTTCGAGCGCCTGCTCGTCGAGACGCTTCAGCACAAACACCTGCGCGCGAGAGAGCAGCGCCGCGTTGATCTCGAAGCTCGGGTTCTCGGTGGTGGCGCCGACCAGCGTCACGATCCCCTGCTCGACATAGGGCAGGAAGCCGTCCTGCTGGGCGCGGTTGAAGCGATGGATCTCGTCCACGAACAGCAGCGTGGCCTTGCCCGAGGCGCGCCGGCCGCGCGCAGTCTCGAACGCCTTCTTCAGGTCGGCGACACCGGAGAAGACGGCGCTGATTTGCTGGAACTCGAGCCCCGTTTCCTCGGCCAGCAGGCGCGCGATGGTTGTCTTGCCGACGCCCGGCGGACCCCACAGGATCATCGAGGCCAGCCGCTTCTGCGCCACCATGCGCCCGATCGGGCCTTCCGGTTTCAGCAGGTGATCCTGGCCGACGACCTCGTCGAGTTTCTTCGGCCGCAGCCGCTCGGCCAAGGGCGTAGGCGTCCCCTGGTCCAAGCCGGCTGCTTCAAACAAATCGCTCATTCTATTTAGATAGCATCAAATTTTCGGAGCGCCCCGTTGGATCTGCCATCCGGTGCAGCCCAATCACAACCACTTGGCGAGCCACAAAGCGCCAGCTAATGTCCTACTGAAGTCATGCTGGAGCGCGATAAATGCATTTTCTTGCCGTCTTTTTGATGCAAGCTATTATGGCCGAGCCGGCGACCCCGGCCGCACCGAGTGAGCCTGCACCGGCGGCTGCGACCGAAAATGCGGCGGGGCAAACAGCGACGGCGCCAGCTGGCGAAACCCAACGCTATCGTTGCGAACGTCGCGCGCCGACAGGTCAGCGCCTTGCGCGCCGTGTCTGCACGCCGACCGATTCCAACCGCCAGCAACAAGCAAGCGACACGCTGCGCAACATTCAGAACACACGCACGTCCAGCGGCGACGCAATGCTTGGTGGCAACTGACTAGAGGCCATTAGAACCGCAGCTCTGCGCGCTGGCCGTTGCGCTCGACGCCGATCACCCAGCGCGTCGCCTGCGCCATCAACCGGTCGAGCTGGGCGGCGTCGCGCACGGGCTGGCCGTTGACCTCGTCGATGATGTCGCCGGGGCGGAAGCCGATCCGGGCGGCGATGCCGCGCCGATCCAGCGCCTGGATGAAGACGCCGTCCGCGAACGGGTCGACGCCTGAGGCCTCGGCCGTCGCCGGCGTCAGCGTGACCACACGCGCGCCGGAGAGCGGATGGCGCCCGGTCAGTTCGCGCGCTTCAGGCGCGCCGCCAGGCGGGGGCTCGGCGGCGGCGGTGAGCGTGATCTGGCGGCCGTCGCGCAGGACCGTGAGCGGCACACGCGAGCCGGGCCGCTGGGTGGCGAACTGGAAGCGCACGGCGCCTTCGTCGCGCACCTCGACCCCGCCCACCGAAAGGATGATGTCGTTCACGCGCAGCCCCGCGCGCTCGCCGGCGGCGCGCGGATAGAGTTCGCTGACCAGCACGCCCTCGGGACGCGACAGATTGAGCGAGCGCGCAATGTCGGCGCTCACCGTCTGCATGCGCGCGCCGAGCCAGGGGCGCACGACCGTTCCGCCGCCCGCCACAGCCGATTCGACCACGCGGCGGACCATCTCCGCCGGAATGGCGAAGCCGACGCCGTTGGAGCCGCCCGTCTCCGAGGCGATGGCGCTGTTGATGCCGATCAGCCTGCCCTGCATGTCGACAAGCGCGCCGCCGGAATTGCCGCGATTGATGGCGGCGTCGGTCTGGATGAAGAAGGCGTAGTCGCTGATGCCGACTTCGGTGCGCGCCAGGGCGGAGATGATGCCGCTCGTCACCGTTTGCTGCAGGCCGAACGGATTGCCGATGGCGAGCACGAGATCGCCGACCTGGGCGTCGGCGGTGTTGGCGTAGGCCAGCGTCGGCATGCGCTCGCCGCGCGTGTTGATGCGCAGCACGGCGAGATCGACGCGCGGATCGGCCAGCACGAGTTCGGCGTCGTACTCGCGGCGGTCGTTGAGCACGACTTTCAGCGACTGCGCGCCTTCGATGACATGGTTGTTGGTGACGATAATGCCGTCGTCGCGCACGATCACGCCCGAGCCCAGCGACTGCTCGATCCGCGGGGCGCTGAAGCGGCCGAAGAACGGGTCGCGCGCCATGCCGCGCACGACGCGCTGGGCGTAGACGTTCACCACCGCCGGCGCCGCACGCGCCGCTACCGGCGCAAACGAGAGCTGCATGTCGGCGTGGCTGCCGGGCGGCGTGCGCGTCTGCGCGATGGCGGGGGCCGTCCCGATGGCGAGACCTACGCACATCGCGGCCGCCGCGGCGCGGCGGAACGAACCTCTCTGGAGCGTCACTGCATTACCCTCACGCCAAGACCTGCGGCCGGGATCATGCGCCTCGACGGGGCAGAAACATGGCGCCCGCCCCAATCAGCACCAGCCGCCGAGGCGCTGGTAGGCGGCGAGCGCATTGCGCCACTGCTCAGCCAGCCGCATCTGGGTCGCAGCGAGCGGAAACCCATGACGAGCGGCATGTTTCTGCGGGATGGCGTCCCAACCGCGATGCTCAACGCTCACGCGGGTTTCGTCCCCCGCTGGCTCGAAACGCACCTCGACGTGGGTGGCCTGATCAGGTGCGAACGTCGCTTGGCGCCAGGTAAAGGCCAGCCGCTCACCTGGCGTCCAGGCCGTCACCCGGCCGATCTCGAACTCTTTGCCGTCAGCGAACTTCGTCACGAGCCGGGTCCCGTTCTCGAACTGCAACACGCCGTCGCCGCGAGGCGTGATCTCGAACAAACCGCTGGGACGCCACCACGCCGCGATCTCTTGCGTGAAGATGTCGAACGCGTCCTGCGGAGATACGCGGACCCGAATCGACACGATCACGGCGCTCATTTACACGCCTTCTCGACATGCGTTTTGAAGGATGCGAGTTGATCGCTCCACATGCGCTCGGTGTCCGCCAACCACTGCTTGAGGTCCGCCATAGCGCCGGCGCGGAGCGTGTAGATGCGCACGCGCGCGTCGAACGCGGGATGGGTTTCCTCCACCAAGCCGCTCTGCTTCAACGCGCGTAAATGGCGGCTCATGGCCGGCGCAGGCAGCTTCAGAGCTTCCGCGAGCTCGCCCGCCCGAAGCGGCCCGCGCCCAAGCAGCTCCACCGCCTTGCGCCGGTGCGGATCCGCGAGCGCCGCCAAGGTCCGATCGATCGTGCGTGACGCGCTCATAGGCGTGACCGCGTTTTCATCCCACCGCCGCCAGCGGCCTTGTCCCACTCGGCGGGAGTCATTTCTTTGACGGTGACGCCAAACGTCCAGATATGGCCCTCGGGGTCGCGCGCGCGATAAGTGCGGTCGCCGTAAAATTGCGTATCCGGCGCCTGCATGATCTCAGCGCCAGCCTTGCGAGCGCGGTCGCAGTGCGCATCGACATCCTCGCCGCGTGCGAGCTGGACGTGCACGGTTTGCGTGTTTTTGCCGCCCAACGATTTCGGGCTCTTGTGATCGGCGCTCCATTCGCTGCCGACCATGACGACGCTGTCGCCGTATTTCATCTCGGAATGGGCGATGTTGTCGTTCTCGTCGAGAATCACCATCAGCGGCTCGAAGCCGAACGCATCTTCGAGGAAGCGGAACGCCGCCTTCGGATCGACGTAGCAAACGGCGCTGGACAGGCCTTTCGGCCGATAGAAATCGGACATGCCGTCATCTCCTTGCATCATATGCAAATATTTCTATTTTACAGTAAATATCGAGTCAAATGAAAATGGGCCGCCCGCAGAGACAGCCCATTCCAATAGGAGCGCGGGTCTCCGGACCCGCCTCGGCGCAGAGGGTGTAGAAATGCGGGTCTGAAGACCCGTGCTCCTACGCCTCAGCCTTCGTCGGTGTAGATCGCTTCGGGGCGAGGGCCGCTGTCCTGGCCGCGGGCGTTTTCGTCGCGATCGACCAGTTCGATCACCGCGAGCGGAGCGTTGTCGCCGTGGCGATAACCAGCCTTGAGGACACGGGTGTAGCCGCCGGCGCGCGCCTTGTAGCGCGGCGCGATGGTTTCGAAGAGCTTCTTGGTCTGGGTCTCGTCGCGCATACGCGCGAGCACCAGACGGCGCGAACCGAGGTCGCCCTTCTTGGCCAGCGTGATCAGACGCTCGACGACGGGACGCAACGCCTTCGCCTTCGGCAGCGTCGTCACGATCTGCTCGTGCTTCACCAGGGCCGCCGCCATGTTGGCGAACATCGCCTGACGGTGGCTGGCCGTGCGGTTGAGTTTCTTGTGTCCGACGCCGTGGCGCATTGGAAAGTTCCTAGTCAGTGGTCAGTAGCCAGCGGATCACCCTGCCGACTACCGACTATTCCCTACTCACTCAGATCTGGTCTTCGTACTTCTTAGCCAGGTCTTCGATGTTGTCCGGCGGCCAGTTCTCGACCGCCATGCCGAGGTGGAGCCCCATCGACGCCAGCACTTCCTTGATCTCGTTCAGCGACTTGCGGCCGAAGTTCGGGGTGCGCAGCATCTCGCCTTCCGATTTCTGGATCAGGTCGCCAATGTAAACGATGTTGTCGTTCTTCAGGCAGTTGGCCGAGCGCACCGAAAGCTCGAGTTCGTCGACCTTCTTCAGCAGCGCCGGGTTGAACGGCAGGTCAGGCTTCTCGCCGCCTTCCTTCTTCGCCTTCGGCTCCTCGAAGGTGATGAACACCTGCAGCTGGTCCTGCAGAATGCGCGCGGCGTAGGCGATCGCGTCTTCCGGACGGATCGCGCCGTTGGTTTCGACCTCGATAATCAGCTTGTCGTAGTCGAGCACCTGGCCTTCGCGGGTGTTCTCGACGCGATAGGCGACGCGGCGCACCGGCGAATAGATCGAGTCGATGGCGATGAGGCCGATCGGCGCGTCGTCCGGACGGTTCTGCTCGGCGGGGACGTAGCCCTTGCCGTTGTTGATCGTCAGCTCCGTGCGGATCGAGGCGCCGTCGTCGAGCGTGCAGATCACATGGTCGGGATTGAGGATCTCCATGTCGGAGACCGTCTGGATGTCGCCGGCCTTCACTTCGCCCGGACCGGTCTTCGTCAGCATGACGCGCTTGGGCCCCTCGCCGCGCATGCGGATGGCGACCTGCTTCAGGTTCAGCACGATATCGGTGACGTCCTCGCGGACGCCTTGGATCGAGCTGAACTCGTGCACCACGCCGTCGATCTGCACCGAGGTGATGGCCGAGCCCTGCAGCGACGACAGCAGCACGCGGCGCAGCGCGTTGCCGAGCGTGAGGCCGAAGCCCCGCTCCAGCGGTTCGGCGATCAGAGTCGCCCGCTTGGCCGCATCGTACGCGTGCTCAATGACGGGCTTCTTCGGCCGGATCAGTTCAAGCCAATTCTTTTCGATCGACATCAAGGGTCGGCCTCTTCAGGTCAATTCAAAATTCAACGTCAGTCGTCAGCAGGAGGACGACAGCCGCACTGACTATCGACCGCTGACTGCTCACTTAGACTCTCCGGCGCTTCGGCGGACGGCAGCCGTTGTGCGGGATCGGCGTCACGTCGCGGATCGAGGTGACGGTGAAGCCCACCGCCTGCAGCGCGCGCAGCGCGCTTTCACGGCCCGAGCCCGGACCCGACACGTTCACTTCGAGCGTGCGCATGCCGTGCTCCATCGCCTTGCGGCCCGCGTCCTCGGCGGCGACCTGCGCGGCGTATGGCGTCGACTTGCGCGAGCCCTTGAAGCCCATCGTGCCGGCGCTCGACCACGAGATCGTGTTGCCCTGCGCGTCGGCGATAGTGATCATCGTGTTGTTGAACGAGGCGTTCACGTGCGCGACGCCCGTGACGATGTTCTTGCGCTCACGCTTCTTAACGCGCGTAGATTCCTTGGCCATCGCGGCGTGTCCTTACTTCTTGGTCGCTTGCTTCTTGCCGGCGATCGGCTTGGCCGGGCCCTTGCGGGTGCGGGCATTGGTGTGCGTGCGCTGGCCGCGGACCGGCAGGCCACGGCGATGACGCAGGCCGCGATAGGAGCCGAGGTCCATCAGACGCTTGATGTTGGTCGCGGTCTCGCGGCGGAGATCGCCTTCCACCGTATAGTCGCGGTCGATGGCTTCGCGGATTTGGAGAACTTCAGCGTCGGTGAGCTCGCTCACGCGGCGCTCCGGCGTGATGCCGACCTTCTCGCAGATTTCCTTGGCGTAGTGCTGGCCGATCCCATGGATGTACTGCAGCGCGATGACGACGCGCTTCTGGGTCGGAATGTTTACGCCGGCGATACGAGCCATGTGGCGGTGCTCCAAAACGCAATAGACGCGACGCCGCCCGGCCCTTTAATTTAATGAGGGCCGGTTGGGGCATCGCGCGTTGGGTGTTCGCGAAGGTGGCGGTTATAGCGGGGCGAAATGCCGCGTCAACCAGCCGAAATGCGCTCCTGATGCGGCGTTTGCGCCGCCTCGGCAGCGTCAAATCGGGCGCGCGCGGCCAAAATGCAAGGCTGGTGCTGGATCGCCCAGGTGCTGAGCGCGGAAATCGGCCCCAGCAGGTCCTGGCCGAGCGCGGTCAGCTCATAATCCACCCGCGGCGGGACCGTGGGGGTGACGGTGCGACTAACGAGCCCGTCACGCTCTAGGTTGCGGAGCGTCAGCGTCAGCATGCGCTGCGAGATGCCCCCGATCATCCGCTTGATTTCGTTAAACCTTCTCGGTCCTTCTCCAAGCTGGGAGATGATCAGCACGCTCCATTTGTCGCCAATCCGCGAAAGGATTCCGCTGACTGCGCGGCAGTCGTGGGACTCGATGTCGGACACACGCATGTGCCCTGGTGAGGCGGCTGTGCGTTCTTGAGGGCTCTTCATGGGCTCACATATAGCCCTGGTCACTCTCAGTTACCAGGGGATCAAAAATGACCGCTAAAGTCGCCGTTATCGTGGGCAGCCTGCGCAAGGACTCGGTGAACCGGAGCTTTACCCAGGCGCTCGCCAAGCTGGCGCGGCCGAAGCTTGACCTGCAGATCGTCGAGATCGGCGACCTGCCGCTCTACAATCAGGACCTGGAGGGCGATCTCCCCGCCCCGGTGGTCCGGTTCAAGCAGCAGATCGAAAGCGCCGACGCCGTCCTCTTTGTGACGCCCGAGTTCAACCGCTCGTTCTCGGCGGCGCTGAAGAACGCCATCGAGTGGGGCTCCAGGCCCTGGGGCAAGAACTCATGGGCCGGCAAGCCGGGCGCGATCGTCGGCGCGACGCTGGGGGCGGTCGGCACCGCCGCAGCGCAGTCGCAGCTGCGCAGCGTGGCGAGCGCCGTCGGCGTCGCGTTGACGGCGCAGCCCGAGGTCTATCTGAGCTACCGCGAGGGCCTGATTGTCGATGGCGAGATCACCGACGCGAGCTTCGCTGGCCTGCTCGAAGATTTCGCCGCGAAGTTCGCGGACTGGATCGCGCGCTTGCGCCAACCGGCGTTGAGCTTCTGAAACCGTGGGCTGAGCTGGACAAGCGCCCTATGGACCGCCGGCGCTTGTCGGTAACGGTCGCGCCCTGCCGACGGGACGCCGGCGGTCCATAGGGACGGCGTCCGATTTTCAGCGCGCCGCCTTAAATGACGGCCGCCGTGCTCAGTCGTCGAGCGCCTCGGCGATGCTGCGCGCGACATCTTCGATGGCGGCCATGCCGTCGACGCTGCGCAGCTTGCCTTGGCTTTCGTAGTACGGCACGAGCGGCGCGGTCTGGGCGAAATAGGCGTCGAGCCGCACCTTGTAGGATTCGGGGTTGTCGTCGGCGCGGCCTTCTTCGGCGAAGCGCTTGGCGATGCGGTCCATCAGCTGCTGGGAATCGACTTCGAGGCGCACGACGCAATCGATCTTCTGGCCGTGCTTGGCCAGCATCGCATCGAGCGCTTCAGCCTGCGCGACGGTGCGCGGGAAGCCGTCGAAGATGAAACCCGGCGCGCCCTTGTTGGCGGCAAGCGCTTCCTCGATCAGCGCGATCACGATCTCGTCCGAAACCAGCGAGCCCGAATCCATGATCGCGGCGACCTTGGCGCCAAGCTCCGACCCGGACTTGCGCGCCGCGCGCAGCATGTCGCCGGTGGAGAGCTGCACGTAGCCGCGTTCGGCGGTGAGCCGCTTGGCCTGGGTGCCCTTCCCCGCCGCGGGCGGACCAAACAGGATCAGGTTCATTTCTTGACGATTCCGCCGGTGTTGCCGCGCAGCTTCGAGCGCTTGATCAGGCCCTCGTACTGGTGCGCGACCAGATGCGATTGGATCTGCGCCACGGTGTCGAGCGTCACCGAGATGACGATCAGTATCGAGGTGCCGCCGAGATAGAACGGAACGGCGTATGCCGAGATCAGGATTTCCGGCAGCAGGCAGACGGCGGTGATGTAGGCCGCGCCGATCACGGTGAGGCGCGTCAGCACGTAATCGAGATACTCGGCGGTTTTCTTGCCGGGGCGGATGCCCGGTAGGAAGCCGCCGTACTTGCGCAGATTGTCGGCCGTCTCTTCCGGATTGAACACGATCGAGGTGTAGAAGAACGTGAAGAAGACGATCAGCACGCCATAGAGCGCGATGTGGCCGGGCTGGCCGTAGCCGAGCAGGGTCTGCAGCATCACCGCCCATTCCGGCGGATTGGCGCCCATGCCGCCGAAGCCGATGATGGTTTGCGGCAGCATCAGCAGGGACGATGCGAAGATCGGCGGGATGACGCCCGACGTATTGAGCTTGAGCGGCAGGAAGGAGCTCTCGCCCATGAACATGCGGTTGCCCTGCTGGCGCTTCGGGTACTGCACCACCAGACGACGCTGCGACCGCTCGATAAAGACCACGAACACGATCACCGCGAGCATCATGCCGACCAGCGCGAACACCGCGAAGGGGTTGATGTCGCCGGTGCGGGCGAGCGCCAGCGTCTGCATGATGACGCGCGGCAGCTCGGCGATGATGCCGGCGAAGATGATCAGCGAAATGCCGTTGCCGACGCCGCGCGCGGTCACCTGCTCGCCGAGCCACATCAGGAACATCGTGCCGCCCGTCAGCGTGATGACGGTGGAGGCCACGAAGAAGACGCCGGGATTGGTGACGACGCCGGCGCTCGACTGCAGGCCCATGGCGATGCCGTAGGACTGCACCACCGCGAGCAGCAGCGTGAGATAGCGCGTGTACTGGTTGATCTGCTTGCGGCCGACTTCGCCTTCCTTCTTCAGCCGCTCGAGCGACGGCACCGACGTCGACATCAGCTGCATGATGATCGACGCCGAGATGTAGGGCATCACGTTCAGCGCGAACACGGCCATACGCTCCACGGCGCCGCCGGAGAACGTGTTGAACATGCCGAGGATGCCGCCAGCCTGCTGCTGGAACGCCTGCGCGAACGCGGCCGGGTCCACGCCCGGAATAGGGATGAAAGTGCCGATGCGGTAAACGACCAGGGCGATGATCGTGAACCAGATCCGCTTCTGAAGCTCTGTCGCCTTCGCGAACGCCGCGAAGTTGATGTTGGCGGCAAGTTGTTCTGCGGCTGAGGCCATTTGGGCGCGCTGCTCCGAATCTTATCCGGCGAGGCCGGAATACTCCCCGTCCGGAGAGCGAACCTTAGGCGGCTGCTTCGTCGCTCTGGGGCGGATTCAGCAGCGTCACCTTGCCGCCGGCCTTTTCCACCGCGGCGATCGCCGCAGCCGAAGCGCCCGAAACGGTGATGTTCACTTTGGCTTTCAGCTCGCCGCGCGCAAGGAGGCGCACGCCGTCTTTCTTCCGGCGCAGCACGCCGGCCTCGACCAGCGTGTCTTCGGTGATGTCCTTCGACGCATCGATCTTCTTGTTATCGATGGCGTTTTGCAGGGTGGCGAGGTTGATCCACTGGGTGCGCTTGCTGTTCAGCGCGTTGAAGCCGCGCTTCGGCATGCGCATATGGATCGGCATCTGGCCGCCCTCGAAGCCGTTGATCGAGACGCCGCGGCGGGACTTTTGGCCCTTCACGCCACGACCGCCCGTCTTGCCCTTGCCCGAGCCGACGCCGCGGCCGACGCGCATCAGCTTCTTGGACGAGCCCGGATTATCGGCCAGTTCGTTCAGTTTCATGTCGCTTACGCTCCGAGCGAACAGCGAATGGCGAATAGCGAATAGAGCGGCTGCCCCGTGATCGCTGACTTCCCCTATTCGCTACTCCCTACTCACTATTCGCCTTATTTCACTACTTCCACCAAATGGCTCACCTTGCGGATCATGCCGTGGATCGACGGCGTGTCCTCAAGCTCCACCACCTGGTTGGCGCGCTTCAGGCCGAGGCCGAGAAGCGTCGCGCGTTGGTCGCCTTCACGGCGGATCGGGCTGCCTACGCGGCGCACCTTGATGGTTTTCTTCGCAGCCATCTATCATCCCTCCGCCGGCGCTTCGCCGAGGCTCGCGCCGTCCTTGCGGCGGGCCACCAGCTCAGCAACCTTGAGGCCGCGGCGGTTGGCCACCTGACGCGGCGAGCTTTGTTCCTTCAGCGCGTCGAACGTGGCGCGCACCATGTTGTACGGGTTCGACGAACCCTTCGACTTGGCGACGACGTCGGAAACGCCGAGCACTTCGAGCACGGCGCGCATCGGGCCGCCGGCGATGAGGCCGGTGCCGGCGGGCGCCGCGCGCAGCATGACCTTGCCCGCGCCCCAGCGGCCCTGGCCGTCATGGTGCAGCGTGCGGCCTTCGCGAAGCGGCACGCGGATCAGCGACTTCTTGGCTTCGTCGGTGGCTTTGCGGATGGCTTCCGGCACTTCGCGGGCCTTGCCGTGACCGAAGCCGACGCGGCCCTTCTTGTCGCCCACCACGACCAGCGCGGCGAACGCGAAGTTCTTACCGCCCTTCACGACCTTGGCGACGCGGTTGATGGCGACCAGCTTGTCGACCAGTTCGCCCTCGGCGCGCTCTTCGGGCTGGGCGTCGCGCTGACCGCGGCGCGGACCGCGCTCGCCGCCCGGGCCGCGCCCGGCGCCGGCTGCGCCGCGGCGCGCGCCGCGCGGACCACGGCCACGCGGAGTTTCAGTGCCCTCGGCTGCGCCGCCGCCTGCGGTTTCGTCCGTCATCTCTACTTCCTCAGAATTCGAGACCGCCCTCGCGGGCGGCGTCGGCCAGGGCTTTCACCCGGCCATGGAACACGTAGCGGCCGCGGTCGAACACGACTTTCTTCTGACCCTTGGCCAGCGCGCGCTCGGCGATCAGCTTGCCGATCGTCGCGGCGCCTTCCTTGTCCGAAGCCTTCTTGCCGGTTTCCTTGAAGACGGCGTCGAGCGTCGAAGCCGAAGCGACGGTGACGCCCTTCGCGTCGTCGATCAGCTGCGCGGAAATGTGCTTCGACGAGCGGAACACGGACAGGCGCAGGCGACCGTCGCCGGCGAGCTTCTTCAGCCGGGTGCGGGTGCGCTGAGCGCGGCGCTCAGTGGGGTTAAGCTTGCGAACCATGGCTTACTTCTTCTTGCCTTCCTTGCGGCGGATGCGTTCGCCCGCGTAGCGCACGCCCTTGCCCTTATAAGGCTCCGGCGGACGGAACGAGCGGATTTCCGCGGCGGCCTGGCCGACGACCTGCGGGTCGATGCCGCTGACCTTGATTTCGGTCGGCTTCGGCGTCGCCAGCGTGACGCCTTCCGGCGGCTGGTAGACGATCTCGTGGCTGTAGCCGAGCTGCATCTGCAGGTTCTTGCCCTGCATCGCCGCACGATAGCCGACGCCGGTCATTTCGAGGTTCTTCTCGAAGCCTTCGCTGACGCCCTTGACGTTGTTGGCCAGCACGGCGCGCGTGGTGCCCCACAGCGCGCGGGCGCGCGGCGTCTCGTGACGCGGCTTGACCGAGATCGCGCCGTCGCCGAACGAGACTTCCACGTCGTCATGGGCGCGGAAGTTCAGCGCGCCCTTCGGGCCCTTCACGCTCACGTCCTGGCCCTTCACGGTGACCGTGACGCCGTTCGGAGCCGGGATCGGTTTCTTGCCGAGGCGGGACATCTTAGTAGACCTCGCAGAGGATTTCGCCGCCGACGTTCGCGTCGCGCGCGGCGGCGTCGCTCATCACGCCCTTCGGCGTCGAGATGATCGAGATGCCGAGGCCGTTGCGCACCAGGCGCAGGTCCTTGATCGAGGAATAGACGCGCCGGCCCGGCTTGGAGACGCGCTGGATCTCGTGGATCGCCGGCGCGCCTTCGTGATACTTCAGCTCGATCTCGATTTCCTTGTGCTGACCGTTTTCGATCGCGCGGAAGTCGCGGATGTAGCCTTCATCCTTCAGCACCTGCAGCACGCGCAAGCGCAGCGTCGAAGCGGGCGACGTGAGCTTGCCGCGCCCGCGCGTCTGCGCGTTGCGGATGCGGGTGATCAGATCGCCGACGGGATCGTTGATGTTCATCTTGCCGACGCTCCCTTACCAGCTCGACTTGACCATGCCCGGGACCTGGCCCTTCGAGGCCAGGTCGCGGAGCGCGATACGCGAGAGCTTCAGCTTGCGGTAGAATGCGCGCGGACGTCCGGTCAGCTCGCAGCGGTTGCGGATCCGCGTGGGCGCCGAATTGCGCGGCAGCTGCGCCAGCTTCAGGCGCGCGGCGAAACGCTCTTCCAGCGGAAGATCTTCGTTGAGCGCTTGCGCGCGCAGCTTTGCACGGCGGGCAGCGTACTGCTTCGCCAGGCGTTCGCGCTTCTTGTTGCGCTCGACTGCACTAGTCTTTGCCATACTCTCACTCTCTCCCGGTGCGTTCTGGGGTGGACCCCTCAACGGGCTCAGCGCAACGCTGCGCTGAGCTTGTCGAAGCGTCAGTTCCGGAACGGGAAATCGAACTCTTTCAGCAGGGCCTTGGCTTCGGCGTCGGTGCGCGCGGTGGTGCAGACGACGATGTCCATGCCCCAGATCTGATCGATCTGGTCGTAATTGATCTCGGGGAACACGATGTGTTCCTTGATGCCCATGGCGTAGTTGCCGCGGCCATCGAAGCTCTTGCCGTTCAGGCCGCGGAAATCCTTCACCCGCGGCAGCGCGATCGTGACCAGGCGGTCGAGGAACTCGTACATCTGGTCTTTGCGCAGCGTGACCTTGGCGCCGACACTCATGCCTTCGCGCAGCTTGAACGCCGCGATCGACTTGCGCGCCTTGGTCGCCACCGGCTTCTGGCCGGCGATCGCCGCCAGGGCCTCGATCGCCGAGGTCAGCTTCTTCGAGTCCTGCGTGGCCTCGCCGACGCCCATATTGATCACGATCTTCTCGAGACGCGGAATCTGCATCTCGTTGGTGTACTTGAACTCGTCCTTGAGCTTGGCGCGGATTTCGTTCTGGTAGCGCTGCTTCATGCGCGGCGTGTAGTCGGCCGGCTTCGGCGCGCGCGGCTTCGATGGCGCGGCGGCCGCCTTCGCGGCCTTCTCGCCTTTCGCCTTGGCGCCCTTCTGAGCTTGGGTCGCGTCAGACATCGATCTCAACTCCAGAGCCTTTCGCGACGCGGACCTTGCGGCCCTTGTCGTTGACCTTGAAGCCGACGCGGGTCGGCTTGCCGGTTTTCGGGTCGCGCAGGGCGACGTTCGAAATGTGCAGCGGCGCTTCCTTGGCGATAATGCCGCCCTGGGGATTGGCCACGTCCGGCTTGGTGTGCCGCTTGGCCAGGTTTACGCCTTCGACGACCACGCGCTCTTCCTGCGGCAGCACCTTGAGGACCCGGCCCGAGCGGCCCTTGTCCTTGCCGGCGATGACGATGACGGTGTCGTCCTTGCGAATGCGGGCGGCCATTAGAGCACCTCCGGCGCGAGCGAGATGATCTTCATCTGGTTCTTCGCGCGCAGCTCGCGCGGCACCGGTCCGAAGATGCGCGTGCCGATCGGCTCGCCCTGGTTGTTGATCAGCACCGCCGCGTTCGAGTCGAAGCGGATGGTCGAGCCGTCCTTGCGCTTGATGTCCTTCGACACGCGCACGACGATCGCCTTGCGGACATCGCCCTTCTTCACGCGGCCGCGCGGCATCGCTTCCTTCACGGAGACGACGATGATGTCGCCCACGGTGGCGTAGCGGCGCTTGGAGCCGCCCAGCACCTTGATGCACATCACGCGCTTGGCGCCGCTATTGTCGGCGACGTCGAGATTGGTCTGCATCTGGATCATAGGACTATGCTCCGACGCGGCCGACCACTTCCCAGCGCTTCAGCTTGGACTTGGGCGGACATTCTTGAATGGTGACGACTTCGCCAGCCTTGTAGGCGTTGGCTTCGTCATGGGCGTGGAACTTCGCCGACCGACGAACCGTCTTCTTGAGGAGCGGGTGCAGATAGGTGCGCTCCACCTGCACGACGACGGTCTTGTCGCCTTTGTCGCTCACGATCGTTCCCTGCATCACACGGCGCGGCATGGGCTTACACTTTCACTTTCGGTGACTTTTCGCGCAGCACCGTCTGCACGCGCGCGATGGCGCGGCGGACTTCGCGGATGCGCGAGGATTTCTCGAGCTGACCGGTGGCTTGCTGGAAGCGCAGGTTGAACTGCTCCTTCTTCAGCTTGCCGAGCTCTTCCTTGAGGCGGGCTTCGTCCATGTCGCGGACGGTCTTGATGTCAGCATCGGCCATGATCACAGGCCCTCCATCCGGGCGACGATCTTGGTGCGGACCGAGAGCTTCGCGGCGCCCAGGCGCAGCGACTCACGCGCCACCGCTTCCGGCACGCCGTCGACTTCGAACATGATGCGGCCCGGCGCCACGCGCGCGGCCCAGAATTCGGGCGCGCCCTTGCCGGAACCCATGCGGACTTCAACCGGCTTCTTCGACACCGGCACGTCCGGGAAGATGCGGATCCACACCCGGCCCTGACGCTTCATCTCGCGGGTGATCGCACGGCGGGCCGCCTCGATCTCGCGCGCGTTGACGCGGTTCGGCTCCAGCGCCTTCAGCCCGAACTGGCCGAAATTGAGCGCGCTGCCGCCTTTGGTGGCGCCCTTGATCCGGCCCTTATGGGCGCGCCGGAACTTGGTTTTCTTAGGCTGCATCATGGCGGGTTAGCCTTCCGAATCCGAAGCTTCTTCGCCGCCGCGCGGCGGACGGCGGCCGCGGCGCGGACGGTCGCCGGACGGCGGGCGGTCGTCGCGCGCGCGCGGCGGGCCGCGGTCGTCGCGGTCGCGCCGCTCGCGGCTCTCGCCGGTCTCCAGCGAGCGCTTGTCTTGCGCCATCGGGTCGTGTTCGAGGATCTCGCCTTTGAATATCCACACCTTCACGCCGATCTTGCCGTAGGCGGTGTCGGCTTCGGCGAAGCCGTAATCGACGTCGGCGCGCAGCGTGTGCAGCGGCACGCGGCCTTCGCGGTACCATTCCATGCGCGCGATTTCGGCGCCGCCCAGGCGGCCCGACACGTTGATGCGGATGCCTTGCGCGCCAAGGCGCATGGCCGACTGCATCGCCCGCTTCATGGCGCGGCGGAACGCAACGCGGCGCTCCAGCTGCTGGGCCACGCCTTCCGCGACCAGGTTCGCGTCCGTTTCCGGCTTGCGGACTTCGACAAGGTTCAGGTGCACCTCGGCGCCCGGGGCCATCTTGGCGAGGTCCTTGCGGAGCTTCTCGATGTCGGTGCCCTTCTTGCCGATGACGACGCCGGGCTTGGCCGTAAAGATGGTGACGCGGCACTTCTTCAGCGGACGCTCGATGATGATCTTCGAGACGCCGGCGGCCTTCAGCTTTTCGCGCACGAACTTACGGATCTTGATGTCCTCGTGCAGCAGCCGCGAGAAGTCGCGCGTGTTGGCGTACCAGCGCGAGTCCCAGGTGCGGTTGACGCCGAGGCGCAGACCGATCGGATTGACTTTTTGACCCATTACGCGGCCTCAGCGGTTTCGGGCTGCTTCGTCGTGTCACGAAGCACGATGGTGATTTGGGAGAACATCTTCTCGATGCGGACGCCACGGCCGCGGGCGCGGGTGTGCATGCGCTTCATGGTGATGTTCTTGCCGACATGCGCCTGAGCCACCACGAGGCCGTCGACATCGAGGCCGTGGTTGTTCTCGGCGTTGTCGATCGCCGATTTCAGGCACTTCAGCACGTCCTTGGCGATGCGCTTCTGGCTGAAGCGCAACTCGTTCACCGCCTTCTCGGCGGAGAGGCCGCGGATCGACTGAGCGACCAGATTGAGCTTTTGCGGGCTGATGCGGAGCGTGCGCAGCACGGCGCGCGCTTCGTTGGAGGCCTGCTTCGGAGGAGCCTTCGGTTTGCTCATCTCACTTCCTCTTGGCCTTCTTGTCGGCGCCGTGGCCGAAATAGTTCCGCGTCGGCGCGAACTCGCCGAGCTTATGGCCGACCATGTCCTCGCTCACGAGCACCGGCGTGAACTGCTTGCCGTTGTGCACCTGGAAGGTGAGGCCGACGAATTGCGGCATGATGGTGGAGCGGCGCGACCAGGTCTTGATCGCCTCGCGGCGGCCGGACCCCGCAGCTTTCTCGGCCTTGGCGAGCAGGTAGCCGTCGACGAACGGGCCTTTCCAAACAGAACGCGGCATCTCGATTAGCTCACTTTCTTCGAGTGACGACGGCGGATGATCAGACGATCCGACGGCTTGGTTTTGCGGGTCTTCGGACCGCGCGTCTTCTTGCCCCACGGCGTGACCGGGTGACGGCCGCCGGAGGTCTTGCCTTCGCCGCCGCCGTGCGGGTGGTCGACCGGGTTCATGGCGACGCCGCGCACGCTCGGCTTGCGGCCGAGGTGGATGGAGCGGCCGGCCTTGCCCCAGACTTCGTTCATGTTGTCGGGGTTCGACACCGCGCCGACGGTCGCCATGCAGACATCCGGGACCATGCGGACCTCGCCCGAGGCCATGCGCAGCTGCGCGTAGCCGGCGTCGCGGCCGACGACCTGCGCGTACGTTCCGGCCGAACGCGCCATCTGCGCGCCCTTCAACGGCTTCAGCTCGATGTTGTGGACGATCGTGCCGACCGGAATCGCCTTCAGCGGCATCGCGTTGCCGGGCTTCACGTCGACCTTTTCGCCGGCGATCACCGTGTCGCCCGCCTTCAGGCGCTGCGGCGCGATGATGTAGGCGAGTTCGCCATCGGCGTACTTGATCAGGGCGATGAAGGCGGTGCGGTTCGGATCGTACTCCAGCCGCTCGACTGTCGCTTCAACGCCCCACTTGCGGCGCTTGAAGTCGATCTTGCGGTAGGTGCGCTTGTGGCCGCCGCCATGGCGGAACGAGGTCACGCGGCCGGCGTTGTTGCGGCCGCCCGACTTGGTCAGACCTTCGGTCAGCGCCTTCACCGGCTTGCCTTTGTGCAGCTCTGAGCGATCGACGATCACGAGCTGGCGGCGACCCGGCGAGGTCGGGCGGAATTGCTTGAGCGCCATTACGAGAGCCCCGTCGTCACGTCGATGGAGTAGCCGTCGAGCAGGGTGACGACCGCATTCTTGTAGTCGCTGCGCTTGCCCGGGATGCCGCGGAAGTTCTTCGTCTTGCCCTTGCGGACGACGGTGTTCACCGCGCCGACCTTGACCTTGAAGAGCGCCTCAACGGCTTCCTTGATGTCCTTCTTCGTCGCGTCGAGCGGCACGCGGAAGACGACCTTGTTCTGCTCGGAGAGCAGCGTGGCCTTTTCCGTGATCACCGGCGCGATGATGGTGTCGTAGTGCTTGAGCGCGCTCATGCCGCGGCCCCTTCTTCAGTCTTGGCGGCGCGCTTCTTCGGCGCGGCCTTCGCTTCGCCGGCCTTGCCGTTGAAGCGCTCGTGGATCGCGTTGACCGCGTCCTGCGTGAGCACGAGCTTTTCGGCGCGCAGGATGTCGTAAACGTTGAGGCCCGCGTTCGGCAGCACGTCGATGTGCGGAATGTTGCGCGCGGCGCGGGCGATGTTGGCGTCGACTTCGGCGCCGGCGATGAACAGCGCCTTCTCCAGCTTCAGCTTGGCGAGCGACTGCTTCAGCGCCGAGGTCTTGGGCTCGTTCAGCGTCAGCGCATCGATGACGACTAGGTCGCCGGCGTTGGCCTTGGCCGAAAGGGCGTGACGCAGCGCCAGAGCGCGGAACTTCTTGGTCAGGTCGTGCGAATAGTCGCGCGGCAGGCGGTTATGCGCATGCGCGCCGCCGCGGAAGAGCGGCGCATTGGCCGCGCCGTGACGCGCCTGGCCCGTACCCTTCTGCTTGTAGAGCTTGGAGTGCGAGCGGGCGACTTCGCCGCGCGAGAGGGTCTTGTGGGTGCCGGCGCGGCGCTTGGCGAGCTGGTACTTCACCATGCGCTGCAGGATGTCGGCGCGGACTTCCTTGATGCCGAAGATGGCGTCGTCGAGATCGACCGAGCCGCCCTTCTTGCCATCGAGAGTTTGAACGTCGAGTTTCATGTCCGCCCTCACTCAGCCGCGGCTTGCGCTTGACGCAGACCGGCCGGCTTCGGCGCTTCCTTGGGAAGCGCGGCCTTGGCCGCGTCGCGCACTTCCACCCAGCCGCCTTCGGCGCCGGGCACAGAACCGCGGACAAACAAAAGTCCGCGCTCGGCGTCGACGCGGACGATCTGCAGATTTTGCGTCGTGACGCGCTCGTCGCCGAGATGGCCGGCCATCTTCTTGCCTCTGAAGACCTTGCCCGGGTCCTGGCGCTGGCCGGTGGAGCCGTGCGAGCGGTGCGAGACCGAGACGCCGTGCGTGGCGCGCAGGCCGCCGAAGTTCCAGCGCTTCATGGCGCCGGCGAAGCCCTTGCCGATGGTGATGCCAGAGACGTCGACCTTCTGGCCGGCGACGAAATGGTCGGCGCTGAGCTCGGCGCCGACCGGCAGGAGATTGTCCTCGCTGACGCGGAACTCGCGCACGACGGCTTTCGGCTCGACCTTGGCGCGCGCGAACTGGCCGCGCTCGGCCTGGCTGCGGCGCTTCGCCTTGGCGGCGCCCGCGCCGACGACGACGGCGGTGTAGCCGTCGCCCTTGGCTTCGCGCGCCGGCGCCGGCTTGCCTTCGTTCTTGCGCGACTTCTTCGGCTCCAGCGCCACCGCCTCGCCGGCGGAGTTCTTGAACTCCTCGGCGTTCACGGTGCGGCGGCCGACGACTTGGCAGCCGGCGAGATCGAGCACGGTGACCGGCGTATGCGCGCCGTCTTCGCCGAAGACGCGCATCATGCCGACCTTGCGCGCGATGACGCCGGTGCGACGGGAAGCTTCTTTAGCCATCGCTTTCAACCCAGCACTTGGATCTGAACGTCGACGCCGGCCGACAGGTCGAGCTTCATCAGCGCATCGACCGTTTGCGGCGTCGGTTGGACGATATCCAGCACGCGCTTGAACGTGCGGATCTCAAACTGCTCGCGGCTCTTCTTGTCGACGTGCGGCGAGCGGTTGACGGTGAACTTCTCGATGCGGGTCGGCAGCGGCACCGGACCGATCACGGTCGCGCCCGTCCGCTTGGCCGTCGACACGATCTCCTTGGCCGACATGTCGAGCGTGCGGTGATCGAAGGCCTTCAGCCTGATCCGGATATTTTGCTGCATCATCGCCAAGCTTCCCGAACTCAAATTCCCGAAAGCGCAGAACCCTGCGCTGAGACGCAAAACACGACGACGCAGCCTCTGGCCGCGCCGACGAAATCTGCGCCGGTTTTTCGAACCGGCTTGGCTCAAGGACGGGGGTTTCGCAAAAAACGCCGGCTTACGGGGCCATCGGCCCCGCGCGCTCAACCCCGCTTGTCCCACTAGACATATTGGGGGGATGCTGCCCGCGTCAGGTGCGAACCGCGTCTAAGCTTAAGCTTACGGCCGGCTCGAAGGCGGGTGTCCTACAGATGCTAAACCAAAGCGTCAAGGCGCGTTTTGCGCGCCCGCGCGCTTGTCGCAGATGCGGGGCTCAGGGCCCGACGCGCACGTCGCCGGACCCCCACACCTGCTTGCGGACCGCGCCCGTCACGGATTGCACGTTAACCCCGCCGGAACCGGCGATATCGGCGTCGACGTCGCCCACCGCGGCGGTCACGTCCACGTCGCCGGAACCGACGATCGAGACGCTCAGCGCCTGGATGGGAGCGGCGATGTCGACATCGCCGGAGCCGGCCAGATCGATGTCCGCCGTGGTGATGGCGCCGCCCTGGACGACGATGTTGCCGGAACCGGCGGCGTCGGCCGAGAGCGAGCCGTTGAGCGAGGCGATGGTCACCGTGCCGGAGCCCGCCAGATCGACATCCGCATGCTCGGCAATCGCGCCGACGCTGACTTCGCCGCTGCCGGCCACGTCGGCGTTCAGCCGCCGGGCGGCGCCGGCGGTGATGCGCCCGGAGCCGGCAACCTCAAGCTCCAGCTCGCCGGCCACGTCCGCAATGGCGGCCGTGCCGCAGCCGCTGAAATCCATATCCACCGAGTCCGCCGCCGCAATCTCCGTCGAGCCGGCGCCGCCGCGATCGACCGTGACCGTCAGCGGGGCCCTGATGGTGACGCGGGGGAGCTGTTCGAGGCTGACATTCTCGTACCCGCGCAAATTGGCGCCGCCATCGTCACGGCAACCCCGGATGCGGCCGCGCAGTTGGCCGTCGACGGTCACACGGCCCGCCTCAGCCGAAACTGTCGGCATTGGCGTACCGCCCGGGTTATCGATCTCGATGACGAAGTCGCTCCGGTCCTCGGGCGTGATCATCACCACTGCGGCCAGGTGTTTGAGCCGGAGTTCCGCGCCTTCGAGGGTGGTGGGCTCCAGCCGCGCGGCGTCCGTATCGACGATGGCGGCCGTGCCGCGGCCATCCTCGTCGAACTCGAAGTGGAAGTCGCCGCCGAACAGGACGCCGCTGCTGAACACCGCCCCGAGGCCGAAAATGACCGCGAACACGATCGCGGCGAAGAAAACGAAGCGCTCCATCAACCACTCCCTCGCGCCGGCAGAAGGCGCCCTTCCCGGCAGAGATGCAACCCCCGCCCGCTCCGGATGCATGGCGCCAAACGCAAAAGGGCCGCCCCGGAGGGCGGCCCTTCAGCTTCGACTGGCGCCGAAGACTATTCGAGGATCTTCGAGACGACGCCCGCGCCGACCGTGCGGCCGCCTTCGCGGATGGCGAAGCGGAGGCCCTGGTCCATGGCGATCGGGGTGATCAGCTCCACCGTCATCTTCACGTTGTCGCCGGGCATGACCATTTCCACGCCAGCCGGCAGCTGGACGATGCCGGTCACGTCGGTGGTGCGGAAGTAGAATTGCGGGCGATAGTTGGTGAAGAACGGCGTGTGGCGCCCGCCCTCTTCCTTCGTCAGCACATACGCTTCCGCTTCAAATTTCTTGTGCGGCGTGATCGAGCCCGGCTTGGCCAGGACCTGGCCGCGCTCGACGCCTTCGCGGTCGACGCCGCGGAGCAGCGCGCCGATATTGTCGCCCGCCTGGCCCTGATCGAGCAGCTTGCGGAACATTTCGACGCCCGTGCAGGTGGTCTTGGTGGTCGGGCGGATGCCGACGATCTCGATTTCGTCGCCGACCCTCACGATGCCCTTTTCGACGCGGCCGGTGACGACCGTGCCGCGGCCCGAGATCGAGAACACATCTTCGATCGGCATCAGGAACGGCTGGTCGATCGGCCGATCCGGCTGCGGGATATAGGTGTCGACGGCGGTCATCAGCTCGAGGATGCGGTCTTCGCCGATGGCCGGGTCGCGGCCTTCAACGGCGGCGAGGGCCGAGCCCTTCACGATCGGAATGTCGTCGCCCGGGAACTGGTAGGACGACAGCAGTTCGCGCACTTCCATCTCGACCAGCTCGAGCAGTTCCGGGTCGTCGACCATGTCGACCTTGTTCATGAACACGACGAGCGCCGGGACGCCGACCTGACGGGCGAGCAGGATGTGCTCGCGCGTCTGCGGCATCGGGCCGTCGGCGGCCGAAACGACCAGGATCGCGCCGTCCATCTGGGCCGCGCCGGTGATCATGTTCTTCACGTAGTCGGCGTGGCCGGGGCAGTCGACGTGGGCGTAGTGGCGGTTGGCCGTCTCGTACTCGACGTGGGCGGTGTTGATGGTGATGCCGCGGGCCTTCTCTTCCGGGGCGGCGTCGATGTCTTCGTACTTCTTCGCCGTGGCGCCGCCGGTCTTGGCCAGGACCATCGTGATCGCCGCTGTCAGCGTCGTTTTGCCGTGATCGACGTGGCCAATCGTACCGATGTTGCAGTGCGGCTTTGTCCGCTCAAACTTTTCCTTGGCCATTTTGAGGTCCTGTCTCTCCGGCGTCCTAAGAAATGCTGGTCGGCGCTAGGGCCAAGCCAAAGCGCGCGTAAGGTGCGGCTCTTTAGCCGCCGCATCGGCTACGTCAAGCCCCATGCCGCTTGGCTGGCGCTTCAGTCGCGGCTAAAAGCGCAGCTGCGACGGTCGTCCGATAAGGACGCAAAATGGGAACGCGGTGCGGGGCAGGCCCCCAAATCCGCGGCTGTGCCCGCAACTGTAAGCGGCGAGCGCTTCCGCCAACACGCCACTGCCCCCGAAGGGGGTGGGAAGGCGGCGGACGCGCAGGGACCCGCGAAGCCAGGAGACCTGCCGCCGCACGTCGCTCGTTCGCCGGCCGGGACCAGCCGAACGAACCGGAGATCTCCGCAGCAGCGACGCGGGCGGCCCCGCGCTTTTACCGGCGCCCCGCTTGTCGCTGTTTGACGCGCCATGGGGGACGAGGCGCGTCTGAAAAGGGGGACGCTCCCATGCGCCTTGACTTCACCCACGCCGCTCTGTTGGCGGCCACATCTCTGATCGCGCTGCCAGCTTACGCGCAGGAAAACGACGACATCCTCGTCGTCACCGGCACGCGCCTGCCGAGTTCAATCGAACGGCTGCCGGCGGATGTCGACGTTATCGACATCGACGACGCCAAATCGCGCGGCGTTTCCAACGTCGCCGACGCCCTGAGCGAGGTTCCAGGCCTTGGCGTTGTCCGCGGCGGCCCGTTCGGCCAGCAGACCAGCTTGTTTTCGGGCGGCGCCAATTCGAACCACACACTCGTTCTCTTCGACGGCATCCGCCTGAACGATCCCTCGACGCCCAATTCTTCCTTCGACGCCGGCCAAGACACGCTCGGCGGGCTCACGCGCATTGAAGCCGTGCAAGGCCCGATGAGCGCCGTGTTCGGCTCCGACGCCATCGGCGGCGTGATCAACCTGCTGCCGCGGCGCGGCGGCCCGGGCGCGATCAACCCGCAGCTTGAGGTCGCGGCGGGCTCGTTCGAGACGCTCTCCGCCACGGCCGCCGTCGACGGCACGCTCGGCGCGTTCCGCTATGCGGTCACGGCCGAAGGGTTCGCCACCGACGGCTACGACATCGTGCCGGAACGCATGACGACGCACACCGGCGACGAGGACGGCGCGGAATCAACCACGCTGACCGGCGTCTTCGATTTCGACGTCACCGACAGCTTCGCGCTCGATCTGCTCGTGCGCCACCGTGAAGCGCGCGCCGATTTCGACGCATTCAATTATACGATGCTCTTCGAGGAATACCGGGACGACGATCCCGATCTGGAGATCAGCCGGAACGATCTGACCGTCGCGCGCCTCGGCGCGACATGGCGCTTGAGCGAGGCGCTTTCGCTGCGCGCCAGCGGCGGCGCGCTGGAGCAAGATCGCGCCGAAAGCGATAACGGCGCGGTCACCGGAACGTTCGCCGGCGAGCGCCGATTCGGCGACCTTTCGCTGGACTGGCGCGCCGGCGAGTTGGGCGCGTTTTCCAATGTCGGCCTGATCGCGGGCGTCGAAACCGAGCAGGAAGAGGTCGATATCGCGTCGCTCTTTTCCAGCGTCGCCGCCGACCTGGACCGCACCGGCGCGTTTGTCACCGCTCAGGGCGATCTGAGCGCCGTGACGTTGACGGGCGCGGTGCGCGTCGACGATTTCGACGGCTTCGGCACGCAAACCACGTGGCGTCTTGGCGCTTCGCTCAATCCCACGACGTCGACGCGCGTGTACGCAGCCCTCGGCACGTCGTTCCGCGCGCCGACCCTGTATGAGCGTTTCCTGCCCTTCTACGGCAATCCGGACCTGGAGGCGGAAGAGGCGGAAGCTTGGGAGCTCGGCGCGGACTTGCGGCTGCCGGCGTTCGGCCAGGACAACGGGATCGAGTTCGGCCTGATTTATCGCCAGCTCGATGTCGACAACATGATCGCAAACGCCGCGACCGCGCCATGGGCTTATATCAACATCGACGAAGCGGAGATCGACAGCGGCGAAGCGCGTCTTCGCATGCGACCCACGGACTGGCTCTCGGCGCAGGTGAGCTACGTTTATACCGACGCGCAAAACGGCGTTACAGGCGCGCCCTTGCTGCGCAGGCCGGAAAACGTATGGAGCGCCTCGCTGAACATCGAACGCGGGCCCTTCAGCGGCCAATTGGCGTGGCGCCAGGTGGGCGAGCGCTACGACCGTCTCTACGGCGACGACGCGCTGTTCGACGGCATTGGCTTGACGCCGGACTATGACCTGCTGCGCATCTCCGCCGCCTGGACGTTCGCCGACAGCGTTCAGGTCTATATCGCCGGCGACAACCTCGCCGACGAAACCTATGAGGTCGCGGGCGGCTTCGCCGGCGCGCCGGCGAATGTGCTCGTCGGGATTCGCGTCAGGCCATAAGCGAACCGGGAGCCGCCAGTATTGGCGGCTCCCGAAATGGCGTCGGTTTGGGTGCAGCAACGGCAAGATCGTGAATTGAACGCCCTCACTGCGGCGGCGCGGCGGAGATCTCCATGTCTTCGCCGCGCACCTCGCGCGCGCGCTCATCATAGCAGAGCGAGCGGAGCTGGCCGTTCTCGCGGCCGTCCGGCGGTGCGCCGGCGAACCATTGCCGGCTCATCGATACGCCGCCTTCGGCGAGCGCGCCCGGCGCCGCCCAGGTCTCGGCTACGCGCCCCTGCGCAGCGCTCGTGCGCGCCCAGCTCGGCCAGCCGTCCGCCACATGGGTGAAACGCACCTGCAGCGTGCCGCAGGCGTAGGCGCCGAACTCCATGTTGGTGATTTCGACAACCCGGCGCTCCGACGGCAGGCAGAAGGACAACCGGCCGCTGGCGGTCGAGCCGCGGAGGGCGCGGTGGCCGTCGCCGGTCAGCCGGAACTCGATGACGCCAGCCCCGATGTCGGCCCGCTCCCGCGCGGCGAGCAGGCCCATATCCACGAAGTCCTGCATCCGGGCGCGGGCTTGTGCGGCGAAATCGGCCCCCCAATCGCGCTCCATCAGGTCGAACCGGACAATGAACACGCGCCGGCGCTCCTCGGCGGCAAGCCAGACGCTCGGCCAGGGGAAGCACATCGTCTCGCGGTCGAGTTGGGCTTGAACAGCGGCCAGGACTTCCTCGCGCCGGACCTCCGGCTCGACGCGCTGGATCACCATGTCGATGGCCCCGGCGCGCACCTGCCGCGGCATCCGCGCCGCCACGCCCTGCGACCACGCGTCGGCCGCCATGGCCAAAAGCAGCGCCAAGGCTAAGCCGGCTCCGACGAGACGCATCACAGCTGCAAGCGGCATCGCCGCCTCCACCGACGCCCACTCCCGTCCCCCACTATTCGTGATCGGCGTCCCTACCGCAATCTCAAGCGGCCATACGGAAGCCCGGCGCCTGGCGTTTGATCGGGGATGGAGCGGGTAGAGGGAATCGAACCCTCGTCTTCAGCTTGGAAGGCTGCGGCTCTACCATTGAGCTATACCCGCGCCGATTGATTTTGCTGGAGTTTTTAGACGCGCCAAAGCGGCCCGTTGCAACCCCGTTGCAGCGCGCCGCTCATATATGAGGCAGGAAGCCCGTCAAGGCCCCGGTCCAGCGGCGACCCTCTCACTATATTACTACCGAAACGTTGCCGCGCGCCCTGACGCTTCGGCCAGCAAGCGCCGGAAATAGGTCGCCGGCGTCTCACCGGGCTGCTTCAGCCGATCAACGTCCCTCGCTTCCTGCTCGCTGAGTCGCAGCACCACGCGACGGGCGGCGCGCTCTTTGTCGTGCGCGGCCTGCGCCCTCGCCAGAGATGGGGATCGAACCACATGCGGAATGTATAGGTTGCCCTATTGACTGTCCATATAGGTGCACCTATAGTTCCGGCATGGATTGGAGAACGAAGATGAAGGCCAACACCGCCGCCGCTCTTGCTGAGATCGAACGCGCCGCCGGCGCCGGCCAGACCATGATCGCCCCGGTGATCTTCTCCACCCTCTATGGCCGCGCGGCCTGCTCGGCTGCGTTCCGCATCGCGCGCCAGCGCAAGGTGGTTGAGATCGCTTACGTGAGCGCGGCCGGAACGCCGGTCTATCGCGCCTATGGCGTCGGCGCCGCTCTCCAAGAGATCGGGAGCGCCACCAAACACTAACGTCTTAACCGCCCCGCCATTCAGGCCGGAAGGCCTAGAACGTTTCGGCGCTTGAGCCGGAAAAGGAGGAACGAGCCATGCTGATCGAAAAGCGCAAGGACGGCCCGCGCATGGAAGGGCTCCGGCCCGTCGGCAAGTCGCTCGACCTCATCGTCAAGAACCTGCGCGCGCCGCTGGACTTGAAGGCGCCGCGCAAGCTGGAGCCTGCGAAATGAGACAAGGCGCATTGCCTGCCCGCCATGTGCGGTCGTGGAGGATGGCATCGGCGGCCACTACTTCG
>JAHDXR010000028.1 GCA_023384105.1 Hyphomonadaceae bacterium | reverse complement strand
CCGTCGCGCTGCCTCATGGACCGCCTATGGACCGCCGGCGTCCCGCCAGCCTGCGTTGACGGTACAGAATTGGAGCGCGCGGCGCCGCCGCGCATGCGGTGCGGGACGCGCCGCGTTTCCCTTTGTCAAACGTTCGCGCAGGCCGGCGGGACGCCGGCGGTCCATAGGGCGCGGCGTCAGCGCCGCATCGTCACCGTGACGCCGGTGAAGCTTTCGTCCTGGCGGAAGCTCTGGTTGCCGATGCGAGTGGATTCCTCGCGCTCGACATAGGCCAGCGAGGTCTGCACGCCGTTGCGCTCCCAGGTGACGCCGGCGGCAAGGTCGCCGACCTCGACCTGATCCTGCAGCGAGAACGACGAGCCGCGCCCGCCGAACTCGCTGCGCGCGCCGGGCTGCCAGGTGAGCGCCTCGTTGTCGGAGGCGACGAACACGTAGGTGGAGGCGCCGCGCCGTTCGTCGTCGCGCTCGCCGACCAGGCCGCGGCCGACGCGAAGCTCGGACCCGCGGCCGTGGCGGTCGACGTCGCCTTCGCGGTTGGCGCCGATGGATGCGCGCTGGGCGATCGACACGTCGAGCGGCGAGTCGCGGCCGCCGGCGGCGAGTTCCAGTTCGAGCCGGCGCGCCCCGTCGCTGTCCGCGGCGCGCTGATCCAGCGGCGAGATGCGGGCGGAGCTGTCTTCGCGGATCGTCAGGTTGAGCGCGGCGCCTTCCGTGAGCGCGGTGTGCGAGTCGGTGAAGTCGATCGGATCGGTTGGCGCCGCCGCATCCTGGGCGGCGGCGGCGGACACGCCGAGAGCGGCGGCGACTGCGCCCCCCGCAAGTGCTGTCCGAAAGGACCAAGTCCCAATCATCGCAGCCGTCTCCATCCCATGTACGAAGCGGCAATGCACAATGGCTGCCACGTGTTCCCGCCGCTGTGAAGCCTCAACCGCGCACGATTAATCAAAATCCATGCCTAATTTCAGTGGCGCATGGTTAGCGTGAACCCTGCAAAATCTTCATCCTGGGACACCGTGCGGGCGCCGGTGCGCACGCTGATCTCCCGCTCGACATAGGCGAGCGACGCCTGCCAGCCGCGCCGTTCGTAGGTGACGCCGACCTGGAGGTCGCCGATCTCGACCCGGTCCTGCATGGCGAAGGCCGCGCCTGGGCCGCCGAACTCGCTGCGCACGCCCGGCCGCCACGTCAGCGCCTCATCCTCGGAGGCGGCGAAGAAATACCATTTCGGCTCGGAACTCGGCTGGTCGCGATGAACCCGTCCGAAGCGCAGTTCCGATCCGCGGCTTTCGCGTTCGATGTCGCCATGGCGGTTGAAGCCGAGGCCGGCCCGCTGCGCGAAGGCGACGTCGAAGCCCGCCGCGTGGGCGACGAGTTCGACCTCGTAGCGGCGATAGTCGCTGTCGCGGCTGTCGGCCGCGACAGCGAGCGCAGCGGCCAGGCTGCTGAAGCGCGCGTCCTCGGCGTCGCCGAAGCTGAGCGAGAAGCGGTCGGGGAAGGCGGCGGACGGATCGACCAGGTTGGCGTTGTCGACGCCGACGAAAGCTGAGTGTGGCGCGCCCGCGTCTTCGGCTGTGGCGATGTTAGCTGCGAAACCTACGAACCCGACCAACCCAACGACCACGAGCTTGCGTAAAAGCATCGCGATCTCCTCCCAATGAAGGTGAGCATGCTGTCATCATAGTTACCGATTTCTTACCGCCGCCGGGCGGCGGCTCAGCCGGCCAGCGGCGGCAGGCTGCGCTGCATGACGACGACGTCGAGCATCCGGCCGAATTTCTCGCCGACATTGGTCAGCGTGCCGACATGGCTGAAGCCGAGCTTGCGGTGCAGGCCGATCGAGGCGGCGTTGTGGCTGTCGCCGATGAAAGCCAGCGCCTCGCGCACGCCGTCGGCGCGCAGCATGCCCAGCAATTCCTTGAGCAAAAGCGTGCCCGCTCCTTGATGCAGCGTGGTGGGCGCGGCGTAGACCGAGACCTCGAACGTGCGCGCGTAGGCGGCGCGGTCGCGATACTGGACGGCGTAGGCGAAGCCCATCGCCCGGCTCAGATCCGAGAGCGGGCAGACCACCAGGAACGGCCAGCCGCGCTGGACGATGTCGCCCCAGCGGGCGGTCATATCGTCGAGGCTGGGCGGGTCGATCTCGAACGTGCCCGCGCCGGTCAGCACATGGTGGGCGTAGATCAGCTGGACCAGTTCGAGGTCCTGCTGGAAGCAGGGGCGGACCATCAGGGCGGGGCGCTCGGCCGACATGGCCACAGCCGCTGGCAAGAAGGGGGCCGCCGGTCAAGTGCGGCCGCCGGGCGCATTCACCGGATGCCAACGGGGCTGGTCTAAGATCGGCGCCGGAATGATGACGAAATGGGCAACCAGCGGGGCGCGCGCCCTGGCGCTGGCGGGGGTGGCTTTCGCCGTTTCCGCTTGCGCCTCGACGCCGGCGCCGATCTCGACCGCCGCGCATACCGGCTGGCCGGGCGGGCGCGGCGGGCCGGTTCCGTACGACCCGGCCTCGCCCCCGCGCGTGGCCGATTACGCCGCCCGGCTGCAATGCGTCCCGTATGCGCGGCGCATCTCCGGCGTCGAGATCTACGGCGACGCCAACACCTGGTGGGCGCAAGCCGCCGGCCGCTATCCGCGTTCAAGCTCGCCCGCGCCGGGCTCGGTGCTGGTGGTCCGCGGCTTCAACACGTCCGCCCGCGGCCATGTCGCGGTGGTGCGGGAGGTCGTGTCGGAGCGGGTGATCCGGGTGGATCACGCCAACTGGCTGAACGGCGGCGAGATCAGCGTCGGCGTGCCGGTGATGGACGTCTCGCCGGACAATGACTGGAGCGAGCTGCGGGTCTGGCACATTCCCGGCGGCCACTGGGGCGGGCGGGTCTATGCGGCCGAGGGCTTCATCCACCCGTTCGCCTTGTACGCGAGCAGCTGACGCCGCGCGTTAAGATTTATTGATGACCTGAGCAAGGTTAACGTTAAGCTTTATTGCGGTAGGTCAGGTCTACATCTAGTTCTTCGGGCCTTTATTTACCATATCGAACTAACCTTGCGAATAGTTCAGCTGGGGAATTAAGTGTTCTTTAAGCGCGCCGGCGCGTTTGTGTGTCCCAGTTTGGGGCAGAGCCCCGCCTGGGCCGTCAGGGCATGTTCGATTCACGCGCGCTTCTCCTCGCCGCCGCAGCGGCCGCCGGCTTCGCCGCCGCGCCGCCGGATGCGGTAGCGTTAACGCCGCTGTCGATGGATCTCGCCATCGACCCGAGCATTACGGACGGAGCGACCGACCACGCCACGCTCGCGCCGAGCGCGTTCCAGCGCCTGCCGGACGAAGCTTACGAGCCGATCGCGCGCGTCACCAACAGCCGCGCGCGGCTGCAGTGCGTGCCGTTTGCGCGCCGCGAGTCCGGCGTCGAGCTTTACGGCAACGCCAACACCTGGTGGCGCCAGGCCGTCGGTCGTTACGAAACGGCGGAAACGCCCAGCGAAGGCGCGGTGCTCGTGCTGCGCGGCTACGCCACCGACAATCGCGGCCATGTCGCGGTGGTGAAGGAAGTCGTGTCGGAGCGGATGGTCATCGTCGATCACGCCAATTGGCTGAACGGCGGCGAGATCACGCGCGACGTGCCGATCCAGGATGTGTCGGAAGCCGGCGACTGGTCGGAAGTGCGCGTCTGGCACGTGCCGACCCGTCAGTGGGGCGCGCGCACCTATCGCGTGCAGGGCTTCATCCTGAACATCCTGGCCGACGCCGCCCGCCAGCAGGCGAACGTCCCCGTCGGCTAAGAGCGCCGCCCCCTATGGACCGCCGGCGTCCCGCCGGCCTGCGCGAACTTCTGCAAGCATTACGCAGGC
>JAHDXR010000027.1 GCA_023384105.1 Hyphomonadaceae bacterium | reverse complement strand
TGTGCATCGGCGGCGGCCAGGGACTGGCCGCAATCTTCCAACGCGCGTGAGTCCGGATGAGATCATCGCCGGGCTGCCGCATGGCGCGCGCCTGCTGGCGCAGGGCGGCGCCGGCGAAAGCCGCGTGCTGGCGGAGGCGCTGGGCCGGCTCAAGCGAGACGATCTGCACGTCACTGGCGTATGGCTGCCCGGCGTGAACCGCGCGACCTACGGCGTCGAGCATGGCGCGCGCGTCACCACGTTTTTCATGACGCCTGAGCTGAAACGCACCGGTGGGAACGTCGAGTTTCTGCCGCTGCCCTACAGCGAGATCGGCCCCTACCTGCGGGCGCAGCATTTCGACGCCTGTCTCGCCATGCTGACGCCGCCGGACGCGGACGGCGTCTGCAGCTTCGGCCCCGCCGTCGATTTTCTGGCCGAGCTGTGGCCGGCCATCCCGATGCGCATCGCCCAGCTCAATCCGGCGACGCCGCGGACGCACGGCCCCGGCATTCCGCGGGAGGCGCTTGCGCATGTCGTGGAGCATGAAACGCCGCTGCCTTCGGCGCCGCCGGAGCGCGCAGACGACACAGCCCAGGCGATCGCCGCGCACGTCGCCGCCTTCATTCCCGACGGCGCCACGCTCCAGGCCGGCATCGGCAAGCTGCCGGGCGCATGCCTGCGCGCGGCAAGCGCGCGGCGCGGCTTGCGCATCCATTCGGGCCTGATCGGCGATTGGGTGCTCGATCTTCTCGACGCCGGCGCGCTCGCCGACGCGCCGATCGTCGCCGGCATGGCGCTCGGATCGGAGCGGCTCTATCGCGAGGCGGCGTCCTCCCAGTTCAGCTTCCGCCCGGCCTCCTATACGCATTCGCCGCTGGCGATGAGCGCGCTCGAACGCTTCGTCACGCTCAACGGCGCGCTGGAAGTTGATCTGCTCGGGCAAGTCTATTCGGAAGCCGGACCCGGCGGGCTGACATCGGGGCCGGGCGGCGCGCTGGACTTTGCGCGCGGCGCCAAGCTGGCGGGGGGCTTGCGCATCATAGCTCTGCCGGCTTCCGCCGCTAAGGGAACGCTCAGCCGCATCGTCGCGCCCGGCGCGGGAAAGGGACCGGTATCGCTCACGCGCCTCGACGTCGACGTCATCGTAACGGAAGTCGGCGCCGCCGATCTGCGCGGGCTCAGCCACGACGCGCGCGCCGAGCGGCTGGTCGCCATCGCCGACGCCGCGCACCAGCCGGCGCTCGCCGAGGCGTGGCGCACATATAGGTCGCGCGTTCTGCTGGATGACGGCGCGGCCGGCGCGTAGGCTGGGACGTCTGCTTCGAAGGATGCCATGAGCCTCGCCGACCCCTCGACCACGTTTCCCGAAGTGCGCGAAGCCGTGCGCAAGCTCTGCGCCGGATTTCCGGGCGAGTACTGGCGCGCGCTCGACCGCGAACGCGCCTACCCGACCGAGTTCGTCAAGGCGCTGACCGGGTCCGGCTTCCTCTCGGCGCTGATCCCGGAGGAGTATGGCGGCTCGGGGCTCGGCGTCGCCGCCGCCGCGGCGGTGCTGGAGGAGATTCACCGCTCCGGCTGCAATGGCGGAGCGGCGCACGCGCAGATGTACACGATGGGCGCGCTGCTGCGGCACGGCAGCGAAGCGCAGAAGCGCAAATACCTGCCGCAGATCGCGTCCGGCGCGCTGCGTTTACAGGCTTTCGGCGTCACCGAGCCGGTCAGCGGCACCGACACCACGCGCATCAGCACGTTCGCGCGACGCGAAGGCGATCGCTACATCGTCAAGGGGCAGAAGATCTGGATCAGCCGCGCCGAGCATTCCGACCTAATGCTGCTGCTCTGCCGCACCAAGAGCCGCGACGAGGTCGAGAAGAAGAGCGACGGCATGAGCGTGCTGATCGTCGACATGCGCGAGGCGGTCGGGCGCGGGCTCACCATCCGCCCGATCCGAACCATGCTCAACCACGCCACCACCGAATTGTTCTTCGATAATCTCGAAGTGCCGGCGGAGAATCTGATCGGCCGCGAGAACAACGGCTTCAAGTACATTCTCGACGGCATGAACGCCGAGCGTATCCTGATCGCCGCCGAATGCATTGGCGACGGGCGCTTCTTTATCGATCGCGCCAGCCGCTACGCCAGGGAGCGGGAAGTGTTCGGCCGCCCGATCGGCGCCAACCAGGGTGTGCAGTTTCCGATCGCGCGGGCGCACGTGGAGCTCAGCGCCGCCGCCCTCATGGTGCAGCGAGCGGCCGAGATGTTCGACGCCGGCTTGCCGTGCGGTTCGGAGGCCAACATGGCCAAGATGCTCGCCTCCGAAGCGTCCTGGTGCGCGGCCGACATGTGCGTGCAGACGCATGGCGGCTTCGGCTTTGCGGAAGAGTTCGACATCGAGCGCAAATTCCGCGAGACGCGCCTCTATCAAGTCGCCCCCATCTCGACCAATCTCATCCTGAGCCATGTCGCGACGCACGTGCTCGGCCTGCCGAAATCGTTCTAATGGGCGCGGCCCTGGATCGGGCGCAGCGAAACCGGGCGCGATGCGACGACGCGCGCGCCTTGCGCGCCGACGGCCGTGTTGATAAAGATCAAACAAAAACAAGAGAATAGATGGATAGTGAAGGACTTGCAGACTGGGTGGGGCGCCGGGGCGACAGCAATTCGCGTTCCTGAGACGGCGTGGGCCGGGCTATCATGCGGTTGAACATGCAAAAGGCGAAGTTCATCCGGCCGTGCTCGATTTGGCGGGCGCTTGAGGTGGTTGGGGACACCTCAACGATCATGATCCTGGAAGCGAGCTGGATCGGCGCGCACAAGTTCGATCAGTTCCGCGCGGCGACAGGGCTGCGGCAGTCGTTGCTGAGCGATCGTCTGAAGCGGCTGGTTGCGGCCGGCGTGCTGGAGAAGACGCCGTATTCCACCGCGCCGCTGCGCCACGAATATCGGTTGAGCAAGAAGGGACGCGACCTCTACTGGGCGTCGCTGATGATGCTGCGCTGGGAGCGGCGCTGGACCCCGCCCGAGGGCAAGTGCCAGATCAAGCTCTTCCACCAGACCTGCGGCAAGGAGTTCGATCCCGCGCCGACCTGCGCGACGTGCGGCGGCGAGATCAGCGCGCATGACGTGGACTGGGAGGCCGGGCCCGGCGTGGGCTTGATGGCGGCGCAGTACAGCCGCAGGCGCCAGCAGCGCGACGCGGTGCTGGCGCGGCCGCCGTCGTCGACGCTGATGGACGAGGTGGCGCAGATCATCGGCGACCGGTGGGCGAGCTTGGTGATCCGCTCGCTGTTCACGGGGCTGAGGAGGTTCGACGAGATCCTGCACGACACGGGCATGGCGACGAACATCCTGTCCGAACGCCTGTCATGGCTGGTCAGCAAGGGCATGATCCGCGCGCATGAATACAGCGCCGTGCCCAAGCGCTACGAATACCGGCTGACGCGCAAGGGCGTCGACTACTATCCGGTGCTGCTGATGCTGATGCGCTGGGGCGATACGTATTACGTGGCGCCTGAGGGCCCGCCGCTGTTGCTGAAGCACAAAGCCGGCGGCCATCGGCTCGATCCGGTCGTCACGTGCTCCTGCTGCGGCAAGCAGGTGCAGCCGGAAGACGTGCGCTTCGAGGTGATTGAGCCGCGCGCGGCGAGGAAAAAGCCGCGGGCCAAGGCCAGCGTATAGCTTGCATTATCGTACTAAGGCCCATAGCCTCGGAAAATGAGCGAAACTGCAGCATCCGACGCCGGCCGCGTCGTCCTCATCACCGGCGCCGGCAAGGGCATTGGCCGCGCGCTCGCCGAACATCTGGCGCGCCGGGGCGTGCGCGTCATCGTCAACAACAGAAGCCGCGACGGCGCCGACAGCGCCGGCGATGCGGTCGCCGCCATCCGTGCGGCCGGCGGCGAAGCCATCGCCGACCGTCACGACGTCCGTGAGAGCGGCGCCGCTGAAGCCATGGCGCAGGCGGCGCTCGGCGCGTGGGGCCGGCTCGACGCAGTCGTGCTCAATGCGGGCGTCTCCGGGCCGGCGGATCGGTTCGCCGCAACGCCGGAGAGCGTTTTCCGCGACGTGCTGGAGACCAATTTCTTCGCCAATCTTGCGATCACGCAAGCGGCGCTGCCGCACGTGGCGAAGTCGCCGGCCGGGCGGCTGCTGTTCGTGTCCTCGTCGGCCGGGCTTTATGGCGTGTTCGGACGCTCGGCCTATGCGGCGTCGAAAGGCGCGCTGGTGGCGTGGGCGCTGTCGCTGGCGCACGAACTCAAGCGCGACAAGGTCGGCGTCAATGTCATCGCGCCGTATGCGACGACGCAGATGACGCAGGACGCGATGAACGTCGATGCGGCGCTGGCCGCGCAAATGGCGCCGGAGCGCGTGGCGCCCGTAGCCTCGTGGCTGCTCAGCGCCGCGTGCGCGGCGAGCGGGCAGATCTGGGTGGCCGGCGGCGGCAAGCTGCGCCGCGCGCGGATGATGGAAGGGCGCGCGGCGGCCATGCCGGACACCGGCGCGGACGAATGGCTCGCGGCGCATGCTCCGGAGCTTGAAGACATGCGCGAACCGCGCGGTTTCGTCGGCGCGGAAGAGGCGTTTGCCGACTTCCTGAAGCGCTGATCCCAGATAAAACGGGCGTCTCCGCAGAGACGCCCGCGAGGTTGGGAGCCGTATCCCGTCTTAGAATCTCTGAGAGATGGCGAAGCCGAATTCCTGGGGCGGGCCGAAGACGGAGA
>JAHDXR010000021.1 GCA_023384105.1 Hyphomonadaceae bacterium | reverse complement strand
TAGAGCTCCGCTCTATCCCCTTATCCGTCGCGTCATTCCGGACGGAGCGAAGCGGTTTGCGGGTCTGAAGACCCGCGCTCCTCTTTGCGTCAGGCTTTTTCGGGCTTTTTGCCGAAGCTGAGCAGACCGCGGGGTTCGGGCAGGTAGGCGAATTTCAGCTTGGTGTCGTCGGCGGGATCGATGTCGATCTTGACGATGCCGCCGTCCTTGAGCTTGCCGAACAGCAACTCGTCCGCCATCGGCTTCTTCACCTGCTCCTGGATCAGCCGCGCCAGCGGACGGGCGCCGAAGCTCTCGTCGTAGCCGCGCTTGGCCAGCCAATCGGCCGCCTTGTCGGTGATCTCGATCTGCACGTTGCGCTCGGCCAACTGGCCTTCGAGCTGGATGATGAACTTCTGCACCACGTTGCGCACCACCTCCGGCGGCAGGCCGCCGAAATGGATCACCGCATCGAGACGGTTGCGGAATTCCGGCGAGAACAGACGCTTGATCGCCTCTTCGTTCTCCTCGTCCTTCCTGCCGCGGCCGAAGCCGATGCCCTGCTTGGCCGCATCCGCGGCGCCGGCGTTGGTGGTCATGATCAGGATCACGTTCCTGAAATCGACCTTCTTGCCGTTGGCGTCGGTCAGCGCGCCGTGGTCCATCACCTGCAGCAGGATGTTGAACAGGTCCGGGTGCGCCTTCTCGATCTCGTCGAGCAAGAGCACGCTGTGCGGGTGCTGGTCGACGCCGTCGGTGAGCAGCCCGCCCTGGTCGTAGCCGACATAGCCGGGCGGCGCGCCGATGAGGCGCGAAACGGTGTGGCGCTCCATGTATTCGGACATGTCGAAGCGCAACAGTTCGATGCCCATCACGTTGGCGAGCGAACGCGCGACCTCGGTCTTGCCGACGCCGGTGGGGCCGGCGAACAGGTAGCAGCCGATCGGCTTCTGCGGCTCGCGAAGCCCCGCGCGCGCCATCTTGATGGCGGCGGCGAGCTGGTCGATCGCCGTATCCTGGCCGAACACGACGCGCTTCAGGTCGGCCGGCAGCGAAGCCAGCATCTCGGCGTCGTTCTTGGAGACGGATTTCGGCGGAATCCGCGCCATGCGCGAGACCACCTCTTCCACCTCGGCGACGTCGATCACCTGCTTGCGCTGGTTCGGCGGCAGCAGCATCATCGAGGCGCCGCTCTCGTCGATCACGTCGATGGCTTTGTCCGGCAGTTTCCGATCGCCCATGTGGCGGGCGGAGAGTTCGACCGCGGCTTTGACCGCGTCGTCGGTGAACTTCACCTTGTGGAACTCTTCGAAGTACGGCTTCAAGCCCATCAGGATCTTGATCGCGTCCGGGATCGACGGCTCGTTGACGTCGATCTTCTGGAAGCGCCGCGCCAGCGCGCGGTCCTTCTCGAAGTGCTGGCGATATTCCTTGTAGGTGGTCGAGCCCATGCAGCGCAGCTGGCCGCTTTGCAGGGCGGGCTTCAGCAGGTTCGACGCATCCATCGCCCCGCCGCTGGTGGCGCCGGCGCCGATGACGGTGTGAATCTCGTCGATGAACAGGATCGCGTTCTTGTGGTTCTCAAGCTCCTTCATCACGCTCTTCAGGCGCTCCTCGAAGTCGCCGCGATAGCGCGTGCCGGCCAGGAGCGAGCCCATGTCGAGCGAGAAGATGGTGGCGTCCTGAAGCACTTCGGGCACCTGCTTCTCGTTGATCTTGCGGGCGAGGCCCTCGGCGATGGCGGTCTTGCCGACGCCGGGATCGCCGACCAGCAGCGGATTGTTCTTCTGGCGCCGGCACAGGATCTGGATCGCGCGCAGCACTTCCTGCTCGCGCCCGATCAGCGGGTCGATCTTGCCTTCGCGCGCCTTCTTGTTGAGGTTCACGCAATAGGCGGCGAGCGCTTCGCTGCCCTGCTTCACCACGCGTTCGCCGTCCTCGCCTTCCTGGGCGCCGCGCACGGGGCGCGGCTGGGCGGCGCCGGCGCGCTTGGGCAGGCCGTGGGCGATGAAGTTGACCGCGTCGTAGCGGGTCATGTCCTGCTCCTGCAGGAAGTAGGCGGCGTGGCTCTCGCGCTCGCTGAACAGCGCCACCAGCACGTTGGCGCCGGTGACTTCGCGGCCGCCGCTCGAATCGACATGCAGCATCGCCCGCTGCAGCACGCGCTGGAAGCCGGCGGTGGGGCGCGGCTCCTCGTGCTCGCGGTTCTGCACGCGCAGGCTTTCAAGCTCGTTGCGGAGGTAGGAATCGAGGTTGAGCCGGAGCTTGTCGAGATCGACCTTGCAGGCGTGCATGACGCCGGCGGCGTCGTCGTCGTCGATCAGCGACAACAGGAGGTGCTCGAGCGTCACGTACTCGTGCTCGTGCTCGTTGGCGAGCGACAGCGCACGGCGCAGCGTGTGTTCGAGCGTGCGGGAGAAAGTCGCCATTCGACGTTAATCCTTTTCCATCGTGCATTGCAGCGGGTGTTCATGCCGCCGCGCCAGGTCCAACACTTGGGCGACCTTGGTCTCGGCCACCTCGTAGGTGTACACGCCACACAGGCCCACGCCGTTCTGATGCACGTGGAGCATGATCGTGGTCGCCTCCTCCCGGGTCTTCTGGAAGAACCGCTCCAGCACATAGACGACGAATTCCATCGGCGTGTAATCGTCGTTGAGCAGCAGCACCCGGTAGAGCGACGGCTTCTTGGTGCGGGTCAGAGTCTTCGTACCGACGCGGCCGTCCGCCCCGCCGTCCTGGTCGCGATCCTCGTCCCAGGGATTCCCGCTCATCGACTCCGCAGTCCTCCAAGCCGGCTGACATGGTCAACAATTTATGGACTGAATCGAGGCTGGAAAGGCCTTGAACTTTTGGCGTGCGCAGTTTGGAGGCGCGCTCGCACCTCACTATGGACCGCCGGCGCCCTCGCCGGCGCGGCGCGACCGCTGCCGACAAGCGCCGGCGTTTGTTCGATAGGACGCATGCCGGCGGGGACGCCGGCGGTCCGGGAAACGAAACGAGCCCGGCTCGCGGGGAGCCGGGCTCGTCTCTTTTTCAGCCCCTCGGCGGCGTGCGCCGAAGCGGAATGGGGTCAGCGCGCGGCGCCGGTCTGGATCAGCTGGCCGACCGCGTTTACGCGGTCGTTGATCGGCGCCAGGGTTTCCTTGGCGACACCCGAGACCAGCTCGGAAACGCTCGTCAGTTCAGCGACATACGCTTCGAACGAGGACTTGGCGAAATCGTTCTGCTTCTCGACGAACTCCTGCACGCTCTTCGAGGTCATCAGCGACTTGGCGGCGGCCAGCTGGTTTTCGAGCGCCGACTTCTGGAACGCGACGGCGCGGGCCGAAAGGGCTTCGAAGCCCTTCTGCGCGGCCTGGGCCGAGGCCAGCCAGGCTTCGACGTTCTGCTTGCCGAACGCCTGCGCTTCCGAGAGCGCGGCGAGGCTGCGGTCGATGTTCTCGCGCACCGTCTCGCTGGAGGCGGTGGTCAGGGTTTCAAACGCTTCCGTGGCCGACTTGGCGGCGCGGGGGGCGGACTTCGCAGTGGCCATTTGGATCTCCGTCTGGTTGGCGGGCGCGCCGGGGGAGGCCGATTCCGTGGTCCCTGTATGTTATGCTGCACCTGCGAAGTCAACCACAATTTTGTTGCAGTGCAGCATAAACCGACGCCTGCCGCCGGGGCGGGCCGCCGCCGCCGCTTGCGCAGGCAAACGCAGTCCGCGCCCCGGAAATGACATCGGGCGCGGCGACTTCTTCATCAGCCATTAACCACGTTTTCCACAGCCTGGAGCGGCGTTAGGCAAATCGGCTGCGCGCGGCGGCCCGTTAACCCTGGAAGTGCAACGGCGCCTTAACCGGGGCTAAGGAATCTGTAAGCTGCGCGGCACGCGAATTGCCTGAAATACTCCGTGTTTATGCGGGATGACACGACGATGAAGTCAGCGGGCGTATCGATCATCAGGGGGGCGTTCGGCGCTGTCGCGATTGCGCTCGCGCTCGGCATGGCCTCCCCCGCCGCCGCGCAGGACCGGTACGCCGCCATCGTCATGGACGCGCGCACCAACGAGGTGCTGCTCGAAGACCAGGCGGACGAGGCCCGTTTCCCGGCCTCGCTGACCAAGATGATGACGCTCTACATGCTGTTCGAGGCGATCGAACGCGGCGACGTCTCGATGAACACGCGGCTGACGGCGTCCCGCAACGCCGCCCGCCAGCCCCCGTCCCGGCTCGGCCTCGCCTGCACGCGCCGCAACGGCTGCGACTCGCTGACGGTCGAGCAGGCGATCAACGCGCTGGTGGTGCAGTCCGCCAACGACGTCGCCACGCTGGTCGCCGAGCGGCTGGGCGGCACCGAGGCGCGCTTCGCCGCCAACATGACCGCCCGCGCCCGCGAACTGGGCATGACCGAAACCCGCTTCGCCAATGCGAGCGGCCTGCCGGACGCCCGTCACCGCACCACCGCGCGCGACATGGCCGTCCTGGCGCAGGCGCTGTGGCGCGATTTTCCTGAATATTATGAGGTGTTTCAGCGCCAGAACTTCAGCTGGCGCGGACGCCTGGTCCGCGGCCACAACCGCCTGCTCGGCACGGTCGACGGCGTCGACGGCATCAAGACCGGCTACACCCGCGCATCCGGCTTCAACCTCGCCACCATGGCCGAGCGCAGCGGCCGGCGCGTGATCGTGGTGGTGCTCGGCGGCGAGACCGCCGCGGCCCGCGACGCCCAGGTCGCCTATCTGGTCGAAGGCGCCTACGAGGAATTCGCCCGCCGCGAAGACCCCAACGCAGCCCAGCTGGCCTCGATGCCGGCGCGCCGGCTCGACATGCAGATCGCGCCCGGCACGGTGACCACGACCAGTTCGGCGCTCGCGCGGCCGCTGCCGCCCAGCTCGCCGTACGAGACCTATCAGGGCATGGTGATCGAAACGCTGTCGCCGTCGCGGCTGTCCGCGGAGCCCCTCGGCCAGGGCGACGAGACCGACCAGTCCACCGAGGAAGTCGAGTAGGCGTCCGCTTCGGAGCGCCGGCTTCCAGCCGCCGACACCGCTTCGTCCTGTATGCGCATGGGAGATATTCCCCAGCCCGCTCCCCGGACGCAGCCCCGGCGAAAGCCGGGGTGCGAGCCGGGGCCCAGGGGGTGAAGTGCTGTGCGTTCGCCCCTGGGTCCCGGCTCTCCGCTGCGCTGCGGCCGGGAAGCGGGAGAGGCGGCTTGAAGCTGAAGCGTTGCATGCCGGCGAGGACGCCGGCGCTCCAGACGCGGCGTCAGGGCTTGCGTTTGAGCAGGCGGTCGCGGGCGGCGGTCAGGCGGGCGGCTTCGGCGTGCGCGCCGCCGCGGTCGGGATGGGCGCGCGCCATCTTGGCGCGATAGGCGCGGCGGATCTCGCCTTCGGTCGCGCCGGGGCCGACGCCGAGAACGGCGCGGGCTTCGGCGTCGGCGGGATCGGCGGAGGACTGGGCCGCGGCCCGGTCGTAGCGGTTGAGCCGCGCGCGGACGGACGGCCAGTGCGTCCAGGCCAGCGCCGCCAGCGCGCCGAGCGCGATCGCCGGCCAGATCATGCCGCGGACCGCGGCCAGCGCCGCCGCGAGCGCGAGCGCGACGGCGGGCCAGCGCGCCAGGAGCCGGCGCCGCTCGGCGGCGCTGACGCGCACGACCAGCAGCAGCACGAAGGCCAGCGCAACGATGAGCAGGATCGGCAACACGGCGGGACTCTAACACTATGGACCGCCGGCGCCGGTCAGAACTTGAGCGGTTCGCCTTCGAGGCCGGGCAGTTTCAGCGTGATGAAGAGATCGCGCAGCTCCTGACGGGCGGCGAGATGGGTCATCTTCATCTCCCCGTCGACGCCGTCGGCGTCGAGATCGAGCAGCGTCAGCCCCTGCGGGAACAGTTCGCGGAAGATCACCCGCTCGGACAGGCCCGGCGCGAGGCGGAAGCCGATCCGCTGCGACAGCGTCTTCAGCGCATCGCCGACGCGCTGCTTGTTCCTGGCTTCGATCCGGCTGGTGGAGGTGCGGTTGCGGAGCACCACCCAATCGATCGGCGTGCGCGCGGCGAGCGCCTTCTTCTTGCGGCTCTCCCAGACCATCTCGCTATAGACCGAGGGGCGGACGATGTCGGCGCACTGCTCGTCGATCGAGCCCAGCAGGTCGAAATCGACGAAGCTGTCGTTGAGCGGGGTGATCAGCGTGTCGGCGCAGGCGTGGGCGATGCGGGCCATGAAGGAATCGCCGCCGGGGCTGTCGACGACGATGAAATCGCAGGTGTCGGAGAGCCGGCGCAGCGCGGCGCGGAAGGCGGCCTCCTCCTCGGCCTCGGCGAGGTCGAGCGAGCGCTGGGCGCTTTCGTAGAGTTCGAGGATCTGCGGCGCGGGCAGCTTGGCGCCGCGGGCGGCGATCCAGCGGCTGCGGTTCTCGATGTAGCGGGTGAGCGAACGCTGGCGCACGTCGAGGTCGAGCGCGCCGGTGCGGCGGCCCATGCGCATCAGGGCGACGATGACGTGCATCGCCACCGTCGACTTGCCGGCCCCGCCCTTCTGGTTGCCGACGACGATGACATGCGCCTGGCGCGGCGCGTAGGCGCGCTGCGGCTCGGGGGCGTCGTAGGCGAGGCTCATCGCCCGCCCGCGCGAGCGGACGCCGCGCGCCTGTCGGATGCCGCAACGCCTGGATACATAGAGTTGAAATTGGTTGATCGAGGTTAAGGGGCGCTTAAGCGGTTTGCGCCTGGGGCTTGACGTTGTTCGCGCATCCGGGCGCGGCGGGGCGGCGTTGCGCGGCCTTGACGGCGCGGGCGCGCCGGTCGATGCGAAAAACATGAGCGATCAGCCGCTTCCCATCGCCCGCACGGTTGCCGATCTGCGCGCGGCGGTCGCCGCCTGGAAGGCGCAGGGCCTGCGCGTGGGGCTCGTGCCGACCATGGGCGCGCTGCACGAGGGGCACCTTTCCCTGGTGCGCGCGGCGAAGGAGACATGCGGGCGCGTCGTCGCGAGCCTGTTCGTCAATCCGCGCCAGTTCGCGCCGCACGAGGATTTCGAGCGCTATCCGCGCGACGAACGGGGCGACGCCAGCCTGCTCGCGGGCGCGGGCTGCGACCTGCTCTACGCGCCGGAGCGGAGCGCGATGTATCCGCCGGGCTTCGCCACCAATGTGATCGTCTCCGACGTCTCGACGCCGCTCGAAGGCGAGTTCCGGCCGCACTTCTTCGGCGGCGTCGCCACCGTGGTGACGAAGCTCCTGCTGCAGGCGCTGCCGGACGCGGCGCTGTTCGGCGAGAAGGACTACCAGCAACTGCTGGTGATCAAGCGCATGGCGCGCGACCTGGACATGCCGATGGAGATTATCGGCTGCCCCACCGTGCGCGAGCAGGACGGGCTCGCCATGTCGTCGCGCAACGCCTACCTGAGCGCCGAGGAACGGCGCATCGCCGCGCGGCTCAACCACGTCATGCACGATGCGATCAAGGCCGCGCGCGCCGGCGACGGCGCGATCGCGGCGATCGAAGCGGAGGCGGCGCGCCACCTGATCGCGGCCGGCTTCAGCAGCGTCGACTACGTGGCGATCCGCGACGCCGAGACGCTGGCGCCGGTCGGCGATCTCTCCCGCCCCGCCCGCATTCTCGCGGCGGCATGGCTCGGCAAGACCCGTCTGATCGACAACATGGCGGTCTGACAGGCGAGTTCCGCGCGCCATACCGCGGATTTTTCTCCTGAAAGGCGTTTGCGACAGCCCCTCGCCCGTGCTGGGTTAACGATTGCGGCGGGAGTGTGAATGCCTCAGGGAGGGAGCGCTAAAATGGCTCGCAAACGTATGTTGGCTTATGCGGTCAGTGCGATCGCAATCGCCGTCGCCTGCATGGCCGCGCCGGGCGCGGCATGGGCGCAGAACCAGGCCGAAGAAGAGATCGTCGTCACCGCGACGCTGCGCGCGACGTCGATCCAGGACGTGCCGTTCTCGGTGAACGCGCAGACGGAAGAAGACATCCAGCGCAGCGGCGCGACGTCGCTCGAAGACATTTCGCGCAGCGTCGCCGGCATGTCGATCCAGAACCTCGGGCCCGGCCAGAGCCAGGTCTCGCTGCGCGGGGTCTCCGCCGGCCAGATCGTGCGCGACCAGCCGGGCGTGAAGGAGCAGGTCGGCGTCTATCTCGACGACTCGGTGGTTTCGCTCTCGCTGTTCACGCCGGACTTCGATCTCTACGATCTGAACCGGGTGGAGACGCTGCGCGGCCCGCAGGGCACGCTGTTCGGCTCCGGCTCGGTCGGCGGCACCATCCGCTACATCACCAACCAGCCCGATCTCGATGCGTTCGAAGGCTCGCTCGAAGCCAGCGTCAACACCGTGACCGACGGCGGCGAAGGCGGGCATCTCAAGGGCATGGCGAACTTCGCGCTGGTGCCGGGCGTGCTGGCGCTGCGCGTGGTCGGCTATCACACCGAGTACGCCGGCTTCATCGACGCGCTGCGCGAAGGCGGCGGCGTCAGCGAAGACGTGAACGACGGCACGCGCTCGGGCCTGCGCGCGGCGCTGACGTGGCAGGTCACGCCGAACGTCACGGTGACGCCGCGCATCGTCTACCAGCACCTGGAGATGAACGGGTTCAATCGCCAGGAAGTCTACAACCTGTTCGCCAATCCCCACACCACGACGCGGCCCGCCGTGACGTTCGGCGAGCGCGAGCAATTCCTGATGCTCGACGAGGAGTTCAGCGACGAGACGTTCCTGGCCGACATCAACGTGAACTGGGATCTCGGCAATGTGCAGCTGACCTCGATCACGTCGCACCTGCAGCGCAACATCCTGGCCAGCCGCGACGCCAGCGCGCTGTCGGGCTCGGTCTCGGTCGATCTCGGCTTCCCGGACGCGGCGGTGCTGCTGCCGTCGAACCTGCGCGACACCACCGACTTCACGCAGTTCACGCAGGAAGTGCGGCTCGCCTCCGATTATGAGTCGCCGTTCCAGTGGCTGATCGGCGCCTTCTATTCGGACGTCGACCGCTTCTATCGCCAGCGTCTGCCGACGCCGGGCTACGACGCGTTCGTCGATGCGCCGCCGCCGGACGGGCTCGGCCCGGGCACCTCGGCCGCGGTCGCCAACGGCTTCCCGGCGGATTCGCCATACAACTCAGACCTGCCCTACAACATCAAACAATGGGCGATCTTCGGCGAAGGCAGCTACGACGTCACCGACCGGCTGACGCTGACCGTCGGCGCGCGCTACTACAATTTCGAGGAAGAGCGGCGCTTCGTGTCCGGCGGCCTGTTCGCCAACGCCGACAATCGCCAGGATGAAACCTCGTCGGAAGGGATCACGCCGCGCGTGATCGCGAGCTACGATCTGACGCCGGCCGTGAGGCTCAACCTCCAGGCCAGCCAGGGCTTCCGGCTGGGCGGCGTCAACGACCCGCTCAACCTGCCGCTCTGCACGACCGAGGACGAAGCGATCTTCGGCGGCTTCCAGAGCTATGACGACGAAACCTCGTGGAACTACGAAGCCGGCGTGAAGATCACGCGGCCGCGCTACACGTTCAACGCGGCGGTCTATCACAACGAGATTTCCGATCTGCAGGTGACGCTCGACGCGGGCTCCTGCTCGTCGCGGATTTCGTTCAACGTGCCGGAAGCGCACGCCACCGGCATCGAAGCCGAGTTCGGCTGGTCGCCGATCGAAGGGCTCGAACTCAGCCTGGCCGGCAGCTGGGTCGAGGCCGAGTTCGACTCCACCGTCGTCGACGGCAACGGCGACGTCATCGGCGGCATCGAAGCCGGAAACCGCCTCGCATCCGTGCCCGAATACCAGCTTGCGGCCACGGCGGCGTACTACTTCCCGCTCGAACGCTGGGGCGCGGGGCTGGAAGGCTTCGTCACCGCGTCGGCGCAGCATATCGGCAGCCGCTACACGCAGCCGAGCGACCAGCTGCCGGGCGCGGGCAACTTCGTTTCCGGCCTGCCGTTCGGGGGCGCGAGCGGCGCGGAGATCACCTCGGTCGATCTCGAACTCGATCCGTACACGATCGTGAACCTGAGCGCGGGCGTCGAGGGCGAGAACTGGACGGTGAGCCTGTTCGCCAACAACGTGTTCGACGAGAACGCCAATCTGGGCTTCGACCGCGAGCGCGGCGGCCGGGCGCGGCTTGCGTTCCACACCAACCAGCCGCGCACGATCGGCGTCACGGTGCGGCGCACGTTCTGAGCGCAAACGCTTTGCTTCAAAGGCCGCGGCTCACGCCGCGGCCTTTCTCTTTCGCGCCGCGGCGCCGCTTCGGACCGCCGGCTTCCCGCCGGCAGGTTCGTTTCATCCCGCACGCGCGTGGGAGACATCCCCCGCTCCCCGGACGCAGCCCCGGCGAAAGCCGGGGTGCGAGCCGGGGCCCAGGGGTTGAAGCGCGGGTGCGCTTCCCCCTGGGTCCCGGCTCTTCGCTTCGCTGCGGCCGGGAAGCGGGAGTGCGCGCCGGGCTCGACGCCGGGCCGGGGTGGAGTGTTTCCGAAAACGCTTTTAGGCTCGCTTCGAGCGGGGGAGCGGATGCATGGCGTTCTGGAATAGGCGCAAGCCGATCGAAGCGCCGGCGCATGCCGAGCTGAAGCGCACCTTGTCGTGGCCGCATCTGGTGGCGTTGGGCGTGGGCGCGATCGTCGGCGCCGGCATCTATGCGCTGATCGGCCAGGGCGCGGGCATGGCGGGACCGGGCGTCATCGTCTCGTTCGCGATCGCGGGCTCGGTCTGCGCGTGCGCGGCGCTCTGCTATGCGGAGCTGGCGACGATGATGCCGGCCTCGGGCAGCGCTTACACGTACACTTATTCTTCGCTCGGCGAGTTCGCCGGCTGGATGGTGGGCTGGGCGCTGATCCTGGAATATTCTGTCGTCGTGAGCGCGGTGGCGGTCGGCTGGTCCGGCTACGCCTCGGGGCTGTTGACGGGCTGGGGCCTCGACATTCCGCAGATGCTGCCGTTCGGCGAACTGGGCGGGCACGCGCTGCACTTCAATCCGCTGGCCGTGTTCATCATCTTCGCCGTCGCCGGCCTGCTGATCCTGGGCACGCGCGAGAGCGCGTGGATCAACTCGGCGCTGGTGGTGCTGAAGATCGCGGCGCTGCTGCTGTTCCTGGCGATCGCCCTGCCCGCGTTCGACATTTCGCGCTTCACCCCGTTCGCGCCGTTCGGCTGGGGATCGACGCCGACCGAGACCGGCACGAATATCGGCGTGATGGCGGGCGCGGCGGTGATGTTCTTCGCCTTCTACGGCTTCGACGCGGTCTCCACCGCGGCGGAGGAAACCAAGAACCCCGGCCGCGATCTCGCCATCGGCATCGTCGGCTCGATGCTGATCTGCACGCTGCTCTACATGGCCGTGGGCGCGGCCGCCATCGGCGCAATGGACTTCCGCGCCTTCGCCGCGAGCGGCGAACCGATCGCGCTGATCGTGCGCGCGCTCGGCCAGCCGGAAGCGGCGGCGATCATCGGCGGCGTCGCCTCGATCGCGATCCCGACCGTGATCCTCGCCTTCCTCTACGGCCAGACGCGCATCTTCTACGTGATGGCGCGCGACGGGCTGCTGCCGCGCTCCTGGAGCCGCGTGCATTCGAAGCTCGGCACGCCGGTGTTCATCACGCTGTTCACGGCGGTGGTGTGCTCGGCGCTGGCGGGGCTGCTGACGCTGGGCGAGATCGCCTCGCTCGCCAACGCCGGCACGCTGGCGGCGTTCATCGCGGTGGCGGTGGCGGTAATGGTGCTGCGGCGGCGCGAGCCCGGACTGGAGCGGCCGTTCCGGACGCCGCTGGCGTGGCTGCTGGCGCCGCTGGCGATCGTGGGCTGCGTCTATCTCTTCTCCAGCCTCAACACCGGCACCATCCAGCGCTTCTTCATCTGGATGGCGATCGGCGCGCCGGTCTATCTGCTGTGGGGCGCCCATAAGAGCGCGCTGGCGACGAAGCGCTGATATGGCCGGCGGTCCATAGGCGCCGCCGCGTTTCGCGCTTAGGTTTTCGCCATGAGCTGGAAAGACGAGATCGACGACTTGCGCCGGCGCGAGGCGCTGGCCGAGCAGATGGGCGGCGCAGAGCGCGTGGCGCGGCAGAAGGCGTCCGGCAAGCTGACGGCGCGCGAGCGGGTCGGCGCGCTGCTCGATCCGGGCTCGTTCCACGAGACCGGCAAGATCGCCGGGCGCGCCACGTACGGCGCCGACAACGAGATGACCAGCTTTCTGCCGACGCCGTTCGTGGTCGGGCGCGGCGCCATCGACGGGCGCCCGGTCGCGGTGCAGGCGGACGATTTTTCCGTGCGCGGCGGCGCGGCCGATGCGGGCATCTGGCAGAAGCTCGTGTTCGCCGAGCAGATGGCGAACGAATATCGCATGCCGCTCATCCGCATGGTCGACGGCACCGGCGGCGGCGGCTCGGTGAAGATGCTGGAGAAGGACCCGCGCACCTACATTCCGCAGACGCCGGGCTGGGAATGGGCGGTGGCGAACATGGGCTGCGTGCCGGTGGTGGCGCTGGCGCTGGGGCCGTGCGCAGGGCTCGGCGCGGGGCGCGTGGCGGCGAGCCATTACAGCGTGATGGTGAGAGGTTTGAGCCAGGTGTTCGTCGCCGGCCCGCCGGTGGCGAAGGCGATCGGCGAGGACGTCGACAAGGAAGGCCTCGGCGGCGCCGAGATCAACGGCAAGAACGGCGTGGTCGACGACATCGTCGGCAGCGAAGCGGAAGCGTTCGCGGCCGCGCGCCGGTTTCTCTCCTATCTGCCCGCCTCGATCCACGAACTGCCCGCGCGCGTGCAGAACGGCGATCCCGCCGACCGGCGCGATCCGACCCTGATCGACGCCGTGCCGCGCGACCGGCGCGTGCCATACAAGATGCGGCGCATCGTCGAAGCGTGCGTCGATGCGGGCACGTTCTTCGAGACCGGGCGGCAATGGGGGCGCGGGCTGATCACGGGCTTCGCCCGCATCGACGGCTACAGCGTCGCGGTGCTGGCGGGCGATCCGATGTTTCTGGCCGGCGCGTGGACGGCGGACGTGTGCCGCAAGCTGATCAAGCATGTGGACCTGGCGCAGACGTTCCATCTGCCGGTCGTGCATTTCGTCGACTGTCCGGGCTTCGCCGTGGGCGCAAAGCACGAGCGCGCAGCGACGGTGAAGCTCGGCGTGCAGGCGATGGCGGCGGTGTACCAGGCCAGCACGCCCTGGTGCTCGATCGTGGTGCGCGCCGCTTACGGGCTCGCCGGCTCGGTGATGATGAACCCGACGCGGGTGAAGCACCGCTATTGCTGGCCGAGCGGCGATTGGGGCTCGCTGCCGATGGAGGGCGGAATCGAAGCCGCCTACAAGCGCGAGATCGAAGCCCATCCCGATCCGGAGAAGCGCCTGGCGGAAATCCGCGCCTGGGCGGAAGCGCTGCGCTCGCCGTTCCGCACGGCCGAAGCGTTCTACGCCGAAGAGATCATCGACCCGCGCGAGACGCGGCCCCTGCTCTGCGAATGGGCCGGCCTCGCACAGCGCCTGCTGGAGACGGGGCCGTCGAGTTTCGGGATGCGGCCTTGAGCGCGGCGTCGCCGGCGCGGCGTAGCGCGCTCTTAAACGCCGCTTCTCACCGAGAACGGGCGTCGTCAGTCCAGGGGATTATTCGTGATGCTCAGCCGCCCCGCTCACGGCTTGGCGCAGACCCTCGGCGTAAGTGATGAAATCCAGTTCGGCGCCAATGCGCTCCCGGGCCGCCGCGACACCCGCATGATCTTGCGGCTCAACCGCTACGGCGCGCAGCGCGCGCACGCGCGCAAGGCGCTCTGCGAGCCCATGATCGACCTCCTCCAGCAGAATCGCTCTTACGCCGGCGACGTCGCCCGATTGGAGCGCATGTTCCGCGGCGGGAATCACAGGACCGTAATCCATGCCGGCCGGGCGCAAACCAGCATAGCTCGCCCCCTCGCCTATCCTGTGAAGGCGAACCACTGTCTCCACAAACGCGCGGTCCGCCAAAACGCGGGCGTCGCGCCCACGGTTGCGCACACGCCGCGCTTCCTGAAATCTTGCGGTTATCTCTTCCTCGGCCGAAGCCGGCGCGTACGGCAGCGCCAAATTCACGTTTCCGGTTTCAATGGCCCGCTGCGCCGCCGTAGCGACCGGACCGTCAACGCCGTCGCAATGCGCCCTCGCCGGCGCCGCTGAACCGAGCATCCAGAAGACAATCACGAGCGCGAACGAAAGCGTGCGAAACATCACGATCCCTAAGGTTGTTTTCGAAGCTTATTCGCCACTGACGGGCGCACGATTGATCCTGCGCAAGGCTTCCAGCCGGCAGGTTCGTTTCATCCTGTACGCGCGTGGGAGGCATCCCTCCGCTCCCCGGACGCAGCCCCGGCCTTGAGCCGGGGTGGGGCGAAGCGTGGGTGCGTTTGCTCCTGGGTCCCGGCTCTTCGCTGCGCTGCGGCCGGGAAGCGTGACGTTGAAAAACCACCACTACCCGTGCTCCCCCGCCAGGGGGAGGACGCGGCGGATACCAAGGAGGTTGAAGCGCGGGTGCGTTCGCCCCTGGGTCCCGGCTCTCCGCTTCGCTGCGGCCGGGAAGCGGGTTGCGTTCCGGTCAGAAGCGGCGCCGCTTGCGCCACGCAAAAGGGCCGCGGCGTGAACCGCGGCCCTTGAGTTTCGCTCAGCGGTTCGCTTACGGCGTCGCTTCCGCGGGCGCCGGGGTTTCGGCGGGCGCGGGCGTTTCCGCGGGCGCTTCCGCCGGCGCGGCGGCTGGCGCTTCCGCTGGCGGCGGCGCCACCGGGGCGGCTTCGGTCGGCGGAGCGATGCGCGTCAGCGCGCTGATGTCGCCCTGGGCGACGTAGAAGATCTCACGGTTGCGCGAGCCGCCCGCCTGGAGCGGATCGTCGTGATAGATTTCGTACGTAGTCCAGTCGTCTTCCGGCGTCGCCGGATTGTCGAGGTAGGCGGCGGCGAGCAGCGCGTCCATCGGGTTGTAGACGTCGCGCAGCACGTTGGCTTCCTCGCCGGTGTAGACGACGCGCAGCACCGTGCCCGACGGCGTCACGCCGGTCCGGCCGATCAGCAGCGCGCGCGGCTGGCGGCCGGTGTAGGGATAGCCGACCTGGTAGCAGTACTGGCCGGAGACGACGCGCGGCTCGACCGCCGTCAGCGGGCCGTTCACGGTCAGATTGTTCTGGCGCATCACCGGCGGAATGGCGACGACGGCCTGGCTGATGATCGAGGTGATCGATTCAACCGAGCTGTCCGAGCAGTTCTCGACATAGAAGAACGGACGCGCTTCGACTTGCTGCACGCTGTATTGCAGGCCTTCGAACGACGCGTTCGGCAGCGCGTTGAGATCGGTTTCGACCGCGCTCGCGGCGGTGGCGATCAGCGGGGCGACCTCGCCGCCGGTGAAGGCCTGGAAGCGATCCATCGGGTTGGCGCCCAGATCCTGCTCCAGCTTCACGACGACGCGCGCGCCTTCGCCGCTCGGCGAGACGGTGTAGACGACGCGGCCCGTCGCGCCGTCGGCGAACGTGACCGGCGCGGTGACGGTGTTGCCCTGTTGCGTCGGCGCTTCGGCGATGGTGACGCCGTCGATCACGGCGGCGCCGACCGGCGTCGACGCCAGACGCGCCAGCACCGTCGGCGCCGGACGCTCGATCTCCAGCGTCTGCGTGCGCGCGGCGACTTTCGGGCCGAAGAAGTAGCCTGCGCCGGCGATCACCAGCAGCAAAGCTACAATGATGAGAATTGTCCTGATGACAGAGCCCATGGCCACCCTCCTTGGCGTTCTCGTCCAATGCGGCGGTTTCCCTAGCAAATCGCAGCCGCAGACCAAACCTAAAAGTGGCCGCTGTGGTCGCAGACGCGGTCCGCGCCCGCCTTTTCCCGCTGCGGCGCCCGTGCTTTAAGGCCGTGATTTAATGGAGGAAGCCGCGCGATGGACGAAGAAGTCACGTATGGCGGCTATTTGCGCCTGAAAGAGCTTCTGGCGGCCCAAAAGCCGCGCACCGGCCAGCACGACGAGCTGCTGTTCGTGATTCTCCACCAGACGATGGAGCTGTGGATGAAGCAGGTCATCCACGAGATCGGCGCCGCGCAGGCCCAAATCCGCACCGGCGAGCTCGCGCCGGCCTACAAGCACCTGGCCCGCGTGTCGCGCATCCAGGCGGTGATGACCCAGACCTGGGACGTGCTGGCGACGATGACGCCGGCGGACTATCTCAACTTCCGGTCGATGCTGGGGACGAGTTCGGGCTTCCAGTCGGCGCAATTCCGGGTGCTGGAGTATCGCTTGGGCCTGAAAGACGCGGCGTTCCTCGCCTATCACGCCGAGAGCAGCGAACAGCGCGCGGCGCTGGAGGCGGCGCTCGGCGGCCCGAGCCTCTATGACGATGCGCTGGCGCAGCTGGCGAAAGCGGGGTTCGACATTCCCGAGAGCGTCTATGCGCGCGCGCCGGGCGCGCCTTACGAACCGAGCGCGGCGGTTGAAGCGGCATGGCTTCAAGTCTATCGCGATCCGCAGAAGCACTGGGCGTTCTATCAGCTGGCGGAGAAGCTGATCGATCTCGACGACGCGCTGCTCACCTGGCGGCACAAGCACGTGCTCACGGTGGAGCGCATCATCGGCCGCAAGCGCGGCACCGGCGGCACCGAGGGCGTGGGCTATCTGCAGCAGACGCTGACGCGCCGCGCGTTTCCGGAAATCTGGTCGATGAGGACGAAGCTTTGAAAAGCTACAAACACCTGTTCTCGCGCGCGCTCGCCGCCGCACCGGGGCGGATTCATTTCGCTGCGCACTCGCATCATCTGTGGCCGGACGCCTCCTATGAGGGCCACATGCAGGCGTGGGACGACGCCGCCGCTCTCGCCGACCGCAAGTGGGACAAGATTTTCGGCGAGGTGATCCCGCGCGCGCAGGCGCACATCGCCGCCGAACTCAAGCTGCCCGATCCGCGCACGCTGGCGTTCGCGTCGAGCACGCACGAATTTCTCTCGCGCATCTTCGCCACGCGCTGGCCCGACCGGCCGATGGACGTGCTCACCTCCGACGGCGAATTCCATTCGTTCCGCCGCCAGGCCGCGCGCTGGGAAGAGCGCGGGGTGATGAGGCAGCGCAAAGTGGCGTGCGAGCCGTTCGACACGTTCACGGAGCGCTTCCTGGCCGCCGCGCGCGAGAAGACGCCCGACATCATCTTCCTCAGCCACGTGATGTTCCGCAGCGGCTTGCGCTTCGACGGCGCCGAGGAGATCGCCAAGCACGCCGCGCCGGACGGGACCTGGGTGGTGCTCGATCTCTATCACTCGTTCATGGCGATGCCGTGCGATTTCTCGAAGATCGCCGGCCGCGTCTTCCTGCTGGGCGGCGGCTACAAATATGCGATGGCGGGCGAGAACGCCGCCTATCTGCACGCGCCGCCGGGCTTCGGCCCGCGCCCGCTGCAGACCGGCTGGTTCGCTGACTTCGGCGCGATGGAAGCCAAGCAGGGCGAAGTCGCCTACGGCGCGGACGGCTCGCGCTTCTTCGGCGCCACCTACGATCCGACCGGGCTCTACCGCTTCAACGCGGTGCAGACCATGCTGACCAATGAGGGACTGGATACGCCCGCGATCAGCGCGCGCCTCGACGTGCTGCGCGCGATGATGGCCGATGCGATCGCCGCCGGCGAAGCGGGCGCGCGCCTGCGCAAGGCGGAGCTGCTGCAGCCGAACGCGAACGGGCCGCAGGCGCGGTTCCTGTCGCTGCGCCATCCGGATGCGGTGCAGTGGAAAGCGGCGCTGACGGCGGCCAATGTCATCACCGACGCGCGCGACGACATCCTGCGCATCGGCTTCGGCCTCTACCAGGACCAGGCGGACGTGCCGGCCTTCTGCGCCGCGGCGAAGCGGGCGCTTTCCGGCGCCTAAAGCGTCGTGCCGGATATCGGACGCGGGCGAGAAACGAAACGCTGCACGCCGGCTGGAAGCCAGCAACCCCGTCTCATCCTGCATGCGAGTACAAAGCTGAAACGCCATATGCTTGGCGCACGATGCTTCAAGCCTTCGGCAAATGCCGGCGAAAATCGCGGCGCTGGTGCAGGATCCGCACCACATCGGCGACATCGCCCATCACCCGGTAGAACAGCACGTGCGCGCCGACATTGTGCCGGCGGTAGCCTGGGCGGATGTCGTCGCACGCCCGGCCAAGCTCCGGCGCCGCACCGACCGCCTCCAGCGCAGCGACGATCTCGCGATAATATTTGTCGGCCTGGGCGACGCTTCATCTTTGCGCCGTGAAGCGCCAGATGTCCGCCAAGTCAGCTTGCGCCCGCTTGCGAAGCGCATAGCGGCTCATCACTGCGCGGCATGCTCGGCGCGCAGGCGTTCCAGAAAACTCTCGGCGTCGAACGGCTCGGCCGGCCCGCTCTGCTCGCCTTCGATCAGCGCGTCGCGCAATTGCGCAAGCTTCGCTTCCTGCTGCTCAAGCAATCGAAGGCCGGCCTGCACGACTTCGCTCGCCGAGCCGTAATGACCCTCCGCCACCTGTCCCTGCACAAAACTGAGCTGGTGTTCGGGGAGCGTGATCGTCGTAGGCTTGCTCATGACGTAATTTTTAGCACGGAAGCCGCGACCGGTCACCCTTTAACGGGCGCCGGCTTGCGCACGATCACCACGCGCCGAGCTCCACCAATTGCCGCCGCAGATGCTCGGGGAGTTCGGCGCCGCCTTGGGCCGAGCCGAGGTCGGCGGGAGCGTCTTTCGGCTCGAGATAGCGCCAGCCCTGGAAGGCGCGGCGCGGCTGCGGCGCGGTGCGGACGAGTTCGGCGTCGAGATAGAGGCCGCAGCGGGGGCCGTGATTGTCGGTGACGTGGTCGATGGCGACGATGCGCTGGCGCACGCTGATCACGCCCTTGATCACCCAGTAGAGCGAACCGCCGGCGAGCACGTCGTCCGCGCGCTTGGGCCACATGCGCGTGCCGCAGACCGGCGCGATGTATTTGCGCTTTTCCGTCTTCGCGCGCTTGACCTGCCCGACCTGCCATTCGGCCAGGTCCTCGACGCTGTCGGCGCCGACGCAGAGTTTGACGATGTGGATGGTCACGTGAATCGCAATTATGGACCGCCGGCGTCCGGCCGGCCAGCGTGGAGGCGACAGAATGCACACATGCCGCCGGCGCCGCGCAGGCCGGCGGGACGCCGGCGGTTCCTATCAATTGCCCTCCGGATCGTCGCTCAGCGGGCGTTCGGCGCGCATGAGCGCGGCGACTTCGGCGGCGAGCGCATCGCCGCTTGCGGCGAGACCGCCGGCGGCGCCCGCGAAATCGGCGGCGCTCTTGTTCTGCGAGAGCTTGCGCTTGGCGTCGATGCGCTCGGCGTGGAGGGCGACGCCGACGACGCCGCGCAACAGCGCCTCGATATAGGCGCGCGGCGCGTCGCCGAGCGCCCACGGCTCGGCGCGGTCGTGTTCGTGGAGGTGCGACAGATCGCGCAAGAGCGCTTCGAGGCGCGCGGGATCGTCGAACCATTCGACGCGGCCAGCGATGTGGACGGCTTCGTAATTCCAGGTCGGCACGGCTTCGCCGTGCTCGGCCTTGGAGGGATACCAGGCGGGCGAGACATAGGCTTCGGCGCCGCCGAGCACGATCAGCCCCCGCCCCGGCCCGTGTCTCCACTGGCCGTTGGCGCGGGCGATGTGGCCGCGCGCGATCTTCTGCTCGGCGTCCCACACAATCGGCGTGTGCGTGGCGACGGGCGCGCCGGCTTCATCCACCGTGACCAGCACGCCGGCCCGGCGGCGCGCGAGGCGCGCAATCAGCGCGTCTTCGTCGCCCGCCGCGAAGTGCGCGGGGACGTACACTTCAGGTTTGCTCCCCCGCGTGCGGGGGAGCTGTCACACGAAGCGTGACTGAGGGGGAAACGGCGACGCCCGCCGCCTCCCCCGCACGCGGGGGAGGAAACTGCGCCGCCCACGCTTGCTTGATCGCGCGCGAGGTCTTGCGCGAGCCGTCGGGGCTCCAGCCGGGCGGGCCGAAGGTGTAGCCCAGCACCTGCTTCAGCGACTTGGCGTGGGCGATGTCGCGCCAGATGCCGGCCCATTCGTGGAAGGCGACGCGGAACGGATTGAAGGTGCCGAGCTGGCTGACGATGCCGTAGCGCGGCTTTTCCGCGTCGTCCTCCGGCACGAAGGTGCCGAACAGGCGGTCCCAGACGATCAGCACGCCGGCGTAGTTCGCATCGAGATACTTGGCGTTGGTGGCGTGATGGACGCGGTGATGCGACGGCGTGTTGAGCACCCATTCCAGCGGCCCTATCCGGCCGATCGTCTCGGTGTGAATCCAGAATTGATAGACGAGGCTGATGGCCGAGAACATGAACACCATCAGCGGCGGGAAGCCGATCAGCACCAGCGGCAGATGAAAGACGAAGCAGAGGCCGAGCGTGCCGGTCCAGCTCTGACGCAGGGCGGTGGTCAGATTGTAGTGCTGCGAGCTGTGATGGACGACGTGGCTGGCCCAGAAGAAGCGGCGCTCGTGCGCGACGCGGTGAAACCAGTAATAGGCCAGGTCCTCGCCGAAGAAGCACGCGACCAGCACCGGCCAGGTCCAGCCCAGATCGAACAGGCGGAACTGGTAGACCACGTAATAGGCCGCAACGACGACGCCGCCGAAGGCGATGTCCATGATGCGGTTGCCGAGCCCCATGGCGAGGCTGGTCGCGCTGTCGCGCGCTTCGTAGCGCCCGCGCTTCGAGAGCTTCACCACGACCATCTCGATCAGAATCAGCAGCACGAAGGCCGGCACCGCATAGGTGACGATCGGCGGAATCTCGAACGGCGGCGCAGCGAACGATGGCGCGGTCACTCAAGCCTCTCCAGCAAGCTCGGCGAGCCAGGGCGGCGGCGCTTGCAGCTTCATATGTAGCGGCGGGAAGCCCAGGTCGGCAAACCGGGCGTTCAGCTTGCCGTCGCGGAGGGCGACATGGACGGCGGCGGCCGGCGCGGCGCGGGCGCCGATGTCGGCGCCCATGACGCGGGCGACCATCAGCCTGTCGCCGCTGAGCCGCGCGAGCGCGGTGCGGCCCTTGGCGTCGATCACCGCCTGTTCGAGGCTTGCGCCTTCCGCGGCGGCGAGCCGGGCCAGTTCGGCCTCGTCGATCCGGGCGGTGTCGCGGAAGCCCAGCAGCGCGGCGACGCCGACCATGACCAGCACCACTGCGGCCGACCCCGCCAGCACCGGCGCTTCCTTCACCCACTCGGCGAGATAGGCGTCCCAGTTCATCCGGTGAGACCGGCCGCTTCCAGTTCCCCGCTCATGAGTCGGTTTGTCCCGCTTCGGCGGACGCCGATCAAGCCCGCGCGTCCCTGCGCGAGGGGCCGTCGGCGCCGGTTTCGCCGTCGAGGCGCGGCAGGAAGCCAAGCTCGGTGCGGGCGACGGCCGCGGGCGCGCGGCGCGGCGCGGCCGCCGGCGGCGCCTTCTTGGCGTCGGCGGTGAGCGCCTCCAGGCCCTCTTCCTCAAGCGCGAGCACGGCGAGGCCTTCGGCTTCCTCGATGGTGCGCGCCCAGACGAACACTGCCGTCACAGCTGAGCCGAACTTGCGCGGCCACTTCTTGGAGCGGCGATCAAGCCGGGCCTCCACCACCACGCGCCAGAACGGCATGTGCGGGCGAACCAGTTTGGCTTGATAGAGGGCTGGCCAAATCCGGCTCAGGCCGCGCTTCAGTTTCACGAACACCACTCCGGCTTGCGCTTCTCCAGAAACGCGGCGAGCCCTTCGCGTCCTTCCGCGGAGGCGCGCCGCGCCGCGATGCGGCGGGCCGTCTCCTTGGCGAGCGCGTCGTCGATCTTATGGCCTGCGACGTGGCGCACCAGCGCTTTCGCGTCGGCGACGGCGCCGGGCGCGGCCGCCATGGCCAGTTCGCTCAGGTGCTCCATCATCGGGCGCAACGCCGCTTCATCCTCTACCGCATACTGCACCAAGCCGATTCGCTCGGCGAAGGTTCCGTCGAAACTCTCGGCGGTGGCGAACAGCGCCCTCGCCCAGCGCGGACCGACCGCTTCGACAACATACGGCGAGATCGTCGCCGGGGTGAGCCCCAGGCGCACTTCCGAGAAGCGGAACTTGGCGGTTTTTACAGCGACCGCCACGTCGCACGCCGCGACGAGGCCGGCGCCGCCGCCCATCGCCGCGCCGTGCGCCAGCGCGACCGTGAGCTGCGGCAGCTCGTGCAGGTGACGCAGCAGGCGCGCGAGCGCGAGCGCGTCGGTCTCGTTGCCCTGCTCGGTGAACGCGGCGGCGCGGCGCATCCAGTCGATGTCGGCGCCGGCGCAGAAGACCTCGCCCTGCCCGCGCAGAAACACGATGCGGACATGATCGGCGCCCTTCAGCGTCTCGAACGTGTCGGTGAGGCCCGCGATCATCAGCTCGTCGAAGGCGTTGCGCTTCTCGGGCCGGTTCAGCGTGACGACGGCGACGCCCGCGGGCGAGACATCGAGCAGGACGGGATCGGTGGACATCAGCTTGATCCTAACGCGTTCATGAGCGCTTGCGAGCGCTCGGCTTCGGGTTTCTCGAACAGGTTGAGCGGCTGCACGCCGGCGAAGAAGTACTCGAAATCCTCCGGCGCTTCGGCCGGTTCGATGAAAACGGGCACCAGTTTCTTCTTGTAGCGGTCGGCCAGGTAAATCTCACGCTTGACGTGATCGCTCTCGAACGCCGCCTTCGAGCACATCACCAGAACGCCGGCGGCGCCGCGGATGGCGCGGACGATCTCGCCGGCCCAGCCGTCGCCGGCGACGACGCCGTGCCGGTCGAGCCAGAACCTGCGGCCCGCCTGCCCGGCCGCTTCGATCACCGGCAGCACCACGCTTTCGTTGGCGCGGGCGTAGGAGACGAACAGCGCATCGGTCTGTCTTACCGGCGCGGGCGCGGGGGCGCGCGCAGCCGGCTCTGCGGCTTTCGGCCGGGCGAACAGGCGCGCGAGCCAGACCGCGACAACCGCGAGCGTCAGCGCGATGGCGGCGGCGAAGGCGATCTCGGTCGCGCCGGGCGACAGGCCGAAGCGCGCGCCGAATGCGCCGACGCCGCGGCGCAGTTCGGGCCAGCCGCCCGGCGCCGGGCCGATACGGTTGACGAGCCAGATCGATGCAAGAACGGCGATCGCTGCGACGCCGGGAAGCGCCAATAGCGGCGCCAGGATCAGCGCGCGCCAGTTGCGCGCCGGCGCCCTGGCGGACGGCGCGGGCGCGCGCGGCGGCGCAGGCGCGGCCATGTCCGCGCTGCGCGCCGGCGCCGGCGGGACAAGCGCGGCGCGCACGGCGTCGGCGGCGTCGCTCCACCCGGCGTCGCGCTGCGCTTCGTCGCCGGCGTCGATCGCCGGGAGATCGCGCAGGCCGACCGGCGCGAGCGCGGCGTCAAGCTTCACCAGCACGAGCCGGCCATCGGCCCAGGCGTCGAGCGAACGCTGTTCGAGGCGCAGCCGCGCGGTGGCGTTGGCCAGCGCCTGCGAGACCAGCAGCACCAGCGCGTCGCCCGCCTGCACCGGACGCAGCGCTACCGTACCGTCATCGAGTTCGACGAACTGCCCGCGCCGCTCGAGCACTTTCTCGAGCGCTTCGGCGGCGGCCCGGTCAGCCGGCGCGTGGGCGATGAACACGGTCATGCGGTCCGTCTTAAGACCCGTCCCGGCGCCCCGCAAACGGCTAGGCCGCAGCCGCTCACAGGCTTCTCATTGCGCCTTAACAATCGGCCCCTATCCTGAAAGGCGTGAAGCCGAGCCTCGCCGAGATTCCGACGCTGAAGGACGCCCCAGCCGACCTGCTGGCGGCGCTGGATGCGGTCTCGGAATGGCTCTCGATCCCGGCGGGCTGGCCGCTCATGCATGCGGGCGAGCCGCCGGACGGCGTCTATTTCCTGCTTTCGGGCTCGCTGTCGGCGTTCAAGCTGGGCGAACGCGGCGGCCACACGCTGCTGGGCTATATCCGTCCCGGCGAGCCGGTGGGCGAAATGGCGATGATCGCGCGCGAACCGCACTCGGCCAGCGTGTTCGCGATCCGCGACAGCGAAGTGCTGAAGCTGCCGCCCGACGCGTTCGACCTCCTGGTGCAGGCGCACCCGGCGATGATGCGGCATATCGCCCGCATCATGCTGACGCGCGCGCGCGCCAGCCACCGCAACAGCCCGCGCGCGGACCCCAAGGTCTATGCGCTGATCTCCACCTCGCCGACGATCGACCTGATGGTGCGCGCGCGCACGCTGCAGGCGGGGCTGAAGCGGCTGAACCGCCGCGCCGTGATCGTCACCGAAGACGATCAGCGCGCGATGGAAGGCGGCATGACCAGCGCCTGGTTCGACGCGCTGGAAGCGAAGAACGACGCCGTCTTCCTGGTGACGCCGATCGCCGACACGCCGTGGTTCCGCACCTGCATCCGCCAGGCCGACCGGCTCTGGTTCTTCGCCCGCGCCGACGCGCGGCCGTCGCTGCCGATCCTGCCGCCGGAAGAGCCTTCGCCGGCGCGGCAGTTCCGGCTGGTGGACGTCGTCCTGCTGCACCACGGCATGGACCGCAAGGCGGCGACCACCAATGAATGGCGCGTCGCGTGCGAAGCGTCGCGGCTGTTCCACTGGCGCGGGCTCGAGGACGAGGACGCAGCACGGCTGGCGCGGGTGATCGCGCGGCGCTCGATCGGGCTTGTGCTCTCGGGCGGCGGCGCGCGCGCCTATGCGCATATCGGCGTGGTGCGCGCGCTGCGCGAGGCGGGGCTGCCGTTCGACGTGATCGGCGGCACCTCGATGGGCGCGATCGTCGGCGCCTGCGCGGCGATGGGCTGGAAGGACGACGAGATCGAGCTGCGCATCCGCAAGGCGTTCGTCGAAAGCAATCCGCTGGGCGACTACGTGCTGCCGGTGGTCGGCCTGGTGCGCGGGCGGCGCGTCGAGGACCGCCTGCAGGAGCATTTCGGCGAGACGCTGATCGAGGACCTCGGCATCCCCTTCTTCGCGGTGTCGACCGATCTCGTGGCCGGGGACGTGCGCGTGCATCGCGGCGGCCTGCTGCGCCGGGCGCTGCGCGCCTCGATCTCGCTGCCGGGCATCCTGCCGCCGGTGATCGACGGCGATCAGGGCCTGCTGGTCGACGGCGCGGTGCTGAAGAACTTCCCGGTCGACATCCTGAAAGACCTGCATCGCGGGCCGATCATCGGCGTCGACGTGGCGCGGCGCGACGGCATCGATCTCGAAGACTTCCGCGATCCGCCGGGCTTTCTGGGCTGGGCCGCCGCGCACGGCCTCCAATCGCCGCCGCCGATCGCCTCGGTGCTGATGCGCTCGGCGACGCTGGCGATCGATCCGTGGGAAGGCCGCTCCGGCGCTGACGTGCTGATCGCGCCGGAAATGCCCGACATCGACATGCGCGACTGGAAGCGTTTCGACGACGTGGTCGCGGCCGGTTACGAATCCGCGGTCGCGGCGCTGCAGCGGCCGCACGGCCTGTTCCACAGCCCGCCGGAAGACACGATCGGCGAGATCGCCGGCGCAGGTTCGCTCGAAGTGGCGGATTAAAGCGTCGTGCAAGCTCAGGCTGACGCTGCGGTGGCGCGGGGACCCGGCGGCGCCTTGGCGTCATGGTGAGCTTGTCGAAGCACGACGCCGCGCACGCCGGCGCTCCATAGGGCGCAGCGCTTTGGGGTGGCGCGGCGCGGCGCGCCGGCTATGGTTCGGGCGGATTCGTGAGGTCTTGATGCGCCGGTTCGCCTTGGCGCTCGCGGCGCTGGCGCTCGGCGCGTGCGGGCAAAACGAAAACGCAGCGGCGCCCGAAGCGTGCGCGCGCAGCGCCACGCACGCCATGGCGTGGACGCAAAGCGAAGCGCGCGATGTGATCACAACGACGGCGCACGGGCCGAGCTGCCGGCAGGCGGCGGTGACGTTCGTCGTGCGCAACGCCGCGCGCGATCCGCTGTGGGTGTTCGCGTCGAGCTACGACCTGATGACGATCGGCGCGGCGGCGCCCGCCGATGCGCCGCCGGTGACGCCCGAGCAGATGGATGCGTTCCTGACGGCGTGGGCGGACGTCACCATGTCGCAAACCAGCGCCCTGCCCGAATGGCGCGCCGACGCGGCGACGCTGACCGAGAGCGCGACCACGTTCGCATACGACACGCCGTTCGCGCGCGAGACCTACGAAGCGCTGCGCGCCGCCGATCTGCGCATGATCTGCTTCGCCGCGGGGGTGGAGACGTCGCGCTGCCTGATCGTCGATCCCGCATCGGGCGAGCCGGCGCAGATCGTGACCTACGGGCCGTGATGCGTGGGATCGTCATCGGGCTGGCGCTGATGCTCGGCGCGTGCGCGCGCGAGAGCGGCGACGCGCCGGCGGGCTGCGATCTTCAGGCCGCGCGCGAGATCGCGTTCAGTTCCGGCGAGTCCGCCGACGAAGTGCTGACGCGCGCGATCGGCCCCTCCTGCGACAAGGCGATCGGCCTGTTCGTGCTGCGCACGGCGGAGGGCTATCCGGTCTGGTCCTGGAGCGCGCCGCTGGCGCACCGCTTCGGCGACGTGTTCGCCGCCGAGGATTCCGAGCACGTGCAATCCTTCCTCGACGCCTGGGCGCAGCCCGAGATTACGACGACGCAAGCCGCGCCGGCGTGGCCGGCGCTGGCGCCGGGCCAGACCACGCTCGATCAACTCACATACGAAGACGTGCGCGCCCGCAATCTGCCGATGTTGTGCCACTTTTCGGGCACAGCACGGCAGACCTGCGTGTTCTGGGAGCCCGCCGCGGGCGGCGCCGGCCAGTTGTACGATCGCGATGTCGAGGAGAGCCAGGAATGAAGCATGCTGGATGGGCCGTTGCAGCATTGGCGCTGGCGGCGTGTTCGCCGCCGCAGCGCGAGACCGGAACGGCCGAGATTCCAGCGCCCGCGCCCGTGCAGGCGGCGGGGTGCAGCGCCGAGACGGCGCGCGACTGGTCCGCGGTCGGCAGCCAGTATTACGTGATCGAAGCGGAAGCGCACGGCGAGACCTGCGCGGATGCGGTGGCGACGCTGCGCATCAAATCGCGCGACGGCGCGGTGCTGTTCACGCGCGACTATCCGATCGCGCAGGCGCCGCTCGCGTTCAATCCCAACACCGACCAGACCGGGCTGCGCAGCGATCTCGAAGCGTGGACGCAGAATACCGCCGAGCCGCCGACGGCGGACACGCTGCCGGCCTGGCCGCGCGGGCAAGCGCGCCCGCCGGGCTTCCAGCCGGCGGTGGACCGCAACCGCTACGAGTCCGCGCGCGGCGCGCAAGGGCCGCTGTTCTGCTTCCCGGATGGCGCAGAGAGCAATGCGTGCGTGGCGATGGCAGGCGACAGGGCGACCTTGCTCGGCTCGCTGACGCCGGAACGGCCATAACGCCGCATGGACCGCGGGCGTCCTCGTCCGCCTGCGCCTTATCGAACAAGCGCCTGCGCTTGTCGGTAGCGGTCGCGCCATGCCGGCGGGGGCGCCGGCGCTCCGTGGCGCGCTTTAGCCAAGCCGCTTTGCAGGGCCGCGAAGGCGCCCTATCTTGGGCGCTCCGGCGGCTTTCGCCGGCGTGCTTTTAAGAAAGGAGGTGATCCATGTCTCATTGTCACTCGTTAGGGGCATTGTCGCAGGCTTGGACCACCTCGCCGGCGACGAGCGCCTGAACGATCGCCCCGCTGGGGACTGACAATGGAAGGGCCGCACCGGGCGACCGGCGCGGCCCTTCGGCTGTTTGGGCGAAGAAAAAAGAGGGCGGGATCGCTCCCGCCCTCTGCCGAGGTTCACCAGCGTAAAAGGATTCGTTCAGGCGGCGGCGCTCGCGCGCGGCGTGCGCCAGAAGCCGTAGGCGGCCATCAAGGTCGCGGCGAGGCCGGGCGTCGCCACAGCGGCCGCCGCGGCGATCTCGACGCCGGCGCCCTCGCCGCTGAACATGAGCGAGGCGCCGAGCGCGATCAGCGCCAGGCCGAGGATCATGAGCGCGGCGAGACCGCAATGTTCGAGCGCGCGCTTGAGGCCCGAGATCGCGCCGCGCTTCAGCCGGCGGAAGCGGCTCTTCTCGGCGGCTTGCGCTTCGCGCGCGGGAACGACGGGCTCGGCCTCGGCGTCATCGCAATCGTTGGCGACTTGCGTCAGCAGCAGCACGTCGTCCTGCGGTTCGGCCTTCATGACGTCGGCGATGCACACCGCCGGTACGAAATCCGGCGCCGGCGCATCCGGCTGGGGCTGCGTCATGACCGCTGTCGCGGAGGAAAAGCTCACAATTTGTGCAGACGGCTGCGTATTGGCCGCAGCGACGACCGCGCGCACCGGCGCGCCCAGGATCGAGGCGGCGTGATCGAGCCGCGGCCGCAGCATCGCCGACGGCGCAACCTCGAACGGCGCATCCTTCAGCAGCATCGCCTTTTCGGCGGCGCGCCGGCGCACCAGGGCGTCCGACACTTCCACCTCCTCGTCGATCTTCGCCTTGCGCCACGCATCGAGCGCGCACGCGGCGGCGACCAGGTCGCCGCTGTTCAGACGGCGCAGCACCTGACTGTCGGCGAATGCGTCGAGGCCGATCGAGAATGCGAACGACACCAGCGCGTCGAACTGCGATTGCGTGAGCGGCGCGGTTACGAGCGCGTTCACCACGCGCGCGACCGGGTCGACGTCCTTCGCCAGCAATTCGGCCGCCTCGTCCCGGCTTACCGGTTCGCCGGGCGCGCTGAGGCGCGCATGGCCGTAGCCCACCACCCAGCCACCGTCCGGCGTCTGCGCCGGCGCGGCGCGGAAGCCTTCGTGCTCCTGGATCAGAGTGAGACCGGCGGCGGAGACTGCGTACGTCATTTTCACTGTCTTTCGGCGTATTTCACGTCCGGCGGCGCCATTTCGGGGCTGCGGCGCGGCGGACTTCGCCGGAGAGGCAAGTGCGGCGCCAAAGACGCGCGCCGAAGGTGAATTTGCGTTAGCCCTCTTTTGGCCGCCGGCCGCGCTGTTCGCGCCGGGCGCCGGGCCGTATGAAGGGAACCGGGAACCAGCCGAAGTTGACGCCATGAGCAAGCAGCACACGATCGTCGATTGTGCGTGCGGCGCGCGCTATGAACGCCGCCAAGTCCAGCTGCCGATCAAGGACATCGGCTGCTTCGACTGCGACGATTGCGGCGCCAGGCTCGAAATCTGGTGGGGCCGCGCCGTGCCGGCGTTCAAACGCATCGCGCGCGAAAAGAACGCGGCGAGACGGGCCTAGGCGTCAGCTTCGAGCCGTTTGCGGGATGAAACGGGGATGCCGGCGGGGGCGCCGGCGCTCCATGCTGCGCAGGCTCAGCTCAGCAGGATCACGGTCGCGAGGCCGAGGAAGGCGAGGAAGCCGACGATGTCGGTGATGAAGGTGACGAACACCGACGAGCTGACGGCCGGGTCGGCGCCCAGGCGGCGCAGCGTCAGCGGCACGAGGATGCCGGCGAGCCCGGCGCAGGCGAAATTGATCAGGATCGCCAGCGCGATCGCGAACGCCAGCAGGGCGTTGTGGAACCAGACCGCGACCACCGTCGCGAGCACGACGGCGAAGATGAAGCCGTTGGAGACGGCGGTCATGACTTCGCGCAGCACGTAGCGGGCGGCGTTGCTTTCGGTCAGGTCGCGCGCGGCGATGGCGCGCACGGCGACGGCGAGCGCCTGGGTGCCGGCGTTGCCGCCCATCGAAGCGACGATCGGCATCAGCACCGCGAGCGTGACCAGCTTGCTGATGGAGCCCTCGAAGGCGCTGATGACATAGGAGGCGACGACGGCGGTGAGCAGGTTCACCAGCAGCCACGGCGCGCGGGCGCGCACCGAGCGCAGCACGGTGTCGGTCTGCGCCGCTTCGCTGACGCCGGCGAGCTTCAGCAAGTCCTCCTCGCCTTCCTCGCTGATGACGTCGACGATGTCGTCGACGGTGACCATGCCGGTGAGCCGGCCCGCCTCGTCCACCACCGGCGCGGACGCCATGTGATATTTCTGGAACGTCTGCGCCACCTCTTCCTGGTCCATCTCAGGGCGGATCAGGATCAGCGGCGCGCGCATGATCTCCCTGAGCGCGGTTTCGCGGCGGGCGCGGATCAGGCTCGACACGCGCACGGCGCCGATCGGGCGCATGGCGGCGTCGACCACGTAGATCTCGAAGAACTCGTCGGGCAGATCCTCGGCGTTGGCGCGCAGCCGGTCGATGACGTTGCCGACGGTGTCGCCTTCCGGCGCAGCGACGTATTCGCGCTGCATCAGGCGCCCGGCGGTCTCCTCCTCGAACGAAAGCGCCTCTTCGACCGCAAGGCGGGTGTCCTCGTCGGCGGCGGCCAGAACCTCGCCGAGCTGCTTTTCGTCGATGTCGGCGGCGATGGCCGCGGCGTCGTCGGTGTCGAGCTGGTCGAGCGCCTTGCCGACATAGTCGGCCGGCAGTTCCGGCAGCACCTCCTCGCGCCGCTCCCAGGAGAGGTCGGCCAGGAACTCGGCCGGCAGCTCGCGGCCGATCAGCCGGGCGACGGTGCGCGCCGTCTCCAGCGGCACGTGCTCCATCACGTCGGCGAGGTCGGGCGTGCTCAGGCCGGCGAACTGGCGGCGCAGCAGCGGCGCGTCGTGATCGCCCGCCGCGCCGATGACGCTGGCGATGAAGTGCGGGTCTTCGGATGGTGCGCGGCGCAGGGATTCGGCGGCCGCCGGTTCGGTCTCGGTGCTCATCGGCCGTCGCTTCGCGGTGGAGGTGGCGTGTCACCTCCCCAAACGCCGCGTCGGCGCGAAGGTCAAGCGCTGATTGCGCAAGCCGGGCCGTTGGCGGGCGGACCGGCCGTCCCAGGCGCGCAACGATCGGCTCAGGCGCCGGTGAAACGCGGCGCGCGCCGCTCGATGAAGGCGGCGACGCCCTCCCGGCAATCGGCCGTCTCGAACGACGCCTGCTGACAGGCCGTCTCCAGTTCGAGCTGCTCGGCGAAACTGCTGTCGACGCTCCTGGCCAGCAGGTGCTTGAGCTTGCCGTAGGCGAGCGTCGGCCCGTTGGCGAGGCCCATCGCCATGGCGCGCGCCGCCGAGGGCAGTTCGGCGTCCTCGAACAGGCGGTGCGCCAGCCCCCAGGCGACGGCGGTCTCGGCGCCGATCTTTTCGCCGAGCATCATCATCGCCGCCGCACGGCCCCGCCCGGCCAGGCGCGGGATGAGCCAGGAACTGCCGCCGTCCGGGACGACGCCGAGCCGGATGAAGGACTGGAGGAAATAGCCGGAGCGCCCGACCAGCACGATGTCGGCCGCGAGCGCAAACCCGCAGCCGACGCCGGCGGCGGCGCCGTTGACGGCGGCGACGATCGGCTTGCTCGCCTCGGTCATCCGCACCAGCAGCGGGATGACGCCGTCGCGCAGCATGTGGCCCACGTCCGGAGTGACGCCGCGCGCGTATTCGCCGGACATGTCTCTCAGGTTCGCGCCCGCGCAGAAGGCCTCGCCGGCGCCGGTGACGAGGATCGCGCGCACGCCCTCGTCATCGAGCGCCGCATTCATCGCCGCGACGACATCCCTGCGCATGATTTCGTCGACGGCGTTCATGTGCAGGGGATCGTTGAGCGTCACGATCGCGAGCGGCCCATCGCGTTCGACGACGATCTTCGCATAGGCCATGACCGATCTCCTGCCCGCCTCTGCGGTTCACGCGCAGCCCACGCTCCGGCTATGTCTTCTGCGGCGCGAGTTCCAGCTTGCGGCCGAGCCGTTCTTCGAGGCCGGTCTTGGACTCCGAAATCTTGCTGGCGTGGCGGGCGTTCTCGAAGCTCGTCGCCTCCGCCCACTTGGCCCGCAGGTCCTCGGCGCTGAAATCGTCGCGGAAGAACACGCCCTGGGTCTGCTCCCAGCGGGTCTGCGACACCCAGCCGCCGCCGACCTCGAACAGCTTGCCCGAAACCGGGCAGCTTTCATGGCCGAGCAGCACGACGGCGGGGGTCACGTATTCGGGCTTCAGCGCCTCCAATACCTCTTTCGGCAACACGGTGGCGGTGAGACGCGAGCCGGCCGTCGGCGCGACCGTATTGCAGAGGATGTTCTTGGAGGCGCCCTCGATCGCCAGCGTCTGCGCCAGGCCGAACAGGCCGAGCTTCGCGGCGGCGTAATTGGCCTGGCCGAAATTGCCGTAGATGCCCGCCACCGACGTGGTCATGACGATGCGGCCGTAATTGGCGTTGCGCATGTGCGGCCAGGCGGCCTTGGTGACCTTGTAGGCGCCGTAGAGATGGACGCGGTAGATGATGTCCCAATCGGCGTCGGCCATCTTCGCGAACGAGGCGTCGCGCAGCACGCCGGCATTGTTCACGACCACGTCGATGCGGCCGTAGGCGTCGAGCGCGGTCTGCACGACCTTGTCGCCGTCCTCGACGCTGTCGGTGTTGGCGACCGCCTCGCCGCCGGCGGCCTTGATCTCGTCGACCACGCCTTGCGCGACCGACTTGCTCGCGCCTTCGCCGGCAATGCCGCCGCCGAGATCGTTGACCACCACTTTGGCGCCGCGGCGGGCGAAATCGAGCGCGTGGCTCTTGCCGAGGCCGTTGCCGGCGCCGGTCACGATCACGACGCGATCATCAAAACGAAGCGACATATCCTGCTCCTAAAGTCATCCGACGCAGCGGCGTCAGTTCAGCGCCACCACGGCGTCGCCGCTGAGGGTTTCCCGTCCGTCCTGCGCCGTGGCGACGACGGCGAGGCGCACGCGCTGTTCGCCGTCGGCCTCGAACTTCTCGATGACCGTGGCCTTGCAGGTGATGAGATCGTGGACTTGCGTGATCGACACGAAGCGCGCGCCGAACTCGCGCAGCCGTCCGGCGCCGGCCCAGCGCGTCACCACGCGCGTCAGCACGCCGAAGGACAGCATGCCGTGCGCGAACACGTCCGGGAGGCCGGCCTTCTTGGCGAAATCGATATCGATGTGCGCGGGGTTGTGGTCGCCGGAGGCGCCGGCGTAGAGCGCCAAAGTCTTGCGCGAGATCGGGCCGAACGTCAGCTCGGGCAGCGCCGCGCCCACTTCGACCGCCTTCAGATTGATCTTGTCCATGGGGTTCAGCCCTTCGGTTCCGGCAAGCGATGCAGAAGCGTGCGCTGCGAGCGCACCAGCAGGCCGCGCTTTGGATGGACCACCTTCGACTCGCAGGTGACGAGTTCCATCGCCCCGCCCTTCTTGTCGTAGAAGTCGACGATGGTGGTGGAGAACGCCACCTCCTCGCCGGCATAGATCGGCGCCTCGTAGAAGTAGCGCTCGTCGCCGTGCAGCAGATAGCGGAAGTCGCACTTCAAAGTGTCCAGCAGCGCGGGCTGGCCGCGGCGCTTGCGCTCTTCGTCGGCGGCCGCTTCGATCACCACGAAGAAGCTCGACGAGGCGACGAGATCGGGATGGCCGGCGGCGCGCGCGGCCTCGACGTCGAAGTGAATCGGGTCGGTTTCGCCCAGCACCTGCGCGAAGAAGCGGATGACGCCGCGTTCTATCTGCACGGGTACGGGTTCGAGCGTTGCGCCTTTGACGCTGCGGTCAAAGATGCCTCGCGGATTGCTTGGAGCAGCCGAAGTCACGACGATCCACCTCCCTCTTCTTCCGGCCTTGTCTTCGGCCTCGTTTTCCCGTCGGCCCGCACGCGTCAGGCGACCTTCTCGTAAAGCGTCACCACGCAGGCGCCGCCGAGACCCAAATTGTGCTGCAGCGCGTGGCGCACGCCTTCGACCTGGCGCTCGCCCGCCGCGCCGCGCAATTGCTGCGTGAGTTCGTAGCATTGCGCGAGGCCGGTGGCGCCCAGCGGATGGCCTTTGGAGAGCAAGCCGCCCGACGGATTGGTGACAACCTTGCCGCCATAGGTGTTGTCGCCGTCGGCGATGAATTTCTGCGCGCCGCCTTCGGGGCAGAAGCCGAGGCTCTCATAGGTGATGACTTCGTTGTGCGCGAAGCAATCGTGCAGTTCGGCGACGCGGATGTCCTCCGGGCCGACGCCGGCCTGCTCGTAGACCGCCTTCGCCGCGCGCACGGCCATGTCGCGGCCGACAAGCTCGATCATGTCCCTGGACTCGAGCGCCACCGGGCGGTCGGTCGTCATCGCCTGGGCGAGGATGTTCACTTGCGGCTTGATGTTGTGCTTCTTGGCGAAATCGGCCGAGACCAGGATCGCCGCGGCGGCGCCGCAGGTGGGCGGACACGCCATTGGCCGCGTCATGACGCCCGGCCAGATCACCTGCGACTTCAGCACCTCTTCTTCCGTCATCACGTTCTTGAAGACGGAAAGCGGGTTCTTCGCCGCGTGGCGGCTCGCCTTCGCGCGCACCTTGGCGAAATCCTCCAGCGTAGTGCCGTACTTCTTCATGTGGGCGAGGCCGGCGCCGCCGAAATAGCGCAGCGCCAGCGGCAGCTCGACATCCACAAGTTCGTCGCAGACGCGGTCGAAATCCTCGAACGGGCTGACGCGGTCGGTGAAGACGGCGCCGATGGCGCCGGGATTCATCTGCTCGAAGCCGACGGCGAGCACGCAATCGGCCGCGCCGCTTCCGATCGCCTGGCGCGCCAGGAAGAGCGCCGTCGAGCCGGTGGAGCAATTGTTGTTCACATTGACGATCGGGACGCCGCTCATCCCGGCCTGGTAGACCGTGCGCTGGCCGGCGCAGCTCGCGCCGAACACGTAGCCGGCATAGGCCTGCTCGACGAGGCCGTAGTCGATCCCCGCGTCCTTCAGCGCCAGGCGAATGGCTTCGGCGCCCATCTGGTCATAGGGCGCGCTTTGGCCGGGCTTCGTGAACGGGATCATCCCGACGCCGGCGACAAGAACGTCGCCTCCCGCATTAGCCATCATTCTTCTCCTTCACATGCTGCTCAGCCGACCACGCCGGCCCGGCGTAATTCGGCGATGTCTTCGGCGGCGAACCCGGCGTTCGCCAAAATCAAGTCGGCTGCGTCCCTGCCGATGTCCAAAGGCGCCGGCGCGGCCGTCTGCGAGCGCGAATAGCGCGGCGCGGGCGCCGGCTGCTGTCCGCCCGCGGCGTCCACGAAGGCGCCGCGCGCCCTGTTGTGCGGATGATGCGGCGCTTCCGCAAGCGACATGACCGGCGCAACGCACGCATCCTGCCCCTCGAAGACCGCGGCCCACTCGGCGCGGCTCCTAGTCCTGATCCGCGCCGCGATTTTCTCTTTTTGCGCGGGCCAGTCGCGAACGTCGTTCTGCTCGGCGAAAGTGGGATCGTCGGCCAGGCCGATCAGCGCGATGAAGGTGCGGTAGAATTGCGGCTCGACGGCGCCGGCGGCGATGTATTTGCCGTCCGCGGTTTCGTAGACGTCGTAGAACGGCGCGGCGGAATCGACGAAGTTCGATCCGCGCTCGTCGCGCCAGCGCTTCTGCGCCAGCATCGAGTAGATCATGGCCATCAGCACCGCGCTGCCCTCGGTCATGGCGCAGTCGACCACCTGACCCTTGCCGAATTTCTGCGCCTCCAGCAGCGCCGCGAGCATGCCGAACGCCAGCATCATGCCGCCGCCGCCGAAATCGCCGACGAGGTTGAGCGGCGGCACAGGCTTCTCGCCCTTGCGGCCGATGGCGTGCAGCGCGCCGGAGAGCGCGATGTAATTGATGTCGTGCCCGGCCATGCCGGCGTACGGGCCGTCCTGCCCCCACCCGGTCATGCGCCCGTAGACGAGCTTCGGATTGTCGGCGAGCAGCACGTCCGGACCCAAGCCCAGCCGCTCCATCACGCCGGGACGATAGCCTTCGAGCACCGCGTCCGCGCCCGCGCACAGCCTGCGCACCAGAGCCTTGCCGCGCTCGCTTTTCAGATCGACGGAAAGCCCCTTGCGCGAGCGGTTCAAGAATTCGCCCGCGGGGTCGGCGCCCAAGACATGTCCGCCGATGCGGTCGATGCGGATCACCTCCGCGCCATGGTCGGCCAGCATCATGGCGCAGAACGGCCCCGGCCCCAGGCCGGCGAACTCGACGATGCGCACTCCGTGAAGCGGTCCGCTCATGGTTTCCTCAAATGGATCGCGAGACGACTTCGCGCATGATTTCGGAGGTGCCGCCATAGATGCGCTGCACGCGCGCGTCGCGCCACATCCGCGCGATCAGCACTTCGTTCATGTAGCCCGAGCCGCCGTGGAGCTGCAGCGCGGCGTCCACGATCTCCCACTGCGTCTCGGTGTGCCAGTACTTGGCGGCGGACGCTTCGGCCGCGGTGAGCTGGCCTTTGACATGACGGTCCAAGGCCCAGTCCAAGTGCGCCCAGCCGACCTGGAGTTTGGACTTCAGGTCCGCCAGCGAGAAGCGCGAGTGCTGAAACTCGAACACCGTCTTGCCGAAGGCGCGGCGGTCCTTGGCGTAGCGCACGGCCTCGTCGAACGCGCGTTGCGCCGCGCCCTGCGCGCCGACGGCGATGGAGAGCCGCTCCTGTGCGAGCTGGTTCATCAAGTACGCAAACCCCGCGCCTTCCGCGCCCAGCACATTGCCGGCGGGCACGCGCACGTCCTCGAAGAACAGCTCGGATGTGTCGGCGGAGTGCTGTCCGACCTTGTCGAGATTGCGCCCGCGCTTGAAGCCGGGGCGATCGGCTTCGACCAGGATCAGCGACACGCCCTTGGCGCCGGCGTCGGCGTCGGTCTTGACGACGACGATCACCATGTCGGCGGTCTGGCCGTTGGAGATGAAGGTCTTCGAGCCGTTGATGACGTATTCGCCGCCGTCGCGCTTGGCGCCGGTGCGGATGCCCTGGAGGTCCGAGCCGGCGCCCGGCTCGGTCATGGCGATGGCGACGATCAGCTCGCCCGAGACCATCTTCGGCAGGTAGCGGCGCTTCTGCTCCTCGCTCGCATAGCGCTCGATATAGCCGACCGTGACGTCCGACTGCAGCATCGACGGCAGCAGCACCCCGGCATAGCCGGACTCTTCGCCGATGATGGCGTTGTAGCGGAAATCGAGGCCGAGCCCGCCATACTGTTCGGACACGGTGGGGCACAGCAGGCCCGCCGCGCCGCAGGCATCCCAATACGACCGGTCGACGACGCCCTGGCGCTCCCAGCGCTCGTAGTGGGGCGCGACCTCGCGCTCCAGGAAACGCCGGACCGTATCGCGAAACTGATTGTGCTCGGCGCCGTAGACGGGGCGCCCCTCCACATTGAGCATTTATCCGCCTCTGGGGGCCTCTGTTGCGGCGAGAAAACACCGGCCAACGCCGTTCGTCCAATTCATTGCGCGCATCTTGTATGCGTGATACGCATAGCTATGCTCGACACCCGATTGAACCATGTAGTCGCCGTGGCGCGCGCGGGCTCGTTCACCGCCGCCGCCGGCATCGCCGGCGTCACGCAATCGGCGATCACGCGCAGCGTCGCCGACCTCGAACGCCAGATCGGCTACTCGATCTTCGTGCGCACCTCGCGGGGGGCGATCCTGACCGAGCAGGGCCGCGACTTCGCCGAACGCGCGCAAAAGCTGATCGAGGACGCCCAGGACCTGCTGCAGCGCCCGCAAGGGCGCGAGGACGCCTATTCCGGCGTTCTGCGCATCGGCGTCTGCCCGGCGTCGATGGAATTCTGCCTGATCAATCCGCTGGAGCAGCTCCTGCGCAAGCACCCGTCCATTCGTCTCGACGTGAACGGGCTCATCTTCGAGCGCGCCGTGCAGCAGTTGCGGAACGGCAGCATCGACGTCGCCGTCGGCTTCGAGGCGGCGTTCGTGGACTGGCCGGACCTGCGCCGGCAGCGCATCGCGCTCGAGGATGATCGCGCAGTCATGTTCGTGCGGCGCGGCCATCCGATCCTGGAGGTGCGGCGCCCGACCGTGAAGACGCTGGCGAAATTCGACTTCGTCAGCCCTTCGGATTCGCGTCCGTACGGCGCCGCCATCCGCGCGCTTTACGAGGATCACGGCGTCGACTGGCGCAAGCGCATCCATGTCGTCGATTTCTTCCCGGTCGTGAAGCGCATCGTGGCCACCACCGACGCCGTCGGCGTGATGATGGCCGGCTTCGCCGACCGCTCGGCCTCCTTCAGGAATCAATTCGTCGCGCTCGACGCGTTCGATCTCTTCGCCGAGATCTCGCCCATGTGCTGCGCGGTGCGCGCACGCTGGGAGGTGAAACCGGCCGCCCGCGCCTTCATTACGTTCATGCAGAACGGCGCCGCCGCGCGGCGGCGGCGGCCAAGCGGATAGAGTCCTGCGCGGGGGCGGCACGTCAGCGCCGCCTGGCGCGCGCGAACTCCTCCGCGATGTCGCGGCGCAGGACGTGCTTGGCCATCTTGCCGGTGGGCAGCCGCGGCAGCTCGCGGCGGAACAGCAGATGCTTGGGCGTTTTGACGCTGGAGAGCGACTGGCGCATCCAGCGGCGGAGTTCGTCGGCGAACTCCGGGCCGGCGTCGGCCGGATCGAGCGTTTGCACGACGGCGGTCACGGCCTCGCCCAGGTCTTCGTCCGGCACGCCGATGACGGCGGCGTCGGCGACGCGCGGATGCGTGACCAGAAGATTCTCGATCTCCTGCGGATAGACGTTCACGCCGCCGGTGATGATCATGAAGCTCTTGCGGTCGGTGAGATAGAGATAGCCGTCCTCGTCGAGACGGCCGATGTCGCCCACCGTGGTCCAGCCCTGCGCGTTGCGCGACTCCGCCGTTTTCGCCGGATCGTTATGGTACGAAAACCCCATGCCGCCTTCGGAATAGACGAGCCCCACCTCGCCCACCGGCAGCGGACGGCCGTCGTCGTCGCAGATATGCACCCGCCCGAGCATGCAGCGGCCGACCGAGCCGGGATGCTTCAGCCATTCCTCGGCTGCGATGATGGTGAGCGCGGTCTGCTCGCTGGAGCCGAAATATTCCAGCAGGATCGGCCCCCACCAGGCGATCATCGCGTGCTTCACCGGCACCGGGCACGGCGCGGCGGCGTGCACGGCGAGCCGCAGCGAGGAAACGTCGTAGCGCGCGCGCGTCTCCTCCGGCAGTTTCAGCATGCGAACGAAATGGGTCGGCACCCACTGGCTGACATCGACCCGGTAGAGGTCGATGAGCCGCAGCGCCTGCTCGGGATCGAAGCGCTCCATGACTATGACGGTGGCGCCGAGTTCGACCATGGCCATGGCCCAGGCGTAAGGCGCGGAATGATAGAGCGGCGCCGGCGACAGATAGACCGACTCCGACGTCGCGCCGAGCCGCGCCAGCATGCGCACGGCGGAACTCACCGCGTCCGGCAAGTCCTCGACGCCTTCGTAGCGTATGCCCTTAGGCCGGCCCGTCGTGCCGGACGAATAGAGCATCTCGCGGCCGCGGGCGCCGTCGGCGATCGGCGCCGCGGGCTGGCGCGCGCGCTCTTCGGTCCAGGAGCGGCCGATGCTGCTTGCGGCGCCGACGCCCAGCAGCGTCACGCCGCTGCAAAGCTCGGCGATTTCGGACAACGCGGCTTCTATTCCGGGCGAGACCACCAGCGCCCGGGCGCCGCTGTCGCCGACGATGAAGGCCAGTTCGGACGCGGTAAGCTTGGTCGAGATCGGCACGATGACGAGGCCGCTGCGGCGCGCGGCGCAAACGACCTCGAAGAAGTCGGGGCTGTTCTCGATGCAGACGGCGAGCGTGTCGCCGTTCGCGAGCCCCAGCGCGCGCAAGAGCTGCGCGCCCTGGTTGGCGAGCGTCTCGAGTTCGCCATAGCTGACGATACGCCCGTCCTCGCCCATGATGATCGCGGGCTTGTCGGGGGCGAAGTCGCGAAAAGTCGGTGCGTCCGGCACGATCCTCCTCCTCCGCGCCCGCCGCACCGCTTCCGTCTCGGTGCTCACGTTTCTGGATTCGCTTGGACGAGCGCGAAGCTCGGACTGTTTCGTCGCCGCGCGGGCGTGTCCAGCCCTGTCGTTGAGACATGCGTCCAGCGAATAGTCTGGACGCCCCGGCGCAAGCGTTGATCAATTCGCCGGGCGCCGCGTTCTCCGGGCGCCGAACAATAACGTGCGAGGCCGCGGAAGCCTCCCGCGCAAAAGGCAGGAACCATGCGTCTCATCACATTCCTTCACCAAGGGCGCGAAAGCGTCGGCGCTTTCATCGACGGCGACCGCCAGATCGTCGATCTCGGCCGCGCCGATCCGGCCTTCGGCTCCATGATCGCGCTGATCGAAGGCGGCGAGGCGGCGCTGGCGCGCGCACGCGCCTGCGTGAAAGCGCCGGCGAAGGCGAGCGTGCTCGCCGCCGCGCAATGCACAGTGCTGGCGCCGCTGCCGCGCCCGACGCAGATCCGCGACTGCCTCACGTTCCCCGGCCACCTCCAGGGCGCCGCGCGCGCGCAGGCGGAACGGATGGCTGCGACGGCGCCCGATCCGGCCAAGGCGATGGCCGAGATCGAAGCATCGGGACGCCTCGATGTGCCGAAAGCCTTCTACGACTTCCCGCTCTATTACATCTCCAACCGCATGGCCGTGGCGGGGCCCGACGTCGACGTCGAGTGGCCGCCCTATTCGCAGATGATCGATTACGAGATGGAATGGGCCGCCGTCATCGGCAAGAAATGCCGCGGCGTACGCAAGGAAGACGCGCGCCGGCACATCTTCGGCTACACCGTGTTCAACGACTGGTCGGCGCGCGACGAGCAGATGCGGGCCATGCAAGGCAGCGCCATCAATCTCGGCCCCGCACGCGGCAAGGATTTCTGCAACGGCGTCGGCCCCTGCATCGTGACGGCGGACGAAATCCCCGATCCTTACGCGCTCGCCATGGTGGTGCGCGTCAACGGCGAGGAGGTCTCGCGCGGCAGCAGCGCCGGCATGCATTTCACGTTCGAGGATCTGCTCGCCTTCCTCTCCGAAGGAACGACGCTTTATCCCGGCGAACTCATCTGCTCGGGCACGGTGGGCGGCGGCTGCTCGTTCGAGACCGGCCAAGCGCTGAAGCCCGGCGACGTCATCGAGTGCGAGGTCGAGAAGATCGGCGTGCTGCGCAACCGGGTGATCGCGCCGCACATCAAGGCCGCCTGAAGCGGACGATATGAAAAGGGCCGGACGTTCGCGTCCGGCCCGGCTTCGGTCCCCCAGCTCCGTTCACGCCGGCGGCTTGGCGTCGATCAGCACCGCGGCGAGCACCGCGCGCTTGTCGCTGTCGTTGCGCCAGCCATGCATGCAGCCCTTCTGGATGAGCGCATCGCCCGCCTTCAGAAGCACGTCCTTGCCTTCCGACAGCGCCCACAGCTCGCCTTCGGTCAGCACGAAATAATTGAGCGTGTCGGTGCGGTGCATGGTGGGATCCTTGGCGGTGCGCAGATATTCCACACTCGGGATGTGCGTGCTGTGGATCGCCTTGTGCATCTCCACCACCTGCTCCGGCGTCATCGTCGGCTGTGTGCTGTTGGGCGGAAACACCAGCATGCGGAACACGGCGCCGCCATCGGGCGGCTCGTGGATCATGGCCTGGTCCGCCACCGGATCGGCGCCGCCCGCGAGATCGGCCGGCGTTTCGGTATTGAGCCAGAGTTCGCGAAAACGGTTCGTCTTGAAGTGGGGCTCAAGGTCGTCCTCGTACACGACATCGGCAAGACCATCCGGGCGATTGGCCATCACGTATCGCTTCATCGAGAACGTCTCCTTTGTCATGCGCGCGCTTTCAGCACGCTCGATGTGATCGCGATTTGGGGCCATCCGCGCACGCGCCGGCAAGCGCTAAACCCGGACGAGCGTCCTATCGCCGTCGCTGCGCTCAGCGACGCACAGTTGCGCCTTGCGGCGATTGCTGCAGCGCAGCAATGAGGAAATCTGTTGCTTCGGCTCGGCGTCGTCGGCTTGATTGCCCCGCAAGGCCCATGTCCAAGACGGCGACCATCGACGCGCTCATGGAGAGCGCCATCTACAACTTCTCGCGAGACGGCTACGAAGGCGCTTCGCTGCGCGACATCGCGCGCGCCGCGGAAGTGCCGCTCTCCACCATCCATCTCTATTTCGGGTCGAAGTCGGAGCTTTACGCCGCGGTGGGGCGCAAGGCCTGGGAGGAAGTCGACAACGAGCGCAGCCGCTATCTGGAAAAGGCGCTCGCGAAGAATCCCGCCAAGCCGCCGCTGCCGGACCTGGTCTACGCTCTGGCGTTTCCGATCGTGCGCCGCGCGCTCAGCTCATGCGACCGCGACATCGCTCAAATCTACCTCCTGCGCAGCCATCTCGCCCACTGGCATCCGCCCATCGCAAGCGCGATGCTGGCGATCGCGGACCGCTCAATGGGGCGCTGGATCGACGCGATCATGCTGAGCTGCCCCACGCTGTCTCGCCAGGACACGATCTGGGCGTTCTCGTTCGTCATCGGCGTGGTGTATTCGTGGCAGGTGATCGACCGGCGCTACGACTCGATGCTCGGCCGCGACGTCGTCCGCACGCCGGAAGACGTCACCGCCGATCTCGTCGCCTTCTGCGTCAGCGGCATCCGCACCCTCGCCGAGAAGCGAGCCAGCCCAAGCCTGAGCAAACCCTAAAGCGCCGTGCATTGAATCCAACGCAACGCCTATGGACCGCCGGCCTCCCGCCGGCATGTACAAACCTATCCAAATTGGAGCGAGCGGCGCTGCACGTGCGGCGCGGGACACGCCGCGCTTCCCCTCGTTAAAGCGCGCGCATGCCGGCGGTCCATAAGGACGGCGAGTCCGATTTTGGCGCGGCGCTTAGACGGCTGCCGGCGTGCTACCTCACGTCATGCGTTACGCTTATGGGGCGAAGCGCCGACGCATGGCTTGGACGCTCGTCCATGTTTCATGGCTTGCGGCGGCGCGCGCCTCCCACATCATGTTCCCGAACCAGAGCGCCGAAAGAGCGCTTCGCACGAAAGCCCATGCGGGCGGGGAGGAACATCGTGAAGTCCTATGCCACACTGGCAAGCGCCACGCTTTTGCTGGCTGCGCCGTGCGCGTTCGCCCAGCAGACCCAAGACTCGGGCGTGGAGGAAATTATCGTTACAGCGCAAAAGCGCGCCGAGAACCTCCAGGAAGTGCCGATCTCGATCGTGGCCGTCAGCGCCGAGACGCTCGAGCGCTCTGGCGTCCAGACGCTCGACGACATCCAGCACCTCGCGCCCGGCCTCAACATGTCCACTATCGGCAGCGGCTGGGTCAGCTACACCTACGTGCGCGGCGCAGGCACCAACGTGCTCGATTCCGGCGCCGACCCGAGCGTCGCCTTCTTCATCGACGAAGTGTACCTCACCGGCACCGCCGGCATGCAGTTCGATCTGCTCGACGTGCAGCAAGTCGAAGTGCTGAAAGGCCCGCAGGGCACGCTGTTCGGGCGCAACGCCGCCGCCGGCGCGGTCAACATCATCACCCGCCGCCCGGAAGAAGAGTTCAACGCCTACGCCCTGCTCGACGCCGGCGACTACAGCGCCTTCAACGTGCGCGGCGGCGTCACCGGCCCGCTCACCAGCGACGGATCGTGGCGCTATCGCGTCTCCGCCGGCCATCGCGAGCGCGACGCGTTCACCGACAACCCCGCCGGCGTCGATCCCGGCTATATCGACACCACCACGGCGCGCGGCCAGCTTCAGTACGTGAGCCCCAATTTCATGGCGCTGTTCACGGGCGACTATTTCACGTCCGACAACGGCATGACCAACTTCTTCCTGTCGACGGCCATCACCGCGGGCGTGCTGACGCCCGCCGCCGCGGCGGGCCTGCCGACGGATCAGAGCTTCTACCGCCGCTACTACGACACCGACGGCTTCGAGCGGCAGGACACCGCAACGCTCACGGCGCGGTTCGAGTGGGACCTGCCATTCGCCACGCTCACCGCCATTTCGGGCTATCGCGACAACCAGTTCGAGCGCCTGCAGGACCAGGACGGCACCGCCGCCGCCGGCTACACTCTCGGCACCGACGAACAGGACCGCAGCTTCAGCCAGGAACTGCGCCTCTCGAACCAGAGCGGCCGCTGGGACTGGATTCTCGGCCTTTACTACTATCACGGCGAGACCGAGCGCGTGGACACGCTCGCCGCCGGGCCGGACTTCGCCGTGCCCGTGTTCCAGAACACCACGGGCGTCTATAATCAGGACCTCACCGTCGACAGCTACGCGCTGTTCGGACAGGCGACATACGACCTCACCGACCGCCTGAGCGCGACGATCGGCGCGCGCTACACGTTCGACGAGAAGGAATCGCGCCAGATCGTCGATCCGATCGGCCCGGCCGGGCTCTACAGCGTGAATCTCAACCCGGACTGGGATTCGTTCGATCCCGCCTTCACGCTGAGTTTCCAGGCCAACGAGGATGTGATGCTCTACGCCTCGGCGCGCCAGGGCTTCAAGAGCGGCGGTTTCCAGTCGCTGCCGGGCAGCGCCGCGTTGGCCTCGAGCGTCTACGATCCGGAGTTCGTGCGCTCCTACGAACTCGGCCTGCGCAGCCGCTGGCTCGACGGCCGGCTGCAGATCAACACGTCGCTGTTCCACACCGACATCGAGGACCAGCAGATCCTGCGCGTCCCCTCGCCCAGCGTCACGATCATCGACAATGCCGGGCGCACGGAAACCGACGGCATCGACGTGTCGGTCTCCGCCTTCCTCACCCAGAACTTCCGCCTGGACTGGAACGCCACGCTGCAGAGCGCGCGCTTCACCGAGTACCTGACCAATTGCTCCGGCGCGCCGCCCGTATGCACGACCGATCTTTCGGGCAATGCGCAATTGCGGTCGCCGGATTTCTCCTCGTCGCTGATCGGCGAATATACATGGCCGCTGGGCGGCGCGGGCGATCTCCGCTTGCGCGGCGAGTACACTTACATGTCCGAGCAGTATTTCGACGCCGCCAATATAAGCACGCCCGGCGCCTACCAGCCCGCATACGACCTCTTCAATGCGCGCCTCACCTACGCGCCGCCGGGGGGCAATTGGGAAATCTCGCTCTACGGCAAGAATCTCGGCGATGAGGAATACTTCCGCAACGTCGCGATCGTCGGCCCGACCGGGGCCGGCGCGCCGGGCGATCCGATGACCGCAGGCGTCGCCATCAACTGGCGCCGATGACGCAATGAGCGCGGCCTTCGTCTCCTCCCGGACAGCCGCCTCCCTTCGCCAGCGCGTGCGCGGGCGCCGCACCCTGAGGCGCGCGCGTACTGCGCTGGCGTTCTTCAACGCACACGCCGCACCGCCGCCTTGAACTTCATCAGCCTCATCGCCGCCGCCGCGCGCGCCAATCCCGACGCGATCGCCGTCTCCTATATCGATCGGCCGCTCTGGACCTATCGGGAGCTGATGGCGCGCGCCGCCTCGCTGGCGGCCGGCTTCCAGGCGCACGGCCTCGCGCCCGGCGAGCGCGTCGCCTTGGCGATGTCGAACGCGCCCGCCTACTACGAAGTGCTGCTCGGCGCCTGGATCGCCGGCCTTGTGCCGGCGCCGCAGAACTGCCGGCTGCATCCGGCCGAGATCGCCTACGCCGCCGCCGATTGCGGCGCGCGGCTTTGCCTGTCGACGCCGGACCTCAGCGCGGGCCTCGCCGAGCAGGATTTCGGCGGCTGCCGGGTGATCGACACCGACAGCGCCGCCTTCGCCGAACTGCACGGCCACGGCGAAGCCCGGATCGCGCCGCGCGCGCCGGAGGCGCCCGCGCTGCTTTTCTACACCAGCGGCACCACCGGCAAGCCGAAGGGCGCCATCCACACCCACCGCACGCTCTACGCCATGAACCTGAGCTTCCTCGCCGACAGCGGCGCGGTGGTCGACGATCACATCCTGCACATGGCGCCGATGTCGCATGCGAGCGGCTTTCTGGGGCTGAGCTATCTCGCCCGCGCGCGCAACAACGTCATCCTGCCCACCGGCGCGCTCGATGGAGCGGAAATCCGCCGCGCGCTGAAAGCGTTCGCGCCGCTTTCCTTCTTCGCCGTGCCGACGGTCGTGCGGCGGCTGATGTCGCCCAACCTGCTCGACGCGGCGGCGGTCCAGGCGATCCACCGCATCTTTTTCGGCGGCGCGCCGATGTACATGGAGGACCTGAAGCGCGCCGTCGCCGCGTTCGGCGCGGAGCGGCTCTGGCACCTCTACGGCCAGGGCGAGTGCCCAAACACGATCACGCACCTGCCGCCGCGCCTGTTCGGCGCGGCGGACGATCCCGATTACGAGGCGCGGCTGATGAGCGTGGGCGTTCCGCGCAGCGGCGTGCTGCTGCGGATCGTGCGCGAGGACGGCGCCGACGCCGACATCGGCGAAGTCGGCGAGGTCGCCGTGCAGGGCGACATGCTGATGGGCGGCTACTGGAACAGCCCCGACGCCACCGCCGCCGCGATCCGCGACGGCTGGCTGCACACCGGCGATCTCGGCCGCCTCGACGCGCGCGGCTTTCTCACCCTGGTCGATCGCGCCAAGGACATGATCATCTCCGGCGGCTCCAACATCTATCCGCGCGAGATCGAAGAGGCGCTGCTCACGCACCCGGACGTGGAGGAGTGCGCCGTCGTCGGCCTGCCCGACGCGGAATGGGGAGAGATTCCGGCCGCCTTCATCGTTCCCGGCGAAGACACGCCCGACGCTGCAGCCCTCGACGCGCTCTGCCTCAGCCGGCTCGCCCGCTACAAGCGTCCGCGGCGCTACTGCGTCGTGCAGGAACTGCCCAAGAGCGCGTACGGCAAGGTGCTGAAGACGGAATTGCGCAAGATGCTGACCGACGCCTAGCGCCCGTCATCGCTTAATCCCAAACGGCCGCGCTCAAGCATCAACGAGGAGGACGCCATGACGCGCGCGGCCGGGCTCGGCAGGCGCTTCGGCTAGCGCAGATTCCGTTCAGGTAGCACCGTATCCGGCGGCGGCGAAGTAGTTG
>JAHDXR010000020.1 GCA_023384105.1 Hyphomonadaceae bacterium | reverse complement strand
AATTCGAGTCCCGTGGGAATCCCTCCGATTCAATCAGATCGGATTTTGCTCTAGCGAAAGTCACAGGATGCGGAGCGCGCCGCCGCCATTGCATCACTGGGCGCGGGAACGAAAAAAGGGAAGGACCGAAGTCCTTCCCTTGTAGTCTGCCTCTGGGAGGAGGCTACTCGGCGGGTACCGAGATCGCGTCGGCCGGCGCGGCCAATTCCGTGGGCGCGGGGCAAGTCCCGCGCGACATGCTGCGAAGATCGCTGATTTGCGGCCGGCTTCGATTGATCAACGACAAGCGGGAGCTGCGACACTCAGACCGCAGGCGAACGTTCTCATGCGTTCGCCTAACGCTCATCAAGCGCAGGGCGTGGTTAAGTCAGATTCACGCCGCGCCCGGCCGCGGACGCATCAGCAGCGGCGCGTAGATGATGACGAACAGCACGAACGCGCCGCTCCACAGGGCGGCGGAGAGCGCGAGCAGCGGCACGTACGCGCCGGGGAAGAACGGCGAGACGACGCGGACGGCGGCGCCGAGATTGGCGAGCACGTAGATTGCGCTGATCGGGGGCGTGGCGGTCAGCGGGCGACCGGTATGGCCGAGGCTGGCGCGCGTCATCACGGCGAGCGTCATCACGCCGAAGGCGCCGGCGGTGAGCGCGTGCACGCCGGCGACGTTCGGCACCAGCGTGGGCGCCAGCAGCGCGCCGCCAAGCAGGATGAGCGCGAGCGCGAGCCAGGCGTAGCCGGCGTGCAGAACCAGCACGAGCGGCTCGGCGCCGGTGGTCCAGCCGCGCCAGCGCAGCAGCCGCGCGACGTTGAGCGCGCCGGCGGCTGTGAGCGCCGCCCCCGCATAGGCCGAATGCGGCGCGGCGATCCATGACGCCAGCGCGACGCCGGTGAGCGCGAGCGTGGCGGCGTCGAAGCGGCTGTTCGGCGCGGGTTCCGGCGTGATGCGGCGCTTGGCCATCCAGTTGCGCGTGAAGCTCGGCACGATGCGCCCGCCGATCAGCGTGACCAGCACGGCGACGACGCCCAGCGCGATGCGTTCGGCCAGCAGCGTGAGTTCGCCCAGCGCGCCGGCGTGCCAGAGCGCGTTCGCAAGACCGAGTATGGTCACCAGCACGCAAACGGGCAGGTTGCGCACGTTCTTGCCGGCGATCACTTCGCGCGCGATCACGCCCGCGAGCACGAACAGGAAGGCGCTGTCGATGAAAGCGGCGATCACGCCGAGGCTGGGCGTCAGCATGGCGATGCGGCCCGCCGCCCACAGTGAAAACAGCGATGCGAGCGAAGCGCCGGTGACGGGCAGGCGCCCGGTCCAGTTCGGCACGGCGGTCAGCAGGAAGCCGGCGATGACGCCGCCAAGATAGCCGAACACCATTTCATGCGCATGCCAGTCGCGCGTGAAGTGCTCGGCGGGCAAAAGCCCGGCATAGGCGGCGATCCAGATCGGCACTGCAATCGCCGCCCACGCCGATGCGAACAGGAAGAACGGACGGAAGCCCAAGCTGAACAGCGTGAACCCGCGATAGGTGCGATAGCGCTCGGCGGTGGTGGCCATTTCTCTACACAGCTTTCGAATGTTGCGTGGCGGCGGCGCTATAGGCGTCGAACGCTTGGGCGACGAGACGGCAGAACGGCTGCTTGTCCTCGGGCACGACGATGCGCTCGCCTTCGATGCGCACGAGGCCGTCGGCGGCGAGCGGGGCGAGGCGAGCGAGCTCCGCGGCGAAGGCGGCGCGCCCGCCGAACGCGGAGAGATCGGCTTCGAAGTCGCACATGATGCGTTCGATCAGCGCGGCGCGGCGGCGGTCGTCGTCGGTGAAGGCGAGGCCGCGGGCGGTGGCGAGTTCGCCGGCTTCGACTTTGCGCCGCCATTCGCCGACGCCGGCCAGGTTCTGCACATAGCCCTGCGGCAGCGTCGAGATGGCGGAGGGGCCGAAGCCGATAATGGCGTCGGGAATCCGGGCGACATAGCCTTGGAAGTTGCGGCGCAGCCGGCGCTCGCGCGCGGCGATCTCAAGCGAGTCGCCGGGAACGGCGAAGTGATCGAGACCGATCGGTTCGAAGCCCTGCGCGATCAGTTCGGCGCGCGCCACCTCGGCCTGCTCGAACCGTTGTTCGCTACCGGGGAGATCTTCTTCGCGGATCACGCGCTGGCGGCGCTTGAACCACGGCACGTGCGCGTAGCCGAACAGGGAAACGCGCTGCGGGCGCAGCGATGCAGCTTGGCGGATAGTGCCGAGCAGGTCGTCGAGAGTCTGGCCGGGCAGGCCGTACATCAGGTCGAAGCTGAGCCGATCGACGCCCGCGCTGCGCAGATCGGCGACGGCCTGCGCCACGCGCTCGAACGGCTGCACGCGGCCGATCGCCCGCTGCACGTGCGGCGCAAGCGTCTGCACGCCGACCGAGGCGCGGGTCATGCCGAGGCGCGCGTAGGTCTGCGCCAGCTCGGCGCTGAGATGGCGCGGGTCGATCTCGATGCCGTGCGCGATCGGCGCCTGCATGTCGAAACGCGTGGCCAAGCGCTCGAAAATGCCGGTGAACTCATCCGGAGTGAGGATGTTCGGCGTGCCGCCGCCCCAGTGCAGTTCCGTGACGCGCTTGGCCGACGAGACAGCGGCTACGCGGTCGATCTCAGCCAGCACCAGCGCGACATAGTCCGCGGCGGCGCCATCGTGCAGGGCGTTGGTGTTGCAGCCGCAATAGAAGCAGATTTTCTTGCAGTAGGGGACGTGGACGTAGAGCGAAAGCTCGGCGCTCTCCGGCAGTTCGCCGAGCCAGGCGCGATGGCGCGCGGCGTCGATGTGCGGGCCGAACTGCGGCGCGGTGGGATAGCTGGTGTAGCGGGGCGTTTGGCGCTCCGCGTAGGCCAGAAGTTTTGCATCCATGCTATTCATATGACGCCGAACCGTAGGGCTCGGGTTGATGTGCGTCAAAGCGCGCTGCGGATGCTGCGCTTGCGGCCTGCGGCGAGTCAGCGCGAGCCGGCGCTGGCGCGCGTGCGTTCCGTCAGCCAGACCTCGGCGTCCGCGTCCGCGATGATTTCACCCCCACGCGGCGCGTGGTTATCGATGAGCGGATCGGGCTTGGCCAGTCGTTCGAGCGCGGCGAGGTTGCTGATCGTCACCATCGGTCCTTGCACGGTGACGCCATGCGGCTGCAGCGCGGCGAACGAACGGGAGAGATTCTCCGGCGTCATGCCGAGCAGCGAGGCGAGCACGCGCTTCTCGTGATGCAGCCGCACGACGCGGCCGGCATTGTCGGCCGCGCGCTGCATCAGCAGGAAGTTGGCGAGCCGCTCGGTGCTGTTACGGAGCTTCAGGTTCTTGGTGTTGCGCACCAGGCCGCGATAACCGCCGGCGAGATCGCGCGAAACGGCGACGGCGAAGCGCGTGTCGAGCCGCATCGCCGTGCGGATCGCGTCGCCGGGGATCATCAGGACTTCGCAGCGCTCCAGCGTGCGCGCCGACATCAACGCCGTGGCGTCGAGCACGACGGCGGCGAGGATGAAGGTCGAGACCGGACGCAGAATCGCGAGCACGGTCTCGCGGTCGTTCCAGGTGCCGTGCAGCTCGACCGTGCCGTCGAGCAGCACATAGAGGAAGTCGACCTGATCGCCCTCGGTGAGCAGCATCGCGCCGTTCGGAACGCGCTGGAGATAAGCGCCCGCCGTGGCGATCCGGAATGTCTCCGGCGCGACCCCGGTGAAAAGCGGCAGCCCCTTGACCCGTTCGATGTCGCTCGTGCGCACGAAACACTCCTGATTACAGGAGGCTTTGTGACGCCTGGAGGGAACCCGACATTGATAAGGATCAAGAAGCGGCCCCCGGCGGCGCATTTGGCGCGGCCGCCGGGGCTCAGCTCAGGAGCACTTGGAGTAGCCGCACTCCAGGCACTTGTCGCAGCCTTCGGCGCGGATCAGCGCCGCCGCGCCGCATTTAGGGCAGCCGCGCGGGGCGAGCCGGGGCGCCGCTGCGGCAGGCTGGGCCGGATCGGCCTCGGCGCTGGCGTAGGCGACCACGCCTTTGACCGAGTCGCTGTCGAGGTGGCGCTGGATGACGTCGCCGATGGCGGCCAGCAGCGAGGGCACGTAGCGCCCGCCCATCCAGGCGCCTCCGCGCGGATCGAACACCGCTTTCAGCTCTTCGGCCACGAACGAAACGTCGCCGCCGCGGCGGAAGACGGCGGAGATCATCCGCGTCAGCGCCAGCGTCCAGGCGTAATGTTCCATGTTCTTGGAGTTGATGAAGATCTCGAACGGGCGGCGGCGGCCGTTCTCCTCGATGTCGTTGATGGTGACGTAGAGTGCGTGCTCGCTCTCCGGCCATTTGATCTTGTAGGTCGCGCCCGTGAGGTGTTCCGGGCGCGCGGTGAGCGCGGGCATCTTGATCTCTTCGGCGTTGGTCTTTGTTTCGGGCTTCTCGACCGAGAGCACCGAGCCGGTGACCGCGTTCGGGCGATAAGTGGTGCAGCCCTTGCAGCCAAGATCGAAGGCGCGGATGTAAACGTCGGCGAAATCCTCGAACGAAATGTCTTCGGGGCAGTTGATCGTCTTCGAGATCGAACTGTCGATGTATTGCTGCGCTACCGCCTGCATGGCGAGATGGTCGGCGGGCGTCAGCGTCTGGGCGCTGACGAAGCTGTGCTCGGGCGGCGGCGCATCGCCCTTGAGGCGATTCCATACGGTCAGCGCATAATCCTGCACCGGCTCTTCGACGTGGCTGTTGTCGGGTTGGCGGACGCGGCGGTTGTAGCTGAACGCGAACACCGGCTCGATGCCGGAGGACGTGTTGCCGGCCAGCAGCGAGATCGTGCCGGTGGGCGCGATGGTGGTGAGGCAGCCGTTGCGCAGTCCGTGTTCGGCGATCATCGCGCGCGTTTCCGCATCGAGCGAGGCGAGCGTCGGCCGGTCGAGGATCGCTTTGTCGTACGCGGGAAACGCGCCCTTCTCGGCGGCCAGCTGGGCCGAGGCGCGGTAGGACGCGGTGCGGATGATCGAGAGCCACTTGCGCGTGAGCGCGAGGCCGTCTTCGGCGCCGTAGCGGGCGTTGCAAAAGATCAGCGCATCGGCGAGGCCGGTGATGCCGAGGCCGATGCGGCGCTTGGACTTGGCTTCTTCCTCCTGCTCGCGCAGCGGGTAGCGGGAAACGTCGATGACGTTGTCGAGAAAGCGGATCGCGGTGGCGGTGAGGTCGGCCAGCTTGGCTTCGTCGATCGCCGCGCCGTCCTCGAACGGCTTCTCGACGAGACGCGCGAGATTGATGGAGCCGAGCAGGCAGGCCCCGTAAGGCGGCAAGGGCTGCTCGCCGCAGGGATTGGTGGCGGAAACGGTTTCGCAATAGGCGAGGTTGTTCTCGGCGTTGACGCGGTCGATGAAGATCACGCCGGGCTCGGCGACGTCGTAAGTGGCGCGCATCAGCCGCGCCCAGAGGTCGCGCGCTTTCACCGTGCGGTACACCGTGCCGTTGAACTGCAGCGGCCAGTCCTGGTCGGCGGCGAGCGCGGCCATGAAGTCGTTGGTGACGAGCGCCGAGACGTTGAAATTGCGCAGCCGCGCCGGGTCGCGCTTGGCGTCGATGAAGTCCTCGATGTCGGGGTGGTCGATGCGCAGGCATCCCATCATGGCGCCGCGGCGCTGGCCGGCGGACATCACTGTCCGGCACATCGCGTCCCACGCATCCATGAACGAGAGCGGACCCGAGGCCCTGGCGCCGACGCCGCGCACCGGCGCACCGGCGGGACGGATAGTCGAGAAGTCCATGCCGACGCCGCCGCCCTGCTGCATCGTCAGCGCCGCTTCGCGGAGGTGTTCGAAGATGCCGTCGAGATTGTCCGGGATCGTGCCCATCACGAAGCAGTTGAACAGCGTGACGGCCCGCCCGGTGCCGGCGCCGGCGATGATGCGGCCCGCCGGCAGGAACTTGAAGCCGCTCAGCGCCTCTTCGAAGCGTTCGCGCCAGCGGCGGCGCGCGCGCGCCGGCTCCGCCTCGGCGATGGCGGCGGCGACACGCGCCCAGGTGGCTTCCACGTCAGCGTCGCTGCGGTTCCCGTCACCGATGAAGCGGTACTTGGCGTTCCAGATCTCGGCCGAAATGGAAGCATCGAAAGGCATCACGTCTCTCCATATGTGTATTCACTGGATCGACGACGAGTCTCGATGAGTCGCCAGTAATGGAGAGGTAAACAGCCCCATTTCGCGACAAGAAAGCGCAGATTTTGGTTGCAATCAATGCGTCGCTTGACGTGGATCAAAGGGCAAAATGCCGAAAACCGGCGCCGGGCGGGCGCAAAAACCCGCCCGGCGTAAGGTTATCTGTGCCGCGACGCCTGCGACGCGGCGTAGCCGAGCAGGCCGACCGCGGCGGCCGCGATCGCGGCGGTGGTGATCGGGTGCTCGCGGATTTGTTCGCCAGCCCGCTGCGCCAGCGTCGCGGACTGGTTCTTGATCCGGTCGGCGAGTTCGGAGGCGGCGCGTACGAAGTCCTGCGCCGCGTCGGCGATCGCCTCGTCGCCGTGATCGCCGATGTTCCGCGTCATGCGGCCGAGCGCCTTCACCACGACGTCGTAATCGTCCGAGAGTTCCGTCATCAATTGCTTCGCAGCTTCAGCCATGGCTGTTCTCCCTTGCTGGCGCGTGAACGCCGCGCCGACCCCGGCGCGTCACTTTGAAACTGGTCAAACTTGACCGAGGCCCAATCGGTTCCCGAACACGGACGCCGCAGCTTGACGGCGGTCAAACCAGGCGCGCGGCGTCGGGGAGTACGCTGCGGCCGGAGCAGGAACATGAGTAAACGACATGCCCGGCGCCGCTGACGCGCCGCCGCGCGAACCGAAAGACGTCATCGAACACATCCTCGAGCGCTATCATGCGGTGCACCGGCGCGAACTGGCGGAGCTGTGTCCGCTTGCGCGCAAGGTGGAGGGCGTGCACGCCGCGCACCCGCAGCGGCCGGTCGGGATCGCGGCGCTGCTGACGCAGATGCGCGCCGAGCTGGAGCACCACATGATGCGCGAGGAGCAGATGCTGTTCCCGACAATGCTCGCCGGCGGCGGCTGTACGTTCGCGACCCGGCGCATGCGCCATGAGCATGACGAGCACGTGGAGCAGCTGAAGGCGCTGGCCCAGCTGACCAACGACTTCACGCCGCCGGAGGACGCCTGCCGCTCGTGGCGGGCGCTGTACGAGGGCTGCGCGAAACTGGCCGCCGACCTCGCCGCGCACATCGAACTGGAAAACGAGGTTCTGTTTCCCGCCTTCGAGGCCTGAGCGCCGCTGCTGTTCGCCGGTCTCCGCATAGGCGCGCGCGCATGACGGGGCGCGTCTGGCGCGATATGGGTGCCGGGCGAAGCGAGGGAGATCGAGCGTGAGTCGGGTGGGGCTGGCTGTTCTGGCGGCGTGGGCGGCGCTGGCGCTCGGCGCGTGCGCGAGCGGGGCGCGGACGGATTTCGGCCTGGCCGAGCGCGAGGCGGCGTATCCGGTCGGCTTCCCAAGCGTGCGCTTCTCGGTCGAGGACCGGATGGCGGCGGAGGTGCTGGAGGCGGCGCTGAGCGAGGGCGTGCCGCGCGGGCCGGACGGGCATTTCGACCTGATCGCGCTGTCGGGCGGCGGCGCGAACGGCGCCTACACCGCCGGGCTGATCACCGCCTGGACCGAACGCGGCGACCGCCCGGACTTCGAGGTCGTCACCGGCGTGTCGACCGGGGCGCTGGCGGCGCCGTTCGTGTTCGCCGGGCCGGACTATGACGACGAACTGCGCGACGCGTTCACCAGCGGGCGCGCGGCGGACTTGCTGCGCAGCCGCGGCTTCGCCGCGTTCGTGGGCTCCGGCGTGTTCAGCGGCGAGCCGCTGCGCGACTTGGTGGCGGCTTATGTCGACGCGCCGCTGCTGGAGCGCGTGGCGGAAGCGCACCGCGCGGGGCGGGTGCTGCTGGTGGCCACGACCGATCTCGATTCCGAGCGCGGCGTGATCTGGAACATGGGCGCGATCGCAGACCGCGGCGGGCCGGAGGCGCTGGCGCTGTTCCGCGACGTGCTGACGGCGTCGGCCAGCATTCCCGGTGCGTTTCCGCCGGTGATGATCCGCTCGCAGAGCAGGGCGGACGCCGTCGCGGCGCCGGAAGAGTTCGAGGAGATGCATGTCGACGGCGGGGTGATGAACCCGTTCGTGGCGCTGCCGCAGATGATGTGGATGTGGCGCGACCAGACGCATGCGCTCGAAGGCGGGCGAATCTGGGTGATCGTCAACGGCAAGGCCGAACCGGTGTTCGAAGTGACGGTGGATTCTCCGCTCAGAGTGGCGCGGCGCGCGCTCGATGCGGCGCTGAAGGCCAATCTGCGCGCCAACCTGATCGCCAACGCCGCCTTCGCGCAGCGCACAGGGTTTGAGTACCGCGTCTCGGCGATCCCGGCGGACTATCGCGGCGCCGACAGCCTCGATTTCTCGCCCGAAGCGATGAACTCGATATACGAACTGGGCCGCGCCCGCATGCTGGCCGGGGACGCATGGACCAATGCGTCGGCGCCGCCGGAAGAGCGTCCGCCGGCGCCTTGAGCCGCCTCCGGACCGCCGGCTTCCAGCCGGCATGCAGCGTTTCAGCTTCGAGCGGCGTGCAGGATGAAGCGGTGTCGCCGGCTGGAGGCCGGCGGCGCGTGGCAGGGTTAGACCTCCCCGCCGCTCATGGGGATCGCCGCGCCGTTGGTGGCGGCGGCGCCTTCGGTGCAGAGCCAGGAGATGGCGCTGGCGACTTCCTCCGCCTTGATCAGCCGGCCTTGCGGATTGTTGGCGTAAAGCGCGGCGCGGGCTTCCTCTTCGCTGAGCTGGGTCTTGCCGGCGATGTTCCTGGCGGCGTTGGCGACGATGTCGGTCTCCACATAGCCGGGGCAGATGGCGTTGACGGTGACGCCGCGCTTGGCCGTTTCTTTCGCCAGCGCGCGCGTCATGCCGACCATGCCGTGCTTGGAGGCGCAATAGGCGCTGATATAGGCGCCGCCCGTCAGGCCCGCGATCGAAGCCACATTGACGATGCGGCCCCATTTGGCGGCGTACATGTCGGCGATGGCCGCGCGCGCGCAGAGGAACGCGCCGGTCAGGTTGATCGCCAGCACCTCGTTCCACATGGACAGCTCCATGGTGTGCAGCGGCGCCGATGGCGTAATGCCGGCATTGTTGACGAGGATCGAGACCGGGCCGTTGTGCGCGCGGGCGGCCTCGAACGCAGCCGCGACGGAGCTTTCATTGGCGACGTCGACGGAGACCGGAAACGCATCGAGTTCCGCCGCAGCGGATTCGAGGCGCGCGAAATTGCGCGCGGCCAGCGTCAATTTTGCGCCGCGGGCGGCGAGGACGCGCGCGGCCGCCAAACCGATGCCGGTCCCGCCGCCGGTGATGAAGGCGTGCTTGCCTTGAAGATCGCTCATTCTCTTTCCCCGCTTGTTTGTCCCGGCTTATAGCGCGCCGCCGCGCGCCCGCACGCAGCAATTCCGCGGGGCTGGCGGCGCAGCGAAGGCGGGCGTATCACCCGGGCGGCGATTTGGGAGCGGGGCATGGCCGGTTTGAGCGTAGCCGAGGCGGCGGGCGCGGCGCTGAAGGCGCTGGGCGTGGACGCGGCGCGGGGCGGTTTGGCGTCTCATTCGCCGATCACGGGCGAACGCATCGGGGCGGTCGCGGAAGACGACGCCGCGAGCGCGGCGGCGACGGTCGAGCGCGCGCACGCGGCGTTCCTGCAATGGCGCAATACGCCGGCGCCGCAGCGTGGAGAGCTGGTGCGGCTGTTCGGCGAAGAGCTGCGCGCGCACAAGGCCGAGCTTGGCCGGCTGGTGACGCTCGAGGCGGGCAAGGTCGTCAGCGAGGGCCTGGGCGAAGTGCAGGAGATGATCGACATCTGCGATTTCGCGGTCGGTCTTTCGCGCCAGCTTTACGGGCTGACCATCGCCACCGAACGCGCCGAGCACAGGATGATGGAGACATGGCATCCGCTTGGCGTCGTCGGCGTCATCTCGGCGTTCAACTTTCCGGCGGCGGTGTGGGCATGGAACGCGGCGCTGGCGCTGGCGTGCGGCAATGCGGTCGTCTGGAAGCCGTCCGAGAAAACGCCGCTGACGGCGGCGGCGGCGCAGAGCCTGTTCGAGCGGGCGCTGGCGCGTTTCCGCGTGCAGGGCGGCGTCGCGCCGGAGGGATTGTCGGCGCTGCTGCAGGGCGGGCGCGCGGCCGGCGAGGCGCTGGTCGATCATCCGCGCGTGGCGTTGGTTTCGGCGACGGGCTCGACGGCGATGGGGCGCGCGGTGGGGCCGCGTCTGGCGCAGCGGTTCGCGCGGGCGCTCCTGGAGCTGGGCGGCAACAACGCTTCGATCGTCTGCCCGAGCGCCGATCTCGATCTTGCGCTGCGCGCGGTGGCGTTCGCGGCGATGGGCACGGCGGGCCAGCGCTGCACGACGCTGCGGCGCCTGTTCGTGCATGAGAGCGTCTACGACGCGTTCGCGCCGCGGCTGAAGCAGGCGTACGCCTCGGTGAAGGTCGGCAATCCGCTGGAAGAGGGCGTGCTGGTCGGGCCGCTGATCGACGGCGCGGCGTTCGAGGGCATGCAGCGGACGCTGGAGGAAGCGCGCGGCGCGGGCGGCGTCGTCGCGGGCGGCGAACGGGTGAGCGTCGCCGGCGATAGCGCGTTCTACGTGCGGCCGGCGCTTGTGGAGCTGGCGCGGCACGAAGGGCCGGTATTGCGCGAGACGTTCGCGCCGATCCTCTACGTCATGAAGTATCGCGATCTCGAAGAGGCGATCGCGCTGAATAACGCCGCGCCGCAGGGGCTGTCGTCGTCGATCTTCACCAACGATCTGCGCGAGGCGGAGCTGTTTCTCTCCGCGCGCGGCTCCGATTGCGGCATCGCCAACGTGAACATCGGCCCGTCCGGCGCGGAGATTGGCGGCGCGTTCGGCGGCGAAAAGGAAACCGGCGGCGGCCGCGAGAGCGGTTCGGACGCGTGGAAGGCCTACATGCGCCGGGCCACGAACACCGTGAACTACAGCCGCGCTCTGCCGCTTGCGCAGGGTGTGAAGTTCGAAATTGGGTGAGCGGACGCTCGCCTCCCCTCGATGGGGGAGGTGGCCGCAAAGCGGCCGGAGCAGGCTTATTCCGCCGGCGTGCGGGCCGCGTCCTCTTCCTCGTGGCGATGGGGCTTGGGCAGGAAACCCTGCACCCAGTGCTCGAGCCGGTCGATCAATACGAACATGGCGGGCACGAATACGAGGCTGAGCAGCGTCGACAGCATCAGGCCGCCGATCACCGCCGCGCCCATGCCTTGGCGCAGCGTGCCGTCGACGCCCCAGCCGGCGGCGGCGGGAATCATGCCGCCCGACATCGCGAACGTCGTCATGATGATGGGACGCGCGCGCTGCATGCCGGCTTCCATCAAGGCCGCGTTGCGGCTCATGCCGGCATGCATGCGCTCGACCGCGAAGTCGACCAGGAGGATCGAGTTCTTGGTGACGAGGCCCATCAGCATCAGCAGGCCGATGAACGCGAACAGCGAGAGCGGCTGATTGGCGACGATCAGGCCGACAAAGGCGCCCCCGATCGAGAGCGGCAGCGCGGTCATGATCGTGATCGGCTGGAAGAAGTCCTTAAACAGCAACACCAGCACGATGTAGATCAGGATCACGCCCCACAGCATCGCCGTGCCGAACGCGGCGGTCATTTCCGCGAAGTCTTCGGTCTGGCCGCCGACGGCGAGGCGCACGCCCTGGCCCGGTTCGCGCGCTTCTGGCAGCGCGAAGACGGCCTGCTGCGCCTGGCTCAGCTCGACGCCCGGCACGACGTTGGCGCCGACGGTGACGGCGCGCTCGCGGTCGCGGCGCTCGATGGTGGCTTCGCCGAGCGAGAAGTTCACATCGGCGACGGCGTCGAGCCGCACCGGCGCGCCGGTCGAGGACTGCACCGGCAACGAGCGGATGGTGTCGAGATCGGTGCGGTTGTCGGGCCTGAGCGTGGTGCGGATCGGAATCTGGCGGTCGGCCAGATCGAACTTGGGCAGGTTCTGCTCGGCGTCGCCGCTGGTGGCGATGCGCACGGCGGAGGCGAGGCTCGCGGAGGTCACGCCGAGCCGCGCCATGTCGGCGTGGCGCGGACGCACCTGGATTTCGGGCCGGCGCACCGACGACGATGAGCGCACGTCGGCGAGGATCGGCAGATTGTTCATGGCGGCGGCGAGGCGGTCGGCGGCGGCGTTTACGCGCTGCGGATCCTGGCCGACGAACTGCACGGTGATGTCCGATCCCGATTGGCCGCCCTGATCCTGCACGAACGCGACGCGATAGTCCGCAAACCCCGACAGGATGGGGCGCAACGTCTGCTGGATGGCGTAGGCGGAGCGGCTGCGGTCTTCGCGGTCGGTGAGCTGGATGAAGATATTGGCCTCCGGCGCCGAGCCGTCGGCGCCGTCCATCGAGGTGAACACGCCTTCGATTTCCGGCGTGGTTTCGCGGATGCGCGTCGCCATCTGCTGCAGCACGCGGTCGGCCTGCAGCACCGGCGTGCCGGGCGGAATCTCCACGCGCACCTGGATCATGCCGCTGTCGAAGCGCGGGATGACGACGGCGGGCACTTGCGAGGCCAGCACCAGCGACAGGACGAACACGCCGATGCCGGCGCCGATCGTTTTCCAGGGATGGCGGATCGACCAGCTCAGGATGTCGCGATAGGCGAGGGTGAGCGTCCCGGCTTTGGCTTCGTGCTCGTGGCCTTTGCTGGAGAGGAAGAAGGCCGCCATCATCGGCGTGATCAGGCGCGCGACCACCAGCGAGAAGAACGCCGCGAGCGCCACGGTGAGGCCGAACTCCCTGAAGAACACCCCCATGCCGCCAGACATGAAGCTGACCGGCACGAACACGGCGATGATCGAGAACGTGGTGGCGACGACGGCGAGGCCGATTTCGTCGGCGGCTTCGAGCGCGGAATTGTAGGCGGTCTTGCCCATCCGCATGTGCCTGACGATGTTCTCGATCTCGACGATGGCGTCGTCGACCAAAACGCCCGTCACCAGCGCCAGCGCGATCAGCGTCACCATGTTAAGGGTGAAGCCCAGCACCTCGATCGCCGCAAAGGTCGGCATGATCGAGAGCGGGATGGCGGCGGCGGCGATCAGCGTTGCGCGCCAGTCGCGCAGGATCAGGAACACGACCAGGCAGGCCAGGATCGCGCCTTCGATCAGCGCGTGGATCGAGCTTTCGTGCATGCCGCGGATGAATTCCACGGTCGAGCCGATCTCGGTGATGGTGACGCCGGGATGCGTGGCTTCGACCTCGCGCAGGCGCTCGTCCATGCGGTCAAACACCTGCACTTCCGAGGCGCCGCGCGAGCGCAGCACCAGGAAGCCCACCACCGGCTGGCCGTTGTAGCGGGAGACGGACTGCAGATCCGAGGCGCTGTCGCTGACCGTGCCGAGATCGCCCAGCCGCACCGTGCCGCCGCTCGACGTGAGGACGCGGGTGTCGGCGAGTTCGTCCACCGTCTGCGCGCCGCCGAGCGTGCGGATCGACTGCGCCTGGCCGCCGACTTGCGCCTGGCCGCCGGGCAGGTCGGCGTTGATGGCGCGCAGCTGGGCGTTGATCTGATCGGCGCTGACGCCGTAAGCGAGCATGCGCGCCGGATCGAGTTCGACGCGGATTTCGCGGTCGACGCCGCCCATGCGCCGCACTTGGCTGACGCCCGGCACGGCGAGCAGTTCACGCTGCAGATCGTTGTCGATGAACCAGGAGATGTCCTGGGGCGTCATGCCCTGGCCTTCGACGGCGTAGTAGCCGATCGGCTGGCTGGCCGCTTCGATGCGGGTGATGACCGGCTCGGTGATGTCGGCGGGCAGTTCGGCGCGGATGCGGTTGATCGCGTCGCGCGCATCGTCGACGGCGCGCGCCAGATCGGTTTCGCCTTCCATCTCGACGGTCGTCTGCGAGACGCCCGGCGAGATGGTGGAGTTGACGCGCTTGACGCCCTCGACCGCCGTCAGCGCGCTCTCGATGCGCTGCGTGATCTGCGTTTCCATTTCCACCGGCGCGGCGCCCGGCTGCGCGACGGTGACGGTGAAGCCGCCGAAATCGACATTGGGCAGCTGGTTGATCGGCAGCCGGTTGTAGGCCTGCCAGCCCGCGAACACGAGCGCGAGAATGAGCAGGATCGGCGGGATCGGATTGCGGATCGCGCCGGCGGAGATGTTCCAGGCCATGCTTCAGTCTTCCCGGCCGCGGAGTTCGGTGGGTTCCGCCTCATTCGGCGTCTGCGCGGTGGACGGCGCTTGCTGCTCCAGCGGGCGCACTTCGTCGCCTTGCTGCAGGAACGCGGCGCCGGAGCCGACAATGCGCTGGCCCGCGGCGAGGCCTGCGGTGATCTCGACCATGTCGCCGCTGCGGCCGCCGATCGACACGTTGGCGCGCTGCACCGTGTAAACGGGCTGCTCCTCGCCTTCGCGCCGTGTTTGTCCGATCGCGAACGCGTAAGCCTGGCCCGCTTCGTAGAGGATCGAGCTCTGCGGAACGGCGATCACTTCGCGCGCCGGCAGCTGCGCTTCGCCGCGCAGATACATCCCCGCGCGCACGCGCGTGTCCTGCGGCAGCGCGAACAAGGCTTCGCCGGTGCGGGTGCGGCTGTCGATCGAGGCGGGCAGGCGGCGCAGCGTCGCCTGCACGGTGGAGCCGTCCACCAAAGTGAACACGGCCGCCGCGCCTTCCTCGAGCGCGAGCGCATCGGCTTCGGCCACTTGCGCGGCGACTTCCAGGCGGTTGTCGGCGGCGATGCGGAACAGCACCTGGCCCGCGACGTCGCGGCCGACTTCGGCCATGCGGCCGATGACGAGGCCGCTCGCCGGCGCGCGGACGTAGCCTCCGCCCAGGCGCACGTTGACTTCCTGCAATTGCGCGCGCGCGGCGAGCAGGCGCGCGTCGGCGGCTGTCGCGGCGGCGCGGCGCTGTTCGATCGCTTCCGTCGAAAGCGCGCCCGAGTCGCGGATCGATTCCGCGCGCTCGTACTCGCCGCGCGCCCGCACCGCGGCGGACTCCGCTTCGGCGACGCTGGCTTGCGCGGCGCGAATCTGCGCTTGCGCCAGATTGGTGTCGAGCCGCGCCATCGGCTGGCCGGCGCGGACGAAGTCGCCTTCGTCGACCAGAATCTCCAGGATGCGCACGCCGCTCGCCGGTGCGGCCACCTGGATGTCGCGCACCGGACGGGCTTCGCCGTTGAGCGAAATGCGCGGCGTGAAGCTTTGCGTGCCGACATGGATCACGGTGACGGCCTGGGCGGTCGAGACCTCCGTGCGCACCGCGCCGTCGCCGCCCAGGCGCGAGAGCACGAACAGCACCGCGACCACGGCGACAATGCCCGCGCCCAGGATCATCAGCACCTTGCGGCGGCGCCCTTCCTCGGTCGGCGCCGCGGTGACGCGGTCCCAGGCGCTTTGGCTGGCGTTGCGCGCCCCCCTGAACGCGCGCCCGCCGCCTTCCGCGGCGCGTTTGAAAAGACCTTCGGCCTTGGTGAAAATCTCGGGGCGTTCCGGCTTATTCATGACGGGGGCTCAGATAACGTTCCGCGAACGAGCAAAACTGTGCGACGGCGGCTTCTGGGTCCGATTGGCGCAGGAACGCGCGACGCAGACCTATGCCTTCAATGGCCGCGTACAAGGTCTCGGCCGCCTCTTTCGGGTCGAGTGTGACATCGATTTCACGCCGCGCCTGGGCGGCCCGGATGGCTTGGGCGAACAGCTTCACCGGGCGTTCGGAGGTCTTGAGCAGCGATGCCGAAAGCGCCTCGTCGCGCAGCGCCTCGGCGATGATGTCGGCGATCAGCGCGCCGTCGCCCTCGGCGAACTTCTGGAAGAAGTCGCGCGCGGCCTGGGACAGGGCGGCAATCAATCCGTCGGCCTCAGCGGTGCGCAGGAAGGCGAGGTCGCCGTCGTCGTGGTGGTCTTCGGCGATGGCGGCGATGATTTCGGCCTTGGAGGCGAAATAGCGGTAGAGCGCGCCGGCGCTGATATTCGCCTCGGCGCAGATCTCGGCCATGGTCGCCTGATGGAAGCCGCGGCGGCGGAAACAGGCCAGGGCGGCGTCCAGAATCTGGCGCCGCCGCCGAGCGGCCAGCAGGGGATCGGGGAGTCGCGCCACGGAAACCTCAACGACAGACGCGCCCGCTTGCCGGATCACGCTGCATTGCATATAAAACGAATGTTCGTTCTTTAAATGTTAAGGCTGGACGGCGTCAAGTCGCGATCCCAAATCGAGGCGCGCCGGGCCGGGACAATCCTGCGGCCGAGGCGGTTAAGTGTCTGTGGAGCAACCGGATATGAAGTCAGCTGTCTCCCGGGGCTTTGCCGCCGCCTGCGCGGGGCTGGCGCTGGCGGCGTGCTCCACCATGCCGGGCGAGCGGCCGCTCAGCCCGACGCTGCCCGAAAACTGGACCGACGCGCCGGCGGACGTGGCCCAGCCGGTCACGGACTGGTGGCGCCTGTTCGACGATCCGGCGCTGGTGAGCCTGGTCGATCAGGCGCTGGTCGAGGGCCCGAGCGTGCAGCAGGCGCTGCTGCGGGTGCGCGAGGCGCGGGCGCTCTCCTATTCCACCGTCACGCAATATCTGCCGGAGCTCACCGCGACCGGGCAGGGGCAGTATCAGCGCGCCGTCGAAAACGGCGCGCTGCCGGCCGCCGGCGGCGGAACCGAGCGCGAGCAGATGACCGGCTCGTACGGCGTCCAGGCGTCGTGGGAGATTCCGCTGTTCTCGCGCATCGAAGCGGCGGTGGTCGGCGCGCGCGGCAACACGCGCGTTGCGCTGGCCGACGTGCGCGCGGCGCAAGTCGCGCTCGCAGCCGATGTGGCGCAAGCCTATGTCGATCTGCGCGCGGCGCAGGCCAGCCGCGCCGCGCTCGATCGTTCGGTGCAGACCGCCGACGAGCTCGCGCGCATTCTCGAACTCAGCTATCGGGCCGGCATCGCTTCGGAAGCGGACGCCGCCGATGCGCGGCGCCTCGCGGAATCCACGCGCGCGCGTCTGCCGGGCCTGGTGATCGAACAGCGCCGCGCAGAGAACGTGCTCGCGGTGCTGCGTGGGCTCGCGCCTGGAACGGAAGCGGCCGACGTGCGCGCGGTGCTCAGCGCACAGAACGCGCCGGTGCCGACGCTGGACCTGACGCAAGCGCCCGCCGCGCCGGCGGATCTCGTGCGGCTGCGTCCGGATGTGGCGCGTGCCGAGGCGCAGGCCCTGATTGCGGCCGCCGCCGTCTCGGTGGCGCGCAACGACCTGCTGCCGCGGCTCAATCTCACCGGCGCGATCCTCGCCAGCGACGCGATGATCGGCGATCCGGTCGGCGTCGGCGCGACGTTCGCGACCGGAACGCCGCTGATCACGATGCCGCTGTTCGATTGGGGCCAGCGTTTCGCCCGCATTCGAGAGCGCGACGCACAGTTCGATCAGGCGCTGCTGCAGTATCGCCAGGTGGTGACGCAGGCGGTCGCCGAAGCGTCGAACGCGCTGACGGCGCTGGATCAGGGCCGGCTGCGGCTCGACTCGGCGCGCCGCGCCGAGACCGCGGCGGAAACCACGGCGCGCGGCTCGCGCGCCGCCTACGCCGCCGGCATCCAGAGCCTGGCCGACCGGCTGCGCTCGGAGCAGCAGCTGATCGACGCCAATCTCACCCGCATCGACGCCGAAGCCCAGGCGACGCGGGCGGCTATCGCCACTTACCGCGCCTTCGGCGGCGGCCCCTCGTTCGAGACGCCGCTGCGCGAAGTCCCGTCGCAATAGGGCGGGGCGTGCTGGCCGGGTCCTGCGCAAAAAACTGGCCGCCGGGCTTGCAAGCCGCGCCGAGCGCCGCCAAAAAGCCGCCCTCCGGAGAGGTGCTAGAGTGGCTGAATAGGCCGGTCTCGAAAACCGGAGTGGGTGCAAGCCCACCGAGGGTTCGAATCCCTCCCTCTCCGCCAGATTTGCGCTCGTGCGGGCTTCGGGGGCAGGCCATGTAACAACATTTAAAAGGCGTAGATATCGCAGTTCGCCCGCCGGCTCGCGTCAGCGCCAGAGCGCGGGGAGCGTCAGGGATAGGCTGGGGATGAAGGCGACGGCCAGGAGCACCAGGATCATGGCGCCGTAGAACGGCCAGATCGAGCGCATCGCTTCGGCGATGGAGATGCGGCCGATGGCGCTGCCGACGAACAGCACCGAGCCGACCGGCGGCGTGATCAGGCCGATGCCGGCGGCGAGCACCAGGATGACGCCGAAGTGCAACGGGTCGACGCCGTAAGCGCGCGCGACCGGCAGGAAGATCGGCGTGCAGATGATGATCATCGGCGCGAGATCCATGAAGGTGCCGAGCGCCAGAAGGATCGCCAGCATCAGGAGCAGCGCCACGATCTTGTTGTCGGTGAGCGCCTGCAGCGCTTCGACCGCCATCGCCGGAATCTGCAGGTAGGCCATCAGCCAGCCGAAGGCGCCGGCCGCGCCGATGACGAACAGCACCATGCCGGCCGAACGCGTCGCGTGCGTCACGGCGTTGACGAAGTCGTCCCACTTCAGCGAGCGGAACACGATCGCCGTCACCAGCAGCGCATAGAGCACGGCCATGGCGCCGCTCTCGACCGCGGTGAAAATGCCGGCGCGGATGCCGCCGAAGATGACGACGACAAGCAGCAGCCCCGGAATCGCCGCCACCAGCGCGCGCAGCACGGCGGCGAAGCCCGGGAAGGATTCGGTCGGGTAGTTGCGCGCGCGGGCGAGCAGATAGGTCGCGCCCATCACGCCGAGGGCGAGTAGCAGGGCGGGGGCGATGCCGGCCGCGAACAAATCGGCGATCGAGACGCCGCCGCCGGCGACGGCGGCGTAGAGAATGAGATTGTGCGACGGCGGCAGCAGCAGCGCCACCAGCGACGCGGAAATGGTGACGTCGACGGCGTAGTCCTTGTCGAAGCCGCGCTTGACCATCTGCGGAATGACGGTGGAGCCGATGGCGGAGACGTCGGCGAGCGCCGAACCGGAGACGCCGCCGAACAGCGTCGACGACACCACGCTCACCTGGCCGAGGCCGCCGCGCAGATGGCCGACCAGCGACGAGGCGAGCGCAATCAGCCGGTCGGAGATGCCGCCGCGCAGCATCAATTCGCCGGTAAAGATGAAGAGCGGAATGGCGAGCAGCGAGACCTTGCTGAAGCCGGCCGAGACTTGCTGCACGACGACGACGGGCGGCAGGCCGATATAGACGACGGTGGCGAGCGTGGCCGCGGCGATGGCGAACGCCACCGGCACGCCGACGATAAGCAGCAGCGCGAAGACGGCGAAGAGGATCGCGATTTCCATGGCTCAGTCCGCCTGCGGCTTGGGATCGCCGAGCAGCAGGCGCTCGAGGCCGAAGAGGGCGATGAGGCCGCCGCCAAGCGGCAGGCCGATATAGCCGAGCCCTTCGGGCGCAGGCGCGCCGGCCATTGGGATCGCCCAGCTGTCATAGACGAGAAAGCCGCCGAAGCCGGCGAGCGCCGCGCCGAAGGCGATGGCGATAAGGCGCGCGAGGGTTTTCATCGCCGCGCGCGGCAGCGGCGGCGATGAGTCCACCAGCGTCGGAAAATTGAAGTGCGTCTCGGCGCGGACGGCGAGCGCGGCGCCGAACAGCGCGACAATGCTCATCAGCGTCAGCGCCGCCGGTTCGGTCCAGCCGGGCGAGGCGTTCAGCACGTAGCGGCCGAACACCTGCCAGCCGAGCACGGCGACCAGCGCGCACAGGCTGAGCGCCGCCAGAAAGGCGACAGCCGCCGCCAGCGGCCGCAGCATTCCGCCTCCATCGTCCCGCGCCATTTCCTTCCCCCGCGTCTTAAGCGTGCTGTTCGATTCGCCGGAGCAGCGCCGCAAGCGCGGCGTCCTGGGCGTAGCGTCGTTTGACCGGCGCGACGGCGCGCTCGAACGCGGCGCGCTCGACGCCGTTGGCGGCGACGCCGGCGCTCAGCACCGTTTCGCGCGCGGCTGTTTGCTTGGCGTCCCAAAGCTCACGCATCACGGCGACCGATTCAGCGGCCTTGGCCATCAGCAGGTCGCGGTCGGCGCGGCGCATCGCGTCGAACCGCGCCTTGGAGAACAGAAGAATGTCCGGCGAAGCGGCGTGATGGGTCTCGGACCAGTAGCGCGCGACTTCGTATTGGCGCGTCGATTGGTAGGTGGCCCAGTTGTTCTCCGCACCGTCAATCAGGTGCGTCTGCAGGCCGGTGAAGACTTCGCCGAACGGAATCGGCGTCGCGTTCGCGCCCATCGCGTCGATCATCCGCATGAACATGTCCGAACGCGGCACGCGCACCTTGAGCCCGTGCATGTCGGCCGGCGTGTGGATCGGACGGCGGACGTTGTACATCGAACGGATGCCGCCGTCATAGATGCACAGGCCGACGAGGCCGCGCGCCTGGAAGCTCGCCAACACCTCGCGGCCGACATCGCCGTCCGAGACGCGGCGCATGTGCGCCTCGTCGCGGAAGACGTAGGGCATGGTCAGCGCCTGCGTCAGCGGGAAGATGTTGTTGAGCGCGGCGGCGGTGACGCGGCAGATGTCGAGCACCTGAAAGCGCGTCAGCGCCACCGTATCGGTTTCGGCGCCGAGCTGGCCGCCGGGATAGATGCGGATGGCGAAGCGGCCATCGGTTTCGCGTTCGAGTTCGTCGCCGATCCAGCGGACGGCTTCGACCGTGGGATAATCGCTGGGATGGACGTCGACGGCGGTCAGCGTCGTCGTGGGCGCGCCGGCCGCGAACGCCGCGCCGGCGCCCGTTGCGCTCGTTGCGGCGGCGGCCAGGAGGGCGCGGCGGCCGATCATGGCTGCGCGCTTCGGGCCGGCGCCGTGCGGCAGCGGATCACGCCCAAGGCGCCGAAGTCGGCTTCGGCCTCCTGCGCGGCCGCAATGGTGTGAACGCCGGTGACGGCGCCGGTGGAGATCAGGTCTCCGCGCCTCACGGCGATGCCGCGCTCGGCGCAATTGCCGAGGATGAATGCGAACGCGGCCAGCGGCCCGCCGGGAATACTGGCGGCGCTGCCGCGGCCGACGCTGGCGCCGTCGATGCGCATTTCCGCGGTCAAGCCTTCGAGCGGCGCCTTGCGCCAACTGGCGATCTCGCCGCCGAGCACGAGGCCGGCATTGTTGCCGAAGTCAGAAGCCGTCACGGCCGGGCCGTGATCGTTGATCTCCGCGAACGGGCTTCCCGCGAGTTCGACGCCGATATGCATGGCGCCCGCATATTCATCCGCTTCTTCCGGAGTCCAAGCGGTCTTGCCGGCGGGCGGCGCGGCGGCGACCGCGATCACGAACTCGGCCTCGACAGCGGCGAAGCCGCCCGTGATCACCGGCAGTTCGGTCGGCGCGTCGCCGGTCCGGCGGATTTGCTGACGGAAGATCGGGCCGGCGATGCGGAGCGCGCCGAACCGGCGCCGGTGCGGCGCCTGGATCAGGCCGACTTTCCAGCCGGCGAGTTCATCGGGCCACAGCCTGATGGCGGCGTCCTGCACTGCGTAGGCGGCGGCCATGCTGGCCGGCTCCGCTCCCGGATAGGTGTGGAGCGGCCTCGCGGCGAGGCGGGCGTTGACGAACTGTGCGGCCGCGGCTTGCACAGGGTCATGCGCGATATCAGGCATGCGCTTTTCCAAGTTCCGCTCGCGGCCTCTCGTTGACTTGATGTTTGTGCGTTGATGGGAAACCGGTGTCAATATCAAGTTGGGGGTAAGTGGCTCGCTTTAGCGGCCGGAGAGAGGGTAAGTTACCGGTGGCGCCCGCTAGAAGCCGCCATCAGTTGCCCCCAAGACTGACACCGGTTACCAATAAGGCTACAGGAGATCGCCGTGTTCAAGAAGACCTATCACGCCACCCATCCCGACATGATGGAGGGGGCCGACAATGACGCCCTGCGGCGCCGTTATCTGGTCGACGGCCTGTTCGCGCCGGACGCCGTCAATCTCTATTACTCGCATAACGAGCGGATGGTGGTCGGCGGGGCCGCGCCCGTGTCCGGGGCGGTGGCGCTTCCGATGCAGACCGAGCCGAAGTCCGCCGAAGGCAAGCCGTTCCTGGAGCGGCGCGAACTGGGGATCGTCAACGTCGCCGGCGGCGCGGGCGTCGTCACGGTCGACGGCCAGCGCTTCGAACTCGCCGCGCGCGACGGGCTCTACGCGCCGATGGGCTCGGCTGAAGTCACGTTCACGAGCAACGACCCCAAGAATCCCGCGCGCTATTATCTGGTTTCGACGCCGGCGCACGCGCGGTTCGAGACCAGGAAGATTTCGATCGACGAAGCCACGCCGCTTGAGCGCGGCGCGCTCGAAACCTCGAACGAGCGCACGATCTATCAGTACATTATTCCCGGCGTGTGCCGGTCGGCGCAGCTTCTGCTCGGCCTCACGATCCTCAAGCCTGGCAGCGTCTGGAACACGATGCCGCCGCACCTGCATGACCGCCGCTCGGAAGTGTATTTCTACTTCGGCCTCGGCGAGAACGACCGCGTCTTCCACTTCATGGGCGAACCGGACAAGGCGCGGCACATCATCGTCGGCAACGAGGAAGCCGTGATCTCGCCGCCGTGGTCCATCCATATGGGTTCGGGCACCGCCGCGTACGCGTTCATCTGGGCGATGGGCGGGGAAAATCTCGACTATACCGATATGAACGTGCTCGATATCTGCCAGCTGAAGTGAGCGCGATGTCACCTAATCCGTTCAGCCTGGAAGGGCAGTGCGCGCTGGTCACCGGCGCCAATGTGGGCCTTGGCCAAGCGATCGCCGTCGCGTTGGCGCAAGCGGGAGCGGACATCGCCTCCGTCAGCCGCCGGCGCGCCGACGACACCGGTCAACTGGTGCGCGCCGAAGGTCGGCGCTTTCACGGCGTCGAAGCCGATCTCGGCGGCGGCGCGAAGCCGGAGGAGATCGTCGCGGAAGCCGAGCGCGCGCTCGGCCGCGTCGACATTCTCGTCAACAACGCCGGCATCATCCGCCGCGCCGACGCCGTCGATTTCACCGAAGAAGACTGGGACGCGGTGATCGATGTGAACCTGAAGGCCGCATTCTTCCTGTCGCAGGCCGCCGGCAAACGCATGATCGCGCGCGGGCGCGGCAAGATCATCAATGTCGCCTCGATGCTGTCGTTTCAGGGCGGCGTCAGGGTTGCGTCTTACACGGCCTCGAAAAGCGGCATGGCCGGGCTGACGCGGCTTTTGGCCAACGAGTGGGCGGCCAAGGGCGTCAACGTCAACGCCATCGCCCCGGGTTACATGACCACCGACAACACCAGCGCGCTGCGCGCCGACCGGAAGCGCAATGCGGAAATCCTGGGGCGCATCCCGGCCGGGCGCTGGGGCGAGCCGTCGGACCTGGGCGGCGCGGCGGTGTTCCTGGCCTCGCGCGCGGCCGATTACGTGCACGGCGCGATCCTCCCCGTCGACGGCGGCTGGCTCGCGCGCTAGCGCCGCCGCGAGCCCCGCGTGGTCTCGACGCTGCGCCGCGCCCGTGATTACTTCCTGATTGGAGCCGGGGTCGCTCTTGGCGGCGCTCTTGGGGGCGGGCGATGGATGTCTTCATCAGCTATAAGCAGGAGGAGCGGGAAGCGGCCCAGATCATCGCTTCTGCGCTTCACGATCTGAAGCTTTCGGTCTGGTTCGACACCAAGCTGCGCGCCGGCGGCTCGTTCGACGAGGAGATCGCCGGCGCTCTCAACGCCGCCGCCGCCGTGCTGGTGTGCTGGACGCCGGCCGCGATCCAGTCGGAATGGGTGCGCGGAGAAGCGACGCAAGGCCTGCAGTCCAACCGCCTGGCGGCGTGCTATCTGCAGCCGACCGCGCTCATTCCGCCGTTCAATCTCGTGCACGCCGAAAACCTCTCCGCGTGGGCGGGCCAGCAGGACGATCCCGGCTGGGTCAAGCTGCTTGAACGGATCGGCGAACTCGTCGGCAGGCCGGGCTTGTCGACATACCATCATGTCATGCGGTCGGGCGCCGCGCTCGGCGAACTGAAGGCATGGGCGAACGCCAACGGCGCCGATCCGCTGGTGGACAGCGTCTGGGCCCGCATCGCCGTGATCGAAGGCGAGGGATCGTCGGAGCGTCTGGCGCGGGAGAAGCTTGAGGCGCGCATCGCCGGTGAAAAGCGAAGAGCCCTGGCCGAGCGGTCGCGGCGGCTGGCGCGCGAGCGCGGCCTGCGCGATCCGGTTCGCGAGCGTCGGCGCTTCCAGCTGCTCGTGGGCTCCGTCATCGCTTTCGCTGTCCTGACTGTCGGCGCGATGGCGTATTTTGTCGACGCTCAGGGTCGGGAGCGCGCGCTCCAGGAGAACGTCGTCACGCTCGCCGACGCCCGCGCTTTCCTGCGTGGCAATGCGTGGCACCCGATCGCTGCGAGAGCGCGCGAGAAGTTTGCGCGGCTCGACACCGCCGCCTGGGAAGGCGCGCAGCGCAATGGCTCGCTTGCCGCGCTCGAATCCTATCTGGAGCAGGCGCGACAGGCGCCGGCGGGCGCGTATGCGGCGGAAGCCGAGACGGCGGCGGCCGCGGCGCGGCAGGTTCAGCAGGTGCAAAATGTGCTGAACCGCCTGCTGATCTATCGCGGCCCGATCGACGGCGCGATGAATGACGAGACGGGGCTGGCGATCGAGACGTTCCGCTATCGCGCCCAGTTGCCGGTTTCGCGCGAGATAGACGCGGCCTTGCTGGCGCAGCTCGACGCAGCGCTCCGCGTCTGGATTCTGCCGCCGCTGGAGGACTTGCGCGCGCTGACGCTCGATCCGCCGACGGAAGCCGATTTCATACGCCTCGCCAGCGAATACGGCGTCGAAGCCGCCATGCTGCATGCGGTTGTCGATGTCGAGGGGGCGGCGGTCGCGTTCACGCCGGAAGGGCGTCCGATCATCCTTTTTGAGCCGCACATTTTTTCACGTCTGACAGGGCGCGCTTACGACGAAACCAATCCCAACGTTTCCTACCGGGTGTGGGACGCGCGCCGATATCCGCGGACTCAGGAAGACCGATGGGCGCAGCTCGCCGAGGCTTACGCACTCGACCCGCAAAACGCTCTTGCAGCCGCAAGCTACGGCCGCGTCCAGCTGATGGGCTTCAATTTCGCCAGCTTCGGGTTCGAAACGCCCGGCGAATATGTACGGTTCATGTCCCAGTCGGAGACCAACCAGGTGGAGGCGATGCTGCGCTTCGCGCGGGTGAACGGGATCGTCGACGAACTGCAACGCAAGGACTTCGAGGGATTTGCGGCCCGCTACAATGGGCCCGGGGGCGCGGCTCGCTATGGAGCGCTGTTGCGGGAGGCCTACGAGCGTCGGCGTCTGGCCTTGGCGCAGCATTACGGGCTGCCGCTCCCCGAAGAGGCGTCGCCCCAGCGAGAGGCCGTTCCGGAGGCGCCGTAAAACGGAAGCTGCGTTAGCAGGCGGTAGCGGGGGCCGCAAAAACGTCCCGCACCCGCATTGACGGCGGCCCCCGTCGTCCCTTATATCGCCGCTCCCCGCCCGGGCGAGCTGCGTCCGGGCGCGCTTAAGGTTTGGAAGACGGTCCGATGTTCGCGGTAATCAAGACGGGCGGCAAGCAGTACCGGGTGGCTAAGGATGACGTGATCGTCGTCGAGAAGCTGGCCGCTGAGAAGGGCGGCAAGGTCACCTTCGACCAGGTGCTGATGACCGGCGAAGGCGACGCCGTGAAGCTCGGCAAGGATCTCTCGGGCGTCACCGTCACTGGCGAGCTGATCGAGACCAAGAAGGGCGATAAGGTCACGGTGTTCAAGAAGCGCCGCCGCAACACCTATCGCCGCAAGCTCGGTCACCGTCAGACCGAGAGCCACGTGAAGATCACCGCCATCGGCGGCAAGTGAGGTTTAGAAGCTAGTCATGGCGCACAAGAAAGCAGGCGGCTCGTCGCGCAACGGCCGCGACTCCCAGGGCCAGCGTCTCGGCGTGAAGCGCTTTGGCGGCCAGACCGTCAACGGCGGCGAGATTCTCGTGCGCCAGCGCGGCACCAAATTCCATCCCGGTTCGAACGTCGGCCTTGGCCGCGACCACACTCTGTTCGCCCTCTGTCAGGGCCAGGTGCAGTTCGCGACCAAACGCGACGGCCGCACGTACGTATCCATCGCACCGCTCGCGGTGGCCGCGGAATAGGCGAGAACGGAACCAGTTTCCCGGATCGCCTGACACTCAGGGCGATCCGGTTCCCAAGAACATGCGTGGGGCGCCCGGATCAAGGCGCCCCATTCTTCATGCCCCGCGCGTTCGAGAGCCAAGAAGGAGCTCGGCGCATGCGTAACGTGGAAGAGATCGGAACCAAGAGACTGAAGCTGCGTGGACTGCGCATCGCCGATGCGCGCCGCGTGGCCCAGCTCTGCGGCGATCCGGCCGTTGCGCGCATGATCCTTCGCGCGCCGCTTCCTTATCTGCCGGTCGCCGCCGAAGGCTGGATCATGACGCTCGCGGCGCGCAAGCCGCTGGGCGAGGAGTTCGTCTATGGGATCGAGCGCGTGTCGAGCGGCGAACTGATCGGCTGCATCGGCGCGCATCGGGCGCCGGGTGTCGGGCATCAGGCGCCAGAGGAGGCGCTGGCGCATCTGGCGCCTGGCGCCTGCTTCGAGGTCGGCTACTGGTTCGGCCGCCCGTACTGGGGCGCGGGCTACGCCACCGAAGCGCTGAAGGCGTTCGTGGCGCACGCCAGGTCGCTCGGGCGGCTCGAAGCCGGCCACTTCGTCGACAACCCGGCGTCGGGCCGCGTGCTGGAGAAGGCGGGCTTTGCCTGTACCGGCGAGGTCAAGCCGATGTTCTCGCTGGCGCGCGGGGAAAGCGCGCTGTGCAAGCGCATGGCCTATGCCGGCGCCTCCGCCGGGCGCGATGTCGGCGATCGCGCGGCCGTCGCCGCTTAACTGAGACTTGAGCCGGGCTCGGCTGGCGGCTGGGCCCGGCGCAAGCTACATCTTGGACCCTTCGAGGAGCATTACATGGGTTTGCGCGTAGCCGTCGTCGGCGCCACGGGAAATGTGGGCCGGGAAATGTTGACCATCCTTGAGGAGCGGCTGTTCCCGGCCGACGAGGTGATCGCCTTGGCGTCGCGCCGCTCGGTCGGCGTCGAGGTCAGCTACGGCGACAAGACGCTCAAGGTGAAGGACCTCGAGACGTTCGATTTCTCCGGCGTCGATCTCGTGCTGATGAGCGCGGGCGGCGCCGTTTCGAAGGAATGGTCGCCGAAGATCGGCGCCACCGGCGCGGTCGTGATCGACAATTCGAGCGCCTGGCGCATGGACCCGCGCGTGCCGCTGGTCGTGCCGGAAGTGAATCCGGACGCCGTGCACGGCTACGACAAGCTCAACATCATCGCCAACCCCAACTGTTCGACCGCGCAGCTCGTCGTCGCGCTGAAGCCGCTGCATGACCGCGCCGGGATCAAGCGCGTGGTGGTGGCGACCTATCAATCCGTCTCCGGCGCCGGCAAGGACGCCATGGACGAACTCTGGACACAGACCAAGAAGCTCTACGTCGCCGACGAAATCGTCAAAGAACATTTCACCAAGCAGATCGCCTTCAACGTCATCCCGCACATCGACGTGTTCATGGAGGACGGCTACACCAAAGAAGAGTGGAAGATGATGGCCGAGACCAAGAAGATCCTGGATCCGGCGATCAAGCTCACCGCCACCTGCGTGCGCGTGCCGGTGTTCGTCGGTCACTCCGAAGCCGTCAATATCGAGTTCGAGCGCCCGATCACGGCCGAAGAAGCGCAGGAGATCCTGCGCGAGGCGCCGGGCGTGATGCTGGTCGACCGCAGCGAGGACGAGGGCTACATCACGCCGGTGGAATGCGTCGGCGAGTTCGCAACGTTCGTCAGCCGCGTGCGCGAGGACACGACGGTCGAGAACGGACTCGCGCTCTGGTGCGTCAGCGACAACCTGCGCAAGGGGGCCGCCCTGAACGCTGTGCAGATCGCCGAGCTGATGCTGAACAAAGGCCTGTTCAAACGGCTGCAGGCGGCGTGAGATAAAGCTCAAGAGGACCGCCGGCTTCCAGCCGGCAACCTCGTTTCAGCTTCAAGCGGTTTGCAGGATGAAACGAGGTTGCCGGCTGGAAGCCGGCGGTTCTCTGTGAATTTTGTTGACATCAGTTGTTACAAAAAGTGTACGCGCGTTCGTCGTTCTTACGATGCGCTGGCGCGGCGCACTTCCTATCTAGCGCGCGAGGGGACGACATGCCGCGCATCGCCATCGAACAGCCGTCGGAAACGGACATCGACGCCATCCATGCGGTGCTGCGCGAGACTTACTGGTCGCCCGGCATTCCGCGCGAGACGGTGGCGCGCGCGTGCGCGAACTCGATGTGCGCGGTCGCGCGCGACGACAAGGGCAAGCTGATCGGTTTCGCGCGCCTGGTCACCGACAAAGCCACCTTCGCCTGGCTGTGCGACGTGATCGTGCTGCCGGGCAAGCAAGGGAGGGGGCTCGGCCGCGCGCTGGTGCGCACCTTCCTCGACCATCCCGAGTTACAAGGGCCGCGCCGCTGGCTGCTCGGCACGAAGGACGCGCACGGCGTCTATGCGCCGCTCGGTTTCACGCCGCTCGATGCGCCGGAGCGCTTCATGCAGATCCGCAATCCGAAGCCGTACGGGCGCGCCGTCTCGTGAGCGAGGCCGCGCCGATCACGGCAAGCCCATCCGAGGCGGAGCGCCGCGCGGGATTTCTCGCTGCGGCGTCGGCCTACGTCATCTGGGGCTTCCTGCCGCTCTATCTGAAGCTGCTTTCCGCGGTCGACGTGCGCGAAGTGCTTGCGCAGCGGATCTTGTGGGCCGCGCCGTCGGCCTTCATCGCCGTATTCATCATGAGCGGCTGGCGTCTCGGCTGGCGCGAGATCGCCGCGGCGTTCAGGCCGCGCTTGCTCGGCACGCTCACGCTCTCGGCGCTGTTCATTTTCGTGAACTGGGGGCTCTACGTCTATCTCGTTCTGCATGAGCGCGTGATCGAGTCGGCGCTGGCGTATTTTCTTGCGCCGCTCGTGGCGGTCGCGGTCGGCGTCATGTTTTTCCGCGAGCGCATCAGCACGCCGCAGACGGTTGCGCTGGCGCTCGCGCTCGTCGGCGTGATCGTGCAGGGCGTTGCGGTCGGCGCGCCGCCTTGGGCGGCGCTGGCGCTCTGCGGCACGTGGTCGGCCTACGCCGTCATCCGCAAGCGCGCGCCGGCGCCGGCGGCGGTCGGCCTGCTGATCGAGAGTCTCGCGCTCACGCCCCTCGCCGTCGGCTTGCTGGTATGGACGGCGGCCGACGCGCCGCTCGGGTTCGCTTCGGACTGGAGCACGGCCGTCTTGCTCGCCGTCGCCGGCCCGGTGACCGCAATTCCGCTGATGGCGTTCGCGTTCGGCGCGCGGCGGGTGAGCTTCGTCACGCTCGGCCTGCTTCAGTTTTTGGCGCCGTCGCTGCAATTCGCCACCGGCATCGCCTTCGGCGAGCCGTTCACGTTCCTGCGCGGCGTGAGCTTCGCCCTGATCTGGGCTGGCCTCGGCTTCTTCGCCTGGGATACGCTGCGCCGCGCCCGAGCGGTCTGATCGGCGCGTCACAGGCACGCATACAGCGCCTCGATCAGCTTCAGCGAACGCGGATCGCCCATGACATGGTGCGATTGCTTGTTCATCACGTAGCCGGCGGAGACGCTGGCCGCCGGATCGCCGAAGCCGACCGAGCCGCCGGCGCCGGAATGGCCGAACGCTTCGGCGTTCGGGCCGTAGATGCGGTTCGAATTGCCGATGACGCCGGCGCGCCAGTCGATCTTGAACGGCAGCACCAGATCGTCGCCGAACCAGATGCGCCGCGTCAGCGCATCGAAGCCTTCCTGCGTGAGCACGCGCGCGCCATTGATGATGCCGCCCGCGGCGTAGGCTTCGTAAAGCCGCGCGACGCCGAGCGCTGTGGCGTGGCCGTTGGCGGAGGGAATCTCGATCTTGCGCCATTGCGTCGAGCCGCGCACGGGCGCCGCCCACTTGGTGAAGAATGCGGCTTTGCGGGGCGGCGTGATCTCGCCGAACGCGCCGGCGCGCGTGGGCTTCTTCATCTCCGCGGCGCGGTGATGGTCGCTTTCCGGCGTGCCGATCTGGAAGTCGATGCCCAGCGGCGTGCAAATGTCTTCGCGCAGGATCGCGCCGAGCGAACGGCCCGTTGCGCGCCGGGCGATCTCGCCGGCGATGTAGCCCCAGGTCAGCGGATGATAGCCGCTGGCGCTGCCCGGCGGCCAAAGCGGCTCAAGCGCGGCGATCGCCGCGGCGCAGGCCGGCGGATCGAGCCACAGATCGGGATCGATCGGGTCGATAAAGCCCGGCACGCCGGCCTGGTGCGCCAGCGCCTGCGCGATTGTGACCTTGTCCTTGCCGTGCGCGCCGAAGGCCGGCCACAGCGCCGCGACCGGCGCATCGTAGTCAAGGTCGCCGCGATCGTGCAGCAGCGCCATCACCAGCGCCGCCACGCCCTTGGTGGTGGAGTACACGGGAACGATGGTGTCTTGCGCCCAGGGCCGCGTCTGTTCGCGGTCGGTCCAGCCGCCCCAGATGTCGACGATCACTTGCCCGTCGCGGATCGCGGCGAAGCCCGCGCCAAGCTCCTCTCTCGCGAGCTGTTCGTCGAATGCTCCGCGCACCCGCTCGAAGCCCGGCGCAACATAGCCTTGCGCCATCATGCCAGCTCCGTGAACCGCGCGCGCGGCCAAGTGACGGGATCGTTGAGCACGTCTTGCGCCTCCGGCAACAACAGGTCTTCGCTTTCGGCCGCCATTGAGCGGACGATGATGTCGTACACGGCGCCGGTGGCGCCTTCGAGCGCGATCGCCAGCGCATCGCCGCGCACGCGCCGCGCCACATAAAGCGCCGAGAGCAGGTCGCCCGTTCCTTTCGGCGCGCGCGGCAGGCGCGGGGTCTCGCAGAACCAGTCGCCCGTCGGCGCCGCGAGCAGGTTGCCGAGGCCGAGCGCGGTGCGGATCGAGGAGCACAGCACCGGCTTGCCGATGCGCTTGGCGGCGTCGCGCGCGGCGGCCAGCCCGTCGAGCGGCGCGCCGGTGATGAGGCCGAGTTCGTAGAGGTTCGGCGTCAGCCAGTCGGCACGGGCGCAGAGGCTGTTGAGCACGGCCTCGGCGACGGCGTCCTTGACATAGGTGCGCCCCTCGTCGCCCAGCACCGGATCGCAGACGAAGATCGCCTTCGGATTGGCGGCTTTTACCCGCGCGACGCAATCGAGGATCACCGGCGCCTGGTCGGCCGCGCCGACATAGCCGGTAAGCACGGCGTCGACCTCGCCGAGCAGACTGTCGGCGGCGAGCGCTTCGATCATCGACGCCAGCATTTCCGCAGCGATAACGCCGCCGCCGGGCGGGCCGTGGTCCGGGCGCCGGCCGAGCAGCACGGTCGGCAGCTGCATCACGCGCACGCCAAGCCGCTCCATCGCGAACGCGGCGACCGAATTGCCGACGCGCGCCCCGGCGACTTGGCTCTGGATCGACAAAATCGTGTTCACGCGGCTAGACCTTGCGCCTCATGTAGGCGATTGCCGTTCCTCCCACCATCCCCGAGACGATCATGACCGCACGACCACGCCGAACCTGCCTCTATATGCCGGGCGCCAACACCAAGGCGATGGAGAAAGCCAAGACGCTCGCCGCCGACGTGCTGCTGCTGGACCTGGAAGATTCCGTCGCGCCCGAAGCGAAAGAGCAGGCGCGCGAGCAGGTGGCGGCGGCGGTGAAAGCCGGCGGCTACGGCAAGCGCGAAGTGATCGTCCGCGTGAACGCGCTGTCGACGCCCTGGGGCCAGGACGACATCGCCGCCGCCGGCGCCGCCCGGCCGGACGGCATGCTCGCGCCCAAGGTCGAGAGCGGCGATCAGGTGCGCGCGCTCGACGAGGCGATGACCAGGGCGGGCTTCGCCAAGGACGCGACGCTCTGGGTGATGATCGAGACGCCGCGCGCGATCCTCGGCATCGCCGAGATCGCCGCCGCGGCGAACGGCACGCGGCTTTCGTGCTTCGTCATGGGGCTGAACGATCTGGCCAAGGAAACGCGCGCCCGCGCCAGTTCGGGCCGCGCCGCCTTCCACGCCGCGATGGCGCTCACCGTGACGGCGGCGCGCGCCGAAGGGCTGACAGCGATCGACGGCGTCTACAACGACATCGCCGATGCCGAAGGCTTCAAGGCCGAGTGCGAGCAGGGGCTCGAATTCGGCTTCGACGGCAAGACGCTGATCCACCCGAGCCAGATCAAAACCGCCAACGCCGTATTCGCGCCGACCGAAGAGGAAGTAGCGCGCGCCCGCGCCGTCATCGCCGCCTTCGCGCTGCCGGAAAACGCCGGCAAGGGCGTGATCAAGGTGGACGGGCGCATGACCGAGCTGCTGCACCTGGAAGAAGCCAAGCGCGTAGTCGCGGTGGCGGAGGCGATTGGGGCTATGGCAAGTTAGCGTTCCTTCTCCCCCGCGAGGGGGAGAAGGTGGTCGCGAAGCGACCGGATGAGGGGGCGGCGTGCAGGACAAAGCGGGCCTCTAACGCAGCACTCCATCCTGAACCCCACCCCTCACCCAATTCGCTTGCAGCGAATTGACCTCTCCCCCTCACGGGGGAGAGGTGAGAGAAAGAGAACATGACCAAATCCAATCCCGGCAATTTCTTCGAGGACTTCCGCGCCGGCCAGACGATCGCGCATGCGACGCCGCGGACGGTGACGGAGGGCGATGTGGCGCTGAACTGCGCGCTGACCGGCTCGCGCTATGCGCTGTTCAGCGCCGACAGTTTCGCGCAGAATTGCGGGCTGCCGGGCGCGCCGGTCGATCCGCTGCTCGTGTTTCACATCGTGTTCGGCAAGACGGTGCCGGACATTTCGCTGAACGCAGTGGCGAACTTGGGCTACGCCGAGGGGCGTTTCCTCGCGCCGGTCTATCCCGGCGATACGCTGAACGCCGTCTCCGAAGTGATCGGGTTGAAGCAGAACTCGAACGGCAAGACCGGCGTCGTCACCGTGCGCACCACCGGCTTCAACCAGGACGACGAGGCCGTCTTGAGCTATGTGCGCTGGGTGATGGTGAACAAGCGCGACGCGGGCGCGGCTGTGACGGATGCGCCGCCGACCACGCCGGCGCCGTTCGTGAAGGGTGCGGAGCTGTTACTGCCGCCGGGGCTCGACTTCGAGGGCTACGATCTGCAGCTGGCGGGCGCGCCGCACACGTTCGAGGATTACGCGGTCGGCGAGAAGATCGATCATGTCGACGGCATGACGGTGGAGGAGGCCGAGCATCAGCTGGCGACGCGGCTCTATCAGAACACCGCGCGCGTGCACTTCGATGCGCTGGCGCAGAAGGACTCGCGGTTCGGCAAGCGGCTGATCTATGGCGGCGTGACCATCTCGATCGCGCGGGCGCTGGCGTTCAACGGCCTCGCCAACGCCCAGCTGATGCTGGCGATCAATGGCGGCCGGCACGTCAATCCGCTGTTCGCGGGCGACACGCTCTATGCATGGTCGGAAGTGCTGGACAAGGAAGACCTGGGCGCCGCCGGGGCGCTGCGGCTGCGGCTCGTCGCGGTGAAGAACCGCAACGCCGCCGGCTTCCCGTTCAAGAACGAAGCCGGCGAATACGATCCGAGCGTGGTGCTGGATTTCGATTATTGGGCCGCCGCGCCGAAGCGCTGATTTTCGCGCCGATCAAACAAAACCCGAGTCATTCCGGGCGACGGCGCGGCAAGCGCCGCAGACCCGGAACCCAGGGCCGCGCAGCGTTTGCCTGGGTTCCGGATCGCGCTTCGCGCGACCGGAATGACTCGACCTTTGTTGTTGTCGGGAACCCAAGCCCGCATGCGCGCCATTCCAGCGCGTCCGGCGGCGCCGGCGCAACTGAGGGAACCCTAGTAACGGCCGTTTCGCTCGTCCGCCTTGCGACGGATCAAGGTTTGCATCGTTTGAGCGCGGCATACTTTTGACCTAATCGTTGAGAGGAAGGAGCACGCCATGTCCCTCGAGCGTTTTCGCAGGACGCGCATGGTGATCATGCCCAAGCGCGCGATGGCCTACCAGGCGGCCCGGGCCATGGAGGACAACCACATCGGCGCCGTCCTCGTCTCGGAACCGCCGGGGCTCGCCGGCGTTCTCACCGACCGCGATTTGGCGCTCGCCGTGCTGGGCGGCGAGCTGGAACCGAAGACGACGCCATTGGGCGAGGTGATGTCCGAAGACGTGGTCGTTTGCGACGTCTCCGCCGATCTGGGGGAGGTCGTGCGGCTGATGCGGGAATGCCGCGTGCGGCGCGTGCCGATCGTGGAAAACGGCAAGCCTGTCGGGCTGATCACCTTCGACGATCTGGTGCTCGACGGTTCGGTGAGCGTTGAGGATCTCCGCGCGATCGTCACCGCCCAGCTGGAAGTGGAAACCGCGCATAAGGCGGCGGGTCTTGTCCGCCCCGAGGGCCCCGCGCGCGCGGATCGAAGAGCCGCGGGACGCGCCCACGCGCTGATGCGGGCGAAGGCGCGCGCGGACGCAAGCTACGATCGCTTGCTGGCCATGATCGCCGAGCGCGCTCCTGGCCTGGATCGTGTGCGTTGCGAGCGGGCGCTGCTGCTGGCTGTGTGCATGCTGTGCCGGCGCCTGACGCAGGGCGAGGCCGAGCATCTCATTGCGCAACTGCCCTCGAAACTGCGCCCGCAGCTCGATCAATGCATAGACGGACCGGACCGTGCGGTGACGCGGCAAGCGATCCGCGAAGAGCTTGCGCGCGCATTGGGCCTCGACGCCGGGACTGCCGGAGAAGTCATGGCGGCGGTTTTCGATTCGGTGAGCGAAGTCGTCGCCCCGGGCCAGATGGCGGAAGTCCGCGGACAATTGCCCGACGATCTGAAGGCGCTGTTCACCGCATAGCCCGCACGCTGAGAGGGGGCCGTTGGGAAGGACCGATGCAAACGCCAATTCAAATCCGTTTCACCAACATCGATCGCAGCGAAGCCGTCGAAACGGTCATTCGAGCGCGCGCGGAGAGGCTTCCCAAGTTCGCTTCAGGGATCACGAGCTGCCACGTGTATGTCGAAGACACCAGTCACCGGCGCAAGGGAAACCGTTACAAGGTGCGGGTCGAGGTCCGCGTTCCGGGCGCCGAAATCGCGGTGAACAACAAGCCGGGAGACATCCACGCGCACGATGACATTCTTGTCGCCGTGCGCGATGCGTTCGATGCGATGGAGCGGCGATTGAAGCGGCGCAAGCCGAATCCCCTTGCCGCATCGAGCGGCCGGGCCACGCCGCTGCAGGGCCGCGTGGCCGAACTCCACGCTGAAGAGAGGTTCGGACAGATCGAGGCCAGGGACGGTCGCCTCGTCTATTTCCACGCAAACAGCGTTGTGAACGACGACTTCGCTAGGCTCGGCGTGGGCGACACCGTCGAGCTCGTGGTCCAGGAAGACGAGAGCGAGAAGGGGCCCCAAGCAAGCACCGTGCGCCGCATCGGGCCGATGAAGTTTGTGGACCGCCCTGACTAGGCGGAGCGGGCGCTGGCCGGGGCGCACAAGCGGCGGCGGCGAGGGCCGACAAACCGGCGCGGCAATTCCGTTCATTGACTATCGCCGCCCCCCGCCTAATCTTCGCGCGCCAGATTCCGCTCCCTTATCAGAGATCAAGAGGCTCGCATGGCCGGCGCTCCCCGCCCGGAAGACAGACCACTATCGCCGCATCTTTCGATCTGGCGCTGGCATGTCACGATGGCGAGTTCGATCCTGCACCGGTTCACGGGCATGGGCCTCTACGTCGCTGCGATCCTGCTTTCGGTCTGGCTGATGGCGGCCGCGGCAGGCCCCGAGGCCTACGCCCAGATCGAGCCGCACCTCGCGGCCTGGTACGGTCAGGCGGTGATGTACCTGATCGTGGCGGCCCTCGCCTACCACCTCGCCAACGGCATCCGCCACCTGGTGTTCGACACCGGCAACGGCCTTGTCCCGACGGACGCCGACACCAGCGCCTGGTTCGCCATTCTGTTCGCCGTCGCCGCCCCGCTCGGGCTGTGGGCGCTGCTGAGCTTCGGAGCCTGACGATGAGCGGAACGCAACGCAGCATGAGAAGCCCGCTCGGGCGCGTGCGCGGCCATGGCGCCGCCCACGAGGGGACGGGCCATTTCATCGGCCAGCGCTGGAGCGCGATCGCGCTGGCGATCCTGGGGCCGTGGTTTGCGGTGGCGGCGGCGCTCGCCATCCGCGACGGCGGCTACACCGCCGCGATCGACTTTCTGTCCGATCCGGTGAACGCGGTGGGCGTCATCCTGCTGGTGGTGATCGGCTTCTACCACATGTCGCTCGGCATGCAGGAAGTGATCCTCGACTATATCGGCAAGCCCTTCACCAAAGTGGCGCTGCTGCTGCTGAACGCCGCCGTTCCGCTGGTGCTTGCCGCCGGCGCCATTTTCGCCGTGCTGCTTGTGAATTTCGGAGTCTGATCTCTTGGCCGCCTACACTTGGATCGATCACACGTTCGACGTCGTTGTTGTCGGCGCCGGCGGTTCGGGTCTTCGCGCCGCGCTGGGCTGCGCCCAGGCGGGGCTGAAGACGGCATGCGTCACCAAGGTTTTCCCGACCCGTTCGCACACGGTCGCGGCGCAGGGCGGCATCTCCGCGGCGCTCGGCAATATGGGCGAGGACAAGTGGCAGTGGCACATGTTCGACACCGTGAAGGGGTCGGACTGGCTGGGCGACCAGGACGCGATCGAGTACCTGACGCGCAACGCGCCGGCGGCCGTGTACGAACTCGAGCACTGGGGCGTGCCGTTCTCGCGCACCGAAAACGGCAAAATCTACCAGCGCGCCTTCGGCGGCATGACGCGCAATTACGGCGAAGCGCCGGTGCAGCGCACCTGCGCCGCGGCCGACCGCACCGGCCACGCCATGCTGCACACGATGTACGGCCAGTCGCTCCGCTACGACGTCGACTTCTTCGTCGAGTATTTCGCGCTCGACCTGATCATGGAGGACGGCGCCTGCCGCGGCCTTACCGCCTGGAAGCTGGACGACGGCACGCTGCATCGCTTCCGCGCGCAGACGGTGGTGATCGCCACCGGCGGCTACGGCCGCGCCTTCCTCTCCTGCACCGGCGCACACACCCAGACCGGCGACGGCAACGCCATGGTGCTGCGCGCCGGCCTGCCGCTGCAGGACATGGAGTTTGTGCAGTTCCACCCCACCGGCATCTTCCCGGCCGGCTGCCTCATCACCGAAGGCGCGCGCGGCGAGGGCGGCTATCTCACCAACGCGAATGGTGAGCGCTTCATGGAGCGCTATGCGCCGACGGTGAAGGATCTCGCGCCGCGCGACATGGTCTCGCGCGCGATGACGGTCGAGATACGCGAAGGCCGCGGCGTCGGCCCGAACAAGGATCACATCCATCTGCACCTGGAGCATCTCGATCCGAAGGTGCTGCACGAGCGGCTGCCGGGCATCTCCGAGAGCGCGAAGATTTTCGCCGGCGTCGACGTTACGCGCGAGCCGATCCCGGTGCTGCCGACCGTGCACTACAACATGGGCGGCATCCCGACGAACTATCACGGCGAGGTGCTGACCAAGGTGAACGGCGAGCAGCGCGTGGCGCCGGGACTGATGGCGGTCGGCGAGGCGGCCTGCGTCTCGGTGCACGGCGCCAACCGGCTCGGCTCCAACTCGCTGATCGACCTCGTCGTGTTCGGCCGCGCCGTCGGCCTGCGCTGCGGCGAGACGCTGAAAGCCAACGCCACGCAGCCGATGCTGGCGAAGGACGCGGGCGACGCCCACCTTGCGCGCTTCGACAAATTCCGTCACGCCAACGGCAAGACGTCCACCGCCCAGCTGCGCGACAGGATGCAGCGCGCGATGCAGGACACCTGCGCCGTCTATCGCACCGGCGCGGTGCTGCAGGAAGGCGTCGACCGCATGGCCAGGCTCTGGGACGAGGCGCCGGACGTGCGCGTCACCGACCGCTCGCTGATCTGGAACACCGATCTGGTCGAGACGCTGGAGTTCGACAATCTGATGGGCCAGGCCATCGTCACCGTGAACGGCGGCCTGAACCGCACCGAAAGCCGCGGCGCCCACGCGCGCGAGGATTTCCCCGAGCGCGACGACGAGAACTGGATGAAGCACACGCTGGCGTGGCTCGACGCCAAGACCGGCAAGGTCCGGCTCGACTACCGCCCGGTGCACACCAACACGATGACGAACGAAGTCGAATACATCCCGCCGAAGAAGCGGGTGTATTAGGGCTGTAAAGCCTGCTCTTGGCCCTGAACGCGCTGACAGCCCCGGCTTTCGCCGGGGCTGCGTCCGGGGAGCGGGGATGACCGCTCGCCGTGAAAAGCAAAGCTACCGCGTCCTCCCCCGCGAGGGGGAGGTGGCGCGCGCGGGAGCGCGACGAAGGGGGCGAGCGCGAGCGCCGGCAAACGATGGCGCCCCCCCTTGTGTGTCGGTGATCTCAGTCAGCGCGGCGCTCTTGGCGAATGCCTAACGCGCCGGCACGCTTGACGCCCGCCCGCTTCTGCCGAACATCCCGCCGAAGCCGCGGCAAGCGGCAAGGGAGTGAAACGCCATGGCTCAACTCGGCTACGTCTGTCTCGGCGCCAATGATTTCGATCGCGCCTGCGCATTCTACGATGCGTTCACCGCCGAACTGGGCGGCAAGCGGCTGTTTCCGACCCCGCACGGGCAGATGTACCGCCTCGCCGGCGGCGCGATGATCATGGTCACGCGCCCCTATAACGGCGAAGCCGCCCATCCCGGCAACGGCACGATGCTGGCGATCAATGTCGACGAGAAGGAGGACGTGGCGCGCGTCCACGCCAAGGCGCTCTCGCTCGGCTGCGCCAACGAGGGCGATCCCGGCCCGCGCGGCGCGTTCGGCGAATTCGCCTATTTCCGCGATCTCGACGGCAACAAGATCGCCGTGTTCTGGACCGAGCGGCAGAAGCAATAACCCATGGACCGCCGGCGTTCCGCCGGCTTGCGCGAACTTCTGAAAGGGGAAGCGCGGCGCTTAAGCTGAACCTTCCAAAGTCAGCCCTTGCGGCCCATAAACTCAAGGCGTCGGCGTCTCTTCCTTCGGCTGCTCGCGCTGGCTCTCGATGGCGCGGCGGAAGATGTTTTCCAGCGGATTGCGCGGCTGCTGCTGTTGCTGCTGCGCGGGCTGGGCCGGCGTTTCGCTTTCGGCCGCCGGCGCCTGCGCTTCGCCCTCGGCCGGCGCTTGCGCCGGCGTTTGCTCCGCGGGCTGGCGGCCGAACAGCGCATCGCCCAGCCGCGACAGCGGGCTGCCGCTCTCCTGCTGACGCAGCACGTTGCGCAATTGGTCCTGCACCACGTCTTCGAGCGCCGGGCGGAAGCTCACGTTCGACCATGGCCCGCTGATGCGGAAGGGAACGCCGATGCCGGCGACATCGCTCTGGCCGCCCTGGCCCTCGATGGTTTGCACCGCGCGCGGCGCGAGCCGCATGTCGATGCTTTGCGCGCCGATGTTCACGAGGCCGCGGCCTTCCAGCCTTATGTAAGGATTGAGCAGGCGCAGATTGTCGGTGGCTGCGACGCCGTCGGCGACCGTGAAGTTGGCGGCGAGTTCGGCGAAGTCGGTCGATGCGCCGCCGCCCACGGCCTGGCCGGAAAGCGCCGCCTGCACCGTGCGCGCGACCTGCGCCAGGTTCACGCCCTTCCATTGCCCGTCATTGAACGTGAACGCGGCGTTGCCGCGCAGGCTGCGCATGATCGCCGCCTGCGACGCGCCCGTTCCCACCAGCGACGCGGAAAGCCGGCCGCGGCCGGCGATCTTGTCGAAGCCAATGGCGTCGCGCAGCAGCGGTTCGGCCTGGATATTCTCGGCGTTGAGTTCGACCGCGATGCGCGGCGTCGCGCCCGAGCCGTCGGCGATCATCCGCGCCGCGCCGGCGCCGTCATAGAGCGAGATGCGCGTCAGCCGCGCGTCGAGCGCGCCGTTGGCGATGCGCATGTTCAGCGCGACGTTGGAGAAGCTCATGCGCTGGAACTGCAGCGCGCCGACAGTGAGATCGAGGTTGGCGTCGAGCGCGCGCAGACCGCTGAGGTCGAGCGGCGCCTGGCTCCAGCTTGAGCCCACCTCGACGCCGCCGGCTTCGGCGCCCTGCGCCGGCGCCGGCAGGTAGGTGTTGAGATTGACGCGGTCCGTGGTCAGCCCGCCGGCGATGCGCAGACGGCCGTTCTCCTGGTTGACCAGGCTGAGATTGCCTTGCGCCTGGATGTCGTCGAGCTGGATGGCGGCGCCGGTGAGCGCCGTCGTCTCGCCTTCGCGCGCCATCTGCCCGGCGAGATTGAAGCGGCCGAAGCCGCCGCCGTCCCCCATCGGCGAACCCATCCAGGCGAGCAGGCGCCGGAGACTCTGTCCGCGCGCATCGACGCGCCCGGCCAGGGCGCCGTTGGCGGCGTTGAACGTCCCCTCGAAGCTGGCGTTGAGCGGCCCGGAGCGCACGTTGGCGCTGAGCGGCGTCTGGCCGTTCTCCAGCACCGCGCGCGGGACGCCCAGCGTGCTTTCCACGTCCAGCCGCTCGCCGCGATAGGTGAACGCGGCCTGGAGCTGGGCGGGCGTATCGAGCGAATCCAGCGAGAGCGCAGCGTCGACACCTTCGAGCACCAGCGGCGCGCCGCCGTCGGCGCCCTGGAACGAGATCAGCCCGTCGGTGAAGCGCACGTCGTCGAGGCGCAGATCGTCGAGCGTGAACTGGTCTTCCGCCGTCTCTTCGGTCGGGAAGGTCCAGTTCGCCGCGCCGTCCCGGTGGGCGATCATGCGCACTTCGGCGCCTTCGAAGATCAGCTCCTTCACCTCGATCGCGCCGCGCAAGAGCGGCGTCACCTTCACCGCGAACACGATCCGGTCGGCGGCGATGAACGGATGCTCGGACGGGAAGCCTTCCGGATTGGAGAGCGAGGCCTGCTCGACCGAGAAGCCCAGCGCCGGCCAGAACGTGACCTCGATCGGCCCGCCCAGCGTCAGGTCGCGGTTGGTGGCCTCCTCGATTCGCCGCTCCGCCTCGCGCGCGGCCAGCTCCTTCGGGAAGAACGCGACGAAGGAGATCGCCAGCAGCACAATCACGGCCGCGAACACGCCAAGGCCCATGCCGATGGTCTTGAGATTGAGCTTCAGCTTCATCTGACCCCTCCGATCGGTTCGAACTTAAGACCCCGACCGTCTGAAATCGAGCCGCGGGCGGCTTTGCCGCGGCCGCGTCCTCAGCTAATCCCCAGGTCGATGGGTGCGTTCTTCGCTTCGCTGTTCGACGAAATGGGCATGCGCCGGTGCCGGCTGCGCGCGGCGCTGGGCGACCGGGGGCAGAGCGTCGCCGAATTTCTGGTCATGAGCGGCCTGCTGATCGGCTCGCTCGGGCTGTTCGTGCGCGACTGGATGCCGGCGGCCGCGCCCTGGGGCTTTGCGCTGCCGTTCGTCTACGTCGCCGGCTATTTGCTGATCGACGCACGCCGCCAGGCCAGCCTGGCCCGCGGCGCGGCGCCGGAGAAGGTATCGTCCGGATATGACTGGATCGTGCTGCTCTGGTCGCTCGGCTGCGCGCTGGCGGGCGCTGCGGCCTTCGTCGTCGCCTGGACCGCCGAGCCCCCGCCCGCGCCCGATCCGAACGAGTGGACGCCGCCCGAAACCGCGGTCCCGATCGACATCGGACCTTAGCCGGTAGGGCAATTGGCGCGCTTGACTGGGGAGGCGGCGCTCGCCAGTTTCGCGCCCGTCATGGTTGAACTCACGCTGCCGAAGAATTCCAAGATCAAGACGGGGACGCGCCACGCCGCCCCGAAGGGCGCTGCGCGCACGCGCGAGTTCAGGATTTATCGCTACGATCCCGACACCGGCGAAAATCCGCGCTGGGACACCTACACCGTCGATCTCGACAAGTGCGGGCCGATGGTGCTGGACGCCGTGATCTATATCAAGAACGAGATCGACCCGACGCTGTCGTTCCGCCGCTCGTGCCGGGAAGGCATTTGCGGCTCGTGCGCGATGAACATCGACGGGCGCAACACGCTCGCCTGCACCATGGGCATCGACGAGATCGGCGGCGGCGCCGTCGCCATCTCGCCGCTGCCGCATCAGCCGGTGCTGAAGGATCTGGTGCCGGACCTCACCGACTTCATGGCGCAATACGCGGAAATCCGGCCCTACCTGCAGACGGTCACGCCCGAGCCGGACAGCGAATGGCGCCAGAGCCCGGAGGAGCGCGCCAAGCTCGACGGCCTCTACGAGTGCATCCTCTGCGCCTGCTGCTCGACCTCGTGCCCGTCCTATTGGTGGAACAGTGAGCGCTTCATGGGCCCGGCTGCGCTGCTGCAGGCCTATCGCTGGATCAGCGACAGCCGCGACGAGATGCAGGGCGAGCGGCTCGATGCGCTCGAAGACCCGTTCAAGCTCTATCGCTGCCACACCATCATGAATTGCGCTCAGGTCTGTCCCAAAGGCCTCAACCCGGCCAAGGCCATCGCCGAGATCAAGAAGGCGCTGGTGGAGCGGAAATTCTAGCTGGGGGCATCCAGGCGCCGCGCGCTAAATTCAACGCAAGCCTACTATGGACTGCCGGCGCTCTCGCCGGCCTGCGCCTTATCGAATAAGCGCCTACGCCAATCATCATGTCGCGCCATGCCGGCGAGGCGATGGCGGTCCATAGGGGTCGCATCCAATTTCGCGCGCAGCTCTAAGCCAGCTTTAAGCCGCCGATTTTGGCGAACGTTGCGAAGTCCGCATCGCGCGTAAGCAGCGGAACGTCGTTGTCTATGCACGCTTGCGCAATCAGCGCATCGCCAAGCGCCGCTTTGCGCCCAGTTTTTCGCACTTTCGCCCGCAATTTGCCAGCGCGCTCCCAATACCCGTCGCTCAGCGGCAGCATCGGAAAAGCCACCAATGCTACTTCGAGCGTACGTCCGCCTTTGGGATCGGACAGTAGTTCAGTCAGCGTTACAGGCGCGACTACGCCTTCGCCGCTCCGGGCAAAACCCGATACGCGCTGCGCTTCGGGCGAGTCGATCTGATCGAGCCAGTCGACCAGCACGCTTGTGTCGACGGCGATCAATCCTCGTCGTCCTTGCCGCGCATTTCCTGCCAAGTCATGTCGAACTTGACTTTACCGCGCAGCGCCAACAGGCGTTTCCAAGCAAGCGCGCGGGCTTGGCGTTCAAGCGCCTGGCGCACGGTTTCTGCGACGCCCGCATCGCCCTCGCGTGCGGCTTCGAGCACCTTGGCGTCCACGTCGACGGTAATTTTACGCATCTCACCCATAGACGGGTTTGTATACCAGCATTTTATCCCATTATCAAAGCCCAGTATTAAAGCCCATTTACCGACCTGGGCGGATCGCGCCAGTCGCACTCAGGCCCGGCTGGGTCGAACGGCGCGTCCGGCGCCGCCGGCAGCGCGCGCTCGACATAGTGCTTGATCCTGCGGCTGATGCTTGCCGCATCGCCGACCGCGTGCTCCCACCGGATCAGCGGGCCGAACGTGAGCTGATAGGTCTTGCCCTGCTTGTTGAGCAGTTCGTGGAACAGCGTGATGTCGCGCAGTTCGGGCGAGATTTTCGAGAAGGTGTGAAACCAGAACGAGTAGGGGCCGGCCATGTGCACCGGCAGGATCGGCAGCTCGTACTTGCGCGCGAGGCTCACTGCCGTCGGCATCCATTCGGGATCGGTCAGCACGCCGCCGCGCACGCGCGCGAGCCGCCCGGCCGGGAAGATCGCCAGCGGCCGGCCCTGTCCGAACGCTTCGTCGGTCATTTTCAGCGTGATGCGGGTGCGTTCGCGCGTGCGCTTGGCCTGCACCCATTCCACCGGGATCAGCACTTCGCCGAAGCGCTTGCACACGCGCTCGGCGTCCGAGTTGGCGTAGAACAGCACGTCCGGCCGCTGCGGCTTCACCGCGTCGTAGAGCGCGACGCCGTCGGTGATGCCGGTGGGGTGGTTGGCCAGGATCAGGAACGGGCCGTTGGCGGGGATGCGCTCGGCGCCCCGCATGTCGAGCTTTACCGACAGCAGATCGGAGACGGCTTCCAGCGCGTCGAGCCCGCCCATCGGCGCGATCATGTCGGCCATGCGTACGGCCTTGTCGTAGTTCAGGATGCTATAGAGCTGCGGCCTGAGCAGCGGCCACCAGGCGCTGGCGGAGAGCTTCGGCGCGCGCTCCTCGATCAGCAGGTCGACAATGTGCCTGGCCGGCGCGGCCTCGGCGCGGGGCGGGACGGCGGCATCCAACGGCGTCATCGAAGAAGGTGGTCCCAGGGGCTCCGACTCGGCGCAGGGAAGCACGCGGCCGCGCCGTGGGGAAGGGGCGGCTTGCGTTCGCCCGCCGGAGCGGGGTTTAAGCGGCGGCCCGCCATGTTGGCTGTGTTGGAGACCGGATGACCTCGCCCCTGGCCGCGTACGAACAGCGCCTCGCCGCGGGCGATCTGGTAGCCGACGCCGCGCAGCGCAACGCCGCCGAGCGGCTGGACGCGCTGGCGGGCGAGATGGCGCGCTGGAAGCCGGACGCGTGGTTCGGCAAGGGCGCGACGCCGCGCGGGCTCTATCTGTGGGGGCCGGTGGGCCGCGGCAAGTCGCTCCTCATGGACCTTCTCTTCGAGAACGCGCCGGCGACGAAGAAGCGCCGCGTGCACTTCCACGAATTCATGCTGGAGCAGCACGCCTTTATGCACCAGGCCCGCGCGCGCGGCGCCGGGCAGGACCAGCTGATCGCGCAGGCGGCGGAGCGAGTGGCGGCCGAGGCGCGGCTGTTGTGTTTCGACGAAGTGCAGGTCACCGACATCGCCGATGCGATGATCCTGGGGCGGCTGTTCGAGCGCCTGTTCGCGCTCGACGTGGTGATCGTCGCTACCTCGAACCGGCCGCCGGACGATCTCTACAAGAACGGCTTGAACCGCCAGCTCTTCCTGCCGTTCATCGCCATGCTGAAGCGGAAGCTCGACGTGATCGAGATTTCCGGCCCGCGCGACTACCGGCTCGAACGGCTGATGGCGGCGCCGGTCTATTATGCGCCGCTCGGGCCTGCGGCGGAGGAGGCGATCGAGAACGCCTGGAACCGGCTCACCTACGGCGCCCACGCCCAGGCGGTGACGCTCGACGTCAACGGGCGCGCGCTGCGCGTGCATCGCGAAGCCGCCGGCGTGGCCCGCTTCACCTTCGAGGAATTATGCGACCGCCCCCTGGGTGCGGCGGACTATCTCGAGATCGCCGAACGCTTCCACACCGTCCTCCTGGAGAACGTTCCCAAGCTGTCGCCGTCCAAGCGCGAGGCGGCGGCGCGCTTCCGCACGCTGATCGATGCGCTCTACGAAGCGAAAGTGAAGCTGATCGCCTCGGCGGAAGCCGAGCCGCACAAGCTCTATCCCGAAGGCGACCAGAGCTTCGAGTTCGAGCGCACGGCCTCGCGCCTGATGGAGATGCGCAGCGAAAGCTACCTCGCGCTGCCGCGCCGCGACGCGGAGTGGAAAAGCGGGATCGTCGATTAGCGTTCCGCTTCGGACCGCCGGCGGTTCCAAGCGGCGCCGTCAGCGCGAGGCGAGCCGCACTCCGGCGCGCACGGCGCGCGGCGCGCCATAGAGCGTGACGCCGTCGGCGGTCGCGCCGGTCGCGATCTCGGCGTCGAGCGCATTGTCGAGCGCGATGAACAGCGCCGCGCGTTCCGTCACGTCCTGTTCGAAGCGCAGATCGAGCGTCAGCGCATCGCCGAGCCGGCGCGTGTTGAGATCGTCGTCGAAGCGGGCGCTTTCGTAGCGCGCGTCGGCGCTCACTGCGCCGCCCGCCCAGGCGCGCCACATCACGCCCGCCGTCGCGCTCCATGCCGGCGCCTGCGCGGGCCGCAGCCCGGTGAGCTGCGGCGCGACGTTTTCGCCATCGACCTCCGCGTCGGTGTAGCTCAGCGCCGCGCGCCAGCTCAGGCGTTCGTTCCAGGCGCCATGCGCATCGGCTTCGACGCCGACCGCGTCGATCGCGCCGGCGTTCAGCCGCCGCCGGTAGGCGCCCCCCGCGGGCACGCTGACGCCCGGCGGAAACACGCCCGGCCCCATGCCGAGCGTGACGTTGGTGATCGGGTCGGCCAGCTGCACCGCGAATATGCCGAGGCTCCAGCTCAGCTCGTCGCCGTCGCGGCCGATCGCGGCGTCGGCGCCGTAGAGACGTTCGGGATCGAGTTCGGGATTCGCCTCGGTGACGTCATTGCCGACGCGGAAAGGGCGGTGCAGTTCGTTCAGCGTCGGCGGACGGAAGCCGGCATAGGCTGCGCCGCGCACGAAATAGCCGCCGAAGTCGCGCCGTACGCCCATGCGCGCTGTCGGCGCCCACGCGCTGCGGTCCTCCGGCGTAACGTCCAGCGTCGGCGCGCCGGTGAGCAGGTTGCGCTCGAGCCGCCGCCCGTCCGACGCGCTCCACCAGTCCAGCCGCACGCCGCCGGAAAGCAGCGTGTCGCCGAACCTGCGCCAGCCTTCGGCGTAGGCGCCGGCGCTCAGCGTCTCGCCGCCGGCGATGCGCGAGCGAGCGAAGGCGCCGCCGGAATAAAGAAACAGCTCGCGCGTTTCGCCGTCGCTTGCGCGCACGTCGAGTCCGATCTCGGCGCTGCTCCAGCGCAGCGCCGCGTTGGCGCCCCAGCCGAAGGCGGGCGTGGCGTATTGCTCGGAAGCGGGCGACGTCGCGCTGCGGTCCTGCGAAACCGAGACGAAGCTGTTGCTCATATCGCTCTGGCGCGCCCAGCCTTGCACGCGCCAGCCCGGCGCGTCGCCGCGCGGCTGGCGCACCAGCGTCAGGCTGGAGGCGGCGCCGTCCGCGGTCGAGTTGGCGCCGACGAGTCCGGAGCCGCGCTCTTCCGCATAGCCGGAGAGCCGCGCCGAGATCAGCACGTCGCCGCGCATCGTCTGCACGCGCGCCGCGCCGCTCACCGCATCGCGCCACAGCGGCGCATCGGCCGCGCCGCGGCCTTCGTGCGTGGGGATCCAGCCGTCGTCGTGCTCGACCGTCGCCGCGAGCAGGGCGCTGAACGCATCGTCGCCGGCGACGCCGACGCCGCCGAAGCGCGTATAATCGCGCGCGCCGCGTTCGGCGCGCAGGCTGAAGCCGGGCGCGGTGCGTTCCGTGAGATCGATCGCGCCGGTCAGCGCGCCGGCGCCGTAGGGCCCTACGCCCGCGCCGCGAATGACATGGGCGCGCGCGATCAGCTCCGGCGGCAAGCCGCCCCAGATCACCCAGCCGCCGAACGGATCGTGCTGCGGCGCGCCGTCGAGCGTCACCAGCGCGCGGCCCGCGCCGGAGGGGCCGATGGCGCGCAGGCTGAGGCCCTGCACGGTGGGGTTGGCCGCGCCGCTGTCGTTGCGGCGAAACAGATTGGCCGCCGGCGCGACCGCGAGCGCGCGGTCGAGGCGCACGGCTTGTTCGATCGCGTCGGGATCGATCGGCAGCGAAGCGTAGGCGGCTTCGCCCGGCGCCTCCGGCAGGCGCGGCGCGGTGACGACGATGGTCTCGGTGTCCGCCGCCTGCTCCATTCGCGCCCTGAACGGTCAGCGCCGACGCGAGGGCGTGCCGAGGATGCCGCGCATCAGTTCGCGCACGATCGTGTTCATCATGCCGCTGGCGACGCGCCCGCCTTGACGCTCGATCGCCGTCGTGCGCGAGCCGCCCGAGCGGCTGCGCGTGTTGCTGGAGCGTGAGGCGCCGCCGCTCGTGCGCGAGCCGCCGGCGCGGCCGTTGCGCGCCGCTTCCTTCTCCCGCGCCGCGCGTTCCTGTTCGCGCGCCTGCGCGGCGGCGAGCTGTTCGGCGCGCCGGCCGAGGATTTCGTGCGCGCTTTCGCGGTCGACCGCCTTCTCATACGCGCGGCCCGCAGTGTTGGCGCGCATGATGGCCTGGCGTTCGCTCAGCAGGATCGGCCCGACATGGCTGTTCGGCGGCCTGATCTTGGTGCGCGCCACCGGCGTCGGCGCGCCTTTCTCGTCCAGCGTCGAAACCAGGGCTTCGCCGACGCCCAGCTCCTGGATCTCCTTCGCCACATCGACATTGGCGTTGGCGCGGAAGCTCTGCGCCGCCGCGCGCACGGCTTTCTGATCCGTCGGCGTGTAGGCGCGCAGCGCATGCTGGAAGCGGTTGCCGAGCTGCGCCAGAACGACTTCGGGAATGTCGGTCGGCGACTGCGTCACGAAATAGATGCCGACGCCCTTGGAGCGGATCAGCCGCACCACCTGCTCGACGCGATTGATCAGCTCCTTCGGCGCGTCGCGGAACAGCAGATGCGCTTCGTCGAAGAAGAAGACGAGCTTGGGCTTATCCTGATCGCCCACTTCCGGCAGTTCCTCCCACAGTTCGCTCATCAGCCAGAGCAGGAACGCGGAATAGAGGCGCGGGCTTTGCACCAGGCGCTCGGAGGCGAGCACGTGGATCGTGCCTTTGCCGTCCGGGCGCGGCTTCAGCAGCTCTTCGAGCTGGAACGCGGGCTCGCCGAAGAAGCGGTCGGCGCCGTCCATTTCCAGCTGCAGCAGCTTGCGCTGCAGCGCCGCGATCGATTGCGGCGTGACCAGGCCGTATTGCTTGCCGATCTCGTCGGCGTTTTCTGAAATGTAGGTGAGCAGCGCCCGCAGATCGTTGAGATCGAGCAGCAGGCCCTCGTTCTTGCCTTGCTTGATCCAGTCGTCGGCGAGGCGGAAGGCGATGGTGAGCGCGCCTTCCTGCGCGGCGGAGGCTTCGAGCACGCGGCCCATCAGCACCGGGCCCATCTCGGTGACGGTGGTGCGCACCGGATGGCCGAGTTCGCCATAGACGTCCCAGAACGTCACCGGCGCGGCTTCCGGCGTCAGCGGCAGGTCGATCTCGGCGGCGCGCGCGGCGGCCCAGCCCGGCGGCGTGGGATCGACGCCGGCGCAGCCCGAGAGATCGCCCTTGATGTCGGCGGCGAAGACGTTGACGCCCGCCGCGGCGAAGCGCTCGGCCAGCACCTGTAGCGTCACCGTCTTGCCGGTGCCGGTCGCGCCGGCGATCAGCCCGTGGCGGTTGGCCCGCTTCAGCGACATCGTCTGCACGCCTTCCGGCGAAGCGCCGATCTCGATCTGTGCCGCCATTCTTCAGCCTCCTGCTTCGCCAATAGCTTGGCGCATCGGGCCTTTTAGGCCAAGCCGGGCCTTGCGCTACGGCCCGGCGCACGAGAAGAGGAGAGCTGATGGCAAGCCTCGACATCTCGCAGCGCGGGGCGCTGTGGATTATCGCCGCCGGCGTCGTTGCGGCCGCGCTCTATTTCCTCCGCGAGCCGCTCACGCAGTTCGCCATGGCCTTATTTCTGTGGCTGGCCATCGACGGCCTCGCCGAGACGCTCGACAAGCGCGTTCCCTTCATGCCGCGCTGGCTGGCCCTGCCGATCGCGCTGGTCCTGGTGCTGGGGCTGGCGGCGCTGATCGGCGTCGTCGTTGTGGAGAACATCGCCGCCATCTTCACCGACCTGCCCCGTTACGAGTTCCGCCTCAACCAGGTGCTGGCGCAGGCGCATCAGGCCGTGGGCAGTCCCGGCGGCCCGAGCCCCACCGTGCGCGACCTGATCGCCCAGTTCGATTCGGCCCGGCTGGCGACGGAGATCGGCGAGAGCATCCGCAACGCCGCCTCGGCCTCGGTGTTCACGCTGATCTTTCTCGCCTTCCTGTTTCCGGCCGCCGACGCGATGAGCGACAAGCTCGACCGCATCTTCGTCGGCAAGGGCCGGCGCGAAGCGGCGCGCGAAGTGGCCGCGCGCATCCGGCTGTCGATGGAGCGCTATTTGTGGGTGCAGACGGTGATGAGCCTCATCATCACCGCGCTCACTTACGCGACGCTGGTGATCATCGGCCTCGAGAACGCGCTGTTCTGGTCGTTCCTGATCTTCTTTCTCAACTATATCCCCACTATCGGCTCGCTCATGGCCGTCATCCTCACGACGGCGGTGGCGCTGGTTCAATTCCCGACGCTGGGGCCGGTGCTGGCCGTGTTTCTGGGCGTCAGCGCCTGGCAGTTCATCATCGGCAATTTCGTTCAGCCAAGAATGACGGGGGAGTCACTTAACCTCTCCGCCGTGGTAGTGCTGCTGGCGCTGGCGATCTGGGGTTTGGTGTGGGGCATCGTCGGCGCGTTTCTCGCCGCGCCGCTCACCGTCATGATCATGATTGTATTGGCGCAATTTCGCTCGACCCGCTGGATTGCGATTTTGTTATCCGCAGACGGCAAACCGACGCGGGATGCGCCCGCTGAAGCAGGCGCCTGAACCGCGCCAAATTGATGTTGCGAATCGACGACGAACATGTATCGCTGATGTGAAGAACGTCGCCGGGGCTAGTGACGTTTTCGAACCAGACTACCGGACGGATTTGCACCGGCGGCGATCGAGCGTCATTCGACGGTTCGATCCGCACTCGTGGGCTCTGAGGGGGGCTTCATTCGCGCGGAGCGGGCGTCTTCATCGACCAGGCCTCCGCGTGCGTCCCCCACCCAGCCTGCTGCGAGGCCTGCAGGCGCCGCCGGGCAGCTTGTCCCCGCTCGGCGGCGCCGCCAATTTCCGAAATCGCATCCATGGACCGCCGCCGCTATGGACCGCCGGCGTCCCGCCGGCATGTGCGGACTTTTGAAAGGGGGCGCAGC
>JAHDXR010000005.1 GCA_023384105.1 Hyphomonadaceae bacterium | reverse complement strand
CCAACTACTTCGCCGCCGCCGGATACGGTGCTACCTGAACGGAATCTGCGCTAGTACAGAATCACGCTGCGAATGCTTTCGCCTTTGTGCATCAGGTCGAATGCTTCGTTGATGCGCTCCAGCGGGAGCTTGTGGGTGATCATCGGGTCGATTTGGATTTTCTTGTCCATGTACCAGTCGACGATCTTGGGCACGTCGGTGCGGCCGCGCGCGCCGCCGAAGGCCGTGCCTCTCCAGACGCGGCCGGTCACCAGCTGGAACGGGCGCGTGGCGATTTCCTGGCCGGCTTCGGCGACGCCGATGATGATGCTTTCGCCCCAGCCGCGATGGCAGGCTTCGAGCGCCTGGCGCATGACGGCGGTGTTGCCGGTGGCGTCGAACGTGTAGTCGGCGCCGCCGCCCGTCAGCTCCACCAGATGCGCGACGAGATCGCCGGAGACATCCTTCGGGTTGACGAAATGCGTCATGCCGAACCTCTTGCCCCATGCCTCGCGCGCGGGATTGATGTCGACGCCGACGATCATGCCGGCGCCGACGAGTTTCAGGCCCTGGATGACGTTGAGGCCGATGCCGCCAAGGCCGAAGACGATCGCGTTCGCCCCCGGCTCGACCTTGGCCGTGTTCACGACCGCGCCGACGCCGGTGGTGACGCCGCAGCCGATATAGCAGGCGCTCTCGAACGGCGCGTCGGCGCGGATTTTCGCCACCGCGATTTCCGGCAGCACCGTGAAATTCGAGAACGTCGAGCAGCCCATATAGTGGGCGATCGGCTTGCCCTTGTAGGAGAAGCGCGACGTGCCGTCCGGCATCAGGCCCTTGCCTTGCGTGGCGCGGATGGCGGTGCAGAGATTGGTCTTGCGCGAGAGGCAGCTTTTGCACTGGCGGCATTCGGGCGTGTAGAGCGGGATGACGTGATCGCCGGCGCCGACGCCGGTCACGCCGGCGCCGACGTCGCGCACGATCCCTGCGCCTTCGTGGCCGAGGATCGACGGGAAGACGCCTTCCGAATCCAAGCCGTCGAGCGTGTAGGCGTCGGTGTGGCACACGCCCGTCGCCCTGATCTCGATCAGCACTTCGCCCGCGCGCGGGCCTTCGAGATCGACTTCGACGATTTCCAGCGGCTGCTTCGGCGCGAAGGCGACGGCGGCTCTCGTTTTCATGGGCGGCGCTCCGAGATCTGTTCGGCGCGCTTATAGCCGCTCTCAGGCCGATTTTGACAGGCCTTTGCGTTTGCCGCGTTTGGCCTTTTTCGCCTTGGCGCCGGCCTTGCCCCGCGCGGGCGCTTTCTTCGCCGATTTTTTCACAGCGCTGCGCTTGCGTTTCGGCGGCGGCGCGCCGGCGAGAAACAGCTTCGCCATGCGCGTGATCTTTGCGCGCACCGCGACATCCACGTCGTCTTCGCCCGCCAGCATGCGCACGGCTTCGATCGGCACCAGCGCCGCCACCGGCATGTTGTAGCGGGCGAAGCCGACCACGGTTTTTTCGCGATCCGCCGTATCCAGCGCGCGGGCGAGATTGGCGCGGCCTTGCGAAGTGGAGAACGAGCGCGTCTGCTTTTGGCCGCTCCCTGCTCTCGACTTCCTGCCGGCGCTCATCGCTTCATCCGCCTGTCTGTTCCGCGCCGCCGAACAGGGATGCGTCCCATAGCTCTTCGGCGGGGCCTCGGCCGGCGAAGCTCGACAGAGGCCCAAGGAACCAAACCGCCTCGCTCGCCGTCGACCGCAAGAGTTGCACAAGATTCCTACAACCCTGCGACTGTTGTTCGGCGAAAGCGTTGAAGAAACGTATAGATGCGGCCACGGAATCGCCGATCGGCGACGGTATTTCGTGCGTCGGCGCCGCGAAAGCTCGCATTGTTCCTTCGTCCGCGCGGAATGCGGTCAATGCAGGGCCGATGCGGCGCACGAAGTTGTACAGAACCGTCAAGCCCGCGGAGCGCCAGGCGCAAACGTCGCGCCAGGCGGCGATCAGCGCTTCGCGGCGGGCGCCGCCGTCCTTGCGCCTGCGCGGACGCTTGCGCAAACAATCCGGCGCGCCGAAATCCGGCGCCGCCAGCACTTCGAGCGCCCATTCCTCCTCCACAAACGAATAGGCCAGCACGAAACCGTAATGGAACATCTCGAACGGAATGACGGCGCAGCGATAGCCTTCGCCTTCGAGTTCGAGATCGCAGAAGTCGCGAATGAGCTTGCGGCACTTGCGCCGGAGCGCTTCGATTTCCGGCGTCGTGAAGTGATCGAGAATGTTCTCGAAGCTTGGTCCCCAACGAAATCGCTTCGTGACATCAGCCATCGCGTCATCCTCTGGAGTGTTGGGGCGCGCGAGAGGACACGCAATTCGGCGCAGCGTCAACGAAACGGCGCGGAACGCGTGCGCAACGTTCACAGGAAGCGCCAAGGTGTGGCTTTTCGGCGATCAGCGGGCTGGAGAAAGATGTACAAGATTTTTCATGCTTGACCGGGGCGGCTGTTTTCCGCTTCTCTGCCTGCGGCAGTACGGGGGTGCTGGCTGCGCTTGGCGGGGCCCGCTCCGGCGGTGTCCCCGCCAGCGCTAAGCGCCCCGCTCATCCCGGAGCGCCGCACGCTCCGGGCGCCTGCCCGCAACGCCGGCGCTTCATCGCGGCGCGGCGGACGGACTTTTTTCGGCCGGGGCAGGAACGACCGCCCGGCGGTTGCGTTTTATCCACGGCGCCGACCTACTCCCCCCGCCCAAGGCGCCACCGCAGCACGGGCCGGCTCCGTATGGAGCCGGCCCAACGCGTTTGGTGGAACCAGCGCGCCTGCGCTCACAAACCCATGAAATGGCTGGCGAAACCGCCTTGTGGCGTCCAGATATGAAGCATCCAGCCGGGCTGTTCGCCGGTGCGCGGCGCGATCGGCTGGCCGGGATGCACCGCCAGCCCATAGGCCCAGGACGTCGACGGCGCGACGATCGCCGGCGCATGCGCGACCTGGCCGAACGCCACGCGGTGATGGTGGCCGCAGATCACCCGCGCCACCTGCGGATGCTTCGAGATTACAAATTGGAAAAGATCGCTGTCGTGCAGGCCGATCTGGTCGAACAACAGATCGTGGGTCGGGAACGGCGGATGGTGCAGGGCGACGATGGTGAGCTTGGCGCGGTCGGCGGCGAGCGTGCGGTCGAGCCAATCGGCCTGGCCTTCGGTGAGAACGCCGAAGGTTTCGCCCGGGACGATCTGGTCGACGACGACGACGCGGATCGGAAACTGTTCGATTGCATAGGAAAGAAACCGGCCGCTCGGCAGATAGCCGTGGCCGGGAAAGCGGGCGCGGATGCGGGCGCGGTCGTCGTGATTGCCGGGCATCAGAAACAGCGGCGCCGGCGAATCGGCGATCGCCTCCGCCAGCGCCGCGTATTCCTCGTCGCGTTCGTCGTTGACGAGATCGCCCGTCAGCAGGACGAGATCGGCCTTGTAGTCGCGCGCCTGCGCAAACGCCTTCTGCAGCTGGCGCACGGATGCGCCGTCGTCGTCGACGCGCACGTGTGTGTCCGAAATCTGCGCGAGCAGGAACTTGCCGCTCATGCCTGCCCCACTGGATGCCGAGCCCGAAGGGGCGGAGCTTGAAGCGCCTCAGCTGCTTTGTCTGTGTCCGCGGTCACAGCAGATGCGCTAATCGAGCGTGCGGGCCACACGGAAGCCAAGCCCCTGCGCCCGCGTATCCGGCCGCGCCGACTGCCGCGCCGCCGCGCGCAGCACCGGCTCGCGGTCGGCGAAGGCGCCGCCGCGATAGACGCGCCGCTGGCAATTCGCGGCCTGCACCGCCGCGCCGTCGATCGGCGCCAGCTGGTAGCTCGGCGCGTAGCAGTCCTCGACCCACTCGCCGACATTGCCGTGCATGTCGAACAGCTGGAACGCGTTGGCCGCATGCGCGCCGACCGGCGTCGTCTGCCGGGTGCGGAACGTCGCTTGCGTCGCGGTGACGCGCGGGCCGAACGCATACGCGTCGCTGGCGCCGCCGCGCGCGGCGTATTCCCACTCCGCCTCGCTGGCCAGGCGATAGCGCAGGCCGCCGGCGCGTTCGTTGAGCCAATCGAGATAGGCCTGGATGTCGTTCCACGACACGTTCGTCACCGGCCGGTCGCCGCGGCCCCAGCCGCCGTCCGGCGGCGAATAGCCGTTGCAGCCGCCGCCGCCGAGGCACGCGTCCCACTGCGCGAACGTCACTTCGTACTTGCCGATCGCGAACGGCTGGACCGACACTTCGCGCTGCGGGCCTTCGTCGCGGCCGCGGCCGGGTTCGTTCGCTGGCGACCCCATGGTGAAGAGCCCGCCGCCGAGCACGACCATTTCCGGACATGTCTCGCAATCGCGGAAGACGTGGCCCGGCGTGTAGGTGATGAAGGTCGGCTCCGGCGCGAGCGTTTCCAGCTGCGTCGGCGCCGCCGGGGGCGTCTCCGCCGGCGCTTGCTGCTGCCGCTCCAGCAAAGGCTGCGCGTAACGCCAGCCCGCCGGCGCGAAATAAGCGCCCACGCCGAGCACGGCGAGCACCATCGCTATCGTCGCGGCCTTGCGCGCGCCGCGCGCGAACTTCTGGCGCTTGGAGAGAATTTCGAACGTCTGGACGCGCTGCTCCATGTTGTCGAGCGGCTTCTGCCCTTTGGCCTGGAACGCCGCCGTCGGCGACGAGCGCGCCATCGACCGGAACTCGGCGGACACCAGCGCCGAGCCCGGCTCCGCCAGCTCCTGCAGCCGCGCGGCGACATTCACGCCATGGCCGAGCAAGTCGCTCGTCGCCGTGACGACGACATCGCCGACATGGGCGCCGACGCGCAGCGGCGGCTCGCCCTTCGAGCGCTTGTCGAGAATGTCCTGGATGGCGCCGAGCGCGGCGCCGGCGGAGGCGAACTCCAGCATGAAGCCGTCGCCCGCCGTGTTGAACAGGCGCCCGCCATGCTTCTGCGCCGTCGTCTCGATGCGCGTGCGCAGCGCTTCGACCTTGCGCGCGGCGTTGCGCTGATCGCGCTCCGACATGGTCGAGAAGCCGACGATGTCGATCGAGACGATAGAAGCCAGCCGGATCGTCCGGTCGTCGGCGTTCGTATTGTTCTGCTCAGCCACGGCTCATTCCCCACCGGCGGCGAGATTAGCTCCCTCCCGGAGCCAATACCATCCTCCCCTACTCGCCTGAACCGGCGATGAGCAAAAGCGCGCTCATATTCTGGATGAAGGCGCCGGTCGAAATGCCTGCGACGGGCGTGTCGGTGATAAAGGGCGAGGTGTCGAAGCGGTCCCCGACCAGGGTCTGCGCGTAATCGCCCGGCGCCGGCGCCGGCGGCGGATCGCCGACATAGGGGTTGCTGGCGGCGGTCAGCGGCGTGGGCCAATAGCCCTCGGCGTTGAGCGTAGCGATCAGTTCGCGCGCCCGCTCCGGCGTCGGCCGCTCCAGCGCGCCTTCGCCACGGTTCGTGGTCATGTCCGAAACCTCGATATTCTCGGTCGTGAAGTAGCGGGGCAGTTCGAAGTCTGCACGCGGCCTGAGCGGCGACGCGGCGCGCAGCAGATCGGGCGACGCCGCGCGCAGCCGCTCATAGCGCGCGCGCAGCGCTTCCAGATCGATCGCGCGCCATTGCGAATAGTGCGTGATCGGCCTGGCCGGATCGTAGTCCCAATAGTACGCGCCGCTCGCCGCATTGGAGCCGCGGCGATGGTTGATGCGGGCGCGGTTGCTGCCGATCTCGATGAACGTTGGATACCGCCGTCCCGGCACCTGGATCCGATCCTCGGGCAAGCGCACCGATTCAAGCCAGGCCAGCGCTTCGGGGATGCGGGCGATAAAGCGCCCGTCGCCGGTCCATTCGTAGAAATCCATCATCTGGGCGATATTGCCGGCGGTGGTGTGCGTCGTCAGCGCATCGGGCTCGTAGCTGCGCGCGCCGATCGGGCGCAGCGTTTCATGGTGATGCTGCAGACCCCACCCCGCCTGCGGCGCCGGCTGCTGGGTGATGACGAACACCTCCATCGCGCGCCGAATCGCCGCCAGCGCGCGCTCGTCGCCCAGCGTGTGATAGACCATCAGCAGGAACTTGATGTTCTCGTCCGCCACCGCATCGTTGAAGGTGATGTAGCGGGTATAGTCCGGACGCCCGTGCAGCGACGGCGCGTCTTCCACGAACGGAAAGCGCTGCGGCCAGCCGCCATTCTCGTACTGGCTGTCGAGCACGAAACGGATCGCGCGCTCGAGCGGCGCGCGCAGCGTGCGCGCGCGGCGTTCGAGGTAAAGCCGCAACAGGAATTGCGATGCTTCCGACGCGCCCGCGTCATCGAACGTCGCATTGCCGTAATAGTGGTGGAATTCCTCCAGCCGCCAGCCGTTCTTGCCGATCGTGCCGTACCAGCGCCGCGCCGAGTCTTCGCCCGCGAAATCGTGCAGGTAGTTCCAGCCGCCGGCCGGATGCTGCGCCGCGATCAGGCCCTCGGCCACTTCCATCGCGGCCTGGTAGTAGAACTCGTCGCGCGTGGCGTGGAAGCAGTCGAGATAGAGATGGCCGACCGTCGCCGTGCCCGGCGGCTGGATCCAGATCATGGTCGGATAGGCTTCCATCTCGCCCCAGCGGCGCGAGAAGTCCGGCAGGTAGCTCCAGACATAGCCGCCGCGATACGCCACCCGCTCGCGCATGAAGCGCGCGGCGCGCTTCATCGCCGCGCGGGCGTCGCGCCGCAAAGCGCTGTTACCGGTGTCATTGTTCGGGACAAAAAAAGACGAGCAACCACTCGTCAGCACCGCGCCCGATACGCCCGCGAGCAATGCGCGGCGTGAGGCGTTCCGCCCTGTAATGATCATTGGCTCGCGTCCCTTCCCTGCTTGCAGCCTCCGCTCAGCGCGACGGCGCGTGCGGCGCCGGCGCGAGCAAATGCTTCCTGATCTTGCCCGCGGCGGTGCGCGGGAACTCGTCCACGAAGGTCACGTGGCGCGGGGTTTTATACCCGGCGAGATTGCCGCGGCAAAACTGAATCAGATCGGCCGCCGAGATCGGCTGCGCGCCGGGGCGCATCAGCACGAAGGCGTGCCCGACCTCGCCCCATGTCTCGTCCGCTACGCCGAGCACAGCCGCCTCCAGCACGGCCGGATGGCGCGCGAGCGCGTTCTCGACTTCGGCCGGATACACGTTCTCGCCGCCCGAAATGTACATCTCCTTGATCCGGCCGGCGACGTAATAGCAGCCGTCGGCGTCGCGCCGGCCGATGTCGCCGCTTCTGAGCCAGCCGTCCGGCGTGAACGCCTTCGCCGTCTCCTCCGGCCGCTTCCAGTAGCCGGGCGTGAGCCCCGCGCCGCGCATCCAGATCTCGCCGCTCTCGCCCTCGGCGACGTCTTCGCCGTTCACGTCGACGATGCGGACATCGAGCAGCATCTGCGGCTTGCCGACGGAGCCGATCTTCGTCAGCGCATCTTCCGGCGCGGCGACGAATGCGGTAGGGCCGGTTTCCGTCATGCCGTAGCCGTTGCAGACGCGCACGCCCTTCGCGGCGAAACGCTCCACCAGCACATCGGACAACGGCGCCCCGCCGCAGCCCCACGAACGCACGCGCGAAAGATCGGCGCGCTCGAACGCAGGATGCAGCGCCAACTGCTGATAGACGGCGGGCACGCTGAAGAACACGTCGAGCCGCGGCATCAGCTCAAGCGCGCGCGCCTCGTCGAACCCGGGCGTCACGATCACCGTGCCGCCCGCGATCAGCGTCGGCAGCGTGACCAGCTGGATGCCGGCGGTGTGGAACAGCGGCAGGAAGTTGAGCGTGGTGTCGCCGCCATTGACGCCGAACGCCTGCGCAACGTGAAACGCGTTCACGGCGGCCATCTGATAGGTCTGGATCACGCCTTTCGGCGCGCCGGTGGTGCCCGACGTATAGCTCAGCGACCAAATCGCCTCGCCGCGCCAACGGCGCTCGGTGCGCAACGGCGAAGCGTCAGCAAGCAAACGCGCATACGCACTTGGACCGCCGGCGTCCTCGCCGGCGATGACGTTTCCAGCTGCAACGTCGCTTGGAGTTGAAACGGCGCATGCCGGCGAGGACGCCGGCGGTCCAGGATCCAGCGCCACGAGCGCCAGCCCTTCACGTGCAAGCGCATGCGCGGAGGCGGCGTCCTCCGCGCCGTAGATCAGCGCTTTCGGCGTGCAGTCCGCCATCAATGGCTTCAGCTCCGCCGCCGGCGCGCGCCAGTTCAACGGCGCGAGGATCGCGCCGAGCTTGGCGCAGGCGAACAGGATTTCGAAGAACTCGACACGGTTGCGGCAGAGGATGGCGACGCGGTCTTCGCGCTCGACGCCGAGCGACGCCAGCGCCGCCGCCGCGCGCGCGGCGCGATCATCGAGTTCGGCGTAGGTCATCGTGCGCCCGGTGAGCGCGTCCTCGAACGCGATGCGCTGCGGCGTCAGCGCCGCCCGCTTGGCGGTGATGTCGACGAGGTCGACACCCATGGTTTCCCTCCCCTGGCGCGCATTCTTATGAGGCGTCGCCGTTCTTGGCTCGCGGCGCGAGCCCGTTGATCATCAAATCCGCAGCGGCCTCGGACACCGCGTTCACGTCGGCGCCGTCTTCCCAGACGCCGTATTTCAACCCGAGAAACGTCGAGGCGCCCATCAGCGCCCACACCCGCACCTCGGCGTCGCCGTCGCTGATCTCGCCGCGCTTGGCCGCCTGGCTGAGCTGCTGGCGGTACGCGTCGGAGAAGGTGCGGTAATAGGCGCGGTAGGCGTCCGGGGCGACGAACTGCGCCTCCATGACGACGCGATAAAGCGACTTATGCATGCGCACGAATTCCAGGTAGGCCTGGATGCCGAGGCGCTCGGCCTCGAGCCGGTTCGGGGCGTCCTTCACGCTCTCGCTGAGCGCATGGCGGGTGCGTGCGCCCATGTCGGCCACCAGGGCTTTGAACACCTCCTCCTTCGACTTGAAGTAGACGTAGAAGGTGCCCAGCCCCACTCCCGCCCGCTGGGTGATGTGGCTGATCGCCGTCTCGTGGTAGCCGCGGACGCCAAATTCTTCCCCCGCCGCATCGAGCAGCCGCCTGAGCGTCCGCCGGCCGCGCTCCGTTTTGGGGCCTGTGCGCTCCTGCGCCGCTGCGACGCCCGAACCTGAATGTTGACTCATGTTTCAAGTCTCCGCTACAAGGGCGGCGAACACAAGGAAAAATCGGCCGGGGAATGGCCGAGGGGGAACGCCGGGCGATGCCTGTGCATGTTTTGCCAGACGGGGCGACGATGGCCTACGCCGACGCCGGCGCGGGCTCGCCCCTCCTGCTGGTGCACGGCTGGGCCGCGAACGGCGGCTTTTTCCAGGATCTGAGCGCCCGTCTCGCCGCTCATCATCGCGTCCTCACTGTCACGCTACGCGGCCACCCGGGCGCCAGCCGGGGCGCGGCCCCGCTGACCATTGAAACCCTGGCCGACGATATCGTCCATTTCGCCGCCGCGCTCGACCTCGACGGCGTGATCGGGCTGGGCTGGTCGATGGGCGCCATGGCGCTGTGGGCCGCCGCGCCCAAGCTCGGCCCGCGCCTGGCCGGCCTCGTCGTCGAAGACATGGCGCCGCGCCTGGTCAACGACGACATCTGGCGCGACGGACTCGCCGGCGGCTACGCCAGAGCCGACGTCGCCGCGACCCTTGCCGAAATCGAGGCCGATTGGCCCGCCTACGTCGCCCGCTTCGCGCCGCGCATGTTCGCGCCCAGCCTGCGCGAGCGGCGCCCCGACCTGGTCGAGTGGGCGCAGGCCGAAATGTCGAACGCCGACCCCGAAGCGATGGCTGCGCTGTGGGCGTCGATGGCGGCCCAGGATTTCCGCGGCGCGCTTACGCGCATCGATGCGCCGATGCTCGTGATCTCCGGCGCCGACAGCCAAGTCTATCCCGATGGCGCGACGGCCTTCGTCGCACACACAGCTCCGCGCGGCGAACGCGCGGTGATCGCCGGCGCGGGGCACGTCCCCCATCTCGAAGCGCCGGATGCATTTTTCAAGGAGATCGAGGCTTTCGTCCGCAACACGGAGCGGCGGCCCGACTTGAGGAGCGGAGGAGCAGTCTCATGAAGCGGTTTGGCGATCCGGCGCGTCTGGCGCTGTTGTTGGCGAGCGTCTGCGCTACGCCGTTTGCATTCACGGCGCCGGCGATGGCGCAGGATGCGGTGGTCGAAGAGGACGAAGGCATCGTCGTCACGGCGCGCCGGCGCGAAGAGACGCTCCAGGAGGTGCCGATCGCGGTGACCGCCTATAGCGCGGAAACGCTGGAAGCGCGCGGCGCCCAGGACATCACCGCCATCGGCGAGACGACGCCTAACGTGACGCTTGAGGCCTCCCGCGCCACGAATACCACGCTCACCGCCTTCATCCGCGGCGTCGGTCAGCAGGATCCGGTGGCCGGCTTCGAGCAAGGCGTCGGCATCTATGTGGACGACGTCTATCTCAACCGCCCGCAGGGCGCGCTGCTCGATATCTACGACATCGAGCGCCTTGAGGTCCTGCGCGGCCCGCAAGGCACGCTCTACGGCCGCAACACGATCGGCGGCGCCATCAAATACGTGACGCGCCGGATCGATCGCGACGATCCGACCTTGCGCGCGCGCGTCGCCGTCGGCAGCTACGATCAGCTCGACGTCGTGCTTTCCGGCTCCACGCCGATCACCGACACGCTGCGCATCGGCGGCGCCGTCGCCGGCCTCACGCGCGGCGGCTTCGGCGAAAATCTCTTCACCGGCGAGGACAACTACAACAAGGACATATTCGCCGCGCGCGTGTCGGGCGAATGGGAGCCGACGCCGGACTTCCTCGTCCGCCTGAGCGCCGACTACACCGAGGACAACTCTGCGCCGCGTCAAGGCTACCGCCTGCTGCCGAGCCTCATCCCCGGCAACAGCGCCTCACCGCTCTCGAGCGAGTACGATACCGAGTCCGGCATCACCACGCTCGGCCCGCTGACGGAAAACCGCGTGATCTCGCGCGGCGCGCAACTGCTCGTCGATTGGCGAATCACCGACAATCTCACGCTGCGTTCGATCACTGCGGACCGCTCGGACCGCTCGATCGCGCCGATCGACTTCGACTCCACGCCCTTCCCGTCCATGGATGTGCCGGCCCACTACAACAACGATCAGTTCAGCCAGGAACTGCAGCTGATCTATGAAGGCGATCGCCTGCACGTCGTCGGCGGCGCCTACTATCTCGACGCCAACGCATTCCACGCGTTCGACGTGGTGTTCGGCCTCTCGGGCGCGACCAGTTTCACCTATGGCGACGTCGGCACCGAAACCTGGGCGGTGTTCGGCGAAGCGACCTACGACATCACCGACCAGTGGAGCCTCACGGTCGGCGGCCGCTATACCGAGGACGAACGCACCGCCCACATCTGGCGCGAAACGTTCCTCGGCCTCAATTCGCCGTACTTCGGCGGCTCCGGCATCAGCATAACGCCGCCTGTCGTCGTCGGCGGCGAACAGGTCGTGCCGCACTTCCGCGGCACGCGCACCGACGACGCCTTCACGCCGCGCGTGATCCTGGCGTGGGCGCCGAGCGATACGCTCAACCTCTACGCCTCGTACTCGCAAGGCTTCAAAGGCGGCGGCTTCGACCCGCGCGGCAACTTCGCCAACGCCGACGTCCGCGAGGGCTTCCTGCCGGAATATGTCGACTCCTACGAAGTCGGCGCCAAGGCGACGCTGTGGGACGGCCGCGTCACGGCCAACACCGCCGTGTTCTTCGCCGACTACACCGACGTGCAGATTCCCGGCTCCGTCATCGTCATCAACCCAGGGCCGCCGCCGACGACCACGTTCGTCGGCACCGTCACCAATGCCGGCGCCGCCGAGTTCTCGGGCATCGAGTTTGAAGGCACCGCGCGGTTCACGGACTCGCTCCGCGGCGCGCTTTCGTTCGGCTACATCGACGCGGAATACACCGAGTTCATCGTCGGCGGCGTGAACGTCGCGGAGCAGCGCAAAGTGCAGAACACGCCGGACTGGACCGGCTCCGTGAGCCTCACCTACGAGGTCCCGCTTACGCTGGGCTCCCTGCCCGGGTCGATCGCCTTCACCGGCGCCGCCTCCTATCGCGGCGACACGCAACAGTTCGAGACGGCGATCCCGCTGCTCGATCAGGACGCGTTCACGCTGTACAATGCGTCGATCTACTGGCGCTCGGACAATGATCGTCTGCGGATCGGCCTCTACGGCCGCAACCTCGGCGACGAACGCTACATCACTTCAGGCTACAATTTCCCCGGCGCAGCGACGGACAATTCTGTGACGGCCTTCTATGGAGACCCGCTCACAGTCACCGGCGCGATCGAGGTCCGCTTCTGATCTCCCCGCACTGGAACGGCGGCGCGGCACTCTCGCGCCGCCGTTTTTCTTGACCGATGACAGAGCAAACCTCGCAAGCCCCGCCGCAGCCCGCAGATCCGCGCCGCCTCACCGTGCTGGCGCTGCTCTTCGTCGTCTACACGTTCAACTTCATCGACCGTCAGATCATGGGCATCCTGAATACGCCGATTCAGGAAGAGCTCGGCGCGACGGATGCGGAGATGGGGCTGCTCGGCGGGCTGTCGTTCGCGCTGTTCTACACCGGCCTGGGCATCCCGATCGCCTGGCTCGCCGACCGCAGCAACCGCACCTGGATCATGACGGCGGCGCTGACCTTGTGGAGCGGCTTCACCGCGCTCTGCGGCGTCGCGCAGAATTACACTCAGCTGTTTCTCACCCGCATGGGCGTCGGCGTCGGCGAAGCAGGCGGGGTCGCGCCCGCCTATTCGCTGATCTCCGACTACTTTCCGCCGAACGAGCGCGCACGGGCGCTCGCGGTCTATTCGTTCGGCATCCCGATCGGCAGCGCCGCGGGCATTGCGCTCGGCGGCATCGTCGCGAGCCTGGTCGACTGGCGCGCGGCGTTCGTCACCGTCGGGCTCGCCGGCGTGCTGATCGCGCCGATCTTCAAGCTGTTGGTCAAGGAGCCGGACCGCGGCCGCTACGACGTGAAGCCGCAGGCGGGCGTGCCGGAGAAAGCCGGCCTGTTGCAGTCGCTCGGCGTCATCACCAGGAAGCCGAGCTTCTGGCTGCTCTCGTTCGGGGCGTCGTGCTCCTCGATCATGGGCTACGGCTCGTTCTACTGGATTCCGACGTTCCTGCGCCGCTCCTACGGCTTCGATCTGCAGCAGGCCGCGTTCTACTACGCTTCCATCCTGCTGATCGGCGGCGTTATCGGCGTGTGGCTCGGCGGCCTGCTGGGCGACAAGCTCGGCGCCAAACGCCGCGCCATGTTCGCGCTGGTGCCGGCCGGCGCCTGGATGCTGGCGCTGCCGTGCTACGCGATCGGGCTGCTCTCGCCGTCGCCGCTGGTCGCGTTTTTCCTGTTCCTCGCGCCGACCGCGCTCGGCCTTGTCTGGCTCGGCCCGGTGATCGCCGCCGTGCAGCACCTCGCGCCGGCGAACATGCGCACGACCGCTTCGGCAAGCTTCCTCTTCATCAACAATCTGATCGGCATCGGCCTCGGCACCTACCTGCTCGGCCTGCTCTCGGACGTGCTCTCGGCGCAGTTCGGCGAAGAGTCGCTGCGCTACTCGATCCTCGCCGGCAGCGGCTTCTATCTCGTCGCCGCGCTGCTCTATCTGGTCGCCGCCCGCACGCTGCGGCGCGACTGGGTCGACTGACGCCGCACCCGCTCCCCAGGTGCAGGATGAAGCGGGGTTGCCGGCAAGATGCCGGCATGCAGCGTTTCCACGTCCCGCCGACGTCCAAGTATCCAGCGCAAAGGCCAAAAACCGCTTGCAACTAACTAACCGGTTAGTTATAAAGACGCTCATGGCCCCGAAATCAGCCTCCGCCAGGGTTCCCGCGCCGCGCTGGCGCAGGCGCGCCGAGGCGCGGCCGGAGGAGATTCTGGAGGCGGCGCTGGCCGAGTTCACCGCCAAGGGCTTCGAGGCGGCGCGGATGGAAGACATCGCCAAGGCCGCCGGCCTCTCGAAGGCGGCGATCTATCTCTATTTCCCGAGCAAGATGGCGCTGTTGGAAGCGCTGATCGAAGCCAAGGTCTCGCCGCTGGCGCACCAGGCAGCGACGCTCGCCGCCGCCGGCCAGGCCGATCCGCTGACGGCGCTGCGCATGCTGAGCACGGCGATCGCCGCGCTCATGGCCGATCCCAAGGTGGTCGCGGTGCCGCGGCTGGTGATCGGCGTCTGCGGCCGCTTCCCCGAGATCGCCGAGTATTATCGCGTCCAGGTCGTCGCCAAGGCGCGCGGGGCGTTGGAGCAATTGATCGAAGCCGGCGTCGCCGGCGGCAAGATCCGCAAGGTCGACGCCGCCGCCGCCGTGCGCGCCTTCATCGGCCCGCTCCTGTTCGAAGCGATGTGGACGCATGTCCTCAAAGGCGAAACCGCTCTCAACGATCCGCGGAAGCTGATCGAACAGCAGTTCGACGTTCTGCTGAACGGGCTGGAGCCGCGCGCATGAAGCGCTCCCTGATCCTCTCGCTGGCGCTGTTCGCCGCCGCATGCGGCGGCGATCCGGGCGAGGTGCTGCAGGGCTACGGCGAGGCCGACTACATCTATCTGTCGAGCCAGGAAACCGGCGTCATCCGCGAGCTGCTGGTGCGCGAAGGCGATGCGGTCGAGGCCGGCGCGCAGGTGTTCACGCTCGATCCGCAGCGCCTGCAGTACGGCGCCGCAAGCGCCAGCGCGCAGAGCGCGGCCGCCGTCGCCGCCGTGCGCACGGCGCAGGCCAACGCCGTCCTCGCCGAGCGCAACTATGCGCGCGGGCTCGAACTGTTCGAGCGCGGCTTCTATCCGCGTGCGCGGCTCGATTCCGATCGCGCCGCCCGCGACGCCGCCAACGCGCAGCTGGCGCAGGCGCGCCGCGAAGCCGGCGCGGCGGAGGCGGCCACGGGCCTCGCACGCGAGCGCCTCGGCGACACGAGCGGAACCGCACCCGTCGCCGGCACGATCGAGCAAATCTATCACCGTCCGGGCGAAGTGGTCCCCGCCGGCCAGCCCGTCGCCGCCCTGCTCGCGCCGACGAACATGAAAGTGCGGTTCTTCGTGCCGCAGGCCATGCTGTCGCGCCTGCCGGTGGGAACGCGCGTGAGCGTAACGTGCGACGGCTGCCCCGAGCCGGTTCTCGCCACCGTGAGCTTCGTCGCCGCCGAGCCGCAATTCACGCCGCCGGTGATCTACTCGCTCGACCAGCGCGAGAAGCTGGTCTTCCTGGTCGAAGCCCGGTTCGAAGGCGCAACGCCCATACGTCCCGGCGCGCCGGTCGACGTGCGGATCGCCGAATGAGCGATGAGATCGTCATCGACGTGCGCGGGCTGACCAAGTCGTATGGCGGCCGCAAAGTCGTCGACGATTTCGACCTGAAAGTGCCGCGCGGCGCCATCTACGGATTCCTGGGGCCGAACGGTTCCGGCAAGACCACCACGATCCGCATGGTGTGCGGGCTGCTGAAGCCCGAGAGCGGCGCCGGCGAAGTGCTGGGCTTCGACGTGCTGCGCGAAAGCCTCAAGATCAAAGAACGCGTCGGCTACATGACGCAGAAGTTCTCGCTCTACGAGGACCTGTCGATCCGCGAGAACCTCGACTTCATCGCCCGCCTCTACGGGCTCGACCGCCGCGCGGAACGGCTCGATCGGGCGCTCGCCGAGCTGGGCCTCAGCGAACGCCAGGAGCAGCTCGCCGGCAAGCTCTCCGGCGGCTGGAAGCAGCGCCTGGCGCTCGCCGCCTGCATGATCCACGAACCGGAGCTGCTGCTGCTCGACGAGCCGACCGCCGGCGTCGATCCCAAGGCGCGGCGCGATTTCTGGGACCGCATCCGCCAGTACGCTTCGCAAGGCGTCACCACGCTGGTCTCCACCCACTACATGGACGAAGCCGTGCAGTGCGACGCGATCGCCTACATCGCCTACGGCAAGAAACTGATCGACGCGCCGACGGCGCAAATTCCCGGACGGATCGGCTTGCACGCCTGGCGCATGGCCGGCCATCCGCTGCACCCGGCCGAACTGATGCTGAAGGACGCGCCGGGCGTCGAGCTGGTGGCGCGGTTCGGCGCCGAGATTCACGCTTGCGGCAAGGACGCGGCGGCGCTTGAGCGCGCCGTGCGCCGTGTGCAGGACGCGCAGCCGCAGCTCAGCGCCGCGCCCATCGAAGCCGGCTTCGAGGAGATCTTCATCTACCTCATGTCCGGCGCCATGGACAATTTCCAGTGATGGCCGCCCTTCCACGCCTCGACCTGTCCTGGTCGCGCGTGTTCGCGGTGTTCCTCAAGGAACTGGTGCAGATGCGCCGCGACCGGCCGACGTTCGCGATCATGATCCTGATGCCGGTGATCCAGCTGATCCTGTTCGGCTACGCCATCAACACCGATCCGCGCCACCTGCCCGCCGTGGTCGAGATGCGCGAGGACGGCCCGATGACGCGCGCGTTTCTCGCCTCGCTTCACGCTTCCACTTTCGTCGACATCGTCGCCGTCGCGCACACGGCGGAGGAAGGCGAAGCGATGCTGCGCTCCGGCCAGGCGTCGTACCTCATCTCCATTCCCGAGGGATTCGAGCGGCGCCTGTTGCGCGGCGAGCGGCCGCAGATCCTGATCGCCGCCGACGCCAGCGACCCCGTCGCCGCCACCGGCGCGCTGGGCGCCATCGAACGCATCGCGCGATCGGCGTTCGTTCCGGAATTCACGGGCCCCCTGGCCTATCTGGCGCAGGGGCCACCGCCCTACGAGATCGTGATCCACCGCCTCTACAATCCCGCCGGCGTCAGCGCCTTCAATATCGTGCCGGCGCTGCTGGGCGTCATCCTCACCATGACCATGGTGATGATCACCTCGATCGCGCTGACGCGCGAGACCGAGCGCGGCACGATGGAAAACCTGCTCGCCACGCCGGTGCGGCCGATCGAAGTGATGATCGGCAAGACCACGCCTTATATCGGCGTCGGCGCCATTCAGGTGGCGATCGTGCTGATCACTTCGACGGCGCTGTTCCGGATTCCGTTCACCGGCTCGCTGCCGGCCTTCCTCATCGCCGTGACGCTGTTCATCCTCGCCAACCTGATGCTCGGCTATCTCATCTCGACGCTCGCGCGCACGCAGATGCAGGCGATGCAGATGACGTTCTTCGTCTTCCTGCCCTCGATCCTGCTGTCGGGCTTCATGTTCCCGTTCAAGGCCATGCCGGGCTGGGCGCAGGCCATCGGCGAATGCCTGCCGATCACGCACTTCCTGCGCATCATCCGTGAGATCGTGCTGAAGAGCGCCGGCTTCGCCGACATCGTCGGCGATCTGTGGCCGCTGACGCTGATCACGCTGGCGCTGGCTGCGTTGGCGCTGGTGCGGTTCCGCCGGACGCTGGATTAAAGCATCGTGCGCGAAGCTCGACGCAGACCGCGGTGTTCCAGCTTCCCGCTGTCAGGATGAAACGAAATGCCGGCGAGGGCGCCGGCGGTCCATGGCGGGTTCAGCGCGGCGCTCTAACCGGCGAGCGCCGGCAACGGCTCGGCCATCGCGTCGCACGCGATCGCGTCGAACAGTTCGCGCACCGCTTCGCTGTCGGCGCCTTCGCGCGCGAGCAGCGTCAGCCGCTCCATGGTCTCGTGCAGGTCCGGCAGGCTGCGCGGCGGCGAGGCCACCGCCATCACGTTCGGCGCGGGATCGGCCTCGCGCCATTCCTCCGCGCCGATCAGCGCTTCGTGCAGCTTCTCGCCCGGGCGCAAACCGGTGAACACGATCGGCACGTCGACGTCAGGCTGCAGGCCGGCCAGCCGGATCATTTTGCGCGCCAGCTCCACCACGGGCAAAGCCTCGCCCATGTCGATCGCCAGCGCCGCGCCGCGTATGGGCGATGCAAGGCTCACCGCCGCCGCCTGCAGCAAGGCGTCCGCCGCCTGCGCGATCGACAGGAAGAACCGCGTCACCTCCGGGTCGGTCACCGTGAGCGGGCCGCCCGCCGCGAGCTGCCTCTCGAACGTAGGCGCGACCGAGCCGGAAGAGCCCAGCACATTGCCCAGCCGCACCGGAACCGCACGGTGCTGACCGCGCCGGTCGAGCGCCTGGCAATAGAGTTCGCCCAGCCGTTTCGATGCGCCCATCACGCCGGACGGATCGACCGCCTTGTCCGTCGAAACGAACACGACGTCCGCGCCGACGCCATGCGCGGCTTCAACCACGTGGCGCACGCCGGCGACGTTGGTCAGCACGCCCTCGCTCGGAAACCGCTCCACCAGCGGCACCTGCTTCAGCGCCGCCGTATGAAAGACGAGTTCAGGCCGCTCGCGCGAGAACCAGCGCTTCATCGCATACTGGTCGCGCACGTCGGCAAGCGCCGGAACCGCCTGCGGCAGCTCATTGCCGATGTTGAAGAGATTGTACTCGGAGCTGTCCAGCAGCGTGAGCCGCGCGGGCGAAAGGCCCGCGATGCGGCGCGCCAACTCGCCGCCGATCGAACCGCCGGCGCCGGTGATCAGCACGCGCTTGCCGGCGATCATCTCGCCGATGCGCCGTCCGTCGACCTCGCCCAGCGGCGCGCCGATCAGGTCTTCGAGCTTGAGCGGGCGCAAGCGCCCGCCATCGAGCAGCAGCACCTTCATCCTTGCGGCGGCGGTGCGCCTGAGCAGCGCGCGCGCCTCGACGCCGTCCTGCGGCGCCTCGGCCAGAACCAGGCGGCGCACGCCGAGATCGCTGAAATCGAACGCGCCCCAGCTGGCGGCGCGTGTGCGGATGGGAAGCGGGCTATCGCCGGGCCCTATGATCGCGGCGCAGGTCAGCTCCAGGCCTTGCGCCCACACATCGCAGCGCGCCAGGGCTTCGCCCACGGCGCGCGCGGATCCGGCAAGAGCTGTTTCCCCCCTCATCCGACACCACAAAACAGACCCCAGCTAGCCCTTAGGTACAGACAGCCGCGCTGGCCTGTCCACTGCATTGCTGGTGTTCTTCCGTTACGTTTACGTGACATTGAACCGTAGCGTGGCGCCAATCCATCAATCCAGCACAACTTTACGTCACTCCGGTAATGCAACGTATGAATTTCCGGCCGCGACTTCGAGCGGCCGGTCGAGCGCTTCGCCGCTGATTCGGAACTCGCCGCCCGCCGCCTTCACCAGCGCGCAGCCTCCGGCGACGTCCCAAATCATCGACCCCGATTCACGATAGGCTTCGGCGCGCCCCGCCGCGACATAAGCAAGCGCCGTGGCCGCGGAACCGATCATGCGCACTTTGCGCCAGCTCTTCAGCCGCGCTTCGAACAGCGCCATCGAGTCGGCGCTCGCGCGCGACGGCACGCCGGTTTGCAGGATGCCGCCGGCCGGATCGGCGATGGTCGAAACGCGTATCGGCCTGCCGTTGAGCCATGCGCCTTCGCCGACAAGACCGGTGAAGCGCTCGTCCATCACGAAGCAGTCGACGACGCCGAGCACCGGTTCGCCCTTGTCGAGCAGCGCGATCGAAACGGCGCAGTGCGGATAGTCGCGCAGATAGTTGACGCTGCCGTCGAGCGGATCGACCGCCCAGGCGAAGCGCTCGCCGCGCGCGGCGGCGCGCACCCAGCCCGCTTCCTCCGAGATCACCGGGAACGGCGAGGCTTTCTCCAGCGCCGCCAGGATCAGCGCCTCGGCCCGCTTGTCGGCGTCGATCTTCACTTCGCGGCCGTGCTCGGCCTCGATCACGGCCCACTGGCTGCGGTGCGCCTTGAGCGCGGCTGCGGCCTCCGCCGCCGCCGCTTCGGCGATCGCCAACAGATCATGCATTTCGCCCAAGCCTCAGGCTCCCTTCGGCCTTCTTAGCCAGTCGGCGCCTCTTGGAGAAGCGGCCCATCCGCGCTTTAGTGCCGCCTGGGGAGCGGGGCTCGATGGACGGAGCGCAAGCCAAGCCGGCGCCGGCGCGCGCTGCTGCGGCCAAGCCGCCGCAGGGACTGAGCGCGGCTGCGCTCGACAAGCGCCTCGGCCTGCGCAAGCGCGCCCGCGAAGACGCCGCCCGCAACCTGCCCCGCCATGACGCGCTGGAGCTTTCCGCCGCCGAGCAGGCCGTGATCGAAGCCGTCGCCGGCGAGCGCGCGCGCGTCGACCAGACGCGCCAGGAAGCGAAAGCGGAGGCGGAACGGCGCCTGCGCGCGCTTGCGCCGACGCCGCAGGACTTCTCCGGCCCGGCGCTCGATGCGCGGCTGGGGCTGAAGCAGGCGGCCGGCCGGCTGGCTCACGACTGGCGCGAGGCCGCCGCCCGCGCCGCCCAGGCCCGCGCCGACGTCGAAGCGTTCAAGCGCGAACACGGCTTGCGCCGCGCCGCCGTCTATCCGCGCTCGACGCTGCTGCAAGCCGGGCTGCTGTTCTGCGCTGCGCTGTTCGAAGCGCTGTTCAGCGCCGCGCTGTTCGCCGAGGACGACGCGCGCGGCCTGCTCGGCGGCGCCATCACCGCGATCGGACTCTCCGGCACCAATGTCACGCTCGGCTATCTCTCCGGCTTCCTGGGCCTGCGCTACCTGCAGCATGCGCGCCTGCCGATCAAAGCCGCCGGCGCCGTCGCGTTTGCGGCTTTGGCGCTGCTTGCGCTGATGCTCAACCTGTTCGCCGCCGACTGGCGCGATCGCCTGGCCGCGCTTGCGGGACGCCAGATCGACATGGGCTCCGACGCCGGCTTTCACATCTGGTCGCTGCTGCAGCTCGATTCGCCGCAGGCCATCATCCTGCTGATGCTCGGCGCCGGCGTCTGGGTGTTCGCCGCGCTCAAGGGCTACTCCGGCTTCGACGATCCCTATCCCGACTTCGGCAAGATCGCGCGCGCCGCCGAGGCCGCGAGCCAGGAACTCTCGAACGTCCGCGCCGCGGCGCGCGCCGAACTGGAAGCGCCGATCGACACGGCCAAGACCGCGCTCGCCGGCCGGATCGAGAAGATGCGGGCCGAGTTCGAGGCGATGAACAAGGCGTTCGACGCCGCGGCGGTGAAGATGGAGCAGCTCGACGCCAGGGCGCGCGCGCTCGATGACGCGGCGGCGTCGGCGATCCACCTTTATCGCCAGGAGAACATGGCGGCCCGCACCGCGCCAGCGCCCGGCTATTTCGGCGCCGCTCCGCCCGCGGCCGGTCCCGCGCTCGACGCGCTCGCGACCGCGGCGTCGATGATCGACGACGCCCGCGCGCGCCTTGCGGATGCGCAGCGCCAATCGGCGCAAGCGCTCGAGGGCTTGCTGGCGGAGCTGGAGCGTGCGACCGCGCAGCTCGACAGCGGCGAGCCCACATGAGTCCGCGGGCGAAAGGCGCGGGCGGGCGCAACGCGCTCGGCCTGGCGCTGATCGCGCTGGCGGTGATCGTGCTCGGCGGCCTTGGCGGCGCGGCGTTCATGCTGCGGCCGCCGCCGACCGACCCGGACACGCTCTGCCGCACCGATGCGCCGCTCGCCGCGCATACGATCATCCTGGTCGACGCCACCGACCGGCTCGAACCGCGCCACCGCCGCAAGCTGCGCGCAGTGCTGGCGCAGGAGCGCGCACGGCTCGCGCAATACGATCGCCTCACTATCATGCGCATCAATGTGCGCCGGCCGCAGGAGCCGTCGATCCTGTTCTCCAAGTGCCTGCCGCGCCCGCCCGAGCAGACCAATCCGCTGTTCGAAAACGCACGCATGACGCGGGAGCGCTGGGAGCAGGATTTCGCCGGCGCGCTCGACGGCGCGCTGCGCAGCGCCGCCTCCGCCGGACCCGCGCGCGCCTCGCCCATCGTCGCGGCGCTGCGCGCCGTCGCCGCCGATCCGGATTACGATCCGTCCATTTCGCGGCGGCGGCTGGTGCTCGTTTCCGATCTGCTCGAACACGATCCACAGGGCTACTCGCTCTACGTTTCGGGTGCGAATTATGCGGCGTGGCGGGAACGCTCGCCCGTCGGCCCGCCGGATTTTTCCGGCGTCGATCTGCGCATCGTCCCGATCGACCGCCCCGATCACGCCGAGCGGCAGGCGGCGGCGCTGGAGCGTTTCTGGCCCGCTTTCCTCAGCGCCGCGAGTGTCCAAACTGTAAGCACCGACCCCGCGCCCTGACACGCTAGCTTCGCCCGCCGCCGACTCACTTTAGTTTTGTGAGCGAGCAGGAACCCGGAGGGGCGATTGAACACGTATAATTGGCAAGGCGCGGGCGGGCGCTGGTACGAGTTCGAGATCGTGCGCGCGCAGCGCGCGTGGGAGCCGGTGGGCGGCCTCTACATGTTCGTGAAGCCGCCGGAAGCGCCTGCGCTGGATTGGGGCGGCCCGATCAGCCTGTTCATCGCCCGCACCGACGATTTCTCCAAGGCGCTGGCGCGCCATGACATGTGGCAGGCGGCGGAGAATCTGGGCGCCCGCGAGATCCACATCCTCGCGATCAAGGACGAGCAGACGCGCCAATTCGTGGAGAAGGACCTGCTCGAAGCGCAGCAGCCGATCCTGAACCGCAACATGCTGCGGCGCGTAGCGTAGGCCGGCGCGTTACCCTATGGACCGCCGGCGGGACGCCGGCGGTCCATAGGCGCGACGCTTCAACCCGGGTCATTCCGGAAAGCGCGCAGCACGAAAGGCTGCGCCGAGCGGGGGCTCGCGCAGTGCAAAGTTGCAGGACGTGCGGAAGGGCTCAGGAGCTGTCGGCGGCGGCGGGCGCAAGCGCCGGCGCCGAGACCAGCGCGACCGCCGCCGGCGCGGCGGCGATCAGGCGGAAGCGCGTGAGGCCGCGGCGCAGCCTGGCGGCGAAGCGGGCGATGTAGGGCTCGGGGTTCATCAGCACGTCGATCAGCCGCAGCACCCGCGCGCGCAGGCTGGCGTTGCGCAAGCGAATGCGCGCGCCCTTCACCATCAGCCGCATGTCGGCTTCGACCCGGCGAAAGCCGGGCCCGGCGCGCACGCGCGTGCGGCGCGGGCGCGGACGCACCCGGTTCAGCGCCAGCAGGAAGATGTAGAACTCGGCCAGGCGCTCGCGCCGGCGGACGATGCGCTTCAGCGTGCGGCTGCGCCGCGGCGCGCCCAGGCGCGCGATCGCCGCCGCCAGCCGGCACAGCCACAGGACGGCGCAGGCGTAGAGCGCCTGCAGGTCGTCTTTGGGGGTGTGGGGGCGGGTGAAGGTCATGCGCGGCAGTCTAAGCGCGCGCGGGGCCGGTCGGATTGATTTTAGGCGAGGCGCTGGCGGGGCTGGGATTTTATGCGCCACGCTGCGGGACAGGGCGCGCGCGGATCCGGCGGGCGAGTCGGCGGCGGGCGCGTGCGCTGCAGTCATTCCGGACGCGCGCTGCGCGATCCGGAATGACTGCGGTTGGCGTGTGCGCGGATGACTGCAAACGTGGCTTGCCGGCGAGGGCGCCGGCGGTCCGTGGGTGGCTTAAGCCCGCGCCGCCACTGCTGCGTCGGGCGCGTCGCTGAACACGCCGTCGACGCCCGCTGCGTAGAATGCGCGCAATTCCGCATCGAGATCGCCGTGCTGGCGCAGATAGTCCGGCGCATTCGCATCGCCGCGGCGCAACTCCGCCGGCAGGAAGTAGTTCTCCGCCCGGAACGTCCACGGATGCACGAGCAGGCCGGCGGCATGCGCGCGGGCGACGAGATCGGTCGGCGCCAGCGAGCGCCCGTCGCCGTCTCTCGGAATGATCAGCGCCTTCTCCGGCCCGACGCCGCGCGCATATTCGGCGATGGCGCGCAGGCCCGCATCGCTCAGCATGTCGGCGTAGCTCAGCCCGCGCCGATCCCACGGCCCGCCGCTCGCCGCGACGAGCTGGATGCAGCGCCAGCGGATCGACGACATCTGCGCCAGCTGAACGAGCGCGCCGGTCTCGAAGCACTGCACGTACATCGCATCCGCCGCGCGCTGGCCGCCGCCTTCGCGCACGGCCGCGATGAACGCCGTCACCGGATCGAGCCCCCGCTCGCGCAGGAAGGTCGGATGCTTCAGCTCCGGATAGACGCCGACGCCCGCTTCCGTCGCCAGCGCCAGCGCTTCCGCGAACGTCGGTATCCGCTCGTGGCCGTCATACGCGGTGTTTCCCGGCCTGAGCTGCGGCAGCCGCTCTCTGCAGCGCAGCGTTTTCAGTTCGGCCAGGGTGAAATCCTCGACCCACCAGCCCGTCGCCGTGGCGCCGTCGACGCTCTTTTCCTTGCGCCGCTCGGCGAATTCCGGCCGATCGGCGACGTCGGTGGTCTCGGAAATCTCGTTCTCGTGCCGGCACACCAGCACGCCGTCCCTGGTCATCACCAGGTCGGGCTCGATGAAATCGGCGCCCTGGGCGACGGCGAGCCGATACGCCGCCATCGTGTGCTCGGGCCGATAGGCGCTGGCGCCGCGATGGGCGATCACGATCGGCCTGTGTGCGGCGTCGGCGCCCATGCTCGCGCATCCTCCCAGCGCCAGCGCGCCGCCGATGACGTCGCGCCGCCTCACACGCGTTCGTCCTGTTCGGCCAGCTGCGTCATCATCAGGCCGGTCAGCGTGATGGCGGCGGCGTAGATCAGCGCCAGCGCGCCATAGACGCCGTCCATCGCCGAGTCCAGGTTCGGGAACACCATGCCGAATTCGTGCAGCAGCAGCGCGTTGAGCAGCAGGCTCGGCAGCGCCACGCTCACCGCCGCCTCGGATTCGTCGCCGCGCGCCTCGCGCAGCAGTTTCAGCAGCACGAACGTGATCGCCGCGCCGATCGCCGCGACGGCGGCGAACAGCAGGAACGGCGGCGCGACGCCCGGATAGAAGAACTCCTGCCCCAGCAGGCGGAAGATCGCGAAGTTCAAGACCCACAGCAGAAACCCGAGCCCCATCGCGCGCATGATCATGAATTGGCTCCCTTCTCGATCCCGGGCTTGCGCAAGCGCTGCGCCGCCGCAAAGACATCCCGCATCGGCGCGGCGCTATCTCATCCCTTGAGCATCTCGCGCGCGACGATGACGCGCATGATCTCGTTGGTGCCTTCCAGAATGCGGTGGACGCGCAGGTCGCGCACGATGCGCTCGACCTCGTAGTCGGCGAGATAACCGTAGCCGCCGTGCAGCTGCAGCGCCTGGTCGGCCACCTTGAACGCCGCGTCGGTGACGAAACGCTTGGCCATGGCGCAATACTTGGTCGCGTCCGGCGTCTTGGCGTCGAGCTTGCGCGCGGCCTGGTGCAGCAGCGCGCGCGAGGCGGCGAGTTCGGTCTCCATGTCGGCCAGCGCGAACTGGGTGTTCTGGAAATCGGCGATGCGCTTGCCGAACTGCTTGCGCTCCTTCACGTAGGCGAGCGCGCGGTCCAGCGCGTCCCGGGCGCCGCCGAGCGCGCACGCGGCGATGTTGAGACGCCCGCCGTCGAGACCCATCATCGCATACTTGAAGCCTTCGCCTTCGGGACCGATGCGGTTCTCCGCCGGCACGCGGCAATCCTCGAAATTGACGATCGCCGTGGGCTGCGCGCGCCAGCCCATCTTGTCTTCCTTCTTGCCGAACGAGAGGCCCTCGGTCCCGTTCTCGACCAGCAAGGTGGAGACGCCCTTCGCGCCGTCCTCGCCGGTGCGGCACATCAGGACGTAGAGATCGGAAAAGCCCGCGCCGGAGATGAACGCCTTCGAGCCGTTGATCACGTAATGGGCGTTGCCGTCCGGCTTCGCCGTCGTGCGCAGCGCGGCCGCGTCCGAACCGGACCCGGGCTCCGTCAGGCAATAGGAGGCGATCTTCTCGCCCGCCGTCAGCCGCGGCAGCCACTGCGCGCGCTGCTCGGCGCCGCCGAAGCGATCGATCATCCACGAACACATGTTGTGGATCGACATGAACGCCGCCGTCGCCACGTCGCCGCGCGACAGCTCCTCGAAGATCAGCGCCGCATCGAGCCGCGTCAGGCCCGAGCCGCCATGCTCCTCGCCGACATAGATGCCGGCAAAGCCGAGCCCCGCCAGCTCCTTCAGCACGTCACGGTCGAGCCCTTCATCCTCCCAGCGCGACGCATTGGGCCGGAGCCGCTCCTGCGCGAAGGCGCGCGCGGTCTCGACGATCATGTGTTGGTCTTCGGTCAGTTCGGCAGCCATTGTTCCCTCTTCGCGCGCCTTATAGCCGCTGGCGTCCGCGGCGCCAGTGTTCCTCGCGCCCGGAACCGTAGGCTTTGCCGGGTGTTACCGCTCGCAGCCGCAAAGGAGACCCCATGATGCTGAAGCCCCTCGCCGCCATTGCCGCCGCCACGGCCATGCTGAGCCTCGCCGCGTGTGACGGCAGCGCCGAGAAAACCGGCGAAAATCTCGATTCGTCGATCGAACAAGCGGTCCAGGGCGAGGAAAACCTGCAGGACGGCCCGCTCGAGCGCGCCGGCGAGCGCATCGACGAAGCGACCGGCAACGAGCGCACTGACGACGCCGCGGACGCGCTGAACGACGCCACCGACGGCAACGAAGCCACCAATCCGTGATCGCGCGCGCGGAACCGCCTGCGCGAGCGCACGTTGTCGACCTCGGCGGCGTGCGCCGCCTGATCGGCAGACATCCAGATTGAGACACATCAGGAGAACCGCATGTTGAAGTCTATGCTGACCGCATCGGCCGCAGCCGCCATGCTGAGCATCGCCGCCTGCAGCCAGGGCCCGAACGAGGAAGCGGGCGAAGCGGCCGACACCGCCTACGAACAATCCACCACCGGCCAGACCGATCTGGGCCAAGGGCCGATGGAAGAGGCCGGCGAACAGGCCGACGAAGCGCGCGGCGAAGCGACCGAAGGCGCAACCACCGCGCCCCCGCCCGTCACCACGCCGTAACCGCCGCACGGCGATTGCGCTACAGCTCCCCGCGGGCCTAGAAGGCGCGCGGGGAGTTTTCATGTTTGGCCGTCTTCCGCCGGCGCTGGTGCTGACGCTGGCGATCGTCGCCGGCTCGGCGATGGACGCGACCATCAAGTGGCTGGGCCAGCACAATCACATCCTGCTCGTCGGCTTCGCGCGCTACGCCCTCAGCGCAGTGTTCTCGTTCGGCATCTGGGCGCACGCCGGCCGGCCCGTCATCACCGCGGAGATGTGGCGCGCGCACGGGCTGCGCGGCTTCGTCATCGCCGGCACGGCGATGACGTTCTTCTGGGCGCTGACCGTGCTGCCGCTCGCCGAAGCGGTGACGCTCTCCTTCATCTACCCGCTGATCGTGCCGTTCGTGGCCCGGGCGATGCTGGGCGAACAGGTGCGGCCGTCAAGCCTGCTGGCGGCGGCGATCGGCTTTGCCGGCGTCATTGTCGCGATGCAAGGCGCGCCGGCGGCGGCGGAATCGCCGCAGCACACGCTCGGCGTCGTCGCCGTGCTCGTGTCGGCGGCCTTGTTCTCGGTCGCCATGGTGCTGCTGCGCGCGCGGGCGCGGAGCGACGGCGCGCCGATCGTCGGGCTGATGACGAGCTTGATCCCCGGCCTGATCGTCGCCGGCCCCGCCCTCGTCTTCTCGCCGCCGCCGCGCGCGGAGGACTGGCCGGTCTTCGTGCTGATGGGCGCGCTCGCCGCCGGCTTCATGTACCTGATGGCGAAAGCCTATGCGAAGGCGGAAGCGCAACAGCTCGCGCCGATTCACTACACCGAGTTTCTGTGGGCCAGCGCGATCGGCTTCATCGTGTTTCACGAGACGCCGCGCATCCAAATCTACGCCGGCGCGGCTTTGATCATCGCCGCATGCCTGTTCGCCGCCTATAATGAACGCCGTATCGCCGCCGCCAGGGAGACGCCGCCATGACCTCGCTCAGCATCGACATCATTCCGTTCGCCAAGACGATGGGGGTCGAGATCATCGAGGCCTCGGCCGAGCGCGTGACGGCGCGGCTGCCGGTGCGCCCCGATCTCTGCACCACCGGCGGCGTGCTGCATGGCGGCGCGGTGATGGCGTTCGCCGATACGCTTGGCGCCGTCGGCGCCTATCTCGCGCTGCCGCCGGGCGCGAAAAGCACGACCACGCTCGAAAGCAAGACCAACTTCCTCGGCGCGGCGAAGGCCGGTTCAACCGTGATCGGCGAAGCCACGCCGGCGCACAGGGGCAAGACCACCAGCGTCTGGCAGACCAGGATCACCGGCGAAGACGGAAAGTCCGTCGCGCTGGTGATCCAGACCCAATTGGTGTTGACCTAAGCCGCGTGCGGCTGCGCCTTCTTGGCGACATCGTCCGCGCGCCGGCCGGTGACTTCGACCATGTGATCGAACGCGGCCTCGAAGGTGGCGAGCCCCTGCGTCAGCGAGCGCAGTTCGATGATGAAGGTCTGCCGCTCCGCATGCGGCAGGTACACATCGACGCGGTCCCAGCCCGGCCAGCCCTCGCGCGGCTCGAAGCCCAGGATCTGCCCGTTGCGGCCGGACACCGCCGAATTGATCTTCGGCGTGCCCCAGCTCGGCGTGTAGATCGAGAGCTTCTCGATCGGCTCGAGCAGCACCGAGCCGCACTGCTCCATCGCGTCCTGCATGGCGAGGCGGCCCGCCATCTGGAACGAGTGCTCGCTTGAATCGACGGAGTGGAACGAGCCGTCGATCAGCGTCACCGACACGTCGACCACCGGAAAGCCGATCGAGCCCTTCTGCATGGCGTCTTTCACGCCGGCTTCGACCGCCGGAATCCATTGCCGCGGGATCGCGCCGCCGGTGATCTTGTCGATGAACTCGAAGCCCTGCCCGCGCGGCAGCGGCTTCACCTGGATCACGCAATCGCCGAACTGGCCGTGGCCGCCGGTCTGCTTCTTGTGCCGGCCGCGCACTTCGGCGCTCTTGCGGATGCTCTCCTGGTACGGCGTCGACGGCGCCGCCGTGGAGACGTCCACGCCGAAGCGCGCCTTCAGCCGCTCCAGCACCGTGCGCAGATGCGGCTCGCCCTGCCCCTGCAGCAGGATTTCGTGCGTGGTCTGATCGTGCAGCACGGCGAGGCCCGCGTCTTCCTCGACCAGCTTCTGCAACGCGCCGGAAAGGCGCACGTCGTCCTTGCGGTCCTTGGTGGCGATCGCCAGCACGAACACCGGGAAGCGCTTCTGCGGCGCGATCGCCGCCGTCTGCGCGGCGCCGTCGCGCGAGAGCAGATCGCCCGCCGCCACCGCATCGAGCTTGCCCAGCGCGGCGATGTCGCCTTCCGGCACGCGCGAGACCTTCTTCGTCTGCCCGCCATTGACCGCGAACAGCGCGCCCGGCCGCTGCGTCGCGCCATCGCTCAGCGTCAGCTGATCGCCTTCGTTCAAGGCGGCGGCGAACACGCGCGCATAGGCGAGCTTTCCCGCCTGTCCGGCGTGCGAGATCTTCATCACGTAAGCGCCGGCGCCTTTGAGCCCCAGACGCCCGGCGGCGTAGTTCGGCTCCGGCGTATCGTGCCGCAGCGCCTTCAGCAGCCGACGGACGCCGTGGCCCTGCGCCGTCGAGCCGAAGAACACCGGCGCGATCAGCCCTTCCCGCGTCTCGCGCACCAGATCGGCGAACACCGTGTCGCGGTCTGGCGTCACGTCGGAGAGCAATTGCTCCATCAGCGTGTCGTCGAAATCGGCGAGCTGTTCGAGCATGTGGAAGCGCGCTTCGGTCTCGCGCTCGGCTATGGTTTTGGGAATGTCGATGATCCTCGACGGCTTGCCGCTTTCGTAGTGATACGCGCGCTCCAGCGCGAGATCGACATAGCCGGTGACTTTCTCGTTCTCCCAGATCGGAATCTGGCGCGCCACCAGCGGCAGCGCGCTGACATCCTGCAGCGCCTGCAGCAGGTCGCGGATGCGCCCGCGCGCCTGGTCGATCTTGTTGATGAAGAGAGCGTGCGGAATCTTGAACTGCTCGACGCTGCGCAGGAACGGCTGCAGCAGCACCGCCTTCTCCGGATCGGGATCGGCGACGACGATCGCGAGGTCGGCGCCCAGCAGCGCGTAATCGCCGTCGGCGCAGAAATCGACCGCGCCGGGCGCGTCGATCAGCGCGTAATGGTCGCCCATGAAGTCGATGGCGGTGAACTGGGTTTCGGTGGACTGGCCCGCCGCGGCCGGGACTGCGCCCGAGCCGCCCGAGGCGGCGGAAGCCAGGGCTTGGGTCAACGCCGTCTTGCCCGCCCCGGTCGGACCGACGACGGCGATAGCCCTCACCACATTTGCCGATTTGCTTTCAGGCATGGCGCTGTCTCCCTTCTCTCTCCCTCGACGGGGATGGGGACGGCGCCCAGCGGCAGGCGCCGCTTCTCGCTTATGACGACCCTGTCCGGGCCGAGGCGGCCACTGTTTCACGGAAGCAACGACCGCTCAAGCAGCCGCGAGGCGGAGAACGCCGGCGCCAAGCCAAACTCTTGGTCATACAAGGCCGGCGCCGCGATGTGCACGAAATGTTCCTGAACGGATCCAGTATAGCCCAGGCACAGGCATGGCCTTCTCACGGCGTTCCCAGGTCGCTGTAAGCTTTCACAATCTTGTCAGATCGCGGATTCGGGACTCGCGTCTTCTGCTTTCGGATGACACCACAACTGTGTTCAAAACAATTGAGGGGACCAATCATGATGAAGTCGATGATTGCAGCGACTACTTTCGCCGCAGCGCTCGCCCTGTCGGGCGCCGCTCTTGCCGACGACACGCCGGCCGCTGAAGCGCCGGCCGCAGAAGCCGCCGCGGCCGAAGAAGCGACCGCCGAACCGGCGGCGGCCGAAGAAGCGCCCGCCAGCGAAGCGCCCGCCGCAGAAGCCGCGGCCGACAAGGCCCCCGAAAGCGACGAATAAGCCGGCTCCGGGCGGCGTGCGGCCTCAGCCGGACGCCGCCCGTTTCGTCAGCCGGATCGCATGAGCCGGCGAGTTCGCGACGGCGGCGCGAACCGGGCGGCAAGCAACGCAGCGGCGCCGTCTAAGTTCCCATCCATTCGGCGCGCTGTGTTGTCCGAATTTGGAACTGTCCGCCCGAACTGCTCCCATGTTAGCGCGTTGAAGGCGTGGACGCCCAAGGAGACACCCTATGAGACTTCTGATTGCCGCCATCGCCGCGACGACGCTCGGCCTCGCCGCCTGCAGCCAGGCCGACGTGAACAAGGCCGAACAGGAAACCAGCCAGGCCGCCGACGAAGCAGGCGCCGCGCTCGACAACGCCGCGCAGGAAACCGGCGAAGCGCTGCATCAAGCCGGCGAAGCCGTCGAGGACGCGACCAATGACGCCGCCGGCGCCGTCCAGCGCGCGACCGACGACAACGAAGCGACGCAGCCCTGATCAGAGGGCAGAAGCCGGAGGCTTCCGCTCTCCATGGAGCGCCGGCGGGATGCCGGCGCTCCATAAGGCGGCGCGTCCAGCGTCGGAATGAAGCGCCGCCGCCGGACTTGCGCACTACTCCCTACGCCGCGGCCTTCTGGCTTGCGCCGTTGAACAGGAAGTCGTTGCCGTCGAAGCTGACGGCGACGCGGTCGCCGTCCTTGACGCGACCTTCGAGAATCAGCCGCGCGAACGGATCCTGCACGTCCTTCTGGATCACGCGCTTCAGCGGGCGCGCGCCCCAGGCCGGATCGTAGCCGCGCCGCGCCAACTCGGTCTTCGCGCGCGCGTCCAGCTCCATCGCGATGTTGCGCGCGGCGAGCAGCTTCTCCAGCCGCTTCAGCTGGATGTCGACGATCGCGCCCATCTGCGCCCGCTCCAGCCGCTTGAACAGGATGATCTCGTCGATCCGGTTCAGGAATTCCGGCCGGAAGCGAGCGCGCACTTCGCTCATCACCAAGTCGCGCACGTCCTCCACGTCGGCGCCTTCCGGCTGGTCGGCCAGATATTGCGCGCCGGCGTTCGACGTCATGATCAGGATCGTGTTCTTGAAGTCGACGGTGCGGCCCTGGCCGTCGGTGAGACGGCCGTCGTCCAGCACCTGCAGCAGCACGTTGAACACGTCCGGGTGCGCCTTCTCGATCTCGTCGAACAGGATCACCTGATACGGCCGGCGCCGCACCGCTTCGGTGAGCGCGCCGCCCTCTTCATAGCCGACATAGCCCGGCGGCGCGCCGATCAGGCGGGCGACCGAATGCTTCTCCATGTACTCGGACATATCCACGCGCGTCATCGCGTGTTCGTCGTCGAACAGAAATTCGGCCAGCGCCTTGGTGAGTTCGGTCTTGCCGACGCCCGTCGGCCCCAGGAACATGAACGAGCCGATCGGCCGGTTCGGGTCCTGCAGGCCCGCGCGCGCGCGGCGCACCGCATCCGACACCGCGCGCAGCGCCGGCTCCTGGCCGATCACGCGCAGCCGCAACTGGTCTTCCATGGCGAGCAGCTTGGCCTTCTCGCCTTCGAGCATCTTCTCGACCGGCACGCCGGTCCAGCGCGAGACCACCGCCGCGATCGCTTCGGCGTCGACCACCTCCTGCACCAGGCCGCCCTTGCCGTCGCCGTCCTTGGCTTCAAGCTCGGCCACCTGCTTCTCGACCGCGGGAATGCGCCCGTACTTCAGCTCCGACGCGCGCGAGAGATCGCCGCGGCGCACCGCGTCCTCGTATTCGGTCTGCAGCCGGTCGAGTTCTTCCTTGGCCTTCGAGGCCGTGGCGAGCTTCTGCTTCTCGGCGCTCCACGCCGCGGTAAGTTCGCCGGAGCGCGTTTCCAGATCGCGGATTTCCGCTTCGAGTTTCTCGGCGCGGTCCTTCGACGCGGCGTCCTTTTCCTTTTTCAGCGCCTCGAACTCGATCTTCAGCTGCACCAGGCGCCGGTCGAGTTCATCCAGCTCTTCGGGCTTGGAATCGACCGCCATGCGCAGGCGCGCGGAAGCCTCATCCACCAAGTCGATCGCCTTGTCCGGCAGGAAGCGGTCGGTGATGTAGCGGTGCGAAAGCTGCGCCGCCGCCACAATCGCCGCATCCGAGATGCGCACGCCGTGGTGCTGTTCGTAACGGTCCTTCAGGCCGCGCAGGATCGAGATCGTGTCCTCGACGCTCGGCTCCTCCACGAACACCGGCTGGAAGCGCCGCGCCAAAGCCGCGTCCTTCTCCACGTGCTTGCGATATTCGTCGAGCGTGGTGGCGCCGACGCAGTGCAGCTCGCCGCGCGCCAGCGCCGGCTTCAACAGGTTCGACGCATCCATCGCCCCGTCCGCCTTGCCGGCGCCGACCAGCGTATGCATCTCGTCGATGAACAGGATGATGCCGCCTTCGGCCGCGGTGACCTCGTTCAGCACCGCCTTCAGGCGTTCTTCGAACTCGCCGCGGAATTTCGCCCCGGCGATCAGCGCGCCCATGTCGAGCGCCAGCAGCTTCTTGTGCTTGAGGCTTTCGGGCACGTCGCCGTTGATGATGCGCAGCGCCAGCCCTTCGGCGATGGCGGTCTTGCCGACGCCCGGCTCGCCGATCAGCACCGGATTGTTCTTGGTGCGGCGGGAGAGAACCTGGATCGTGCGCCGGATCTCCTCGTCGCGGCCGATCACCGGATCGAGCTTGCCCTTGCGCGCATCCTCGGTGAGGTCGCGCGCGTATTTCTTCAGCGCGTCGTACTGGTCCTCGGCGGAGGAGGATTGCGCCGTGCGCCCCTTGCGCAGCTCGGCGATCGCCGCTTCGAGCTTCTGCGGCGTGAGGCCCGCCTTCTTGAGGATGTCGGCGGCCTTGCCGTCCGGCGTGATCGCCAGGCCGAACAGCAGCCGCTCCGCCGTCACGTAGGAATCGCCCGCTTTCGTCGCCGCCTGCTCGGCCGCGTCCAGCGCGCGCGAGAACGACGCCGCGGCGTACATGCGGTCGTTGCCGCCCTGCACCTTCGGCAGCGCCTGGACGGCCTTGTCGGCTTCGTCCGCGGCCTGGCGCGCATTGGCGCCGGCGCCGGTCAGAAGCTGCGCCGCGAGTCCTTCGCGGTCGTCCAGAAGCGCTTTGAGCAGGTGCTGAGTTTCGAGCTGCTGGTTCTGCTCGCGCAGGGCGATCGTCTGCGCAGCCTGGATGAATCCGCGCGCGCGCTCGGTGAGCTTTTCCATATCCATGAGCGACCCCTAAGGCGTCCCGCGCCGACCCCCATTGAGGCGGGTCAACCCGGCATGAGTTGATGCCCATGACTTAGTGTGGCGCCCGGAGCACACAAGGGGTGGGCGCACGATGAAAAAGCTCAGCCCAGCCGGATGCCGAAGTCGCTGAGGTGCACGCCAAAGAACACGACGAGGATGATCGCCACGAACGCCGCCGCGATCAGCACCCGCGCCACCAGTTTCAGCGCCGCCCAGCCGAGGACGATCGCCAGCGCGATCACCAGCACCGCGTCGATCAGAGACCAATTGATCTCCATCGCCGCTCCCTAATGCGCCATCAGCAGCGGCACCGTGGCCGTACGCAGCAGTTCGCGCGTGGCGCCGCCGAACACCAGTTCGCGCAGCCGCGAATGGGCGTAGCCGCCCATGACCACCAGATCGGCGTTGAGGCTGGTCGCTTCCTCCAGGATCGCCAGCGAAGCCGAGCGGCCCATGGAGTCGACATTGCGCACGTCCGCCGGCAGGCCGCGGCGCGACAGGTGCGCGGCGATATTGGCGCCCGGCTGGTCGCCGTGGCCGAACATTTTCGGCTTGGCGTCCACGGTCACGACCGTGATCTGCTCGGCCTTGTCCAGGATCGACTGCGCCTCCGACAGCGCCCGCGTCGCCTCGCGGCTGGCGTCCCAGGCCACCACCACGCGCTTGCCGACGCCCTGGCCCTTCCAGCCCGGCGGCGCGATCAAGGCCGGGCGGCCGGAGTGAAACAGCACGCCCTCGATGATCTCCTCGCGCAGCTCGACGCCCGGTCCGTCGCTCGGGCGCGTCATCACCGCAACGTCGGCGTAGCGCGCATGCACCGCCGCCACCCGGCCCAGGTCGCGCGACAGCGCCTCGGCGCTGCGCAGCTCGACGTCCTGTGCGAAACCGGCGAGCCGCTTCTCGACCTTCTTGCGCTCGGCTTCCGCTTCCTGGCGCGCGCGGCCGAGCAGCTCGGCCCAGACCCCGGCCACCACGGTCGGCTCGTACGCCAGCGGCTCGTCCGGCAGCGGCGTCAGGAAGGCCGCGGCCAGGTGGCAGTCGGCGCACTGGCCCGCCAGCGCTTCGCCCAGAGCCAGCGCCGGCTCGTCCGCCTCGGCCTCCGAGACAATGACCAGGATGTCTTTCCAGCTCATGCGCGCCCTCCTGCGGACCAAGCTATACGCTCGCGCACGGCGCGGCGCCACAATCGAGGAACACGATCGGGGACGGGGGTTGAAGCCGCTTTGAGCGTGCGCAATGTCCTCCTCATCTCGTTCAAGGAACACGCGCCATGGACCTCACGTTCCGCTCCGACGCCTATATCGACGGCCAGTGGCGCTCGGGCGCCCAGCGCTTCGCGGTCTACAATCCCGCCAACCAGCAGGTGATCGCGCACGCGCCCGATCTCGGCGCCGCCGAGGCCGAGGAAGCGGTCGCCACCGCGCACAAGGCGTTTCCGGCCTGGGCCGGCAAGGCCGCCAAGGAGCGGGCGCAGATTCTGCGCAGATGGTTCGAGCTGATGACCGCCGATCTCGACCGGCTCGGGCGACTCATCTCGCTCGAAGGCGGCAAGCCGTTCGCGGAAGCGAAGGGCGAGGCCGCCTATGGCGCGGCGTTCGTCGAGTGGTTCGGCGAGGAAGCCAAGCGCGCCTACGGCCGCGCCATCCCCGCCACCACGCCGACGCGCCGCTATGTGACGATCAAGCAGCCGGTCGGCGTCGCCGCGGCGATCACGCCGTGGAATTTCCCGATGGCGATGATCACGCGCAAGGCGGCACCGGCGCTCGCCGCCGGCTGCACCTTCGTGGTCAAGCCGCCGTCGCAGACCCCGCTCACCGCGCTGGCGCTGGCCGAACTCGCCGAGCAGGCCGGCGTTCCGCCCGGCGTGTTCAACGTGGTGACGACACGCAATCACACCGGCGACGTCGGCCGCGTGCTGTGCGAGAGCCCGCTGGTGCGGAAGTTCTCGTTCACCGGCTCGACCGAAGTCGGCAAGACGCTGGGCGCGCTCTGCGTCGGCTCCACGGTGAAGAAAGTGTCGCTCGAACTCGGCGGCAACGCGCCGCTTATGGTGTTCGCCGACGCCGATCTCGATCTCGCCGTCAAAGGCGCTGTCGCCTCCAAATTCCGCAACGCGGGCCAGACCTGCGTCTGCGCCAACCGCATCCTGGTCGAGGACGCGATCTACGACGCCTTCTCGCAAAAACTCACCGAAGCGGTCGCCGAGCTCAAGGTCGGCCCCGGCGACCGGGACGGCGTCGAGATCGGCCCGCTGATCGACGAGAAGGCGATCGAGAAAGTCGAGCGCATGGTCGCCGAAGCGCTGGCGTCGGGCGCGACCGCGCTCACCGGCGGCAAGAAGCATCCCGCCGGCGCGCAATTCTACACCCCCACCGTGCTCGCCAACGTCACCCGCGACATGCGCGTCAACACCGAAGAGATTTTCGGCCCGGTCGCGCCGCTGATCCGCTTCAAGAGCGAAGACGAAGCCGTCGCCATCGCCAACGACACGCCGTTCGGCTTGGCCGCCTATTTCTTCACCGGGGACGTCAACCGCGCCTGGCGCGTGGCCGAGCGCATCGAGGCCGGCATGGTCTCGATCAATGACGGCGTCTTCTCCAACGAGGTCATCCCGTTCGGCGGCGTGAAGGAAAGCGGCCTCGGCCGCGAAGGCGGGGTCGAGGGGCTGGAGGAGTATCTCGAAACGAAGTTCCTGAACTTCGGCGGCTTCGCCTGAACTGCGGCATACGGCGCTCCAGGCGCAGAAGCGTTGAAACCGCCCGTCGCCCCGCGCATTGTCAGCACATGCACTCGATCGCGCGTTTCCTCCGCACTCAGCATCTCGTGCGCCTGTTCCTGGTGCATGCGCTGATCGGCTACGCCATTTCCACCGCCTTCGTCGGCAGCTTCCTGATCTTCGACATCGGCGGCCTGGCGACGCTGGCCGCCGCTCAGAACGCGCAGCCGGCCATGCTGCTGCTCTGGTTCTTCGTCGGCCTCACTTTCGCCAGCGTGCAGATGGGCATGGCGGTCATGAGCTTGGCGGATCCGCCTCCGCCCGGCGGCGGCAAGCGCGTCCGCGTCGCCGGCGCGCCCGCCGCGGCGCGCATTTCCGCCGCGGGGCGCTAGCGCGCGCGGCGGCGTGCGCTAGAACAGGCGCATGCAGCTCCGCTACGCCACCTACGACGTCTTCACCGACACCCGCTTCGCCGGCAATCCGCTCGCGATCGTCTATGACGCCGATGCGCTCACCGATGCGCAAATGCAGACCGTCGCCCGTGAGTTCAATCTCTCCGAGACCGTCTTCGTGCGCGCGCCCGCCTACGCCCAGCACGAAGCCAGCGTGCGCATCTTCACGCCCGGCAAGGAACTCCCCTTCGCCGGACACCCCACCATCGGCTGCGCCATCGCGCTCGCCGAAGCGCGCCATACGCGCAACGAAGTGCGCGACGTCGTTCTGATCCTCGAAGAGCGCATCGGCCCGGTCCGCTGCGGCGTGAAGATCGAGCCGAACGGCGCAAGCTTCGCCGAGTTCGCCGCGCCCAAGCTCTCGCAGCAGGCCGGCGCCGATCCGGCGCCGGACGCCGCGGCCCGCGCGCTCGGCCTCGACCTCGCAGACATCGGCTTCGACAGTCATGCGCCCTCGCTGTTCTCCGCCGGCGTGCCGTTCGCGATGGTTCCCGTCGCTTCGCGCCAGGCGCTGGCGCGCGCCCGCACAGCGGACGCGAACATCTCGGCCGCGCTCGGCGCGACCGAGATGTTCGTCTACGCCCGCGCCGCAGAGAACGCGCCGCATTCCTTCCATGCCCGCATGTTCGCGCCGGAACTCGGCATCGCCGAGGATCCCGCCACCGGCGGCGGCGCCGCCGCCTTCGCCGGCGTCCTCGCCCGGTTCGAGGATCTGTCCGACGGCTGGCACACGCTGCCGATCCTGCAGGGCGTCGAAATGGGCCGGCCTTCGCTGATCGGCCTGGAGGTGGAGATCGCGGGCGCCAAGCTTGCCGGCGCGCGCATCGCCGGCAAGGCGGTGAAAATCAGCGAAGGCGTGCTATTCTGCTGATGTGCAAGCGCTGCTGCTCCAAACCGCCGAGGCGTTCTGGGCCGCCTTCACCGGGCTGATCTGGCCCGCGCTTGCGTTTGCGCTGATCGCCTTCATCGTCCGCGGCGCCAGCGCCTTCCGCATCGCCCGCAACGCGCTGCCGCAGGTGCGCACCAACCTCATCCTGTTCGCGTTCGACATCGCCTTCGTCACCCCGCTCTTGCTGATGGGGCTCGCCTTCACCGGCGGGCTGATGCAGCAGGCGGGCCTGCGCCTGTTCGACGCCGATCACTGGTCGGCCCTGCCGGCGTGGCTGACAGCGTTTCTCGCCGTCTTCGCCGGCGACTTCATCGGCTATTGGCGCCACCGGCTGGAGCACCTCAGCTTCTTCTGGCCGGCGCACGCCATCCATCACAGCGACGACGCGATGACGTGGACGACGGGCCTGCGCTTCCACCCGTTCAACCGCGTTACCACCGCTTTGATCGACACGAGCTTTCTCGCCCTGCTCGGCTTTCCGATGTGGGCGCTGATGATCAACAACCTCGTGCGCCACTTCTACGGCCTTTACATTCACATGGATCTGCCGTGGACTTACGGCCCGCTCGCGCGCGTGTTCATTTCGCCGGCCACGCATCGCTGGCACCACATCCGCGACGCCGACGGCGCCGGCGTGAACTTCGCCACCGTGTTCTCCGTGTTCGACCAGGCGTTCGGCACCTATCGTCTGCCCGGCCCGTGCGCCGTTCCGCTCGGCGTGCGCGACGAGATCGGCGCCGGCGCGCTCGCACAGCTGCTCTGGCCGTTCAAGGTGATGTGGCGCTGGGCTGCGCGCCTGCGGCGGCAAGCGCCCCTGAGCGCCCGGAATGCGGCGGACTGAGCCGCGCTTGCATTCGCCGCCGCGCTGCGGCACAAGCCGCCCGCCTTATGACGACCGAGATTGCCTGACGCTGCGGGCCGCGTCCGTTTGAACGCCAGCCCGCTCTGAACCGCGCCGCCGCGAGCGAACGGCGCGCGCGAACGATCACGTTCAGGCCAGGCAATCATTCCAGTGAACATCTCGAAGTACGAACAGCGCACGCTGCACGCGCTCGCCCAGGGCGGCGCGATCCATCACCGCAAGAACGAGAAGGGCGACATCGTCGAAATCGACTGTCTCAACCGCGACGGCTGGCGGCTCGACGACTGCACCCTCGCCGTCTTTCTGAAGCTTCGCCGCCGCCGCTTCATCCGGAGCGAGAACGGCGGCCCCTATCGCATCACCCGCGAAGGACTCGCCACGGTGCGGAGCCAGTTGGACAATCGCTGAGAGGGAAAACCGGCTGCGCCGGGCTCCGCTGGGGCCCGGCGTATCAGCTTATGTCCACGCGCCTCAGATCGGCGCGAATTCCGGCGCGAACGCCGCTACGTTCTTGTCTTCCTCGCAGGCGAGTTCGAACGACGAGCAGCAGCGCGCGCAATAGGCGACATCGCCGACAATGGTGCGAAAGGTGGACCGGCGCCGCTGCAGCGGCGTCCGGCATGTCGGGCAAGGCTCGCCGATTCGTTTCTCGAGCATTGGCGTTCTCCGAGCGCTCCGAGCGTGCGCGTTAATGCTGAACAATTCCTTGCCGCGCACCTCTCCAACCAAGCAGATGCGCGCAAGGTCCGCGGCGGACGCGTCAGCCCACGAAGATGTGATTACCGCCCCCGCCCAGCATGGTTCTGGAACCATGCGCTGCGTCGCCGGCGCGCGCCACCCTGAGGCGCAGTAACCCGCCGGCGTCCTTGCAACGGCGTGTTTCAGCTCTTCTTCTTGGCGCGCTTTGCCTTCGGTTTCGGCGCCGCCAGCGCATGCGCCGCCTTCAGCGCCGAATGCACGATCGGCTCGTCCGCCAGCTTCAGATCGCAGCGGCACATGCCCATCCGGCCCCAGCCGCCCGGCAGCGGCGCGATCACGCCCGGCGCCTGTTCGCAGAAGAACTCTTGCGTCGGCAGGTCGAACATGAGGTTCACCGCCTCTTCGCTCGGCGGCAGCGTCGCAAAAATCTTCCGCGTGGTGCGGAACGCGGGGCGGTCCATATGCGCCACCTCGCTCACGCCCTCCAGCGCAAGCGCAAGCTTGCGGGCCTGGGCTTTGCTGACCGGCATGCGCCGAACCGGCTCAGCCCAGCCAGCTCGGCCGCTTGAACGGCTTGCCGAGATCCTTGGCCACCGCTTCGTGCGCGATCGCGCCCTCATAGACGTTGAGGCCGTCGGCGAGGTGCGGATCGTCTTGCAGCGCCTTCTTGTAGCCCTTGTTGGCGAGCGCCAGGACAAACGGCAGCGTCGCGTTGTTCAGCGCGAACGCCGAGGTGCGCGCCACCGCGCCCGGCATGTTGGCGACGCAATAATGAATGACGCCGTCGACCGTGAAGACGGGATCGGAATGGGTGGTGGGCTTCGACGTTTCAAAGCAGCCGCCCTGGTCGATCGAGATGTCGACCAGCACCGACCCCGGACGCATGGTCTTCAGCATCGGCCGCGTGATCAGCTTCGGCGCCGCCGCGCCCGCCACCAGCACCGCGCCGATGACGACATCGGCCTCCTTCACCGCTTCCTCGACCGCGGCCCTGGTGGAATACACCGTCTCCAGCCGACCGTTGAATTCGCGGTCGAGTTCTTCCAGCCGCGCCGGGTTCTTGTCGAACACCGTCACCCGCGCCCGCATGCCGACCGCGATCTGCGCGGCGTTGTAGCCGGCCACGCCGGCGCCGAGGATCACCACGTCCGCCGGCCGCACGCCCGGCACGCCGCCCATCAGCACGCCGCGGCCGCCATGCGCCTTTTCGAGGTAATGCGCGCCGACCTGGACCGACATCCGCCCCGCAACCTCGCTCATCGGCTTCAGGAGCGGCAGGCGCCCGTCCTTATCGGTCACCGTCTCGTAGGCGATGCAGGTCGCGCCGGACCGCATCAGCCCTTCCGCCTGCTCCGGATCGGGCGCGAGATGGAGATAGGTGAAGAGGATGTGCTGCGGCTTCAGCCGCGCGATCTCGACCGCCTGCGGCTCCTTCACCTTCACGATCATCTCGGACTGGGCGAACACCGCGTCGGCGTCGGGCGCGATATTCACGCCGACCTTTTCATAGACGCTGTCCGGCGCGCCGATGCCCTCGCCCGCCCTGGTCTCCAGGATCACCTCGTGCCCGGCGCGCACCAGCTCCGCGGCGCTCTCCGGCGTCAGGCCGACACGGTATTCATGGACCTTGATTTCCTTGGGGCAGCCGACACGCATGGGATTTTCTCCTGATCGTCGGGGAAATATCGCAACAGACGTGCATTTTCTTCGATATTTTTCTAATTGATGCTAGATTGACGCTGAACTCTCAGCACCAGCGCCCTCATGCCGCAAAATTCTCCCGTTCAGCTCGACGCGTTCGACCATAAAATCTTGATTGAGCTGGAGCGCGACGGCGCGCTCACGGCCGCCGCCCTGGCCGAGCGCGTGGGGCTCTCGCCGTCGGCCTGCCACCGCCGCGTCAAAGCCATGGAAGCCGCCGCGGTGATCGAAGGCTACGCCGCCATCCTCTCGGAGAAGGCGCTGGGCCGCAGCGCCACCGTGTTCGTCGCCGTGACGCTGGAAGACCAGCGCCGCGAAACCATGGCGAAGTTCGAGCGCGCGGTGGCGCTCTGCCGCGAAGTGCAGGACTGCCACCTGATGACCGGCGAAAGCGATTATCTGCTGCGCATCGTCATCGCCGACAACGACCGCTACGAGCGCATCCACCAGGAAACGCTGTCCAAGCTCCCGGGCGTGCGCCGCCTGGTCTCGAACTTCACCATCCGCACCGTGTTCCGCCGCGCCGCAAGCGTGGCGCGCTAGAGCCGAACGCGCTTTAGGCAAGGCAGCGAATGGCGGGGAGCGCACCGCTCCCATTCGCCATTCGCCGCCCGCCGTTCGCTCAGTCCGGCCGCACACACACGTTGTGGCCGTCGGGGTGCGCGGTCGACGTGCCGACGCGGTTCGTGTCGGACAGACATGCGCATTGTTCGCCGGCCGGCTGGCGCGTGCGGCAGCCTTCCGGCGCGCCAGACGGCGCCGGTTCCGTGGACGGCGGCGCCGTGCGCGGCGGCATGTCCGGCGCGCCCGGCGGCGTCGGCGTGGTCGGCGCAGTCGGTTCGGTCGGCGGCGGCTGATCGGTCGGCGGCGCCGTCTGGGTCGCAGGCGGCGGGGTCGTCTCCGGCGTCTGCGCGACGCTGATCGGCGCGGCGATCAGGAACGCTGCGGCAGTCAAGGCGAGTGCGCGATGCATTGCAATCCTCCAAAGCGAAACGGAACCCCCAGCCCGGAGCCAAACCGCGCATCGCGCGCCGCGGTTGCACGCCGCAATCCTACGATTCAGCAAGCTCTCTGCATTGCGGCGTCTTTGTTGTGCGCCGCCGCTGTGCTTTGTTCCTGGCGGAGGAAAAAAGCCCATGTCCGATCCCATCGTCATCCCCGTCCCGAAAGAATGGGCCGAGCGCGCCTATGTCGATGACGTGAGCTACCGCGCCATGCACGCCGCCGCCCTCGCCGATCCGGAGGCGTTCTGGGGCGTGCACGGCCAGCGGCTCGACTGGATCAGGCCCTACACCAAGGTGAAGGACACAAGCTTCGACGAGGCCGACTTCCGCATCCGCTGGTACGAGGACGGCGTCCTCAACGCCGCCGCCAACTGCATCGACCGTCATCTCGAAACGCGCGGCGACCAGGTGGCGATCATCTGGGAAGGCGACGATCCGCACCAGTCGCGCCACATCTCCTATCGCGAACTCCACGCCGAGGTCTGCCGCTTCGCCAACGTGCTGAAGAATCGCGGCGTCAGGAAGGGCGACCGCGTCACCATCTACATGCCGATGATCCCCGAGGCGGCCTACGCCATGCTCGCCTGCGCGCGCATCGGCGCCGTTCACTCGGTGGTGTTCGGCGGCTTCTCGCCGGACAGCCTCGCCAACCGGATCAAGGATTGCGATTCCAAGACCGTCATCACCGCCGACGAGGGCGTGCGCGGCGGCAGGATCATCCCGCTGAAGCACAATGTCGACGAGGCGCTGGAGCACACTCACGGCGTCGAGACCGTCATCGTCGTCACCCGCACCGGCGCCGGCGTGCCGATGAAGGAAGGCCGCGACGTGCTCTACGAGGACGCCGCCGCCGAGGCCTCGTCCGACTGCCCGCCCGAGCCGATGGGCGCGGAAGATCCGCTGTTCATCCTCTACACTTCGGGCTCGACCGGAAAGCCCAAGGGCGTGCTGCACACCACCGGCGGCTATCTCGTCTACGCCGCGATGACGCACCAGTACGTGTTCGACTATCGCGACGACGACATCTTCTGGTGCACCGCCGATGTCGGCTGGGTCACCGGCCACACCTACATCGTCTATGGCCCGCTCGCGAACGGCGCGACCACGCTGATGTTCGAAGGCGTGCCGAACTACCCGAGCAATTCGCGCTTCTGGGAGGTGATCGACAAGCACAAGGTCAACACCTTCTACACCGCGCCCACCGCCATCCGCGCGCTGATGCGCGACGGCGACGCGCCGGTGAAGAAGACCTCGCGCGCGAGCTTGCGCCTCATCGGCACGGTCGGCGAGCCGATCAATCCGGAAGCGTGGCTCTGGTACTACCGCACCGTCGGCGACGAGCGCTGCCCCGTGGTCGACACTTGGTGGCAGACCGAAACCGGCGCCGCGCTGATCGCCAATCTCCCCGGCGCCACGGCGATGAAGCCGGGCTCCGCCACGCGCCCGTTCTTCGGCGTCAAGCCCGCACTGGTCGACGAGAACGGAAAATTCATCGAGGGCGCGGCGAGCGGCAATCTCGTGCTGCTCGATTCCTGGCCCGGCCAGATGCGCACCGTCTATGGCGACCACGCACGCTTCTTCGACACCTATTTCCGCACCTATCCCGGCATGTACTTCACCGGCGACGGCTGCCGCCGCGACGAAGACGGCTATTACTGGATCACCGGCCGCGTCGACGACGTCTTGAACGTCTCAGGCCATCGCCTCGGCACCGCAGAAGTGGAATCGGCGCTGGTCGCGCACCACAAGGTCGCCGAAGCCGCGGTCGTGGGCTATCCGCACGACATCAAGGGCCAGGGAATCTACGCCTATGTCACGCTCAACGCGGGCGAAGCGGGCGACGAGAGCCTGCGCAACGAACTGAAGCAATGGGTCGGCCACGAGATCAGCCCGATCGCCAAGCCCGACGTCATCCAGTTCGCGCCCGGCCTGCCCAAGACGCGCAGCGGCAAGATCATGCGCCGCATCCTGCGCAAGATCGCCGAGAACGATCTCGGCAACCTGGGCGATACGAGCACGCTGGCCGATCCCGCCGTGGTCGACGATCTGGTGACGAACCGCGCAGGCTAGACCGCCGGCGTCCAGCCGGCAGCCCGGTTTCATCCTGCATCCGCTTGAGGGATTGAAGCGGCTTACGCCTCGCGCGCAGCGCCGCTGAGGATGTCGCGGATCGCCTGGGCGAACACGTCCGGCGGCTGGCCGCCTTGAATCAGCCAGCGCCGATTGAAGATCACCGAGGGCACGGCCTGGACGCCGTTGCGCCGCCAATGCTCCTCCTCGGCGCGCACCTCGTCCGCGAACGCGCCGGAGACGAGCACGTCGCGCGCCTGGTCCGGATCGAGCCCGGCCTCGCGCGCGGCCTCGACCAGCGCCTCGACATCGCCGGTCGGGCGCTGATCGGTGAAGTTGGATTTGAACAGCGCCTGCTTCAGCGCCAATTGCTTGCCCTGCGGCAGCGCCCACGCCAGCAGCCTGTGCGCGTCGAACGTGTTCCAGATGCGGCTGTCGGGGCCGTAGTTGAACGTGAAGCCCAGCGCCGCGCCGTGCTCCCTGATCGCCTCGCGCACCGCGTCCGATCGCTCGCGCGTCGAACCGTACTTGCGCGCGACGTGCTCGCCCGCGTTCTCGCCCTCGGGCGGCATGTCCGGATTGAGTTCGAATGGCCAGAAGCGAATCTCCGCCTCGACCTCGCCCTTCATCGTATCGAGCGCCTTGAGCAGCGAACCCAGCCCGATCACGCACCACGGACAGGCGATGTCGGAAACGAAGTCGATGCGGAGCGTTTGGGTCATCTGGTTCCTGTTTCAACGCAGTTCGATCAGCGGAACATCGCTTGCAAGCTCCGCCAGCACCTGCGGCCATGCCTCGGCGACTCGGGCCATCAGCCGATCGTTGCTGCAATTGCCAAGGCGGAGCCAGACAACCTGGGGGCCCCCGGTGCTGCGGACGATGACGCTGAAATCCTCGTCCTTGCTGACAATCACCGCGCCTCGCGCGGCCGCTTCGGTCCAGATCGCCACGTCGCTCGCGCTTTCCAGCCCCATTTCGCGCACATGCAGCGCCCCATGTCCCTGCGTCCTGATCCAGGCCGCCAGCCGCCGCGGCAAGTGCTGGTCGATCAGGAAAATCATTCCGCCGCGGTGAGAACAGGATGACTTACGGCCTTAGCCGCGTACGCCAATGCGGCGGCGATATCGTCCGCCTCGAGCTCATCATAGTCCGCGAGGATTTGCTCTTGCGTCATGCCGCCGGCGAGCATTTCGAGGACGTCCTGCACGCGGATGCGCATGCCGCGGATACAGGGGCGCCCGCCGCACTGAGCGGGGTTGATCGTGATACGGCTCATCAGATCGTCCATCGGCCGCAATATACGCGCTCCAGCGCGCTCCGCCAACTCGGCGGCGCGTTAGTGATAGAACTCCGTGCGGCGGTCGCGGAAGAAGCCCCAGGCGGCGCGGTGGCGGTCGAGGAAGTCGAGATCGAACCTGTGCACGAGCACGCCTTCCTCGGCGCGGTCGAAGCTTTCGACCAGATCGCCGCGATGATCGGCGATGAAGCTCGAACCGTAGAACGCCTGCCCGCTCGCCTCGACGCCGATGCGGTTCGACGCCACCACCGGAATCACGTTCGACACCGCATGCCCCTGCATCGCCCGCCGCCACGGATCGCGCGTGTCGAGCGAGGCGTCGTGCGGCTCCGAGCCGATCGCGGTCGGATAGAACAGCACCTCCGCGCCCTGAATCGCCATCGCCCGCGCCGCTTCGGGAAACCACTGGTCCCAGCAGATGCCGACGCCGATGCGGCCGTGCGCGGTGTCCCACACCTTGAAGCCGGTGTCGCCGGGCCGGAAATAGTATTTCTCCTGATAGCCCGGCCCATCGGGAATGTGGCTCTTGCGGTAGACGCCGAGCTGCCTGCCGTCCGCGTCGAGGATGACGATCGAATTGAAATAGAGCGGCCCGTCGCGCTCGTAGATCGAGACGGGAATGACGACGCCCAATTCCTTCGCCACCGGCGCCAGCGCGACGACGCACGGATGCGTCTTCGCTTCGTGGGCGGTGGCGAACCATTTCTCTTCCTGCGCGGTGCAGAAGTACGGCCCCTGGAACAGCTCCGACGGCAGGATCACCTGCGCGCCGCGCTTGGCCGCCTCGCGGATGAAGCCCTCGGTCTTGGCGATGTTGGCGTTGATGTCTTCGCCGTACGAAGTCTGGATCGCGGCGACGGTGATGGTGCGGGGCATTTTTCAGCGCTCCGTAAACCTCCTCCCCGCGAGGGGAGGGGGCAGGGGGTGGGGTGAAACTCGACGCTTGAATGTGCGCACATTATGGACCGCCGGCGTCCTCGCCGGCATGGCGCCGCCGCTCCCCGCAGACGCCGGCGCTTGTTCGATCTGGCGCATGCCGGCGAGGACGCCGGCGGTCCATATCGGCGCATCGTTCCGAGAGCGCGGAGCTTCGCGCCGCCCCCTGCCCCTCCCCTCGCGGGGAGGGGGTGCGTTGCATGCTCCGACATCACGCCGGCTCCTGCTGGGTGATGCAGTGGAACGAGCCGCCGCCGGTGAGGATGGCGTGCGAGGACAGCCCGACCACCTTGCGGTCCGGGAACAGCGGCGCGAGCGCGTTCACGGCGTCGTCGCCGCTGCCGGAATAGATCGGCACGACCACCGTGGTGTTGCCGATGATGAAGTTCATGTGACTGGCCGGCGCGACGTCGCCGTCCTCGTCCTCGACCGCGCCGGGCGAGGGAATGCGGATCACGTCGAGCTTACGCCCCTGCGCATCGCGCATGGCGCCGAGCGAAAGCGCGATCTCCTCCAGCACGTCGTGGTTCGGATCGTCGCGGCTGAACGGCGCCTGGCAAACGACGCGACCCGGCGCGACGAAGCGGGCGAGATTGTCGATGTGGCCGTCGGTGTGGTCGTTGAGCAGTCCCTCGTCGAGCCACAGCACCTTCTCGATCCCGAGCGCGCGCTTCAGCGCGACCTCGGCGCCGTCCTCGGTCCAGTGGGCGTTGCGGTTGGGATTGAGCAGGCACTGGCGCGTCGTCAGCAGCGCGCCCTCGCCGTCCATCTCGATGGCGCCGCCTTCCAGGATGAAGTCGTGCTGCTTGTACGGGGCCTTGGCCAGCAGCGCGATGCGCGCGCCGACTTCGTCGTCGTGCGGCAGCTGGTACTTGCCGCCCCAGCCGTTGAACTTGAAGCCGATCGCGCGGGCGTCGCCGGTGAACAGCGGGCCAGTGTCGCGGAACCAGATGTCGCCGAACGCGCCGGGGATCACCTCCGCCGCCTGGCCAAGCGCCAGCTTCGCCGTCGCCTCGGCCTCGCGGCCGTGCGCGAGGATGCGCACCTTGTCGCCGCGGCCCTCGTCCCAGAGCGCGCGCACCATCGCCGCCACCTCGGCGCGAGCGGGCTCCAGGTCCCCGCCCCAGAGATCGGCCGCGGAGGGCCAGCCGGTCCAGATCGCCTTGTGCGGGCGCCATTCGGCGGGAATCGTCGTCATGGCGGCTCCTTAGCGCATGCGAACGAGCCCAGATAGGCGCGTTTGCCCCCCGCGCAAGTGCGCCGCTGTTCTGGCGCCTGCCGCCCCCATCCGCTAAGACCCCTCACGGGGTTTAATCGAGATGACCGCAGAACGGGCCGCCTTCGACCGCGCGACGTGGGCCTTCCTGGCCGTGCTGATCGCATTGACGTGGCTGCGCATCGCCGCGCTGCAGGCCAGTCCGCTCGGGCTCTATTTCGACGAAGCCCAGTACTGGATGTGGTCGCGCACGTTCGACTGGGGCTATTTCACCAAGCCGCCGATGGTGGCCTGGGTGATCGGACTCACCACCGCGCTCGCGGGAACGGACGTGGAATGGGCGGTGCGGCTCGGCGCGCCGATCGCGCACGCGGTGGGCGCAAGCGCGATCTTCGCGCTCGGCCGCAGCATGTACGGCGCCTGGCCGGGCTTCTGGGCCGGCCTCGGCTGGCTCTTGCTGCCGGGCGTCTGGTTCAGCTCGATGCTGATCTCGACCGACGCGATCCTCCTGCCGCTGTGGTCGGTCGCGCTGTTCGCGATGTGGCGGCTGATCAACACCCGGGCGATGGCCTGGGCGATCGTGATCGGCGTGTTCGTCGGCCTCGGCGTGCTGGCCAAGTACGCCATGCTCTATTTCGTCGTCTGCACCGCGATCGCGGCCTGGCGCATGGAAACGGTGCGCCAGGCGCTTGCGGGCGGCAGAGGCTGGACCGCGGCGCTGATCGGCGCCGTGATCGTGACGCCGAACATCGTCTGGAATGTCAATAACGGTTTCGCCACCGCGCGCCACACCGCCGCCAATGCGAGCCTCGACCTCGGCGACATGTTCCACTTCGACGAACTGTTCGAGTTCCTGGGCGGCCAGGCGTTCGTGATCGGGCCGATCGTCTTCGTCGCGCTGATCTGGGCGCTGTGGCGCGCGTGGCGGCGCGCGTCGGGGCTGTCGGCCGAGGACAAGTTCCTCATCGCCTACATCCTGCCGCCGTTCATCGTCGTCTCGATCATCGCCTTCATCTCGCGCGCCAACGCCAACTGGGCGGCGGTGGCGTATCCGGCCGTCGTGGTGTGGATCACGGGCAGCCTGTTCAGTTCGGCGAAAGGGCGCCGCTGGCTGGCGGCGTCGGCGGCGGTCAACACCGCGCTTGCGGCGCTCGTCGCGGTGCTGGTGCTCGCCTATCCCGCGATCTCGAACCAGGCGAAGAACATTCGCGGCGCCCGCGGCTGGGAAGAGACCGCGCGCGAGATCGCGCTGCGCGCGGCGGCGCAGCCGGGCGAAGCGCCGTTCACGGCCGTTCTGGTCGACGACCGCGCCACCTATTTCGAGCTGGCCTATCACTGGCGCCACGCGCGCCGCGCGGGCGCGCCGCTGCCGCCGGTGCGGATGTGGCTGCTGCGCGCCGAGGCGCACAGCTCGGCCGAAGCGACCGATCCCATGCGTCCGGAAGAAGGCGGCCGCGTGCTGATCGTGCACATGCAGCCCCGCTACCTGCCGTTCGTGGCCGACGATTTCTCCGTGTTCCGCACGGTCGAGCATCTGACCGTGCCGCTCGGCGGCAATGTCAACCGCGAGATGGAAATCTCCCTCGGCGAAGGCTTCGCGCCGGCGCCGCGCGACGCCGCCTGGCAGGCGCGGTTCGAGGCGGCGCACGAACGCTAGGCATGGACCCGCCGGCGCCGCGCTTCTCATGACGGCGCATGCCGGCGGGACGCCGGCGGTCCATAAGGCTTATGCTGGGTCGTAATCCGGAAACGCGCTGGCGCCGCGCTCGGCGCTGCAGGCGTTGGCGCGGAACAGCGAAAACAGTTCGCGCCCCGATCCGCGCGCGTTCGCGGCGAGGTCGAGCTGGGCCGGCGCGCGCTCGCGCCAGTCGCCCGGCGACACCACGTCGAGCACGCCGTCGACTCCGTCGACGCGGATCAGGTCGCCGTCGCGCACCTTCGCCAGCGGCCCGCCCTCGGCGGCTTCCGGCGTGACGTGAATCGCGGCCAGCACCTTGCCGCTCGCGCCGGACATGCGCCCGTCCGTCACCAGCGCCACCTTGAAGCCGCGATCCTGCAGCGCGCCCATGAGCGGCATCAGCTTGTGCAGCTCCGGCATGCCGTTGGCGCGCGGCCCCTGCCCGCGCACGACGATGACGCAGTCGCGATCCAGCTCGCCGGCGCGGAACGCGGCCTGCACCTCCGCTTGCGAATCGAACACGCGCGCCGGCGCTTCGACGATCATGAACGGCGCGCCGACCGCCGATGTCTTCGCGCAGGCGCGGCCCAGCCCGCCGCTCATCACCATGAGTCCGCCCGTCGGCTGGAACGGATCAGCGCCGCGGCGCACGATGCTCTCGTCGCGGCTGAACGCCGTCGCCTCGCGCCACACCAGGCCGCCGTCCTCGAGCCAAGGCTCGCGCGTGTAGTCCTCGAGCGTGTCGCTGACGACCGTCATCACGTCGCGATGCAGGAGGTTGAGGCCGAGCAGCTCGCGCGTCAGGAACGCCATGCCGCCGGCGTCGCGGAACTGGTTCACGTCCGCGGCGCCGTTCGGATAAATCTTGGCGAGCAGCGGCGTCACCCGCGCGATGTCGCTGAAATCGTCCCACGACAGCTCGATTCCAGCAGCCGCCGCGATCGCCGGCAGGTGGATGAAGTGGTTGGTGGAGCCGCCCGTCGCCATCAGGCCGACAATGGCGTTGACCAGCGAGCGCTCGTCGATCAGCCGGCCGATCGGGCGATAGTCGTCGCCGAGGCCGGTGATGGCCGCAGCGCGCCTGGCCGCCGCCGCCGTGAGCGCGTCGCGCAGCGGCGTGTTCGGATTGACGAACGCCGCGTTCGGCAAATGCAGGCCCATCAGCTCCATCATCATCTGGTTTGAGTTGGCGGTGCCGTAGAACGTGCAGGTGCCCGGCGCGTGATAGCTTTCGGCTTCCGCCTGCAGCAGCTCCTCGCGCCCGATCTTGCCTTCGGCGAACAATTGCCGCCGCGCCGCCTTCTCCTTGTTCGGCAGCCCGGACGGCATCGGCCCGCCCGGCGTGAGGATCACCGGCAGCCAGGGAAATCTCAGCGCGCCGATCAGCAGGCCGGGCACGATCTTGTCGCAAATGCCCAGCAGCAGCGCGGAATCGAAGGTCGCGTGCGAGAGCGACACCGCCGTGCTCAGCGCGATCACGTCGCGCGAGAACAGCGACAGCTCCATGCCTTCGAAGCCCTGGGTGACGCCGTCGCACATGGCCGGCACCCCGCCCGCCACCTGCGCCACCGCGCCGGCCTCGCGCGCGGCGGCGCGGATGATCTCCGGAAAGCGCTCGTACGGCGCGTGCGCGGAGAGCATGTCGTTATAGGCGGTGACGATGCCGATCGAGGGCCACTTGCCGCCGAGCAGTTCGATCTTGTCCTGCACCGCGCAGCCGGCCGCGCCGTGCGCGCGATTGGCTTCCGCGATCTTCACCCGCGCCGGCCTGGCGGCGTCGTACGCGTCGATCAGATCGAGATAGCGGCGCCGGCGCCCGGCGCTGCGCGCGCGGATGCGTTCGGTGATCTGGGCGATGGTTGAATTGAGTTGCGTCATGGAATGCGACCTAGCTCCCCTTCCCCTTGAGGGGAGGGGGTTGGGGGGCGGGGTGAGGCGCTGCGTTTGAAAGCATCTGCATGTCGCTCTTTACACATCCTGCAAAGCCGGCGCTTCGCCCCCTCCCCTCAAGGGAAGAGGGCGAGATTCATTCCGGATCCCACCAGGCCCGGCCGTCGCGGTCGAGCATCAGCGCCGATTGCGTCGGCCCGTTCGAGCCGGCGGCGTAGCCGTACGGCTCGGCGCCCGTTTCCTCCCACGCCGCCAGCAGAGCGTCGGCCCACATCCACGCCGCATCGACTTCGTCGCGGCGCATGAACAGCGAGAGGTTGCCGCGGACGACGTCCATCAGCAGCCGCTCGTAGGCGTCGGGATAGCGGAGCGTGAACGCATCGGCGTAGGAGAGATTGAGCGGCACCGGCTTCACGCGCAGGCCGCCGGGGCCCGGCTCCTTCACGTTGAGCCACAGGCGCACGCCCTCGTCCGGCTGCAGGCGCAGAACCAGCTTGTTCGGCGCGCCGGCGCCGGCGCCGAACACCGGCACGGGCGTATCCTTGAACTGCACCACGACCTCGGAGCGGCGCGCGCTCATGCGCTTGCCGGTGCGCAGATAGAACGGCACGCCGGCCCAGCGCCAGTTGTCGACCTCGGCCTTGACGGCGACGAACGTCTCCGTGTGGGTGGGCCGGCCCAGCTCGTCGACGTAGCCCTCCACCTTCTGGCCGCCCACGAGCCCCGCCTTGTATTGCCCGCGCACGGTCTTGGCGGCCACGTCCCTGGCCTCGATGCGGCGCAGCGCCGAAAGCACCTTGAGCTTTTCGGTGCGGATGGCGTCCGCCTCCATCGAGTTCGGCGATTCCAGCGCGACCAGACACAAGAGCTGCAGCAGGTGGTTCTGCACCATGTCGCGCAGCGCGCCGGACTTGTCGTAATAGTCGGCGCGGCCTTCGATGCCGATCGCTTCGGCCACCGTGATCTGCACGTGGTCGATATAGGCGCGCGACCATACCGGCTCGATCAGCATGTTGGCGAAGCGCAGCACCAGCAGGTTCTGCACCGTCTCCTTGCCGAGATAGTGGTCGATGCGGAACGTGTTGTGTTCGTCGAACACGCGGCCGACGCCGTCATTGATCTCGCGCGAGGAAGCGAGGTCGCGCCCGATCGGCTTTTCCAGCACGATGCGCGACTCGGGCGTCGCAAGCCCGGCCTCGGCGAGGCGCTGCGCGATGGTGACGAACAGGTTCGGCGCCGTCGACAGATAGAAGATGCGCACATTGCCGGCGCCGTTCGCGAGCGCCTGCTCCAGCGCGCTCCATTCGTCCGCCGGCGCGGCCGCGTCGATGCGCGCATAGTGCACGTGCTGCAGAAACTCGGCGCACCTGGCTTCGTCGACGCAGGCGCCGGGCGCGAACTTGCCGCGGCTCTCACGCACCATCCGGCGGAAGGTCTCGGTGTCGAGGTCCGAGCGCGCCACGCCGACGATGCGCGACTGCGGCGGAATCTGGCCGTCGAGATAGCGGTGCAGCAGCGCCGGGAAGAGCTTGCGCAGCGACAGATCGCCGGTGGCGCCGAAGACGACAAGGTCAAAGGGGGGAACGGGGATGAACTCGGCCATGCGTCCATACAAACTAGGTTTCGCCCCGCCGCGCAAACAGGCCTTCAAGCCGCTGTCGGGACAGAATTGTCCCGCGACAATTGCGTTGCCAATCGCGCCCGCGGACGCCTATGTTCCGCGCAGGCGGGAGAGATATGGCCAGTGACGAGAATCCGCCGCTGAGGCGCGGGCCGGGCGGCGACAAGAAACCGACCATCAACGACGTGGCGCGGCTGGCCGGGGTGTCGAAGAAGACCGTCTCGCGCGTCATCAACCAGTCGCCGTTCGTCAAGGAAGAAACCCGCGAGAACATCAACCGCATCATCGCCGAGATCGGCTTTTCGCCCGATCCGCAGGCGCGCGGCCTCGCCTTCCGCCGCTCGTTCCTGATCGGCCTCGCCTACGACAACCCCAACCCGCAATACGTCGTGAACATGCAGCTCGGCATGCTCGACGGCATGCGCGGCTCCGGCTACGAGCTGGTGGTCCATCCCTGCAACCGCAGCAACCCGACCTTCATCGCCGACTTCCGCCGCTTCATCGAGCGGCAGCGGCTGGCCGGCGTGGTGCTGACGCCGTCGGCCTCGGAGGACGACCGGGTGAAGGCGGTGCTGCACGAGGTCGGCACGCCCTACATCCGCATCGCCTCGGTGCCGGTGGACGACGCCGCGCACATGATCATCTCCAACGACCGCGTCGGCGGCCGCGCGGCGGCGCGGCACCTGGCCGAGCTTGGCCATACCGTGATCGGCTTCATCTCCGGCCCGACCAGCTTCCGCTCGTCGCAGGAGCGGCGCGGCGGCTTCGAGGACGAACTGAAGGCGCGCGGCCTCGACCTCGCCGACGAGTACGTCATGCACGGCGCCTATACGTTCGAGACCGGCGTCTCCTGCGCCGCGGAGCTGCTGAAGCGCACGCCGCGGCCGACCGCGATCTTCGCCGCCAATGACGAAATGGCCGCCGGCGCGCTGCACGCGGTGGTGCGCGCCGGCCTCAAGTGCCCGGACGACGTCTCCATCGTCGGCTATGACGACTTCCAGATCGCTTCGAGCGTCTGGCCGCCGCTGACCACGGTGCGCACGCCGACGCGCGAGACCGGCCGGATGGCGGCCGAGAAGCTGATCGCGCTCGCCAGCGCCGGGGCCGAGCCGCCGCAGCAGGCGGCCTACGAGACCTCGCCGGCCCTGGTGGTGCGCGAATCCACTGGCCCCGCCCGGCGCTGAGCTTGCGCCTTCGGGCGGCTCATGGTCGAATGATACCGGTTACCGAAGGCAAGCACGTGGCCCGTATCGTCTGTTTCGGCGAAATCCTGATCCGGCTCTCGGCCCCCGGCCGGGAGCTGATGCTGCAAACGCCCCGGCTTGAGAGCCATGTCGGCGGGGCCGAGGCCAATGTCGCCGTCTCGCTGGCGCGGCTGGGCCACGAGGCGCGCGCCGTCAGCGTGCTGCCGGATAATGCGCTGGCGCATGGCGCGCTGGGGGAGCTGCGGCGCTGGGGCGTCGACACCCGCCATGTCGCCTTCGGCGCGGGCCGCATGGGACTCTATTTCCTGACGCCCGGCGCCGGCCAGCGCCCCGCCGACGTGCTCTACGACCGCGCTCATTCCGCCTTCGCGCTCGCCGCGCCGGAGGCGATCGATTGGGGCGCGGCGCTCGCCGGCGCCGACTGGCTGCACGTCTCGGGCGTCACGCCGGCCGTCAGCGTAAACGGCGCCGGCGCCGCATTGCGGGCGATGAAGGCCGCGCGCGCCGCGGGCGTGAAAGTCTCCTGCGACGCCAATTTCCGCGCCAGGCTGTGGGCGGCGCGCGGCGGCGATCCGAAGCCCGTGCTCGATGCGCTGTTCGCCGAGGCCGATCTCGCCTTCGCCGAAGCGCGCGACATCGCCCTCGTCGCCGGCGAACGCGCCGAAAGCAGCGAGGCGGCGGCGCAGATCGCGTTTGCGCGCTATCCGCATCTGCAACGCATCGCCCATACCGAGCGCAAAGTGATCAGCGCCGATCATCATGAGCTTAGCGGCGTCAGCGTCACCCGCGCCGGCGCCGCGCGCACGCGCGCCCACGCCGTCGCCGGCATCGTCGACCGCATCGGCGGCGGCGACGCCTTCGCGGCGGGCCTGCTGCACGGACTCGTCAGCGGCGCGGACGAACAAGCGATGCTCGACTTCGCCGTGGCCGCGGCCTGCCTGAAGCACTACATTCCAGGCGACTTCAACCTGGCGACGGCGGACGACGTGGCGTTCTATCTCTCCAATTCCGGCTCGGACGTGCGGCGATGAGCGCAAAGCTGACGCCCGAAGACGTATTGCGGCTTTCGCCGGTGATGCCGGTGGTGGTGATCGAAGACGCCGCGCAGGCGCCGCCGCTGGCGCGCGCGCTGCTCGCGGGCGGCGTCCGCACCGTCGAGATCACCCTGCGCACACCGGCCGCGCTCGATGCGATCCGCGCCGTCGCCAGCGAGGCGCCGGCCATGGTGGTCGGCGCCGGCACCGTGCTGACGGCCGACGATCTCGACGCCGCGATCGGCGCCGGCGCCAAGTATGCGCTTTCGCCCGGCGGCACGCCGAAACTGCTGAAGGCGGCGGCCAGGCGGGACATTCCGTTCATCCCCGGCGTCGCCACTTCGAGCGAAATCCAGCGCGGGCTCGAACGCGGCTACAGCTGCTTCAAGTTCTTCCCCGCCGAACAGCTCGGCGGCCCCGCCGCGCTGAAAGCGCAGGGCGGCCCGTTCCCGCAGGCGCGCTTCTGCCCCACCGGCGGGATCACGGCCGAGAAAGCGCCCGGCTATCTCGCGCTCGGCAACGTGCTGTGCGTCGGCGGCTCCTGGATCGCGCCGGCGGACAAGATCAAGGGCGGCGATTGGAGCGGCGTCGAAGCGGCGGCGCGGCGGGCGGCGGGATTGCGGTAAAGCGTCGGATGCGGACGAGATGTGGAAACGTTGCATGCCGGCTGGAAGCCGGCGGCCCCGCTTCGTCCTGCACATCGGATGGGACGCCGAGACGCCTTAGAGCCGGTCGCGCAGCGCGTACCAGAGCATGCCCAGCACGTGCAGCGGCGCGCGCAACGCAGCGCCGCCGGGGAACTCGGGCGGCGCGAGGCCCGCGAGCACGTCGAAGCGCTCCGCCGCGCCGGCCATCGCTTCGGCCAGCACCTTGCCGACCAGCGCCGGCGTCAGCACGCCCTGCCCGGAATAGCCGTGCGCGTAGAACAGATCGCCGAAGCGGCCGATATGGGGCATGCGCGTCATCGTGATCGAGACCAGGCCGCCCCAGGCGTAATCGATCCGCGCGGCGCGGAGCTGCGGGAAGAGCCGCAGCATGTGTCTGCGCACGAAGGCTTCGATGTCGGCGGGCGGCGCCGGCGTGTAGCGCTCGCCGCCGCCGAACACCAGGCGCCCGTCCGCGCTGAGGCGGAAATAGTTGACGACGAAGCGGCTGTCGCTGACGGCGAGCTGGTCGGCGATCAGATCCTGCGGCCGCTGCAGCGGCTCGGTCGCGATCAGATAGTTCGCCACCGGCATGATGCGCCCGGCGATGCGCGGCTCGAGCCCGTGCAGCAGCGCATCGCACGCCAGCACGCCGTAGCGCGCTTTCACCGCGCCGGTTTCGGTCCTCGCGATCACGCCGCGCTGCGCGTCAACGCCGACGACGCGCGCGTTCTCGTACAGCGCAACGCCCGCGCTGCGCGCCGCGTCGGCGAGGCCCAGCGCGTAGTTCAGCGGATGCAGGTGGCCGCCGCCCGCATCGAGCAGACCGCCATGGACGCCCTGCGCCGCGACCCTGGCCCGCGTTTCCTCGGCGCTCAGCACGCGCGCCTGCTGATAGTCCATCACGCCGGCGAGCGTTTCCGCCTCGGTCCGCATCCATGAGAGATCGCCGGGCTTCGCCGCCGCGGTGAGGTGGCCGTTGCTGCGCAGGTCGCACCGGATGTCGTGCCGCGCGATCCGCTCCAGCGTGAGCGCGCGGGCTTCAAGCGCAAGGTCGAACAGCCGCCGCGCCTGCGCTTTGCCGTAGCGCGCGACCAGCTCGGCCGCGCCCTTGCGCCAGCCCGGGATCATCTGGCCGCCATTGCGGCCCGAGGCGCCCCAGCCGATCCGCCCGGCTTCCAGGAGCGCGACGGAATAGCCGCGCTCGGCGGCGTTCAGCGCCGCATGCAGCCCGGTATAGCCGCCGCCGATGACGACGACGTCGGCGCGCGCCTCGCCTTCGAGCTGCGGCGCCGACGCGAACGGATTGGCGGTCGCGACATAGTACGACCGCTCCATGCCGAGGCCGGAATTGAATCCCACGTCAGACCTTGAGCAGCAGGTGGTCGCGCTCCCAGGAGCTGATCACGCCTTCGAAATTGCCGAGCTCGTGATCCTTGATCATCTGGAACGCCTTGCAGAAGTGCGGGCCGAGCAGCTCGATCACCGGTTCGCACTTGGCGAAACGGTCCAGGCCCTCGCGCAGCGTGCGCGGCAGCGTGCGCGCCCACTTGTAGGCGCTGCCCTGCACCATCGCCGCCGGGTCGATCTTGTCGCGCATGCCGAGATAGCCGCACACCAGCACGGCGGCGATGGCGAGATACGGATTGGCGTCTGCGCCCGGCAGGCGGTTCTCGATGCGCCGGTTCTCCGGCCGCGAGATCGGCACGCGCAGGCCGCAGGAGCGGTTGTCGTAGCCCCATTGCAGATTGATCGGCGCGGAGAAATCCGGCCGCATGCGGCGGAACGAGTTCACGTTCGGCGCAAACAGCGGCGTGCACTCGCCAAGGTACTTCTGCAAACCGCCGACGAAATGGCGGAACCGGTCGGTATTGCCGTCGCCGCCCTGGCCGGGTTCGACGCCGAACAGGTTCTCGCCCTTCTTGGCGTCGACGATGGACACGTGCAGGTGCATGGCGCTGCCCGGCTGGTTCTCCATCGGCTTGGCCATAAACGTCGCATAGACGCCGTGCTTCAGCGCCACCTGGCGGACGATGCGCTTGAACACCAGCACCTGGTCGGAGACGTGCACCGGATCGCCGTGGTTGAAGTTGATCTCGAGCTGGGCGGTGCCGCTTTCGTGAATCATCGTGTCGAGATGCAGCGAGGCCGCCTCGGCGTGCTCGTAGATCGTCTCGATCAGGTCTTCGTATTCGGTGATCGCCTCGAGTCCGTAGGGCTGCGGCGCCGTCTCCGAGCGACCGGAACGGCCCGCCGGCGGCGCCAGCGGCAGATCGGGATCGGTGTTCACCTGGGTGAGATAGAATTCCAGTTCAGGCGCCACGACCGGGCGCAGGCCCTCCGCCTCGTAGAGTTCGACCACCTTCTTCAACACGTGGCGCGGGGCGATGTCGTACGGCTCGCCGCTGGTGTGATAGGCGTCCGCGAACACGAAGGCGGTGGGCGTCTTGTAGCCCGGCGCGACGCAGATCGTGTCCGGATCCGGCCGCAGCACGACGTCGGGATCCTGCATCGACAGCGCCTCGTCGGCGTCGTCGGCATACTCGCCTGTCACCGTCAGCAGATAGATGCTCGACGGAATCCGGAGCGAGCCGTCACGTTCGCTTTGAAGAAACTTCTGCGCCGGAAACACCTTGCCGCGGATGACGCCGTTGAGGTCGGGGACCAGGCACTCGACCTCGCCGATGCCTCGCTCCTTGATCCAGGTTGCGAAACTCTTTTCAGCCATGAAACACCATGCGGACAACCGCGCCCGGCGCCGGAATGGCGCAGCGTAACGTTCTGAGGGTCAACTCAAACGCGCGCGGAAAAGCGGCGAAGCTGCATGCAAATGCCGCTCGCGAACCGCGCGCATTCGCCTTCGAGAGAAGGCCGCAGGGGCGCATTAGTCACCTGATTACAACATACTATGAGTGTGGGCTTGATACGAAGTCAAGCGCGCCCGCCGCGCCGGATATGTCGCCGCTTGTCGTTTTTCACTTTAATTGCGGCGGCTTTACCTTAGGGTCCCCGGGTCATGACGAGACTCCCTGAAGCAACAGTGGACGAAGGCCTCAACGCCGTCGTCTATAACGAATTGCGCCAGCGCCTGATCCACGGACGCATGTCGCCGGGCCATGAACTCTCGACCCGCTCAATCGCCGCCGAACTCGGCGTCAGCCAGACGCCGGTGCGCGATGCGCTTTCGCGGCTGGCGGCCGAAGGCGCGCTCGCGATCCGGGCCAAGCGCCGCGTGCGCGTGCCGGCGATGACGCCGGAGCGCTTCGAAGACCTGCTGAGCTGCCGCCTGCTGCTGGAGCCGGAAGCCGCCGCGCTGGCGCTGCCGCACCTCACCGACGCGGACGTGGAGCGGCTGATCGCGCTCGACGACGCGCTCGATGCGGCGATCGAGAGCGGCGACACCGACGCCTACATGCAGAGCAATCACGGTTTCCACTTCACGCTCTACAACATCCAGCCGCGCCGGACGCTGACGCATCTGATCGAGACGCTGTGGCTGCAGTTCGGCCCGTTCATGCGCAACATGCATGGCCATGTCGCCAGCACCGATCTGCACGGCAATCACCGCACCGCGGTCGATGCGATCAAGGCGGGCGACGCCGAGGCGCTGCACGCGGCCATCGCCACCGACATCACCGACGGCATGGGCCTGGTCATGCGCTCAGGCCTCGCGCGCGAAGGCGGGCTGAGCGCCTGACCGTGGACCGCCGGCGGGACGCCGGCATGTGCGTACTTCTGAAAAGAGAGCGCTCCGCGTTGCATGCGCGGCGGAGCCGTTCGCTCGCGCCTTCGTAGGTTCGAGCGGGCCGGCGGGACGCCGGCGGTCCATAGTGGGTTTGTTCAGCCGGCTTGCTCGTCCGCCGGCAGCGCGCGCAGCGCCGGCTCGGCCTCGCGCAGCGAACGGGCGATGATATCGACCATGCGGTCGATCTCCGCGTGCGTGATGACGAGCGGCGGGCACATCACGATCGAGTCGCGGATGCCGCGCACCATCAGGCCGTTCTTGATGCAGACGTCGCGGACGATCGGCCCGGCCTTGCCCTCCTTGCCGGTGAAGCGCTCGTTCGTCCCCTTCTTCGCCACGATCTCGACCGCGCCGATCAGCCCGAGCGAGCGCGCTTCGCCCACCAGCGGATCGCCATCGAGCCGCCTCAGCGCATTGGCGAAGTACGGGCCGACATCGTCCTTCACGCGCTCGACCAAGCCTTCGCGTTCGATGATTTCGAGGTTCTTCAGCGCCACGGCGGCGGAAACCGGGTGGCCCGAATAGGTGTAGCCGTGAATGAACTCGCCGCCCTTCTCGCGCAGCACCTTCACGATCTCGTCCGACACGCCGACGGCGGAGATCGGCAGATAGCCCGACGACAGCCCCTTCGCCATCGAGACGAGATCGGGCGTGACGCCGAAATGCTGGAAGCCGAACCAGGCGCCGAGCCGGCCGAAGCCGCAGATCACTTCGTCGGAAACGAGCAGGACGCCGTACTTCTTGCAGATCGCGTCGACGCGCTTCCAGTAGCCCTTGGGCGGAATGATCACGCCGCCCGCGCCCTGCACCGGCTCGCCGATGAAGGCGGCGACGCTCTCGGGGCCGAGTTCGAGAATCTTGTCCTCGATTTCCTGCGCCGCCCGCGCCGCGAACGCTTCCTCGTCCTCGCCGAAGCCTTCGTTGAAGCGATAAGGCTGCATCACGTGATGCACGCCGGGGATCGGCAGATCGCCGATGGCGTGCATGAGCTTCATGCCGCCGAGGCTGACGCCGGCGACGGTCGAACCGTGATAGGCGTTCCAGCGGCTGATGAAATTGGCGCGCTTGGGCTCGCCCTTCGACTTCCAGTAATGGCGCACCATTCGGAAGACGGTGTCGTTCGCTTCCGAACCCGACGAGTTGAAAAACACGTGCTGCAGCCGGCCGCCCAGCAGCTGCGCCAGCTTCGCCGCCAGCATCACCGGCGGCGGCGTCGCCGTCTTGAAGAAGGTGTTGTAGAACGGCAGCTCCTGCATCTGCTCGGCGGCCGCGCGCACGAGTTCCTCGCGGCCATAGCCGACATTCACGCACCACAGCCCCGCCATGCCGTCGAGAATGGCGTTCCCGTCGCCGTCATAGATGGTGCAGCCCTCGGCGCGGGTGATGATGCGGCTGCCGCCGAGCGCTTCGATCTCGGCGTAATTGGCTTGCGCCGGCAGGTGGTGGGCGACGTCGAGCCGGCGAAGTTCGGCGATGTTGTAGTTGCGCGGGGCGGCCATGGTGTTTTCCCTCGGACGAAATGTGTTGTGGCGCGCGCGTCAGCGCGGGACCAGCGGCCGGCGGCGCAGAGCCCGGCCCAAAAGCTTGAAGAACATCTGGCTTTCGGGGTTCTCGTGCGCCTTCCACTCGGGATGCCATTGCACCGCGAGCACCGGCGCGCCGTTGACCTCGGCGGAGACGGCTTCGACCACGCCGTCGGGCGCCACCGCCTCGACCCTGAGGCCCGCGCCCAGCTTGTCGACGCCCTGGTAGTGGACGCTGACGACATCGAGCTCGCTCTTGCCGTAGGCGCTTTTCAGCACGCCCTCTTTGAGCGTCACCGGATGCACATGCTCGAAATACTCGGCGAAGCTCTTGTCGCTCGGCGCGTGGTGGGCGATCAGCTCCGGATGCTCGGCCATGTCGCGCCGCAGCGTGCCGCCGAAGGCGACGTTCAGCTCCTGGAAGCCGCGGCAGATGCCGAACACCGGCTTGCCGAGATCGAGCATCGCTTCGATCAGCCGCGCCGTCATCTCGTCGCGATCGGGATCGAACGGGCCCGGCGCGTCGTCGGCGAGATCGCCGTAGCGCTTGGGATCGAGGTTGGAGGGCGTGCCGGTCAGCAGCAGCCCGTCGAGCCGCGGCGCCACTTCGCGCGCGTGAATCAGTCCCGGCATCGCCGGCGCCAGCAGCGCCGCCGCGTTGGCGTAGGTGAGCGCCGAGTTGAGATAGCGCGTCATCACCACTTGCGCGGCCTGGTTCTCGACGTCGCGGTTGCAGGAGATCACGCCCAGAACCGGGCGATTCTCGTCAGGCCTCATGACAGCAGCACCGCCGGGGAGCAGGCGTGCCAGGCGAGCCAGACCGGCTCGTCCCAGGTGAAGTCCTCCTGGTCGTAGCGGGTGAGATTGGAGCGGAACGTCTTCACCCTGCGCCCGCCTTCGAGCTCAACCTCGAAATTGGTCTCGCTGCCGAGATAGACGATGTCGCGGATTACGCCGGCGACGACGTTGGCGCCGGCGGGCGCGTCTTCCATCTTCAGCGCCTCGCCGCCATTGCGCTTGTGCATCTCGATTTTTTCGGGCCGCAGCGCCACCCACACGGTCGAGCCGCGCGCGCCGGTTACGCCGTGATCGAGATAGACCGGCGCGGCGAGTTCGGTGCAGCGCACCACCGCCTGGTTCGGTTCGTCTTTCTCCAGCACGCCTTCGAACATGTTCACGCTGCCGACGAAGTCGGCCACGAAGCGCGAGTTCGGGAATTCGTAGAGATCGGCCGGCGTCGCCACCTGCGCCAGCACGCCGCGGTTCATCACCGCGCAGCGGGTGGCGATGGCGAGCGCCTCGTCCTGATCGTGCGTCACCATGATGAAAGTGATGCCGACCTTCTCCTGCAGCGAGGTCAGCTCGGAGCGCATCTGGTCGCGCAGCTTGGCGTCGAGCGCCGAGAGCGGTTCGTCCAGCAGCAGCACGCGCGGCCGCTTCACCAGCGCGCGCGCCAGCGCCACGCGCTGACGCTGGCCGCCGGAAAGCTGGTCGGGCATGCGCTCGCCCAGGCCGCCGAGCTTCACCAGCTCCAGCGCCTCGGCCACGCGCGTCTTGATCTCGGCGGCCGGCGCGCCGTCCATCTTGAGGCCGTAGGCGACGTTGTCGGCCACCTTCATGTGCGGAAACACGGCGTAGCTCTGGAACACCATGTTGACCGGCCGCTTGTTCGGCGGCAGTGCGGCGATGTCCCTGCCGTCGATGAGGATGCGCCCTTCGCTGGGCGTCTCGAAACCGGCGAGCATGCGCAGCAGCGTGGTCTTGCCGCAGCCGGAGGGCCCCAGCAGCGCGAAGAACTCGCCCTCCTGAATCTGCAGCGTGACATCGTCGACGGCGATGGTCTTGCCGAAGCGCTTGGTCACGCCCTCGAAGCTGATGATCGGGTTCGGCTTCACCGGCGAAGCCGGCTTGTCGGCTTGGGTGTGGACGGGCGAAACGTCGGTCATCTCAAGCCTTGTCTTCTTTGGGCTTCTGGTTCTGCAGCTGCAATCCGATCGCCGTCAGCACCACCGTCACCACGATGAGGATGGTCGAGGCGGCGTTGACTTCCGGCGTCACCGAGAAGCGCAGCATCGAATAGACCTTGACCGGGAAGGTGATGGTGTCGGGCCCGGAGGTGAAGAATGTGATGACGAAGTCGTCGAGCGACAAGGTGAAGGCCAGCAGCGCCCCGGCGATCAGGCCGGGGCGCATGTGCGGCACCAGCACGTCCCAGAAGGTGCGCCACTCGCTGGCGCCGAGGTCCTTGGCGGCCTCCTCCAGCTCGCGGTTGAACGAGGCGAGCCGCGCCCGCACCACCGTGGCCACGAACGGGAAGGCGAAGGAGATGTGGGCGATGGTGATGGCGCCGAGATTGAACGGCCAGGGCAGCCCCGTCGGCCACGGCATCACCCGCGCGAAGAACACCAGCATGGCCACGCCCAGGCAAATCTCCGGCACCACGATCGGCAGCGCCAGCGTGCCTTCCAGCGCCGTTTTTCCCGGAAAACGGAAGCGCCACAGCATCACCGCCGCCAGCGCGCCGAGGATCACCGAAACGATGGTGCAGAGAAAGGCGATGGTGAGCGAATTGACGAAAGCCTGGATCAACGACTCGTTGGCCAGCGCCTTCTCGTAATATTTGAGCGTGAAGCCCTGCCAGACGATGTTGCGGCGACTGTCGTTGAAGCTGAACGCCATCAGCGTGATCAGCGGCAGATAGAGGAAGAGCAGCGTCAGGCCGACCATCAGCTGCAGCGGCCAGCGGCGCATGTATTCGAGCGGGCCGGGCTTCTCGCGCGGCGCCGGCCGCTCGGTGACGGCGGCGGTCGCGGCCGGGAGCGCTTGCTTCGCCATCAGCCTCTCCGGTCGGCTCTGCGCTGCACCAGCGCCTGAAGCGCGATGGCGATGAAGGTGAGGTACATCAGCAGGAACGAGAGCGCCGCGCCGAACGGCCAGTCGTTGGCGCGCTTGAACTGGCGCTCGATCACGTTGGCGATCATCTGGCTGTCGGTGCCGCCGAGCAGATCGGGCGTGAGGTAGGCGCCGAGCGCGGGGATGAAGGTGATCAGCACGCCCGAGGCGATGCCGGGCGCCGCCAGCGGCACGACCACCGACCAGATCGTGCGCAAATGTCCCGCGCCGAGATCGAGGCTCGCCTCCATCAGCGAACGGTCCATGCGGTCGAGCGCGGAATAGAGCGGCAGCACCATGAACGGCAGGTGCACGTAGACCAGGCCGATCACCACGGCGGTGTTGTTGTAGAGCAGCGTCAGCGGCTCGTATTCGCCGAGCGGCTGCAGGCCGATCAGGGTCATGAAGCCGCTGGCGTTGTTCCAGAGCCATTCCAGCGTGAAGTTCACATAGCCCTGCTCGCGCAGCACCGCGATCAGGGCGAAGGTGCGGATCAGCAGGTTGGTCCAGAACGGCAGCATGATCAGCAGCAGCAGCCACGCCTTCGCCCGCGGGCTCGAGAACGCGATCGCCAGCGCCACCGGAAAGCCGACCACCAGGCACAGCGCGGTCGTCAGCCCGGCGATGACGAGGCTCTTCGCGAAGATGCCGAGATAAAGCGGCTCAAGCGCGCGCGCGTAGTTCGCGAACGTGCCGGTGAAGTCGATGGTGATCGGGCCCGTGTTCTCGCCGAACGTATAGGCCCAGATCACCGCCAGCGGCACGACGAAGAAGAGCAAGAGCCAAAACACAGGCGGCGCGGCCACCGCCGCGAACGCCGTCTTCGCCTGCTTCCAGCTCTGCTCCATACACTCTCCTTACGCCCTTCTCCCGACGCGGAAGAAAGGCAGATCGTCAGGCCGCGCTGATGCGGGTGAAGATTTCCTCGTAGAGCCGCGCCCGCTCGTCGCCCTCGAACTCGCCGTACTCGCTCTTGGCCATCACGTCCGCCGGCGGGAAGATGACGGTATTGGTCCTGTAACTTTCCGGCATCAGATCGCGCACGGCCCGGTTCGGCGTCGGAAACTGGATTTCTTCGGTGATCTTCTTCCCGGCTTCCGGATCGAGCAGATAGTTGATGAAGGCGTGCGCGTCGTCGGGGTTCGGCGCGCCGGTCGGAATGCAGAGGCAATCCGAATTGATCAGCGTGCCCTCCTGCGGCACGAGGAAGTCGAACCGGTCGCCGCCCTCGGCGCTCATCAGCTGAGCCATGTCGCCATTGTATTCGAGCACGATGTCGACCTCGCCGGCGGCGAGCAGGTCCTGGCCGTTGTCCTGGTGGAACTGCTTCAAGTGCGGCTTCTGGCGGATCAGCATCTGCTCGATCGTGGCCAGGTTGGAATCCGGGATGCCGTTGAGCGAAATGCCCTGGTACTTGGCGCAGAGGCGGATGAGGTCCGCCGATTCCGAGAGCAGCGACAGGCGCTGCGAGAAGATCGGGCTGTCGAACAGGTAGCGCCAGGAGTTCGGCGTTGGGACGCCCTTCGCGGCCACCGCTTCCTTATTGTAGCCGATGCCGAGCACGAGCCAGGTGTAAGGCATCGAATAGCGGCGGCCCGGATCGAAGCTGGCGTCCTGGAATTCCGGCAGCAGGTTGGCCATGTTCGGGATCTTGGAGTGATCCAGCTCCTGCAGCATGCCGGCTTCGCTCATGCGGGTGACGAATTCGTTCGACGGAACGATCACGTCATAGCCGGGATTGCCGGCGCGCAGACGCGCGAACAATTCGTCATTGGTGGCGAACAGGCTCATGTTGACCGGCACGCCGGTGGCTTCGCGGAAGTCGTCCAGCGTCGTCGGGCCGATATAGGTGTCCCAGTTATAGAAGTTGACGGTGCGGCCGCCGCCGCCGCGCCCGCACGCGGACAGGCCGCCGGCGAAGGACACGCCGATCGCCGCAGCGCCGAACTGCTGCAGCAGGGAACGGCGCGATGCGCCTTTCAGAAACTTGGCTTTGCTCATGGTGTGCGCCCTTACCTGCCGGACCGCGAGGCGGCGGCCCCGCCGCAACTAGATCAATACCCTAACAAGCGCGCAAGTCGCGCCCGCGATCAATATCCCCCGGAGACATCGGCGCTGCGTTCTTGTTCTGTACGGGCAGTCCGTGCGCCCCCTCAGCGGGCGTTGCGCTCGCCGTCCAGCCACTCGACGATCCGGTTCTCGTCATTGAGGAGCACGACGCTGGGGCGGATCGGCTCCTTGGAGAGTTCGAAGCCCATGACGATGACCTGCTCGCCGGCCTTGATCAGGTGGGCGGCCGCCCCGTTGATCGAGATGACGCCCGAACCGCGCGCCCCGGCGATGATGTAGGTTTCCAGCCGCGCCCCGGAGGTGTTGGACACCACCAGCACGCGCTCGCCTACCCACATGCCGACGGCGTCGACCAGATCCTCATCGATCTCGATCGAGCCGACATAGGAAAGGTTCGCGTCGGTCACGCATCCATTGTGCAGCTTCGAACGAAGCACCCACCGCATCTTGTTTGTCCCTGTCTCTCGCCGCCCGCGCCTGCGCTCAGCAGGTGCGCAGATACCAGTCGAAGTCGGTGTTGGGAATGACGCTTTGATAGCGTTCCTGCTCGACCCGCTTCACGGTGGCGAACATCCGCACGAAACGCTCGCCCAGATACGCCTTCATGATCTCGGACTCGGCGAAACGATCGACCGCGGCGAACCAGTTTGTCGGTATCCGTTCACCGGATTGCGCCGCCTGGGCGTAGCCGTCGCCGACGATCGCCGGCCCCGGATCGATCTTGTTGCCGATGCCGTGATGCACCCCCGCCAGCAGCGCCGCCAGCGCCAGCGTCGGATGTGCGTCGGCGCCGGCGACGCGATGCTCGACGTGGCGCGTGTGCGGCGCGCCGGCGGGCACGCGGAACGAGACGGTGCGGTTGTTGACGCCCCAGGTCGGCGCGACCGGCGCATAGGAATTGGCGCGGAAGCGGCGGTAGGAATTGGCGTTCGGCGCAAAGACAGCCATGGAATCCGCCAGCAGCGCCTTCATGCCGCCGACTGCGTGCGCCAGCACCGGCTCGCCCTCGGGCCTGTCGGAGGCGAAGATGTTCCTGCCGGCCTTGTCGTTGATGCTGACGTGCAGATGCATGCCCGAGCCCGCGCGTTCGGCGAAGGGCTTGGCCATGAACGTCGCCTCGCAGCCATGCCGCAAGGCGCACCCCTTGGCGGCGCGCTTGTAGAGCACCGCATCGTCGGCCGCGCGCAGCGCGTCGGCGTGATGCTTCAAGGTGAGTTCGAGCTGGCCCGGCGCGTATTCGCTGATCGCGCCTTCGAGCGGCACGTCCATCGCGTCCGCCGACTCCCAGAGGTCGCGGAGGAAGCCGCTCGCCTCCTCCACTTCGCGCAGACCGTAGACCTGGTGCTGCATCGCCCGCTCGCCCGTCAGCGGCGATCGCGGCAGCTGGACGCCGCCGTCCGGCGTGCGCTCGGCGTCGACCAGGTAATACTCAAGCTCGCACGCCGCCACCGGGACGAGGCCGTCGGCGTCGAACCGGTCGATCACCCGCTTCAGCACGTGGCGCGGATCGAGATCGTGCGGCGCGCCGTCGAGTTCGTACATCGACACCGCGACCTGGGCGACGTCGGGGCCGAGCCAGGGCGCGGGCGTCAGCCGCCCGGCGATCGGGCGCGCGACGCGGTCGGCGTCGCCGTCCTCCCACACCAGCCCGGTCGCCTCCACGTCCTGGCCGGTGATGTCGTTGACCAGGATCGAGCCCGGCAGGAAGCGCCCCTGCTCGTACACCGCCATGATCTCGTGCCGGCGCAGCCGCTTGCCGCGCGGCACGCCGGATATGTTGGTGAACAGAATTTCGAAGAACTCGATCTCGGGATGCTTGTCGAGGAAGGCCTTCGCTTCCTTCGGATCGGCGATGCTCATGCGGCGCTTTCTTGGAGGTATTCGGCGGCGAAGCTATCGACCGCCGCGACGAGCCGGTCAATCTGCTGCGCTGTGGTGGCGGGAGAGACCAGCATCATCATGTGAAACGGGGCGATCAGCACACCGCGATTGATCAGATAGAGATGAAGCGCTTGGTTCAGCTCCGCCTGCGCCAGGGCGGGACGCATTTCGGCGGCATTCCGGGGCGGCTCGGGCGCGAACACGATCTCGGCGCGCGCCCCCACATGCACCACGCACCAGGGCAGCCCGCGCCGGGCGATCACGCTGCGCAGCTCGGCGACCAGCATATCGGCGCCCGCGAGCATCGCCGCATACGCCTCGGGCGTCGCCAGCTCCCGCAACGTGGCCCCGATCGCCGCGATTCCCATCGCATTGCCGGCCAGCGTCGTGCCGATGCCGGAGCGGCCGGTCCTTGGACCGCCGGCGTCCCCGCCGGTCCAGGATTGAATCTTCCCGCCCAGTTCGGCGCTCACGCCCCAGACCGCCGCCGGAAAGCCGCCGGCGATGGCCTTGCCGATCACCAGCGCATCAGGCGCCAGCCGCCAAGCTCCGGTCGCCCCGCCCGGACCGGTCGAGAGCGTGTGCGTCTCGTCCAGGATCAGCAGCGCCCCCGCTTTCCCGGTCAGCGCGCGCAGGCGCTTATGGAAATTCTCCTCGGGCAGGATCATACCGCAATTGGTCATCGCCGGCTCGGCCAGCACCGCCGCAACATCGCCTTGGGCCAGCACCGCTTCGAGCGCGCCCAGATCGTTGAACGGCACGGCGCGCGTCGTGCGCGTCATGTCGAACACCTGGCCGATCAGGCCGGGATCGGGGCGCGTGCGGCCGTGGCGGATCTCGACGAAGCAATCCTCGACCATGCCGTGATAGCAGCCGTCGAACACGACGATCACCGGCTTGCCGGTCACCGCCCGCGCCCAGCGGATCGCGGCGCGGTTCGCGTCCGACGCCGAGAGCGCCGTCTGCCACAGCGGCAGGCCGAACCGCTCCGCCAGCAGCGCGCCGACGCCTGCCGCCTCCTCGGTCGGCAGCATGAAGGTCGTCCCGCGCTGCGCCTGCGCCGCCACCGCCCGCGCGATCTCCGGGCGCGCATGGCCGAACATGCCGGGCGTGTCGCCGAGGCAAAAATCATCGTAGGCGTTGCCGTCGATATCGGTCAGCACCGCGCCGTCGCCGTCTCCGGCGACGATCGCGGCGGGCGCGGCCCAGTCGTTCATCCAGTGGAACGGCGCGCCGAACAGCCAGTGCGCCTTGAGCGCGCCGGCCCGCGCCGCGCTCCCGGGATGGGCGTCCAGAAACGTCTGCGTCTCGCGCGCGATAAGGTTGGCGAGCGTCATGCGGCCTTCTCCTCCGGCCCCGGCGAAAACGCCAGCCTGATCTGGATCAAAGCCGCCCCTCCAAAAGCGGCTTATGCAACCGGCATGCATAACGAACAGCTTGACCGCGCCCTCGCCGAAGAATTCGCCGGCCATGGCGAAATCATCCACCAGCTCAAGGTGGCCAGCCCGCACTTCAAGAGCTTGATGGAGCTGAATCACAAGCTGTGGGAAGAAATCCAGGGCATCCAGAACGGCACGCACCCGGCGTCCGACACCCATCTGGAGACGCTGGAAAAGCAGCGGCTGAAAATCCTGGACGAGATCGCGATGCTGATCGCCAAGGCCAAGGCCTGAGCCATAGCGGGCGCCTTGCCGGCGCTCCCGCCGCAGGCGCAGAATGGGTGCATGCCCGATACGCTGCGCCCCAATTCGCTTGACGCCTTCTGGATGCCGTTCACGCCCAACCGGGCGTTCAAGGCCGACCCGCGCATGGTCGTGCGCGCCGAGGGCGTGCATTATTATACGTCCGACGGCCGCGCGATCCTCGACGCCACGTCCGGGCTGTGGTGCTGCGCGGCCGGCCACGGGCGCAAGCGCATCGTCGAAGCGATCCAACGCGCCGCCGCCGAACTCGACTACGCGACGACGTTCAATCTCGGCCATCCAAGTGCGTTCGAGTTCGCCAACCGCCTGGGCGAGATCACGCCGGACGGGATCGACCGCATCTTCTTCACCAACAGCGGCAGCGAGAGCGCCGACACGGCGCTGAAGATCGCGCTCGCCTATCATCGCGCCCGCGGCAAGCCGGGCAAGTACCGGCTGATCGGCCGCGAACGCGGCTACCATGGAACCAATTTCGGCGGCATCAGCGTCGGCGGCATCGTCCGCAACCGGATGACCTATGGGCCCATGGTGGCTGGCGTCGATCACCTGCCGCACACATTGGATATCGCGCGCAACGCCTTCTCGCGCGGCGAGCCGGAGCATGGCGGCGCAGAGTTCGCCGACGCGCTCGAACGCATCGTCGCGCTGCACGACGCCAGCACCATCGCCGCCGTGATCGTCGAGCCGGTCGCCGGCTCCACCGGCGTGATCGTGCCGCCGAAAGGCTATCTGAAGCGGCTGCGCGAACTCTGCACCAGGCACGACATCCTGCTCATCTTCGATGAAGTCATCACCGGCTTCGGCCGGCTCGGCGCGCCGTTCGCCGCGCAGTATTTCGACGTGACGCCCGACCTCATCACCATGGCCAAGGCGATCACCAACGCCGCCGTGCCGATGGGCGCCGTCGCCTGCTCGCGCGAAATCTACGACACGATCCTGGCCAACGCCGACACGCCGATCGAGCTGTTCCACGGCTACACCACCAGCGGCCACCCGCTCGCCTGCGCCGCCGGCCTCGCCGCGCTCGACACCTATCGCGACGAAAAGCTGTTCGAACGCGCCGCCGAGCTTGCGCCGTACTGGGAAGACGCGATCCACGCGCTGCGGGACGCGCCGCATGTGATCGACATCCGCAATCTGGGCCTGATCGGCGGCATCGAACTCGAACCGCGCCCCGGCGCGGCGACGCAGCGCGCGCTCGAAGCGTTCCGCAAGTGCTTCGACGCCGGCGTGCTGGTGCGCGTGACGGGCGACATCATCGCGTTTTCGCCTCCGCTTATCGTCGAAAAGGCGCAGATCGACCGGATCGTCGAGACCGTGCGCGCGGCGCTCCGGCAGATCGCGTAGCGATGCCGCACCGCGAGTCGGAGGCGATCGAAGACATCTCCTACGACGAAGCGCGCCGGCGCATGCGCGTGACCTTCCGCTCCGGCCGCGTCTACGACTATCTGGACGTGCTTCCAGGCGAATACCAGGCGTTCTACGACGCGGACTCCTGGGGCAGGCACTTCAACGCGAACATCCGCAACCGCTATGAGTATCTGGAAGTGCGCTGAAGCCCGGCGCGCGCCGCATATCCAAAAAGCGCCGCGCCAAATATCGGACGCGCCGCCTATGGAGCGCCTCGCCGGCGCGGCGCGACAGCTACCGACAAGCATCGGCGCTCGTTCGATAGGGCGCAGGCGGGCGAGGACGCCCGCGGTCCTAGTGTGCTTGCGTCCGATTTAGCGCGCGGCGCTCGTGCGGAACGAGAGCAGCATCCCCGCCGCGGTCATGATCCACGCCGCCAGCGCGATCCAGACCATCGCGCCTGAAACCGCGCGCAGCGGCGCGAAATCGGCGGCCAGGGACAGCCTCAGGCTCGCCAGCGCATACATGCCCAGCGGAAACACGAGACTCCACAGCATCGGCGTATAAACGATCGGCGTTCGCCGCACGCCGTGCTTCCAGGCGCCGAACAGCAGCAGCAGCGGAATCCACCATGTCGCCCAGGCCCACATGATGAGCGTGACGCCGTCGATGAAAGGCCGCATCGAGTCGAGGAAGGCGATGCCGGTGTCGGTCAGGATCAGCACCGATCCCGCGTTGGTGCTGATCGCGGCCGCGCCCATCACCACCCACAGGAGCGGCGTCATGTCCTCCGGCGCGATGTCGAAGAAGAAGATGCGGTAGGCGAACAGCGTGACGAAAATGCCATAGAGGGCGAGCCCCACGCCCCAGAGCATGTGGATCAGCACCAGCACGCTTTGCTGCTGGTCCCCGAGATTGGGCGCGATCGCCGCGCCGAGAATCACCAGCGATTCCGTGCCGACAATGGCGATGAGCCAGCCGCCATGCACGACCTTTGCGCCCTGCGCGGTGTTGAGGAAGGTCAGCACGCCGAACGACCAATAGATCAGCACCACCCACAAGATCAGCGCAAACAGCCACATTCCCGTCGCGGCGTGCGTCCAGCCGCGCAGATTGACGCCGACGCCGAGCACGTCGGTCGCGGCCACGACCGTGAAGAAGGCGAACACCAGCTTGGGACTGGTCAGATCGGCCCAGAGCGCAGCGCGCGCCCAGACAACGCGCAGCGCGGTCAGCAGCCAGAGGATCGGATAGGCCGCCAGATTGACGAAGAACAGCACGTCCGCCAGCTCGCGCTGATGTTCGAAAAACAGCGCGTTCGAGATGATGCCGGTGGCCATCACGAAGGCGAAGTAACCCGGATAGAGCGTCTCTATCGCCGTGCGCAACCGCGCCGCCAGGGAGACCGCTGCAGCTTTGGCAGACGTGTTGGCGAGTTCGCTCACGCGGCGTTCTCTCCCCTTGACGCTGGCGGGCCAAGCTAGCAGCGTTCCGCCCGATCCAGATTGACATTCGGCAAGCAAAAGCTGCCGCACGCGCATTCCGCGCCCCCTATGGACCGCCGGCGTCCCGCCGGCCTGCGCAACATATCCAAGGTGGAGCGCGCAGCTTCGCCGCCATGCGGCGCGGCGCTTCCCTTTTAGAAATTCGCGCAGGCCGGCGGGACGCCGGCGGTCCATAGGGCGGCGCTTTAGGGCGCGCGCTCCAGCGCCTCGCTCGCCTCCAGCCATGCAGCCTCCGCCTTCGCAAGCGCCGTTGCGGCGTGCGCGCGCTCCTTCAAGAGCGACTCGCCGCGCTTGGGGTCGCGGGCGAACAGGTCCGGATCGGCGAGCGCGGCGTCGATGCGCGTGAGCGCGGCCTGGGCTTGCTCCATCTCCGTCTCGGCGGCTTCGAGTCGACGCTGTAGCGTGTATTTCGAGCTTTTCGGCTTCGCCGTCCCGCCCGAAGTCGCGCCCATCTCCTGCGATTGTCCGGGCGAAATCGCGCTCGGCTTCACAGCATTTTCTCCCGGCCGGTCCGCCGCCGCGACGAGCTTGCGATAGTCTTCGAGGTCGCCGTCATACTGGCGCGCGCGGCCGTGATAGACGAGCCACAGCCGGTCCGCGCACGCTTCCGCCAGGTAGATGTCGTGCGTGATCAGCAGCACCGCGCCTGCATAGTCGTTGATCGCGTGGATCAGCGCTTCGCGGCTGTCGATATCCAGGTGCGAGGTCGGCTCGTCCAGGATCAGCATGTGCGGCTGCTGATGCGCCATCAGGCCCAGGAGCAGCCGCACCTTCTCGCCGCCCGAGAGGTTCTGCACCTTGGTGTCGATCTTCTCGGCGCCGAAGCCCATCCGCGCCGCCAGCGACCTGAGCTTCGGCGGCGCCCAGTCCGGCTCCAGGTCGCGCACGTGCTCCATCACGGTTTCGCCTTCGCGCAGTTCGTCGAGCTGATCTTGGCTGAAATAGCCCATCACGCACTTGCCCGACGCCACGCGCTTGCCGGCGAGCAGCGGCAGCCGCGCCGCGATCGACTTCACCAGCGTCGTCTTGCCCTGCCCGTTCGGGCCGATGACGACGATGCGGTCGTCGTGATCGAGCCGGAGCGACACCTTCTTCAGCACCGGCTTGCCTTCGACATAGCCGAGATCGGCCTCGTCGAGCACGACGAGCGGCGAGGCCAGCTCGGTCGGGTCCTCGAAATGGAACGGGATCGTCCGTTCCTCCAGGGGAACGGCGATCTCCTGCATCTTTTCGAGCTGCTTGATGCGGCTTTGCGCCTGCCGCGCCTTCGAGGCCTTGGCGCGGAAGCGGTCGATGAACTTCTGCAGGTGCGCGCGCTGCGCATCCTGCTTGGCCTTCATCCCCTGCGCCAGCGCGAAACGTTCGGCCTTCTTCTTCAGATAGGCGTCGTAGCCGCCGACGAAGACCTCCAGCTTGCGCTCGTCCAGCGCCAGAATGTGCGTGACCGAGCGGTTCAGCATCTCGCGGTCGTGGCTGACGCAAACCACCGTGTACGGATAATCGCGCAGATAGTCCTCGAGCCATGCCGCGCCTTCGAGGTCGAGATAGTTGGTCGGCTCGTCCAGGATCAGCAGATCGGGCTGCGAGAACAGCACGCCCGCGAGCGCGGCGCGCATGCGCCAGCCGCCGGAGAATTCGCGCGCGGGGCGGCGCAGCTCCTCCGGCTCGAAGCCCAGGCCCGCCATGATCGCGGATGCGCGCGCTTCGGCGCTGTAGCCGTCGATCTCGGCAAGGCGGGTGTGGATGTCGGCGATGCGCTGCGGATCGGTCGCGGTCTCCGAGTCCGCCAGCAGCGCAGTGAGTTCTTCGTCGGCCGCCATCACCAGATCGAGGAGCGGAGTATCCACCTGCGGCGCTTCCTGGGCGACGAAGCCCATGCGCGCGCCGCGGCGCGTGCGGATGGCGCTGTTCGGCCTGTTCGCCTCCTCGCGGATCAGCCGGAGCAGCGTCGACTTGCCCGAGCCGTTGCGGCCGACGAGGCCGACCTTCCAGCCCTCGGCGATGAACGCATTGGCGTTCTCGAACAGCGGCCGCGCGCCGATGCGGTAGGTGAGATCGGTAATTTCAAGCACGCGCGCCTCATGCCCGGACGGCGCGGCGAGAGGAAGCGCAAATGTGCAGCGCAGCCGCTACGATTCGGCGCCCGCCCGCCCCGCGTCCGCCATCGCGCCGAGCTGCGCCGCCATGTCTTCCATGCTGGCGAAGACGAAATCCGGCGCAAAGTCCCGGAGCACGCGCTCGGTCGCATAGCCCCACGTCACCGCGGCGCAGGCGACGCCGGCCTTGCGCGCCGCTTCGATGTCGCGCGTCTCGTCGCCCACGGCGACCACCTCCGCCCGCTTGACGCGCGCGGCCTTGATCAGCTGCCTGAACTTCCCCGGCTTGCCGAAGATCGAAGCGTCGCAGGCGTAGTGGTCGATCAGCGCCGCGAGTTCCGGGCCCAACGCGCGGCGGATGGCGTACTCGCTGTTCGAACTGACAACGCCGAGCGTGAGGCCGGACGCCTTGAGCGCGCGTAGCGCGTCCGGCGCGCCGGCGAACAAGGGCGGCGGCTCGGCCTCAGCGGCCATCGCGCGCACATGCTTGGCGATCGCCGGCAGCTTCCACATCGGCAGTTCGAGCGCGCACAGAATGGCGCGGTTATCCTGCCCGCGCAGGGCTTCGATCTCGTCGCGGCTCAGCTTGCGGAAGCCGAACTTGTCGGCGCACGCAGTGAACGCGACGAGCATCCAGGCGGAGCTGTCGGCGAGCGTGCCGTCAAAATCGAAGATGGCAAGCTTGTAGGGCGTCATGGCCAATATAGGCGTAAGCCACGCCTGGCGAGGGCTTTACACGCCGGAATGTTCGAAGCTGGTCTACCGAGCCGTCGCCCGAGGCGCGAAGGCTGGTGGACCCGAGGAGGATCGAACTCCTGACCTCCGCATTGCGAACGCGGCGCTCTCCCAGCTGAGCTACGGGCCCCTTTCGAGGAAGCGCGGATATAGGGCTGGGCCGGCGAGGGCGTCAACTGGCCCGCTGACCAGCGGTTGCCGAAGGGGGCCGGCGCGGTTTAGAGCCCAGGCATGAATTCATCCCCAGGGCTTCTGGCCATCCTGTTCAGCCTGATCGACACGATCCTGGCGCTCGTGATCGTGGTGCTGATCGTCTATGTCGTGATTTCCTGGCTTTACGCCTTCGACGTGGTCAGCCGGCGCAATGGCTTCGTCAACGCGGTCTATGAGTTCTGCCGGCGGCTGACCGACCCGGTGCTCCGGCCCCTGCGCCGCCTGATCCCGCCGATCGCGGGGGTCGACCTCTCGGTGCTGGTGCTGCTCCTGGGCATCCAGCTGATCCGTCAGCTGCTGCCCTGGCTGCACGGGGTGCTGACCGGAACGGGGCCGGTGCTCTGAGCCGGCTGCGGGTCCGGCTGACGCCCTCGGGCGGCGCCGACCGGATCGACGGCCGCGCCACCGACGCCGAGGGGCAGGCGTTCCTCAAGGCCCGGGTGCGGGCGGCGCCCGAGAACAACGAAGCCAACCAGGCGCTGGAGAAGCTGATCGCCAAGGCGTTCGGCGTGGCCAAAGGCAAAGTAAAGGTCGTGCGCGGACAGACCGCGCGGATGAAGCAGTTGGACATTGACGGCGCGAGCGACGCCGAGATCGCCGCGTTCATCGCCAAGTTCGAGGAGAAACCATGAGCGGGCGCATCATCGACGGGAAAGCCATCGCCGCGGGCGTGCGGGCGGACGTGGCGGCGGCGGTGAACGCGCTGCCGGCGCAGCCGACGCTGGCGGTCGTGCTGGTGGGCGACGATCCGGCGAGCCATGTCTATGTCGCCTCCAAGGTGAAGACGACCAACGAAGTCGGCATGCGCTCGGTGGAGATCAGACTGCCGGCGGAGACGACGCAGGACGATCTGCTCGCGCGGGTGGCGGCGCTGTCGGCGGACCCGGAAGTGGACGGCATTCTCGTGCAGCTGCCGCTGCCGAAACACATCTCGGAGCCCGCTGTGCTGGCGGCGATCGATCCGCTGAAGGACGTCGACGGGCTGACCGAAGCGAGCGCGGGCAAACTGGTGCTGGGCAAGCCCGGCCTCAGGCCCTGCACGCCGGTGGGCTGCGTAATCCTGGCGAAGACGGAACGGCCCGATCTCGCAGGCGCAAACGTGGTGGTGATCGGCCGCTCGATCCTGGTGGGCAAGCCGGCGGCGCTGCTGTTTCTCGAACAGAACGCAACGGTGACGATCGCGCACTCGAAGACGCGCGATCTGAAAATGGTCTGCCGCGGCGCCGACATTCTCGTGGCGGCGGTGGGCCGGCCCGAGATGGTGCGCAGCGACTGGATCAGGCCGGGCGCGATCGTGATCGACGTCGGAACGAACCGCGTGCCTGCGCCTGAAAAGGGCGAAGGCAAGACCAAGCTCGTCGGCGACGTGCATTTCGCCGAGGCGATAGAGGTCGCAGCGGCGATAACGCCCTCGCCCGGCGGCGTCGGGCCGATGACGATCGCCTGCCTGCTGCGCAATACCGTGCTCGCGGCATGCGCACGCAGGGGCTGGACCGTGCCTACGGCGCTCGCGGCGGGTTAAATGCGACCCCCGGCGCTTGTGAGCACCGGCGCCCTCGTCTAGCTTCCCCGCCCACAGCGAACCCAGGGAGGGGATCCAACGTGGCCAATACAAGTGCGCCGGCTGGCAAGCCGGCAAGTTCGCCGCTCAACCGTCTGTTTCAGCGAAAGACCGTCGACCAGATTCAATCCGAGTACGCGCATGGCGAGCTGAAGCGCTCGCTCGGCCCCATCAACCTCGTTCTGCTCGGCATCGGCTGCATCATCGGCGCGGGCATCTTCGTCCGCACCGGCAACGCAGCGGCCCTGCACGCAGGCCCCGCGGTGATGATCTCGTTCGTCATCGCCGGAATCGTCTGCGCCTTCGCCGGCCTCTGCTACGCCGAGCTGGCCTCGGTGCTGCCCGTCTCCGGCTCGGCCTACACCTACAGCTACGCCACCATTGGCGAGTTCGGCGCCTGGATCATGGGCGCGCTGCTGCTGCTCGAATACGGTCTTGCGGCCTCGGTCGTGGCGGTCGGCTGGTCCGGATACGCCGTGAGTTTGCTGCACGATCTAGGACTATTGATACCGGCCGAATTCACACAGGCGGCCGGCAAGTTCGTCGTCACGCAAGCGGCGACGTTCCAGGTCGCCGATCCGACCGTGAGCCTCAACGCCGTCACCGGCACGCTCGCGGACGGCAGTCAGGCGCAGTTCCTGTCGTCGTCGGTGGCGACGATCCCGGGCCTGCACGAAGCCAGCTTGGCGCAATATGACGTCGTCAATCAGGCCAGCGGCGGCTACGCGCTGACCAACGCCGCCGACATCACCATCAACGCCGACATCCAGGCCACGCTCGCCGGCGCGACCGAAGTGCTCGGCCCGGGCGGAGCGCTGCGCGAAGTCGCCGCGGGTTCGACCGTAATCGTGCCGGCCGGTTCGACAGTGCAGCTGCCCGCCGCCACCGCGCTGCCGATCCCGGCCGAGCTGGTCGTACCGTCGATCGCCAACCTGCCCGCCGTGGTCGTGGTTCTGGCGATGATGCTGCTGCTCGTCGTCGGCGTCTCCGAATCCGCGACCGTCAACAACATCATCGTCGCCATCAAGGTGGCGGTGATCGTGGCGTTCTGCGTCGTCGGCGCCCAATATGTGAACCCGGCCAACTGGCAGCCCTTCATCCCCGAGCCGACCGGCGAACCCGGCGTATTCGGCTGGGACGGCGTGATGCGCGCGGCGACCATCGTGTTCTTCGCCTATATCGGCTTCGAAGCGGTCTCGACCGCCGCCGGCGAAGCGAAGAACCCGCAAAAGGACATGCCGTTCGGCATCCTCGGCTCGCTCGTGATCTGCACCGTGCTCTACATGGCGACCTCGGCCGTGCTGACGGGCGTCATCCCCTTCACCAAGCTGAACGTCGCCGCCCCGGTCGCGACCGCGGTGAACGCGTTCGGCCCGGAATGGGGCTGGCTCGCCTATTCGATCAAGATCGGCGCGATCGCCGGCCTGACCTCGGTCATCCTCGTGCTGATGTTCGGCCAGACCCGCATCTTCTACACGATGTCGAAGGACGGCCTGCTGCCGAACGTGCTCGCGAACGTGCACAAGTCGTTCAAGACGCCGTGGATCAACACCATCATCACCGGCATCGTCGTTGCTGCGGCCGCGGCCTTCTTCGACATCAACACGCTGGGCGATCTGACCAGCGTCGGCACGCTCGCGGCCTTCGCCATCGTCTGCCTGGCGGTGATCTGGCTCCGGCGCACGCGCCCCGATCTGAAGCGCGGCTTCACCGTGCCGTTCTATCCGATCACGCCGATCCTCGGCATCCTGTCGTGCGCCTTCCTCATCACCCGCGTGGAAGCGCGCGTGCAGGTGTTCTTCTTCTACTTCCTGATCGGCGCCGTGGTGCTGTACTTCCTGTACGGCATCTGGAACTCGAAGCTGGGCCGCGGCGTGACCGTGACCGGCCACGAGCCGCCGCCGATGGACCTGCCGCACAAGGAATAAATCCTCGAACCAACGCACATCAGCGCCGCCGTCTCGCGACGGCGGCGCTTTTGTTTGCGCGCGCAGGCGCATCGCCGGCTCTCCCGCTTCCCGGCCGCAGCGCAGCGAAGAGCCGGGACCCAGGGGCGACCGCGGGCGCGCTTCAACTCCTAGACCCCCGCTCGCACCCCGGCTTTCGCCGAGGCTGCGTCCGGGGAGCGGGCTTGTGCGACGGGTCGCGCGCTCGCTTCTTGCTTTGCCTGCGGTGGTGCGGCGGTCCATAGTTGGACAAAGGAGCCCTCCATGCCTGCATCCAAGATCGGCGCTCAGGCCGCGCTCGCGCGCCTCAACGGCTGGCGCGCCGCCGAAGGCCGCGACGCGATCCGCAAGGAGTTCCGCTTCAAGGATTTCAACGCCGCGTTCGCGTTCATGACGCGCGTCGCGCTGTTCGCCGAGAAGCACGACCACCATCCGGAATGGACCAACGTCTATAATCGCGTCGAAGCGACGCTGGCGACGCACGATGCCGGCGGCGTCACCGACAAGGACGTGATGCTGGCGCATTTCATGGATCGCGCGGCGGAGGATTACCGCGACTAAGCTGTCATTCCGGATCGCGCTTCGCGCGTCCGGAATGACGCAGTTATAGAATTAACGCCCGCAGCGCGTACGCCACGGCGGCGACGGCGAGCAGGCTGCCCAGCCAGAGCGCGGCGAACCACAGGAGCCGCTTGCCCAGCGGACGGCGCGCTTCGCCCGCCTCCGGCGGGCCTTCAATGATAGGCGGCATCGGCGTCGACCTTGGCGCGGAACACCCAGTACACGTAGCCGGTGTAACCGAGAATAAGCGGCAGAAGCGGCAGCGCGCCGTAGAGCATGAGCGCGAGCGCGTTGTCGGCGGCCGCCGCGTCGGCCGGCGTCATCGCGAACGGGATGATGTAGGGCCACAGGCTGACGGCGAGGCCGACATAGCCGATCAGGAACAGGCCGACCGTGTAGAGATAGGGCGCAAGGTGGCGGCGGTCGTCGGCGCCGCGCCAGAGCAGGAAGCAGAGCATGCCCGCCAGCAGCGGCAACGGCGCGACGCGGACGAATGCGGGCCAGTCGATGCTGGTCATGGTGAGGCCCCAGCGCTCGGTGACGCGGGGGTCGACGCCGAGCGTGGCGAGGCTGACCGCGCCCATGGCGAGCGCGACGAGGACGGCGAGCTGCTTCACCCAGGCGCGGGCGCGCTGGAACAGCTCGCCTTGCGTCTTGAACACGAGCCACGCCGCGCCGAGCAGCGCGTAGCCGGCGACCAGCGCAACGGCGACGAGCAGCGAGAACGGCGTCAGCCAGTCGAGCGGGCCGCCGGCGAAGGCGCCGTCCTCCAGGGCGACGCCCTGGATGAATCCGCCGAGCACCAGGCCTTGCGCCAGCGTGGCGACGATCGAACCGCCGGCGAAGGCCGCGGTCCACCACGTCTTGCCGCGATCGCGCGCGTGATGGCGGAACTCGAACGCAACGCCGCGGAAGATCAGCGCCAGGAGCATCAGGATGATCGGGAGGTAGAGCGCCGGCATGAGCGCGGCGTAGGCGGCGGGGAAAGCGGCGAACAAGCCGCCGCCGCCGAGCACGAGCCAGGTTTCGTTGCCGTCCCACACCGGCGCGATCGCGGCCTGCATCTGGTCGCGCTCGCGCGCGTCCTTCGCGAACGGAAAGAGGATGCCGACGCCGAGGTCGAAGCCGTCGAGCGCGACATAGAGGAAGACGGCGACGGCGATCAGCACCGCCCAGATCATCGACAGTTCAAGCCCGAACATCAGCGCGCCTCCCCTGCGAGCGGGCGGGGTTCGCCGCCAACGCCGAGCGGGGTTCCGGGCGGCTCCACGGATGTGGGCTCGGGCTCGACAGTGTCGGGGCCTTCGCCGATCAGGCGCAGGATGTAGAACGCGCCGGCGGTGAAGACGACGGCGTAGACGACGATGAAGAACAGCAGCGACGCCGCGACCGAAGCCGCGCCCACCGGAGAGACGGCGTCGGCGGTGCGCAACACGCCATAGACGACGTAAGGCTGGCGGCCGACCTCGGCGGCGATCCAGCCGGCGAGCACGGCGATGAAGCCCGACGGCGCCGCCAGCACCAGGAAACGCTGATACCAGCGGGCGCCGTCGAGCCGCTTCAGCAGCCACCACAGCGCGCCCCAGAGCCCCAGCGCGACCATGATCAGGCCCATCGCGACCATGATGCGGAAGGACCAGAACGTGATCCAGACCGGCGGGCGGTCTTCGGCGGCGAAGGCGTCGAGGCCTTGCAGTTCGGCGTCGGCGTCGCCGGCGACGAACCACGAGCCCATGCCGGGGACGCCGATCTCGGCGTAATTGCGCTCGGCCTGTTGGTCGGGCCAGGCGAACAGCAGGGTCGGCTGCTGCGCCCGCGTGGTCCACCAGCCTTCCATGGCGGCGATCTTCGCCGGCTGATGCTCGTGCGCGACGACGCCGCTCTCGTGGCCGACGAGCACCTGCAGCGGCGCGACGACGGCCATCATCAGGATCGCCATGCGGATGGCGGTGCGGCTCTCGGGCAGCGCCCTGTTCTTCAACAGCGCGAACGCCGAGGCGCCGGCGACCGCCATGGCCGTGGTCAGATAGGCGGCGAGCACCATGTGGGCGAAGCGCGACGGCAGCGACGGATTGAAGATGACCTCGGCGAAGCTGGTGGCGACCATCACGCCGTCTTCGGCGACGGCGAAGCCCTGCGGCGTCTGCATCCAGGAATTGGCGGCGAGAATCCAGAACGCGCTGGTCAAGGTGCCGAGCGCGACCATGATGGTGGAAAAGAAATGCAGGCCCGGCCCCACCCGCTTCCAGCCGAACAGCATGATGCCGAGGAACGAGGCTTCGAGGAAAAACGCGGTCAGCACCTCGTAGGCCAGCAGCGGGCCGATGACGCTGCCGGCCAGCGCCGAGAACACGCTCCAATTGGTGCCGAACTGGTAGGACATGACGACGCCGGAGACGACGCCCATGCCGAACGACAGCGCGAAAATCTTCACCCAGAACAGGTAGAGATTCTTGTAGAGCGGCTTCCTGGTGAACAGCCACAAGCCTTCGAGCACGGCGAGAAACGACGCCAGGCCGATGGTGAAGGCCGGGAAGATGATGTGAAACCCGATCGTGAAGGCGAATTGCAGCCGCGACAGCAGCAGCGCGTCCCATTCCATCGGCAGCCTCGTGCGCTTCTATATTTGAATATTAGTGCTTTCTAATTTTCAAATCCTGCGGCCTGTCGGCGCAGATTCGAAGGCGCGGCGTCTTGGAGCCTGAGCAAAGTCGGTCCATGCTGCGCCGCCGACGAGGGAGAGAGATATGGCCGGACGCGTTGCGGGCAAGAAGATTTTCGTCACCGGCGCCGCGCAGGGCCTGGGTGCGGCGATCGCGCGCGTCGTCGCGGCCGAAGGCGCCAAGGTGGCGCTGGCGGACATCAACCAGGGCGGCGTCGAAGCTCTGGCGCGCGATCTCAACACGCAGCACGGCGCCGGCGCGGCGTTCGCCTACGCGCTCGACGTGACCAGGGAAGAGCAGTGGATCGCGACGCTCGAAGCGGCCAATGCGGCGATGGGCGGCATTTCGGGGCTGGTGAACAACGCCGGCGTCGCCGGCGGCAAAGGCGGCGTCGAGGAGATGGAACTCGAAACGTTCCGCAAAGTGATGAGCGTGAACGTCGATTCCGTGTTCCTGGGCGCCAAGCACGCGATCAAATATCTGGCGCAGAACCAGCCGGGCTCGATCGTCAATATCAGCTCGATCGCCGGGCTGATCGCGAGCTGGAACACGCCTGCCTACAACGCCTCCAAGGCGGCGGTGTGGCTTCTGTCCAAGAACATCGCCCTCTATTGCGCCAAGAAGGGCCTCGACGTGCGCTCCAACTCGATCCACCCGACCTTCATCGACACTCCCATCCTCGACCCGCTGCGCGGCATGTTCGGCAAGGACGAGGCCGAGGCGAAGCTGGCCCGGCAAGTGCCGCTCGGGCGGATCGGCAAGCCTGACGACATCGCCCTGGCGGGGCTTTATCTCCTGTCGGACGAAAGCCGGTTCGTGACCGGCGCCGAGCTGAAAGTAGATGGCGGCATCTCGGCTATGTGATTTGCCGGGGCGTGTTCCCGCTTCATGATGACAGGATGAAAGCTCTGATGCGCAAGCTTGCCGCCTTGTTCGCGATCTTCACGCTGGCCGCGTGCGGCCAGCCGCAGCAGGCCGCCGCGCCGCAGGGCGGCCAGGCGCAAGCGCCGGCCGAACGGGATTCCGTCATCCTCGGCAGCACCCAGAACCTGCCGGACTGGCTTCTGGTGGCGCGCCAGCGCGACTGCCGCGGCGAAACGCCGGCGGACGACCGCCAGTGTCTCGGCGAGGTGCATTTCAACCAGCGCACCATCACCCGCAGCGCCGACGGCGCGACGGCCGACATCTGGATCCAGGTGCGCCACGGCCGGCCGCAGATTTACCATGTCGAGGACGCCTCCACCGAGACGACGATCCGCTACACCACCCAGCGCCTGCACTACCGCTTCAACTGCGCGGAGCAGAAGTTCGTCGTGGCCGAGCGGCAGATCATGGGCGCCGGCGAGGTCGTGGTGGCGCGGGACGAACCGACGCAAGTGTACCGCGCGCCGGTGGCCGGCTCGATCACGGCGGTGGTGATGCCGATCGCTTGCCGCGGCGGCTAAAACGCAGTGTGCGTCGCGGACTATGGACCGCCGGCGTCCCGCCGGCCGGCGGGACGCCGGCGGTCCATAGATGAACGCTATAGCTGCGAACGCTGGTAGATGATGTTGACGAGCAGCACGCGCGCGCCCTCGTCGCCGAGCGTGCGGTCGACGGCCTGCTGCATCAGGCGCGTGAGCTGGGCGGGATCGGGCGCGGTGCGGTCGCGGTAATACGTCGTGGCGTAGGTGGCGAGCGCGGTGCGGAGCGCGTCGCGCAGGCGCGGCCTGTTGAGCTGGGCGCGGCGGCGCAGATCCGCATCGGGAATATCGAGCCCCATGTCGACGACCAAAGTGCCGCGCGCCGACATGCGCTGCAGCACGCTGGACGACAGCGTCGGCAACGGCATGTAGGTGTCGGCCGAGGTGAGCCGGTCCTGACGGCTCGCCGGCGCTTGCTGCGGCGCAGCGCCGCCGCTCGAACCGCCGCCAGCGGCGGCGGCCGGCCCAGCGAGGGCCGCGAGCATGGCCATGGCCAGGACTTGCGCGCGCAACCGCATGGAGCCGACGCTTGGCTTGTGTTGGCTAAGGAAAAGTTACCGCAGCGGTTTGGCGGCGTCCGGCGACGGCGCGGCGCGGAACATGGCTGCGAGATCGACCGTGGAACGCCGGCCGAGCGCGTCGTAATTCCGCGCGAGCCAAGCCTCAGCCGCGGCGCGGCCGACCGCGAACAGCCGGTTGAAGAACGCCAGGTCCGTGTTGAGATCGCCGCCGGCGCCGAGAGGCGTCAGCGCCGTGCCCTCGCTGACATTGTGGATCAGCATCTTGCGGTAGCGCCCTTCCGGCAGCTTGTGCTGGTCGAGCAGCCGGGCGACGAAATCGATGGCGCGCAACTCGCTCAGCAGGCTGGCGTTGAAGGTGATCTCGGTTTCGCGCGCGGCGATCTCGGCGGCGCTGCGCGGGGCGCCTTCGCGCTCAAGCGGATGAATCTGGACGATGACGATGTCGCGCGTCTCCTGCACGTCGAACAGCGGAAACAGCGCGGGATTGCCGGTATAGCCGCCGTCCCAGTACGGCGCGCCGTCGATCTCCACCGCTTGGAACAGCTGCGGCAGACAGGCCGAGGCCATCACGTGATCGGCGCTCAGCTCGGCGTTGCGGAAAACGCGGATACGGCCGGTTTCGGCGTTGGTGGCGCCGATAAAGAGTTCGATGCGGTCGCACCTCCGCACGCGCTCGAAATCGACCAGCTCGTTCAGGATGTCCTTGAGCGGATTGAGGTTGAGCGGGTTCAGGTCGTAGGGCGAGGCGAAGCGGCTGGCGACGTCGGCCCAGAGCGCGGCGTAGTTCTGCTGCAGCCAGGCGGGCTGGAACGCGTGCAGGAACGCCATCAGAGGCGTGCGGCGATAGGGATTGGAGCGGCCCGCCTGCGCTACGCCTTCCCAGAACTGGCGCAGCTTCGCGCGCGCGGCGTCGGGGCCGTCGCCGATGCCGTCAGCCAGCACGACGGCGCACATCGCGCCGGCGGAGGAGCCGGAGATCGCCTTGATGTCGAGACGGTCGTCTTCCAGCAGCCGGTCGAGCGCGCCCCAGGTGTAGGCGCCCAGCGCGCCGCCGCCCTGCAGGGCGAGCGAGATGGGCTTGCGGCTTGTCATCTTCACTTCAAACCTGCGTCACGCGGAGGCCCGAACAGTTCAGAAAGCGGCGGTCGCTGGTTACAAGTTCGAGCTTCTCAACCAAAGCGGTCGCCGCGATGAGGCGGTCGAACGGATCGTTCTGGGCGAATGAAAGATTCATTGCATGGCCCACATGCTGCGGCGTTATCGGCAGAAGATCGATCGCGGCGCGCGCGCACCAAGCTTCGATTGCGTGCGTCGGATCGGTGGAAAAGGGCGCGGGAAGCGGCAGCTTCCCGATCCGGTGTTTGAGCGTCATCTCCCAGAAGCTGGCGACACTGAGCTTTATGGAAGCGCTCGAATCCGCAATCGCATGACGCAGCGGCTTTTTGAGGCGCGCATCGCCTCGGACGAACCAGATAAACGCATTGGTATCGAGCAGCATCAAAGCTCTTCGCGCACGCTCTTGTCGAAAAGCTTACGCACCTCTTCGTCCGACTCTTTCCACGCCTTGTCAGACAGCGCCTCGTCCATCTCCCCCTTGAGGAAACCAAATTCCCGCTTGGGCTTGCTCACCTTCGCCGGCGCCACAAGCACGGCGACAGGTTCGCCGTTCTTCGCAATGACGATGTCCTCGCCCTTGGCTGCGCGGTCCACGAGCTTTGAAAGCTGCGTCTTTGCCTCGTAGAGATTGACCTGCGTCATGCCGCCAAGATAGGATGTTTGGTCAAGTTGGTCAACCCGCGGAACGCCCGCGCCAAACAGGACTCATCACTGCGCCGTCCAGCCGCCGTCGATATTGAGCGCGGCGCCGTTGATCTGGTTGGCGGCGTCCGAGATCAGGAACAGCGCCAGCCCGGCGACGTCCTCGACCTTGACGAACTCCTTGGTCGGCTGCGCAGCGAGCAGCACGTCGCTGATCACCTGCTCGCGGGTGAGGCCGCGCGCCTTCATCGTGTCGGGGATCTGGTTTTCGACCAGCGGCGTGAACACGTAGCCCGGCGAGATCGCGTTGCAGCGGACGTTGAACGCCGCCCCTTCGAGCGCCACCGTCTTGGTGATGCCGAGCAGGCCGTGCTTGGCCGCCACATAGGCCGACTTGAACGGCGAGGCGACGTGCGCATGGGCCGAGGCGATGTTGATGATGCGGCCGTAGCGCTGCGCCTTCATCGTGCGCATCGCCGCACGGATGGTGTGGAACGCCGCCGAGAGGTTGAGCGCGATGATGGCGTCGTACTTGTCGACCGGGAAATCCTCGATCGGCGAAACGAACTGGATGCCGGCGTTGTTGACGAGCACGTCGAGCCGGCCGTGCGCGGCGATCGCAGCCTCGACCATGCCGGCGCAGGCCTCCGCCTGCATCAGGTTCGCCCCGTCGTAACGGACCGAAACGCCGGTTTCCCGTTCGAGGTCCGACCGGATGCGTTCGATCTCGGCCGGATCGCCGAGGCCGTTGAGGGTCACGTTCAGGCCCGCCCTGGCGAAGGCGGCGGCGACGGCCAAGCCGATGCCGCTGGTTGAACCTGTGACCAAAGCCGCTTTGCGTTCGCTCATCTGCTGCTCACCCTTCGTCTTGCGGCGGCTCGGCTTGCGCCCCCAGCCCGGAACCGCTAGCGCAAAGCCAATATAGGCCATCGGCGGCTAGCGAGGGACCCGACATGGACTTTACCGCGCCCATCAATGCGTTTGTGGCGGGCTTTCCCGACTTCATCATCCAGCTCGGCGTGGCGCTCGGCCTGTTTGTCGCCTCGCTGATCATTTACGTGCTGATGACGCCGCACAAGGAGCTGGCCCTGATCCGCGCCGGCAATCCGTCCGCATCGCTCGCGTTCGGCGGCGTCGTGGTCGGGCTCGCCATTCCGCTGGGCAGCTGTCTTGCACATTCGTTCGGCGTTTTGGACCTGCTGATCTGGGGCGTAGTGACGCTGCTGCTGCAACTCATCGCCTTCCGCTTCGCCGACATGTTCCTGCGCGGGCTGCCGCGGCGGATCGCCGAAGGCGATGTGGCGGCGGCGGTGTTCCTGATGAGCGTGAAGATCGGGCTTGCGCTTATCTTGTCCGGCGCGGTGGCGGACCCAAATGTCGCTATCATGCGAGGCGGCTGAGACGTGCTTCGGATAGTCCCCGACTGGCTGCTCTACATCATCGTCATCGCGGCGGTGGTGTTCGTGCTGTTCCGGGTGGACCAGCGCGCCGATGCGCCGGAAGCGCTGCCGGACGCGGTCGTGCCGGAGGCGGGCTCGTTCCTGCCACCGCCGTCGATGTACGATCCGGAAGTGCTGGTGGAAGTCGGGCCGGTCGCTTCGGGCATGGGCTCGGCGTTCGCGATTTCGCAAGACGGCTGGTGGCTGACGGCGCGCCACGTGGTCGACGGCTGCGAGCACGTCGGCCTGATCGTCTCGCGCGGCGCCGCGGTGCCGGTGAAAGAGGTGAAGCCGGCGCTGTTCGCCGACCTGGCGCTGCTGCGCACCGAGCGCGCGCCGGCGGCGCTGGCGCTCGACACCTCCGAGCGGCAGTTCCAGATCGGACAGCGCGCGTTTCACGTCGGCTTCCCGCAGGGCCGCCCGGGCGAAGCGTATTCGCGGCTGATCGGGCGTGAAACGCTGGTGGCGCGCGGACGCTATAATGCGGAAGAACCGGTGCTGGCGTGGGCGGAGCTTGGCCGCACGTCGGGGCTGCGCGGCTCGCTCGCCGGCATCAGCGGCGGGCCCGCGTTTGCGTCGAACGGACAAGTGATCGGCGTGACGATCGCTGAATCGGCGCGGCGCGGGCGCATCTACACGGCCTCGCCCTCCTCGATCACGCGGCTGCTGCGGCTCGAACAGGTGCAGGCGGTCGGCGCGCCGGCGCCGCAGCTGACGGCGGACAATTACGGCCAGGAGTCGGACGATCTGCGCCGCGGCCTCGCGGTGGCGCAGGTCGTGTGCGTCGCGCCCGGCGACGGGCGGCTGTGATGGCCGCCGCATACGCCGACCGGCTGATCGAGAAAGTGCGCGCCAAGCGCACGCCGCTGTGCGTGGGCCTCGATCCGTTCGCGGACAAGATGCCGGCGGCGCTGTTCGGCGATCCCGCGCGCGATCCGGCGGCGGCGCTGGTGAAGTTCGGCACAAGCGTGATCGACGTTGCGGCCAAGCACGCAGCCGTGCTCAAGCCGCAGCTCGGGCTGTTCGAGCAGTTCGGCGAAATGGGCTACGCGGCGGCGCGGATGCTGTGCGAATACGGCCGCAACGCCGGCATGATCGTGCTGCTCGACGCCAAGCGCGGCGACATCGGCACGACGGCGGAAGGCTATGCGCGCGCGACGCTGGGCCCGGCGCCCGGCTTCGATGCCGATTGCGTGACGGTCAATCCGTACATGGGCAAGGACACGCTGGCGCCGTTCGTGGACATGGCGAAAGCGCACGGCAAAGGCGTCGCCGTGCTGGTGCGCACCTCCAATCCGGGCGCGGGCGATTTCCAGGATCTGCAGGTCGGCGGCGCGCCGGTGTGGCGGCGCGTGGCGGAAATGCTGGCGCCGGAAACGCAAGCGCTGATGGGCGCAAGCGGCTGGTCCGGGCTGATGGCGGTGGCGGGCGCCACTTATCCAGAGGAAGCGCGAACCTTGCGCGAGGCGATGCCGCACGCGCTGTTCCTGGTGCCGGGCTATGGCGCGCAAGGCGCAAGCGCCGCAGACGCGGTCGCCGGATTTGTTGCAACGGCGCAAGGTCTGGAAGGCGGCATTGTGAACAGCTCGCGCGGCGTCACCTACCCGCCGGCGGCGCAAGCTGCGAAAAACATGAGCGAATGGCGCGCCGCCGTCGACGATGCGATGCGCGCGGCGGCGGAAGAACTGCGCACAGCCTGCGCCCGCTGATTGGGCGACAAGCGCGGCGTTTTTCGCTAATGCTGCGATTCGGGGATGCGGCCCAAAACGGGCGAGCGAGGGAGACCACCCATGCGCAAGAATTTGACGCGCGCCCTGTTTGCACTGGCTTTGCTCGCGGCGCCCGCCGCGTATGCGGACGGCCCAGGCAGCGCGGGGCCGAATGTGGCTGCGCCGCCGGTGCAAGCCGCGCCGTCAGCGCCCGCCGCCGAGCCTGCGAGCGCGCCGCAGGGACAAAGCGGCGCCATTTCGCTGCAGAGCGGCGACGTCGCGCTCAATGTGCCCGACGGCTATCGCTTCTACTCGGCCGACGAGGCGCGCACATATCTGCAGCGCGCCAACGCGCCGGCGCCGGGCGGCTCGGTGCTCGGCATGATCGCGCGCGCCGGCGACGATGTCCGCGCGCCGGGAACGTGGGCGACGATCGTCAGCTATGACGCCATCGGCTATGTGCAGCCGGAAACCGCCGCGGGCCTCAGCGACGCGAGCTTCGAGACGAGCGTGCGCGACGCGCGCGCGAGCCAGGGCAGGCTGTTCGAAGGCTTCGCCGCCACGCCGGCGTTCGATGCGGCGGCGCCGCACATCGTCTGGGCGGAGCGCGTCTTGGCGCCGGGCTCGCAGGGCAAGGATTTGCGCTACGAACAGAAAGCGCTGGGCCGCTACGGCGTGGCCGGGCTGACCTCGATCGGCAGCCTGGATCAGATGCCGGAGATCGAGGCGGCCGCGGCGGCGCTGCGCGGCATGCTGAGCTTTCCGCCGGGACGCACGCACGCGGAATTCCAGGCGGCGGGCGACGCGGTGTCGACCTATTCCGTGCCAGGCTTGGTGACGGGCGTGCCGAACGCGGCGGCGGCGGCGGAAACGGCCGCGGCCGAAGGCGAAACGCAGATGAACTTCGGCGGCCTCGCCGGCTGGTTTCCGTGGGTGGCGTTGGGCGTGATCGTGCTGGCGATCGCGGGCTTCGTGCTGATGCGGCGCCGGCGCGGGGACGAGGAAATCGAGGACGCCTAAATATATGGACCGCCGGCGGGACGCCGGCACGCGCCAACGTATGAAGGTTGGACCGCGCAGCTCCGCCGCGCCCTCCCTCTAAAAGGTGGCGCAGGCCGGCGGGACGCCGGCGGTCCATAAGGCGCTAGCGCGGCAGCAGAACCACGCCTTCACGCACGTCCACGAAGACGCGCTCGAGCGGGTCGCCGTTGCATGGCCCGCCGGCGCAGGCGCCGTCTGTCAGCGTGAAGCTCGCGCCGTGGGCGGCGCAGACGAGATAGCGGCTTTCCTGCACCACAAGGCGCCCGTCGGCGCGCTGCAGCGGATAGCCGGCGTGCGGGCACTTGTTGCGAAACGCGCTCACGCGATCGCCGCTGCGCGTGAGGATCAGCGAAAGGCGCGCGCCGTCCTGCTCCACCTCAACCACGATCGCGCCGGGATCGGGCAGCGCGTCGAGGCGCGCGAGCGGCGTCACACGCCTTCCGCTTTGAACGGACGCGAGAGCAGCGCGGCGATGGCTTCGTCGATGCTGATGCGTTCGGCGACAATGGCGTCGACCGCGGCGGAGATCGGCATCTCGACCTTGTGCTTCGCCGCGAGCGCCACCACGGCCGGCGCGCTTTCGGCGCCCTCGGCGACGGAGCGGCGCTCGGCCAGGACATCCTTCAGCGCGCGGCCCTCCCCGAGGGCGGCGCCGAGCGAGGTATTGCGCGAGGTCATCGAGGCGCAGGTGAGCACGAGATCGCCCAGGCCGCAGAGGCCGGAGAGCGTCTCCGCCCTGGCGCCCATGGCAAGGCCGAGGCGGGTGAGTTCGGCGAAGCCGCGGGTGATGAGCGCCGCGCGCGCGCCGTCGCCCAGCCTGCGGCCCTCGGCGACGCCGCAGGCGATGGCGATGACGTTCTTCACCGCGCCGCCGATCTCGGCGCCGATCAGATCGTCGGCCACGTAGGGGCGGAAGGTCGGCAGGCCGATGGTGGCGACGATGCGCCGGGCCAGCTCCTGGTCGGGGCTGGCGATGGTGGTGGCGGTCGGCAGGCCGCGGGCGACGTCCTTGGCGAAGCCGGGACCGGAGAGCACGGCCGGCGCGATCTCGGGAATCTCTTCCTTCAGCACGTCCGTCATCAGCGCCAGCGTGCCGCGCTCGACGCCCTTGGCGCACAGCACGACCGGCGTGCGCGGGTTCAGGAACGGGCGCAGCTGGCGGAGAACGCCGCGCATGTGCTGGGCCGGCGTCACGGCGAGGATCAGATCCGCCTTGGCGACGTCTTCCAGGTCGGCGGTGGCGCGGACGGCTTGGTTAAGGCTGACGCCCGGCAGGAAGAGCGGGTTCTCCTGGCGGTAATTGACGCCCTCGATCACCTCCCGCTCGCGCGCCCAGAGGATGACCCGCCGGCCGGCGGCGGCCGCCACCTGGGCCAGCGCCGTGCCCCAGGCGCCCGCCCCGAGAATAGCGACGCGATCATATGGCTGGCTCAAGCGGCTGAATCCTTCATTGAACGTTCAGTGAAAACCGCGTAACTTGCATGCATGGACGAAAAAACCGCCACCCGGGACCGCATCCTCGAAGCGGCCATGAACCGCATCAAGCACTATGGCTACGGCAAGACAACCATGGCCGAGATCGCCGCCGATTGCGACATGTCGCCCGGCAACATCTATCGCTTCTTCGAGGCCAAAATCGACATCGCCGAGGCGATGGCGCGCAAGCACTACGCCGAGGAGCAGGCGGAGCTGGCCGCGATCGCGCGCAAGAAGGACTGGCCGGCGGATAAGCGGCTGCGCGAGATTTTCTTCAAGCGGCTGCGGGATTCGTACTGCCTGCTTGAAGATAACGCCAAAATTATCGAGGTCGCGGAGGTGTTGCACCGAGAACGGCCGATGTTCGCCAACGAGCAGCTGGCGCTGGAGCGCGTGTTCCTGACCGCGGTGCTGGAAGACGGCGAGAAGGCCGGCCTGTTCCAGCCCGGCGACCATATGCTGACGGCCGAGATGATGCAGACGGCGACGATGAAGTTCGGGGTGCCGCAGCTGTTCTCGAAGCTGACGCTGCCGAAGCTGGAGCGGGAGCTCGAAGGCGTGCTGACGCTGCTGCTGAACGGGCTCTATACCGACCGCGCCCGCGCCGCTGCCGCGGAGAAAGTCGGCGTAACAAGCGCTACGTAATTCTGCCCAACACGATGAACAAAATCTATTTTATTCATTGATCAATCGCCACAGGCTCAGTATAGAAAACGTCATCGCCGCCCCACGAGCCCTGGAGCCCCAAGATGACGACCTCCCGCCCCTCCCTTCTGCTGATGACCGCCTTCGTTCTGGCCGCCGCCGGCCTGTTCGCAGCCGCCGCCGCGCCGGTGGTGCAGATCGCCGCGCGAGTGGCGCTCTAGCTTCTGCCTGAGGCGCGACTCCCAGCGCGCCTAAGGTTCTTTGCAGGCGCGAAGGCAAAGTCCTTCGCGCCTTCCTTTTGTCTGCAATTCTGGGGTGGATGTTAATGTTTGGCTTGCATAATTGCATGGCTGGACTAGAAAATCCGCCCTACAAAAGCATAGAGAAAGGGTCCATCTGACCCTCATCGATGTTCGCAGCTGCAACATCGAACCTTTTTGTGGGAGATATTCGAATGTACGCTCAAGACCTGCCGTCCACCGCTAAGGCGATGGCCCTGGTCGTCGCCGTGGCTCTGGTTGCGACCGCGTTCGCGCCATTGCTGATGGCGGCCGCGCGCGTCGTCGCCTGATCGGGCCGTCAGGCCTTCGCTCCCTTGCGCCCCGGCTTGTGGCTGGGGCGCAGACGGGCGGCCTCGTCGTCCAGCGGCCAACGCGCCCGCGCTGGAAATGACAGGTCGTCACTGAATCCGAGCCGCAATCTTTCAGCACCGGCGAGCGCGATCATCGCTGCGTTGTCGGTGCACCAGCGCAGCGGCGGGGCTATGAAATCGTAGCCGCGGTCCTCGCCAAGAGCCTCCAAGAGGCTTCGGATCGTCTGGTTCGCCGCCACTCCCCCGGCCGCCACCAGCCGCCCGCGCGCCCCCCAGAACCCGTCGAACTGCCGCATCGCGTTGCGGGTGCGGTCCGCCACGATATCGCAGACCGCCGCCTGGAAACTGGCGCAGAGGTCGGCCTTGTCCTGCGCGGAGAGCTGGCCCAGGCGCTCGACCTCGCGCGCGCAGGCGGTCTTGAGGCCGGCGAAGGAAAAGTCGCAGCCTTCGCGGCCGAGCAGCGGCCGCGGCAGCGCAAACCGCTTCGGATCGCCGGTTTTGGCCGCTTTTTCCACCAGCGGGCCGCCCGGAAAGCCGAGATCCAGGAGCTTCGCGAGCTTGTCGAAGGCTTCGCCCAGCGCATCGTCCAGGGTCGAGCCGAGCCGGCGGTACACGCCGACATCGAGCACGGCGATGAACTGGCAATGGCCGCCGCTGACCAGCAGCAGGAGATACGGGAAAGTCGCGCCGCCTTCGGCCAGGCGCGGCGAAAGCGCGTGGCCTTCGAGGTGGTTGACGGCGAGCAAGGGCTTGTCGTGGGCCAGGGCAATCGCCTTGCCGGCCATCAGCCCGACCATGACGCCGCCGATCAGGCCGGGTCCGGCCGTCGCAGCGACGCCGTCGAGTTCGGCATAGGAAACGCCGGCGTCGCGCATGGCGGCGGCGACAGCTCCGTCGAGCCCTTCGACGTGAGCGCGCGCGGCGATCTCCGGGACCACGCCCTTGTAGGGCGCATGGTGCGCGGCCTGGCCGAGAACGATGTCCGACAGGACGTGCGGCCCGGCTTCGTCCAGGCGCAGCACCGCGGCCGCGGTTTCGTCGCAGCTGGTCTCGATGCCGAGGACGGTGAGCGGCTTCATACAGAGGCCAATATGGCAATGGCGCAGCAAGGCAATAAGGGGCGTGTGACGGCGCTGCCTATTGCCCTGCCGCTCTACTGCCCTATTGCCTTGGCTGCGATGACGTCTCCCCTCTTCCGCATCGGCGCGCGCGGCTCGAAGCTTTCGCTGGCGCAGACTGAGCAGACCCGGGCGCGCTGGGCCGCGCTTCTGGGCGTGGATACGACGGCGCTCGAGATCGCGCCGATCACCACCAGCGGCGACCGCATCCAGGATCGGCGGCTGATCGAAGCCGGCGGCAAGGGGCTGTTCACGAAGGAGCTGGACGAGGCGCTGCTCGACGGGCGCATCGACATCGCCGTGCACTCGCTGAAGGATCTGCCGACGCAGCTGCCGGAGGGAATCGCGCTCGCCTGCGTGCCGGAGCGCGAAGATCCGCGCGACGCGTTCGTAAGCCTGAAAGCGAAGACGCTGGACGACCTGGAGTCGAACTCGATCATCGGCACGGCGAGCCTGCGGCGCCAGGCGCAAGTGCTGTTCGCGCGCAACGACGTGCGCGTGTCGACGCTGCGCGGCAATGTCGACACGCGTCTGGCCAAGCTCGAAGCGGGCGACGCCGACGCGACGTTCCTGGCGCTGGCCGGACTGAAGCGCCTAGGCCTGCAGGCGCGGGCGGCAAGCCTGGTCGATCCGCAGGCGATGCCGCCGGCGGCGTGCCAGGGCGCGCTCGCGATCACGGCGCGCGCCGACGATGCGCGCGTGCGCGACGCGCTGGTGGCGCTGGAGGACGCGCAGGCGCGCATCGAGATCGAAGCGGAGCGCGCGTTCCTGGCGGCGCTCGACGGCTCGTGCCGTACGCCGATCGCGGCGCTGGCGCGGGTGGACGCGGGCGCGCTCTCGCTGCTCGGCGAAACGCTGCGGCCGGACGGCGGCGCGCGCTGGCGGCGCCGCGAACGCGTCGCGCTTGGCGCGAACGCGGTGAAGCAGGCGCAAGACCTCGGCGCGCAGCTGGGCGGCGACATTCGCGACGAAGCCGGCGACGCGATCCTGATGGACGACGAGGAATGAGAACGTTGCTCGCCTGCGCTTCTCTCCTCCCCTTGAGGGAAAAGGGCGAGTGGTGATGCGCGTTGCGGTCACACGCGCGCTGCCGGAGGCGGAGCGGACAGCGGAGCGCTTGCGGGCGCTTGGCGCAACGCCGGTGCTGGCGCCGTTGCTGACGATCGAACCGCGGCCGTTCGACGCCAGTATCGAGGGCGCACAAGCGCTGATCTTCACGAGCACCAACGGCGTGCGCGCGTTCGCCGAAGCAAGCGCGGCGCGCGGTTGTCCGGTGCTGACGGTGGGCGATGCGACGGCGGCGGCGGCGCGCGAGGCGGGCTTCGCCGACGTGCGCTCGGCCGACGGCGCCGTCTCCGACCTCGCGGCGCTGGCCAAGCGCGCACTCGATCCGGCGAAGGGCAAAATCGTGCACATCGGCGGCGCGCACCTTGCCGGCGATCTGGCCGGCGAATTGGGCGCTCACGGTTTCGCGGTCGAACGGCGGATCGCTTACGAGGCCGTGGCGGCGCGCGCCCTTCCCGACAGTTTTGCGACCCCGCTCGATGCGGTGCTCTTCCACAGCGCGCGGGCGGCGGAGACGTTTGCGGCGCTGGGCGCGCCGCAGGCGCAAGGCCTCCTCGCCGCGTGCATCAGCGATGCGGTGGCCGGGGCTGCGCGCAAAGCCGCCTGGAAACGCGTGATCGTGGCGCCCGCGCCACGCGAAGACGCGCTCCTGGCCGCTTTACTCCGGGGCTGAGGCATCCCCGCTGGCGCAATCGCTTGAGCGGCCTCCGGCCGAAGCCTAGATTCGGGCCACGGCCGCGACTCGTTTCCCGCGCGAAATGCGGAAAGGCGCGGAAGACTGGGGAGTCCCAATGAGCAGAGACGACGACGCAGAGCGCGGACGCGCCGAGCCGATCGACGTTGAGTACGAGCCCTATCGCGAGGAGCCTCGCGAAGGACGAGGCGTCGGCATGGGGACGGCCCTGGTGCTCGCGGTGGCGGCGGCCGGCGTCGGCGCTGCGGGCGGCGCGATCGCGCCGCGCGTGCCGGCGCTGAGCGCGGCGCTCGACACTGTCGCGCCGGCGCAACCGCAGGCCGCGGGCGAAACGCCGGACAATAGCGCGGCGGCGCTCGACGCGCGGCTCGACCAGATCGAAGCGCTGCTGAACACGCCGCTGGCGCAGGCCGCGAGCGGCGAAGCGGGCGAAGAAAGCACAGCCGCCCGCGTGCTCGCATTGCAGGCGGGCCTGCGCGAGGTGGAGCAGCAGCTGACGCAGATGCCGTCGAGCGCGGAAGTGTCGGCGCTGGTGACGGAGGTGCGGCGGCTGCAGGAGGAGCTGCCGGCGGTGGCGCAGGAAGCGCGCGCGGCGGCGACGGCGGCGCGGGCTTCGTATGCGATCGTGGCGGCGTCGGAAGCATCGCGCTCGTCCGGCCCGTTCGAGCAGGCGCATGCGCAGCTCGCGGCGCTGCTGCCGAACGACGAGAACGTCGCCGCGCTCGAACCGCTGGCGCGCACCGGCGCGCCGACGCGCTCGGAATTGCAGGATCGCTTCGAACGGCTCGACAACGAGATCATCCGCGCCGCGCGGCAAAGCCAGGCCGGCGCCGGCTTCTGGGGCCGCATCCAGGCGGCGCTGGCGCAATGGATCGTGATCCGCCGCGCCGACGGCGGCGACACGCCGGAAGGCATCGTCGCGCGCGCCGAGCAAGCGCTCGCCGGCGACAGGCTCGATGTCGCCATCCAGGAACTCAACAGCCTGCCGGCCGCGCCGAAGCGCGTCGCGCAGCCATGGATCAACGACGCCCAGCGCCGGCTCGAAATCGACCGGCGCATCGCGGCGATCCGACAAGAATTGTCGCGGAGCTGAACCCGATGTTGCGTGTCGCCCTCCTGCTGATCATCGCGGTCGTCGCGATGCTGGCCTCGTGGCAGATCGTCACCACCGATCCGGGGACGGTGGAGGTGGAATGGTTCGGCACGCAGGTGTCGACGTCGGCGCTGTTCGGCCTGCTGATCCTGGTGGCGATCATCGCCGTCGCGCTGCCGCTGCTCAGGCTGATCATGTTCCTGATGGATGCGCCGAGCCGTATCGGCAAGGCGAACCAGCGCGCGCGGGTGCGGCGCGGGCAGGAAGCGCTGGCGCTCGGCCTGATCGCGGCGGAAGCGGGCGAGTTCGAGGACGCGCGCCGGCACGCCGACAAAGCCGAGGATTTGATCGACGAGCCGCGGCTGGCGCTGCTGCTGCAGGCGCGCGCGGCGGAAGTCGCGGGCGATACGGCGGCGGCGGAGCGCGCCTATTCCGGCATGCTGCAGAACGAGGACACCGAAGTTCTCGGCCGCAAGGGCCTGATGGCGGCGGCGCTAAAGCGCGGCGACCGCACCGCCGCGCGCGCGCATGCCGAAGCGGCGCTGAAAGCGTCGAAAACGGCGACGTGGCCGTTCCAGTACGCGTTCGATCTCGCCGTGCAGGCGGCGGACTGGGAGAACGCGATCGAAGCGCTCGATCTCGGCGACAAGCGCAAGCAGATCGACGACAAGGTCGCCAAGCGGCGGCGCGCGGTGCTGATGTGCGCGCTGGCCGCGAAGTTCGAGCGCGAGCGGCGCGGCGGCAAGGCCGGCGAGATGGCGCAGAAGGCGTTCCGGATGGCGCCGGCGTTCGCGCCGGCGGCGGCGCTGACGGCGCGCCTGATGGTGGCGGAGGGCCGCGGCGAACGCGCGGCGGCGATCCTGGAAGAAGCGTGGGAGAACGGCCCGCATCCGGCGCTGGCGCACGCCTATCGCGACATCGCGCCCGGCGAAACGCGCGAAGCGCGCGCCGAACGCATGCGCACGCTGGCGGAAAAGCGGCGCGATCACCGCGAGTCGAGGATCGTGCTGGCGGAGCTAGCGATGGAGCGCGGCGATTGGGGCGGCGCGCAGGCGGCGCTCGAAGACGCCTACCGCGAGAACCCCTCCTCGCGCATCTGCATCCTGTTCGCGCAGGTGGCGCGCGGCCGCGGCGACGAAAACGCGGCGCGCACCTGGCTCGCGCAGGCGGCGGCGGCGCCGCGCGAACCCGACTGGTCGGACCTCGATCCGGAAGGGCCGGCGTTTCTTTACGACGACAGCGACTGGGCGCGGCTCGTCTATGTGTTCGGCGACGGCGGCCAGCTGATCCACCCGCGCATGGAGCGTGGCGGCGTCGACGCACTCGGGCCGGTGCTGGCGCTGCCGACAGCGGCGCTCACGCCGCCGCGGGCGGATGAACGCACAGATGCGCCGGACGAAGTGGAAGTCGAGGAAGTGCGCTGAGCGCCGCGCGCTAAATCCGATGCAAGCACCCTATGGAGCGCCGGCGCTCCATAGTGGCGTTGCGTCCGGCGCGACGCTTTAATATGGACCGCCGGCGTCCCGCCGGCTTGCACAAACCTATGAAGGCCGGAGCGACGCGCTCCCCCTTTAAAGCTCGCGCAAGCCGGCGGGACGCCGGCGGTCCATATTTTTCAATCGTCTTCGCGTTCGAGCTTGGCGCGCAGTTCGCTCCAGCGCCGCTTGAGGTCGTGGGAGTCGCCATAGGCGATGAACGCCTTGTAGCGGCTGTGCGGCGTGTCCGGGTCGGTCTCGTGCTGGATCGGGCACCAATACTGCTCGGTCTTGGCGGCGATCTCCATGGCGTAGGCGAGCACGCCGTTGGCGTAGCTGCAGTAGCGGCAGTTCAGGCGCTGCAGCGCGTTCAGGTACGGCAGCTTGGCGCGGTCGAAACGCATGTGCGGCGCGCGGCGAACCTGGGGAATGGACCAGAGCCGGAAGCAGATCGCCTGATAGAGGCTGACGAAGGCGTCGAGCGCCATGAGCGGCGCCAGCACCGCATAGATGAACGGCGCGGCGACGAGGTTCGCCGCCAAGCCTGCTCTGCGCGGCTGCTCCGCCGTCGCCGTGGCGAGATCGGCCTGGCTCATGACGTTCGCTCCTAGGGCGCGGCCGCTTCGAGCGCGGCGCTGAGTTCGTTCGGCGCGTGCTTCACGAAATCCTTGGCGAACTCCGCCTTCAAGCGCTGCCGCACGCTCGCGGGAAGGTGTTCGCGCAGCACGCCGAGCGCGCGCGGAGCGGCGCACACGACCACTTCGTCGAACTGATCGACGCCTTCGCCCGCCGCTTCGGCGACCTGCTTGAGGAAGCGCTCCTCGCCGGCGTCGCGCGGGAACTGGCGCGGTTCGATGGCGTGGCGGGCCGGTCCGAAGCTGTCCTGCACGCGCGGCAGCCGCGACGTCACTTCCGGCGGCGGGCCGGCTTCGAGACGCCGGCTTTCGAACTCGGTCACCGGGCCGCCGATGCGCGCGCACTCGAAGAACCGGGCCGCGCCGCCGTCGGCGATCACGACAAGGATGCGTTTGCTTCTGCCGGGCATCGCGCCCCTCCTCTCAGTGGGACATCAGAACTGGAATGGGGCAGGCGCGCGAGATGGCGCGCGTTACGCCGCCAAACACGAACTCGCGCAGCCGCGAATGACCATAGCCGCCCATGACCAGCAAGTCCGCGCCGATGGTCTTGGCCTCGTCGATCAAGGCGGCTTCGGCCGTGCGGCCCAGGCCGTCAATGTTGCGCAGCTCGACCTTCACGCCTTTGCGCGCCAGGTGCATGGTGACGCCCTGGCCGGGGCGGGCGCCGTCGCCCTCGGGCTGCGCATCCACGGTGGCGACGACCGTGTGCTCCGACCCGGCGAGGAAGGGCGCGGCGTCGGCGAGGGCGCGGGCCGCTTCGCGCTTGGCTTTCCAGGCGACCAGGACATGCTTGCCGATGGCGCCGCCACGCCAGTCCGGCGGCAGCAGCAGCACGGGACGCCCGGACCGGAACAGCGCCCCTTCGAACGCGCGCTCTTCGTGGTCCGCCTTCGGCGTCTGCATGATGGCGAGATCAGCGTGCAGCGCGTGGCGGCCGGCGACATCCTCGGCGGTGCTGATATAGACCGGCTCCGAGCGCACCTCGACCGAGGCGTCGATCCGCTCGGCGCGGGCGCGGACGGCGGCGAACTCCTTCTGCGCCGTCACCCGCGCTTCCTTCACCAGCTCGGCCCAGAGCGAGGCGGTATAGAACGGATCGCCTGTGATCGGCTCGGCCTCGCGCGCCAGATAGAGCACGCTCACGCGCCCCTTCCAGCGTTTCGCCAACGCCTCGGCGGCGAGGAACACGCTCTCCTGTTCGGGCGAGGCGACGACGGCAAGAATATCCATGGACGTCATGACATGATCTCCAGACGGAGAGTGCACCCGTTTTCCGTAAGCTAGGTTTTGATTAGCCGCAAAGCATCCCCCCGTTCATGATGGATGCTGTCGGCCAAAGGAGTGGGTCCATGAGCCAAGCGGTGATCGATTTTTGTGAAGGCTTGAAGACAACGCTGCTGGCGATCGAAGACCGGCTCGCGCAGGCCAAGAACAGCCTGGAAACCGGCGCCGCCGAGGCGCGCGGCGAGGCCAGAAAGCACCTCGACGAGGCGACGGAACAGCTGGCGAAGTTCCGCGCGCACGCGGGCGTCATGGCCGAAGCCATCAAAGCCGACCTGCCGCATCAGACCGAGACGGCGAAGGAAAAGCTGAAGACGTTCGGCCAGGAGGCGCAGGTGGCGATGCGCCACGCCGTCGTGTTTCTCGCCGAGAATACGGCCCAGGCGCTTGAGGCGGGGGCGAAGTCGGCGCAGCGTGTGGCGGAGAACCTGCGCCACGAAACCGCGGTGACCGCGCCCGAGCCAGAGAAACCGGCTTCCTGACCATATGACGACGAGCCAGGCGCTCGGCCGCGCCGAGATCGCCTACGACCATCGACTGGAGCCACACGTCCGGGTGCATCACGCCATCCCGGGGCGTACGCGGCTGCGGCTGGACCCGCTGCGCAATCGTCCGGACCTGCTGGGCGCGCTGGCGCGCCGCGTCGCCGCGCGTGAAGGCGTGACCGACGTGCGCGAAAGCCCGTGGTCGGGCGCGCTGCTGGTCGAGCACGCCCCGGACATCACCGCCGAAGCCATCGCCGGCATGGTGCGGCTGATCTGGCGCGGCGGGCTGACGGCGCCGGCGCCCCCGGCCGAGCCCGACGAAGTTGCGCGGCCCTGGCACGCCATGCCCGCGCCGACGGTCGCCTCGGCCTTCGCCAGCAAGAACGGGCTGACCGACCGCGACGCGCGCGAGCGGCTCGATCGCATCGGTGAGAACCGCCTGGCGGAGCAGCCGCCGCCCTCGCCGCTCCTAGTGTTCGCCGAGCAGTTCAAATCCGTGCCGATCGCGTTGCTGGGCGGTTCGGCCGTGCTCTCGCTGCTGACGGGCGGCGTCCTCGACGCGGTGCTGACGCTGGGCGTGATCGGCCTCAACGCCGGCATCGGCGCCTCCACCGAGAGCTGGACCGCGAACCTGATCCGCCGGCTCGCACGCCAGACCGACCCCGACGCCATCGTGCTGCGCGACGGCGTCGAAACGCACGTGCCGACATCGCGGGTGGCGCCGGGCGACTGGATCGTGCTGAAGACCGGCGCGGCGGCGCCTGCGGACGCGCGGCTGCTGCAGTCGGAAGCGCTGCTGGTCGATGAATCGTCGCTGACGGGGGAGAGCTTTCCGGTCGAGAAATTCGCCGATGCGATCGTTTTGGAGGACGCGCCGCTCGCGGCGCGGCGGACCATGGTGCATCGCGGCGGCGTCGTCACCAACGGCTCGGGAATCGCGGTCGTCACCGCCACCGGCGCCGCGACCGAGATCGGCCGCGTGCGCGGCCTCCTGCACTCCGCCCACCCGCCAAAGCCGCCGATGGAGCGCGCGCTCGACCGGCTCGGGCTGCGCATCACCTTCGCCTGCCTCGGCGCGTCGTCGCTGCTGGCGCTGATGCTGACGGCGCGCGGCGCGCCGCTTGCGGCGGTCGGCCGGAGCGCGGTTGCGCTGGCGGTTTCGGCCATTCCGGAGGGACTGCCCGCCCTGGCCGCTTCCACCAAGGCGATCGCGGCGCGGGCCATGTCGCGCGAAGGCGCCTATGTGCGCAATGTCAACGTGCTCGAAGCGGCGGCGAACATCGACGTGCTGTGTCTCGACAAGACCGGCACGCTGACGCAGAACCGCATGCAGGCGGCGGTGGTGCAGACGATCTCCACCCGCTACGACGCGCGCACCGGCGCACGGGCGCCGGCTGGAGCGCGGCTCGTGGCCAAGATCGTCGCGCTCTGCAACGACGCCGCGCTTTCGGATTCGGAAACGCAGTCCGCGGGCTCGGGCACCGAGCTGGCGCTGCTGCACATGGCGGCGGGCATGGGCCTCGGCCTCGCCGAGCTGCGCGAGACGAATCCGCGCCTGGACGTGCTGCTGCGCTCCGAGCAGCGCCTCTACATGGCGACCGAGCATCAAGCCGGCGAAACGACGCTGCTCGCGGTCAAGGGCGCGCCGCATCAGGTGCTCGGCCTCTGCGGCGCAGTGCGTCTGACGAACAGCGCGCGCCCGCTGACCGACAAGGACCGCGCCGCGATCCAGGCTCAGAACGAGGCGCTGGCGCTGGAAGGGCTGCGCGTGCTGGGCGTTGCGCGCGGCGAAGGGCGCAGCCTGCGGGACGGCGAGCCGCGAGAGCTTGAATGGCTGGGACTCGTCGGCCTGCACGATCCGCTGCGCCCCGGCGCCGCCAGCACCGTGCAGACGCTGCAGCGCGCAGGCCTTCGGACGCTCATCCTCACCGGCGATCAGGCCGGCACCGCGCGGCGGCTGGCGGAGGACCTGGGCTTCTCCAACGACGGCTCGCTCGACGTCGTCGATGCGAGCGAGCTGCGCTCCATGTCGGCGGAGGAGCTGGCGCAAGTGGTGCGCACCACCGAGGTGTTCGCCCGCGTCAGCCCGAGCGACAAGCTGGCGATCATCCGCGCTCTGCAGGCGGATGGACGCATCGTGGCGATGACGGGAGACGGCGTGAACGACGGCCCGGCGCTGCGCGCGGCGGACATCGGCATCGCCATGGGCAAGTCCGGCGCGGACGTGGCGCGCGACATCGCCGACATCGTCATCGCCGACGACGATCTGACCTCGCTCGCGCGCGCGATCGCCCGCGGCCGCACCGCCGACGAGAACCTGCGCCGCGCCGTGCGCTTCCTGCTCGCGACCAATGGCAGCGAAGTGGCGCTGTTGCTGGCGGAAGGCCTGCACGGGCCCGACGCGCTGGAAACGCCGGCGCAGCTGTTCTGGCTCAACCTGATGACGGACGTCTTCCCGGCGCTCGGCCTGGCGATGGCGCGCCCGGCCTCGGACATCCTGGAGCGGCCGCCGCGCGGCGCCATGCAGGACGCCTTCGGCCGCGACGAGCTGCGCTCGATCGCGCTCGATTCCGTGCGCATGGCGATCCCGGCGATGATCACGCACACGATCGGCACGGCGCGGCATGGTTCAGGCCCGCGCACGCGGGGGCTGACATTCCTCTCGCTGGCCAGCCATCAGCTGGCGCATGCGCTCCGGCTGCGCCCGGGACGGCCCGCCAGCGATCTGCTCGACCGGCCGATCGAACTGGGGGTGGCGACGGCCTATGTGCTGCTCGCCGCCCCGTTCGCGATCAGGCCTTTGCGCAACATGCTGCGGATTTCACCGCCGCGCGTGACGGAAGCGGCCATGATCGTAGGCCTCTCGCTCGCGCCGGTTGCGCTGCAGCTCATGGCGCGTCGTTCTGCGCCAGCTTCGCCTCAGCCGGCTGCTGCGCCGCCCGCTCCGTAGAGAGATCGGATTTCACTTCGGCGACGAGATCCTCGACATCCTCGGCAAATTCGGCGGCGGCCGCGCGCGCTTCTTCGTAGAAGCTCATCCCGCGCTTGAGGCCTTCGCGAACCCACGGCCGGGCCGTGCGCAAGATGGTCGGCGCCGCGACGATCGCCGTCACCGCCAATACGCCGGCGCCGATGACCAGGGCCGTTCCAAACACTCTGCCAAGCACCATAACGAACTCCGCCGCTATCCTCCTTCTATCGGAACGGCCGGTCCAGCCCTTGCCCTCGATCAAACGCAGGGGCGCTAGGGGATCAGCACCGCCGCGCCCTGGAAACGGCCGGCGCGGAGATCGGCCAGGGCCCGGTTCGCCTGCTCCAGCGGGTAGCGGGCGATATGCGTCTTCAACCCAATACGCGGTGCAAGCGCGAGAAAATCCCGCGCATCCTTCCGCGTCAGATTGGCGACGGAGACGATTTCGCGCTCGCCCCACAGGATGTCATAGGGAAAGGACGGAATATCGCTCATGTGAATGCCGGCGCAGACGACGCGGCCGCCCTTGCACACGGCCCTGAGCGCGGCCGGCACGAGCGGACCCGCCGGCGCGTAGATGATCGCGGCGTCGAGCGGTTCGGGCGGCGCGTCGTCCGAGCCGCCGGCCCAATCGGCGCCGAGCGTGCGCGCGAAAGCCTGGCTGTCCCGGTCCTGCGGACGGGTGAACACGAACACGCGGCGGCCCTGCCATTTCGCCGCCTGCAAGATGATGTGCGCCGCCGCGCCGAAGCCATAAAGGCCAAGCGCCGCGCCCGCTCCCGCCGCGACCAGCGAACGCCACCCGATCAGGCCGGCGCACAAGAGCGGCGCCGCGGCTGCGTCGTCCGCGAAGGCGTCCGGCAGCGGATAGGCGAAGCGCGCATCGGCGATGGTGTGCGACGCAAAACCGCCGTGGCGCGTGTAGCCGGTGAAGCTCGGCGCATCGCAGAGATTTTCCCTGTCGGCGGCGCAATAGCGGCACGCGCCGCAGACGCCGCCGAGCCAGCCGACGCCGACGCGCTGGCCGAGGCGCAGGCCGGTCACGCCGGCGCCGATCGCGTCGACCGCGCCGACGATTTCGTGACCGGGAATGATGGGCGAACGCCGCGGCGCGAGTTCGCCGTCGACCACGTGCAGATCCGTGCGGCAAACGCCGCAAGCGCTGACCTTGATGCGAACTTCGCCGGCGCCGGGCTCGGCATCCGGCAGCTCCGCCAACTGCAGCGGCTCGCCAGGCTTGATCAGCTGCATTGCGCGCATAACGACCTTCCAGCAGGCTCATCAGCGCCGCAGCCGCTGCGCCAGATCGGCGATGATGGCTTCGCGGGCGGCGTCATCGGACGCAGCGTCGAGCTTTTCGTGCAATTGCGCGAGAAACTCGGACCGTGCGTTGTGCCAATCGAGCTTTGCGGCGGCGCCTGTCCTCAGGCGGGGCTTGCGCCGCGCCTCGGGTGCGGCGCCCTGGGGCTCAAGCCGGTACGTCTGGTCCAGCTCGGCCGCCAGCACGCGCCCGCCCGCGACGCCGGCGGCCTTGAGCCTGCGTTCCAGCCCTTCCACGCCTTCCGGCTCGCCGTGCGTCATGAACACCGCGCCGCGCACAGGCCCGCGCGCCTGCGCCCAGCTGACGAGGCCGCTCGCGTCGGCGTGGCCGGAATAGATGTCAAGCGACTGGACGCGCGCCGCCACCTTGACGTCGTCGCCCTGGATGCGGACGGCGCGGCGGCCGTCCTGCAGCAGCCGGCCAAGCGTGCCGACGGCCTGAAAACCGGTCAGCAGCACCGTGGCTTCCGGACGCCACAACAGACGCTTCAAGTGGTGCCGCACGCGGCCGGCGTCGCACATGCCGCTGGCCGCGACGATGACGTGCCAGCCTTGCACGCGCTCGATGGCGCGGCTCTCCCGGGTCTCTTCCGTGAACTTCAGCCAACGCGACTCGCGCAGCCGCTCGAACGGCGCGTTCTCGCCGTCGTGGCGCAGGAACACATCGCTGGCGCGGATGGCGAGCGGCGAATCGAGAAAGATCGGCGCGGGCGGCGCGCGGGCGGTCTCCATCAGCTCGATGAGATCGACGATGAGTTCCTGGGTGCGTTCGACGGCGAAGGCGGGGATCAGCAGCGGTCCGCCCGCGACGTGGGCGGCGACGATCTGCTCCGCCAGCAGCCGCTTGCGCTCGTCATCGCCGACCGGGGGCCGTTCGCGGTCGCCGTACGTGCTCTCGATCACCAGATGATCGACCCCGCCGGGGCCGGTCGGATCTTCGGAGAAGCTGCGGCCGCCGGGGCCGATATCGCCGGAGAACAGGATCGTCTGGGTTTGGCCGCCGTTCGCGACTTCGACTTCGATCGAGGCCGAGCCCAGAATATGGCCGGCGTTCCACCAGCGGGCGCGGACGCCCGCCGCCACGTCTTCCCAGGTCTCGAGCGCGACCGGCTCGAACAATTCCGCGCACGCCTCGGCGTCGCGCGCCGTGTAGATCGGCGTCACTTCCGGCTTGCCGTGACGCCGATTGCGCATGTTCAGCGCTTCGACCTCCATTTCCTGGATCGCGCCCGCATCGGGCAGCAGCACGCCGCACAGATCGCGCGTGCCGCGCGTCGCATAGATGCGCTTGTCGAATCCCGCGAGCATGAGCTTGGGCAGAAGCCCGCTGTGATCGACGTGCGCATGCGTCAGCAGCACGGCGTCAAGCTCGGCTGCGTCGAACGGAAAATCGCCGTAATTGAGCGCTTTCAGCGTCTTCGGCCCCTGAAACAGGCCGCACTCGATCAGCACTTTGGCGGTGGGCGTTTGCAGCAGCATGCACGAGCCGGTCACGCAGCCGGCGGCGCCGAAAAAGCTCAGGCCTACGCTCAAAAACCAGCCTCCAGCCGCCGATCGTCAGTTCGCGTTCTCATCCGTCAGACGGAGCCTGACCAGCGTCTCACTGCCTCTCGCCGCCGGCAACAGCTCCAGCGAGCGGCCGTTGCGAATGTAGCGCTGCACCGAAGGCAGAACCCCCAGGAAACGCGCTTCATCGGTCGCCGCCGCTTCGCTGGGGCACTCGCCCTGCTCTTCCACCACCGGTGCAAGCGTGAGCATGGCGCCGAACACTTCGGCGTCGCCGGTGAAGGCGCGGCAGCCGGTGAAGCCGCGCACGGTGTCGCCGGCCTCGTCGAACTCGATCCAGATGTCGACGCCGTCGCCGAGAGACGCGCCCGCGATCTGTTGCACCTCCCAGCGGCCGGCGAGATCGGAGCGCGGCTGGCTGCAAGCCGTCAAGGAAACCACGGCGGCGGCGGCAATCACGAAACGCATCATCATGGAACCCCTCTGTCTGCGTCACCATCGAATATAGCTCCTCGGCCGTGTTGCGTTAAATCAAGACGACCGGCCCAGCAGGCGAATGCGCGCGCCAACGCGGCTGAAAGCGGCCATTGTGGCCGCCGTTCGTCGTTTGAGCCCAATCAAGGGGACGCAGACGCCGATCGCGCACAAGAGTTTGATGATGAGCTTCGCGCCCCCGGACGCCGCCGCGGAACCGCTCTTCGCTCTGCGGGGCGTGTGCAAGACCTATGGTCAGGGCGAGACCGCCGTGCGGGCGCTGGTGGATGTCGATCTCGACATAACCAAAGGCGAGCTGATGGTGCTGCTGGGGCCGTCCGGCTCCGGCAAGTCGACGCTGCTCAACATTCTCGGCGGGCTGGACCGCGCCACCTCGGGCCAGGTGCGGTTCGAAGGCGAGTTGCTCACGGCGCTCAGCGAGCACGCGCTGACATTGTTCCGGCGCAGGCATGTCGGCTTCATCTTCCAATTCTACAATCTGATCCCGAGCCTCACGGCGCGCGAGAACGTGGAGCTGGTGGGCGAAATCGCCGACGATCCGTTGAGCGCGGTCGAAGCGCTGGAGCTGGTCGGCCTGGGCAAGCGGATCGATCACTTCCCATCGCAACTCTCCGGCGGCGAACAGCAGCGCGTGGCGGTGGCGCGCGCCATCGCCAAGCGGCCCGCCGTGCTGTTGTGCGACGAGCCGACCGGCGCGCTCGACGTCAAGACCGGCGTGCGCGTGCTGGAGGCGCTGCAGGAAGTCAACGAGCGCTACGGTTCGACGACCATGATCGTCACCCATAACGCCGACGTGGCGCGCATGGCTCAGCGCGTGGTGCGCTTCGGCGACGGCCATGTGCGCAGCGTCGAGGTGAACACGGAACGCGTGCCGCCCTCAGAGCTGGTGTGGTGACGATGCGGGCGCTGGACAAGAAGCTGTTCCGCGACGTCTGGCGCATGCGGCTGCACGCGGCCGGCGTGGCGCTGGTGCTGGCGTGCGGACTCTCGGTGTTCGTGATGGCCGTGGGCATGCGCGGCTCGATGGAGCGCACGCGCGCGGATTATTACGCCGAGCGGCGCATGGCCGACATCGCCGTCTCGCTCGTACGGGCGCCGGACCGCGTGGCGCGCGCGCTTGCGGAGGCCCCCGGCGTGCAGACCGTGGAGACGCGCATCGCCGGCTATGCGCTGCTGGACCTTCCCGGCGTGGAGGAGCCGCCGTCGGCGCGCCTGGTTTCGCTGCCGGCGCAAGGGCGGCCGCGCGTGAACGACGTCGTCATCACCCGCGGCCGGCTGCCCGATCCGACGCATGCCGACGAAATCCTGCTCAGCCAAGCCTTCGCCAACGCGCACGCGCTCGACATCGGCGACACGCTCGCCGCCACGCTGTACGGCCGGCGGCAAACCCTGCGCATCGTCGGCATCGCCAATTCTCCGGAGTTCGTCTTCGTCTCGGGGCCGGGCGAGCTGTTCCGCCAGGCAGAGCGGTTCGGCGTGATCTGGATGGGCCGCGACGCGCTGGCGCGCGCCTACGATCTCGACGGCGCCTTCAACGACGCGGTCTTCATGCTGGGCCGCAACGCCAATCAGGTCGAGACCATCCGCGCCATCGACCGGGTGCTCGATCCCTATGGCGGCGCCGGCGCCTATGGCCGCGACCGGATGATGTCGGACCGCTTCCTCAGCGAGGAGCTGCGCCAGCTCTCGACCATGGCGACGTTCCTGCCGGCGTTCTTCCTGATCATCGCCGCGTTCCTGGTGAACATAGCCCTGGGGCGCGTGATCGCCACCGAGCGCTCGAACATCGGCCTGCTGAAGGCGTTCGGCTACAGCAATGCGGCGGTCGCCTGGCACTACGCCAAGAGCGCGCTGATCTTCGCAGCGATCGGCGCGCTGCTGGGGTCGTTTGCCGGCGTCGCGTTCGGGCGGATGGTGGCCGATCTCTATCGCGACTATTACCACTTCCCGCGGCTCGATTTCGTCGCCTCGCCGGCGACGTTCGCGGGGGCGTGGGCGGCCGGCTTTGCGTCGGCGATCGCCGGCTGCCTGTTTTCGGTGCTGCGCGCCGCGCGCCTGGCGCCCGCGGAAGCGCTGACGCCGCCGCGGCCGACCGCGTTCAACACCGCCGGCAAGGGGCTGGCCGCCTTCGCCGCGCGCCTGGATGCGAAGTCGCGGATCATTCTTCGCCGCATCGTGCGCTTCCCCCGGCGCGCCAGCACGACGGCGCTCGGCGTCGCCTTCGCGATCGCGCTGCTGGTGGTGGCGCGCACGATGCCGGCGGAGATGAACTACCTGCTCGACGTGAACTTCGGCGTCGCCAACCGCCAGGACGTGACGCTCACGTTCGCCGAGGCGCGCGACGTGGGCGTTCTGCACGAGGTGGGCCGGCTGCCCGGAGTCATCTACGCCGAGCCGTTCCGCATCGACGACATCGTGCTGCACCATAACGGGCGCACCGTGCACGAGGCGGTGTTCGGGGTTCCCGCCGAGGCTAGGCTCAGCCGCGTGATCGGCGCGGCGCAAGCGCCTCTCTCCCCGCCCGTCGCCGGCATCGCTCTGGCCCGCGCGCTGGCGGAGAAGCTCGACGCGCGCGTCGGCGACGAAATCTACCTGGAGCAGACGCGCGGGCGGCGCATCGGCGCCCATGTGCGCGTCACCGCCATCGTCGAGCCGATGCTCGGCTCCTCTGCGTACATGGAACTCGGCGCGCTGGCGCGGCTGATGCGCGAACCCGGCCGCATCAGCGGCGCGCATCTGCTGATGGATGCGTCCGACTACGGCGCTTTCAATCAGCGTATCAAGGAGACGCCCGGCATCGCCGGCGCGAGCTACGTCGCACAGGCGGAACACTCGATGCGGGAGGAGTTCGACCAGGGTGTTGGCATGATGAACTTCATCTACGCCGCCTTCGCCGCCGTGATGGCCGGCGGCGTCGCCTTCTCGGCGGCGCGCATCACCCTGGCCGAACAGGAGCGCGATCTGGCCACGCTGCGGGTGCTCGGCTTCACACGGCTGGAAGTCTCTTACGTGCTGATCGGCGAGCTGATGGCGCTCGCGCTGCTGGCCGTGCCCGCGGGCATCGCGCTCGGAACGGTGCTGGCGATCTGGCTGATGAAGCTGTTCCAGACCGACATGTATTCCTTTCCGTTCGTGTTCCATCCGCCCGGCTACGCCTTTGCGGTCGCGTTTACGCTGGCTTGCGTGCTGACGGCGGCGCTGGTTGTTCGGGCTGGCATAGACAAGCTGGATATGATCGGTGTTCTGAAGGCCAGGGATTAGCGATGCGCATGCCTTCCCCTAACGAGTTCGTGGCGCTGGTGCGCGAGCGGATGCCGAAACAGGCGCCCAAGCTCGGCTTGGCGCAATGGATTTGGCTCGGCACCGGCGCGGCGCTCGCGCTGGTGCTGATCTGGCTGGCGTGGCCGCGGCCGCTGCCGGTCGAAGCGGCGGCGGTGGATCGCGGCATGGTGCGGAGCGAAGTCGTGGATGAAGGACGCACGCGCATCCATGACGTGTTCGTCATCGCCACGCCCGTCGGCGGCGAGCTGCAGCGACTGGAGCTGGAGCCTGGCGACACGGTGGAGCGCGGGCAGGTCGTCGCCACCATCCTGCCCGCCGATCCGGTTCTGCTCGACGCGCGCGTCGCCGCCGAGGCGAGCGCCGCCGTCGCAGCCGCGCGCGCGGCCTTGGCTGCGGCGCAGGCCGATCTGCAGCTGGCGCAGAGCGAGCAGGAGCGCGTGGCGACGCTACGCGCGCGCGACTTCGCCTCGCAGGCCGCGCTCGATTCCGCCAATGCCGCATTGCGCGCCGCGCGCGCCGCCGTCAGTGCGCGGCGCGCCGACTTGTCGCGGGCGCAGGCCGCGGCCGGCGCGCCATCCGCCCGCGCGCGCGCGCCCACGCCGGTGCGCAGCCCGGCCTCCGGCCGCGTGCTGCGGCTGCTGCAGCAGAGCGAGACCATCTCGCCGGCGGGGTCGGCGCTGCTGGAGGTCGGCGATCCGCGCCAGCTCGAGATCGTCGCCGAGTTCCTGTCGCAGGACGCGGTGCAGATGCAGGCCGGCGCCGCGGCCGAGATCGAAAACTGGGGCGGCGACACGCCCATTCCCGCGCGCGTGTTCCGGATCGAACCCTATGCGCGAACCAAGATCTCGGCGCTCGGCGTCGAGGAGCAGCGGGTGAACGTGATCCTGCACCTGGATCACCCGGAGGAAGCGCCGCCGCTGGGGCACGGCTATCGGGTGGACGTGCGCGTGATCGTTTCCGAGCAAGCGGACGCGCTACGCGTGCCGACCGGCGCGCTGGTGCGCGACGGGCGCGGCTGGGCCGTGTTCGTGATCGAGCGCGGGCGCGCACGGCTGACGCCGATCACGATCGGTCAAGGCGGCGACGACTTCCGCGCCGTCGCCAGCGGGTTGCGTGACGGACAGCGCGTCGTACTGTTTCCGGGCGACGACCTCAAAGACGGCGCGCGTGTAAGGGCGCGATGAACCCATGTCCAACATCGTCACCATAACGCTCAATCCCGCGCTCGATGTTTCGACATCCGTCGAGCGGATCGTTCCGGTGCACAAGCTGCGCTGCGCGGCTGAGCGGCGCGATCCGGGCGGCGGCGGCGTCAATGTCGCCCGGGTGATCAGCCGGCTCGGCGGGACCGCCACGGCGATCTATCCGGCCGGCGGACCCATCGGCGACTATCTGCAGCGCCTGCTGCGGGAAGAAGGCGTCGAAAGCCGCGTCGTGCCGATTCACGGCGTGACGCGCGAAAGTTTCACCGTGGTCGAACAGCAAAGCGGCGACGAGTATCGCTTCGTACTGCCCGGGCCCGGGCTCGAAGCGGAGGAGTTCGCAGCGTGCCTGAACGCAATCGCACAGATGGGCTGCCCGCCCTTCGTGGTCGCGAGCGGCAGCTTGCCGCCGGGCGCGCCGGCGGACGCCTATGCGCAGCTCGCAGCGCGGGCGCGCGCCTGCGGCGCGCGGTTCGTGGTCGACGCTTCGGGCGAAGCGCTGCGGCGCGCGCTGAACGAAGGCGTGTATCTGGCGAAACCCAACCAGCGCGAACTCCGCGAGCTTATCGGCGCCGCGCTTGAGGATGAGGCGAGCCTCGCCGCCGCCGCGCGCGAATTGACGCGCGGGGGGCGCGCCGAGGTGGTCGCGGTCTCGCGCGGCGCGCAAGGCGCGCTTCTGGTGACGGCGGACGAGACCTGGACGGCCGACGCCATTCAGGCGCCGATCGTAAGCTCTGTCGGCGCCGGCGACAGCTTCCTGGCGGCGCTGATCTGGTCGCTCGGCCGCGGCGACGATCTGGAGACGGCGTTCCGCTACGCGCTGGCGGGCGGAGCGGCCTCGCTGATGGCGGCGGGCACGAGCCTGTGCAGCAAGGCCGACGTCGAACGGCTGGCGCAGACCGCGGCGGTGCGGCGGCTTTAATATGCTATGGACCGCCGGCGTCCCGCCGGCATGCGCGTACTTTTGAAAGGGAGCGCCCCGCATCGTGTGTGCGGCGAAACCGTTCGCTCCGCTTTCGTAGGTTCGCGCATGCCGGCGGGACGCCGGCGGTCCATAGAGGCGGCGGCTTCAGCCGCGCTCCGCGGCCGCGACATGGGCCTTCACGGCCAGGAAACTGTCCGGGCTGACCGACATCGAGTCGATGCCGCACTCGACCAGAAAACGCGCGAACTCCGGATGATCGCTGGGCGCCTGGCCGCACAGGCCAACCTTGACGCCGACCGTGTTGGCCGCCTGGATGACGGCGCGGATCATCCACTTCACCGCCTCGTCCCGCTCATCGAACATCGCCGCGAGTTCGGCGGAGTCGCGGTCGACGCCCAGCGTCAGTTGCGTGAGGTCGTTGCTGCCGATCGAGAAACCGTCGAAGCGCTGCGCGAACGCATCGGCGAGGATGACGTTCGACGGAATCTCGCACATGACGTAGATTTCAAGGCCCTGTTCGCCGCGGCTGAGCCCGTTCTGCGCCATCACGTCGAGAACGAGATCCGCTTCCTTCGGCGAGCGGCAAAATGGGATCATGACGACGACGTTCCTGAACCCGTACTCGTCGCGCAGGCGCTTCAGCGCCCGGCACTCAAGCGCGAAGCCCTCGCGGTACTGCGGCGCGTAATAGCGCGAGGCGCCGCGGAAGCCGAGCATCGGGTTCTCTTCCTTCGGCTCGAACGCATCGCCGCCGATCAGGTGTGCGTATTCGTTGGTCTTGAAATCGCTGGTGCGGATGATCACCGGCTTCGGCCACATCACCGCCGCGATCCGCGCCAGCCCGCGTGCGAGGCGGTCGACGAAATACTCGGCCTTGTCGGCATAGCCTTGCGTGAGCCGCTCGATCTCGGCCTTGGCGGCGGCGTCGGCGAGCTGGTCGAACTTCAGCAGCGCCATCGGGTGGATCTTGATGTGGTTGCTGACCACGAACTCCATCCTGGCGAGCCCCACGCCATCCGCAGGAATGCGCCACCAGCGGAACGCCGCAGCCGGATTGGCGAGGTTCAGCATCACCTGCGTGCGCGTATCGGGCGCGGCCGTGAGATCGGCCTCGTGCTCCTCCACCTCGGCCATGCCCTCATAGACGAAACCCTCGGCCCCTTCGGCGCACGAGACCGTTACCTCCTGCCCGTCCTTGAGCAGTTTGGTGGCTCCGCCGGCGCCGACGATGGCCGGCAGACCGAGTTCGCGGCTGACGATGGCGGCGTGCGAGGTGCGGCCGCCATAGTCGGTGACGATGGCCGAGGCGCGCTTCATGATCGGCACCCAATCGGGATCGGTCGTCGTCGTGACGAGAACGGCGCCGTCGACGAAGCGGCCGATGTCGCGGGCGCTGTCGATCCGGCAAACCGGGCCGAAGGCGATCGAATCGCCGATGCTGAGCCCCTTGACCAGCATCTTGCCCTTGGAGCGGATGCGATAACTCTTGAAGACATTGGCTTGCCGGCGCGACTGCACCGTCTCGGGACGCGCCTGCACGATGAACAGCTCGCCGGAGCGGCCGTCCTTGGCCCATTCCATGTCCATCGCCTGGCCGTAGTGCTGCTCGATCGCGCAGGCCCAGCGCGCCAAGGTGAGAATCTCCCGGTCGGTCAAGACGAACGCACCGCGTTCGGCGGCGCTCGTGTCGACATTCACCGTAGGCGCGGCGCCGGCTTCGGCGTAGATCATCTTGATCGTCTTGGCGCCGCACTTCTTTTCGACGATCGGAGTCAGACTTGCATCGCCGAGCAGCGGCTTGAACACCTGATAGGAATCGGGATCGACCGCGCCCTGCACGACGTTCTCGCCCAGCCCCCAGGCGGCGTCGATGATCACAACCTTGTCGAACCCGGTTTCGGTATCCAGCGAGAACATCACGCCCGAGCCGGCGAGATCGGAGCGGACCATGGCCTGCACGCCGACCGACAGCGCGACTTTCATGTGCTCGAAGCCGTTGGCGATGCGATAGCTGATGGCGCGGTCGGTGAAGAGCGAGGCGAGACACTTCCTGCAGGCTTCGAGCAGCTGCGCCTCGCCGCGCACGTTGAGGAAGGTCTCAAGCTGGCCGGCGAAGCTGGCGGTCGGCAAATCTTCGGCCGTCGCCGAGGACCGCACGGCCACGTCCACGTCCGCGCGCCCCATGCGTTCGCACAGCGCGCGATAGGACGCCGCAATCGCCGCGGCTATTGCGGGCGGCCATGTCCCGCCCGCAATCGCCGTGCGAATCCGCTCGCCGGTCTGCTGCAGCGAGGCTTTGCCAGCCGCGAGTTCGTTGAGCCGCGCCTCCAGCACCGGGCGCAGATGGTTCGCATCGATGAAGGCCCAATAGGCGTCGGTCGTGGTGGCGAAGCCGCCCGGCGTGCGCACGCCCTTGGCGCCCAGATTAACCACCATTTCGCCGATCGAGGCGTTCTTGCCGCCGACCTTGGCGACATCGCCGCGCCCAAGCTGCTCGAACCAGACTACGTACTCTTCGGCGCCGGCCATGTTCCTTCTCCGCCGCCTTGCTCGCACGCCCGGCGCCTCCCGCCCTTGCGCGAGGTCAAGCGGGGAACAAAGACCTACTCCGCCGCGAGGCGGGGCGCCTGGAGGCCGGACGGTTCCGGTTCGCGCCGTTCGTCGTCGCGCATGACGATGTAGATCGCCGGGATCACCAGCACGGTGAGCAATGTTGACGAGGCGAGGCCGAACAGCAGCGAAATGGCGAGACCCTGGAAGATCGGGTCGAACAGGATGACGCCCGCGCCGATCATCGCCGCAAGCGCCGTCAGCATGATCGGCTTGAAGCGGATGGCGCCCGCCTCCAGCAGCACCTCGCGCAAGGAGCGCTCCGGCGTCTTGGCGTGGCGGATGAAGTCCACCAGCAGGATCGAGTTGCGGACGATGATGCCGGCAAGCGCGATAAAGCCGATCATCGACGTCGCCGTGAACGGCGCGTTGAACAGCATGTGGCCGATGACGATGCCGATCAGCGTCAGCGGGATCGGCGTCAGGATCACCAGCGGCAGCTTGAAGCTTTTGAACTGCGCCACCACCAGAATGTAGATGCCGAGAATGGCGACCATGAACGCCGCGCCCATGTCGCGGAAGGTGACGTAGGTGATCTCCCATTCGCCGTCCCACAACAGCGACGGAACGCTCTCGTTCTCCGGCTGGCCGTACATGATGATTTCGGGCCGCGGCAGCGCGCCCCAGTCGTGCTCGCGCACCAGGCGCTCTACGTCGAGCATGCCGTAGATCGGCGCTTCGTATTCCCCGGCGAGTTCGGCCATCACCATTTCGGCGTAGCGGCCGTTGCGGCGGAAGATCGGATACGAGCCGGCTTCGGTGTCGGCGCGGACCAGTTCGCCCAGCTCAACCAGGCGCGCGCCGTCAGCCGTCGCCGCCACCGGAATCGAGGCGAGATTCTGGCTCCAGGCGCGGGCTGATTGCGGCAGGCGCACGCTGATCTCGATCGGATTGCGCCCCTCGCCGCGATGCGAATAGCCGACCACCTGCCCGCCCATGGCGACGGCGACGGAATCGAGCATGTCGCGCTCAGCGACGCCGAAGAACTCGATCTGCTCGCGGTCGGGCGTCAGCCGCAGGCGCGGCCGCTGCGCGCCGAAGCTGTCGTCGATGTCGACGAGGTATGGCACCTGATTGAAGATGCCGCGCATCTCGGTGGCGACGGCGCGGCGCGTTTCGGCGTCCGGGCCGTAGATCTCCGCCAACAGCGTCGAGATCACCGGCGGGCCGGGCGGCACTTCCACCACGCGCACCACCGTGCCGTCCGGCGCGTGCAGCGATTGCAGCCGCTGGCGCAGGTCGAGCGCGATGGCGTGGCTGGAGCGGCTGCGGTCGTGCTTCGGCTCGAGCGTCAATTGCAGATCGCCCAGCTCGGGGCGCTGGCGCATGTAATAGTGGCGGACAAGGCCGTTGAAGTTGAACGGCGCGGCCGTGCCGGCGTAGGCGTCGACGGAGACCACCTCCTCCACCGTGCCGGCGACGGCCGCGGCTTCGATCAGCACCCGCTCGGTCGCCTCCAGCGACGAACCTTCCGGCAGATCGATCACCACTTGCAGTTCGGACTTGTTGTCGAACGGCAGGAGCTTCACCCGCACCGTGCGCGTGGCGAACAGCGACATGGCGACGATGGTGGCGACGCCGACAATGACCAGGAATTTCCGCGCGCCCTTGCGCGAGCGGATGATCGGCGCGGCGACGCGACGGTAGAGGCGGCCGAAGAAGCCTTCCTCGTCATGGCCGCGGCCGCCATGCGCGCCTGCGGCTTCCGCCTTCGGCGCAAACTTGAGCATCAGCCACGGCGCGATCACCACGGCGACGAAGAACGAGAACAGCATCGCCGCCGAGGCGTTGGCCGGGATCGGCGCCATGTAGGGGCCCATCAGGCCGGAGACGAACATCATCGGCAACAGCGCCGCGACCACGGTGAGCGTGGCGACGATGGTCGGATTGCCGACCTCGGCCACGGCTTCGATCGCGGCCTGGACGCGGGAGCGGCCGTCCTTCATCGCCCAGTGCCGGGCGATATTCTCGATGATGACGATGGCGTCGTCGACCAGGATGCCGATCGAGAAGATCAGCGCGAACAGGCTGACGCGGTTGATGGTGTAGCCCATCAGGTTGGAGGCGAACAGCGTCAGCAGGATGGTGGTGGGGATCACCACCGCCGTCACCATCGCCTCGCGGCGGCCGACGGCGAACCAGATCAGCGCGACGATGGAGATCGTCGCCAGACCCAGGTGGAACAGGAGTTCGTTGGCCTTCTCGTTGGCGGTCTCGCCATAGTTGCGCGTGACCGCGACGTCGACGCCATGCGGGATCAGCGACCCTTCGAGCGCATGCAGGCGCCGCTCCACCGCCTGCGACACGACGACGGCGTTGGCGCCGTCGCGCTTGGCGATGGCGAGGCTCACCGCAGGCGCAATGCGCTGGCCTTCGCCGTCTCGGGTGAACCGCCAAACGCGCGCCTGGTCCTCGCGCGGACCGAGCGTCACTTCGGCGACGTCGCGGATATAGACGCTGCGTCCGTCCGCCGCCTGCACGGTGAGCAGGCCGATCGCGCCGGGATCGTCGAGCGTCCGGCCGATAATGGCGGAAGACACGCCGTCCCGCCCGCGCAGATCGCCGCCCGGAAAGGAGCGGTTGGCGTTGCGCACGGTTTCGATCACGCGCCCAAGCGGCACGCCGTAGAGCGCGAGCCGACCGGGGTCGGGCGCGACGCGAATTTCCTGCGGCCGGCCGCCGACGATGAAGGTGAGGCCGACATTCTCCACCTTCATCAGTTCGCTCTGAAGCTCGTCGGCGACGCGATAGAGCGCGCTGTCGTCCCAGCGATCCGCGGCCTCGGCGCCAGGCGCCAGGGTGATCACCATGATCGGCACGTCGTTGACGCCGCGCGCCACGATCTGCGGCTCAGGAACGCCGACCGGAATGCGGTCGTAATTGGCGCGAATTTCCTGCTGGATGCGGACGATGGCGTCGTCCGGATCGGTGCCGACGAGGAAGCGCGCCGTCACCAGCACGCGGTCGTCTTCGGTCTGGCTGTAAACGTGTTCAACGCCCTCGACGCCTTTGACGATGGTCTCCAGCGGCTTGGTGATCAGCTCCACGGCGTCGGGGGCGCGCAGGCCGTCGGCGCGCACGCTGATGTCGACCAGCGGCACCGAGATTTGCGGTTCTTCCTCGCGCGGGATGGTGAACAGCGCCAGCAGGCCGAGCGCCAGCGCCGTCAGCAGGAACAGCGGCGTGAGCGGGGAACGGATCGTGCCTTTGGTCAGCGATCCGGAAATGCCGAGAGTCATGCGCCGGCCTCCGGCGGCGCGATGGCGTCGCCCGCGTTGAGTCCGGAGAGAATCTCGACGCCGTCCGGCATGGCGTCGGTCGGCAGCGGCGCGCCGCGCTGAACCGGCGCGTCGATGATGACGCCGCCGTCGCGCACGAGCCGCACATAGTCGACGCCGAAGCGGGTGACGATGTAGCGGACCGGGACGATGACCGCTTCGCGCTCGCCCGCCGGGATCAGCACGCGCACGCGGGCGCCGACGAATTCGCCGTCAAGGCCGGCGGCGTCGAGATCGGCGGTCACGCGGCCGTTCTCGATCGCGGGATAGACCTGGCGGACGCGCACCGTGCGCGCTTCCGGGCTCTCGCCGACGTCGAGGATGCGGATATCCTGCCCCTCGTGCAGGAACGCGGCCTGCGCCTCCGGCAATTCCAGCCGCAGCACCCGGGCGCCGGTGGCGATGGCGACCACGACTTCGCCGGGCATCACCACCGCGCCCTGCGGGATCGGCGCGCGGGTGACGCGGCCGTCGGCGGGCGCGAGCACCTGGCCCTGCGCATTGGCTTCCGACAGCGCCCCGCCCTGCGAGCGCGCCGCACGCAACTGCGCCTCGGCGGCGCGGGTCTCCGCATTGACCTGATCCATGCGCGCCTGCGCGAGGAAGCCACGGTCGAACAGAACCTGGAACCGCGCCTGGTCCGCGCGCGCGCGTTCGGCGGCGGCTTCGGCGGCGGCGACGCCGGCCGCGCCGGCCTGCGCCTCCAGCGCCAGACGCTGGTCGGCGATGACCGCAACCACCTGGCCGCGGCGCACCTGGTCGCCTTCGCGCACCAGCAAGCGGGTCAAGGTTCCGCCGATGCGGGCGCGGGCGTCGCCGACATCGCGGCTGGTGAGCACAGCCGCGACCGTCTTGTAGTCGGGCGCGAGGGTCCGCTCGACAACGAGCTGTCCCTCGGGCGCGGCGGCCGGCGCCGGGGCGGCTGCATCCCGCGATCCGCACGACGCCAGAAGCGCCGCCGCCAACACTAGGACGATCTTCTTCATCGCCACCTCCCTAACCTCGCATCTCACCGCCAGCGGCAAGATTGACGTTGCGTCAGATCAACACCCGCCGGTGCGGGAACGGCATGGTTCTGTCACCGCTCCAATCCAATAGTTGCGTATATACGCATGTGCTAATATATATGCAATGGCGCCCCCCGCGCCGGGAGGAACAGATATGGCGACGATCGCAATTCTAGGCGCAGGGCTCGGCGGCGTGCTTGCGGCCTACGAGATTCGCAGCGAAGTGCGGCCCGAAGACAAGGTCGTGCTGATTTCCAAGGGCGATACCTATCACTTCGTGCCTTCGAACCCCTGGATCGCGGTTAACTGGCGCAGACGCGACACCATCGAGGTCAACCTTCCGCCGGTGATGAAGCGCAAGCATATCGACTTCATCTCCGTCGGGGCGAAACGCGTGCATCCGGCGGAGAACCGGGTCGAGCTCGAAGCCGGCGGCGCCGTCGACTACGACTATCTCGTCATCGCCACCGGCCCCGATCTCGCCTTCGACGAGATCGAGGGACTGGGTCCGGATCGCTTCACGCATTCGATCTGCCACATCGATCACGCCGAGAAAGCGGCCGGCGCGTTCGAGGCGTTCTGCGAAGCTCCCGGTCCGATCGTCGTCGGCGCCGTTCAGGGCGCATCCTGCTATGGTCCGGCCTACGAGTTCGCCATGATCCTCGACACCGAGCTGCGCCGCCGCAAGCTGCGCGACCGCGTGCCGATGACCTTCGTCACCGCCGAGCCCTATATCGGCCATCTCGGCCTCGACGGCGTCGGCGACACCAAGAGCCTGCTCGAAAGCGAAATGCGCGAGCGCCACATCAAGTGGATCACCAATGCGCGCGTCGCCAAGGTCGAGGCCGGCCAGATGTCGGTCGAGGAATTGAACGAAGACGGCTCGGTCAAGACCGGCCACGATCTGCCGTTTGCGTTCTCGATGCTGCTGCCGGCGTTCCGCGGCGTGCCGGCGATCGTGGGCGTCGAGGGCCTGGTCAACCCGCGCGGTTTCGTCATCGTCGATCAGAACCAGCGCAATCCGAAATATCCGAACGTGTTCGGCATCGGCGTCGCCGTCGCGATCCCGCCGACCGGCAAGACGCCCGTTCCCGTCGGCGTGCCGAAAACCGGCTTCATGATCGAGTCCATGGTGACGGCGACCGCACGCAATATCGGCGATCTCGTGCGCGGCCGCGACGCCGTCGAACAGGCCACCTGGAACGCGATCTGCCTCGCCGATTTCGGCGACGACGGCGTCGCCTTCGTGGCGCAGCCGCAAATCCCGCCGCGCAACGTCAACTGGTCCGCGCACGGCAAGTGGGTGCATTTCGCGAAGGAGCAGTTCGAACGCTACTTCATCGGCAAGCTGCGCCGCGGCGAGAGCGAGCCGTTCTACGAGTCCCTGGCGCTGAAAGTGCTCGGCATCTCGAAACTCAAGGAAACCAAGCGGCCGCACGCATGATGAAACAAGCTGTCTGCCCCATCTGCCAAACCGGCAACCGCATCGGCGATCGCGATCCCGGCGCCGCAAAGTGCGGCCGCTGCGGCGAGAAACTGTTCGCGGGCGCGCCTGTCGACGTCGACGACGCCGGACTGGCGGCGCATGTGAAGCTGACGGTCGGCCCGGTTCTGGTCGATGTCTGGGCGCCCTGGTGCGGGCCGTGCCGGATGATGGCCCCGCACTTCGCCGAAGCGGCGCGCCGGTTCGAACCCAATGTCCGCTTTCTCAAGCTCAACGCCGACGAGACCGGCGCCCCGGCGCAGCTCGGCGTACGCGGCATCCCGGCGCTGGTCCTGTTTCACGACGGCGTCGAAATCGCCCGACACGCCGGGCTCATGACCAGCGCTCAGCTGGGCGAATGGCTCACCCGACACCTGCAAACCATCCAACAACTGGAAACACAATCATGAATGTCGACCGCGCTGTTTTCGCTTTCGCCGGCATCGTCGTGCTGACGGGCCTCGCCCTCGCGATCTGGGTGCATCCCTACTGGGCGCTGCTGCCGGCGTTCGCCGGGCTCAACATGTTTCAGGCGGCGTTCACCGGCTTCTGCCCGGCCGCGATGGCGTTCAAGCGCCTCGGGCTGAAGCCGGGCGCGGCGTTCAAGTAAGCTTCACTTGCCGCCATAAAGCTCGCAGAGCGCGCCGACGAGCTTCTGCGCCGTGGGATTGGCCAGCCGGTAATAGATGTTCTGGCCCTCGCGGCGCGTGGCGACGAGCCCCTGCGCGCGCAGCTTCGCCAGATGCTGCGACAGGGCCGACTGCGCGAGATCCACGTACTCGCTCAGTTCGGACACCGACATTTCCTCACCGCTCAAGCGGCAAAGAATGATCAGGCGCTGATCGTTGGCGAGCAGCTTGAGCAGCTCGGCGGCCTCGCCGGCGCGGCTCTCCAGCTCGCGCATCGCCTTGGTGTTGTTCTTGGTCACGGTCGCCAATGCGGGATCTCCTGGCGTATATATTAGCGACCGCTCATATCTCTTCAACCACGCGCTCCAGCGCTCCGGCGCGGGCGTCGCCGCTCAACCGTCGCCGCCTTCCGGAAGCGAAGCGATGACGATCTCCAGCACCCGCCCGATGTTTTCCGGATCAGCATCCGTATTGTAGATCTTCGCCACATCGTAGCGCCGAAGGTTGTGCCACACTGTGGGCTCCACGCCGTGGCGGGCCAGGGTGTTCTTCACACAGGCAAGCGCGCAGCCGTCGATCGCAACGATCGGCCGCCCCGATTTGGCCACCTTCACCAGCTTGGGAACGTCCCCGCCGACGCCGGCGATACAGGACATCTCGGCCAAGTTGCGCCGGTTCAACTCAAGCGCTACGTCGTTGCTCGTCTGCGCGGCGCTTGAGCACCCCGAACACGAATAAACTAGCGGCAGCTTGCGCCGGTCGATTGTCGCTTGCGCGCTCATTCAACACACCCAGCCTCCGTCGCGTCGGCCCGCTGATGGGTGGTCCGATCCGCTAAAGAGATGGGATAAAATTATCAGGCAGAAGCGCTCAGGCGCTTGATGGGGGTCAAGACAGCTCATCGCCATCAGCTCAATTGCCTGTAATCGGCCTCCCGCCCGGGCCTCGACCGCCGCGGGCGAACGTTGGCGCGCCTTCCGTGAGCACGCCTTCGGATTCACGTCGAAGTTGCGCCTCCACAAGCCCGCGCACAGCGTTGCCGAGATAGAACCCGCCCGCCAGGTCGGCGGGACACAGGTCGCGCTCCTGCGCCTGCCCGGCCGCCAGCAGCGACGTGCGCAATACGCCCGGCAACAAGCCCCTGTTCGCCGGCGGCGTCCACAACACGCCGTCTCGCCTCACAAACACGTTGCTGAAACTTCCCTCAGTGACGAAACCGCTTTCGTCCACGAACACCACTTCCTCTGCATCGGCCTCCTTGCGCGGCGCATCGTAGAATCCCCGCAGAGTGGTCTTGTGCCGAAGCCGGAAATCTTCGCTCGCCGCCGGCAACGGAGCCAGCGCGGCTTGAACCGGCGAATCCGCAAACGCCGGCAGGTCCTTGAGCTGGACGGCGACGGCGCCGTCCGGAGACAGACGCAAGCGGACGACGCATGACTCGCACCGGCCGGCGACCGCCTCTTCGATCCGCGCGCGAACAGCGCTCTCGTCGAGCGCAAATCCGAAAACGCCGGCGGACTTAAACAACCGCTGCAAGTGCAGGCTGAGATGCCGCACGGTCTTCGGAGGATCGAACCGCATGGTCTCGATGAGATCGAAGCGCGGGGCGCGCGCACTGACGAAGGCGCCCTTGACCTGGCACTCGCGCCACTCGCTTTCAGCGTCGGAGTCGTACACAACGGCGGACCCTAAGCCGATCTCCGCACGGCCGCCGCAGACCGCTATCGTCCTGATCGCGACGTTGAATTCCGCATCGCCGGATGGCGACATCCATCCGATGGCGCCTGTGTAGGGACCGCGGCTATCGGTTTCGAGTTCGCCGATAATCTCCATCGCCCTGATCTTCGGAGCGCCCGTCACCGACCCGCAGGGAAACAGCGCGCGCAGCGCATCGACAGCGTCGTACTCGTCCCGCAAGCGTCCGCGCACCGTCGATGTCAGCGTGTGCAGGGTCGGGTAGGTCTCAAGTGCAAACAGCTCCGGGACATGCACCGAACCGCGCCTGGCCAATTTCGAGATGTCGTTGCGCAGCAGGTCGACGATCATGACATTCTCGGCCAGCTCCTTCTCATTGCTCCTCAACTCTTGCGCCGCCAGGCGATCCCGCGCCGGATCCTCATGGCGGCGCGCCGTGCCCTTCATGGGCTTGGCTTCGATCTCGCCCGCGCGGAGTTTGAAAAACAATTCCGGCGACGTGGAGATGAGCCAGTTCGAGCCGTCGAACGCCACGCCGCTCCAAGCGCCCCGCCCGGCGTCGCGGAGCTGAGCATAGGCCGCCAAAGGGTGGCCGAGCAGAGTCAGATCGGCGCGATAGCTCAGGTTCACCTGGTAGATATCGCCGGCGACGATGTATTGCCGCACGCGCGCGAAGGCTGCGCCATAATCGGCGCGCGACACGCGCGGTCGCGGCGGCGAAACCCACGCGCCGGCCGGATCGGGCAGCGCGTCCGCCAGTTCCTCGCGCGAAAGACTCCGAAAGCCGTCGAAAAGGCCGAACCACGCCAAAGGGCCGCGCCCATCCGCATGCTCGCCGACGCGCGCCATGAGCCTCGGCTCAAACGCCAGGCCCGCCTCGTAATTCAGCCAGCCCGCCGCGTACATTCCCCGCTTCATCCGCCCGCGCAGCGCCTCCAGCGCCGGGGCGACATCGCTCAGCCGATGGGCGACGATCGTCTCGCATGGTCCGCGGAACAGGCGCGCCAGCCCGTCTTGAGAGCGCGCGTCCTCGCACAGCACGAAAGGCCCGCCGTCAAAGAGACGCTTCCCAGCCGCTGCAGATTCCGCCGACATCTCGCCCGCCCCTCTACGCAGGCAAGGAGGCGCCGGCAACGATTATTCGGGTGCAACGGCATCCGGCGCTTCAGGCGCGCCCGGCGGCGCGCGCTCAGGGCGAAATGGGCTCGAAGCGCGCCTGGAAGAAGCGCAGATATTCCGGCTCGTAGACCATGCGCAGACCGGGAATGTTGTCACGGCGCGCGAACAGGCCGGCGATGCTCTCCGCCACCACATCCATGTGCGCCTGCGTGTAGACGCGGCGCGGGATGGTGAGGCGAACAAGCTCCAGCTCGGGTCTGCGATTGCGGCCTGTTTGCGGATCGCGCCCGGCGGAGACATTGCCGCGCTCCATGGCGCGCACGCCGGAATCGACATAGATCGCCGCCGCAAGCGCCTGCGCCGGATAGTCGTCGCGGTCGAGATGAGGCAGAAACGCAGCTGCGTCGATAAAGACCCCATGCGAGCCGATCGGCTTCACGATCGGCACGCCGGCCGCCTCTAGCTTGGCGCCAAGGTAACGCACCTGCCCGATGCGCGCGGCCTGGTGCTCCTCCATAAGCGCTTCCTCGATGCCGAGCGCCATGGCCTCCATGTCGCGGCCGGCGAGACCGCCATAAGTGTGCAGGCCCTCATAGACCACGGCGAGGTTCTGGGCCCGCTTGAACAGATCTTCGTCATTGCAGGCCAAGAAGCCGCCGATATTCACCAGCAGGTCTTTCTTGGCGGAGATGGTCGCTCCGTCGGTCAGATCGCAAATCTCGCGCAAAATCTGGCCGACGCTCTTGGCGCCATAGCCTGGCTCGCGCTCCTTGATGAAAAAAGCGTTCTCGATGATCCGCGTGGCGTCAAGCATGATCAGAACGCCATGCCGGCGACAATAGGCGTGCAGCTCCTTCAGGTTGGCCATCGAGAACGGCTGGCCGCCGGCCATGTTCACATTGCCTTCCAGGCTGATGTACGGGACGCGCGCCGCGCCGACCTCCTGCACGAGCCGGTCCAGCTTGGCGATGTCCACATTGCCCTTGAACGGATGCTCGCTCGCCGGATCGTGCGCTTCATCGACGATCACATCGACGAACGCGCCGCCGGCGCGCTCCTGGTGCAGGCGCGTCGTGGTGAAGTACATATTGCCTGGAACGTAGTCGCCAGGTTTGATCAGCAATTGCGAGAGGATATTCTCGGCCCCGCGGCCCTGGTGCGTCGGCAGCAGGAACTTGTATCCGTAATGCTTCTGGACCGCAGCCTCGAGATGATAGTAATTCTCGCTTCCGGCGTAGGCCTCATCGCCAAGCATGAGTCCCGCCCACTGCCGGTCGCTCATGGCCGCCGTGCCCGAATCCGTGAGCAGGTCGATGTACACGTCGCGGCTGCGAATGAGGAACGTATTGTAGCCCGCCGCGACAATGACCCGTTCCCGCTCTTCGCGCGTGGTCATCCGAAGCAGTTCGACCATCTTGATCTTGAACGGCTCAGCCCAGCTTGGCTTCGCCGCGCTCGTTTCCGGCATCAACAGCTCCGCTACTACAAGAAGCGCCAAGCGATCACCGCGCATGGCGACGGCGCGGATACTGACAGCCCCGCCGTCCGCCCCAATGACCCTTATCAAATGGCGATGCGCTCAGCTTTGAACCGCTAAACGGCGGCGTGAAGCGCGAGCTTTGTCTCGTCCAGCTCGACGCCGATCCCGGGGCGGTCGTCGACAATCAGATCGCCATCCGCCCACTTCAACGGGTCCTTGACGATTTCATCGAAGAAGCCGCCCGACTTGTAGATGCTCTCTTGGATGAGGAAGTTCGGAATCGCCGCGTCGAGCTGCATCGCCGCCGCGGTGATCACCGGCCCGCCCCATACGTGCGGGGCCATCAACACGTAATACGCTTCGGCCATCGACGAGATCGCCTTGGCTGCGGTGAACCCGCCGCAACTGCCCAGGTCCGGTTGCGCATAGGCGCAGGCGCCCGCTGCGAACAAGCGCTGGAAATCGTGCACGTGCGCCAGCCGTTCGCCCGTCGCAACCGGAATCGAGGTGGCGGCCGCAACGCGCGCCATTTCCTCCATGTTCTCCGGCGGGCACGGCTCCTCCAGCCAGAGCGGGTCGAACTTTTCCAACCGCTTCGCCAGTCGGCGCGACACCGACGGCGTGATCTGGCCGTGCGTGCCGATCAGGATGTCCGCGCGATTTCCAACCGCGTTGCGGATGGCTTCGATGGTCCGCTCCGCCTGGTCGTACTCGGCCATCGTGATTTCAAACGGCGTCAGCGGCGGAAAGCCGGGCGGCGTGTAGCGGACCGGATCGAGCTTCACGCCGGTGAAGCCCTCATCCACCATGCGCGCGGCAAGCTCGCCCATGCGCTTGGGCGCATTCGACCAGTCGGCGGCCGCGGCGGCGAGATCCTTGCCCGACAGATCGTAGAGATAGGTGTAGGAGCGAATGCGCTCGCGGAACCGGCCGCCCAACAGATCGCACACAGGAACGCCCAGTTTCTTGCCGCAGATGTCCCACATGGCGAGATCGAACGCACTGATCACGCCGGCCATGAAATAGTCCGCATGTTGCGAGCAGAGGCCCGCATACATGAGCTTGTTCAGCACTTCGCGGTTCATCGGGTCGCGGCCGTCGAGATAACGGGCGAACACATCCTGCACGAGTTGATGGAAGCTCTTCTCCAAGCCGTACATGCTGAACAGGACCGCCGCCTCGCCCCAGCCGACGTGCCCGGAATCGGTCTCCAGCCGCACGAAATACCAGAAGTACCCGCCCCAATGCGGCGGCGGCGTGCGCACAGCGTAAGATGTCGCCCTGATCAGACGCATGAGCGGTCTCACCTCAACCTTGGCGCCGATTCAAACGCTGGCGCTTCTTGCGGCGGCCCAAACACCTAAGCACAGCGGCGCCCCCGCCATTTGACCCCGGTCAAGCTGAGAACAAGGCTCCGGGGCTCAGTCGGCATGCGACAGCGCCCATCGCCGAATGAAGCGAAAAACCTTTCAAATCAAATTGGGGAATGGTGCCGCCTGCGTGACTCGAACACGCGACCTACGCATTACGAATGCGCCGCTCTACCAGCTGAGCTAAGGCGGCTCCGGGGCCCGGTCTGGCCCTGAAGGGCGATCCGGCGGAAGGGCGGTTTCCTAGACGGAGCGGAGCCCAAGGGCAAGGGCCGCGCGCCGCCTCAGGCGTCCTCCCCCGGGGGCTCGGCCGCCGGCGGCAAGGCGCGGGGCGGAATAGCGTCCAGCGGCACCCCGCGCGGCAGCGACCCCAGCACCCAGAGCCAAAGCATCGGCAGCATCAGGAGGATGATCACCAGCTTGGCCAGCGGCACATAGGGCAGATGGTCGATCGGCGTCGGCACGGCGATCAGCGCATAGGCCAGCGCACAGAACGCCAGGAGCGCGGCCAGCAGCAGGAAGAAGTAGCGCTTGGGCGTCTCGCCGATCAGCGCGCGCATGCCCGGCTTGTGCGCCTCGAGCCGGTCGACCGCGGCGCGGACGAAGGCGGTGTAGCTCTCGCTGCGATCCTCATAGGCGCGCGCGCCGACATAATGGGCGTTGTCGATCTCGATCTTGCGGTCGTGCTTGGGCTGCAGCTCGAACACGTAGCGCCACGGCCGGAACCGGCTCGGCTCATGGCACAGGCGCACGCTGACGATGTCGCGCCAGGAATGGCGGCGCTCCTGGCCGGAACCGCCGCGGCACACCAGGGCGTCCTCCTCCACGCGCCATTCGCGCTCGTCGCGCGAGATCGCGCCGGCTCGTTTGCGGTAAATGACGGGAACCATCTGCTCCGTGGGCGAAGTTTAAAGGCGTCCTCGCGCTTCAGGCCTATGGCGCGCGCGCGCCGGCTTCAAGCGTCCGCTGCCGTTGCTTGCAGCAGTGCTGGGCTTTCGCGCCGTCAGGGCGTAGGCTTGACGCATGATCGAACTTGTCATCGCGCAGCGGCGCAAGGATTTGGGCGGTTTCGAGGTGGGGCGCGTACTGCCGTTCGCGCAGCGGCGGATGATCGGCCCGTTCACCTTCTTCGACCACATGGGGCCGACCGTGTTTCAGCCCGGCATTCCCAGAAGCGTCGACGTGCGGCCGCATCCGCATATCGGGCTCTCGACCGTCACCTACCTGTTCGAAGGCGAGATCATGCACCGCGACAGCGTCGGCTCCGAACAGCCGATCCGGCCGGGCGAACTCAACTGGATGACGGCCGGGCGCGGCATCACCCATTCCGAACGGTTCGAGCGCGGCCGGCGCGAAGGCGGGCCGATGAACGGCATCCAGGCCTGGGTGGCGCTGCCGGAGAAGGATGAAGAGACCGACCCCGCGTTCGCTCATTACGGCGCGGCGGAGCTGCCGACGTTCGAGCAGGACGGCGCATGGGGGCGCTTGATCGCCGGCGCCAGCATGGGGCTCGCCGCGCCGGTGAAGACGCACTCGCCGATGTTCTACGTGCACTGGGCGCTCGCGCCCGGCGCGCGCGCATCCGCGCCGGCGGAGCATCCGGAGCGGGCGCTTTATGTGGCGCAGGGCGTAGTCGAGGTGGAGGGTCGGCGCTTCGCCGAGGGCCAGATGATCGTGCTGGCGCCGGGCGACGCGGTGACGTTCCGCGCCGAGACGCCGGCGATCGTGATGGCGCTCGGCGGCGAGCCCTTGGGGCCGCGCTTCATCGAATGGAATTTCGTGCATTCGTCCAAGGAACGGATCGAGCAGGCCAAGGCCGATTGGCGCGCCGGCCGCATGAAACTGCCCGATCTCGACCACGACGAATGGATTCCGCTGCCCGAGACCGCCGCGCCGCCGAACCCGATGTCGTGAACGGCAGAGCGGCCAGATGTGTTGAGGAAGCGCTGGCGCGCGGGATCGGCGAACTGATCCGCGCCGGCAACGCGCGCTGCGCTGCGCTCAGCCTCGACGCCGTCATTGTGCTGGGCTACGCGGACTACTATCCCCGGTTCGGCTTCTCGGCGGCGGCCGCCGAATCGTTGGAAGCTCCGTTCTCGGGTCCGCACTTCATGGCGCTGGAGCTTCGGCCCGGCGTGCTGAAAGCCGGCGGCCGCGTGCGGTATGCGAACGCTTTTGGAGTTTAGCCCGTTGTCAGCGGCGAAGGCGGCACAGCAGAACGATCCGCTGGCGCAGGTCGCCGCCCGCTACGCCGTGGCGATCACGCCGGCGATGGAGGCGCTGATCGATCCCACCGATCCGGACGACCCGATCGCCGCGCAGTTCCGGCCGGACCCGCGCGAGCTGGAGACCGCGCCGGACGAGCTGAGCGATCCGATCGGCGACGACGCGCATACGCCGGTGAAAGGCGTGGTGCATCGCTATCCGGACCGCTGCCTGCTGAAGCTGGTGCATGTGTGTCCGGTCTATTGCCGCTTCTGCTTCAGGCGCGAGATGGTCGGCCCCGATGGCGACGGCACGCTGACCGGCGCGGAGCTGGACGCAGCGCTCGCCTATATTCGGAGCCAGCCGGGAATCTGGGAGGTGATCCTCACCGGCGGCGATCCGTTCCTGCTGTCGGCGCGCCGCGTGCGCGAGATCACCGCGCGGCTGGCGGCGATTGCACACGTGAAGATCGTCCGCTGGCACACGCGCGTGCCGGCGGTGGACCCGCTGCGGGTGACGCCGGATCTGGTCGAGGCGCTGCGCGTTGCGGGCGCGACCACCTATGTGGTGCTGCACACCAACCATCCGCGCGAGCTGACGGAGCAGGCGCGCGCCGCGATCGCGCGCATCGTCGACGCCGGCGTGCCGATGCTCTCGCAGACGGTGCTGCTGAAGGGCGTCAACGACGATGTCGAGACGCTGGAGACTCTGATGCGCAGCCTCGTCGAGGCGCGGGTGAAGCCGTATTACCTGCACCATCTCGACAAGGCGCCGGGGACGTCGCACTTCCGCTGCAGCATCGCCAAGGGTCAGGACCTCGCGCAGACGCTGCATCGGCGCGTCTCCGGCATCGCCCAGCCGAGCTACGTGCTCGACATTCCAGGCGGCCACGGCAAGGCGCCGCTGGCCGCGCCCAGCGTGCGCGAAAGCGACGGCGGCTACGAGGTGCGCGACCGCGCGGGGACGTGGCGGGCGTATCGGGATTAGGGATTGGGGATTAGGGGGCCGCTTCCGTCATTCCGGGGCAATGCGAAGCATTGAACCCGGAACCCAGGGGTGACAGGGCGCCGCGCGTTTGCCCTGGGTTCCGGGTCTCGCTCCGCGATCCCGGAATGACAGAACAACACGCAACCCCCAGTCCCTAATCCCCAGTCCCCAGCCCCCAATCCCTGCTCCTCGCCGGCTCTCCCAGCGCTACGAACAGCGCGGCCAGGATCAGCAGGGCGGCGGCGGCGTAGGGTGCGGCCGAGCCGAAATGATCGAACAGCGCGCCGGCGCCGAGCGGGCCGGCGACGCGGCCGAGCGCGGAGGCCGATTGCGACAGGCCCATCACCGCGCCGCGTTCGCGCTCGTCGGCCTGCGCGGCGATCAGCGAATTGAGCGCGGGCGTGGCGAGGCCGAGGCCGATGGTGAGCGCGACCAGCGACGCAGCCATGGTCGAGACCGCGTGGCTGACGGCGAGGCCGCCGAAACCGGCGGCGAACAGCGCAAGGCCGATCAGCAGCGTGAGCCGTTCTCCCAGCGCGCGCGCGGCCGCGCCCGCGCCGCCGCCCTGCAGCAGCACCGCCCCGGCGCCGAGCGCGGCGAGCGTCCAGCCGACCTCGCGCGGCCCCCAGCGCAGTTCGACATCCGCCCACAAGCCGAACGTCACTTCCATCAGCGCCTGGGCGGCGATGACCAGGAACATCACGGCGACGAAGCGCGCCAGCGCCGGGCGCGACACCAGCAGGGCCATGCGGCGCGGACGCTCGGCGCCCTTCTGCGTGCGCGATTCGGGCGCCAGCGTTTCGCGGAAGAACGCGAACGCGGTCAGCGTCGCCAGCGCGCCCAGCGCGGCGGAGGCGTAGCAGACCAGCGCGAAGCCTTCGCGCGTCGGCGTGTGGCCGATCAGCAGCGCGCCCAGCGCCGGGCCGGCGATGAAGCCGAAGCCGACGGCGGCGCCGAGCAGGCCCATGTTGCGGGCGCGGGTCTTGTCGTCGGCGAGATCGGCCGCGGCGGCGAAGGCGGCGCCGACATTGCCGGCCATCAGCCCGCCGAACAGCCGCGCGGCGCCGAGCTCAACCACATTCGCGGCCTGGGCGATCCACAGATAGGAGACGACACCGCCGATCAGGCCGGCGATCAGGATCGGCTTGCGTCCGACGCGATCGCTCAAACGGCCCCAGAACGGCGAGGAGATCAGCTGGCCGAACGAATAGGCGCCCATAGCGATCGTCGTCGCCGTGGGCGTGGCCCCGATCTCGAGCGAAAGGAACGGAAAGATCGGCAGGAAGACGCCGAACCCCGTCATGCCGATCAGCACGACGCCGACCAGCGCGGCGAGCGAAGCGGAGTTCGATTTCACCCGCGCTGGTTAGCCGATATCGCCGATAAGGGAAGCGTGACATGGGCTCACGGCCATGCTTGCGAACGCTTCGCAATTTTCTCGCCGCCTCACGCGCTCGGGCGGATCGGCGCGGGCGCGGCGGGATTGAGATAGGGCCGCAGATCCGTCCACGGGATCGTCACCTCCGTGCCGCCCATCACGTACGGCGCGCCGTACGAATAGGGCGGGAACAGGATGGTGAGGCCCTGCTCGGTGACTAGCCAAAGGTGCGGCTTGGTCACGCTTTCCTGCACGTCGCGCTCGGGCGGCGTGAAGCCGTCTTCGCGGAACTGGCGCGCGATCTCGGCGACGGCGCGCTGCGTCAGGAAGCGTTCCCAGCCCGAGCCTGCGCGGAACACATCGGCCGCCGTCAGTTCGCGGCCGTCCTGCATCAGCACGGTGACGGCTTTCGATGTGGCGTTGCCGTGCGCGGCGCCGAGCGTGTCCGAAGCGATGTCGAAGCGCACCGAGATGAGTTCTGGCCCGGCATAGGCGATGCGATAATCCACCGCTTCGTTGGTCGCGTCCTCGAGCCGGAACTGCGGCTGCTGCGCGACGAGATCGTTGAAGCGCTGGATCGCCGGCGTCTGGCGCCCGTCGATGCGCGGGAAGCGGATCTCGCGGACGACGGCGTTGGGCGCCTCGTCGCCCAGCCCGCTCGACGCCGCCATCGCCTGGCTCACCGGCGCGGCGTCGATCAGCTCCATGCGCTGGAAGGTGTAGCCGCCGGCTTCCTGCACCGCCTCGCGCACCTCCTGCGCGCGGGCGCGGAAGCGCGCCTCCAGGCAGCCGAGCTGGTCGGCGTCCGGCGTCGTGTTCGCGTCGACGACGCCGCAGGCGATGCGCGTGGCCTCGCGCCAGCGGTTCTGGTTCTGGACCAGCAGCGCGGCGCCGGCGTCGGAGATGGACGCCGACTCCGCCACCAGCGCATCGCGCGCGGCGCTGTCGAGCTGGGTGAGCGCCTCGTTTCGGCAGAGGGCGTCGCCATTGTTGGCGCACACGTCCAGCGCCACGGCGATGTTCTCCGCCGAGCTCTGTTCGGTCTTCGCGCCGTTGCCGTTGCGGTCGCAGCCGGCCAGGGCGATCAGGGCGAAAGATGCGCTGGCGAACCAGACTCCGCGCATCGGCATGTGTCGTCGTACCTCCGTCCCCCGGGGTGGATGTCTGCCACACAGATCATGCTGCGTCACGGCTCGTCGCGCCATTGGCGCCCTGACGCAGCCAGTGCACTAAACTAGATAAGACCCATGCCTGTTTCGGCCAGTTACCGACCCGATCCCTTATTCGAAAAACTCGGGCCAGAATTCGCCGATCCGGTGGCGGCGGCGGACTTCCCCCAACACATTTTGCGGAGGCGGAATCAGGTCTGGGCGGAACGGGTGGGGCTCGGTGCGCTGAGCGAGGCCGAATGGGCCGCCCACTTCGCCCGGTTCGAGCCGCTGCCGCAGAACATGAGCCGGCCGCTGGCCATGCGTTACCACGGCCACCAGTTCCGCGCCTACAATTCCGAGATCGGCGACGGACGCGGTTTCCTGTTCGCCCAACTCCGCGACGGCGGCGGGCGTCTGCTCGACCTCGCCACCAAGGGTTCGGGCCAGACGCCCTATTCGCGCTTCGGCGACGGCCGGCTGACGCTGAAAGGCGGCGTGCGCGAGGTGCTGGCGGCGGAGCTGCTGGAGGCGCTGGGCGTCAGGACCTCCAAGGCGTTCTCGCTGTTCGAGACCGGAGAGCAGCTGATGCGCGGCGACGAGCCTTCGCCCACGCGCTCCTCGGTGCTGGTCCGGCTCGGGCGCAGCCACATTCGCTTTGGGACTTTTCAGCGGCTCGCCTTCTTCGAGCGGCCGGACCTGATCCACACCCTGATCGAGCACGTCTGCGCCGCCTATTATCCGCAGCTTCTCGACCTCAGCGGCGGAGCCCGCGCGGCGGCGCTGTACGGCGAAATCGTCGCCGCCAATGCGCGGCTGGCGGCGAGCTGGATGGGCGCGGGCTTCGTCCACGGCGTCCTGAACACCGACAACCTCAACGTCACCGGCGAAAGCTTCGATTACGGGCCATGGCGCTTTCTGCCGGCCAGCGACCCAGGCTTCACCGCCGCCTATTTCGATGAAACCGGGCTCTACGCCTTCGGCCGCCAGCCGGAAGCGGTGTCGTGGGCGCTGGCGCAGCTGGGCGGGGCGCTGACCCTGGTCTGCCCGCCGGACCTGCTGGAACCGGAGCTGGCGCGGTTCGCCCCAGCCTATCAGCAGGGCCTGCGCGCCAGCGTGTTCGGTCGGCTGAGCCTGATTGAAGGCGATCTCGCCGCCGACCTCGAATTCCTGACCGCGCTGTTCGACTGGCTGACGCACGCGCAGGCGGGCTGGGACCAGTTCTTCCATGACTGGGCCGGCGGCGGCGCCAGCGCGGCGCGGGCGGCGGACAGCCCGCAGGCGGCGCTCTACGCCGACGCGGCGTTCGCGCCGGTCCGCGATGGGCTCGAAGCCCGCACGGCGGCGGACGCCGATCAGCTGTTGCGGCATCCGTACTATCAGGCGGCGCGGCCGGTTTCGCTGGTGATCGAAGAGGTCGAAGCGCTGTGGGGGCCGATCGCGGAACATGACGACTGGTCCGCGTTCGAGGCGAAGCTGCAGCATATTTCACAGTTGAAGGACGCGCGCGGCGCCGGCTGTCATGGATTTGTTGCGCCGGATGGCTAGGGATCGGCGCAATCGACCGGGGGAGTTCACGTGCGCCGCAGCAAGCATCTCAACGAACTGATCGCCTCGCGCCGGGCGCTGCTGGGCGGTCTGGCGGGCCTGCCGCTGCTCAATCTCGCCGCCTGCGCCACGGGCCAAGCGTCGGCCGCGGCGCCGGCGCCGGCGACCGCGCCGCTGACCTTCGCCGACGTGGCCGCGACCAACGCCGACACGATCTCGCTGCCGCCGGGCTATAGCTGGCGCACGCTGGTCGCCTGGGGCGATCCGCTGTTCGACAACGCCGCGCCGTTCGACCCCGACGCGCTGACGCGCACCGAGCAGGAGCGGCGTTTCGGCCAGAACAACGACATGCTGGCGCTGTTCGCGGCGGAGCATGCGTTTCCGCCGCCGTCCGATCCGCAGCGCATCATTCTGTGCGCCAACAACGAATACACGTCGCTCGAACTGATGTTCCCGAGCGTGCGCGCGCCGGGCGATTTCACCGCCGAGCAGATCGAAACGGCGTATGCCGCGGTCGGCGTGACCGTGCTCGACGTCGAGCGCGCGCACGGCGGCTGGCGGGTTGTGCGCGGCGCCGCGCCGGGACAAGGCCGCAACCGGCGCATCACGCCGTTCACGCCGGTGCAGTTCGCCGGCCCGGCCAAGGATCATCCCTGGATCGCCGCGGCCGCGCGCATCGTCAACGAGGCCGAGCCGGACCGCGGCGGCGTTCGCGCGCCGCGCGACGCCGTGCGCTGCGGCACGGCGGCCAATTGCGCCGGCGGGCTGACGCCGTGGGGCACCTATCTCACGGCGGAAGAGAACTTCGACGGGCTCTTCTTCGGCGACCTCCGCCAAATCCGCGACGCCGTCGGCGACGACGCCTATGCGCTCGACGCCAGTTCGTTCGGCTATCCCTACCCGACGCCGTTCCCGGCGGAGCGCATCCCGCGCCAGTTCCGCATCGGCGAAAATCCGCACGGGCCGGCGCTCTACGGCTGGGTCACCGAGATCGACCCGTACGATCCGCACGCGGCGCCGAAGAAACGCACCGCGCTCGGGCGCAAGAAGAATGAGTGCGCCACCACGGCGCTGACGCGCGACGGGCGCGTCGCGGTCTATATGGGCGACGATCAGCGCAACGAGCACGTGTACAAGTTCGTCACCCGCGGGCGCTTCGATCCCACCAACCGCGCCGCCAACATGGATCTGCTCGACGAGGGCGAACTCTACGCGGCGCAGTTCCACGAGGACGGAAGGGGACGCTGGCTGCACATCACGGTCGAGGCGGCGAATGCGGCGGCGGCCGGGCAGGACTCGCCAATCCGCTTCCGCGACCGCGCCGACTTGCTGGTGCGCGTGCGCGAAGCGGCGCGTCTGATGGGCGCGACGCCGATGGACCGCCCGGAAGACATCGAGGCGCTGTGCGACGGCGAATGGCGCGGGCTCGGCCCGGTGCTGATCGCCTGCACCAACAACAGCGAGCGCGGCTTCGACCGCCCCGGCAATCCGCGGCGCGAGAGCGAGCGGCCCAATTCGGCGCAATCGAATCTTGCCGGCCACGTGCTGCGCATCGACGAGGCCGGCGGCGACAGCGGCGCCGAAGCGTTCAGCTGGGATATCTTCGCCATGGGCGGCGATCCCAATGCGCAGGCGCTCGTGGCGGCGACGCGCGCCGGCGCGCCGGCGCATGTGTCGACACGCGCCTACGGACGCGAGACCGTCGCCGGCGTGCGCTTCGCCTGCCCGGACAATCTCTTCATCGATTCTAGCCATCGCGTCTGGATCGCCACCGACGGCAGCGACGCCGTGTTCGCCGACTGCAACGACTGCGTCGTCGTCGCGCAGGCGCACGGCGAAGGACCGCGCGAACTGAAGCGGTTCCTGGTCGGCCCGGTCGGCTCCGAAATCTGCGGGCCGCTGATGGCGCCGGACGAACGCGCTTTCTTCTGCGCCATCCAGCATCCGGGCGGCAACGACGCCGCCGGCGCCGACTACGCGCAATCGCGCTGGGGCGGCGCGCCGCCGCCCTCGCACTTTCCGGACGGCGGCGACGCCTGGCCGCGCTCGGCCGTCGTAGTGGTCACCCGCGACGACGGCGGCCGCATCGGCGACTGACACGCGTAGAGCATACGTCCCTATGGACCGCCGGCGTCCCGCCGGCCTGCGTGAACTTTTGCAAAACGGGGAGCGCAGCGCTCCGGCCTCCACACGCCAGCGCCTGCCGGCGGGACGCCGGCGGTCCATAGGGCGCGTCCGATATTCGACGCTTCAGGCGCGGCGGACGAAGCCGTGCTTGGAGAGCAGCCGCGACACGTCGAGCGCGGCGCGGATCTGGTTCACGTCGTTGTTCTTGTCAGCGTCGCTCAACGCGTTCCACGGCACGAGCTTGTCGTGCACCATCAGGTCATTGTCGCGCTGTTCGCCTTCGCCGGCGGGACGCCAGCCGGACATCAGCCGCTCGGCCATCCACCGATCGTGCTCGCACTGGGCCATGCGCTCCGTCAGCTCCGGCGCAATCGCGGGCGAGGTCTCGCCTTTCTCGCTCTTCGCGGCCGGACGCCAGCCTGCATCCCACAGTTTGGTCATGGCGCTGTCGGCGGCGGCGCGGTTGGCGGCGCGGAAAGTCTCGAGCACGTCGGGCCAGTCCTTCATCGCCGCCTGCAGCTCCTTCATGCTGACCTCGCCGCGCTTGCCGAAACCGCGATTGTAGTGCTCGTGCGCGATCGCCGCGCCGCGATCGAGATCGCCGTCGATGATGAGCGCGCGCGCGGCCGTGGCCTGATGCGCGCCGAAGGCCTGCAGATAGGCGTCGAGTTCCTCGGTTTCGTCGCCCTTGGCGTATTGCTGCGAAAATTCGGACTGGCTGGTCTCGTACATATAGATCGGCACGGGCCAGCGGCCGCGATGGTTGCACGCGCGCTTCAGCGCGATGGCGAGATGGATGTTGCCGGGGTCGGCGCCGGTGGCGACGACGATCGCGGTCGGCTTGCCGCGCTGCAGCTCGACGGAGTCGAGCAGTTCGGGGCCGACCGAGGCCACCTCCCAATCGAACGGCAGGAACGCGACATCGGCGCTCCAAATCTGCGGGTGCGCGAAGGCTTCGCGGTGGCGGGCGCGGAAACCGGCGCCGGCGATATCGGGATCGGGCGTCAGCACTGTGATGCGCGGCGGCGCGAAATGCGCCGACCATAAGCTCATCAGGATGCGCTCGGCCGCCGCCTCGGCGGGCGCATCGAAGCCGAACATGACGATATGGACCCGGTCCTGGCCGAGCTGCTGAGCGAGCGAGAGCAGCGTCTGGCTCTCCTGCTGCACCAGCGCGCGCGCGGCCATTTCCTGCAGCGAGAACGGCTTGGGATCGACCTTGGCCGGCGCCTGCTTCCGGCGCATCTGCGCCGAGCGCATCTCGCGCGCCTCCTTCAGCAGCAGCGACGAGCGGGTGGCGACGTGCACGCCGATCGGCCGGCGCCGGCGCGTGTGCTCGGCGAGGCGGCGCACGGCGGCTTCGATCTGCAGATTGGCGGTGTCGTCCGGTTCGAACGCGACCACGTGCGCGGCGTGGGCGGCGCGCGCGTTGCGCAACGTCTCCGGATGCGACGCGTCGCCTTCGAGCACGATCACGCCCCTGCGCCGCAGGCCCAGCGCCGTCTCGCCGGCCAAGCCCTGGGCGATCAGGATCACCGAATCCTTGTGCGCGCGACAGTCGAGCGCGAGCGACAAAGCCGCCGCGCTCTCGCCGGCGACGACGACATGGCCGGACGCGCCGAGATTGAACAGCCGCGCCAGCGAACGCCCGAGCTGGCCCGAAAACGCGAACAGCAGGCCGACGACCGGCGTGGCGATGGCGGCGAAGCGCACCACTTCCTGCTGCCAGGCGCGGGCGTTGAAATACTCGTCCCACATGCCCACGGCGCTCAGCGTGCGGTAAACCGCCTCGAACGGGCTGAGTTCGCGCCAGAGCCAGAGCCCGCCGCCGATCCAGACCGCGGTCAGGATGGTGATGACGCCCCAACGCACCACGCCCGCGCGCGTGTGCGAGATCGCCGTCAGCCAGGCGGCGGCCTCCGACCAGCCGTTTGCGTACTTGCGCGCCATCGGCTGCGCCTCCCCTTGCTGTCCCAGGCGGCGCCATGATGGTCCCCGCCCGGGGCGCCGTCCAGGGCCGGCGAGGCTTGCGGTCAGGCCCCCGATTACGTAGCTCTGCACCCCTGGCCCCGTAGCTCAGCTGGATAGAGCAGGTCCGTCCTAAGGACACGGTCGGGAGTTCGAATCTCTCCGGGGTCGCCAGATTTGGCTTCGCGCCGGTCAGGTTTCGGCGACGCCGCACCAGTCGGCGATGAAAAGCGCGATGGTTTTGGTGACGCGCCGGACGGATTCGATGTCGACGTATTCGTCGATCCCGTGCGCGCCGGTGCAGGCGGGGCCGTACACCAGGCTGGGGATCGAGCCGAAGACGCCGAGGATGCGGGAATCGGTTGAGGCCGTGGAGGCGCAGGCCTTGAGCGGTTCGCCGCAGACGCGCTTGTGCGCGGCGCCAAGCGCCGCCTCGGCGTCGCCGCCGGGCGCCAGGATGTAGCCGCCATTGTGAAAGCCGTGATACTCGACGGCCGCCGGCGGCAGCGCGGGATCGAGCGCGCAGGCTTCGGCGATCGCCTGCTCGATCTCGGCCTTGCCGCGTTCGACGCTCCACTCCGGATAAAGCCCGGCGCGCACTTCGAGCACGCATTCGGCCGGCACGCTCGACACCCACTCCCCGCCCTGCATCCTGCCCAGATTGATCCGCACCGGGTGGGCATGATCGCAATAGTGCGGATGCTCGCCGCGTTCCTCGTTCCACCGCGCCTCGAGCGCCTTGAGGCGCTGCCAGATCAGCCAGCCGCGCTCGATCGCGTTGACGCCCGCGCTATAGGCGCCGGACGCGTGCGCGGGGTCGCCGGGAACGGTGATCTTGAGCCAGAGCAGGCCCATATTGGCGCGCGTGAGCTCTTCGCCGACGGGCTCCGGAATGATGGCGGCGTCGGCGGTATAGCCGCGCAACAGGCAGGCGAAGGCGCCGTTGCCGGTGCACTCTTCTTCGACGACGGACTGCAAGTGGATGCGGCCGCGCGGCGCGAGGCCGGCGCTGCGCACGGCGTCATAGGCAAACAGCATCGCGCCGATGCCGGCCTTCATGTCGCCCGCGCCGCGACCGTAGAGCCTGCCGCCGCGCACCTGCGGCTCGAACGGCGGCGAACACCAGCGGTGCACAGGCCCCGCGGGCACGACGTCGATGTGTCCGTTGAGGATCAGGCTGCGCCCGTCATTGCGCTCGGCGCGATAGGTGCCGACGACATTGTAGGCTTCGGCGTAAGGCGAAGCGACGGGCGAGGCGCCCGGATGGCGCTTCAGCGCTTCGACATCGATCTTCCAGCGATCCACCTCGAGCCCGCGCGCGCGGAACGCCTCGGCCATGAAGTCCTGCGCCGCGCGTTCGTGCTCGCGCAGTGACGGGAAGCGGACGAGATCCTTGATGAACTCCAGCTCCGCATCGAAGCGGCGGTCCGCCTCGGCGCAGATGCGCCGCGCGTGCGCTTCGCTCAGCCCGCTCACGGCGCGGCCTCCTTGCGCCGGCGATCGGACAGGAGCGCCGGCCACAGCATGGCGGCGGCGCTCAGCGCCAGCGCAACGGACGCAGCGTTGATCAGCACGTCGTAAGTCCGGGTTTCCAGCAACACGCCGGCGACGAACGGCCCTGTGGCCAGCCCCATCTTCGAGATGAAGCCCGCCGCCGCCGCCGAGCGCCCGCCCTTGTCGAATTCCGCGGCCATGCCGAGCAAGTATGCGATGATGAAGGACCAGGCCGAACCTGTGATGCAGTTCGCGGCGATGTAGACGATGGGATCGGCGCTCCAGTGGAATGCGAGCGTGCCGAGCACCGCGAGGATCATGCCGATCAGCAACGGCCGCCACCGGCCCATGCGCGCGCCGAGAGCGACGACGAGAACCGCGCCGAGAATCGACACCCAGGACGACGCGCCGACGGCGGCGCTGGCGAACTCCGTCGTCAGGTGATGCCGGCGGCCGAGTTCGATGACGTAGGCGGCGAGCGCCATGTTGGCGAGCTGGAACAGGAACACGGCGCCCAAGGTCGCCGCCAGCGGGCCGAACTGGATGCGCGGGCGCGCGGGATCGTCCTTCTTCCGCGGCTCAAGCGGATAGTCGCTCAGGAACGGCAGCATCAGCAGCGCGACGAGGCTGAAAGCGGCGAGCGCGTAGAACAGCGCCGCACTGCCGAAGACGGGCACGAGCCGCGGCAGCAACATGGTGCCGAGGCCGCCGAGACCGAACTGCACGACGAGCAGCATGCCGAACACGCGATCCGGCGACTTGGTGCGCGAGAAAACGCCGTACGACACGCCGACCAGCGCCCCGCCGACGAAGCCGTGCACGGCGCGCACGGCGATGAGCGTCTGCAGGTCGCGAAGGAGGCTCGACGCAACGTCGATACCGATCAGCAGCATCAGCGCCGCGAGCGCGAACGGCCGCCACGGCGCGACGCGCACCAGCGCCACCGCGCACAACGCGCCCACGGCCGCGCCATAGACGTTGGCGGACGCGACGAACCCGGCTTCCCGCTCGCTCACGCCCAGCGCGTCGATCAGGCCGGTCACGATCGCGGCCATGATGTTGACGTAGAACAGCCCGGCCGTGGCGAGAAACGCGAGCATGAAGCTCGCGATCAGGCTGTCCGGCGACGCCCTCCACCCGCGCGCGGGCGCCGCAGCCGCATCTGTCATGGACTCGTCTCGCATATTGGCGCGAGGCGGCTGGCGGCGCGCACCGCGCGCGCCCAACGGTATTCGCCGCCATCGCTGAAATAGTAATAGGTCGCGCCGTTCGGCATGAGCACGACGACAATGCCGCCGAAGCCCGACATGAACGGAACCCAGACCGGACGCGAACAGCCAAGCGTCGCCTGCACGTTCCACGCCCAGAAGCCGTTATTGTAGCGGAACGTCGCATCGGGCCCGGCCAGGCCAGGATCGTCCGGCGCGCGCTGCATCGCCGCCGCAAGCGCCGCGGGCGCCATCAGCGGCTCTCCCGCACGCTCGGGATGCTGCAGGTAGACGCCGATCTTGGCCACGTCGTCCGGCAGGAGCGTCAGCCCCCAGCCGATGAACGGTTGGCGCGCGTCATCGGAGGTGCGGCGCGTGGCGCGGATGACTGGACTGAGACGCAGCGGCTCGTACACGCCTGCGGCCAGCACGTCGTCGAAGAAGTCGCGATCGGCGCCGCGCCTGTCGCGCCAGACGTCGGCCATCGCCGCGCCGAGCACGAACGTATCCGGCGTATGATAGACCCAGCGCCGTCCCGGCGCCTCGCGGCGCGGGTAAAGGTTGCAGGCGACGCGGAGCTTTTCTTCCAGAGTCGTCGAGAGAAAGAAGCGGCTGGCCGTGAGCGCGTTCTCGTCGGCTTCGCTTGCGGGCGAATCGTAGCGGCCCGTCGCCATATCGAGCGCATGCTCCAAAGTGACGGCGCGCCAGGCCCGGCACGGGCCGACATGATCGGAGATGAGTTCGTCGCCGACGCCAGGATACAACAGCTCCAGCCGCATCAGGCCGAAGCCGCCGGCAATCGACTTGGCCAGCGAATAAGACGGCAGCAGCAGCGACTCGCAGAACGGATAGGCGCCCGCGCGCGTCTCGCAGCCGCCGCGATAGTGAACGCCTTCGTAGATCACGCCGAAGGTCGAGAGCGCGGCCGGGTCGATGTCGGCGGGCGAGGCGAACGCATCGACATCCACGCCGCGGGCGGCGAGCGCCGAGATCGGTTCCACACGCATGCGGCCTTCCCGCTCGGCGCGGAAAGCGCCGATCAGACCGGCGCTCCCGGCCGGCGGCCCCGGACTATAGGTCGCGGGCGACACGCCCCAGAAATCGAACTTGAAATATGCGCAGGTCTCCGAAGCGATCTGCCAGGCGACACGCGAGATTTCGCCTCCCCTGAAGGCGAATGTCAGCACGCCGTTGTGCGTGCAGTTGGCGTTGGTTTCGATCAGCGCGAACGGCAGCGACGCGCGGCTCCAGCCGTCGTCGCGCGCCTCGCTCCAGACGCGGCCCGGCTCGATCGCGATCTCCCAGTTCGGATGCGCGCCCGGCATCGGGCCGCGCCGCGACGGGATCAGCCACGCGCCATCCTGCACAAGACCGATCTCGAAGGCCGGAAACGTATAGGCCTGCAGCGAGCGGTCGGCGGCGATTGCGAACGCGTCCTGCACGCCGCGCAGCTGGCCGCGCGCGGCTTCGACCCGCAGCACGCCGTCGAACGCATCGCGCGGCGGATCGGCCTCGGCCGGCGGGGCGAAGGCGGACATCGGCGCAAGCGCCGTCGGCGTTTCGCCGCCGCGGAGCCGGGCGGCGCTCAGCTGGCCGCGCGCGTCATCGCCCGTCTCGATGCGGACGCCCGAAACGCGCACGTCGTCGAGCCAACACCGGTCGTTGTCGGCGTTTCCCGAAACGCGTGCGCCGATGAGCAGCCGCTCGGCGTCGTCGAAACGGGCGTCGCGAACCGCGTTGCGATGCAGCGTCACGCCGTCGTCCTGACCGTCGCGCACGCGCAGCACCTCGATCCAGGTACGCCCGCCATCGCCGGACGCCTCGACGAGGCAATAGTCTTCGCCCTCCAAATCGTTCGCCGCCAGGGCGGCGGCGACGGCGACGTCGCGATAGCCCTGCGTCGACACTGCGGTCACGGCCGCGGCGCTGCGCGTGAGGCGCATGGAGACGTTGCCGGCATGGGTCGTGAGCCGCACGTCGCCACCCGAGGACGCCCAGCGCGCGGCGTCGCCGGACTGGAAGTCCTCGGAGAGAATCGATTGCGCGTGCGCCGCCGCCGGCGCCAGCGCGCCGCATGCAAGCACGAACGCCAGGAGCGCGCGCCTCACGATACGCCCTCCTGCGCCAGCACATGCGCCAGCGGCGCCAGGCTCGCCTCGTGCGTGCGCCATTGCGAAACGGAGCCGCCGTAAAGCGGCTGACGCACCTGCGCGGCGCTCGCCGTTGTCGAAGGCTGTCGGTTCTCGTGAAACGAAACGCACGCCGCATCCCAATCCAGGCCGCAGAATGTCAGCATGCGGCGCGTCTGGCCTTCGATATCGGCGACGATGTCCTCGTAGGCGACATCGAGGATGCGCTCGCCCATGTGAGCGCGCCAATGCCGCATCAGGCGGCGATAGCCGCCGATGTAGCGGCCGATGTCCGCTTGATCGTAGGAGAACGGATAGCCCATCCGAAACAGCGTCTTCAGCATGGCGTAGCCGCTCGCCATCGGGTGGCGCGTGAGATGGACGATCTTCGCGTTCGGCAGCGCTTTCGCGATCGCGCCGAGATAGAGGAAGTTGAGCGGCGTCTTGTCGAGGAAGATGCGCCCTGTCGCGCCGGCGCCGCGCACCGCCCTGCAATAGCTCTCGCCGAGCGCAGTCATATTCGCCGCTGCCGCGCGCGCGATGCGCTCGCTCTTGCCCGCGCTTCTGCCCGCCGCCCGCGTCACCGCCAGCGCCAGCTCGTTCAGTTCGCCGCGGCTCTCGACATCGCGGTGCGCGCTGAGGATGCGGTCGACCAGGGTGGTGCCGCTGCGCGGCAGCCCCACCACGAAGATCGGCGCCTCGTCCTCGAATCCGGCCTGCCGCTGAGCGAAGAACGTCGCGCCGAACGCCGCCTCGATCGCGCGCATCGCTTCGACATCGACGCTCGCATCGTAGGATAGAGCGCGCTTGCGCGCCGCGGCCCCGCGCGCATAGGCTGCGAGCGCCCCGGCGGCGTCGCCCAGGTCTTCAAGCTCCTTGCCTAAAGCATAGTGCAGCGCCGGTGGCGCGCGTTCGGCGCCGAGCCGCGCCATCGCGGCGTTGAGCTGCGGCAGGTGATTGCGCGCGCGCGTCTGCCGGCGCAGCGTCGCGCGATTGTACATGGCGTCGAAATCGGTCGGCCGCCGCGCGATCGCGTCGTCCAGCAGCTGCTCCGCCTGTTCAAGGCGGCCCATCGCCAGCGCGCATGAGGCGGCCTGGAACTGGCCGTCGAGATCGTCCGGACGCAGCACGCTGGCCGCCTGCGCGCATCGATCGGCGTCGGCGTGCTGGCCAAGGTGCGTGTACGACTCCGCCACCCGGCGCAGCACCAGGCCATCGCCGCCGTGCGCGCGCTCGAGTTCCGCCAAACCCGCGCGCGCGGCGGCGGTTTCGCCGCACATGATCTGCGCTTCGATCAGGATGAACGCCGCCGTGAGGTTCTGCGGCGCGGCCTCCACGCCGCGCCGCGCCGCCGCGAGCATTGCGGGAAAGTCGCTCTCCATCTGCGCCAGCCGCGCGCCGAGCAGCCAGGGCTCGGCGCGCTCCGGCGCGGCGGCTTGCAGCGCTTGGATGTGCTGCGCCGCCTCGCCGCGCCTGCCGCGGCGCAGCAGCTGATCGGCCTGGGCGATCGCCGCCGCCATGTCGATGGTCTGCGCCGGGGCGGCCGCCGGTTCAGAACCTGAAGCCAATGGTGGCCCCGATGGTTCGCGGAAGCGAGATGAGGTCTTTCGATCCATTGCCGAAGTAACCTTCAGCCGGATCGCCGCCCATGTACAGTTCCGTGAACCTGCCCGTCACGCCCTCTTCGTCGCCGATATTCTTCACCCAGAGCGAGAAGTCCCAGCGGTCGGTGGAGAACGAGGTGACGGCGTTGAAGATCGCGAACCCGTCGAGATCGACATTGAACGCCGGCGACAGGCTGATCGCGTTTCTGGTCTCCGACTGATAGAAGCCGTCGAGGCGGGCGAAGAACGTGTAGGCGCCGAACTGGCGGGTGTAGTCGATCGCGCCGTTGAGCATGTGCTCGGGCGCGCCCGGCAAGCGATTGCCCTCGCGATCGATCAGCGTGCCGATCGGCGAATAGAAGTCCTCGTCGAGTTCGGCGTCGAGATAGGTGTAGCCGGCCTGGAAGCCGATCTCGTTGGTGATCATGCCGGACAATTGCAGCTCGACGCCGGCCGAGTGCGCGCTCCCCGCGTTCTGCACGGCGAAGAAGCCCCAATTGGGCGTCGCCGTATTCAGCTGCGCGTCCTGCCAGTCGATGTAGAACAAGCTCGCATCGTAGCGCAGCCCGTTGAGGCGCCCTTTCACGCCGACCTCGTAATTGTCGACGTAGTCCGGATCGTAGAGTTGCCACGCCGGGTTCTCGGCAAATGTGCCTGACGTCGGCACGGCGTTGGTCCCGCCGCGCCGATAGCCTTGCGAGAACGTCGCATAGAGCAGGTCGTCGTCGCCGAACTCGTAGGCGACGTTGAGCTTCCAGAGCACGCCGTCATCGTCCGTGTTGAACACGGTCGTGGCCGGGGTGAACAGGCCGGCATAGAGCGGCAGATCCATGAAGGTCGTGTTGTCCGACTCGTTCGAGAACGCGCGGAATCCGCCGGTGACGTCGAGACGGTCGGTGGCGCGCCAGGTGAGCTCGCCGAACACGGCCTGATCGACAAAGTCTTCCTCGCGCGAGTAGGCGAAGTCCTGATCGCCCGTGACCGCCGCCTGAACGCCAGGGAAGCCGACCCACAGCGCATCCCACCATTGCTTGAACCCGCGCAGGTAGCTGTCCTGCGTCGCGACGCGATTCTGATCCTGATAGTAGAGGCCGACGACGTAATCGAACGCGCCGCCGTCATTGCTGACGAGCCGCAGCTCCTGAACGATGGATTCGTCCGCGAACGTCCGCACCGCGGACGCCATCGGGCGCGGGTAATTGTAGTAGAAGCTGAGGAACCCGGCCTGGGCGTAGAAGCCGGTGTTCTCGCTGACGCTGCCGCCGGAATGATCGTAGTAGGACGTGCTCGACGTCAGCGTCGCGAAGCCCAGGTCGATATTGGCTTCGAGCGACACGAGGTCGAGATCGCGGTCGGCGGGTTCGAGCTGAATCGAGCCGCTCTCGAACTCGCCATACGGATTGCCGAAGCCGTCGCTTCCCAGCGCCTGCCCGCGGCGCCCGCCGATCTCGTCCTGCTGGTGGAAGTAGTTCAGCGTCAGATCGATATTGCTCGTGGGTTCGAGCCGCAGGCTTGCGCGGCCGAACCAGCTGTCGACCGTGTCGGCGTCTTCGACCGAACGATAAGATGCGGACGGATCGAGCACGCCGCCCGGCGCCGCCGGGATGCCGTTGTTGTCGAGCTCGTAGACGTTCACGTAGTCGGTGAGACCCGGATAGTCCGCTCGCGCGATCGTCGCGCGCAGCGCCGCGCGTTCGCCCAGCGGCACGTTCACGGTGAGATCGCCGGCCCAGCCGATGTCTTCAGAGCCGTTCACCTGCGACAGCGAGAGCTGGCCGTGGCCGCCGAATTCCCCGAGTTCGGGATCGTTCAGGATGTAGCGCACGGTGCCGCCCAGCGCGCCCGAGCCGTAGAGCGTGCCTTGCGGTCCCCGCAGCACTTCGACCTGGGCGATGTCGGTCAGCAGGAAGTTCGCGAAAATCGGGGTGTCGTTGACATAGGTGGAGACGGTCGAGACGGCCGAAACGGCGTAATCGCCGAGCGCCGCGCTGTCGACATTGAGGCCGCGGATGCGGACGCCGTTGACGACGGCGGCGTTGCGTTCGCCGCGATCGACGACGCTGACGCCGGGAACGGAGCGCAGCAGTTCTGTCGTGTCGCGCATGCGCGCTTCTTCGATCTGCGCGCCGGTGACCGCGGTGATGTTGTAGGGAACGTCGAGAATGTCTTCGGCGCGCCGCGTCGCCGTCACGGTGATGGTTTCCTCGTCCACCGCCTGATCGGCCGAAACGCCCTGGGCCGCGGCGGGCGCCGCGAGCATCGCCGCCAACGAAACGCCGCCGAGAAGGACGCGCGTCAAGCGCGAAACCGTCTCACTTGGATTCTTCGTCTGCATCTTCATTCCCCCGCTATCTCAAAAAACGCTTATTGCCGTTATGTCTTCTTGCGCAGCTGCTCGACCTTGCCGGGCAAGTCGGGCGTCTCGCCGGGCTTGAGCAGCGGCCCGAACGCGTCGAGCGACTCCGACCGGTTGGAGGCCTGGTACGGCGCGAAGGCGCGCGCGCCGTCGCGGAAGCTCTTCAGCGGCTGGCCGAGTCCGTGCCAGCCGCGTTCGCGCACGCGCCGCACATAGGCGAAATCGACTTCGACCGGCATGATTTCGCGACCTTCGCCGGCCTGATGGATCACTTCGCCGCCGGGCCCTGCGATCAGCGAGCGCCCGTTCCCGAGCGCGCCCGCGACGTTGACGTCGAAGAAATAGCACTGGTTCGCCGCCGCGCCCGCGCGCGCCATGCACACCTCGACGTCGCGATCGATCGTGTTGGTCATGCTCGGATGCAGCACGACCTCGGCGCCCATCCACGCGAGCGTGCGCGTGGTTTCGCCGAACCACATATCGTAGCAGATCGACACGCCGAAACGGCCCGCGCCCGGCACGTCGAACGCCACGCACTCCGCGCCCGGCGTCACGCCGCGCTCGTAGGGCGCGAACGGATACATCTTGCTGTAGCGGGCGACGACGTCGCCCGCGGGATCGATCACCGGCGTCGTGTTGAACACCGCATCGCCGCGCCGCTCGTAGAGCGAACCGGGCAACAGCCACAGCCCGGTCTCGCGCGCCAGCGCGCAAAAGAAAGCCTCCGCCGGCCCCGGCAAAGGCTGCGCGAGATCGATATTCGCGCCATAGGCGGCGAGTTCGCCGACCAGCGCCATCCGCACCCACGGAAAGCGCCGCTTCAACCGCCGCACTTCGTCGGCGATCTCAGCGCAATTGTCCTTCTGGTCGAGCGCCAGTTGCAGCGCTGCGATGGCGAATGTGGTCACGCGAGCCTCTCAAGGCTCGCACGCTAGGAACGCCCCTGCACCCGGCATAGGTCCAGCTGCCGCCGATTGCTGGCGCCAGGCTCAGGCCGCCGACGCCTCGGCCAGATCCGGCGCCGCGGGGACCAGAACGCCGCGGTTAAACAGCACCAGGTCGTCCTTGTACCACTTGATCTGGTCGCCCTCGACCACCGTGAAATAACGCGCCGTTTCGCCATAGGACCAGACGTTCCAGCGGCGGCACCAGCGGTCGTCCTCCACCCACCACTCGCCCTCGTCGCAGTCCTCGTGCGCATAGCCCGCCTTGCCGATCAGCTTGCCGTCCGGACGGACTTCGACCGAATACGGATCGCCGTACACGGTGCGGCAGAGCAGCGTGGCGCCGCACATCAGCGCCTCGATCTCGGCGCCCGAGAGCCAGGACGGCCGCTTCGCGTCCAGACGGTCGAGCGCCGGGTCGCCCAAGTCGCGCATCACCTGCGCCAGCACGGCGACGCCGGGCCGTATGCGCTCGACCGGCACGCCCGACACGCCCATGCGAAACGCCGAGACCCCTTCGCCCTCGCGCGCGTAGAAGCGCGTCGCGGGCTCGATCAACAGGCCGCGCGCCGCCGCCTCGCTGGCGAGCAAACGGGCGTCGAGCCCCGGCGGCCCCGTCACCCAGATCGAGGCGCCGGAGAGCTGCGGATCGATCAGCACGAGGTGCGGCAGGTGATAGTTGAGCGCGTCGCGCAGCGCCGTCAGCCGCCCGCCGATGGCCCGGCGCACGCGGTTTGATGCGGCGTCATAGTGCCCGAGCGCCATCAGCAGCGCGCCGATCCGCTGCGCGGCGCGCGGCGCAGGTCCCGCAAGCAGGCTGCGCACTTTGCGCATCTCGCGCACCACCGCTGCGGGCGCGACGACAAAGCCCAGCCTCAAACCTGGGCCGAACACCTCGCAGAGATCGGAGATATAGACCACGCGCTCATGCGCGTCGGCAGCTTTGAGCGCCGGCAGCCGCTTTTCGCCAAATCCGCTGGTGACGAAGTCGATTTCGACGACGAGTGCGTCTTCCGCCTCCACTTTCCGCAGCAGCGCCTTGCGGCGCGCGCGCGACATGTGCGTGCCCGTCGGCGCCTGGCGCGTCGGTGTCACAAAAACGACCGAGCGTCCGTTCAGCGCGTTATCGACAACAATGCCTTCGCCATCGATCGGCTGCGGCCACGTGTCGGCGCCCTGAAGCCGCAGCAGTTCGCGCAACTCCGGCAGGCCGGGATCCTCGATCGCCACCCGCGAACCGCTGTCGACGAAGAGCTGCGTGACGAGATCGAGCGCCTGCTTCCAGCCCTCCGTGATCAGGATCTCGTCGGCCGCGGCCTGCACGCCGCGGCGCGGAAGAATCTTGGTGCGGATTTCCTCGACCAGCTTCTCGTCGTCGCTTTCCGAGAAATTCATCGACCATTTCCCGAACTCGCGCGCGCCGAGCGCCGCCCGCGTCGCATCGCGCCATTCGGCGACGGACGACAGCTCGGCATCAAGACAGCCTTCGAGAAAGGGATAGGGATAGAGCGACCAGTCCGGCGGAATCCGGCGCGACCAGTCAACGCGGCTGCGCCGCTTCATCTGCGCGCGCCAGGTCGCGGCCGAGCGCGGCTCGCTTTCGTCCGCCTTGCGCAGATGGCGCGAGGCGACCTCGGCCAGGTCCTCGCAGACATAAAGCCCGCTGCGCTCCTTGCCGGTCAGATAGCCGTCGGCGACGAGCTGCTGGTAGGCGAGGATGACCGTATTCCGCGCGACGCCGATCCGCTTGGCCAGGGTGCGCGACGACGGCGCGCGGCTGCCCGGCTTGAGCGTGCCGCTGGCGACGGCGCGGATCAGGTGTTCGCGGATCTGCTGCTGAAGCGAGAGCCCGTTTTCCTCGTCCAAGACGAAAGTCAGCCCGTCGCGCATCCATCTGGCCCTATTCGAGATGCCTCACTGGCACTATTCCATACTGTCCAGGCGCGTCAGTAAAGCGCGGAGCACATTCATGACCACCAATGCCGATCTTCTCGCCCGCCGCACGAAGGCCGTGCCGCGCGGGGTCTCCACCGCGACGCCGGTGTTCGCCGCGCGCGCCGAGAACGCGCGCCTCTGGGACGCCGAAGGCCGCGAATACATCGATTTCGCCGGCGGCATCGCCGTGCTGAACACCGGCCACCGTCATCCCAAGGTGATGGAAGCGGCGCGTGCGCAGCTCGATCTGTTCACGCACACGGCGTTCCAGGTCTGCGCTTACGAGCAATATGTCGAGCTGGCCGAAAAACTGAACGCCCGCGCGCCGATCGAGGGCGATGCGCGAACCATCTTGTTCACCACCGGCGCCGAGGCGGTCGAGAACGCGGTGAAGATTGCGCGCGCCGCCACCGGGCGCTCCGCGGTGATCGCCTTCAGCGGCGCCTTCCACGGCCGCACCGCGCTGACCATGGCGATGACCGGCAAGGTTGCGCCCTACAAGAACCAGTTCGGCCCCTCGCCGGCCGATGTCTTCCACGCGCCTTTTCCGGTGGCGCGCTACGGCGTCGACGTCGAGACGTCGCTGCTGGTGCTCAATCACATTCTGCGCGCCGATGTCGGCCCCGACCGCGTCGCGGCTATCGTGCTTGAGCCGGTGCAGGGCGAAGGCGGCTTCCACCAGGCGCCTCCCGAGCTGATGCGGGCGCTGCGCAACATCTGCGACGCCAACGGCATCCTGCTCATCGCCGACGAAGTGCAGACGGGCTTCGCGCGGACGGGAAAGCTCTTCGCGATGGAGCACTATGACGTCCGCGCCGACCTGATCACCATGGCCAAGTCGCTCGCGGGTGGGTTTCCACTCTCCGGAATCGTCGGTCGCACGGACATCATGGACCGTGTCGATCCCGGCGGCCTCGGCGGCACCTATGGCGGCTCGCCGGTCGGCTGCGCCGCGGCGCTGGCCGTGCTCGACGTGATCGAGAAGGAAAACCTCTGCGCCCGCGCCGACGCGCTGGGCGCCCGCGCCAAGGCGCGGCTCGAAACCCTGCGCAGGCGCAACGACATCGCGCCGATCGCCGACATCCGCGGCCTCGGCTCCATGATTGCGTTCGACCTCGTCGCCGAGCGCGGGGGCGATGCGCCGGACGGCGCCGCAGCCAAGCGCGCGACGGCGCGGGCGCTGGAGAACGGCTTGATCCTTCTGTCCTGCGGCGTCTCCGGCGAAACCATCCGCCTGCTCTATCCGCTGACCATCGAGGACGATCTCTTCGACGAAGGCCTCGCGCGCCTCGAAATGGCGCTGGCGCTCTGAACGTGGCGAACGCCGGCGCATCGCATGAGCGCGCGCGCCTTGCGCTGTCGCGTCCCGATCTGCTGATCACGCGCGCCTATATCGACGGCGCCTGGATCGACGGCGAGCGCCGCATCGGCGTCCGCAATCCGGCGACCGGCGGCGAGATCGCCAGCACGCCCGATCTCGGCGGCGCGGAGGCGGCGCACGCGGTTGCGGCGGCGGAAGCGGCGCTGCCCGGCTGGCGCGCCCATTCGGCCAAGGAGCGCGCGGCGATCCTCCGGCGCTGGTTCGAGCTGATGCTCGCGCATAAGGAGGATCTGGCGCGGCTGATGACGACCGAGCAGGGCAAGCCGCTCGCCGAAGCGCGCGCCGAAATCGCCTACGCCGGCGCCTTCATCGAATGGTTCGCGGAAGAGGCGAAGCGCGGCTATGGCGACATCATTCCCGGCCATGCCCGCGACGCCCGCATCTGGGTGGACCGCCGCCCTGTCGGCGTGGTCGCCGCCATCACGCCGTGGAATTTCCCAGCGGCGATGATTACGCGCAAGGTCGCGCCCGCGCTCGCGGCGGGCTGCACCGTCGTGCTGAAGCCTTCGGAACTTACGCCGTTCAGCGCGCTGGCGCTTGCGGCGCTGAGCGCCGAGGCCGGCGTACCGGCAGGCGTCTTCAACGTCGTGACCGGCGCGCCGCAGGCGATCGGGGAGGTTTTCGTCTCCGACCCGCGCATCGCCAAGTTCACCTTCACCGGCTCGACCGCCGTCGGCAAGATGCTCGCCGCGCGCTGCATGGATACGGTGAAGCGGGTTTCGCTCGAACTCGGCGGCAACGCGCCGTTCATCGTCTGCGCCGACGCCGACATTGAAGCCGCCGTCGCCGGCGCCATCGCCTCCAAGTTCCGCAACACCGGCCAGACTTGCGTCTGCGCCAATCGCTTTCTCGTGCACGAGGCGGCGTACGACGCTTTCGCGGAGGGCCTTGCCGAACGCGCGCACGCCCTGCGCGTCGGCGACGGGCTCGCCGCCGAAACGGACCAAGGCCCGCTCATCGACCGCCGCGCCCTCGCGAAAGTCGAAGCGCACGTCGCCGACGCGCTTCAGCGTGGCGCACGCGCGCTGACCGGCGCCGCCGCCCACGCGGCCGGCGCCCCGTTCTACCAGCCGAGCGTTCTCGTCGACGTCGACGCCAACGCCCTGCTCTGCCGCGAAGAGACATTCGGCCCCGTCGCCGGCCTCGTGCGCGTCAGCGACGATGCGGAAGCCGTCGCCCTCGCCAACGCCTCGCGCGCCGGCCTCGCCTCCTACGTCTTCTCGCGCGACTTCAGCCGCGCGCATCGCATTTCGGAGGCGCTCGAGTACGGCATGGTCGGCCTCAACACCGGCCTCATCTCGACCGAAGTCGCCCCCTTCGGCGGCTGCAAGGAATCGGGCATCGGCCGCGAAGGCTCGCGCTACGGGCTGGCGGAATTCCAGGAGCTGCGCACGGTCTGCGCCGCGCTCGACGAGGTTCCGTTGCGCGCCTATTCCGCCCTGAACGCCATCGGCACGGTGACCTGAGCGCCCACGGTGGCGCGGCCGTCGGGGAATTGGCGCTCGGCGCGGAAACGGCGGGCGATACGCACGGCGGCCTGCCCGAAGCCCTGGCCCGGCGGATCTTCTTCGGCGACCCGGCATTCGAGCCGCAGGCTGCGCTGCACCACGCAGGAGAGCGTGACGCGGCCGTCCAGGCCCGCGTTGAGCGCCCGGCGCGGATAGTTGCGCGAAAAGTCGCTCGCTGTCGGCCGCTGCGCGAACGGCACTTCCGACAGCGCAACCACCGGCCCCACCGGCGTCTCGCCGCCATTGCGGCCAAGCGCGGCGATCACGTCGAAATTGACCACGAGCTGGGTCTCATAGGCGAAACCCGCCGGGTTCTCGGGGTAGCGCGCGCTCAGCGCCACGCGCATCGCCTCAGCATTGACGGCCTCGCTCTGCACGTCGGCGTCGAGGATGCGCGCGCTCTCGACGCCGCCGTCAGGCGCAATGCGCATCAGCAGCGTGACCGCAGCGTTGCGGCGAAGCGCCAAAATTTCCGGCGTGAGGTTCGGGCTCGCGATCGCCAGCGGCGCGATGGCGCGCCCGGCGTTGCGGCCGGGCGGGAAGATCACGCGGAAACGGCCGGGATACGGCGCCGCGCGCCCGCGCCATTCGGTCGGCCAGGCCGCCGCGGCGACCATGCGGCGCGCTTCATGGGCGTAGCCGAAATCCTCCACGCTCTCGCGCACGACGCGGATATCCGAGGCCTTGCCGTCGGCGCCGACCGTGAACTCGACGTCGGCGTAACCGGACAGAAACGCCGTCTGCATCGCCACGCTCATGTTCGGACGCGGCATGCGCAGCGGGCGCACGTTCAGCCGGTCGTGTTCGGCAAGGCCGGGCCATTCCTCGTCCTGGGGAACGGCGGTCGCGGGCGTCTCCGCCGGCAGCAGCGGCGCGCCCGGGCGCTGGTTGAGGTAGGCGGCAACGGCAAAGACGATGGCGATCACGGCCGCGACGGCGACGCCGGCGATGACGCGCCAATCCCATAGCAGGCGCGACGCCGGCGGCGTCGCCGCAGCGGGCGGCGGAGGTTCTGGCGCTGCGGGCGCGGGCGGCGAGGACGGCTCCTGCTCCGGCGGCGGAGGCGGCGTCTCGCTCACCGGGCGCCTCGCGGATTGTTGACGACAGCCATGCCGCACCGCCTACACTAGACTTGCGTCCGCCGGAAGCAGTGGGCGCTGTGGTCGTTGACGATGCCGACCGCCTGCATCCAGGCATAGACGATGGTCGGCCCCACGAACTTGAAGCCGCGCTTTTTCAGGTCCTTCGAAATCCGCTCCGACAGCGGCGTTGTGGCTGGAAAGGTCTTGCCGTCGCCCTTGAGCGGCCGTCCGCCGGTGAAGGACCAGCAATAGGCGGCGAAATCCTCGCCGCGTTCGGCCATGTCGCAATAGATGCGCGCGCCGGCGATCGTCGCTTCGATCTTGGCGCGGGCGCGGATGATGCCCGGATCGGCCATCAGCCGCTCGACCTCCTTGTCGCCGAAGCGCGCGACCTTGGCCGGCTCGAAGCCGCTGAACGCCTTGCGGAAGCCCTCGCGCTTCCTCAGCACGGTGATCCAGGCCAGGCCGGCCTGGAAGCCTTCGAGCATCAGCATCTCCCACAGCATGCGCGGATCGCGCTGCGGCGCGCCCCACTCCTCGTCGTGATAGGCGACATAGAGCGGATCGTCGCCGCACCAGGCGCAGCGTTCGGGCGGGGCTTCGGTCATGCGGCGACGATTATCGCGCTTTGCGTCTGCGGCGCCAGATTGCTTCGCCATTGATCGCGCGCGGCGCTCCTGTTTGAGTGCGGGCGACGATTAGGGGAGAGCCGCCATGCGGAAGAGGATGCAGGCGTTTGCAGGCGCCATATTGGGGTTGGCGCTGATCGGCGGCGCGAGCGCGCAGGAGGCGCCGGCGCGCGACCCGAATTTCGGCCGCGGCGAGCGGGTCTCGGGCGAGACGTTCGCCACGCGCTCGCCGGTGCTCGCCCCGCACGGCGCGGCGGCGACGGCGCATCCGCTGGCTACACAGACCGCAATCGACGTGCTGCGCAACGGCGGCACCGCCGTCGACGCGGCGATCGCCGCCAATGCGATGCTCGGCTTGGTCGAGCCCACCGGCAACGGCGTCGGCGGCGACATTTTCGTGATCGTCTGGGACCCGCGCACCGAGCGGCTCTACGGCTATAACGGCTCGGGCCGGACGCCGCGCGGCATGTCGCTGGCCGAGATGCGCCGCGAGGCGCGCCGGCGCGGCAATCCGAACGCCGTGCCGAGCTTCGGCGCGGCGAGCGTCAGCGTGCCCGGTACGGTGGACGGCTGGTTCGCGCTGCACGAGCGCTTCGGCCGCACGCCGATGGCCGACTTGCTGGCGCCGACGATCCGCTACGCCCGCGAAGGCGCGCCGATTCCGCAGACCATCGCGATGTATTGGGCGAACAACCGCAGGCGGCTGGAGGCGGAGTTCGCCGCAGGCCGGCTGCAAGAGATCGAGAACGCGCGCAACACGTATTGGCGCGACATTCCGGAGCACACGCCGTTCGCCAATGTCGAGCCCGAGCGCGACCGGCGCTTCTTCATCACCGGACGCCAGCCCGACGGCCACTCGCTCTTCGCCAATCCCGATCTCGCCGACACGCTTGAGCTGATCGCCCGCGGTGGCCGCGACGCCTATTATCGCGGGCCGATCGCGCGCACGATTGACAGCTATATGCGCCGCATCGGCGGCTGGCTGCGTTACGACGATCTCGCACGTCACCAAGGCGAATGGGTCGATCCGGCGTGCGCGCCCTATCGCGATGTCGAGGTGTGCGAATTGCCGCCGAACAGCCAGGGCGTCGTGGCGCTGCAGACGCTGCGCATCCTCGAAGGCTTCAACCTGCGCGAGATGGGCTTCCTTTCCGCGGATTCGCTGCACACGCAGATCGAGGCCACGCGCCTCGCCTTCGCCGACCGTGCGCAATTCTACGGCGATCCCGCGTTCACGCATTTCGACGTGCGCCGGCTGCTGACGGACGAGTACGCGGCCCAGCGCCGCGCCATGATCTCCAACGACCGCGCCATGGCGGCGCCGCCGCACGCGGAGCTGCGCATCGATGGCGACACCACGTATCTTACTACAGCCGACAGCGACGGCATGATGGTGTCGCTGATCCAATCGAACTATCGCGGCATGGGCTCGGGGCTCGTGCCGGACGGCCTGGGCTTTATGCTGCAGGATCGCGCCGAACTGTTCTCGCTGCGGAGCGGCCATCCGAATGTCTATGCGCCCGGCCGCCGTCCGTTCCAGACCATCATCCCCGCCTTCGCGCTGAAGAACGGCCAGCCGTGGCTTTCGTTCGGCGTGATGGGCGGCGACATGCAGCCGCAAGGCCACGTGCAGATCATCGTCAATCTCGTCGACTACGGGCTCGATCTGCAGGCGGCGGGCGACGCCGCGCGCTATCGCTTCTATGGCGGCGCCGAACCGACCGGCGATGCACCGGACGGCGTGGGCTTCGTGGCGATGGAGAACGGCGTGCCGCCGGAGGTGCGCGCCGAGCTGGAGCGTCGCGGCCACCGCATCCGTCCCGCGGACGGAAGCTTCGGCGGCTACCAGGCGATCATGCGCAACGAACACGGCCTCTATGAAGCGGCGACGGAAATGCGCAAGGACGGCAGCGCCGGCGGGTATTGATGCGATCTCCCCTCCTCTTGAGGGGAGGGGGTTGGGGGGCGGGGTGAGGCGCGACGTTTCATCAAGAGGCGCTTTTGCTTGGACCGCCGGCGTTCTCGCCGGCGCGGCCGCCGCCTTCGCGCCAAGCGTTGGCGCATCACCCCGCCCCCTGGCCCCTCTCCTCAATGGAAAGGGGTTCGTCGCACTGCTTGCGCTCGCCCTGCTCGCCGCCTGCGGGCCGCAGATCGGCAAGCTGGAGCGCGGCGAGGAAGGGCGCGTGATGCGCGCCTATAATGGCGACACGCTCGAACTCGAATCCGGCCTGCGCGTGTTCCTGGCCGAAGTGGATGCGCCGCGCGGCGACGCCGAGTACGCGGCGCAGGCGCAAGGCGAACTGGAGGCGCTGGCGCTGCATCGCGACGTGCTGCTCGCTTATGGCGGAACCCGGCGCTGGGTCGGCCGGGCGCGCGAAGACGGCGAAGCGCCGCGCGAGGCGGCGATCGCGCATGTGTTCGTGAAGAGCGAGGGCGGGCGCTGGTTCTGGCTGCAGCATGAACTGGTGTCGCGCGGCGCGGCCTACGTGCGGCCAAGGCGAGACAACCACGCGCGCGCGGACGAACTGCTGGCTATCGAAGCGCAAGCGCGCGCGGCGGAGCGCGGCCTGTGGGGCCGGCGGACGTATCGCGCCGTGAGCGTGCGTAGCGCGACGCGTGCGGCGCTGGAGGCCGATGCGAACTGCCTGCGCGGCGCCGCGCCCTATCGCATCGTCGAGGGACGCATAACCGACGCGCGGGTATTCGAGCGGCGCGCGTCCCTGGTCATGGAGGGGACGCCGGCGGAGACGCCGTTCGCGCTGGTCGTGTTCGGAGAGAACTTCTCGGCCTGGTACGGCCCTTCGCTGGCCTCGCTCACCGGCGCGCGCGTGCGGGCGCGCGGGCCGCTCGGCGTCTATCGCGGCGAACCGCAGCTCTGCCTGGAACACGCCAGCCAGCTCGAAGTGCTGACGGACTAAGCATCGTGCGTCGAGTTCAGACGTAGCCGGCTTCCACCGGGTCGCCGACGCGGGCGATCAGGGCGCGGCGCAGCTTTTCCAGCGCATTGCCTTCGATCTGGCGCACCCGCTCCTTGGAGATGCCGAGCCGCTCGCCCAGCGCTTCGAGCGTCACCGTCTCCTCCTCCAGCTTGCGCTCCTGGATGATCAGCCGTTCGCGGTCGGAGAGTTCGCGCATCGCCTGGTGCACGAGGCTGACGCAGGCGGCGCCGTCGTGAGCCAGCATCACGGCGGCTTCCGGGCTTTCGCCTTCATCGGCCAGCATGTCCTGCCATTCGCCGTCGCTGTCTTCGGCGAGCGGCGCGTTGAGCGAACGGTCGGGCGCGGACAGGCGCGCGGCCATGGCCTCGACCTCGTGCTCCGGCACGCGCAACGCCTTCGCCACGCGCGAGGTCGCCTCGACGCTCATCACCGCGTCGCCGACATCGCCGATCTTGGCGCGAATCCTACGCAGGTTGAAGAACAACGCCTTCTGCGCCGAGGTCGTGCCGGTGCGGACGATCGACCAGTTGCGCAGCACGAAATCCTGCATGGCCGAGCGAATCCACCAGGAGGCGTAGGTGGAGAACCGCACCTCGCGTTCCGGCTCGAACCGCGCCGCCGCCTGCATCAGGCCGACATTGCCTTCCTGCACTAGGTCGCTCATCGGCAGACCGTAATGGCGAAAACGCGCGGCCATCGCGACCACCAGGCGCAGATACGCCGTGATCAGCTCGTGCAGCGCGCGTTCGTCGCCCTCTTCGCGCCAGCGCCGGGCGAGGTCGCGCTCGTGCTCGGCGTCGAGCAGCGGCGCGCGCATGGCGGCGCGCAGATAATTCTGGGCCCCGCGGCGAAGTTCGGAAGTCTCGGTGAGCGCCATGCCTAACCTTACGTCGGAAACCGCAGGCGGATTTGCGCCAGCTCATAAGAAGCTGGCCGCCTACGGATCACGAACGCGCGACGCCGGCATTTGGCGCCGGCGTCCGCTGAAGAAAGTGGCGGCCGCGAACGAAAAAGAGCCGGACCTTGCGGCCCGGCTCCGGAAATCGTGCGCTGCGGCTTGGCTTAAGCGGCGGCGGCCTGCTTCTTCGACGCCAGCGAAGCGGTCAGCTTCTGCACGGCGTCCTCGCGCGAGACCTTCTCCACGGCCGCGAGTTCGCGGGCCATGCGGTCGAGCGCGCTCTCATAGAGCTGGCGTTCGGAATAGGATTGTTCCGGCTGGTCCGAAGCGCGGTGAAGATCGCGGACGACCTCGGCGATCGAGACCAGGTCGCCCGAATTGATCTTGGCTTCGTATTCCTGGGCGCGGCGCGACCACATCGTCCGCTTGATGCGGGCGCGGCCCTGCAGCGTCTTCATCGCCTGGTCGACCACGGCGCTGGAGGCCAGCGGCCGCATGCCGCAGGACTTCGCCTTCGCGGTCGGCACCCGCAGCGTCATCTTGTCCTGCTCGAACGAGATCACGAAGACGTCCAGGCTGATGCCAGCCACCTGCTGCTGCTCGACGCCCATCACACGGCCGACGCCGTGCGCCGGATAGACGATATGGTCGCCCGGGCGGAAAGCAGTCGAAGGGTTGGCCATTTGCATTCGTGACTCCGTCTGTCCCAACGGCGGTCGGACTTTACCGTCACGTCATGCCCGACCCGCGCACGCCAAAGCGGACGGCTTTTCCTCCGCCCGAGATGTGCCTGCGCGGTTACGGTAGCGCGATGATGTGATCCGACTGCCGGCGCGTCTGCGCGCGCCATGATTTGTGGAGACTATATAACACAGTTTCCGGCGAATCGGAAGCGCTGGTCTGTGACAAGCTCAGCTGCCGGTTCCCGGCTCCGAGCTGAAGTATTGCTCAAATTTACCCTTCTCGTCGCGCCAGCTCTCAGCATCGGCGGGCGGTGTTCCCTTCACCGTAATGTTTGGCCAGACCTTCGAATACTCGGTGTTGATCCGCAACCATTTGCCGTCCGGCTCGTCGAGACTATCGGGCTTGATCGCGTCGACGGGGCATTCCGGCTCACAGACTCCGCAATCGATGCATTCGTCCGGGTGGATGACCAGGAAGTTCTCGCCTTCGTAGAAACAGTCGACCGGGCAGACCTCGACACAGTCCATGTATTTGCAACGCACGCATGCGTCGGTGACGATGTAGGTCATTGGCGCTGTTCCGCTTTCCGCAAGTTCAGATGACCAGCCGGCGCGGCAGCGTCAAGCGACGGCGTCTGCGTCAAGTTCGCTATAGAGCCGCCGGGCTTCCGCGGGCGGTCCGCGGCGCCCGCCCAGGGCGTCCACCCGTACCGCCACCAGCCGGCCGCGCAGCGGAAACAGCAGCGCATCGCCCGGCTCCACCTCGACCGACGGCTTCTCCAGCCGCCGGGCGAGGCCGTCATGGACGATCCGCGCCCCGCCCTCGGCGATCAGGCGCGCGGCGGCGGCGCGGGTCTTCACGAAGCGGGCGCGGAACAGCCAGACGTCGATGCGCTGCTTCCCGTTCATGGCCGGCGGCCTCGGCGCCGGCGCGGCGGCTCGGCGGCGTTCGGCAACAGGTTCGCCAGAGCCGAGAAAGCGTTTTCGGGCGTGGCCGCCGGCTGGCGGCGGCGCTTTGGCGGCGGGCGGCGCCAATGTGCGGGCGCGGTTTCGGTCGCGGCGACGCGGCGATATCCCAGCGCGCCGAGAATGCCGGGCAGATCGCGCGCCGGACGGCCGATCAGGCGGGCGAGCTGCGGCTCCGGCGGCGGCGCTGGCGCATCGAGCGCTTCGGCCAGCCGCTCCACGATGTCGAGCCGCACGGCGAAGCGTCCGCACGGCCTGAAACCCGCGGCTGCGCACTCGCCCCAGCCGCGCGGATGCTCAAGCGCAACCGAAAGCGCGCCCGGCGGCGCGAGGAAGACGGCGTGCGGACGGCCGGGATGGGCGGCGCGCCAGAGCAGCGCCAGCGTGTGCGCGGCGCGCGGCTTGACCAGGGCCGGCAGGAAAATGGAATGACGGCCGAGCCTCACGCCATGGCGGCGCAGCGCGGCGCGCCCGGCTTCGCCCATATGTTCGAGGTCCTCGTGCGCGCGATCGAGCGCGCCGGCGCTTTCGATCAGCCGGAACGCCAGGCCGCGCGCGTCGGGCGGCAGCCGGCCGTCGCGCCAGGCAGTCTCCAGCGCCGCCAGCGGCCGCAGATCGTGCGCGACGGCGCGGGCCAGCCAAAGCTCCAGCCGCTCGCGCGCGGCGGCGCGTTCATGCTCCTGCGCGTGCTCGCCGCCGATCAGATCGAGCCGCGGCTTCAGCACCGACGCCCTGGCGAGCCTGGCGACGGCGGCGCCGTCGACGCGCACGCGCCCGTCGCGGCAGAGATCGATCGCATCATCCTCGGCCGCGGCGATGCGCGCGAGACGGCGCGACACTTCCGGCCGGAGCGCCCGCAGCGCCGCGTTGCGCACGGCGCGGCCTTCGAGATCCGACGAGGCGCGCGGGTCCTGGATGAACTCCAGCCCTTCGAGCCGGCCGACGAAATGGCCCTCGACCGTGACTTCCCCCTCCTCGGAGATGCCGGCGAGCAGCGCGTCCTCGCGCTTCAGCCCCTTCAGCAGCGCGCTGGTGCGGCGATCGATAAAACGCTGCGTCAGCGCCTGATGCAGCGAGTCCGAAAGCTTGTCCTCGACCTCGCGCGTCTTCATCCGCCAGTCCTCGGCGTCTTCGAGCCAATCGGCGCGGCTCGCCGCGTAGGTCCAGGTGCGGATGTGGGCGAGGCGCATCTGAAGCGCGTTGAGATCGCCGTCGGGACGATCGAGCTTTTCGATCTCGGCGGCGACCCATTGGCTCGGTACGCGTCCACCGGATTTGACGATGTGATTGGCGATGCGCAGCGAAAGCTGCACGTGCTCGTCCTTCGAGAGCTTGCGGAAATCGGGCAGCTGGCAGGCGTCCCACAGCCGGCGCACGTGGTCCGGGCTGCGGATGCGGTCCATCAGGTCGGCGTCGTCGAGCGCGCGGCGCAGCACCAGTTCGTCGTCGGCGCCGCGCACGCGCAACAGGCCGGGCCGCTCCGGCGGCCGCTCCAGCGACGCGACCAGCGCCTCGACCGAATCGAACTTCAGCTCCGCGTTGCGCCACTGCACCGCTTCGATGCTCTCGAAGTCGTGGCTTTCGACGCGCGCGACGATCTCCTCGTCGAACGGCGCGCAGTCGCCGGTTTCGCCGAAGCTGCCGTCGCGGGTGAAGCGGCCGGCGCGGCCGGCGATCTGGGCGATCTCGTCCGGCCAAAGGTCGCGCCAGACGCGCCCGTCGAACTTGCGCCGCGAGGCGAAGGCGACGTGATCGACGTCCATGTTGAGGCCCATGCCGATGGCGTCGGTGGCGACGAGAAAGTCCGCCTCGCCGCTCTGATAGAGCGCCACCTGCGCGTTGCGCGTGCGCGGGCTGAGCGCGCCCATCACCACCGCCGCCCCGCCGCGATGCCGGCGCAGCAATTCGGCGATCGCGTAAACCTCCTCCGCCGAGAACGCGACCACGGCCGAGCGCTTCGGCAGCTTGGTGATCTTCTTCGGGCCGGCATAGGCGAGCGTCGACATCCGCTCGCGGCGGACGATCTCGGCGCCGTCGAGCAGCTTGCGCACCATCGGCCGCATCGTGTCGGCGCCCAGGAGCATGGTTTCGCCGAAGCCGCGGGCGTTGAGGATGCGGTCGGTGAAGACGTGGCCGCGGTCGGGATCGCGCGCGACCTGGATCTCGTCGACGGCCAGGAACTCCACCGCGCGGTCGAGCGGCATCGCCTCGACCGTGCAGACGAAGTAGCGCGCCGCCTCCGGCACGATCTTCTCTTCGCCGGTGATCAGCGCCGCCTGATGCTCGCCCTTGGCGGCCACGACGCGATCATAGACCTCGCGCGCCAGCAGCCGCAGCGGCAGGCCGATCATGCCGCTGGCGTGGCCAAGCATGCGCTCGATGGCGAGATGGGTCTTGCCGGTGTTGGTGGGTCCGAGAACCGCCCTCACGCGGGCGCGGGTGGTCATCGGCCGACGATGGGTTCCGGGTTTGGCGATTTCAAGCCGCCGCATTGGCCAAGTCATCGGCGGTCGGAAAAGAACCAGAACGAATCACCGACGAATCGCTGCATTTGATTCGTTCTTGCGGCGTTCACGGCTAAGTCTTGTGGTTAAGACTTAAGTAACACACAAGACTGCTGCAAAGCATGAAAAAGGCCGCCGACACCTGCCGGCGGCCCGTCATTTCAAGCCCGCATCGCTTTTCGGGCCGCGGGTCTCGGCTCAGCGCAGGCGCTGGCCGTTCACGGTCAGGCGGCGGGCTTCGAGGCGGACGACGCCGACGCCGTCGGTCGGCATCTCGATCGTCACCGGCGCCCACATGCCGCTCTCGGTGCGAGCGAACAGGAAGTTGAGCGTCGCGGGTTCCTGCGGGTCGCTGAAGCCGGCGATCGGACGGAACTGCACCCGGCAGCGGACGCCCGGCCCCTGATAGGCGCGGGAATTGATGGTCACGTTCCCATTCGGCGTCAGCGCGAAATCGAAGCGCGAGCGGCCGTCCATGTAGATGTGGAGCATACGCGCGCAGGGATCGCCGGTCGCCGTGAGCATGGTGGCGATGGCGGTGATCTGGTCGATCACGCCGCGGCGCTGGGCGGGCGTGGCGGGCGGATCGCCCATGCCCATGCCGGCCGGGACGGAGGTGGTGGTGACGTCGTTGGCGGTGAAGGCGGCCTGCACCAGCCGCCCGTTGGGGCGATCGTCGCGGCGGCGGCCGCCCTGGTGCTGGTACTGGGTGGGGCGGAGCGCGCCGTCCGCCGCCACCACGCCGCGCACGGAATAGGTGTAGTCCTGGCTCCGGCGCAGCGCGGCGCCGACCCAGCCCTTCATCTCGCGCTCGGCGGCGGCGGCGTAGGTCGAGCCGGTCTGGCGGAAGCTATAGGTGAAGTCGCCGGCCTCCACGCCGCGGGCGTGGACCGAATAGACCGCCTCGAAGCTGCGGTCGGCGGTCTGGGCGGCGGCCGGGCCAGCCAGCGCCAGGCCCAAGGTCAGCGCTGCGGCGGCGGCAATCCTCTTGATCATTCCGAAGCCTCTATCCTTCCCTGACGCCCTAGATAGGGCGCGCGCGCTGATCCAGACATGAACCAAATGAGGTTTATTCGAGGATTCCCAGCCGCAACGACCCCTGCCCCGCCTGCCCAGAGTTGACCCCAACCGCCCCTTCGCGTATGCGTCCGCGCTTCGAATTTCCCACTCTAGAGAGCGCGTATCCCATGTCCCGCCGCTGCGAGCTGACCGGCGTCAACCGCCAAATCGGCCATAAGGTCAGCCACTCCAACATCAAGACGAAGCGCGAGTTCAAGCCGAACCTCGTCGACGTCACGCTGGCCAGCGACACCCTGGGCCGCTCGTTCAAGCTCCGCATCACCGCGGCGGCGCTGCGCTCGGTCGACCATCGCGGCGGCCTCGACCAGTTCCTGCTCAAGGCGGACGAGAGCGAGCTTTCCGAACGCGCGGCCAAGATCCGCCGCGAGCTCAAGAAGAAGCTTTCGGAAGCGGCGGCGGCTTAAAGCGCTGTCGTGGCCGCCCAGAACGGCCTCCGCATCGGCACGTTCGCCGGCGCGCCTATTCTCGTCGAACCGGCGTTCCTGCTGCTGGCCGCCTATCTGGTCGGCTCCGCCCTGCTGCGCGGCGGGGTTGCGGCGCTGCCGGACGCGCTCCTCTTCGTCGGCGTCATTTTCGCGGCGGTGCTGATCCACGAGTTCGGCCACGCCGGCATGGCCGCAGCGCTCAAGGCGCCGAGCAAGCGCATCGTGCTCACCTTCTTCGGCGGCTATGTCGAGTTCGCGCGCCAGCCGCAGCAAGGCTGGCAGGAGATCGCCGTCTCCGCCGCCGGGCCGGGCGCCAATCTCGCCAGCTGGGCGCTCGTCGCGTCGCTCACGCCGCTGCTCGCCAACGCGCTGGCGCCGGACGGGATCAGCGTCGCGCTCCTGAACGCGCTCGGCATGTTCGGCTTCATCAGCCTGCTCTTGGGCCTGTTCAATCTGCTGCCGGGCTTTCCGCTCGACGGCGGCCACATCCTGCGCGCGGCGCTCACCTACGTCATGTCGCGGCGGAGCGCGCGCATCGTCACCGCCGCGGTCGGCCTCGCGATCGCCGCGGGCCTGGTGCTGTTCGCGCTTGCCGCCGGATTGTGGTGGACGCTGTTCATCGCCGGCCTGCTGGGGCTCGCGGCCTGGGCCGAGTTGCAGGCTGCGCGTCAGCGCGGCGGCGATGACGGCGACGAGACGACGTCGAACGCATAGAGCAGCGTGCGCTGGCGGCGGCTGAAATTGTCGTCCGACACGATGTAGATGCGGGTTGCGCCGTCCGGCATGCGCTGGGTCGCGACGCCCTCGAAATTGTCGACCGGCATCGGCGGCGCAAGCACGGCGAGTTCTTCGACGCCCGGCATGACCTCGCCGGTCTCGCGCAGGCTCTCGTCCGGAAACCGGGTGATGCGCGCGCGGGCGCCGATCACCGGCGCATAGAAGCGCTCGAGCGCGACGAAGCCGCCGCCGTCCGGCAGGCGATCGAGACTTGTCAGCGAAAATCCCGGCGCGAGCGGATAGCCGGTCCATGGGCCCGGCGGCGGACCCTGCGCCTCCACCTGCGCGATCCAGAGCCCGGTCGTGGGCTCGTCGCCGCCCTCGGCGCCGACCAGCACCGCGCCGTTCGCCGCCGCGGCGATCGCTTCCAGGCCGACATTCTCGCGCAGCGCGCCCGTGCGCGCCAGGACCGGCCCCGCGGCCGCCGCGCCGAACGGGCCGTCGCGGTTGAGATCGTAGATGCGGATGGTCTGCGTCTGCTCGAAGCTCACCGCGAAACGCCCGTCCGGCAGTTGCGCGACATCCTCGGAATCGCCCTCTTCCTTGGTGCGGAAGACGCGGCCGCTCTCGTCCCGCATCGCCGCGGTGCGCATGCCGGCGACGCCGGTCAGCGCGCCGTCGTCATCGAGCACCAGCCGCGCCTCGAACCACTCGCCCTTGTCGTTGATGGCGATGATGCGGTTGTCCTCCAGCACCTCGATGCCGGAGAGCCCGCCGAACACCGGGTCTCCGGACGCGATCTCGACGCCGCCGCGGAACCGCAGCTGGCCCACCCGCTCGACGCCGAGTTCGACCGGCCTCACCTCGATGGCGACTTCGCGCCATTGGTCCGGCCCGTCCGCGATCGAAGCCGAGCACGCGCCCAGCAGCGCGGCGGCGCAGAGCAGCAGCGATCGGATCATCCGGCGAGCGCCGCCTGCACGCGCTGGCGGCTTTCGCGCGGGCTGCGCGGCGGCGGCATGAAGTCGTCGAACGTCGGTTCGTCGAACAGTTCGGCGAGCTTCTCGGTCATCACGCCCCCGAGCTGCTCGGCGTCGGTGATGGTGACGGCGCGGCGATAGTAGCGCGTGACGTCGTGGCCGATGCCGATGGCGATCAGCTCCACCGGCGAGCGCGTCTCGATCCAGTGAATCACCGTGCGCAGATGGCGTTCGAGATAATTGCCCGGATTGGCCGAAAGCGTGGAATCGTCAACCGGCGCGCCGTCGGAGATCACCATCAGGATGCGCCGCTGCTCCGGCCGCGCCAGCAGGCGCTCGTGCGCCCACAGCAGCGCCTCGCCGTCGATGTTCTCCTTCAGCAGCCCCTCGCGCATCATCAGCCCGAGATTGCGGCGCGAGCGCCGCCACGGCGCGTCGGCGGCCTTGTAGATCACGTGGCGGAGATCGTTGAGGCGGCCGGGCTGGGGCGGACGGCCCGCCTCCTGCCAGCGCTGCTTGGATTCGCCGCCCTTCCACGCGCGCGTGGTGAAGCCGAGGATCTCCACTTTCACACCGCAGCGTTCGAGCGTGCGGGCGAGGATGTCCGCGCACAGCGCCGCCACCATGATCGGCCGGCCGCGCATCGAGCCCGAATTGTCGAGCAGCAGCGTGACCACCGTGTCCTTGAACGGCATGTCCTCTTCCTGCTTGAACGACAGCGCCTGCATCGGATCGGTGATCACGCGCGTCAGCCGCGCGGTGTCGAGCAGGCCCTCCTCCAGATCGAAGGTCCAGGCGCGGTTCTGCTTGGCCAGCAGCCGCCGCTGCAGCCGGTTGGCGAGGCGGCCGACCACGCTTTGCAGCGGCTTCAGCTGTGCATCGAGATAGGCGCGCAGCCGCGCCAGCTCCTCGCCGTCGCACAATTCCTCGGCGCCGATCACTTCGTCATAGGCGCGGGTAAACACCTTGTAGTCGGCGTTCGGATCTTCCGGCTCGTTGCGCGATTTCGGGCGGATGGGCTTTTCGCCCGGCTCTTCCTGTTCGGTTTCGTCGGTGTCTTCCGCCTCGGTCTCCGACTCGACGGAGATGGTGCGGTCGTTGTCCATCTCCATGTCGGCGTCGGCCATCTGAAGGTCGGCGGGCGAGTCCTCCTCCTGCTCGTCCTGGCCCTCGGGCGAGTCCTCGGGCTGAGGCGGCGGCTGTTCGGCCTCGCCGGTCGGCTCTTCCGCGTTCTCCTCCGCGCCGAACTCGTCGCCGATGCCGAGATCGGCGAGCACGTCGCGCATCAGCATCGAGAATTCGTGCTGATCGTTCTGTACGGCGGACAAGCGATCGAGCGCGTGGCCGGCGTCGCGCTCGATGTCCTTGCGCCAGGACTCCACCAGCGCCTTGGCGTTGTCCGGCGGGGCGAGCCCCGTGAGCCGTTCGCGCACCATCAGCGCCACCGCATCCGCAAGCGGCGCGCTGGCGCGGTCCTGCATGCGCGCGGCGCCCTTGCGCTCGAGCTGGTCGGTGAGCGAAGCGGTCAGGTTGGCGGAGACGCCCTTCATCGCGTTGGCGCCCAGCGCCTGCACGCGCATCTCTTCCACCGCATCGAACACCGCGCGCGCGTCGGCGCCTTGCGGACGCATGCGCGCATGTTCCGAGGCGTCGTGGTGCGCGAGCCTGAGCGCCATCGCGTCGGCCTGGCCGCGGATGCGCTCGGCGTCGGGCTCGGAGATCGCCCGCGGCGGATGCGGCAGCACGATCCGGCCGGGGCTGAGCCGCGGGCCCTCGGCGCCGAACGTCACCTCAAGCTCATCCTCCGCGCCCGCCAGCGCGCGCGTGGACTGCGCCAACGCACGCTTGAAGAGTTCGGTCGGGGTTTCGCGCTGGGACATGCGATTTCTTGACTTAGCTAACCTGCTTAGCTAACCTGAAATAATGACCAAAGTGACCATTCACGCGGCCAAAACCAACCTCTCCAAACTCATCGCCAAAGTCGAGGCCGGCGAGGAGGTCGTGATCTGCCGCGGCGACAAGGAAGTGGCCAAGTTGGTGGCGGTCGACAAGCCGGCGCAAGGCGGCCGCGTGCGCGAGGAGCAGGCGCCTTGGGGCTCGCCCGGCGCATGGGACGGCAAATCGCCACGCAAGCCGGGCCTGCTCAAAGGCGTTATTGGGCCGACGCCCGAAGAAGCGTTCGCCCCGTTGACCGACGAAGAACTCGCGGAATGGGAAGGCGGCCCGGTCTTCCCTGACGAACGCACGTGAGGCTGCTTCTCGATACACACGCGCTGATCTGGTGGTTTGAGGATGATCCGCGCCTCAGCCAACGCGCCCGCGCCGCAATCGGCGCAACCCGTAGCCAAGTGGTGGTGAGCACGGCGACGGCCTGGGAGTGCGCAATCAAAGTCCCAACCGGAAAGCTGCCGCAAGCGGCGGCATTGCTCGCCTCCTTCAGGCCGCTGCTCGCAAAAGCCGGCTTCGATCTTCTCGACATGTCGCTCGAACACATCCTGGCCGCCGGCGCGTTGCCGCGCTTTCACGGCGATCCGTTCGACCGCGTGTTGATCGCGCAAGCGCTGGCCGAGGGCATGCCGCTTGTGTCGAAGGACAAGGAACTGGACCGCTACGGGGTGAAGCGATTGTGGTGAGCGCCGCGCGCCGCCTGTTTGCTGCGCAAGCGATCATGGAGAACATGGCGATCGTCAGCAATGACGAGAAGCTGAGCACGGACGCCATCCGCTCCCCGGACGCAGCCCCGGCGAAAGCCGGGGTGCGATCCGGGGCCCAGGGGATGAAACGCGCCCACGTTCGCTCCTGGGTCCCGGCTCTCCGCTGCGCGGCAGCCGGGAAGCGGGGGGCTGTCAGCACGCTTCCGCTCCGGACCAAAGGCGGAATTCCCTAAGCCACCTTCACCCGCGTCGCCGCTTCCGGCAAATCCGCGCCGAAGGCGCGCTGGTAGAATTCGGCCACCGTGGGGCGTTCCAGTTCGTCGCACTTGTTCAGGAACGTCATGCGGAACGCGAGGCCGATGTCGCCGAAGATTTCGGCGTTCTGCGCCCAGGTGATCACCGTGCGCGGGCTCATCACGGTGGAGATGTCGCCGTTCATGAAGGCGTTGCGTGTGAAATCGGCGACGCGGACCATCGCCATGATGGTGCGCTTGCCTTCCGGCGTGTTGTAGCTCGGCGCCTTGGCGAGCACGATCTCGGCTTCGGCGTCGTGCTCGAGATAGTTGAGCGTGGTGACGATCGACCAGCGGTCCATCTGCGCCTGGTTGATCTGCTGGGTGCCGTGATAGAGCCCGGTCGTGTCGCCCAGGCCGATCGTGTTGGTGGTGGCGAACAGGCGGAAGTACGGGTTGGCGGTGATGACGCGGTTCTGGTCGAGCAGCGTCAGCTTGCCGCTCGCCTCCAGCACGCGCTGGATCACGAACATCACGTCCGGGCGACCGGCGTCGTATTCGTCGAAGCAGATCGCCACCGGCCGCTGCAGCGCCCACGGCAGCATGCCTTCGCGGAACTCGGTGACCTGCTTGCCCTCCTTCAGCACGATCGCGTCCTTGCCGACGAGATCGATCCGGCTGACGTGGCTGTCGAGATTGATCCGCACCAGCGGCCAGTTGAGCCGCGCCGCCACCTGCTCGACGTGCGTCGACTTGCCGGTGCCGTGATAGCCCTGGACGATGACGCGGCGGTTGAAGGCGAAGCCGGCGAGGATGGCGAGCGTCGTCTGCGGATCGAAGCGGTAGGCGTCGTCCACGTCCGGCACATATTCGGTCCGCTTGGAGAAGGCGGGAATCTTCATGTCGCTGTCGACGCCGAACTCGCGGGCCGAGACTTGCTTGTCGGGCTTCATGGAGAGGAGATCGTCGGCAGTCGTCATTCACGTCTCGATGCGTTGGGGTTCCATATTCAGCTTACCGCGCCGCAGCATGGAGAGAAAAGCGGCGTTTTGACGGGGATTTGCCCCCTCGGATGTGGGGAGCCCGGCCGGCTCAGACCAGCCCGCCGGCCTTCAGCGTCTGGTAGGCCCTGAGCACGCGCTGGAGCTGCTCCTCGGCGCTGCGGTCGCCGCCGTTGGAATCGGGGTGCCAGCGCTTCACCAGCTCGGCGTAGCGGGTGCGGATTTCCGGCGCGGTGGCGTTTTCCTCAAGCGACATGGCCTCCAGCGCCAGCGTCTGCAGCCGGGTCAGCCGCCGGCGCTGCTTGACCGGGCCGTTGGCCGGCTCGCCGGGCGCGCCGAACATCGAGAACGGGTCGTGCGCGCGCCCGTTGCGGAAGCCGCGCATGGCCGCCGAGTAGCGGTCCAGCCGGCCGCTGCGGAAGGTCCAGGTCGGGCGGTGGCCGGTTTCCTCTTTCGCCTGATAGTCGGCGAGTTCGGCGTCGGTCATGCCCTCGAAATAGTTCCAGCGCTTGTTGTAGGCGGCGGCGTGCTCGGTGCAGAAGCGCCAGTACTGGCCCTCCCTGCCGCGGCCCTTCGGCGCGCGGTGGGCGCCGGCGCGCTCGCAGCCGACCTGGTCGCACGGCGGCGCGCTCGGCTCGCGCTCGAGCGTGTCCGCGGCCGGCTTCTTGACGCGGATGTCGACGAATTTCGGTCTGTACTCAAACGCGTTCGACATGGGATGATAAGTATGAGCGTCAGAGGTTAAGCGGACAAGGAATTGACAGAAGCCAAAACGCACCTTTCCCGCGCAGAGCGCATGGAGGAGCTGCTGAAACAGCAGCTTTCTCCTCACGTCTTCGTGCTTGAGGATGAGTCGGCGCGCCACGCCGGCCATGCGGGCGCACGCCCAGGCGGGGAAACGCATTACCGCCTGCGCATCGTCTCCGACGCATTCGAGGGATTATCGCGCGTCGTGCGTCAACGCTTGGTTTATGACACGCTTCGTGAAGAATTCGACACGGGCTTGCACGCGCTCTCGCTGGACCTCAAGACTAAGGCGGAGGCGTGACGCCTCGGATGTTCGCGGCGCGGGGGACGGATGCTGCGGCGGATAGTGGCTTGGATGGCGGCGGCGTTGGCCGGCGTGGCTTTGGGCTTGGCCTCGGCCTGGGCCGCGCTCGAGATCGGGCGCGCCGGGTTCGTGGAGTCGTACGGTTCGTGGCTGCACAGCCGCGCCGCGGGCTCGGTCGGCGCCGATCCCTACACGCGCGCCATCATCGCCCGCGACGGCCTCCTGGCGCTGAGCGCGCGCGAAGCGCTCTACTTCACGCTGTACGAGGACGAACAAGGCCGGCCGCTGGACGAGAGCTGCGTCTATGAGCTGAGCGGGCCGCCGCTCGCCGCGCGCTGGTGGTCGGTGACGCTCTACGCCGCCGACAACTTCCTGGCCCGGAACGGCGACAACGCCGCCTCCATCGACGCCTCGCGGCTCGGCCTCAACACCGCCTGGAGCGTGCGCATATCGCCGGTGCGCGGCAACGCGCCGTTCTGGATCTCGTCGCGCTCGGCCAGACGCGGCTTTTCGCTGACGCTGCGCGTCTACAATCCACAGGATGGCTTCCGCCCGAGCGCACAGAGCCTGCCGGCGCTGCGGACCGTCTCCTGCGCGGGGATGAGCTGATGGGCTGGGGCAAATACGTCGCCGGCGCGCTGCTGATTGCGGTCGTGACGCACTTCGCCGCCGTGCACGCCATGCCGCGCGTGCTGATGAACGCCGCCATCGAACGGCTCGGGGCCGAAGGCTTCAATGTGTGGCGGCTGGCCGATCGGGTGACGGAGAACGCCCGCCGGATCGTCCGCCCCTCGCCCGACTTCGCCTATTCGGCCTGCGTCTATGATCTGCGCGACGGGCCGGTGCTGATCACGGCGGCGCCCTGGACCTCGTACTGGTCGCTTTCGCTCTACAGCGCCAACAGCGACAACTACTACGTTATCGACGACCGCGAAGCCCGCTACGGCGCGGAGGTGACGTTGGTGCGCCGCGGCGCGCGCCATCCCGAAGGCGCCTCCGCCGTGGTGGAAAGCCCAAGCAGGCGCGGCGTCGCGCTGATCCGCCGGCTCGCACCCTCGCCGGCCGCCTACGACGCCGCCGCCGAAGCGGCGCGCCGCGATCTGTGCGAAAGCGTCTCGCGCCTCGCAGGCTAAAACATCGTGGGCCGACGCAAGCGTATGCGTTTCAGCTTCCCCCTGCGTGCAGGATGAAACGGGGTTGCCGGCAAGATGTCGGCGCTCCGAGGCGGCGCCGCTTCGGACCGCCGGCTTCCAGCCGGCATGCAACGTTTCCACGTCTCGCCCGCATCAGGATGAACTGAGGACGCGCTAAGCGCCGGCGCGGAACGCCGCCAGGCGCGCGAAGTGCAGCGTCACCGCCTTGCGCCGCGCGCCGGCGAGCGGGCGCACCGGGCTGTCGCGCAAGACCGCGCCGCCGAAGCCGTCGGCGACGATCAGGCCGACCTCCTCGGGGATCAGTTCGAGCGGAAAGCTCTCGGTGACGGCGAAGAAGAACCGGTCGCAATACTCGATATAGTCCGGCCATTTCAGATCGACGGCGTAGTCGGCCAGGCAGGACTTGGTCTCCACGATCCAGATTTCGCCCTTCGCCGTCAGCGCCATCACGTCGGCGCGCCGCCCGTTGGCGAGCGGCACTTCCAGGAGCGACGCCAGGCCGTGGTCCGACAGCAGGCGCGTGACGCCGCGCGCCAGCGCCGCAGTCACCTCGGGACGGGAATGGATTTCGTCGGGCACCGAACGCAGTTTCGCACCGGCTCAGGCCAATGCAAAACGCCGAGTTCAGCGCTTGGAACGGAGCGCTGAGTATCGGACGCGCCGGCGCTCCACAGGGCGCTTGCGCCGAATCTAGCGCGCGGCGCTTTAGGGTGCGAAACTGAAACGCCGCCCGCCGGTCTGCGTCCAATTCAACGCACCGTGCTTTAGCCGATGCTTGGCGAGAAAGTCTGCACCGGCGCGTATTCCTGCCGCAGGTCGACGCAGGTCTGCGTGAGCACGGACCTCGTGCGCCACACCTGCCCGCTGCGCTGCCCAAGATCGGGGTTCACGGACCGGAACGGGTCGCGCTGGTACTCGTCATAGGGCGGCAGGCAGAACAGGATCGTCCCGCTGGAGACCGGCGCCCGCGGCGCGCGAATGGCCCGGTTTTCCGAGTCCAAAGCCGAGAACGAGGTAATTTCCGGCTGCCCGCCGATCCCGACATCGTCGTAGCGGCCGGTCACCGTCTCATTTTGTCCGCCGCCGGCCGGGGCCGTGGCCGTGTGCTCCGACGGCACCACCGCGTGCACGCAGCGATGCACCCGCTCCGAGCGCAGGAATTCCGGCCTCACCCGCCGCCGGCCGTCGCCGGCCGCCACCTCCTCGATCGTCATGCGCGTGGAATAGACGACGCTGTATCCGTTGTTGCGCCGCGATTCGAGATAGGCTGAATACTGCCGCGCTTCCGAACTCGTCATCCGGAAATCCCACAGCCGCCGCTCCGGCGCCGCGATCGAGCCTTGCGAGCTGGCGGAGACGATGGCAGCGAGCGCCGCTTCGAGCTGCAGCGATTGCGAACTCAGCAATTCCTGGACGTCCCCGCCCAGCAGCAGCGCCAGTTCCGACGCGTTCAGATTCAGGCCGGCCGAGAGCAAGGCGCTCCAATTGCGGTCCTCAGAGAAGGCGACGTGGCGCGCGGCCAGCGTGAACGTGGTGACATAGCGATCGCCGAAGGTGCGTTCGATCCAGTCCGGCCGCTGGCGGGCCAGCTCCGTCGCCCAGACCATGTCCGCGCCGGGCGACAGCGCCGCGGTGCGCACGTGCGCCAGCACCACGTAGCCGGTGCGCGCCTGGCCTCGCTCGGACCGGCCGCCGAAGATCGAGCCGAGCTGGATGCCGGCGCGCCGCGTTTCTTCCGCCGACCAGCGGAACACCATGAGATTGGGATGCGCGCGCAGGGCGCGCAGGCGCGCGGTCGCCTCCGCCTGCTGATCGTGCGCGGCGGCAAGCTGGCCTTCGAGCGCGTTGCGCGCGGCCGCGACCTGCTCCGGCGAAAATCCGTCCATGCGCAGCGAGCGCCGCGCCGCGGCGATGGCTTCATCGGCTTCGATCGCGGCGGCGGCTTTTTCCGCATCGCTTTCGCGCTCGCGGATTTCGTCGGCGCGGCGGGATGCGGCGGCGAGTATCGCCAGACGCAGCCGCGCCGCCGTCTGCACCGCGAGCGCGGCGGCGGCGGCGTCGATTTCGCTGCTCACGCCGGCGACGGCGGCGGCGCCGAGATCGGGGTCGCCGTCGCGATACGGATAGATCGTGTCGACGATCTTCGAGCAGCCGTAGCTTTGCGGCAGGGCCAGCAATTCGGGCATCGCCGCGCCCGGATTGCTCACCATCGAGCCGACCGAATACGGCAACGACACCCCGGTCACGTTGACCGCGGTGCGATAATTATAGTCCCCGCGCCGGCTTGCGGCGTCGGAGCCGAGCTGTTCGAAGCTGAGCTGAATGGCGCGGTCGGCGGACCTGTCGCCGCCGGCGCAAGCCGCGGCCAAAAGCGCCAAGCTCAACGCGACACACCGCATAGCCCCCTCCCCGCTCGTTTGCGGAGAGGTAACTACGTGCGCAGGCTACCGTCCAGCCACAATCGAATCGGGCGGACTATTCCGCCGCCACCGCGGCGGCCTTCACATCGTTCAGCGCGCCGGCGTTGATGCCGAAATTGATGGTCTTGAGATACTGGATGCCTTCGTCGGCGATGGCGTCGCCGACCATCTCCTCGCCTTCGGCCTTGAACTCGTCGAAGTTCACGTAGGTGGCGTAGAACGGCGCTGTGCGCTCGGTGATGATGCCGGCGTTCCACAGCGTCTTGACCAGCACGCGGAAGATGTTGGTGGCTTCCTTCATGTGCTCGCGGCGGGCTTCGTCGGTCGCGACTTCCTGGAAGCCTTCCATCACCTTGTTCGGGTCGAGGCCGAACGCTTCGTAGATCGCCGTCATCTGGTGCGGCGCGACGAGGTTGAACAGCAGCGTCTGGAAGCAGTGCGCGGCCCAGTTCTCGACGATCTCGTGCTCTTCCTTCGACAGCTTCGGAATCGTGCGGTCGGCCCAGATCTTCCCGAACTTGTGGTGGAAGGCTTCGTCGGTCATGACCAGCTGCGTCAGCTTCTTCGCCAGCGGATCGTTCCATTCCTTGAAGATCGAGGCGAAGGCGCCCATGGCGAGGCCCTCGACCAGCATCTGCATGCCGATGATCTTCTTATAGACTTCCGGCGCGTGCACGATCTCCTGCAGCAAGCCGGCGAGCACCGCGCCGCAGGGCAGCGGCGAGCCCCAGCGCGCGTTGATGTACTTGGCGAACGCGGTGACGTGGCGGCCTTCCTCGCGGCACTGGTTGGCGGCGTATTCCTGCGCGCCCGGATCGCGCAGCACGTGGCAGAGCGAGGCGGAGAGGTTCAGCGCGCCCTGCTCGCCGTGCAGGATCGCCGACATCTGCCAGCGCGCCATCTGGCTCTTGAAGCGCAGCAGCTCGGCCGGCTTATCGGCGAAATGGTCCTTGACGTAATCGGTCTGCAGCGCCGGGACCATGTGGTCGGGGATGAAGTCGGTCGTGTCCGGGTCGAAGTCGTCGTTGAAGTCGATGTATTTCTTGTCGAGCGGGTCCCAGAAATGGTCGTGCGTGGCCGAGATGATCTTATCGAACGCCGACGAGCGGTTCAGGTGCCGGTTGATGTCCAGCATCTGGCTGAAATCGGTCGGCGGGACCGCGTCGTACACTTCGTCCTTGGTGATCTGACGGATCGGAGCTGCTGAATCGGCCATTTCGCGTCTCTCCCGGGCATATGCGGCCGGGCGCGCGCCGACCGTCGTTCTGAGGCCCGGACGATAGCTCACGATTTGATCTCGATCAATAAAAAATGACGGATGCGTCAACTATCGTGACAGGTCGCTAACCGGGCCGCCGGCGTGCTAGCGGGTTGGTCATGGATCAGCCCGCGCCCTCCCTGGACGACCTCGAACGCATCGCCCGCCAGGCCTGGGAATCCCTCCCGGCCGAGTTCCGCGCGCTGGCGGGCGACGTGCTGATCCGGATCGAGGACTTCGCCGACGAACAGACGCTCGCCGACATGGGCATGGACGACCCGTTCGAGCTGAGCGGACTCTATGTCGGCGTCGACCTCACCCGCCAGTCGATCAGCGATCCCGCGCCGTCGCAGACGATGGTGTTCCTCTATCGCCGCGCCATCCTCGACGAATGGATCGATCGCGGCGACGTCGGCCTCGCCGAACTCGTCTCACACGTGCTGGTGCACGAGATCGGCCATCATTTCGGCCTCAGCGACGAGCGGATGGACCGGCTGCTGGAAGACGCCGACTAGCGCTGCCGGCGCAGGCGGCTTTCCGGCACGGCGAGGCGGCTCGCCATGCCGAGATTGCGCCGGCAATACTCTTCCGGCGTATTCAACTGCGGCCGCATCGGGTCGCTCTCGAACGCCGACTGCGCCTCCATCACGCAGCGGTCCCAGGCGCGGACGTCTTCCATCCGCTGCGCCGTCGAGCGCGGATCGCCGGCCGGCGGCTGCACCTGCTGTTCGCGCTGGCCCGGCACGACGATGTCGTTGCCGCCGGCGCGCGCGGACGATTGCGGCTGCGGCGCGGGCGTGGACACGCTGACGTCCGGCGCCGCGACCGGCGGCGACGGCTGCGCTTGCGGCGCGGGCGCCGCCGGCTCGGCCGTCTGCGGCGCGGGCGCGGCTTCCGGCGCGACCGTGCGCGCGGGCTCGGTCATCGGCGGCGGCGCGGGCGCGCGCTGGGCGTTGCGCCCCGCGGGCTCGAACCCCGCACAGCTGGCCAAAGCGATCGAAGCGGCCAGCACGGCCAGACGTCCCAACATGCGCAATCCCTCGTTCTTCTCTTGCACTCTAACCTGAAACACGCGTGCGCCTAGACTGTGGCGATGAGTTCCGACACCCACGCCGGCGCCGCCTCGCTGGCTTTTCCGTAACGCGCCAGATCGAACAGGTGCGCGTTTTCCGACGGCTCGAGATTGATTTCCATCGTCACAGCGCCCTCTCGCCGTGCAGCCGCGACGAAACCGGCCGCGGGATAGACGTTGCCCGACGTGCCGATCGACACGAACAGATCGGCCGCGGCCAGCTTGTCGTAGATCTCGTCCAGTTCGAGCGGCGTCTCGCCGAACCACACCACGTGCGGGCGCAAGCCGCCAACCCGCCCGCATGCGGCGCAGCCCAGGCTGAGCGAAAGCTCGCCATCGGCCGGCGTGACGTCGCCGCAATCGTGGCAGCGCGCCTTGCCGAGTTCGCCGTGCATATGGATCACCCGCTGGGCGCCGCCCAGCTCATGCAGGCTGTCGATGTTCTGCGTGCAGATCGTCACCTCGCCGCCGCGCGCGCCCCATTCGCGCTGCAGCCGGCCTAAAGCCACGTGCGCGGCATTCGGCTGCACATCGCGATGGATGCGGCGGCGCAGATTGTAGAATTCCAGCACCTTGGCAGGATTGCGCTCGTAGCCCTCGATAGAAGCAACATCTTCAATCCTATACTGGGACCAAAGTCCGCCTTTGTCGCGGAAAGTCGAAAGCCCGGATTCCGCCGACACGCCTGCGCCGGTCAGGATGAAAATTCTGTCGGGATTCACCGCGGCCCCCTCTTTCGGTGCTGAAGAGCTAGAATGTCTTGGAACCGAGACAAGCCTGGCGCATTAAGCGCGATGGGCCTGCGGTAGGGGGTCACCAGAGGGAAAGGGCGCGAGAAATGCGCATAGCTTCAATCTTTGCAGCAGCAGCCTTGGCGTTGCTCGCGGGCGCCTGTGCGAACCGCACCGGCGACATGACGATCGCCCAGTGGTGCGCCGCCGATCCGGGGCGCGCCAACACCGACATCTGCAAGCAGCACGCCGACACCGAGGAGGTCCGCACCACGCTGAGCGGCCGCATCGCCGACGTGTTCGGGGTCGCCAACCGCGCGCAAGCTACGGCCGATCAGGCGATGGCGCGCGAGGTCCGCTGCGTCACCCGCACGCTGAACCGCACGCGCACCGGCACGTGCGATCCGGGCTACACGCTGACCGGCTGCACGCAGACGCGCTACACCGCGCGCGCCGGCGGCATGGCCATCCTGCGTTCGGTCAACGACACCGAATGCCGCTTCAACGGCCAGGTGCTGGAAGTGCAGGTGCGGTGCTGCGCCATGGGTCCGAACCTGCCGCCCGCGACGATGGTGCGCGACACCGCGCCGCCGGCGCCGCAAACGCCTCAGCCGACGCCGACGTCGTAACGCGGCCGCAGGTTCAGCCGTACAGGGGATATTCCGCTTCGAGCCTGTAGAGGCTCGGAGCGGATTGGCGCACGTGGCTCGAATAGAGCCCGAAGCGGTTGACACGGAATGGCGGCGCTTCAAACAGGCCGAACCGCTGTTCGAACGCATGCACGCGCTCGAGCGGCGCGTTGCTGAGATAGGCCACCGTCACGTGCGGAACGAACTTGCGGCCTTCCGGCTTCAGTCCGCAGCGCCGCGCGGCGCGCTCGCAATCGGCGGCGAGCTTCTTCAAAGCCGCGCTCTCCGCCGCGCCGATCCATAAAGTATGCGGATCGGCGCCGCCGAACGCGCCGGCCGCCTTCAGCGTAAGATCGAACGGCCCGTTCGCTTCCGCCGCTTCGCTCAGCGCCGCATCGATGTCGTCAGCCACCGGCTCGGCCACTTCGCCGAAGAAGCGCAGCGTCAGATGCAGATTCTCGCGCGGGCGCCACTTCGCGCCGGGCACGCCGCGCATCAGCGCCATCAGCCGTTCGGCGACAGGATCCGGAAGCGCGACGGCGGCGAAGAGACGAACGGACATGACGAACGCAGTAGGACAGCGGCGCGGCGGAGCAACAGGAAATAGCGTCTAACAAGTATGGAGCGCCGGCGCCCTCGCCGGCATGCGCCCTATCGAACAAACGCCTACGCTTATCGGTAGCGGTGGCGCCGTGCCGGCGAGGGCGCCGGCGCTCCATAGGATGGCTGAACGGCGCCGATCTACCGAGTTGCCAATTTGTTCGAGCTTACATCACCATATGCTGAAACGTCGCCTGACGCCGGCCGACAATGAATGATCCGCGATCTCAGCAGCACCATTGCTGCGCGCGGTATTTCATCGAACGGGAAGACCTTCAAGCGCGCGCCGTAGCCCAGGTGTTGTCTGCTGCATGAGCTATGCTAGCGGGAACCGGCGGAGGGCGCCGATGTCTTCCGACACGAGAAACATTGTCTCAACGCCTGCGAGCGTCAAGCATCGAAGCGAAATTGTGATCGTCGAATGTGCGTTTACGCGCGCCTATTCGGGCGCGCGCGGCAGCGCGGCGATGTACGCGGCGACAGAGCGCGCATCGGCTTCGTTCAAACGATATGGCGGCATCGGCGGACGCGCATGCGAACCGTCCGAGCGCACGCCCGTCTGCAGGAACGCCACGAACTGTTCTTCCGTGTAGTTCGCCGGAATGCCGGCAAGCGCCGGCGCGATGTCCGCCATCGGCGGCGGCGCGCCGGTATGTCCGCCTTGCAGCTCGCGCGTTTCGTCGAGCGACATGTCTTCGAGACGCGGCGTATGGCAATCGCCGCACAGCACGACCCCGTTCACGAGATAGTCGCCGCGCTCGACCAGCGCCGCGCCGGTCAGTTCCGCCGTTTCCTGTTGGCCGCACGCCGCCAGCAACGCGCACGCAAGCGCGCTCGCAAAAACGATCCGCATGATCTCCTCCCCTTGTGCGCGCCTGAAGGCGCGCATGATCAATGTTAAACCTCTCGGAGACGGTCATCAATTACCGGGCAACGCACCCCGGCTTTCGCCGGGACTGCGTCCGGGGACCGTGGCGCCCCATGCTTCCCGGCCGAAAGCGCAGCGAAGAGCCGGGACCCAGGGGCGAACGCGCCCACGCTTCGCCCCTGAGCCTTCGCGCGCCGCTTCGGCCAAACGCGGACGTTGAGATCGCCGCCCGCGCGGCGGCAAGGACGAGATGCTTCATCAGGCGCTCCCAGCTTCCGATAAAGCCAGGATGCCTCCGTCCCCGTCCTTGGATGCCGCGCCCGCTTAGAGCGCGTCGAGCGGAAGCTTCAGATAGCGGACGCCATTGTCCTCGGGCGGCGGCAGCTCGCCCGCCTGGATGTTCACCTGGATCGACGGCAGGATCAGCGCCGGCATCTCCAGCGTCCTGTCGCGCGCCTCGCGCAGGGCGACGAACTCGTCCTCGCTCTTGCCGGCGAGGTGGACGTTCCTGGCCCGCTCTTCGCCGATCGTCGTTTCCCAGGCATAGGCGTCGCGGCCGGGCGCCTTGTAATCGTGGCACAGAAAGACGCGGGTTTCGTCCGGCAGCGCCAGGAGCTTCTGGATCGAGCGATAGAGCGTGCGCGCGTCGCCGCCGGGGAAGTCGGTGCGCGCGGTGCCGTAATCCGGCATGAACATGGTGTCGCCGACGAACACCGCGTCGCCGATGCGATAGCTGACGCAGGCCGGCGTATGGCCGGGCGTGTGCAGCACTTCGATCTCGAGTTCGCCCAGCTTCAGCGTCTCGCCGTCGGCGACCAGCTTGTCGAACGGGCGGCCGTCGGCGGTGACGTAGCCCAGATTGAACACGTTCTTGAACGCCTTCTGCACCGCCTTGATGTGCTCGCCGATCGCAATCGGCGCGTTAGTCGCCTGCTTGAGGAACGGCGCGGCGGAGAGGTGGTCGGCGTGCGCGTGCGTCTCCAGCAGCCAGTCCACCGCGACGCCCTCCGCCTTCGCCGCGTCGAGGATCTGCTGCGCCGCGTGCGTGGCGGTGCGGCCCGACTTAGGGTCGAAATCGAGCGCGCTGTCGATGACGGCGGCGCGCCTGGCCGCCGGGTCCCACACCAGATAGCTCACAGTGTAGGTCGGCTCGTGGAAGAAGGCGCGGACCTGGGGGGCCTGGGACATCTTGCGCTCCGGTCTTGTATATTCGTTACTGCTAATATATATGCGCTCCACGCAGACACAAGGGAGATAGCTCCAGCGTGACCGGGCTCAACACCATCACCGCCGAACAGCTGAAGCGCCGCCTCGACGCGGGCGAGGCCGTCCTCATCGACATCCGCGAGCGCGACGAGCACGCGCACGAGCATATCCCCGAGGCGCAGCTCGCGCCGCTCTCGTGCTTCGATCCCGCCGCGCTTCCGGGCGACCGCGCCAAGATCGTCGTGTTTCACTGCAAGTCCGGCATGCGCACCAGCACCAACGCCGCGCGGCTCGCCGCCTGCGGCTTCGCCGCGGCGTACGTTCTCGCCGGCGGCATCGAGGCCTGGAAGTCCGCCGGCTACGCGGTGCGGCGCTGACGGAATCGGCGCAGAACTGAGCCCATGACCCAGGCCGACATCCTCGCGGTCCTCAGCGGCGGCGTTGTCGGCCTGGTGCTGGCGCTGATCGGCGGCGGCGGCTCGATCCTGGCGACGCCGGCGCTGCTTTACGTCGTCGGCGTGGCCAATCCGCACATCGCCATCGGCACCAGCGCGCTCGCCGTCTCGGTCAACGCCTTCGCCAACTTCATCAACCACCTGCGGCGCGGCAACGTGAAGTGGCGCTGCGCCGTGGTGTTCGGGATGGCCGGCGTGGTCGGCGCCAGCATCGGCGCCGCGGCCGGCAAGGCCACCGATCCGCAGATCCTGCTGCCGCTGTTCGCCGTGCTGATGATCGTCGTCGGCGCCGCCATGCTGCGACCGCGCCGGCACGAGGGCGACGGCGACGTCGTGCTCGACGCCCGGAACCTGCCGAAGCTGCTGACGTACGGCCTCGGCGTCGGCGCGCTGTCCGGCTTTTTCGGCATCGGCGGCGGCTTCCTGATCGTGCCGGGCCTGATCGGCGCCACCGGCATGACCATGATCCAGGCCGTCGGCTCCTCGCTGTTCAGCGTCGGCGCGTTCGGCGCGGCGACCGCCGCGAGCTATGCGCTCGACGCCCTGATCGACTGGCGCATCGCGCTTCTGTTCATCGGCGGCGGCGTCATCGGCGGCGCCGTCGGCGCAAGCTTCGCCAGCCGCCTCGCCCGACGGCGCGGCGCGCTGCAGCGCGTCTTCGCCGGCGTCGTGTTCGCCGTGGCCGCCTACATGCTCTGGCGCAGCCTCTTCAGCGCATAAGCCCGCGCCGCGGCGGACCGAGATCGAAACCGCGGATGCGCGGCCCCCCGCCGCCCGCCATCAGCGCGCTCAGCGCCCACACCAGCGCGTCGGCGCGATCGAGCAAGCCTTCGCTCTCCGCCACGCCCAGCGCCATCAGCTCTTCCTCGAGCGCCGGAAACGCGCCGCAATGCGTCACCCGTCCCTGCTCGTAGAGCGCCGCGACCGGCTCCGCCCGCGCCCGTTTGCCGCGCGAGGCGTGCACCAGACGCACGGCGCACGGGCTCCCCGCCTGCGCCAAGGTCGCGCGCACCATGTCGCCGCCCTGGTTGGCTTCGGCGACGATCTCCACCGCCTCGAACTCCCGCGCCGCCGCGCACACGCGGCTCGCCCAGCCGAGCGGCGACAAGCCCAGCGCCGAACGATCGGCCAGCACATAGGCTCGCGTCCCGCACCGCCCGGCGACGACGATCCCGCACGCGGCGTGCGCATGTCCCGCCGGCGGATCGACGCCCACGACCACGCGCTCCAGGCGTTCCGGGCGCGCGCCGCGCGCCCGCTCCAGATCCTGCGCGCGCCATAACGCGCCGTCGCCATCGACCAGCAGGCCGTCAAGCTCCTGCGCCGCGAGCCGCGTGCCGCCGTACAAAGCCTTCAGGCCGTCAAGAAACGACGGCGCGAGATTCGCGGCGTTCACCGCCGTCGCGGCCTGCGTCATCGCGCAGCTCGGCTCGGCGCGCAGCGTGCGCAGTGCGGGAATCGGCTTCGGCGTCGTCGTCACCACCAGCTGCGGCGCATCGCCGAGCCGGAGCCCCATGCGCAGGATCGCCAGCGTCTCGCTCGGCCGCGGCCAGATGCAGAACTCGTCCGCCCAGGCCGCCTCGAATTGCGGCCCGCGCAGGCGCTCCGGCTCCTCGGCCGAGAACGCATGCGCAATCGACCCGCTCGGCCACAGCACGCGCCGCCGCGAGCGCTCGTATTGGGGCCGCGTCCGGCCCGGCAGATTGCGCAGCCCCGACGGCCCATCGACCATCACTTCGCGCACGTCATGCTGGGTCGGCCCCACCAGCGCATAGAGCCCCGGCTTCGCTTCCGCGCGCGCCGCCAGCCATTCCGCACCGGCGCGCGTCTTTCCGGCGCCCCGCCCGCCCTGGAACAGCCACGTCGCCCACGCGCCCTGCGGCGGCAGCTGGCTGGCGTGCGCGATTTCAATCCACCGGCTTGCGAACGCACTGTCCCCGATTTTCACAGCCTCCGACTCGCTCGGAAACGGATGCAGCGGCGGCGGGATTTCCCGCGCGGCGAGATGATGCGCCTTGCACCACCTCTGCTTCGACGCGCGCTTGCGCAGGGCGTCCACGGTGACGCCGTAATACTGAGAACAAGCGGACGCCGTGTATCCCGCAAGATAATCGCGCCGCACCTGTGCCCAGACTTCGGGGCTGTGGTGCATGCGCTTGGCGACGGTTCGGGTGGGTTTCGGTTCTTTTGTCACGCGGACATTTTACGCCCGCGCGCAATCGGTCGGATTTGCGCGAATCTATCCCCCTTATGGACCGCCGGCCCATAAGAGAGCCCTCTCCCTCCTGTGGGAGGGAGAGGGTTCTGCGCTCGGCTACGCGTCCACGTCCGCTTCCAGCGCCAAGCCCTCTCCCTCCTGTAGGAGGGAGAGGGTTGGGTGAGGGTGGAGCGCTAACGGCGCAAGACAAAGCGCGGACGGAGAGACTGGGCGCCAAGACCGATAAAACGCCCGCGCCTCCCCCCTCACCCTGCCCTCTCCCTCCTCGGGAGGGAGAGGGTTCATGTTAGCGCTTTGCGGATAAGCGCTGCGGCTTCGTCTGGCGCGGATAAGGCGAGCGCATCTGGGATTCGCAACACCCGCCAGCCCAACACAGAAAGCGCGGCGTCGCGTTCGGCATCGTACGCCGCCTGATCCGCAACATTATGCGAAAGGCCGTCGATCTCGACGACCAGCTTCGCTTCGATACAAGCGAAATCCGCGATGTAACGATCGATCGGAAACTGACGGCGGAATTTCGCGCCGAGACGGCGGTGGCGAACGATCTCCCACATTGCACGCTCGGCGCGGCTCGGCTGCTTGCGCATCGCGCGGGCGCGCGTGATCAGCATGCCTTTGTCGACCATGTCTCATCACAACCCGCTTCAAGAAAAACAACAAGAGCCCATCTGCTCCCGACGTAAGCCCTCTCCCTCCTGTGGGAGGGAGAGGGTGAGGCTACGCATCCACGTCCGCTTCCAGGGCCAAGCCCTCTCCCTCCTATGGGAGGGAGAGGGTTGGGTGAGGGTGGAGCGCCGACGGCGCAAGACAAAGCACAGACGGAAAGACTGGGCGCCAAGACCGATAAATGCCGCGCCTCCTCCCTCACCCTGCCCTCTCCCTCCTCGGGAGGGAGAGGGTGAGGCTACGCGTCCACGTCCGCTTCCAGCGCGAATTCCTGGATGAATTCGCGGCGCGGTTCGACGACGTCGCCCATCAGCTTCGAGAACATCTCGTCGGCCTCGTCGGCGTGTTCGACTTTCACCTGCAGCAGGTTGCGGATTTCCGGGTCGAGCGTGGTTTCCCAGAGCTGTTCGGCGTTCATTTCGCCGAGGCCCTTGTAGCGCTGGATCGAGACGCCCTTGCGGCCGGCGTCCTCGATCGCCTTCAACAGCGAGAGCGGGCCGTGCACCGGCGTGCTTTCGCCGCCGCGGCGCAGCGTGGCGGGACCGCCATAAGTCTCGCGCAGCGCGGGCGCGCGGTCGGCCAGGCGGCGCGCGTCGGCCGATTGCAGGAACAGCCTGTCGAGCACGTGGCGTTCGGCGACGCCGCGCACCGTGCGCTCGAGCACCAGCGCGCCGTCGGGATCGAAGCGGCCGGTCCAGTTCGCTTCGCCCTCTTCGGCGATGACGTTGAGCCGGCGCGCGGCGTCCTCGGCTTCCGCGTCGCCCGCGCCCGGCGCGAACGCGCCGGCGAGCACGGCGTGGCCGATCACCGGATCGGGCGCCTTGCCGTGGAGACGGCGCACCAGAGTCTCGACCGCCACCGCTTCGCGCGCGAGCCGCTTCAGGTCGTCGCCGGCGATCTGCAGGCCGGTGGAGGTCTCCAGCACGGCGCCCGCCGTGCCTTCCTCGATCAGGAAGCTCTCGAACTCGCTCTCGTCCTTGAGGTAGCGGCCGCTCTTGCCCCTGCTGGCTTTGTAGAGCGGCGGCTGGGCGATGTAGAGATAGCCGCCGTCGACGATCTCCGGCATCTGCCGGTAGAAGAAGGTGAGCAGCAGCGTGCGGATGTGGGCGCCGTCGACGTCGGCGTCCGTCATGATGATGATCTTGTGGTAGCGCAGCTTGTTGAGGTCGATGTCGCCTTCGCTGCGGCCGATGCCGGCGCCCAGCGCGGTGATCAGCGTGCCGACCTGCTCCGAGGTCAGCATCTTGTCGAAGCGGGCGCGTTCGACGTTGAGGATCTTGCCGCGCAGCGGCAGCACCGCCTGGTAGTCGCGGTTGCGGCCCTGCTTGGCGGAGCCGCCGGCGGAATCGCCCTCGACGATGAACAGTTCGGACTTGGCCGGGTCTTTCTCCTGGCAGTCGGCGAGCTTGCCGGGCAGCGAGGCGACGTCGAGCGTCGACTTGCGGCGCATCTCGCGCGCCTTGCGCGCCGCTTCGCGCGCGGCGGCGGCCTGGACGATCTTGCCCATCACCGTCTTGGCGTGCGCGGGGTTCTCCTCGAACCATTGCGTCAGCGCGTCGAAGATGAGGCTTTCGACCGCCGGGCGCACTTCGGAGGAGACTAGTTTCTCCTTGGTCTGCGAAGAGAATTTGGGGTCCGGCACTTTGACGCTGAGCACGCAGGTGAGGCCTTCGCGCGCATCGTCGCCGGTGATCTCGACCTTCTCCTTCTTCGCCAGGCCCGAGCTTTGCATGTAATTGTTCACCACGCGCGTCAGCGCGCCGCGGAAGCCGGCGAGGTGGGTGCCGCCGTCCTTCTGCGGGATGTTGTTGGTGAAGCAGAGCGTGTTCTCGTGGTAGCCGTCGTTCCACTGCATCGAGGCTTCGACGGAAATGCCGTCGCGTTCGCCGATCACGTAGATGGCTTCCGGGATCAGCGCGGTGCGCGAGCGGTCGAGGTGGTTGACGTAGGCTTTGACGCCGCCCTCGTAGAACAGCGTCTCCTCGAACGGCTCGGGGCCGCGCAGGTCGCGGAAGACGATGCGGACGCCGGAATTGAGGAAGGCCAGTTCGCGCAGGCGGTGTTCGATCGTCTTGCGATCGTAGTCCGTCATTGTGAAGGTCTTGGGGCTGGCCAGGAAGCGCACGGCGGTGCCGCGCTTGGGCTTGCCGTCCTCCAGGGGCGCATCGCCGACCGCCGCGAGCGGCGCTTCGGCGTCGCCCATGCGGAAGCGCATGTAGTGCTCCTTGCCGCCGCGCCAGATGCGCAGGTCGAGCCATTCGGAGAGCGCGTTGACGACGCTGACGCCGACGCCGTGGAGGCCGCCCGAGACCTTGTAGGAGTTCTGGTCGAACTTCCCGCCGGCGTGCAGCTGGGTCATGATCACTTCGGCGGCGGAGACGCCCTCTTCCGGGTGGATGTCGGTCGGTATCCCGCGCCCGTTGTCGGTGATCTCGGCGCTGCCGTCCGGATGCAGGATCACCTCGACCCGCGTCGCATGCCCCGCCAGCGCCTCGTCGATGGCGTTGTCGACTACCTCGTAGATCATGTGATGGAGCCCCGACCCGTCGTCGGTGTCCCCGATATACATCCCCGGCCGCTTCCTCACCGCATCTAAGCCCTTGAGAACTTTGATGGATTCTGCGCCATAATCAGGCGCGCTCGCCGGTGTGGTTTGGGGAGCGGTCATGCGTGTCGAATCGGATTGGAAAACATCCCCTAATATAGGGAACGCAGGCCGAAAAGTCTCCGATTCCATGCGGTTTCAGCGCCGCAGCGGAGGGCCGGGCGCAGCGCCCGCGAGCTAGGCCGCGATCCGGACCGGGAGGTCCTCGTAGCCGTGCACGAACGAGGAGAAGACGCGCCTCGGCTCGTCCACGACCTCGATCCTGTCGAAGCGCTTCAGGATCTCTTCCCAGACGATCCGCAGCTGCATTTCGCCGAGCCGGTTGCCGACGCAGCGGTGAATGCCGAAACCGAACGAGAGGTGGTGACGCACGTTCTGGCGCTCGATGTTGAAGTCGTTCGGATTGGCGATGACGTCGTCGTCCCGGTTGCCCGAAATATACCACATCGCCACCTTGTCGTGCTTCCTGATCTGCTTGCCGCCAAGCTCGACGTCCTGCACCGCCGTGCGGCGCATATAGGCGAGCGGCGTCTGCCAGCGGATCGTTTCCGACACCAGCGACGGGATCAGCGCCGGGTTCGCCTTCAGCTTGGCGTACTGCTCCGGATACTTGTTGAGCGCATAGACGCTGCCCGAGATCGAGTTGCGCGTGGTGTCGTTGCCGCCGACGATCAGCAGCATCAGATTGCCGAGGAATTCCTGGCTCGACATGTTCTTGGTGCTTTCGCCGTGGGCGAGCATCGAGATCAAATCGTTCCTCGGCGGCGCGTTGGCGCGCTCCTGCCAGAGATTCATGAAATAGGCCAGGCATTCCATCAGCTCGGCGCGGCGCTGCTCGTCGCTCTCGACGATGCCGGAGCCCGGCGCCGCCGTGGCGACGTCGGACCAGCGCGTCAGCTTGCGGCGGTCCTCCCAGGGGAAATCGAACAGCGTCGCCAGCATCTGCGTGGTGAGCTCGATCGAGATTTTGTCGACCCAGTTGAACACCTCGCCCCGCGGCGCTTCGTCCAGGAGCTTGCCGGCGCGTTCGCGGATGACCGGCTCAAGGTGCGCGAGATGATTCGGCGCCACGATCGGCGAGACGGTCTTGCGCTGCACGTCGTGCTTGGGCGGGTCCATGGCGATGAACATCGGCAGCGGAAAGTCTTCTTCCGGATCGAACAGCACGATCGACGGCTCGGACGAGAAGACCTGGTGATTGGTGTCCACCGCCATGATGTCGTTGAACCTGGTGACCGACCAGTACGGGCCGTTCACGCTGTCCGGACAATAGTGCACCGGATCTTCCTTACGCAGGCGCTCGAAGAACGGCCAGATCGTGTCGTCGCGGAAGCGCTCGCTGCGGCTGATGTCGAGCGTGGAGAGATCCGTCTTCCAGGCGTCCTCGTTCGGATCGTAGTCGAAGACGTAGTCGGGATTTTCTTTGCGGACGTAGTCAGGGTTGGCCATGGCGCGCCTCTCTCTGCCCGCGACAGCAGCAAATTTCTCCGCTCTTGTCACGTTGCCGCAGGGTGCACTTACGCGCTCTGAAGGGGCTTTCCTACGCGCACCGGCGGAACCTCGATCCCGCCGCCGCCGCGGGGGCGCAGCACAAGCGTCACGCCGCCCTCACCTGCCCGTCGCGCACTTCGAACAACTGCGCGCGGTCGCCGAACGCCTCGAACAAGCCCTGATCGGTGCCCGTGAGCCAGGCCTGGCCCGGATTGACGAGCAGTTCGTCGAACAAGGCGGCGCGGCGCACTGAATCCAAGTGCGCGGCGGCTTCGTCGATCAGGATGAGCGAGGGACCGGCGCCGGCGTCGTCGGCCAGCGCGCGCGCCTGCGCCAGGGTGAGGCCGAGCAGAAGCGCCTTCTGCTCGCCGGTCGAGCACTGATCGGCGTCCATGCCCTTGGCGGCGTGGCGCGCCTTGAGGTCGCTGCGGTGCGGGCCATCCAGCGCACGGCCGGCGCCGGCGTCGCGGCCGCGCACGTCGCGCAGCAGTTCGGCGAAGTCTTCCTCGACATCGGCGCTCTTGGCGCCGTTCTCGAAGCGCGCCTCCAGCAGGCCGTCGAGCGCAAGAACGGCTTTCGGAAATGCGCCGTCGGGCCGCGCGTCGATGGCGTCCTGAAGCCGATGCAGCGTTTCGACCCGCGCCGCGGCGATCGCCGCGCCGTGCGCGCTCATCTCGCGCTCGAGGCCGCCGAGCCAGGCGTCGTCGAACACGCGGTCGCTGAGCAGGCGCTGGCGCTCGCGCATGGCGCGCTCGTACGCGGCCGCGGCGCCGCCATGTTCGGACGCGCGCGCGAGCGTCAGCCGATCGAAGAAGCGACGGCGGTCGCCGGCGGGGCCGGACCACAGGCGATCCATCGCCGGCGTGAGCCACGTCATGCGCGCGGCCTCGGCAAGTTCGGCGGCGGTGGCCGGCTGGCCGTCGCGGCGCGCCACGCGCTTGACGCCGCCTTCGGGCGTGCGCTCCGCGCCGGCGCCGACCACCGTCTCATCGCCGTCCTGCATAATGCGCGCCGACACCGCCCACGGCTGCGCGCGAACCTCGTCGCCGGCGCGTGCAACCTCGACCAGAGAGGCGCCGCGCAGGCCGCGGCCCGGCGCCAGCATCGTCAGCGCTTCGAGAATGTTGGTCTTGCCGGCGCCGTTGGGGCCAAACAGGCAAACCGGCCGCGCATCGAGTTGCAGATCGAGCGCGGCATGGTTGCGGAAATCGGTGAGCGTCAGACGCGAGACGTAGAGGCTATGGCTCAACTCCCCCTCCCCTTAAGGGGAAGGAGCCGGGGGTGATGCCTCACGCGGGAAAGATAGGACCCAACGCTGCGCTGCGCATGGTCCGCGCAGACTTGGCGACGCAGCGCTTCACCTCGCCCCCTGCCCCCTCCCCTCGCGGGGAGGGGGTGAAGTGCGCGCGCCATTAGACCCTCAGCGGCATCAGCACGTAGAGCGCGGCGTCGTCCGCTTCGTCGCGCACCAAGGTTGGCGAACCTGAGTCGGCGAGTTCGAACACCGCTTCCGCGCCTTCGATCTGCGCGGCGACGTCGAGCAGGTACTTGGCGTTGAAGCCGATCTCCATGCCGTCGTCGCTGTACTCCGCCGGCAAATCTTCGGTGGCGACGCCTGCGTCAGGATTGTTCACCGTCAGCGTGACCTTGTCCTTCTCCAGCGCCAGACGCACCGAGCGCGAGCGTTCGGCGGAAACCGTGGCGACGCGATCGACCGCTTCGGAGAACTGCTTGTTGTCGATCTTGAGCTTCTTGGCGTTGTTCTTCGGAATGACGCGCGCGTATTCCGGGAACGAGCCGTCGATCAGCTTCGAGGTCAGCACCGCATCGCCCAGCTGGAAGCGAATCTTCTGCGGCGACACCGCGATCTCGACCAAATCGGAGGCGTCGTCGAGCAAACGCTTCAATTCGTTGATGGTCTTGCGCGGCACGATCACGCCAGGCATGCCGGTCGCGCCCTTGGGCGCGGTGGCGTCGGCGAGCGCGAGACGGTGGCCATCGGTGGCGACGGCGCGCAGCTTGGCGCCGTCGTTCTCGACCGTGTGGAAGAAGATGCCGTTGAGATAGTAGCGCGTCTCTTCGGTCGAGATCGCAAAGCGCGTCTTGTCGATCAGCCGCGCGAGTTCGGTCGGCTCGATTTCAAAGCGCGTCTCGAAACCGTCGGACGGCATGGACGGAAAATCGCCCGCCGGCAGGATCGGCAGGTGCAGGCGCGATTTGGCGGCCGAGATGAAGAGCCGCGGATCGTCGCCCGAGACGTCGAGCTTCACCGCCGAGCCGTCGGGCAGCTTGCGCACGAAATCGTAGAGATAGTTGGCCGGCGCGGTGGTCTGGCCCGCGCGCTCGACGTCCGCGTGCGCCGCTTCCGAAATCTCGATGTCGAGATCCGTGGCGGTCAGGCGCAGGCTGTCGCCCTGCGCGGAGACGAGAACGTTCGAAAGAATCGGAATCGTGTTCCGGCGTTCGACGACGCTTTGAACGTGATTGAGCGCTTTCAGGAGCGCCGAGCGCTCAATGGTAAGCCGCATTGCCTCTTCCTGCCCCTCGGCCCGCGCCCAAGCCAGCGTCGGCCAGGGGCGGAAAACAAACCCCCTGGGAGGCCTGAGTCGCCTCCGCAGGGGGTGAGAAACTAGCAGAAAGGGGCCAATGCTAAAGCCCCATTTGCAACGGGTTGGGCCGGCGGCGGCCGCCCCTTCCGGGCCTAGGGTTCGCGGCGAATGGCGCGCGCGACGGTCTCCAGCTCGGCCTTCAGGTTCGGGTCGGTCTCGGCAAGCGCTTCGATGCGATCGCGCGCATACATGATCGTGGTGTGATCGAAACCGCCGAAGCGCTGGCCGATGTCCGGCAGCGATGCGTGCGTCATCTTGCAGGCCAGATACATCGCCACCTGGCGCGGGCGCGCGATGGCGTGGCGGCGCGTGCGCTCCAGCAATTGCTGCGGCGTCATGTTGTAGTGACGTGCGACCACCTTCTGCACCAGCTGGACGGTAATGCGGCGCTCCGCAGCATCGGACAGCTTGTTTTGCAGAGCGGTGGCGGCGGCATCTAGCGTCACTGTTGTCCCTCCAGAAATCTTCCACTCGATGAGCAGTTGGCACACCGCGCCGTCGAGTTCGCGGCCGGTGACGTGCATCCGATCTGCGATCATGTCCAGCGCTTCCGGCGCAACGCTGAATCCCAGCGCTGCACGTGCATGAAAAGCGACACGCTGATCAAGTATACGACGACGTAATGAAGCGCCCGGCTCGGTGATCTCGGTTGCGGCGGCGCCTTTCAATTTCGCGCGCAGCGTATCGTCAAGACCTTCAAGGCCTTCCGCGCCATGATTGGCGGCGAGAATGACCTGGCCGCCGCGGCGCGTGACGTCGTAGAACGTGTCGAACGCTTCCTCTTCGGTCGCCTTCTTGCCGCAGATGCGGTGGAAGTCGTCGATGATCAGCATGTCCGGCGCGCGGACCATCTCCTTGAACGCCGAGGAGTCGCGCTTCTTGTGCAGCGCGCTCTGGAACTGTTCGAGGAACTCCTGGCCGGTCAGCATCAGCACCGTGCGGCCCTGCTCCGTCGCCATGCGCGCGATCGCGGTCAGCAGGTGCGTCTTGCCGCAGCCGGGCGACGAGTGGACGAGCCAGGTCGGGAAGTTCACGCCGGCGCCGCTGGCGAGCATCTGCGCGACCGTGAAGGCGCGATGGTTCGACTCGTCGACGCAGAAGTTCTCGAAGCTGAGCCCCGGAAGCTTCGGCGCGGCGGGCGCGGCCGGGCGCGTCAGCTCGATGCGCGCGTCGGCGAGCGCGCGGACGTCTTCCGGGATTTCGTGTTCCAGGAGAATCTGGATCGGGCCCATATTGGGCGCGTAGGCGCGCATGCGCGCTTCCAGCCGGTGCTGGACCTGCTGGCGCAGGCGCTCCTGCGCCACGCGCGAGCCGGCCCGGAACAGAAGCACCCCGTCCAACTCGGCTACCAGCCGCAACGGCTCGATATAGGAGCGGAACACGTCCGCCCCGAACTCGCCCAGCAGCTCCTTGCGCACCAGCTCATATGCTCGCGCCGCCCCAAGTCCCGCCGTGCGCCGGCGGGCTTCATCGCCCTGATCCATGCCAACCCCCGCGTGAATCGTCTGGTTTTTCAGCCCCTGTCCGGCAGGCATAGCTCACCCGTTCGAGCCGAAAGCAGTTTCGGCCCGATGCTTCCGCATCGGCATCCCTGAGGCGTCGAACAGCGAGCAAGCTCGCCGGACGGGAGAAACGATGCGCTCTTCGAATGAAGAGGTCAACAGTCCTTTTTTTACTATTTCGACAGTTTCCACAGGCCTGTGAAATCCGGCCTATTCCATTGTTTATATTTGATTTTTAGGAATGCCCTTAAAAGCCTGATTGCTCCGGGCACGGAGCAATATTTACCGTTTTTCCACGGTGGCTGGGAGGCCGAAGTTTTACAGATTCGAGACAGTTCTGCGACCGGAACATCGCCAGACCTGCAGCGGCCAAACGCCTACTTGGAGGCGGAAAGCGCCGCAATGCGCTTCGACAGGCGCGAAACCTTGCGGCTGCCGAGATTCTTGTGGACCACGCCCCTGGACACCGCGCGCATCGTTTCCGATTCCGCCGTCCGCAAAGCCTCGGCCGCCGACTTGGCGTCGCCCGAGGCGATCGCTTCTTCCACCTTGCGCCAGGAGGACCGCATGCGGGTGCGGCGCGCCTTATTGATCGCCGTGCGGCGCGCAATAACGCGGGCTGCCTTCTCTGCGGACTTCGTGTTCGCCATCGGTGCGTTCCAGGAATGTGGTTTCGTTGTCGAAGCGGCGGGTAATAGCGGGGCCCAAACCCGACGTCAAACCCTCAGCGGTGCTTAAATTCGGGCGGCCGCTTTGCAACGAAGGCGGCCATGCCTTCCTTCTGGTCCTCGGTCGCGAACAGCCCGTAGAACAGCCGCCGTTCCAGCTTTAACCCTTCATTCAGCGGCGTTTCGAAGGCGGCGTTGACCGCCTCCTTGTTGGCGATCAGAGCCAGCCGGCCGAAGCCGGCGATCTTCCTGGCCGCGCCGAGCGCCTCGTCCATCAGCTTGTCCGCCGGCACGATGCGGGCGACGAGGCCGGCGCGCTCGGCTTCGGCTGCGTCCATCATCCGGCCGGTGAGGCACAGATCCATCGCCTTGGCCTTGCCGACCGCGCGGGTCAGCCGCTGCGAGCCGCCCCAGGCGGGCATGACGCCCAGGGTGATCTCCGGCTGGCCGAATTTCGCGGTGTCGGCGGCGATGATGAAGTCGCACATCATCGCCAGTTCGCAGCCGCCGCCCAGCGCATAGCCGGCCACGGCGGCGATGAGCGGCTTGCGGCAGCGCGGCACGCGTTCGAGATTCTGGAACGGATCGCGCGCGTAGTAGTCGCTGAAATCGCCCGCAGCCATCTGCTTGATGTCCGCGCCCGCGGCGAAGGCCTTCTCCGAGCCGGTGATGACGATGCAGCCGATTGCATCGTCGGCCTCGAATGCGTCGAGCGCGCTGTTGAGTTCGCCGATCAGCGCGTCATTCAGCGCGTTGAGCGCCTTCGGGCGATTGAGGCGCACAATACCGACGCCGCCATCGGTTTCGACGATGATGTTTTCGTAGGTCATGGCCGGGCTATTGCGCCCAAGCCGAGCGAAAATCAATCCGCGTTCATCGACGCAGGCTGAACCACGAGCTGGACGCGCAGGCGCGCCACGCCGCCCGCTTCCCGGATCAGGAACATGTGCAGCCGCTCGCGCCCGCGCTGAAACACCACCGCGCCCTCCTCGACGCTTTCGGCCCAGCCGAGCTGCGGCAGCGTGTCGTAGTAGAAGTCGCGCACCGCCAAGCCATCGCCTCGCCCGACCGCTTCGGCGAACACGAGACGGCCCTGCCCCTGGAAGCCGGGCGTCACGGCCACTTCGCTGAAGCCGGACGGCAGCGGCAAATCCGGAATTTCGGTGAAGTAGAGCGTCTCCGCCTGCGCGGGCGCGGCGCACAACGCGGCGGCGAGGAAGAGAGCGCGACTCATATTCGTAAATCTAGCACAAGATCAGCGCTGGCAGCGCGGGCACCAGAAGGTGGAGCGGCCGCCGTGGACGGCCCGCCTGATCACGCCGCCGCAATCCGGAACCGGGCACGGCTCGCCTTCGCGGCCATAGACGCGGAAACGGTGCTGGAATCCGCCCTGCGCGCCATTCACTTGCGCGTAGTCGTTCAGCGTCGAGCCGCCGGCTTCGATCGCGTCTTCCAGCACGGCGCGGATGGCATGGTAGAGCTTGTCCAGCCGCGGCGCGGAGATGCGCCCGGCCGGTTTCGCCGGCGCGACGCCGGCGCGATGCAGCGCTTCGACGACATAGATGTTGCCGAGCCCCGCCACGACGCGCTGATCCAGCAGCGCCGCCTTGATGCTGGTTTTCTTGCCGGCCAGAGCGCGCTTCAGATACGGCTCGTGAAACTCGTTGCCGAGCGGCTCGGGGCCGAGCGCCTTGAAGAACGGATGCGCCGCCAGTTCGGCTTCGGGAATCAGGTCCATGTAGCCGAAGCGGCGCGGATCGTTGAATTCGAGCCGCGCGCCCTCTTCCGTCTCCACCACGACGTGGGTGTGCGCGGGATCGGGCGGTTCGGCGTAGTAGAAATCGCCCGGCTGGCGCGCCTGGCCCAGGATCGACCAGCGGCCGGTCATGCCCAGATGCGTGACCCACACATTGCCGTCGTCCAGATGCGCGAGGATGTACTTGGCGCGCCGGTCCAGTGCGTCGATGCGCCGCCCGCTCAGCCGCGCGGCGAAGCGCGGTGGAAACGGGAAACGCAAGCCGGCCCGCTTGGTCCGCGCCCGCTTGATCCGGCGTCCGACCAGCGCCGGCGCCAACCCGCGCCGCACGGTCTCGACTTCGGGCAGCTCAGGCATGCGGCGAAACGCCTATATAGGCGGCGGAAATCAAACGCAAAACCATAAAGCTGCGATATAGCCCCGTCCCCGCAGCGCCGCTATGGTCCGCCGCCATGAAAGACGAGCCGCAAACCGAAACCGCCTCCTTCGGCTTCAAGGAGGTGCCGAAGACCGAAAAAGCCTCGCTGGTGCGCGAGGTGTTCAGTTCGGTCGCCACCAGATACGACCTGATGAACGACGCGATGAGCGGCGGCCTGCACCGGCTCTGGAAGGACGCCGCGGCGGCGAAGCTCAACCCGCAGCCGGGCGAGCTGATCCTCGACGTGGCCGGCGGCACCGGCGACATCGCCCGGCGGCTGAAGAAGCTGGGCGATCGCGCAGCCGGGCGCCGCGGGCTGGAGCCGCCCGAAATCCATGTCATCGACATCAACCCGGAGATGCTGGAAGCCGGCCGCAAGCGCGGCGAGGACGGCTTGTTCTGGCACGAGGGCGACGCCGAGAATTTACCGGTCGATGACCATGTCGCCGACGCCTACATCATCAGCTTCGGCATCCGGAACTGCACCGACATCCCGGCGGTGCTGCGCGAGGCGCATCGGGTGCTGAAGCCCGGCGGGCGGTTCTTCTCTTTGGAGTTTTCGCGCCTCGCCGTCGGCGGGCTCGAGCCGGTTTATGATTTCTATTCCTTTAACGCGATCCCGGCGCTGGGGAAATTGCTCGCGAACGACGCGGAATCTTACAGATATTTGGTGGAATCCATCCGCCGGTTTCCGGATCAGGAAACATTCTTGGGCATGATCCGCGACGCGGGCTTCAAGCGCGCGGCCTACCGCAACATGGCCGGCGGCGTCTGCGCACTGCATTGGGGTTGGGCCGTTTAGTGTTTTCCTGGGTCGGACATAGCTGGCGGTTGATGCGCGTGGCGTGGACGCTTGCGCGCTTCGACGTGCTGCTGCCGGAAGAATATTACGACCGCTACCCGGTGTCGCTGCAGGCGACCCACACCATCCTGCGCGTCATCACCAAGCGCCGCCGCGGCCGCAGCGTCGGCGAGCGGCTGGCGCGGGCGCTGGAGCGGCTCGGCCCGGCCTACGTCAAGGTCGGCCAGTTCCTGGCCACGCGGCCGGACATGATCGGCGTCACCGTGGCCCAGGAACTCGGCCGGCTGAAGGACCGGCTGCCGCCGTTCTCGCGCACCGTCGCGCTCGACACCATCAACGCCGAACTGGGCGGCACCGAAGAATTGTTCGCCGGGATTTCCGAAGCGATGGCGGCAGCCTCGATCGCGCAGGTGCACCAGGCGATCGTGCCGCGCCAGGGCGTGGTCGCGATCAAGGTGCTGCGCCCGCGCATCGAAAAGAAGATCGCCAAGGAACTCGGCGCGCTGCGCTTCCTGGCGCAGGGCATCGAGTTCTTCTCGCCGCGCTCGCGCCGGCTCGAGCCGGTGCGGTTCATCGACACGGTTTCCTCCGCGCTCGAACGCGAACTCGATCTGCGCCTGGAAGCCGGCGCGGCGGCGGAGTTCCGCGAGGTCGCGGCGAAGGACGGCTACCTCTCGGTGCCGGAGATCGACTGGTCGCGCTCGGCCAAGCGGGTGATGACGCTCGACTGGATCGACGGCGCGCCGCTCACCGATTTCCGCGCGCTCGACAAGGCCGGCGCCGACCGCAGCGAACTGGCGATCTCGATTACGCGCGGCTTCCTCGCCGCCGCGCTGGACTACGGCTTCTTCCACGCCGACATGCACGAGGGCAACATGCTCTACGGCAAGGACGGCAAGCTGTGGATCGTCGATTTCGGCATCATGGGCCGGATCGGCCACAAGGAGCGCCGCTACCTCGCCGAGATTCTCTACGGCTTCCTGCGTCGCGACTATCGCCGCGTCGCCGAAGTGCACCAGGAAGCGGGCTACGTGCCCGAGCGCTTCACCGTCGACGAATTCGCGCAGGCGCTGCGCGCGATCGGCGAGCCGATCTTCGGCAAGACCGCCGACTCGATCTCGATGAGCCGGCTGCTTCTCCAGCTGTTCGACGTGACCCATATGTTCGGCATGCGTCTGCGGCCGGAACTGGTGCTGCTGCAGAAGACCATGGTGCAGGTCGAGGGCGTCGCCCGCGCGCTCGATCCCCAGCACGACATGTGGAACGCCGCGCGCCCGATCGTGGAGCGCTGGGTCAAGCGCGAACTGAGCGCCGAGGCCATGGCCAAGCGCGCGGTCGACGAGGCGGCGTTGGCGATGGCGGCGGTGCGGCGGCTGCCGCAGACATTGGCCGCGGTCGAAGCGGCGGCGCGCAAGGTCAGCGAAGACGCGCCGCGCGAGGAACGGCAGTGGTACCAGGATCCGAAGTTCTGGATCGGCATGATCGGCGGCGCGATCCTGGCGCTGGTGCTCACGGCGAACGGCCGCCGCCCGGCCGCGCCCACGCCCGCACCGGCGCCGGCGCCGGCGCGCATCGAAGCGCCGTCGACGTTCGAGCGCGTGCCGAACCGCACGCCCGTGCCTGACGTGGTCAACGCGCCAGCCGAGCCCGTCAGCGGGGACGCCGCAACGGAGACCGCGCCGCCAACGGATGCAACGCCATGAGCAAGCGCGTCCTTCTCGTCATCGGCGGCGGCATCGCCGCCTATAAGAGCCTCGACCTCATCCGCCGGCTGAAAGAGACCGGCGCCGCGGTGCGCGTGGTGATGACGGAGGCGGCGCAGCGTTTCGTCACGCCATTGGCCGCGGGCGCGCTCGTCGGCGAACGCGTGTTCACCGACTTGTTCGACCAGACCCAGGAGTTCGACGTCGGCCACATCCGGCTGGCGCGCGAATGCGATCTCATCGTCGTCGCGCCGGCGACCGCGGACCTGATGGCGAAAGCCGCGAACGGCCTCGCCAACGATCTCGCTTCCGCGGTGCTGCTCGCCACCGACAAGCCGGTGCTGATGGCGCCGGCGATGAACCCGCGCATGTGGGCGAACGCGGCGACCCAGCGAAACTTCGCCAGGCTGCAGGCCGACGGCTTGAGTTTCGTCGGCCCCAACGAAGGCGAGATGGCCGAGCGCGGAGAGCGCGGCGTGGGCCGCATGGCCGAGCCGGAGGAGATCCGCGACGCCGCTCTCGCCCTGCTCAATGACGGCCCGCTCAAGGGCAAGCGCGCGCTCGTCACCGCCGGGCCGACGATCGAGGCGATCGATCCGGTGCGCTTCCTCTCCAACCGTTCGAGCGGCAGGCAGGGCTATGCGATCGCGGCGGCGCTGGCGGAGCTGGGCGCGGACGTGACGCTGGTCTCCGGCCCCACCAATCTCGCAGCGCCGCCCGGCGTGAAGCGCGTCGGCGTGGAGAGTGCGCGCGAGATGCTGGCGGCGAGCGAAGCGGCGCTGCCGCTCGATGTCGCGGTGATGGTGGCGGCGGTGGCGGATTGGCGCCCGGCTCAAGCCGCGGACGAGAAGCTCAAGAAGGATAAGGCCGGCCTCCCCGCGATCAGCCTCGCCGAGAACCCTGACATTCTCGCAACCCTGTCGAAGCCCGGAAAGAAGCGGCCGAAGCTGGTGATCGGCTTCGCCGCCGAGACCGAGAACGTCGAAGAACACGCGCGCGCCAAGATCGCCAGGAAAGGCTGCGACTGGATCGTCGCCAACGACGTCTCCGGCGACGTGATGGGCGGCGCCGAAAACCAGGTGCTGCTGATCAAGACGGACGGCGCCGAAGCCTGGCCGCGCATGGCCAAGGATGCGGTGGCGCGGAAGCTCGCCGCCGAGATCGCGGCGGCGCTGAGCTCGAAACCGCGGCGGCGCAGCTGAGCATCGCCGCGCGCTCGGCCGAACGCAGCCCGCCCCTGCGGAAACGCGGCGCCTTGACCACTTGAGCCCGGCGCATTCGGCGCTATGTAGGGCGTTCGCAAATCTCACATTCCGATTCTAGCGCCGAGCGCGCACGCGCGCTCCGAGGGAAGCCGACTGCATGAGCTTTCAGAACCACAACGACCGCCGCGAAGCCGCTCTCGCCGCCAAGAAGGCGATGCTGGAGAAGTTCAAGAACAAGGCGCCGGCGCCCCAGCTCTCGCCGGAAGAGATGGCCAAGCGCGTCGCCGAGGCTCAAGCCAAGGAAGAGAAGCGGATCGAAGCCGAGAAGCGCCGCCGCGAGCGTGTGGAGCTGGAAAAGCTCGAGCGCAAGCTGGCCGCCGAAGCCGCCGTCAAGGCCGAGCGCGAACGCGTCGCGCGCGAAGCCATCGAAGCCGCCAAGCGCCGCAAGGCCGAGGCGGAAGCCGCCGAAATGCGCCGGTTCGAGGAAGAAGCACGCCGCGACCTGATGAACGCCACCCGCATGGCGCGGCGGAAGTAGTAAAGTAGTAGTTCAGCTTTTCTTCCTCTTGCGCTTGCCGCGGACGATCTCGGTCGCCAGCGCATCGAGCTTGTGATCCCAAAAGCCGCGGAAACGGCCGACCCACGCGTCCACCTCCTGAAGCGGCGCGGCGTCCACCGTGTAGAGACGCCGCGCGCCGTCGGCGCGCACGTTTGCGAAGCCGCTGTCGCGCAGCACGCGCAGATGCTGGGAAACGGCGGGCTGGCTGATGCAGAACTCGCGTTGAATCACGTCGACGATTTCTCCGGACGCCAGCTCGCCTTCCGCCAGCAGTTCGAGAATGCGCCGGCGCACCGGGTCGCCGAGAACGTCGAAGGCGTGCATCAGGCCTCGCCGCTGTAGAACTTCCGCGTCCGCTCCGCCGACTCCGCCGCCCAGCCCGCATCGTCGCCGCTGGCGATCGCTGCGTCCCGCCAAGCTTCCGCCGACAAGCGAACGAAGCGTTTGGCCTCGTCCGAAGCCATCCAGGCTTCATCCGATTCCGGCGGCCTGGCGTTGGGATTTTCGAGGTGCCGCACAAGCCCCATGAGCCCGAACTCCCAGCCGACTCCGACCGCGCCGGGGCCGAACTGATCCCAGTGCGCCTCCGGATGGGCGATGTGGTGCAGTTCGAGCCGCGTCGCCTCACCCTCTTCGCGCAGGCTCACCGTCACCCAGCTCACGCCGCCGCCGAATTCCCACGTCACCGCCAGTTCGCGCGGCGGTTCGCACCGCGTGATCGCGCCGCCGGCATTGCCCTCCAGCTGGTAGCGTCCGCCGAGTTTCAGCTCGCCGCTGATCGGCATGAACCAGCGCGGCAGACGCTCTGGATTGGTGATGGCGTCCCAAAGATCGTCGATATCGGTGTTGTAGACGCGCGTGGCGACGACGACGCGCGCCGGCTTGTCCGCGAAGGTCGTGCTGCGCACTTCGCGCGTTACCGCGCCGATCAGGGCCGTGATGTCGCCGGTCATAATTCACCTCGCTCAATCGTATAAGTTGTGACTTATATCTTTCGAGGCGCGCCGGCAAGCCCGAGCGCGCGACACCCTCAACCCTGACGGGCGTTTCGGCACGGGCGAATCCGGTCTATGTCCCGCGCATGGACCCGCGCACCATCACCATCCAAGTCACGCCGCTGCCGCACTTCGAGGGGCTGCAGCTGCCGGCGTACGAGACCGCGCTCTCGGCCGGCATGGATCTTCGCGCCGCCGTGCCGGAGGATGAGCCGATGGTGGTTGCGCCCGGCCAGCGCGTGCTGGCGCCGACGGGCCTCACGATCGCGCTGCCCGCCGGCTACGAAGCGCAGGTGCGCCCGCGCTCGGGGCTCGCGCTGAAGCACGGGCTGACCTGCCTCAATACGCCGGGCACGATCGACGCCGACTATCGCGGCGAAGTGAAAGTGATCCTTATCAATCTCGGCCAGGAGCCGTTCACGATCCGCCGCGGCGAACGCATCGCGCAGATGGTGATCGCGCCGGTGACGCAAGGCGTCTGGGACATAGTGGAGACGCTGCCGGAAACGGCGCGCGGCGCCAGCGGATTTGGCTCGACCGGACGCGGCTGACCGATCTCGACGGCGGATCGCGGGCGTCTATAAGAAGCTATGCGCCTCCCTCTCATGACCGCCGATCCCACGCCGCGAATTGCCAAAGGCGCTGTGGAACCTCACATCGTGCGCTGATGCTCAGTCCTGAAGAACGCGAGCGCTACGCGCGCCATATCCTGCTGAAGGAAGTCGGCGGGCCCGGCCAGCAGCGGCTGAAAGCGGCGGCGGCGGCGATTGTCGGCGCGGGCGGACTGGGCGCGCCGGCGGCGCTCTATCTGGCGGCGGCGGGCGTAGGCCGGCTGCGGCTGATCGATCACGACACGGTCGCGCTCTCCAATCTGCAGCGGCAGATCATCTTCCGCACCGACGACGCCGGCGCGCCCAAGACCGAACGCGCCGCCGCCGCGCTCGCAGCGCTCAATCCGCATGTGGCGGTCGAGACGCGCGCCGAACGGCTGACCGAGCACAACGCGCGCACGCTGCTCGACGGCGTCGATCTCGTGCTCGACGGCACGGACGATTTCGCCACGCGCTTTGCAGTGAACGCCGCCTGCCAGGCGCTCCGCATTCCGCTCGTCTCCGGCGCCGTGGGGCGCTGGGAGGGGCAGGTCTCCGTCTTCATGCCAGGAGGCCCCTGCTATCGCTGCTTCGTGCCAGAGATTCCGCCGGACGCCGAAACCTGCGCACAGGTGGGAATTGTCGGCGCATTGCCTGGCGTGATCGGCTCGCTGATGGCGCTGGAAGCGATCAAGCACGTCGCCGAGGCCGGCGAGACCCTGGCCGGCCGCGTGCTGCTGTTCGACGGCCTCGGCGCCACGGCGCGCACGGTGAGACTGAAGCGCGATCCCGATTGCCCGGTGTGCGGCCATGACTGAGCAGGACTGGCGCGCGCAACTCGTCGCCGCGGCGCGGCACGACATCGAAACGCGGATGCGGCTCGTGCAGAGCGGTGAATTGTTCGCCGGCTACCATGCCGAGATGGAAGCCGTGCATCTTGAGAACGCGGCGCTGCTGGAGCGCGCCTTCGATGCGCTCGGCTGGCCCGGCCGCAAGCTGCTGGACGACGAGGGCGCCGCGGCGGCGTTCCTTATCCTGCAGCACGCGATCTCGCGCCCCGACGTGCAGCGGCGCGGGCTCGACCTGATGCTCGATGCGATCCCGCACGGCGACGCCAACGCGCTCGACGCCGCCTATCTCGCCGACCGCATCGCCGTGTTCGAGGGCGCGCCGCAGATGTTCGGCACGCAGTTCGACTGGGACGGGCACGGCCAGCTCTCGCCGGCGCCGGTCCGCGACGAAGCCAACCTCGACGAGCGCCGCGCCAACATCGGCCTGCCGCCGATCAGCGAGAGCATCGCCGAAATGCGCGCCAGCGCCAGCGCCGAAGGCCAGACCGCGCCCGCCGACCAGGCGCGACGCCGCGCCGAGTTCGAAGCCTGGGCGCGCAGGGTCGGCTGGCGCGCTTGACCTTGCGCCCGCGGCCGTCACTCTAGCGGCAGCGGAGGGCGTGGCATGAAATGGCTTCTGGGCGGGTTGGCTGTCGTCGTCGTTCTGGTGCTGGCGCTCGTCGGCGTCAGCTATGTGACGCTGAAGCGGCCGGACATCCCCTATACCGAACTCGCCGCCGTCTATGAGAGCCCGGCGTCGCGCTACGTCAATCTGCCGAGCGGCGTGCGCATGCATTATCGCAGCGAAGGCCAGGCGGCGGGGGCGCCGACGCTGCTGCTGATCCACGGCTTCTCCGCGTCGCTGCACACCTGGGCGCCGTGGGCGGAGCGGCTGGGCGACGACTACCGCGTCGTTTCGCTCGACCTGCCGGGGCACGGCCTCACCAGCGCGCCGGACGGCTATGCCGCGTCGATCGAAGCGTTCCGCGACGAGGTGCATGCGTTCACGCAAGCGATTGGCCTGGAGCATTTCGCGCTCGCCGGCAATTCGATGGGCGGCAACGTCGCCTGGGAGTACGCGCTGGCGTATCCGGAACAGGTCGGCGCGCTGATCCTCGTCGATGCGTCCGGCTGGGAGGAAACGCGCGCGAGCCTCGCTCAGGACCCGCCCATCTTCAAACTGCTGCGCGATCCGAACATCGGCCCGATCCTGCGCGATCTCGACAACACGGCGCTGATCCGCCAGGGGCTGCAGGCCTCGTTCGCCGACGCCGCGCTGGTCGACGATGCGATGGTCCGGCGCTACGCCGATCTCGCGCGCGCCCCCGGTCATCGCGACATCCTGCTGCAAATGACGCTCGGCTTCAGAGAGCGCCATTACGCGACGCCGGAGCGACTGGCCCCGCTCGCCGACACGCCGGTGCTGATTCTGCACGGCGACGAGGATCGCCTCGTGCCGCTCGAACACGGCCAGCAATTCCATGCCGCGATCGCGGGTTCGCAGATCGTGATCTTCCCAAACACCGGCCATATCCCACAGGAGGAGCGGCAGGATGAATCGGCGGCGGCGGCGCGCGCGTTTCTCAGCCCGCTGCACGCGGCGATCACGACAATGCCGGCGGCGACATGCGCTCTCCCCGGCGGACGCTGCTGACCGTCGCACAAGTTTCGCACAGCGCCGCTAGGGAGTGGCCATGCTGATCAAACGCCGCTCGCTCCTCGCCGCCTCGACGCTTGCCGCCGCCGCGCCCCGCAACGCCTGGGGGCAGAGGCGCTCGTCCGGCGTGTTCACCCACGGCGTGGCCTCCGGCGATCCGCTGCCGGACGGCGTCGTCATCTGGACCCGCTTCACCGGCGAGACGGCGGGATGGGAGGTCGCGGAGGACGAAGCGTTTTCGCACATCGTGCAAAGCGGCCAGGCGCGCTCTTCGTTCGCCAACGACTATTGCGTGAAGGTCGACGTGCGCGGCCTCGCGCCGGGCCGGCGCTATTTCTATCGCTTTCTCTCGGCGTCGGACGCCTCTGTCATCGGGCGGACGCGCACCGCGCCGGCGGGCGCCGTGGAGCAGCTCAGGATCGCGCTGTTCTCCTGCTCCAACATGCCGTTCGGCTATTTCCACGCCTACGGCCACGCCGCCGCGCGCGACGACATCGACCTCGTGCTTCACGTCGGCGACTACATCTACGAAACGCCGCGCGGCGCCTATCCGAGCGCGGCAGAAGCGGTGCCGGGGCGCGTGATCGATCCGGTCAACGAAACGGCGTCGCTTTCCGATTACTATCAGCGCTACGCCAGCTATCACACCGACGCCAATCTGCTCGAACTGCGCCGCACCAAGCCGATCAGCTCGGTGTGGGACGATCATGAACTGGTGAACAACGCCTGGCGCAACGGCTCGCCCAATCACAATGCCCGCTACGAGGGCGACTACCAGACGCGCATCGCCGCCGCCGCCAAGGCGTATTTCGACTGGATGCCGATCCGCCGGCCCGGCGCGCTGCAGCTCTATCGTCATCTCGATTGGGGCGATCTCGCCCGCATCGTGCTGATCGACGCCCGCTATATCGGGCGCGACGAGCAGATCGACTATCGCACCACGCTGGCGCCGCAGCTGGCGCAAGGCGGCGCCGAGGCGCGCGCGGCGGCGGACGCATTCCGCCGCACTGTGCTGGGCGACCCGGCGCGCACCATGCTCGGCGCGGCGCAAGAGCAATGGTTCGCGCAGACGCTCGCCGCCTCGAAGCAGCGCGGCCAGACTTGGCAGATCGTGGCGCAACAGATCGTGGTCGGCGACCAGTTCGCGCCGGCGGAAACCACGCGCCTGTTCTCGGAGAGCCTCTCTTCCGGCTCGCGCCAATGGTTCACTTCAGGCGTCGAAATGGGCGCGCTCGGCCTTGCCTGGAACACGGACGCATGGGCCGGTTATCCCGCCGCCCGCCAGCGCTTCCTCGATGCGTGCACGCAGCACGCCAACAACGCCATCGTGCTCGGCGGCGACAGCCACAATTGCTGGGTCAACAACCTCGCCGCACCCGGCGGCGGCCGGCTCGCGGCGCTGGAGTTCGCCACGGGCAGCGTGACCTCGCCCGGGTTCGAGCGCTCCCTCACCGCGGCGGGCGCAGGCGAACGCGAAGCGCTGTTCCGCGCCGCCAACCCGCACCTGGCATGGTGCGATCTCACCAATCGCGGCTATACGGCGCTGCGCTTCACGCGCGGCGGCTGCGAAACCGACTGGATCGCCTTCGACAGCGTGCGCACGCCGCAAGCGCCGGCGCCGGCCGTCACCCGCATCAGCGCGGCGGCAAGCGCAAGCGGCGGCCCCGGAGCTTGGGCGCTCTAGCATCGCTTGCGCGTGAACACAGGCTGCTGCATGCCATGAAGCATGGCGACAGACTGGCTCCGCGGCGCGGTCATCTATCAGATCTATCCGCGCTCGTTCCGCGATTCCGACGGCGACGGCGTCGGCGACCTCAGAGGCGCGATCGACAAGCTCGACCACATCGCCTCGCTCGGCTGCGATGCGATCTGGCTCTCGCCTTTCTTCACCTCGCCGATGAAGGATTATGGCTACGACGTCAGCGACTATCGCGGCGTCGACCCGCTGTTCGGCGCGCTGGCGGACGCCGATGCGCTGATCGCGCGGGCGCACCGGCTTGGGCTCAAGGTGATCATCGATCAGGTCTGGTCGCACTCGTCGGACCGGCATCCGTGGTTCGCCGAGAGCCGCGCCAGCCGCGACAACGCCAAGGCCGACTGGTACGTGTGGGCCGATGCGAAGCCGGACGGCTCGCCGCCCAACAACTGGCAGGCCATGTTCGGCGGCTGCGCCTGGACCTGGGACGCGCGGCGGCGGCAATACTACCTGCACAACTTCCTGCCCGAGCAGCCGGACCTCAACGTGCGCCATCCCGAGGTGCAGGATGCGCTGCTCGACATCGCGCGCTTCTGGCTGGAGCGCGGCGTCGACGGCTTCCGGCTGGATGTGGTGAATTTCTTCACGCACGATGCGCAGCTGCGCGACAATCCGCCCCTGCCGCTGAAGCGCCCGCCGCCGCGGCCGCATCAGTTCCAGCGCCACCTCTACGACCGCACCCAGCCGGAGACGCTTGCTTTCATCGCCCGTCTGCGCGCGCTGCTGGATCGGTACGGCGCAATGGCGGTCGGCGAGATCGAGGACGAAGAACCGCTGAAGGTGCAGCGCGAGTATACGGACGGCCCGGACCGGCTGCACACCGCCTACTCGTTCTTCCTGCTGCGCCAGCGGGCGATGACGCCGGCCGTGATCAAGGATGCGATGGCGCAGTGGGAGGGCGCGCACGGCCTGCCATCCTGGTCGCTCTCGAACCACGACGTAGTGCGCTTTCCGACGCGCCTTGCCGACGACGATCCGCAGCGCGCCAAGCTGATGCTGGCGCTGCTGCTCAGCTTGCGCGGCGCAGCGTTTCTCTATCAGGGCGATGAGCTTGGGCTTCCGCACGCCGACGTGCCGTTCGAGCGCCTGCGCGATCCCGAGGCGATCGCGTTCTGGCCGTCGGGCATCGGCCGCGACGGCGCACGCACGCCGATGCCATGGTTGCAGCACGCCAACATGGCCGGCTTCACCGATGCGCCCGACGCCTGGCTGCCGCTCGATCCGCGCCATCGCGCTCTCGCCGTCGACGCGCAGAACCGCGATCTGAACTCGACGCTGGCGTTCACGCGCGAAATGATCGCGCTGCGGCGGGGCAGCGCCGCTCTCCGCACAGGCGAGTTTGTGCCGCTCGACGCGCCCGAACCGGTGCTCGCCTTCGAGCGCCGGGCAGACGAGGAGCGGATACTGTGCCTGTTCAACCTGGGCCCCGAACCGGTCCGGCGGCCGCTCGCCGAGGGCGCGTTGCGGCTCGCGGTCGGACAGGCCGAATTATTGACGGGCGCGGCGGCGCTTGGCGGCTATTCGGCGCTGTTCGTCGCAATCTGAGCAGGCCGGCTCTGGCCAGAGCGGGCGCTATATTATAACATCAACTTGGAATGAGACTGGAGCGGCATACGTCAACGCCCCGCACCCGGCGCTGGGCCAAGGGCTTCGCGCCGCTGCTGACGGCTTTGCTCGCCGTCTTTCTGCAGGCGTTCGTGGTCCAGACCCACGTCCACGCCTTCGGCCTGGCCAGCGTTCCCGCCATCGAACGGAGCAGCGAGACCGTCGCCGCCCATGCCGATGAAACCGCCTCGCCGCTGCATAAGGCGTCATGCCTTTTCTGCGAGACGCTGGCGTCTTCGTCGCGGGCGATGCTGCCGAGTGCGGCGGCGGTCGAGGCGCAGCCGGACGCCGCGCCTGAAGCGGCGCTCCGTCTCATCCGTCAGCCGCCGCGCTTTTCGTCCCACGCGTGGCGAAGCCGCGCGCCGCCCATCCGCCTCTGAGCACAGATCGCGCGCTCATCGCGCCTTGCACCGTGCGCCGCCGGCGCGCGCCACGTCATGCTTAGAGGTCACCAATGCAATTCTCGCTTTTCATGCGCGGGCTTCTCGCCGCCAGCGCGTTCATTCCCGCCGCCGCCTTCGCGCAGAGCGAAACCACAGAGCAGGAAATCGTCGTCACCGCCCCGCTCGAAGGCGCGCGGATCGAAAGCCTGCAAGGCGCCGAAATTCTCCGCCGCGAAGACATCGTTGCGCAGCTGAACGGCGGCCTCGGCGACACGCTCGACGCCACGCCCGGCATCTCCACCACCTTCTTCGGCGCCGGCGCGAGCCGGCCGATCATCCGCGGCCTCGGCGAAGACCGCGTGCGCGTGCTGCAGAACGGCATCGGCGCCATCGACGCCTCCACCGCCTCGCCCGACCACGCGGTGACCTCCGACGGGCTCGACGCCGAACGCATCGAAGTGCTGCGCGGCGCCGCGGCGCTGGCGTTCGGCGGCAACGCCATCGGCGGCGTCGTCAACGTGATCGACCAGTCGATCCCGACGCGGCCGGCGGACGGCCTGTCGTTCGACGGCCTCGCCGCCTACTCCAGCGTCGACGAGGGCGCGCAGGGCTCAGCGCGTGTCGGCTTCGGCGCCGGCGACGTCGCCTTCACGCTGAGCGCTTCGGCGCGCGATGCCGATCCGTATGACACGCCGCTGGGCGAAGCGTTGAACCAGTGGACCAGCGTTCGCACCTATGGCGGCGGCGCGGCGCTGGTGCGCGACTGGGGCTTCGCCGGCATCGCGGTGAAGCGGGTCGAGGACGAATACGGCCTGCTGCCGGAAGACCCGAGCGAGCCGGGCGGGCGGATCGAACTCGAACAGACGCGGATCGAGTCGCGCGGCGACTTCAAGGTCGATGTCGGCCCGTTTTATCGGCTCGATTACGGCGTGCAGCACTCGGATTACGAGCACACCGAGTTTGAAGGCGATGGCGAGCCGGGCACGCGCTTCCAAAGCGAAGGCTGGGAAGCCCGGTTCGAAGCGCACCATCGCGACGAGCGCCACCAGGGCGCGCTCGGCCTGCAAATCTCCGATGTCGATTTCGACGCCGCCGGCGACGAAGCCTTCATCACCGCCACCAACACGCAGGATACCGGCGTGTTCGCGATCGAACGCTACGATCTCGGCCGCTGGGGCCTCGAAGGCGGCCTCCGCTACGAACGGCGCGAGATCGACAACGCCACGTTCGGCGCCCGCGATTTCGACAATGTGAGCGGTTCGCTCGGCGCGTTCATGCGCCCCGCCGAGGGCTGGTTCATCGGCGCGACCGCAGCGCACACGGAGCGCGCGCCGACGGCGTTCGAGCTGTTCTCCGACGGCCCGCACCTGGCGACCGCCAATTACGAACTCGGCGATCCCGGTCTCGGTCAGGAAACGGCGCTCTCGTTCGAAATCTCCGCGCGCTACGCCAACGACCGCATCAGCGTCGAGGCGAACATCTTCTCCATCGCCTTCTCCGACTACATCGCGCTGGTGGAGCGCGGCGACGTGTTCTGGCTCGACGAAGACACGGACACGAGCGGCTTTGCGCCGGACGCCGGCGACCCGGGCATTCCCGTCGACGCCGAGATTCTGCCGGTGTTCAATTTCGTGCAGCAGGACGCCTCTTTTGTCGGCGGCGAAATCGCGGTTCGCGCGCGCCTGTTCGACGTCGGCGGCTTCAGCGTCAGCGGCGATGCGGCGCTCGACCTGGTCAACGCCAAGTTCGACGGGGGCGGCCACCCGCCGCGGATTCCGCCGCGGTCGCTGACGCTCGGCCTCGAAGCCGCGAACGCATACTGGTCGGCCCGGATCGAGGCGGTCGACACCGCCGAGCAGGACCGCCTCGCCGCGTTCGAGACGGAGACCGACGGCTACACGTTCGTGAACGCCGGCCTGAGCTGGAGGCCGCAAGGCGAGTCCGGCGCATGGACGGTGCGACTCGACGGCCGCAACCTCACCGACGAACTCGGCCGCGTGCACTCCTCCTTCCTGAAGGACGATCTGCCGCTGCCCGGCCGCAACTTCCGGCTCACGGTGCTGACCAGCTTCTGACACTGCGCCGAAAGCGGAGCGCCGGCAAAACGGGCCCGGCTTCACCAGCCGGGCCCGTAGGATTGCCTCAGCGATGCGGGATCAGCGGAAGCTGATCGTCACCGCCGTGCGCCGGTTCAGCGGCTCGCGGACGCCGTCGCGGGTCGGACGCGCAAGATCGGTCTCGCCGCGCGCTTGCGTAGTGATCGACGCCGTGGCGATGCCGCGCGCGACCAGCGCGTCGCGCACGACCGAAGCGCGCCGTTCCGACAGGCCCTGGTTGTAGGTCGTCGAACCCGACGTGTCGGTGTGGCCGACAACCACGACGCTGCCGACATTGCACTGGCGCGCACGGTTCACGGCCGCATCGATCGTCTCGAGCGCCGCCTGGTTCAGATTCGAGCGATCCCACTCGAAATACACTGTGAACTCCGACGCCGGGCAAACGGCGGCCGGCGGCGGAGGCGGTGCAGCCGGAGGCGGCGGGGGCGGCGGCGGAGGCGGCGCGGCTGCCGCGCCGAACTGCCAACGCAGACCGACCGTCACCGCCTGATGCGTATAGTCCGCATCGAATGGCGCGGTGACGATCTCGTCCCCGGTATCGAACGCCGCTTCGAAGCCGACGTCAGGCGCCGCGAAGTAGCGATAGCCGATGTCGAGCGCGAGGCGCTCGGTGAGCGGGATCGCCACGCCGGCGAGGCCCTGATAGGCGAACACCGTGTCGTCGTCGTCCCAGCTCAGCGGGCCGACCAGGCCTTCCGTCTCCACCCGCGCGCCGCCGACGCCGACGCCGAGATACGGCTGGAAACGGCCGCCGCGATTGAAGTCGTAAAAGAGGTTGGCCATCAGCGCGAGCGCGCGGGCGTCGCCATCGAAGTCGGAGAAGTCGTTCTGCCGATAGGAGAGTTCGCCCTCCAGCCGGAACCCGTTCTGAAAGCCATAGCCTGCGCCCAGGCCGGCCATCCAATCGTCCTCGAAGTCGAGATCGTCGCCGGTGTCGACCTCCAGGGCGCCGTCGACGCTGTAGCCGACATCGGCGCGGCCGTACCAACCTTCCGCATGAGCGACGCCGGCCATCGCCGTCATCATGGCCGCAAGCGCAATGGTGCGCTTCAGTTTGGATATCATGAGACAATCCCCTGTGTGCAGTGGACTCCCGCCTCTCGTCCGCCCGCTGCGTTCTAGTACGCAACGCGGAAGGCGTTATCCGGTTGCACCCGGCAGGAGAAGCGGTTGTAACGCCGGCTACGCCAGGTCATGACGCGCGCGGAGACGCTAGCGGCGGCGGCTTGCCAAGCTCTCAGAGCATCGCCGGGATGACGCGGTCCGGCGGCTTGTGGCCGTCGGCGAAGGTCTTGATGTTGATGATGACCTTCTCGCCCATGTCGATGCGGCCCTCGATCGTGCCGGACCCCATGTGCGGCAGCAGCACGACGTTGGGGAGCTTCTTGAGCTTCGGATTGATGGCGGGCTCGTGCTCGAACACGTCGAGACCGGCGCCGGCGAGTTCGCCCTTTTCCAGCATCCGCGCGAGCGCAGCCTCGTCGATGACCTCGCCGCGCGCGGTGTTGACGATGTAGGCGTGCGGCTTCAGCAGCGCGAGGCGGCGCGCGGAGAGCAAGTGGTAGGTCGCCGGCGTATGCGGGCAGTTGATCGAGACGATGTCCATCCGCGACAGCATCTGGTCGAGGCTGTCCCAATAGGTCGCTTCGAGTTCCGCCTCGATGTGCGGCGCGACCTTGCGGCGGTTGTGATAGTGAATCTGCAGGCCGAACGCCTTGGCGCGGCGCGCGACCGCCTGGCCGATCCGGCCCATGCCGATGATGCCGAGCCGCTTGCCCCAGATGCGCCGGCCCATCATCCAGGTGGGCGACCAGCCCTGGAACTCGTCGCGCTCGATGATCTTCACGCCTTCGACCATGCGCCGCGGCACGGCGAGGATCAGCGCCATCGTCATGTCGGCGGTGTCCTCGGTCAAAACGCCCGGCGTGTTGGTGACGGTGACGCCGCGCTGCACGGCGGTGGCGACGTCGATATTGTCGACGCCGGCGCCGAACTGGGCGATCAGCCGGAGCTGGTCGCCGGCGCGCGAGAGGATGCGCCCGTCGACCCGGTCGGTCACGGTCGGCACCAGGACGTCGGCGCGCTGCACGGCGGCGACCAGGTCCTCCGCCGAGAACGGCTTGTCCTCGACGTTGAGTTCAGCGTCGAACAGCTCGCGCATGCGCGTCTCCACGGCATCGGGGAGGCGGCGGGTGACGACGACTTTGAGCTTCTTCGACGGCATTCAGCTTCCATAAACTACGCGGCAGCGGGCTCCAAGGTTCGCCTTAGCGGCACGGCGCCCGCCGCTGCGTTAAGCCCAATTTCACGGCGCGGGCGCATGATGGGGCATGACTTCCCGGCAGAGGAAGCGTCAAGGCAAAGGTTGGGTCATGCGCCGTGGGACTATCGCCGCTCTGGCGGCGGCCGCCATCCTCATTTCGCTGAATGGCGCGGCGGCGGACACGCCGGCCGTCGGCACGGACTCGAATCTGCCGGTCCCCCGCTTCGTCAGCCTGAAAACGCCGGGCGCCAACGGCCGCCACGGTCCGGGACTGGAACACCGGGTGGACTGGATTTACGAGCGCGCCGGCCTGCCGCTGCAGGTGACCGGCGAGAGCGGCCCCTGGCGCCGGGTGCGCGACCCCGACGGCGCGGAAGTGTGGATGCACGCCCAGAATCTCGACCAGCGGCGCACCATTTACGTCAGCCAGGCGACGGCGCTGCGGCGCACCGCCCATGAAGGCAGCCAGGTGGTGGCTTACCTCTCCCCCGGCGTGGTGGCCTCGGTGACCGGCTGCAACGGCGACTGGCGCCGGGTGGCGGTCGGCGGCCGGGTCGGCTGGGTCGAAAACGAAGCCCTCTGGGGCGGGGACTGCGCCGGGCTCTGACCCGCGCGCCGAGCCGGCCATCGCCTTGCCCCTCTGCGCCCCGGCCTGTAAGCCGGACGGGATTTTCCCCATCAACGCAGAGACCAAGATGGCCATGAGCCAGGCCGAACGGCCTTCCTCCCTCTCCTATGACGAGTTGATCGCCTCCGGCGAAGGCAAGATGTTCGGCCCCGGCAACGCCCAGCTGCCGCTGCCGCCGATGCTGATGTTCGACCGCATCACCAGCATCACCGTCGATGGCGGCCCCCACGGCAAGGGCCAGGTGATCGCCGAATACGACATCAATCCCCAGCGCTGGTTCTTCGACTGCCACTTCAAGGGCGACCCGGTGATGCCCGGCTGCCTCGGCCTCGACGCCATGTGGCAGCTGGTGGGCTTCTTCATGTGCTGGTCGGGCTCGCCCGGCCGGGGGCGCGCGCTGGGCGTCGGCGAAGTGACGTTCCGGGGCCAGATCACGCCGAAGACCAAGCTGGTGACCTACGAGATCGACATGACGCGGGTGATCCGCCGCTCGCTGCACATGGGCGTCGGCGACGGCATTGTGAAAGCCGACGGCGTGCCGATCTATGCCGCGAAGGATCTGAAGGTCGGCCTGTTCTCGCCGGAACAGCTCGAAACGCAACTGAAGTAGGAGCGCCAGCCAATGCGTCGCGTCGTCGTCACCGGCATGGGGATCGTCTCCTCGATCGGCAGGAACGTGCCGGAAACGCTGGAGAGCCTGAAGCTGGCCCGTAGCGGCATCCGCGCCGCACCCGAATACGCCGAAAAAGGCATGCGCTGCCAGGTGCACGGCGAACCGCAGGTGAAGCCGGAAGAGGTCGTCGACAAGCGCGTGATGCGCTTCATGGGCGAAGGCTCGGGCTGGAACTACATCGCCATGCAGGAGGCGATCGCCGACGCCGGCCTCGCCCACGAGGACGTCTCCAATCCGCGCACCGGCATCATCATGGGCTCCGGCGGCCCCTCCGCGCACGCGATCGTCGCGGCGGCCGACACCGCGCGCGAAAAGGGCGCCCGGCGCGTCGGGCCTTTCGCTGTGCCGAAATCGATGAGTTCGACCGCGAGCGCCACACTGGCGACGCCGTTCGAAATCAAGGGCGTCAATTATTCGATCAGCTCGGCCTGCGCCACCAGCGCCCACTGCATCGGCGACGCTTACGAACACATCTCAAGCGGCAAGCAGGACATCATGTTCGCCGGCGGTTCGGAAGAGCTCGACTGGACGCTTTCGGTGCTGTTCGACGCCATGGGCGCGATGAGTTCGAAGTACAACGACACGCCCGACCGCGCCTCGCGCGCGTTCGACAAGAACCGCGACGGCTTCGTCATTGCCGGCGGCGCCGGCGTCCTGGTGCTGGAGGAATACCAGCGCGCCAGGAAGCGTGGTGCGAAAATCTATGGTGAAATCGCCGGCTACGGCGCGACCAGCGACGGCTACGACATGGTCGCCCCGTCGGGCGAAGGCGCGGCGCGCTGCATGAAGATGGCGATGCGCTATCTCGATCGCCCGGTCGATTACATCAACCCGCACGCCACCTCGACGCCGGTCGGCGATGTGAAGGAAATGGAAGCCGTGCGCGCGGTGTGGGGCGACAAGATCCCGCTCATCTCCGCCACCAAGTCGCTCTCGGGCCATTCGCTCGGCGCGGCGGGCGTGCAGGAAGCGATCTATTCGCTGCTGATGCTGAACCACAGCTTCGTCTGCAAGAGCGCCCACATCGAGGAACTCGATCCCGCGTTCGAGGGCCTGCCGATCGTGCGCGAGACGCTGGATAAGAAGCTCGATTGCGTGCTGTCGAACTCGTTCGGCTTCGGCGGCACCAACGCGACGCTGGCCTTCACCCGCGTAGCGGCTTGAGAAGCAAGCGCCGGCCCGCTCCCGCGAGCCGGCGCCCGAAGCGATCCCGGTGAGACGAGGGGTTAGGTCGTCGCGGCATCGCCCATCCGGTCAGCGTCCCCGGCCAAACCAATCCTGACGCATCCGAGCGCAGAACGCCGCCGCCGCTTCTGGGTTCCGATTCCGTCGCAAAGAGGCTATTGGCTCGGGACAAACAGGAGTTTCGAGCCATGGCCGACGAGTGGGTGTTTCCGAAGGGCGATCTGATGCGCGGCAGGCGCGGCCTGATCATGGGCGTCGCCAACGACAAGTCGATCGCCTGGGGCATCGCCAGCCAGCTCGCCGCGCAGGGCGCGGAACTGGCCTTCACCTATCAGGGCGAGGCGCTGGAGAGGCGCGTCCGGCCGCTGGTGGAATCGATCGGCGCCAGCATCATGCTCGAATGCGACGCCACCAACGATACGCAGCTCGACGCCGTGTTCGCCGAACTCGAAAAGCGCTGGGGCAAGCTCGACTTTCTCGTTCACTCCATCGCCTTCTCCGACAAGAACGAACTGAAAGGCTCGTTCATCGAGAACACGACGCGCGAGAACTTCCTGCGCTCGATGGATATCTCGGCGTTCTCGTTCGTCGCCGCCGGCAAGCGCGCGGCGAAGCTTATGGGCCGCGGCGGCGCGATGGTGACGCTGACCTATCTCGGCGCCGAGCGCGTGCTGCCGAGCTACAACGTGATGGGCGTCGCCAAGGCCGCGCTTGAAGCGTCGATGCGCTACATGGCGCGCGATCTCGGGCCCGCCGGCATTCGCGTCAACGCGATCAGCGCCGGCGCCATGCGCACGCTCGCCATCGCCGGCATCCAGGGCGGGCGCGGCCTCATCAGCACCGGCCGCGAATGGTCGGTGATGAAGGAGGACACTTCGATGGAGGGCATCGCCGGCTGCGCGCTCTGGCTGCTCTCCGATCTCGGCCGCTCGACCACCGGCGAAGTGGTCCACGTCGACGCCGGCTTCCACATCGTCGGCGTGCCGAGCGCGGGCGAGGAGTGAGCGCGAGCAACCAGGGCTACGAACACGAAGCGCCGGAGCTGTTAAAGCGCTACGAGGCGATGAGCTTCGAGGCGGCGCATCCCGGCCCGCTCGATCTTATTCCACCGCCGCGCATTCGCGTGCTCGATATCGGCGCGGGCACGGGCCGCGATGCAGCGTGGTTCGCCGCACGCGGCGATGACGTCACCGCCATCGAACCGACGCGCGCCATGCGCGAGGGCGCGATGAAGCTGCATCCCGAACCGAACATCGCCTGGATCGATGACCGCCTTCCCGATCTCGCCAGCGTGCGCGGCCGTGTGTTCGATGTCGTTTGGATGTCGGCGGTGTGGATGCATTTCGACGCGGCCGAACGGGCGCGCATGATGCCGATTGTCGCCGCGCTCGTCGCGCGCGGCGGCGTGCTGATGATCACTTTGCGGCACGGCGCCGTGCCGCCAGGGCGGCGCATGTTCGAGGTTTCAGCGGATGAAACCAAAGCGGCGGCGCGCGCCGTGGGCTTGGACTGCGTGAGAACGCACTACGCCGAATCCCCGATTATGCCCGGCGTGTTCTGGGATCGGCTTTGGCTTCGACGCCATTGAGACGCGGCTTGACCGCGCGGTCATCCGGACCAAGATCGTTCGTATGAGCTTTGGCGTTTGGATCGCTATCGGGGTCCCCGCCGGCGACCACAGTTAGATTTGCATAGGCGGCGCTGACGGAACCGCTGCATGCCGGCGGGACGCCGGCGGTCCATACACGATGCTTTAGCTCGAACGGTCGTCGCCGGGCTGCGGCCGCTCGCGGGCGTTGTCGATCTCGATGCCGATTTCGTCGGCCAGGCCCTCGCGTGCTTCGGGCGTGTCTTCAGGCGCTTCGGGCCGAACCGCCCCGTGTGTGATGCGTTCCGGATGCGGCCGCGCCAACGGCGCCGGCCGCTCTGGGGGTCGCCGCTGCGCCATACGCTCCTCCTCGCGACGACAACCCTGGAACCAGGGGTTGGTTCCGCCGCTAGAAACCGACGTTTGCGTCGATCAGGATCTTCTGCGCCGTCGCCAGCTCTTCCTCGATCACCAGCAGCCGCCAGCCGCCCATGACGCCGGCGTCGAGCTGGCCCGCGACCAAGCCCTGCTCCGGCATGACCACGCCGACGCCTTCCGCCTCCAGCAGCGATTTCGCCACCATCGCCTCCGACAGCGAGGCGAATTTCGCGAGCACGACAACGGCCATCGGCGCACTAAACAGGAAAGCCCGCCTCTTGCGAAGCGGGCTTTCTGCTTTGTCACGGCGTCTCGGCCCTAGTCGCCCGACGCTTCGCGCTTTTCGCGGCGTTCGCCACGGTCGCGGCGGGGGCCGCGGTCGCCGCGGTCGCCGCGGTCGCGGCGCGGGCCCTTGTCTTCGGCTTCATCGCCCAGCTCGGCGCTGAGATCGGCGCCGGTGGCCTGGTCGACGACCTTCATCGACAGGCGCACCTTGCCGCGATCGTCGAAGCCCAGCAGCTTCACCTTCACGGTGTCGCCTTCCTTCACGACGTCGCCCGGCTTCTCGACGCGCTCGCGCGCCAGCTGCGAGACGTGAACGAGGCCGTCCTTGGCGCCGAAGAAGTTCACGAAGGCGCCGAACTCCATCACCTTCACGACCTTGCCTTCGTAGATCTGGCCGACTTCCGGTTCGGAGGTCAGCGACTTGATCCACTTCACGGCGGCTTCGATCGAATCGGCGTTGGCGGACGCCACCTTCACCGTGCCGTCGTCCTCGACATTGATCTTCGCGCCGGTCTTTTCGACGATCTCGCGGATGACCTTGCCGCCGGTGCCGATCACATCGCGGATCTTGTCGACCGGGATGTTGATCTGGACGATGCGCGGAGCGTTGGCGCCGACGCTTTCACGCGGCGCGTTCAGCGCCTTGTTCATCTCGCCGAGGATGTGCATGCGGCCCGTGTGCGCACGTTCGAGGGCGACCTTCATGATCTCCTCGGTGATGCCCGCGACCTTGATGTCCATCTGCAGCGAAGTGATGCCCTTCTCGGTGCCGGCGACCTTGAAGTCCATGTCGCCGAGATGGTCCTCGTCGCCCAGGATGTCGGTCAGCACTTCGAAGCCGTAGTCTTCGAGGATGAGGCCCATCGCGACGCCCGCCACCGGCGCTGCGATCGGCACGCCCGCATCCATCAGCGCCAGCGAAGAACCGCACACCGTCGCCATCGACGACGAGCCGTTCGACTCGGTGATCTCGGAGACGAGCCGCACCGTGTACGGGAACTGCTCGGCGCTCGGCAGCACCGCCTTCATCGCCCGCCACGCCAGCTTGCCGTGGCCGATCTCGCGGCGGCCGGCGCCGCCCATGCGGCCGGTCTCGCCGACGCTGTAGGGCGGGAAGTTGTAGTGCAGCAGGAAGCGTTCCTTGGTCGTGCCGGAAAGCGCGTCGATGAATTGCTCGTCCTCCGCCGTGCCGAGCGTGGCGACGACGACGGCCTGCGTTTCACCGCGCGTGAACAGCGCCGAGCCGTGCGTGCGCGGCAGGAAGCCGACTTCCGCCGTGATCGGACGCACCTTGTCGACCGGACGGTCGTCGATGCGGCCCTTTTCCTTGACGATGCGGGTGCGGACGACGTCGCTTTCGACGTCCTTGAACACTTCCTTGAACACGTTGGCGTCGGCGCCGTCGGGGTTCGCGTCGCTCTTCACCAGCGCGGCCTTGGCTTCATCGCGCAGCGCGCCGACGGCGGCGTAGCGTTCGGCCTTGTTGGTGATCTTGTAGGCGCCGCCCAGGCGCGGCCCGACGAGGCCGACGATCTTCTGCTTCAGTTCGCTGTTGTCGGCCGGCGCGAATTCGAACGGCTCCTTGCCGGCCTTCTCCGCCAGTTCGATGATCGCGTCGATCACCGGCTGCATGCCCTTGTGCGCCATGTTGAGCGCCTGGAGCATCTGCTCTTCGGTGAGTTCCTTCACTTCCGACTCGACCATCATGATCGCGTTGGCCGTGCCGGCGACGACGAGATCGAGATCGGACGTCTTCATCTGCTCGATGGTCGGATTCAGCATCGGCTTGCCGTCGATCCAGCCGATGCGCGAGGCGCCGATCGGACCGAGGAACGGCACGCCCGAAATCGTCAGCGCGGCCGAGGCGGCCACCATCGCCAGAATGTCGGACTCGTTTTCGTTGTCCCAGGAGAGCACCGTGATGATGACCTGGACCTCGTTCTTGAAGCCGTCGACGAACAGCGGACGGATCGGGCGGTCGATCAGGCGCGACAGCAGCGTCTCGCGCTCGGTCGGGCGGCCTTCGCGCTTGAAATAGCCGCCGGGAATGCGGCCGGAGGCGAAGTATTTTTCCTGGTAGTTCACGGTCAGCGGGAAGAAGTCCTGACCGGGCTTCGCTTCCTTCGCATAGACGGCAGTGGCCAAGAGGGCGGTCTCGCCCCAGGTCGCGAACACGGCGCCGTCGGCTTGGCGGGCGAGGCGGCCGGTCTCGAGCGTGAGCTTGCGCCCCGCCCAATCGAGGGAAACGGATTTCACATCAAACATCGTCGTACTCCAGGCGATAAGGCCCCTGCCTCAGCGCCGCGTGCATGCGCAACGGCGGCCGTTGCGCGGATTGCCTCCGGCCCGGATGGCCGAAGGTTCGTTCCTCGGCCTTCTTCCCTTGCGGGAGAAGGCGGCTCGACGCGAAGCGTCGAGACGAATGAGGGGTGGAAGCGTGAGGTCTGACGCGTCAGCGCCGGCACCCCTCACCTGCGCCCGCAAAGCGAGCGCCGTCCTCTCCCACAGGGGAGAGGACGAGGGTTGCGCTCAGCGACGCAGACCCAGCTTCTCGATCAGCGCCTGATAGCGCGCTGCATCCTTCTTCTTCAGAAAGTCGAGCAACCGGCGGCGCTGGCTGACCATCTTCAGCAGGCCCTGGCGCGAGTGGTTGTCCTTCTTATGCGTCTTGAAGTGCTCGGTGAGGTTGGTGATACGCTCGGAGAGGATCGCAGCCTGAACTTCGGGCGAACCCGTATCGTTCTTGCTCTTCGCATTGTCTTTAATGAGCGCAGCCTTGCGCTCTGCAGTCACCGACATCGGAACTCCTCTTAGTCTGGGAGGTGAAACACGCGGGTCGGCGAAAACTTGCCGGCCCGCACGTCGCCCAGCGCAACCGCCTTGCCCTGGAACAGGGCGACGGCGGCCCGGGATGCGTCCACGCCGCCGATAACGCGGTCGCGGAACTTGGGCTTCAGCGTCTCCACCACATGCGGGAGGAGGACGATCGGCCGTCCCTGTCTGAGCTTGAACGCGTCCTCTCCGTTGATGGCCAGGGCCGGGATGTCGTCCAGCGCGGTCTCAACGGGTTTCAGGCGTTCTGACGCGGCGCCCTTATGGCGCAAATCCTCGAGCGCGTCGAGGGTGACCGAATCGGCCTCGGTAAACGGGCCGACGGCGGTCCGGCGCAGCCGCCAGACATGGCCTTCCGCGCCCAGCCTGGCCGCGAGATCGCGGACCAAGGCTCTGATATAGAACCCCTTTCCGGAGCGAACCCGGAACGTGGCGAGGTCGTCGCCCTCGGTCCCGAGCAGTTCGGCTTCGTAAACCGTGACCTTGCGCGGCTCCAATTCCACCGTCTCGCCCGAGCGGGCGATGTCGTAGGCGCGCTCGCCATCGACCTTCACGGCGCTGAACTGGGGCGGGATCTGCTCGATCTCGCCGATGAAGTCCGGCAGCGCCGCGCGGATGGCTTCAGGCGTCGGGCGGACGTCGCTGGCGGCGATTTCCTTGCCTTCGCGGTCCTGGGTGTCGGTCGAGACGCCCCATTTGATAATGAAGACGTAGGTCTTCTTGGCTTCCATCAGCCACGGCACGGTCTTGGTCGCCTCTCCCAGCGCGATCGGCAGCACGCCGGAGGCGAGCGGATCGAGCGTGCCGGCATGGCCCGCCTTCTGCGCGTTGAAGATGCGGCGGATGGCGGAGACGGCGTGCGTCGAGGTCATGTCGTCGGGCTTGTCGAGCACGACCCAGCCCGAGACATCCTCGCCCTTCCTGCGGCGGCCCATGGCTAAATCCTAGCGCCGAGAGCCGAACTGGCTCGGGCGGGAGTAAAATGGTAAAATTCAAATATGGCTAATCTCGACAGCACTATTGCCCGCCTGCGTTCATTGCCAGAAAAGGAGCAAGAAGCGATCGCCGCCCAGATCGACTTGATGCTCGATGAGGCAGGCGAGGATTTGCTCAGCGCAGAGCAATGGGCGGCGATCGAGGCCCGGCTCGACGCTGACGAGCGCATGAGGACGTTGTCCGCGCTTTCCGCAACCGGCCGCGTTGATGGCCGTTGTCTGGGGTGACGGCGCGAGACGCGATTTCGACTCGGCCATCGCCTTTCTGCGGCGTGAGAGCCCTGCGGGAGCGGATCGCGTCGGCGAGCGTATCCTTACCGCGGTGGCGTTGCTTGAGCATTTCCCGGAAATGGCGCCGCCATCTCCTCGCCATCGGCATCTGCGTCAACTCGTTGTCCCGTGAACACCCTACCTGGTGATTTATCGCGTCAACGCCGAACACATCGAGATTCGCGCCGTCGTTCACGCCAGGCAGCGCAGGCGGAAGTAGGCTCACGCTTCGTCCTCGCGCTTCAGGTCGCGCGCCACTTCGGGGCTCGCGAGCAATTCATCGATGTGGCGCGCTTCGTCGTAGGAAACGTCGGGCTGAAAATGCAGTTCGGGCGTGAAGCGCAGATCAATCGCCTTCGCCAGCCGGCCGCGCAGAAATCCGGCGGAGCGCGTGAGGCCGTTGGCGATTCTCTGCGGATCGTTCGGACCCAGCGCCGAGACGAACGCCGTCATGTGCTTGAGATCGGGCGAGGCGCGCACTTCGCCGATCGTGATCGAAGCGCCCTGCAGATCGGGATCGCGCAGATCCTCGCGGGCGACGATCTCCACCAGCGCGTGGCGCACGAGTTCGGCCGCGCGCAACTGCCGTTGCGACGGACCCGCGCCCTCATGACCTCGCGACCTGCGTTTCATCGTCTTCTTACCGCTTCCTACTGCGCCGTATACGCGTAGGCGGCGCACAGCTCCGGATCGGCGCTCGACGGCGGCTGCGCTTCGCCGCGGAAGGCCGCGATCTTGAACACCCAGCGGCCGCTGGAATCCACGAATTCGCTGACCGCCAGATGCCGGGCCGTCGCCTCGCCGCACAAACCGGTCTGGCGTCCGGGGATCAGGTTTTCGTCGAGCACACGGTAGAGATAGGCCTCCACGCGCGGATCGCCGCCGAGGACGGCGGCGAAGCTCTGCCCGCCGGAGCCGGACCGCTGATCCGCCGGCACGACATTGTAGGGCTGCGCCCGCACCGTGATGCCGTTTGCGAAGGCGAACACAACCGGCCCGCCGCGGCGGCCTTCGAGGCTGACGCGCAGATTGCCGGTCACGCTGCGGGTCTGCTCGGTCGACGCGCGCCACTGCGAGCGCGCCACCGCCGGCTCTTCCTGCGGCACCGCGTCGACGCGCGTTTCCGGCTCGACGACCGTCACCGGGCGTTCGCCCGGCAGCTTCTCGTTAGGGCGTTCGCGCTGGCATGCGCCTAGCGCCAGCACCGCCGCCATCGCCGCCACGACTACCCCGCGCATTCCCTGCCTCAGAGCGACCGCTGCACTACTTCGACGTTGAAGCACTCGATCACGTCGCCTTGCTTGATGTCCTGGAACGGACCGAAGCTCATGCCGCATTCCTGGCCGGCGACGACTTCGTTCACTTCGTCCTTGAAGCGCTTCAGCGTCGTCAGCACGCCCATTTCCTGGATCACGACGTTGTCGCGCAGGATGCGGACCTTGGCGCCCTTGCGGACCACGCCGTCGGTGACGCGGCAGCCGGCGACCTTGCCGACCTTGGAGATGTTGAACACCTCCAGCACCTGCGCGTTGCCGAGGAAGGTCTCGCGCGTTTGCGGCGCGAGCATGCCCGACATGACGCCTTTGATGTCGTCGATCAGGTCGTAGATGATCGCGTAATAGCGGATTTCGACGCCTTCGCGCTCGGCCAGGTCGCGCGCCTCCTTCGAGGCGCGGACGTTGAAGCCGATGAGCGGCGCGCCCGAGGTCTTCGCCAGCTGCACGTCCGACTCGTTGATGCCGCCCACGCCCGAAAGCACGACGCGCGCGCGCACCTCCTCGTGCGCGAGCTTTTCCAGCGAGCCGACGATGGCTTCCGCCGAACCCTGCACGTCGGCCTTGATCAGGACCGGCAGCTCTTTCGCCGTCGAATCCTTGAACTTGGCCATCATGTTTTCGAGCGAGGTGCGAACGCCCGGGCCGCTGCTCGCCTTCTGCCGCTGCTTGATGCGCTGGCGGTAGTTGGCGACTTCGCGGGCGCGGTTTTCGTTCTCGACCACGTTCAGCGTGTCGCCCGGATCGGGCACGCCTTCGAGGCCCATGATCTCGACCGGCTCGGACGGGCCGGCGCTTTGCAGCTGCTGGCCGCGCTCGTTGGTGAGGGCGCGGATGCGGCCCATCTGGGCGCCGACGACGACGATGTCGCCGCGCTTCAGCGTGCCCTTCTGCACCAGCACCGTCGCCACCGTGCCGCGGCCGCGATCGAGCTTCGATTCGATCACCGTGGCTTCGGCCGGACGATCCGGGTTGGCCTTCAGATCCATCACTTCCGCCTGCAGCAGGATGGTCTCGACCAGCTTGTCGAGATTGGTCCGCTTGGTCGCCGAGACCTCGACCGCGAGCGTGTCGCCGCCGTGCGCTTCGGTGATGATCTCGTGCTGCAGCAGCTCCGTCAGCACGCGTTGCGGATTGGCGTCCGGCTTGTCGATCTTGTTGATCGCCACGATGATCGGCGCGCCCGAGGCCCTGGCGTGATTGATGGCTTCCACCGTCTGCGGCATGACGCCGTCGTCGGCGGCCACCACCAGCACGACAATGTCCGTCACCTGCGCGCCGCGGGCGCGCATGGCGGTGAACGCGGCGTGGCCGGGCGTATCGAGGAAGGTCACGCGCTGGCCGTCGGCCAGGCGCACCTGATAGGCGCCGATATGCTGGGTGATGCCGCCCGCTTCGCCGGCGGCGACGTCGGTCTGGCGCAGCGCATCGAGCAGCGAGGTCTTGCCGTGGTCGACGTGGCCCATCACGGTCACGACCGGGGGACGCGGCTTCAGGTTCTCTTCGCTGTCGACGATATCGCCGGCGAGGCCTTCTTCGACGTCGGATTCGGCGACGCGCTTCACGCTGTGGCCGAACTCGGTCGCGACCAGCTCGGCGGTGTCCGCATCGAGCTCATCGGCCTGCTTCATCATCTGGCCTTGGCGCATCATGAACTTGATGATGTCGGCGACGCGCACAGCCATCCGGTTCGCCAGCTCCTGGACCGTGATGGTTTCCGGAATGACGACTTCGCGCTTGATCTGTTCGCGCTCGCCGCCGCCGCCCATCATCTTGGCGCGGCGCTCCTTCTCTTTCTGCTGGGCACGGCGATAGGCCGCGAGCGAACGGACGCGATCGTCATCGCCCGCCACTTCGCGTTCGACCATGTCGAGCGTGAGCTTGCCTTTGCGGCGCTCCGGCTCGCCCTTCTTGGCGGGCTTGACCGGCGCCGGCGCCAGCGGCTTGCGCGCGGACTTGATGCGGCCGCCCAGTTCGTCGAGCAGGCCGGCGTCGCTGCGTTGCGGCGGCTGCGCCTGCGGCGCGGCCGGACGCTGGGATGCGGCGGGAGCGCTGGGGCGCTGCTCGACGGCTTGCGCAGCCGCGGCGGCTTCCTCGGCCTCCGTTTCGGCGCGGCGGCGCGCTTCGGCTTCGGCGGCGAGCGCTTCGTCCTCGGCGGCTTTGCGGCGCTGCGCGTCCTCGAGCGCGCGGCGCTTTTCTTCTTCGGCGCGCAGGCGCTGCTCGCGTGCTTCGCGCTCGGCCAGCGCGCGGCGCACGGCCTCGTCGCGGCGGCGCGCTTCCTCGTCGCTGATGCCGCCGGGCGGCTGCGGCTTGGGCGCGGGTTCGGCTGCCGGCGCGGCGCGCGTGCGCAAAGGCGGCGGCACGCCGGGGCCTGGCGCGGACGGCGCGCCCGCGCCGGCGCCGGGCCGGTTGATCGCGCGCTTCTCGCGCACTTCGACGGCCACTTGCTTCGTGCGGCCATGGCTGAAGCTCTGACGCACGGTGCCGGTCGAGGTGGTGCGCGTCAGGGTCAGCGGCTTGCGGCCGCTCGGGGCTTCTTTTTGTTCGTTGCCGTCAGACATGCAGTCGAGTTGCCAATCCTAAATTCGTCGTCACTTCGTCGCCCAAGCTCGTTTAGGCGTCGTCGTCAAATATCTGTTCGCCCGTCGCAGCCCCGGTTGGCTCCAGAGTCCGCGCCGCCCAGTTTCCACGACACAGAGCGCCAGGAAGCGGGCCAAGAGGCTGGGACGATGGCGCGAAAACCGGCAAGGCGGGCGATTTCCGCAGCCCAGCCCATCGCCAAGCGCTCTTGAAGCAGGCAAGCGTGTATCACACGTTCCCGGCCCAAGGCCACGCCCAATTCCTCGGAGGTAAAGCAGCCGACAGCGGGCGGCGAGCGGCGCCAGAGCCCTATATGGAGGCTCATCAGCTTTTCGCGACCCTCCTCGGCGCCATCCTCGGCTTCGACCAGCAAAAAAAGCGGTTTGGCCCGGATCGCGGCCTCGACCTGGGTCGCGCCGACGGCGATGGCGCCGGCGCGCCGCGCGAGCCCCAGCTGGTCGAGACAGCGCCGCACAAGCAGCCGCTCGGCGAGCCCCGGGAGATCGTCGGGAACTTTGACCTGACGCTTGAAGGCGCGGGCGAAATGGCCCTTCTTCGCCGCCTGCTCGATACTGGCGCGGTCGGCGCGCACCCAGGCGCCGCGGCCGGGCAGTTTGGCCGCCACGTCCGGCGTCACCATACCGTCGGGCGCAAGCACGAAGCGGATCAGGCCCGCTTCGCTTTCGCTTTCACCGCTGACGATGCAGCGCCGCTCGCGTTCGCGGCGCGGCGCTTCAGCCTCTATCCGGGAAGACGCTGGCGACATCGTCGGCGTCTCCTTCAGTTTGAGCTTCTTCGACCGGCTCTTCTTCCGGCGCATCGATCCAGCCGGCGGCGATGCGCGCGTTCAGCACCATCGCGTCGGCCTGTTCCTGCGTGAGCTGGAACTCTTCGAGCACGCCCGGCTCGCGCACGCGCTCGCCATTCTTGGTCTCGAAATAGCCGCGCAGGTCGTCGCCGACGAGGCCGGCGAAATCCTCGAGCGTCTTGACGCCCTTTTCGCCCAGCGCCACCAGCATTTGCGGCGTCAGGCCGGGGACGTCCTTCAGCTGGTCTTCGACGCCGAGTTCGATACGCTTGGCTTCGAGTTCGGCGGCCAGCTTTTCCAGGTACTCGCGCGCGCGCGCCTGCAGTTCGTCGGCGATCTCGTCGTTGAGGCCCTCGATCGAGGCGAGGTCCATCTGGTCGACATAGGCGATTTCCTCGACCGTCTCGAACCCTTCCGACGCCAGCAGCTGGGCGAACATTTCGTCCACTTCCAGCGCCTTGATGAAGAGTTCGGTGCGGGCGGCGAATTCCTTCTGCCGGCGCTCGGACTCTTCGGCTTCGGTCAGGATGTCGATCGACCAGCCGGTGAGCTGCGAGGCCAGGCGCACGTTCTGGCCGCGGCGGCCGATGGCCAGCGAAAGCTGCGATTCCGCGACGACGACCTCGACCCGCGCCTCCTCCGGATCGAGCACGACCTTGGAGACTTCCGCCGGCTGCAGCGCGTTGACGATGAAGGTGGCCGGATCGGGCGACCAGGGGATGATGTCGATCTTCTCGCCCTGCAGTTCGCCCACGACCGCCTGCACCCGCGCGCCGCGCATGCCGACGCAGGCGCCGACCGGGTCGATCGAGGAATCGTGCGAAACGACGGCGATCTTCGCGCGCGAGCCCGGATCGCGGGCGGCGGCCTTGATCTCGATCACGCCTTCGTAGACTTCCGGCACTTCCTGCGCGAACAGGCGCGCCATGAATTCCGGCTTGGCGCGCGAGAGGAAAATCTGCGGACCCTTGGTTTCGCGGCGGACGTCATAGATGTAGGCGCGGGTGCGGTCCCCCACCCGGAGGTTTTCGCGCGGGATCGATTCCGATTTGCGGATCACCCCTTCGGCGCGGCCGAGATCGACGATCACGTTGTAGAACTCGACGCGCTTGACCACGCCGTTGATGATCTCGCCGACGCGATCTTTATATTCATTATACTGCCGCTCGCGCTCGGCTTCGCGGACCTCGTGATTGATCACCTGCTTGGCCGTCTGTGCGGCGACGCGGCCGAACTCGATCGGCGGCAGGAGTTCTACATATTCCTTGCCGACGAAGGCGTCCGGATCGGTCTTCTGCGCGACATTGAGCATGATGTCGGTCGACGGATTGAACGGCCGCGTCTCCGGATCGAGCACGCTTTCGTCCACCACCGTCATCACGCGCTTCAGCTCCATCTCGCCGGTCTTCGGATCGATGGTGGCGCGGATGTCGTGCTCGGCGCCGTAACGTGAACGGGCGGCCTTCTGCAGCGCGTGCTCCATCGCCTGGATCACGATCTCCTTCTCGATCGATTTCTCGCGCGCGACCGCGTCGGCGATCTGCAGGATTTCCAGCCGGTTTGCGGAAATGCCGGTGCTCATGGTCTCTTCCCTTCTACGTTCCTTTTGCTCCCCCGCGCGCGGGGGAGCTGTCACGCGGAGCGTGACTGAAGGGGGCGCAGCGCCGGCGTCAGCCGGACTGTCCCCCTCCGCTCGTTTCACTCGCGCCTCCCCCGCTCGCGGGGGAGGCGTCGCCTGCGGCTTCCGCCGCCTTGGCGCGTTTCAAATCTTCCTCGATCAGCTTGTCGGTCAGCACGAGGCGCGCGTCCGACAGGGCGGAGAACTTCAGCCTGGCCTCGCCATGTTCGGTGGCGAGCGTGATGTCGTCGCCGTCGACCGCCTTGATCACGCCCTTCCAGCGCCGCTGGTTGTTGATCGGCGCGGCGGTTTCGAGCTTGGCGTCGAAGCCGATGAAGCGCTCGAAATCCTCGATCCGCATCAGCGGGCGATCGATGCCCGGCGAGCTGATTTCGAGGTCGTATTCGCCCTGCACCGGGTCTTCGAGATCGAACACCGGCGACAGCGCGCGCGAAAGCCGGCCGCAATCGTCGATGCCCATCTGCCCGTCCGAGATCCGCTCGGCCATGATCTGCAGGCGCTTGCGGCGATTGCCGGACAGGCGCACGCGCACGATCCGGTAACCAAGGCCGGCGGCCGTCGGCTCGATCAGCGCGATGACGCGCTCTTCAACAGGGTTCGTCGCGCGCAGAGCGGGCTCCCTAGGTAAACAAAAAGCGGCGGAGCCCGGGGCTCCGCCGCTGAACCTCCACCGGAGGCATCAGCGATGTTGGGTGGCATATAGCGGGTTTGGGGGACGGAGCCAAGCCCCCCGCTTCCCGGCCGGAGCGCAGCGAAGCGCCGGGACCCAGGAGCAAACGCACCCGCGCTTCATCCCCTGGACCCCGGCTCGCACCCCGGCTTTCGCCGGGGCTGCGTCCGGGGAGCGTGTCCGCCGCGTCCTCCCCCTAGTGGGGGAGCACGGGCGAGGTTTGCGATGGCCGCTCCCGACGCACAACGGACCTCAAGGCCCGCGCAAAAATCTCAGCCAAATCGGCGCGCAATCGCCCAGCTTCTTCGCTTCATACCGCGTCGTCACATGCCCCGGCCACGGCTTGCGCCAGTCTTCGGCGCGCTCTGCGAGCCAGGTGAAACGCGCGTCGCGCGTGAAATGCTCCAGCGTCCAGGCGGCGTAGTTGGCCCAATCCGTGGCGAAGCGCGCCTCGGCGCCGGGTTTCATCACGCGCGCGAGCTCGTCCAGGAACTCCGGCTGGATCAGGCGGCGCTTGTGGTGGCGCGTCTTGGGCCAGGGATCGGGAAAGAGGATGTAGACGCGATCGAGCGACGCATCCGGCAGCCGCGCGACGACATCCCGCGCGTCGCCCTGATGCAGGCGGATGTTCTGGGCGTTGGCGTCCTCGATGTGCCGCAGGCACGAGGCGACGCCGTTGAGAAACGGTTCGACGCCGATGAAGCGCCGCTCCGGATGCGCGACGGCCTGCGCCACCAGATGTTCGCCGCCGCCGAAGCCGATTTCGAGCGCCAATCCCCCGGAGGGCAAGGGGCTGGAAGAGAACAGCGCTTCCACGTCGATCGCCCCCTCCGCCGGCGCGGCCAGGTGCGGGAGCAGGGTTTCGACCAGCCCGGCCTGGCGCGGCTTCAGCGTCCGCGCCTTGATGCGGCCGTAGGTGCGCAGCGGCTGGCGCGTCATCGCGGCGGCGCGCCCACGCAGACGCCCGGCGCGGTCCAGGCGCCGCCTGCGTCGAGGCAGGCGTTCACGGCGAAGAAGTCGCGCGCAAACCAGCCCGCCGCCGCGCCCGCCGCGAGCGCCGCCGCCACGCTCGCCCACAGGAGCGGCCGGCTCTTCCGGGGCGCCCCGGACTTTGGATCCTTCGCTGGGGTCATGCTCTTACCTGCCCTCACCTGCCGCCGTGTGAACTCGCGCGCCTCTCCTATATCTGTTAGTCCGATCTGACACCTCACAACCGCCACCGGAGCAGCCCCCATGCGCGAGAAGCTGAATTTCTACATCGACGGCAAATGGGTCCCGCCGGTGAAGCCGCGCACGCATGACGTGATCAACCCGGCCAACGAAGAGCCGGTGGGCCGCATCTCGCTGGGCTCGGCGGAGGATGTGAACAAGGCGGTCGCCGCCGCCAAGAAGGCGTTCGAAACCTGGTCGCAATCCACAATCGACGAGCGCAAGGCGCTGCTCGACAAGATCATCGCCGTCTACCAGCGCCGCCTCGGCGAAATGGCCGAGACCATCTCGATGGAGATGGGCGCGCCGCTGCCACTGGCGCAAAGCGCGCAGGCGCCGGCCGGCCTCGGCTACCTGTTGGACGCGCGCAAGCAGCTCGACGATTTCAAGTTCGAGTACGCCTATAACGGCGCGCATCGCATCGTCCGCGAACCGATCGGCGTCGTCGGCATGATCACGCCGTGGAACTGGCCGCAGAACCAGATCTGCGCCAAGGTCGGCCCGGCGCTCGCGGCCGGCTGCACCATGGTGCTGAAGCCGTCGGAACTCGCGCCGCTCGACGCGGTGCTGTTCGCGGAAATCCTCGATGAAGCCGGCGTGCCGCCGGGCGTGTTCAATCTCGTCAACGGCGACGGCCCCGGCGTGGGCGCGGCGCTTTCCGCGCACCCGGACGTCGACATGATGAGCTTCACGGGCTCCACCCGCGCCGGCACGGCCGTGATGGAAGCCTGCGCCAAGGGCGTCAAGAAGGTCGCGCTCGAACTGGGCGGCAAGAGCCCCAACATCATCCTCGAAGACGCCGACCTGCCGAAGGCGGTCGCGCGCGGCATGCTGCACATGGCCAACAACACCGGCCAAAGCTGCAACGCCCCCTCGCGCATGCTGGCGCCGAAATCGAAGTACGAGGAAGTGGTGCAGATCGCCACCGCCACGGCGAACGCGATCAAGGTGCAGGCGCCCGACAAGGCCGAGAAAGGCGCGATCGGCCCCCTCGCCAACGCCAACCAGTTCCAGAAGGTGCAGGGCCTTATCCAGAAGGGCATCGACGAAGGCGCGCGCGTCGCCGCCGGCGGCGTGGGCCGGCCCGATGGCTTCAACCGCGGCTATTACGTACGCCCGACCGTGTTCGCCGATGTGCGCAACGACATGACTATCGCGCGCGAAGAGATTTTCGGCCCGGTGCTCTGCATCATCCCGTACGAGAGCGAAGAGGAAGCGATCAGAATCGCCAACGATACGCCTTACGGCCTCGCAGCTTACGTGCAGGGACCGGAAGAGAAGGCGCGCAAGGTCGCGCGCAAGCTTCGCGCCGGCAACGTGCACATCAACGGCGCGTTCGGCGGCATGGGCACGCCGTTCGGCGGCTACAAGCAATCGGGCCTGGGCCGCGAAGGCGGCCATTTCGGCCTCGAGGAATTCCTGGAAGTGAAGGCCGCGATCGGCTGGGGCGAGCAGGCGTGAAGGACCGCGGGTCTTCGGACCCGCATGCGGACCTTCAGGTCCGCGGTCCTTTATAACTCGCAAACGCCGCTTTCACGCGCCGTTAGCCACGAACGGGCAGAGTGGCCGGGATGACCCAGCCGCTCGACCCTTCCGCGCAGAGCAGCGACGCGAGCGCCGCGCGCGCGAACAACGTGTTCGAGCTGTCGGCCAAATCATGTGCGTCGGACTTCGTCAGGCCGGGCTTTTATCTGATGAAGGACGCCGGCGGCCGCTTCGTCGTCGACCGCGACATGGGCGTGGTGAGCCTGGCCGACGCGGCGCTGCTGGAGCGCGAGCGCGGCGCCACGCATCAGGTGCGGCTCAAGGTCGTTGAAGCGTCGGGCGAGAGCTACGAACTCGACATGACGCTGCGCGTCACTGGCCTGGTGCCGCAGATGGTCGGCCCGGACGAGTTCGCCTTCGGCGGCGGCGAAGGCATCGAAGCGCCGGCGCCGCGCCGCAGCATCGCCTGGGAAAGCTATTCCGTCACCGCCAACGCCGCGCCCGCGCCGCTGGGCGACGAAGACGCGCCGTTCGGCGCGCTGCTGTCGCCGCCGCGCCCGGCGCTTTCGCTGTCGCGCGCCCAGCTGCAGTTGGGCGCCGTCCTGCCGCGTCCGGCGCCAAAGCGCGCCGATTGGACGATTTAACCCCTGCCTCCGCCCGGGCATTGAAATCCCGCTCGCACAGGCTCAGAACCCCGCGAAACCAGTTTCGCGATGGAGACCCGCGTGGCGGAAAAAAAATGGCGCAAGCGCACGCTCAATAATCGTCCGCTGAAGCCCGAAACCCTGATGATGGGCTACGGCTACGATCCGATGCTGTCGGAAGGCTCGCTGAAGCCGCCGCAATTCCAAACCTCGACCTTCGTGTTCAAATCGGCGCAGGACGGCAAGGACTTCTTCGCCACCATTCAGGGCCGCCGCAAGCTCGGCCCCGATGAAGAACCGGGCCTGATCTATTCGCGCTTCAACAACCCCAACCTCGAAGTGGTCGAAGACCGCCTGGCGCTCTGGGACGAAGCCGAAACCTCGCTGCTGTTCGCGTCCGGCATGGCCGCGATCTCGACCGCGCTGCTCGCCTATCTGCGTCCCGGCGACATCATCCTGCAGAGCCGGCCGATCTATGGCGGCACCGAAACGCTGATCCACTCGATCCTGCCCGAGTTCGGCATCAGCCAGGTCGCGTTCGAAGCCGAGCACGGCCCCGAGGCGGTGATGAAGGCTGCGGAAGAAGCGAGGAAGAAGGGCCGCGTCGGCGCCATCTTCATCGAAACGCCGGCGAACCCGACCAACGCGCTCGTCGACATCTCGGTCGCGCGCAAGGCCTCAGAACTGCTCACCGTCGACAACAAGCGCCCGCCGGTGATCGTCGACAACACGATGCTGGGGCCCGTCTACTCGACGCCGCTGCTGTACGGCGCCGACATCGTCGTCATGTCGCTCACCAAATATGTCGGCGGCCATTCCGACCTGATCGCCGGCGGCGCGTCGGGCTCCAAGGCGATGCTGGCGCCGGTGCGCCGCATGCGCTCGACGCTCGGCACCATGGCCGACTCGCACACCGCCTGGCTGCTGATGCGCTCGCTCGAAACGCTGAAGCTGCGCATGGAAGCGGGCGCCGCGAACGCCAGCAAGGTCGCCGGATTCCTGCGCGACCACCCCAAGATCGACAATGTCTGGTTCCTCGACTTCCTGCCGGAGGACCACCCGGACCGCCCGATCCACGAAAAGCAGAACAAGAGCGCCGGCTCCACCTTCTCGTTCGAAGTGAAGGGCGGCGAGGCGGCGGCGTTCCGCCTGCTCGACGCGCTGCAGGTGATCAAGCTCGCCGTCAGCCTCGGCGGCACCGAGACGCTCGCCTCGCATCCGGCGGCGATGACGCACTCGGGCATGCCGGCCGAAGAGCTGGCGAAATACTCGATCACGCCCGGCCTCATCCGAATCTCGATCGGCATCGAGGACCCCGACGACCTGATCGCCGATCTGAGCCAGGCGCTGGATCAAGTCTGAAATAGCGCGCACGACCCTAGCGTCACTCTCGACCGCGCGCGGCGCCATGGCCTAGCATCCTCCGAACGGGCGCAGCAGACGCCCACCGGGAGGATACGATGAACAGACTGGCCGCCGCCGGGTTCACACTGCTTTTGGCGCTCGCCGCCTGCGGACGCGGCCCGGCGTCCGTCGACGAAGCGCGCATCCTCGGCGCCGACGGCGAACCCGGCAACTGGCTCACGCACGGACGCACCTATTCCGAGCAGCGATTCTCGCCGCTCGATCAGATCAACACCGAGAACGTCGGCCAGCTTGGGCTCGCCTGGAGCTACGAGATGCGCGCGCCGCGCGGCGCGGAAGCCACGCCGATCGTGGTCGACGGCGTCATGTACGTGACCTCGGCCTGGAGCATCGTCTACGCCCTCGACGCCGCGACCGGCGAGGAACTCTGGGTCTACGATCCCGAAGTGCCGCACGAGCGCGGCGCCTCGGCCTGCTGCGACGTCGGCAATCGCGGCGTCGCGGTGTGGAACGGGCGCGTCTATGTCGGCACGCTCGACGGCCGTCTCATCGCCATCGATGCGCGCGACGGCAGCAAGGCCTGGGAAGTCGTCACCGTCGACCAGTCGCGTCCCTACACCATCACCGGCGCGCCGCGGGCGGCGCGCGGGCTCGTCTTCATCGGCAATGGCGGCGCCGAATTCGGCGTGCGCGGCTATGTCAGCGCCTATGACGCCGAGACCGGCGCGCTGCGCTGGCGTTTCTACACCACCCCCAATCCGCAAGGCCCCGACAACGCCGCTTCGGACGCCGTGCGCGGCCAGGCGCTCGCCACCTGGAATCCGAACGCCGGCGCCTGGCTGCAAAGCGGCGGCGGCGGCACCGCCTGGGATGCACTCGTGTTCGACAGCGAGACCGACACGCTCTGGATCGGCGTCGGCAACGGCGCGCCGTGGAATCGCGAAATCCGTTCGCCCTCGATCGAAGGCCGCAACAACGACAACCTGTTCCTCTCCTCCGTCGTCGGCGTCGATCCCGACACCGGCGCCTACAAGTGCCACTATCAGGAAACGCCGGGCGAGACCTGGGACTACACCGCCACCCAGCCGATCATGCTGGCGACGCTGCCGATCGAAGGGCGCGAGCGCCGCGTGCTGATGCACGCGCCAAAGAACGGTTTCTTCTACGTGATCGACCGCGACGATTGCGGGCTCATCTCCGCCGGTTCGATCGCCACGCAAACCTGGGCGCGCGGCGTCGACATGGCCACCGGCCGCCCGATCGAAAATCCGGAAGCGCGCTTCATCTCGGGCACGGCGATCGTGCTGCCGTCGCCGTTCGGCGCGCACAACTGGCATCCGATGTCGATGTCGCCGCAGACCGGGCTGGTTTACATTCCGGTGCAGGAAATGGCGCAGGACTACACCGCCGATTCCGCCTTCGTGTATCGCCCTGGCCGCTGGAACACCGGCACGGCGCATGCGCCGCTGCCGGGCGACCGCGCCACGCAGCAAGCCGTGCGCAACTCGATGCAGGGCTTCCTGCTCGCCTGGGACCCAGTGCGCCAGCGCGAGGCCTGGCGCGTCGAGCTGGGCTCGCCCTGGAACGGCGGCACGCTCGCCACCGCCGGCGGACTGGTGTTCCAGGGCACGCTCGACGGACGCTTCCGCGCCTATGACGCGCGCACCGGCGCCCAACTCTGGCAGTTCGACAACCAGGCCGCCACGATGGCCGGTCCTGTCAGCTACAGCGTCGACGGCCAGCAATACGTCGCCTCACTCGCAAGCTACGGCACGCTGTTCTTCCTGCCGGTGGGCTTCGGCATCGCCGATCCGCCGACGGAGCCGGTCAACGCGCGCGTCAACGTGTTCCGCATCGGCGGCGCGGCCAGCTTGCCCGAGCGCACGCTGGTGCGCCTGGAGACGCCTGAACCGCCGAGCATCACCGCCAGCGCCGGCGCCATCGCCCGCGGCGCCGCGATCTATTCGCAGTTCTGCAGCGTCTGCCACGGCGCCGGCGCGATCTCGGGCGGCGTGCTGCCGGATCTGCGCCGCGCGCCCTCGCTGCAGGACGCCGGCGTCTGGCGCGACACCGTGCACGGCGCGCGCGCCGCCAACGGCATGCCCGACTTCACGCAATGGGTATCGGACGCTGAGGCGGAAGCGCTGCGCGCCTACGTCGCCCGCGAGGCGCGCACGCTCTATGCGGAGGAGCGGGCGCGCTGATCGTGAGGCGCCTACTGCTCGGCTGCTTGGATACTGCGCAGGTAAGCGATCAGCGCGTCGGCGCCCTGCGGGTTGAACTGGAACTCCGGCATCGGGTGCGACACCTGGATGCCGGCGATCAGCTCCTCCTCCAGCACGTCGGCGCGATAGCGCGCCAGCAGCGTCCGGAACGTCGGCGCCGCAGCGACCGGGCTTTCGCCATATTCGCCCACGGCGTGGCAGGCCGCGCACTGCGCCTCGGCGATGGCGCGGCCATCGTCCGCCAAAGCGGCTTGCGACACCTCCCCCGTCTGCGCCGCACATGCGCCCAACGCCAGCGCCGCCGCCGCGGCCAAGATCGGACGAACCATCGCTTGCTCCTTCTGCGCCGCGAAGCTTAGCGCATCGCCCGGCGCATCTATATAGAAACTGCATGTCGATTCCCGCGCCCATGACCGATCCAGCCGTTGCGGAAGCGCATCAGGCGCTCGCCGACCGCACGCCGGTCGTGCTGCTGATCGGCCGCGCCGGCACCGGCAAGAGCCATTTCATCCGCTCGCTGGTCGAGCGCGACCCGACCTATCCACAGGCGCTGCTCGCACCCACCGGGCTTGCCGCGATGAATATCGGCGGCCAGACGGTGCATTCGTTCTTCGGCTTCCCGCCGCGGCCGCTGATCGGCAACGCCGAAAAGCCCAGCTGGTTCTTCACCCGCACCGCGCGCGCCATCAGCCGCCTGATCGTCGACGAAGTCTCGATGCTGCGCGCCGACGTGCTCGACGCCATGAACCAGCACCTGCAGATCGCCCGCAAAAGTTCGCGCCCGTTCGGCGGCGTGCAGATGCTGCTGGTGGGCGATTTCTACCAGCTGCCGCCGGTGGTGCGCGGCGACGAGGGCCAGCTGCTGGAAGATGCGGGCTATGCGACGCCCTACGCCTTCTCCGCGCACTGCCTGCGCGATGCGCCGCTCGCAGCCGTACAGCTCACCGAGGTGCACCGCCAGACCAATCAGGACTTCATCGCCATCCTGTCCTCGATCCGCGAACGGCGCGGCGTCGAAGATGCGGTGACGATCCTCAACACCGTCTGCCTCGACCGCGCGCTGCCGAAGCGGCCGGTGCTCTTGTGCGCCACCAATGCGGTTGCGGACAACTACAACGCCCGCGGCCTCGCCGCGCTCGAAGGCGCGGCCGCGCGCTATACCGGCGGTTTCGAAGGCGAAGCGCCGAAGGCGCAAGGCGATCGCTTCCCGGCGCCGATGGAACTGGTGCTGAAGCGCGGCGCGCGCGTGATCTTCACGCAGAACGACCCGGAAGGACGCTGGGTGAACGGCTCGCTCGGCACGGTGAAATCGCTCGATGACGAGGTGATCGTCGTCGCGCTCGACGCCGGCGACGAAGTCGACGTCGAGCGCGCCACCTGGCCGCAAGCGCGCTGGACCTGGAACGCCAAGGAAAACCGCATGGAGGTGAAAGAGGAATTCAAATACGTGCAATTCCCCTTGGCTCCCGCCTGGGCGCTGACGATCCACAAAGCCCAAGGTATGACGCTCGACAGCGTCGAGATCGATCTCGGCCGCGGCGCCTTTGCGCCGGGCCAAACCTATGTCGCGCTCTCCCGCGCGCGCAGCATGGAAACGCTGCGCCTCACCCGCCCGCTTTCGCCCCGCGACGTGCAAGTCGATCCCGCGATCGCGGAGGGGCTGGAGAGGTTGGGAGTTTAGCCGCCGGCGCTACGCTACATAAACGGCCGGCGCGGGCTGGCGCTATGCTCGGCGTGCAGCGTGCCGTTGTCGTCCTGCTCGACCAGCTTCACGTCATAGCCCCAGAGATCGGCGACGTGCTGCAGCACCTTTTCGGCGTCGCTCTCTTCCAGGGTTATGCCGTCCAGCACGCGATGCTGCAGGATCAGCTTGCGGTCGCCGGCGAGATCGACGTCGACGATCTGGATGTCCGGATCGCGGTAGGCGATATCGTAGTGCTTCGACAGCGCGCGCCGGATCTTGCGGTACCCGCGCTCGTCATGGATCGCGGCGACGTTCATCTCTTCCTGTTCCTCGTCGTCGACGACGCGAAACAGGCCGAACTCGCGGATCACGCGCGGCGAGAGATATTGCGAGATGAAGCTTTCGTCGCGGTAATTGGCCCAGATGTCGCGCAGCGCGCCGTAGGCGTCGCCGCGGCCGGCGATGTCGGGCATCCACTCGCGGTCTTCGTCGGTGGGATCGTTGCAGACGCGCTCGATGTCGCAGCACATGGCGAAGCCCAGCGCATACGGGTTGATGCCGCCGAAGCGGCGATCGTCGAAGCCCGGCTGCATCACGACGCTGGTGTGCGAGTGGATGAACTCCAGGAACGCGCCGTCATCGATCTGCCCCTTCTCGTGCAGCCGGTTCATGATGCGATGGTGCACGTAGGTGGCGCAGCCTTCGTTCATCACCTTGGTCTGCCGCTGCGGGTAGAAATACTGATTGATCAGCCGCACCACGCGCAGAATTTCGCGCTGCCAGGGCGCGAGCCGCGGCGCCGTCTTTTCGAGGAAATAGAGCAAATTCTCTTCCGGCAGGCCCAAGAGCGCCTTGCGCCGGGCATCGTCGTCCTTGTCGCGCTTGCGCTTGCCGACCGGCACCGTGCGCCACAGATCGTTGAACAGCTGCTCGCCGTGGCGGCGGCGCTCTTCCTCGCGCTTCTGCTCCGAACGCAGATCGGCCATGCGCTTTCTCGGGAAGCGGTGCACGCCGTGGCTCTGCAGAGCGTGCGCCGCATCGAGCACGCGCTCCACCTCTTCCTGGCCGTAGCGGTCCTCGCACTTGGCGATATAGCCGCGCGCGAACTCGAGATAGTCGAGAATGCCGTCGGCGTCGGTCCACTGCTTGAACAAATAGTTGTTCTTGAAGAAGTGGCTGTGGCCGTAGCCCGCGTGCGCGATCACCAGCGTCTGCATCGTCGCGGAGTTCTCCTCCATGATGTAGACGATGCACGGGTTCGAATTGATGACGATCTCGTACGCCAGCCCCTGATAGCCCTTGCGGTAGAGCGCCTCGTTGCGCGCGAACTCCTTGCCGAACGACCAGTGCCGGTAGAACAGCGGCATGCCGGTCGAGGCGTAGGCGTCGAGCATCTGCTCGACGGTGATCACCTCGATCTGGTTGGGGTATGGATCGAGCCCCATTTCGCCGACGCCGATCTCGCCGCAGGCTTCGTGCACGCGCCGGATCAGGTCGAAGTCCCAGTCCGGGCCTTTGTAAAGCAGCTTAGACTCCGTCAGCGCCGTCATCATGCGCTCTCCGCGGCCACGCCCTCGGGCCGCTTGGCGAACAGCTCCCGGAACACCGGATAGATGTCTCTGCGGTGGCGCACCTTGCGCATCGCGAACGGCGCATCAGCGGCGATACGCCGATAAGCGCGCCACAGATTGGTGCTCGGCTCGCCCGCGCCCGGATGATCGTCCTCGTCGTCCATGCCGACTTCGACATAAGCGTAATACTGGCAGATCGGCAAAATCACATCCTTGAGCTGCGCCAGCACCACGGCGTTGTCGCTCGACGTGTTGTCGCCGTCGCTCGCCTGCGCGGCGTAGATGTTCCATTGGTCGACCGGATAACGCTCGCGCACGATCTCGGCCATCTTGAACAGCGCGGTCGAAACCACCGTGCCGCCGGTCTCGCGCGAATAGAAGAACGTCTGCTCATCCACTTCCGACGCCTCGTGCGTGTGGCGGATGAAGACGACATCGACGTGCTCGTAGCGCCGGTTCAAGAACAAGTAGAGCAGCGAATAGAACCGCTTCGCCAAATCCTTCATGTGCTCGTTCATCGAGCCGGAGACGTCCATCAGGCAGAACATCACCGCCTTGGCGATCGGCTTCGGGTTCGATTCCAGCCGCCGGTAGCGCACGTCGACCGGGTCGATGTACGGGATCCGCTTCGCACGCGCCAAATGCTGCTCCAGCTCCGCGCGCAGCTTCTGCAGCTCGTCGAAACGCCCGCCCTCGCGCTCGAGCTTCTCGATCTCGGCGCGCAGCGCGGCGATCTCTTCCGCCTTGGGCCGCTTCAGCGCGATCCGGCGCGACATCGAATGCCTGAGCGTGCGCGGCACCGAGAGCCGCGACGGCGGCCCGGACACGGAATAGCCCGCCTGGCGCCACTGCACCGATTTCGCACCCGCGACCTGGCGCTTGGCCAGGTCCGGCAGTTCGAGGTCTTCGAGATAGAGATCGAGATATTCCTCGTCCGACAGCGCGAAGCGGAACTCGTCCTCGCCCTCGCCGCTGTCGCTCGCTTGCGAGCCCTGGCCGCCGCCCTGCTGCGGCCGCGGGATGGCGTCGCCTTCGATGTACTTCTTGTTGCCCGGCAGCACGTAGTCGCGCACGCCGCCCTCGCGCGCCCGGCGCATTACCGGCTCGTGCACGCCCCCTGTCGGAATCGAGACCTCGCCGCCCTTGCCGGCGTCCTTGATCGAGCGCGTGCTCGAGGCTTCGCGAACCGCCTTGCGCACCTGCGCGCGGGCGCGGCGCAGGAAACGCTGGCGGTTGGCGAAGCTCTTGCCGCCAGGATTGAGCCGGCGGTCGATGATGTGCATGCGCCCGCCTACCCCGCTTGCTTCACGCGCATGTACCACTCGACCAGCCGGCGGACCTGCCGCTCGGTGTAGCCGCGCTCGACCATGCGCAGCACGAATTCCTCGTGCTTCTTCTCGGTGTCGCTGTCCTTCTTCGAGCCGAAGCTGATCACCGGCAGCAGGTCTTCGACCTGGCTGAACATGCGCCGTTCGATCACTTCGCGGATTTTCTCGTACGAGGTCCAGGACGGGTTCTTGCCGCCATGGCTCGCCCGCGCGCGCAGCGTGAACTTCACCACTTCGTTGCGGAAATCCTTCGGGTTGGCGATGCCGGCGGGCTTCTCGATCTTCGAGAGTTCCTGGTTCAGCAGTTCGCGATTGAGCAGCTGGCCCGTGTCCGGGTCCTTGAAGTCGATATCCTCGATCCACGCATCGGCGTAATCGACGTAACGGTCGAACAGGTTCTGGCCGTAGTCGTGATACGATTCCAGGTACGCTTTCTGGATTTCGTTGCCGATGAACTCCGCGTAGCGCGGCGCCAGATCGGCCTTGATGAACTCAAGCAGTTTGCCTTCGTTTTCCTGCGGGAATTGCTCCCGCCGCACCTGCTGTTCGAGCACGTACATCAGGTGTACCGGATCGGCCGCCACTTCCTGCGTGTCGTGGTTGAAGGTGGCGGCGAGCACCTTGAACGCAAACCGCGTCGAGATGCCTTCCATGCCTTCGTCCACGCCGGCGGCGTCCTTATATTCCTGCAGCGTGCGCGCCTTGGGATCGACCTCCTTGAGGCTTTCGCCATTATAGACGCGCATCTTCGCGAACAGGTTCGAGTTCTCGTGCTCCTTCAGGCGCGAGAGCACCGAGAACCGGGCCAGCATCTCCAGCGTGCCCGGCGCGCACGGCGCCTCGGCCAGCTCGGACGTGCGCACCAGCTTCTCGTAGATCTTCTTCTCCTCGTCCACGCGCAGGCAGTACGGCACCTTGATCACGTAGATGCGGTCGATGAAGGCCTCGTTGTTCTTGTTGTTCTTGAACGATTGCCATTCGGCTTCGTTCGAGTGGGCCATGATGATGCCCTGGAACGGAATGGCGCCGATATTCTCGGTGCCGACATAATTGCCTTCCTGGGTGGCCGTCAGCAGCGGGTGCAGCATCTTGATCGGCGCTTTGAACATCTCGACGAATTCGAGAATGCCCTGGTTGGCGCGGTTGAGGCCGCCCGAATAGGAATACGCGTCCGGATCGTTTTGCGCGTGCATTTCCAGCTTGCGGATGTCGACCTTGCCGACCAGCGAAGAGACGTCCTGGTTGTTGTCGTCGCCCGGCTCGGTCTTGGCGACCGCGATCTGGCGCAGCCGCGAAGGCAGCAGTTTCGCCACCCGGAAACGGGTGATGTCGCCGCCGAACTCGTCGAGCCGCTTGATGCACCAGGGGCTCATCAGTCCGGTGAGCCGGCGTTGCGGGACGCCGTATTCTTCCTCGAGCCGATCGCCCCACACTTCAGGGTCGAACAGCCCCAACGGATGCTCGAACACCGGGCTCATCTCGTCGCCGGCCTTGAGCACATAGATCGGCTGTTCTTCCATCAGCGCCTTCAGACGCTCGGCCAGCGAGGACTTGCCGCCGCCGACGGGGCCCAGCAGGTAGATGATCTGCTTGCGCTCCTCCAAACCCTGTGCGGCGTGACGGAAGAAGGCGACGATGCGCTCGATCGTCTCTTCCATGCCGTAGAATTCGGCGAACGCCGGATAGAACCGCACCGTCCGGTTCATGAAGATGCGGCCGAGCCTCGCATCCTTCGACGTGTCGACCATTTTCGGTTTGCCGATCGCGGCGAGCAGACGCTCATGCGCGCTCGCGTACGCCATCGGATCGGTTTTGCAGAGGCTCAGAAAGTCCTGCAGCGACATTTCCGCTTCGCGGCGCTGCTCAAACGAGCGGGCATAGCTGCGAAAGATATCTTCAGACATCGTGCCTCCGTCGCGCCCCGGCCTAAACTCTACATAGGTGGTCCATCCGGTCGACGCTTAACAAAAAGACATGCGAATCTGGCGGCCATGTGGTTGGCCCGCGGCGATGGTCGCCGATCCGCCCATATGCGCAACACGTACGATGCCATGATTTGCCGCCGCGCGGCGCAAGGAAACTGGCAAAAACATACGAGGCGCAGTTCCCTGCGCGCTTGGCGCGCGGTGTCAGCACCAGCCGCCGCCGGCGCAGGCGCCGCCGACAAAAGCAAATTTTTCTATTTTACGCCGCCTTAAGCACGTTCGGGCATGCAAGTTCGACGCTGCGGCGAGGCCAAGATGAGCGAGCAATCATGGGTTTTGCGGGGAATCGACCCCGAAACCCGCCAACAGGCGGAGCAGGAAGCCCTGCGCCGCGGCCTCAGCCTCGCCGACTACGTCGCCGAAGTCGTGCTGCAACGGGCGCTACTCGAACAGGCGCCGGACGCAACCGCCGACGATGCGCCGCCCGCCGCCGACGCTGAGGCCGCGACGCAGGGCGGAGACAATTTCTTTGTCCGTCATAGGCTTGAAGCTGTCGGGCGCCAGCTTGGCGCGGCCGCCGGCGAATTCGACGGCCCCGGCCAGGCGCTCGACAAAACGGTCGCCGGCCTCGCCCAGCGGCTCGATGAAACCGAAACGCTTACCGCCGAGACCGCCGACACGCTCAATCTGGCGCTGAGCGAAGTCAGCGCCAGCATGCAGGCGATGCGCAAGCGCATCTCCAACGCCGAGGCGCTGGCGGGCGCGCTCGGCGAGGCCCATGTGGCGACGCGCACCGATCTCGGCCGGCGCTGCGAAACGATCGAGCAGCAGCTTGGCGCGATTGCTAGTTCCGCCGACGAGGCGCACGACCGCATCGCCGAGCTGAGCGAGGCCCAGGACAAGCTCAAATACGCCGTCGCCGACGATTTCAGCGCCTTCGCCCAGGATTCGATGGCGCGGCTCGATGCCGGCCTGGACGAGGTCCGCGCCGCCGCCGACAGCGCCGCCAAGCAGGCCGACGCCGCCGCCGAGCACCTGATCGCCGAACTGCGCGCCATGCGCGAAGCGGTCGACGCCCGCGTCAGCGAGGGCCAGGAGCAGACCCGCCAGCGCATGCAGGCCGTGGTCGCCGAAACCACCCAACGCCTCAACGTGCTGGCCGAGCGCGTGGCCAAGACCGAACGTCTCGCCCAGCGCAGCGCCGAGCAGCTGCGCGCTCAAATCTCCGATGTGGAAGACGCGGCGCAGACCGCGCTGGAGGAAACCGCCGAAAGCCTGCGCCAAGCCGGCGCCACGCTCACCGCCGAAGTCGCGCGCGCCGCCCGCGACAACCGCACCGCGCTGGAAAGCGTCCATGCCGATCTCTCCAAGGAGATCGCAGAGCTGCGCGAGCGCCAAGCCGGCGGCCTCGCCCGGCTGAAGCAGATCGACGCTGCGGCGAACGCGAGCGTCGCCGACATCGCCAAGCTGCGCGAACAGCTGCAGCGCGGCCTCGCGCAAGCCGAGCAGCAGACGCATGCGGCGCTGAACGCGCGTTTCGCCCAGGCCGAGCACGTCGCCAGCGAAGCCGACCTCGCGCTGCAGGCCGACATCGAGCGTGTCGAGGCCTGCGCGCTGGCGGCGCTCGAAAAGCAGGCGCAGGAACGCGCGAACGGCGACGCCGCCGCCATCGCCCGCATCCAGGATTTGCAGCAGCGGCTCGAAACCCACCAAGCGGCCCAGGACGCGTTCCAGAATGGCGCGCTGGTGCGGCTAAAACTGCTGGAATCGGCCGCGCCCGAATCGGCGGAGCTGAACGCCCGCCTCGACAGGATCGAAACCGATCTCGCCGGCCGCGCCATCGACCGCGGCTTTGACGAACGGCTGTTGCGCCTCGAGGCGCTGGCTGAATCCACGCACACCGAACAGGCGCTCGCCGCACTGCGCGGCCAGGTTGCCGGCCTCGCCGCCCAGGTCGACGCGGCGCGCGAAGACCAAGGCGCGATGCAGCTGATCGAGGAGCTGCGCGCACGCATCGGCGGCGTCGGCGCGCAAGCTGCGGAAGCCGGCGGCCGGACGCAAGAGCTGGCGCACATGCTGAGCGAACTGCGCGCGCAGCAAGCGGACTCCGCCGCGCAAGCCGAACAGCGCCTGCTTCGCCTCGAAGCCGACGCCGGCGCGCCGCACGGCGCCGACAGCGCGGCCCTGGACGAGATCGAGCAGCGCATGGCGGAGATGGAGCGGCGCCAGGCGCACGCCTTCGAAGCGATGCGCGCCGATATCGAAGCGTTCGTCGCCGACAACGCCGGCCGGCTCGAAACGCTCGAAGCCGCCGCCGACGCGCCGCCTTACGATCTCGCCTCCGAGTTCCAGGACTTGCGCCAGCGCATCGAGGACCGCGTACTCGGCGTCGAACAACGCAGCGTGCGCGCGCTGGAGCAGCTGGCGGAGACGATGGAAGTGCTGGAACGGCGCTTCACTGGCGGCGACGCCGGCCAGGGCGCGGCGAAAAGCGCCTAAGCGTAACGCGGCAGCGGCGGCTGGCGGGTCGGCCGCGGCGCGTCTTCCCCGAAGCACAACAGATTGCCGGCGGTCTCCATCGCCCGCAACGCGTTGTCCTGGGCCAGCGCGATCAGCTTGGCGCGCCACTCCGGCGGCGGCCGGCTGACGCCGAGCGCGGCCATGGTCACTTCGCTTTCCGTCACGCCCAGGGCCTGGGCAACTTGCGACCGCCAGCCCGCACCGAATAGAGCCTGGCCCGCCGAGGCCAGCTCATCCGGCGAAAGTAAGGGCAGTTCCGATCCCACGGGCGAGATGAAACTACGAGCGTGGTTGGGAACTCATTAAGCTCGCTGCAATAATTCGCTCTACCAATAGTTGTGTTTGCGGCCGGCCGGCGCCCTCCTCGCTTCACGCCCGAGGCCTGGGGCGCGGCCAATTCATATCCCTAGCCGACGCCTGTCTCGCTATTCGCCGCTTGCACCGGCTTCGATTCCGGCGAGCGCCGCTCGCGCAAGAAGATCGAGAGCACCACCAGCACCGCGGTCGACAGGAACTCGCTCTGCCAGTTCTGGAACGACTCGAACCAGAACTGCGCGTCGGCGACATATTCGGCAAGCCTCGGCGCCGGCGCGCCATGGAGCGCTGCGTCTTCCGCGGCATGCTCTGCGCTATAGATCAGATGCAGCATGAAAGACGCGGCGAACAAGGCTGCGAGAGCCAGCCCCAGCGAGTGCGCATAGAGCTTGTCCCGGAGACGCGGCCCCGCTCGATCCCGCGCGCGCTCAGGCTTGTCGGGATCGAGCGATTCCGCGGAGCCGCGCTGGAACAGATGCGCCGTAAGCACGACATAGGCCGACATCTGCAGAAATTCGCTCTCCCAGTTCTCAAACACGGCCGAGAGGAACGCGCCGCTGGCTAAGTACTGGCCGAACCCCGGCGCCGGCGCGCCGTGATGCGTCATGTCCTCGATCGCGGCCAGCCAGCCGGCATAGGCCTGTCCGGCGATGCTGATGCCGAACAGCGCCAGCAGAACCAGCGTCAGTCCATTGTCGCGCAGCCAACTCATGTGCGGCTCCCGTTGCGCCACTTGAACGCCGGTTCGCGCGCTTCAGGTTCCTTGGCTGCCGCTACGGCGTCCTTTCCGCAGAGGGACGCCGGCCTCGCCGCCCCTCGCCATAATCGCAAAGGTGGCGCGCCGCTGGCGCTCTTGTGCCAACCCACGCCCGGACCTATCCAAAATCAATTCCTTCCCAGACGTTGAGAAAATCCCATGTCCGTTATGGACGAACTGACGAGCATCCTCGCGCTTGAGCCGATCGAAGTGAACCTGTTCCGCGGCTGGAGCCCCATGGAAGAACGCTTCCGCATCTTCGGCGGCCAGGTCGTCGCCCAGGCGCTCACCGCCGCCTATCGAACCATCGACGGCCTCATTTGCCACTCGCTGCAGAGTTACTTCATCCGCCCCGGCGATCCGGCGCAGCCGGTGCTCTATCAGGTCGAGCGCTCGCGCGACGGCAAGAGCTTCGCCACCCGGCGCGTGATCGCCATCCAGAAGGGCGAGCAGATTTTCAACATGGCCTGCTCGTTCCAAATTCCGGAAGACGGCTTCGACCACCAGAGCCCCATGCCGGCGGCGCCTCGTCCCGAAGACGTGCCGGAAGACAACGAGCGCTGGCGCGAGATCTTCAAGGACAATCCCGAGGAGCTGAAGCGCTGGACGCGCGAACGTCCGATCGAACTGCGCCAGGTCGACGCCGTCAACCTGCTGCGTCCGGAAAAGAAACCGGCTGAACATCTGGTCTGGTTCCGCGCCCGCGGCGATCTCGGCGACGACATCGCGCTCAATCAAACGCTGCTCGCCTACGCCTCCGACTATTCCCTGCTCGGCACGGCGATGCGCCCGCACGGCGCGTCGTGGATGTCGGGCATGCAGACGGCCAGTCTGGATCACATCCTCTGGTTCCACCGTCCGACCAACTTTTCGCGCTGGCACCTCTACGTGCAGGACAGTCCCTCGGCTTCGGGCGCACGCGGCTTCAACCGCGGCGCCATCTATCGCGAAGACGGCGTGCTCGTTGCGTCCGCCGCGCAGGAAGGACTGATCCGCCGGCGCGACAAGTGACGTCGTTTCCGCCGGTGTGATCGCAATCGGTGTGATCGCACATTGCGCCCGCCGCGCGTTTTGTCGCGCGTGTCGGCGCGCGCCGATGCAGCTCCGCTAACATGCTGTTAGTTACGGCGACGCAGGCTCGCCACATGGCCAAGTGGGTCGACAACGGCGAATACTTCGGACTCGACCGCCGCCAGCGGTCGCGCGTCAAGCTGTTCAACGAGCGCCGCCGCCGCGACCAAGTCGGCGACCTGCCGCCGCTCGGGGCGCTGCTGCGCCGTGTGCGCGTGCAGATGGTGACGCTGACGCCCGACTCCTGCCCGCACGCGCTGCGCCTGCTCGCCGGCGCCATCAGCGAGGCCAACCGGCTCGGCTACAGGCAATGCGTCACCTCGCTCTACGACGCCGACCGCGCGCTGCGCGAAACCGGCTCGTCCGCCGCCATGACCGCCGACGCCCACCTGCTCAAGGCCATGGAATACGCCGGCCAGCAGCGCTGAGGCGCCTGACAGCTCATCGCGCCGCCTCGTACTCGCGCATCCAACGCGCGGTCATCGCGGCGGCGGTTTCAAGTTCGCGCACTCCGCCCACGCCTTGGCCGGCCGCCCAGATGTCGCGCCAGACCTTGACGCCGTTATCGACGTCCACCGCGCCCAGGCGGGGCGGCAGATTGTCGGGATCGTAGCCGGCGCGCTTGATCGATCCGGCCAGGTAGTTGCCGAGGATGCCGCTGAAGAGATCGGTATAGACGATGTCGGAGGAGAAGGAGGCCAGCACTTCCTCCTTGTATTCGGCGCTCGCGTTCGCCTCGGCAGCGGCGATGAACGGCGTGCCGATATAGGCGAAGTCAGCGCCCATGACGCGCGCGGCGCGGATGCTGCGGCCGTGCGCAATCGCGCCCGCGAGCGCGATCGGACCAGAAAACCAGGCGCGCGTTTCCTGCACCAGCGCAAACGGCGAGACGCGTCCGCCGTGCCCGCCCGCGCCGGCCGCCACCAGCACGAGGCCGTCCGCGCCCTTCTCCACGGCCTTGTGCGCGAACGCGGTGGTGGTGACGTCATGAAACACGAGACCGCCATAGGAATGCACCGCCTCGCACACTTCGCGCCGCGCCCCAAGCGAGGTGATGACAACCGGCGCCTTGTGCTTGACCACCAGCGCCAAATCCTGCTCGAGACGCTTGTTGGTGCCGTGCACAATCAGGTTGACCGCGTACGGCGCATCCGCCTCGGAAAGCGACTCCCGGAGCCGCCACAACCATTCGTCAAGCTGCTCCGCCGGACGCGCGTTAAGCGCCGGAAACGCGCCGAGCACGCCGGCGCGGCATTGCGCGATCACGAGCTCGAGCCCTGAGACGATGAACATCGGCGCGCCGAACACCGGCAACCGCAGCCGCTGCAACACGTCGGGTGCGGCCATGCGCGCTTCTCCCTAGTAGGCGCTAAGGCCGGTGATGTTCCTGGCGATCAAGAGACGCTGGATGTCGGAGGTTCCGTCCGGCACCGTCATCACGCGCGCGTCGCGGAAGAGACGCGGCATGGGATCCTCTTCGCTGAGGCCATAGGCGCCCATGATTTCCATGGCGCGGCTGGCGACGCGTGCGCCCATCTCGCTCGCATAGAGCTTGGCCATCGCCGTTTGCGTGTCGCAGCGTTCGCCTTTGTCGAGCAGCGCCAGCCCGCGATAGACCAGCAGGCGGGCGGCGTCGATCTCCACCGCCATTTCCGCGATCTTGATCTGGATGGATTGGTGCGCGCCGATCGGCTTGCCCCACTGATGGCGCTCCTTCGAATACGCTACAGCACGCTCGAACGCCGCTTGCGCGACGCCCAGACTGATAATGCCGACGAAGCAGCGCGCGCGCTCAAACGCGCGCAGCGTCAGCTCAAGCCCCGCGCCCGCAGCGCTCAGCACGTTTTCGGCGGGGGCGCGGGCGTCGTTCAAGTGGATCGCGCCGGTGGGCCAATGCGAAAGGCCGAGCTTCTTGAAGTTGGAGGTGGTGTAGCCGCTCTCTTCCCGGTCGACCAGGATGAGCGCCAAGCCCGGCGTTCCGTCGAGCTGGCAGACGACGATGGCGAGATCGGAGATGTCGGCGTTGGAAATCCAGACCTTCTCTCCGCTCAGCACGACATGATCGCCATCGCGCCGGGCGCGCGTGCGCACCTCGCGCGGATTGGAGCCTACCTCAGGCTCGGTTATGGCCATGCAGATGGAAAGGTCGCCCGACAGCAAACGCGGCAGATACTTTTCGCGCAGCGCCGGCGTGGCAAGACGCGCGAACAGACCGGTCGTGCCGTCCTGGATGCTGGCGAGACCGCCGAGCCCGCCATCGGCCTTACACAGCGCCTCGAACAAAAACCCCGTGGTGACGTTGTCCGCGCCCTGCCCGCCGTACTCGGCAGGCGTAAACAGCTTGCCGACGCCGAAACCGGCCAGCGCGCGCAACAGCGTCGTCGCCTGCGCCTTGCTGGGCGCGGCTTCCCCCAGCGCCGACGCCAGCGGCTTCACCTCACGCACCAGCAAACGCTCGAACGCGGCGAGCATCGCCTCTTGATCTGGCGTAGGCGCGATCAGCATGTCAACGGCCGCTCCATTCGGGCGCGCGCTTCTGCGCAAACGCCGCAAGACCTTCGCGAAAGTCGTCCGAAGACAGCACCGGTCCGGCGATTTCCATTTGCCGCGTCCAGCCTTCGGCCGCGCTCCAGTTCTCGCCGCCGCTGCGGCGTACGATTTCCTTGGTCGCCGCCACAGCCAGCGGCGCGTTCGTTGCGATCGTCTCCGCGAGCGCGAGCGCCGTCGCGAGCGCTTCCCCCGGCGCGCAAACGCGGTTGACGACGCCCCAGCGCGCCATGGCTTCCGCGCTCTGCGGATCGCCGGTCAGCAACATCTCCATGGCGATGTGATGCGGCGCGCGCTTGGGCAGACGCAGGGCGCCGCCGCCGACCGCCACCAGGCAGCGCTTCACCTCCGGCAGGCCGAACTGCGAAGCGCTCGAGGCGACGATCAGGTCGCACGCCAGCGCAAGCTCGAAACCGCCGGCGAGCGCGGGGCCTTCCACCGCCGCGATCAGCGGCTTTTTCGGCGGCAGCGCCATGATGCCGAAACCGCCCCGCTTCTCGGTTTGCGCGAACTCTCCGCGCGCGGCGGCCTTGAGATCCTGCCCGGCGCTGAAGGCGGTTCCCGCGCCTGTCAGCACGCCGACCCGCAGGTCGGCGTCCGCATCGAACGCATCGAGCGCCGCCTCCATTGCGTGCGCGGTGGCGCGGTCGAACGCGTTGCGCGCCTCCGGGCGATTGATGCGCAGGACGGCGATGGCGCCCCGGCGCTCGAACTGGATCAGGTCGCTCAATGTCTTGTTCCTCAGCTGGAGAAGGCGAAGCCGCCATTGACCGGGTAAGTCTGGCCCGTGATCCAGGTTGAGGCCTCGCTCGCCAGGAACAGCACCATGTTGGCGACATCCGACGGTTCGCCGAAGCGGCGGATCACGTACTGGGAGAGCATCTTCTTGGCCATGTCGGGATTATCCAGGAACATCGCCGTAGTCGGCGTGCGCGTGCTGGAAATGGCCACGCAGTTGGCGCGCACGTTGAACTTGCCCACGCTGCGCGCGATGGCGCGGGTGAAGCCCGCCGCCCCGGCCTTGGCGCCGCTATAGACGTCGAGATTGCGTTCGCCCACGCGGCCGGCGTCGGAGATCACATTGATCAGCGAACCGGCGCCCTTGGCCACCATCGCCGGCAGGAACAGGCGCGAACAATTCAGCACGCCGTAGAGATTGACGTCCACCCAAGGCCGCCACTCGTCCGGCGCCTGCTCCCAGAACGGGCGGCCGGTGAGCTTGGACGGGTCGGCGCCGAAATTGCCGGCGTTGTTGACGAGGATGTCCGCGGCGCCGAACGCTTCGCTGACGGCCTGCATCGCGGCGAAATCGGTCACGTCGCCCGGATGGGCTTCGGCCTTGCCGCCGACGGCCTCGATCTCGCCGACAACCGCGCCCGCGCGCGCCGAGTCCACGTCATTGACGCCGACGCGCGCGCCGTGCGCGGCAAGGTGCAAGGCGATCTGCCGCCCTACGCCCTGGCCCGCGCCGGTCACGAAGGCTGACTTGCCCGACAGATCGAGAAGATTCATGCAAGACGCTCGCTGGTTAGAATTCGGCGCGAAGTTCGAGGCCCCAGGTGCGCGGCGGCGCATAGATGGCCCAACGGTCGAAAATGGTGCCGGCGCTGAACACGCCGAGCAGCACGTCTTCGTCGGTGACGTTGCGCCCGAAGGCGCGGATGCTGACGGGCCCGGCCGGATCCCAGGTCGCAAAGAGGTTGTAGGTGGTGTAAGCGTCCTGCTTGTCCTGCGGCTGGTTGAACTGGCGGAAGAACACATCGTCCGAGTGGAACGCCTCCCCGCGCAGCGTGAGGCGGCCGTCGCCGACGGGCGCGGTGAATGTGAGCCCGAAATTGACGGTGTATTCCGGCGCGCGGTTCAGCCGGTTGCCAGAAAGATCGAGGAAGCCGAGCGTCGGCCGCAGCGGATCAAGATCGGTGTAGCGATCATACGTCGCGTCCAGCAGCGCGATGTTGAGATCGGCGCTGAAGAAATCGTTCGCCTGCAACGCAGCCTCGATTTCCGCTCCTGTGATGGTGGCCGCGGCGGCGTTTTCGATCTGCTGCTGCAGATTGACGATCTGCGAGACCTGGAGGTTGGTGTAGTCATAGTGGAATACGGAGGCCGCAAAGCGCAGGCGGTCGTCGAACGCCAGGACCTTGTAGCCGGCTTCCACCGCCGTCACTTCCTCCGGCTCGTACGTGTCGCCGCAGGCATAGGCGTTGAAGCCGCCGGCTTTGAAGCCCTCGGCCCATTGCAGATAGAGGTGGCCGAAACCGCTGTCGTAGGCGACGCCGATCTTGCCGGTGGTCGAATCCCAATCGTTCTCGAAGCGGCGCGCATTGCAGGCGGCGAGCCCGACCTCGCCCGGCAAGCCGGCAAGACCCGTCGTCTGCAGAATTTCGCGCTCGTCGCGGCTCTGACGCGCGCCGGCGTAGACGCTGAACCGATCGGTGAGCGCAAGCGTTGCGTCGGCAAAGACCGCGAACGAATTCGTATCCTGCCGCAAAAAGCCCACCGTGTCCGTACCCGCGGGCACAACGCGGCCGGCGACGTTCACAAACCCCTGCGGATTCGCCGCGAGCCAGCGATTATGGCCTTCAAGCGACAAACTCTCGTCATTGTAGAATACGCCGACCAGCCCTTCGAGGCGATCGTCGAACAGGTTGAAGATGAGATCGATCTCCTGCTGCCAGGCGGACGTGTCCTCGAAGCGATCGGAATGCACCATGGGAATTTCGGTGCCGTCGCCGTCAGCGTTGACGTTCGAATAGTCGACACGCGTATACGATGTGATGCTGCGCAGCGCGAGATTGGGCGAGAGATCCCAATCCACCGTGATATTGCCGCCTTCGAGCGCGCGTTCGCCATCGGCCTGGGTTTCGGCGTTGATGTCGCGGCGGTCGGCCGGACGCGGAGCGGCGGTGGCGAAGATCGGGTTGTTGGCGAGCGCGACGGCGTTGAACGGATTGAGCCGCGTAAGCTGAATGCCGTCCGTTCCGTCCCAGAAGCGGAACGCCGAGACATCGACGCGCAGCGTGTCGGTGAGATCGAACCGGCCGGAAATGCGTCCGCCGTGCGCTTCGCGTCTGCCGAACGTGTCGTTCAGATGGATGTTTTCGCCATAGCCCTCGTCTTGATTCTCCCACATCACGGCGGCGCGCAGCGCCACGCGATCGCTCAAGCCGCCGGAGATCACGCCTTCAAGGCGCGTGCGCTCAAACGCGCCATACAGCGCGCCCAGGCGCACCTCCGTCGCCTGCGTGGGGCGGTTGGAGATGAAGTTGACCGTGCCGCCCGTGGCGTTGCGCCCATACAGCGTCCCCTGCGGCCCGCGCAGCACCTCCACCGAGGCGACGTCGAACATCAGCGCGTCGAGCGAAGCGGGTTGCGCAAGATAGGCGCCGTCCAGGTGCAGCGCGACCGATCCTTCGATGCCCCCGCTCGTGCTGCCGATGCCGATGCCGCGCACCGACACCCAGCTCACGCCAGACGCCTGCCCGACCACGAGGTTCGGCGCAGCGGCGGCGAGCGATTCGATACTGGTGATCTCACGCTCCTGAAGATCGGCGCCGCTGAGCGCGGTGATCGCGGCCGGCGTTTCGATCAGCGCCGTTTCGCGCTTCAGCGCCGTGACCACGATCTCCTCGCTGTCCGACGTCTGCGCGAACGCCGCGCTTGGCGCGCCCAGGGCGACCATGAGCGCGCCCGCCGCGGCATGAATCGAGCGGCTCCCCTTGCAGGACTTGTTCATCGCTTTTCCTCCCCGCGCACGTTGGCGCCTGCGCCGGCGGGCCAGCGCGCAGGCGCTCAAAGCCTCGTTCATATCCCGGTGCAGCTCCACTATGCGCATAATCATGTTGCGCTGTCCACTCAAAATGATATTTTGGGTGAAAGATGGTTTGCGGATGGGCGCCTAAAGGCCGTCCCAGCCGCGCAAACCAATAGGGAGGAGCAATGGGCGCGCGCATCGAACACCCGACTCTTTATGGGGAGGGCGCGGCAGGGCCTGCCCTCTATGGCGCGCGCTGCGCGGCCTGCGGGCGCGTGAGCTTCCCGCGCCAGAGCTTCGGCTGCGAAGGCTGCGGCGCGTATGGCGAGGCGATGGCGCCCGTGGAGCTGGCCGCGCGCGGGACGCTGCTTTCCTTCGCCTTCGTGCGCAAGCACATGGGCGCGGACATCGCCGCGCCGTTCGCCATCGGCGAAATTCGTCTCGACGACGGCCCTGTCATCCGCTGCACCTTGGCGGATGCGCTGGATGAACGCGCGTTGCACGCGGGACAGAGAGTGTCCGGCGTCCTGGCGCACAATCCCAAGAGCGGCGCCGACGTGCTTGAACTCCGCTTTGCGCCGGAGGGCCGCTGATGGCGCGCGCGCTCTCGTCGTTCCGGCCGGTGTTCGTGGCCGGCGTCGGCCTGCACCCCTATCGGAAATACTCGCCAACGCCTTATGTGGCGCTGGGCCTTGCGGCGGTGCGCGAAGCGCTGACCGACGCGGGCGCGCGCTGGGGCGATATCGAATCGGCCTATGTGGCCAGCGCCCTGCTCGGCATGGCGCCGGGACGGCCCATGCTGCGCCACCTCGGAGCGAGCGGGCTTTCGATCACCCATGTCGAAAACGCCTCGGCCTCGGGCTCGTCGGCGTTTCGGCTTGCAGCGCTGGAAGTGGCCTCGGGCCAGTCCGATCTCGTCGTCGCCATCGGCGTGGATAAGCCCGCGATGGTGGAGCTGGGCGCGCGTCAGGCCGTGCTCGACCTGCTGGAGCGGGACCGCGTCTCAGCGTTCACGCACTTTGCGCTTCTGGCGCAGCGTTACGCCGACGCCTACGGCGCAACCCCGGAGGATTTCGCCCGCGTGGCGGCGAAAAACCTCGCCAACGGCGCGCGCAATCCCTACGCGCAGCGGCGCGAACCAAGGAGCGTGGCCGACATCGTCGCCGCCGCCCCGCTCGCGGGCTTCCTCACCTCGCCGCAATCGTGCCCAGTCGGCGAAGGCGCGGCCGCAGCGATCCTGGCCTCCGAAGACGGCCTCAAACGGCTGCAATTCGAACGCAAACGCACGGTGCGCGTGCTCTCCTCGGCCTCGCGCTCGGAACGGCTTTATGACGACGAGGGCGGCTTCGACGCCGCGCTGACGGAAGAAACCGTGCGCGATGCGCTGGCCGATGCGGGCGTGAGCCCCGGCGCGCTCGACGTGGTGGAGCTGCACGACGCTTTCAGCGTGGAGGAACTGCTTTATACGGAGCGTATGGGGCTGTGCGATCCGGGCGATGCGCCGCGCCGGCTCAAGGCCGGCCATTTCGACATCGGCGGCGAGGTGGCGGTCTCCGCGTCCGGCGGACTCATCGCCATGGGCCACCCGCTCGGCCCGACCGGGCTCGGCCAGATCGCGGAGATCACGCGCCAGTTGCGCGGCGAGGCCGAAGGCCGCCAACATCCCGATGCGAAGACGGGCCTTGCGCACATGGTCGGGCTCGGCGCGGTGTGCGTTGCGCACGTGCTGCAACGCGACGCGGAGTAGGAGCCGATATGACCACGCCCTATCCCGGCAGCCCGGAAATGCATGCAGCACTCAACGGCGCGTCGGTGGCGTTGATCGACGGCGAAACCCAGATCAGCTTCGCGCAATGGAACGCCATCGCCGACCGGATCGCCGCGCGCCTCCTGGCGCTCGGCGTAAAGTCCGGCGACCGCATCGCCGTGCGCATGAACGTGCGTCACGAATGGTTCTTCATTCACGCGGCGGCCGGCAAGATCGGCGCGGGGCTTGTGGGCGTCAACCATCGGCTGGCCGGGCCCGAGGTCGCGTACATGCTGGAGGACAGCTCGCCTTCGGCCTTCATTCTGGACGACGCCGCGCCTGCGGAACTGATCGAAATCTGGCGCGGCCTCAACAAAGGCCCCGTCATCAGCGTGATGCCCGCCGCGGGTGCTGAGTTGTTCGACAGCCTCCTGCACGCGCCCGACGCGCCCGCGCGCATCGCACCCGCGCCTGCGCCGCTCGTGCTTTACACATCCGGCACCACGGGCCGGCCCAAGGGCGTCGCGCTGGCGCCCGAAACGTTGGCCAAGCGCGAAAACGTCATGGAGTATCGCCGGCTCGTCGCTTCGGTCGTCCCCACCGGACCGCAATCGCGCGCGCTGATCGCGCTGCCGTTTCACCACAGCTCCGGGCCGAACACGGCGCTTTTCTGCCTGATGGGCGGAGGCGCCGCGGTGCTGATGAAGCGCTTCGACGCCGAAACCGCGCTGGCGCTGATCCAGCGCCATCGCGTCACCCACATGATGGCCGTGCCCACTATGCTGCATCGCATCCGCACGCTGGCGCCGGAGATCGCCGCGAAATACGATGTGAGCTCGCTCGCCTATCTCAGCACCGGCGCGGCCGCGGTGCCGCACAGCCTGAAGCTTTGGGCGCTCGATTTCTTCGGTCCGCAATGCCAGCTCTACGAGGGCTACGGCATGAGCGAAACGATGATGATCTCCTACCTCTATCCGGAGGAGCAGCGGACGAAGCCGGGTTCAAGCGGGCGCGTGCTGCCTTATGTCGAGCTTTCGATCCGCGAGAATGGCGGCGTCCGGGCGCTGCCGCCGCGCGCCGTGGGCGAGATTTGCGCGCGCACGCCGCTCATGATCGACGGCTATCTCAACCGCGGCCCGCTCACGGCCGAAGAGCTTACGCCCGACGGCCTCTTCCGCACCGGCGACGTGGGCTATCTCGACGAAGACGGCTATCTCTACATCACCGACCGCTTGAAGGACATGATCATCGCCGGCGGCTCGAACATCTATCCCGCCGAAATAGAGGCCGTGCTGGTCGAACACCCCTCCATCATCGATGCGGCCGTGATCGGCGTGCCGAGCGACGAATACGGCGAGCAGCCGCTGGCCTTCTGCGAAGCGCGACCGGGTGCGGACGCCGAATCGGTGCTGGCGTTCTGCCGCGCGCGGCTGGCGCGTTACAAGCTGCCGCGGGAGGTAATTTTCGTGGACGAATTGCCGCGCAACCCCACCGGAAAGGTCACCAAGGCGGTGCTGCGCGCGCCCTACTGGCAAGGCCGTGACCGGAAGGTCTGAGCGCCCCTTGCGCAGCGGCGCGACTTTGCTGACCTTGGCGCCGCCATGAGCACGCCCCAGCCCGACAGCCTCGATCGGCGCATCATCGACCAGCTGCGCCAGGACGGGCGCAAGCCGGCGAAATACATCGCCGCGGAACTGGGCGTATCGGAAGTCACCATCACCGCGCGCATCCGCGCGCTGGGCGAAAACCGCATCATGCGCGTGCTCGCCCAGCGCAATATGAGCCGGCTCAATCAGCGCATCGCGTGCTTCATAGAGGTTTCGGTCCGCAATCGGTCCATCGACGATGTCGCGTGGGATCTGGCGCGGATCGACGCGATCGCCGGCGTGAACATCACGGTTGGATCGCCAGAGATCCTCGTTTACGCGTTTGTCGAAAACAATCTGGAAGTGCTGTCGCTGCTGCAGCACGAGATCGGGCGCGTGCCGGGCGTCGACCGCATCGAGGTGCACATCGCGCTCGATATCCGCACCTATCGTTCGGACTATGGCGATCTCGCTTCAGGCGCCGTGGGGGCGCCTGGCGACGACGTGGACGACCGCATCATCGCGCTCCTGCAGGAAGACGGGCGCCAGAGCACGCGAGAGATCGCGCGCAAGCTCGACATGCCCGCCAGCACCGTGCGCGAACGCATGAACCGGCTGCTGCAGACCAAGGCCATCCGCATCGGCGTCATCTGCGACGCGCGCAGCATGGGGCTCGAGCTTGCATGCTGCGCCTACATTTCCGTGGAAGCCGCGCGGATCGAGGATGCGCTGCAGCACCTCTCACACCTCGATGAGCTGGGGCAGGTCTGCCTGATCAGCGGGCGCTACAACATTTTCGTGCTGTTCGGCGCGCGCCACATGAACCACCTCGTCGCCGTGGTGAAGTCGCACCTCGAAACCGCGCCGGGCATGATCGAAGTGCGCGTCCGCCTCGTCTCCGCCACAGTGAAACACCGGGTCGACCTGATCAGCATCGTCTAGAAATCCGCCCGCAGGCGCGCGTTACGGCCTCTCAAAATGGACGCCGGCAAGCGTATCTCGCGATACGCCGCCGGCGCCGCTAGCTCGGGGAGGAGCTAGATGGAAATGCCGCCGCCGACCAAGA
>JAHDXR010000019.1 GCA_023384105.1 Hyphomonadaceae bacterium | reverse complement strand
GCTGCGCCCCCTTTCAAAAGTCCGCACATGCCGGCGGGACGCCGGCGGTCCATAGGGGCGGTGCTTTAGGCTTCGACCGGCGGCCGAGTGTCCTCGCGCGGTTCGTTCCGCGCGAGCACGGTTGTGGCCGCGAGGTCGGCGGTGACGTTGCCGAGCGTGCGGAAGATGTCGGGGACGACCTCCACGGCCAGCAGGATGCCAAGCAGCTCGAACGGCACGCCCAGCGCCATGCAGATCGGCGCGATCGAGGCGACGAACGAAATCTGCCCCGGCAGCCCGACCGACCCGACGCTGACCCCGAACGCGACGATGATCGCGCCGCCGATCTGCAGCAGCGAGGGTTCGACGCCGTAAAGATGGGCCACGAAGAAGCACACGGCGAGGTTCGCCACCGGGCTGGTGAAGCGGAACACGGCCACCGACAGCGGCAGCACGACGTCGGCGACATGCGCCGGGATGCGCAAGCCGCGCAGCGCCGCCTCCAGCATCGCCGGCAGCGAGGCGAGAGAGGATTGCGTCGACGCCGCGATCGCCCATACCGGCGCGGCAGCAGCCGTGAAACGCGGGATCGGCTGGCGCCCCCAGGTGACGGCGATCAGCCAGGCGACGATGGTGATGCCCAGCGTCGCCGCCGAGACGATGACCACGTACTGCGCCAGCGTGCCGGCGGCGCCGAACCCGGCGCGCAAGCCCACGCCCAGCGCCAGGGCGAACACGCCGACCGGCCCCGCCAGCAGGATCCAGCGGACGACGACGATCATCGCTTCGGACACTGCGCGGAAGAAGCCGACCAGCTGGCCGCGCATGTGAGCCGGCAGCTTGGTCGCCGCGAAGCCGAAGAAAACGGCGAACACCACCAGCTGCAGGATCTGGTTGTTCGCCGCCGCGCTCACCGGGTTGGCCGGCGCCAGGCCGCGCAGCCAGGCGACGAAGCTGGGCGGCTCGCTGATCACGACGGCTTCGGCGCCGACGCTGGCGATGAAAGCTGCGGCGATGTCGCGGTCCACCGGCCACAGCGCCAGCAGGCCTTGCGTCACGGCGATGCCGAACACCGCCGCGAACACGATCAGCACCGAGAACAGCAGCACGGCGCGCGCGACGAAACCGCCCGCCTTCGCCGCATCCGCCACGGACGCGATGCCGGTGATCAGCAGCGAGACCACGAGCGGCACGACCGTCATGCTCAGCGCATTGAGCCAGAGCCCGCCGAAGGCTTCGACCACACCGGCGGCCTCCGCGAGCTGCAGCGCCTCGGCGCGCACCAGGGCGCCGACCACGATGCCGGCGACCAGCGCCGCCAGCACAATCAAGCTGATCGATTTCACGCGCGCCCCTCAGCCGATGCAGATCACCGGCTGGTAACGCAGGCCCCCTCCGCACGCCAGAGCTTTATCCAACCGGTTCGGCCTTCGCCGCATCAGCCTGTACGCCGGGCTCAACACCGGCTTTAGCGCGCTTAAACTCCAGCACGCCGTCCTCCAGCACGCCGTAGCGCAGGTCCATCAGATCGTGCGCATAGCTCTGGTTCTGCTTCCATGGCGCACGCGACGTCTGCTTCGGCAGCAGGTGCGCCACGCGCTGGAAATAGCCGGACGAGAAATCCACGAACGGACGATCCTCGTAGCCCGCCGGATCGAACCGCGGCGTCGCCGAGGCGAGGCCGTAATCGTCCAGATAGTTGATCAGGCGGCACGCATATTCGAGGATCAGGTCGGCGCGCAGCGTCCACGACGCATTCGTGTAGCCGAACACGAAGACGAGGTTCGGCACGTCAGACAGCATCGTGCCCTTATAGGCGTGCGTCTTGCCGGTATCGATCTTCTCGCCGTCGACGAACACGTCCGCGCCGCCCAGCATCTGCAGACTGAGGCCGGTCGCCGTGACGACGATGTCGGCTTCCAGCTCCCGGCCGGACTTCAGCTTCAGCCCCTTCTCGGTGAAGCGCTCGATGTGATCGGTGACGACCGAAGCCTTGCCTTCCTTCATGGCCAGGAACATGTCGTTGTCCGGCACCAGACAGAGCCGCTGCTCCCATGGATTGTAGCTGGGCGTGAAGTGCGTCTCCATGTCGAAGTCGGGGCCGAGCTGTTCGCGGATCAGGGCGAGCAGCCGTTCGCGCGTCTTGCCCGGCCGCGACCGCGCCAGGCGGAAGAACAGCTGCTGCATGATGATCTTGCGAAAGCGCGTGAGATCGTAGGCGAGGCCCACCGGCAGGCGCCGCGCCATCCAGTTGGCGAGTTTATCCTCCGCCGGCTGCGAGATCATGTAGGTCGGCGAGCGCTGCAGCATGGTGACCTGGGCGGCCTTGTCGGTCATCGCCGGCACCAGCGTCACCGCCGTCGCGCCGGAGCCGATCACCACCACGCGCTTGCCGCCGTAATCGAGGTCCTCCGGCCAGTGCTGCGGATGGACGATCTGGCCCTTGAAGCTCTCCATGCCCTGCCAGTCCGGCAGATAGCCCTGATCGTAGCGGTAGTAGCCGGCGCACATGAGCACGAACTTGGCGGTGAAGCGCCTCAGCTGCCCGTCGTGCTCGGCCTCCACCGTCCAGCGCTCGTCCTGCGACGACCACGAGGCGCGCCTCACCTGGTGCTTGAAGCGGATCTTCTGGTCGATGCCGTACTCGCGCGCCGTCTCGTTGACGTACTTGCGGATCGAGGGGCCGTCGGCGATCGCCTTCTGCTCGCGCCACGGCTTGAAGGCGTAGCCCAGCGTGAACATGTCGCTGTCCGAGCGGATGCCGGGATAGCGGAACAGGTCCCAGGTGCCGCCGATCGCTGCGCGCCCTTCAAGGATCACATAGCTCTTGTCGGGGCAGTGCTTCTGGAGGTGATAGCCGGCGCCGACGCCCGAAAGGCCCGCGCCGACAACGATGACGTCGAAGTGTTCGCTGCTCATCGCTGAATCCCGCGCAATCAGTGACGCCATGTCAAGATGGACGCAGCGGCAGACCCATACTCGCCAGCGGCGATGCTCGCTGTTAGACGACGGCCATGATCATCGCCGTCGACGGGCCGACTGCATCCGGCAAGGGCACAATCGCCAGGCAGCTGGCTGAACACTACGGCCTGAAGCGGCTCGACACCGGCTCGCTCTACCGCGCCGTGGGCTTGGCCGTGCTCGACGCCGGCGGCGATCCCACGGACGAGGCCGTCGCGGTCGCCGCCGCCGAAGCGCTGGACCTTGAGCATATCGACGAGAGCCGCATCCGCTCCTCCGCCGCCGGCATGGCCGCCTCCGCCGTCGCCGCCATCCCCGCTGTCCGCGCCGTGCTCCGCAACGCCCAGCGCGCCTTCGCCGCCGACCCGGCCGGGGCCGTTCTGGACGGCCGCGACATCGGCACCGTGATCTGCCCGGACGCGGACGTGAAGCTGTTCGTGACCGCCTCGCTGGCCGAACGGACCCGCCGGCGGCTGGCCGAGCTGCACGCCCGGGGCGAGCAAATCGGCTTCGAGGAGCTGGAGCGCCAGATCGCCGAACGCGACGCCCGGGACGTGAACCGCAAAGATTCCCCCCTGCGCCAGGCCGAGGGGGCTCACTTGCTGGATACGACATCCCTATCTATAGAAGCCGCGGCAGAGGCCGCTTTCGCAATCGTCGATGCGGCGCTTTCGAGCCCGAAGGCCTGACCGGTCTTTGGGTTCGGGCTGTTTCCTCCCCCGCTTGCGGGAGAGGCGCCGACCCCGGCGCTAAGCCGGGGAAAGCGGAGGGAGACGTTGAACTCCCCCTCAGCCAGCTTCGCTGACAGCTCCCCCGCGTGCGGGGGAGCAAAAAGATCGGACTAAAAGGACGGCCGCATGGTGCGGCCGAGACCGCCGGAGCCAACCGGCTGGCCCTTGTCGATGTTGGAGCAAGTACACGTATGGCGTCTCAAGCCCAGAACACCCTCAACCCGACCCGCGACGACTTTGCGTCGCTTCTGGACGAAAGCTTCTCGTCCCGCGGCATGGTCGAAGGCCGCGTCATCCCCGCCACCGTCGTCGCCATCGAGCACGACTTCGTGGTGGTCGATATCGGCCTCAAGACCGAAGGCCGCATCCCGCTCCGTGAATTTCTCATCGACGACGGCGCCGGCCAGCCGAAGCCGGGCGACATCGTCGAAGTCTATCTCGACCGCATCGAAAACGCGCTCGGCGACGCTGTCGTCTCCCGCGAGAAGGCGCGCCGCGAAGAAGCCTGGACGCGTCTGGAAAAAAGTTTTGCCGCGCAAGAGAGCGTCAATGGCGCGATCGTCGGCCGCGTGAAGGGCGGCTTCACCGTCGATCTCGGCGGCGCCAACGCGTTCCTGCCGGGCAGCCAGGTGGACATCCGCCCGGTGCGCGATGTCGGCCCGCTGATGAACATCGTCCAACCCTTCGCGATCCTGAAAATGGACCGCCAGCGCGGCAATATCGTCGTCTCGCGCCGCGCTGTGCTGGAAGAAAGCCGCGCCAGCGAGCGGGCGGAAATCGTCGGCCAGCTGAAGGAAGGCGAAGTGCGCGAAGGTGTTGTGAAGAACATCACCGATTACGGCGCGTTCGTGGACCTGGGCGGCATCGACGGCCTGCTGCACGTCACCGACATGAGCTGGAAGCGCGTCAACCACCCGAGCCAGGTGCTCAATGTGGGCGACACGGTGAAAGTCCAGATCGTCAAGATCAACCCGGACACCCAGCGCATCAGCCTCGGCATGAAGCAGCTGATGAGCGATCCGTGGGATGGTGTGGACGCGAAATATCCGGCCGGCGGCAAGTTCACCGGCCGCGTCACCAACATCACCGATTACGGCGCGTTCGTTGAGCTTGAGCCGGGCGTCGAGGGCCTGGTGCACGTCAGCGAAATGAGCTGGACGAAGAAGAACCTGCATCCGTCGAAGATCCTGAGCACGTCTCAGGAAGTCGACGTGCAGGTGCTCGACGTGGACGGCGAAAAGCGCCGCATCTCGCTCGGCATCAAGCAGGTGCAGGCCAATCCGTGGGACGCCTTCCTGGCCGAACACCCGATCGGCTCGGTCATCGAAGGCGAGGTCAAGAACATCACCGAGTTCGGCCTGTTCGTCGGCCTCAACGCCGAACTCGACGGCATGGTCCACCTCTCCGACATCGCCTGGGACGCCCAGGGCGAAGAAGCCCTCGCCCGCTACAACAAGGGCGACGTGGTGAAGGCCAAGGTGCTCGACGTCGACGTCGAGAAGGAACGCATCTCGCTCGGCATCAAGCAGGTCGCTTCGGACCCGATGGCCGACGCCGATTATCGCCGGGGCCAGATCCTCACCGTCGAGGTGGTGGATGTGGCGTCGGGCGGCATCGAAGTGGCGTTCGGCGAGGGCAACGCGCTGCGCAGCTTCATCCGCAAGTCGGACCTGTCGCGCGATCGCTCGGAGCAGCGCGCCGACCGCTTCTCGGTCGGCGACCGCCTCGACGCGATGGTGACCGGCTTCGACAAGTCGAGCCGGCGCGTCTCGCTGTCGGTGAAGGCCATGGAACTAGCCGACGAGAAGGAAGCCATCGCCCAGTTCGGCTCGTCCGACTCCGGCGCTTCGCTCGGCGACATCCTGGGCGCTGCGCTGAAGAACAAGCAATAACAGGCAGCCGTCCCGGACGGCCCTACGGAAAGCCCGGCGCCCCCAGCGCCGGGTTTTTTGTTTTTTCTGCTGGTTTTCAAGCCGCTCGCCTGTTGACGGCGGGCCGGCGCCAGTTCTCTATCCCATGAGAAGGACAGGGGAAATTCCGCAATGCTGCGCTCGGAGCTGGTCAACCGCCTGCAGGAAGAGATGGCCCCGCTGAAGGCGGCCGAGATCGAGCACGCCGTCGACGTGGTGCTCGAGGAGATCGCGCTCGCCCTGGCCAGCGACGGCCGCGTCGAGCTGCGCGGCTTCGGGGCCTTCTCGGTGCGCAAGCGCGAGGCCCGCACCGGCCGCAACCCGCGCACCGGCGCCACCGTGAAGGTCGAAGCCAAGAAGGTGCCGTTCTTCAAGCCGGGCAAGGAACTCCGGCTCAAGGTCAATGGCGGCGAAGAGCCGTAGGCGCCTCAGCGCCGCCGGCGCGCTTCCATTTCCTGCTGCTGCTGCACGATCCGCTCCCAGGTGGCCGCGTTCTGGCGGAAGGAGTCCAGCTGGCTGCGCGCGAGCGTTTCGAAATCCGCCTGATGCTGGGGCAGGTAGAAATAGCTCGCCACCGGCTTGCGCGAAGCCACCTCAAGGAAGCGCTCGTGGCCCACGACGGTCGCCCGCGCGGTTGCCAGGTTCTCCTGCGCCGAGGCGCCACCGCTGATTTGCATCAGCTGCACGCGGGCGACATCCCAGTAGGCGAACGGCATGTCCGCATCGATGGCGCGCGCTTCCTCGTAGAGACGGAACGCATCGTCGTTCGAGTCCATGTTGCGCCCGGCGATGACCAGCATCGCCGCGTCGCGGCGCGAGCGGCCCACGTCGACCATCTGCGCCAGAAGCTGGTCGCGCGTCAGATGCGTGCGGCCGGTGCTGAAATAGAGTTCGGCCGCATCGAGCTTGTTCGGCGTGTGGCGCCGATAGAGTTCCTGGATCGAGGCCCAGGCCTGGTCGGCGTCGCGGCGCACCATCGAGTGAATCCACGCGTTGCGGTAGAAATCCGCCGCCGACCGCGGACTGCGCACCAGTTCCGCCGACGAGGTGACGTCGCGAATGGCGGTGGTGTCTTCGGCGATGTCCGCCACCTGCTCCTGGATCACGCCGAGCTGGCGGCCGAAGCGCTCGGTCGCGGTCTCGCCCTGCCCCGCCATCAGCAGCAGCGCCACCCCGGCGCTCGCGAACAGCATGACGCGGAAGGCGTCGCATTCGCGGCACTGCACCGCCTCTTCGGTCTTTTCCGGCGGCTCCTTCGCCGCGCCGACGCGGCCGAAGCAGAACCACGCCAACAGGCCGGCCAGCGCCACCAGCGGCCAAACCAGAAGATTCGGATTCGCAATGTTCGCCAGGAAGCTGGTGAAGTCGCTGAGCAGGCTGACGATGCCGCCGGTCACGGCGAACAGCGGCCCGCGCTCCGGCCAAATGACGCGCCAGATCGTTGCGAGTTTCAAGCGACTCCCCCAAGAGCTCGGCCCACGAGGCCAATGATTGGCAGCGACGGGTGCGGTATGTCAATCTCCGCGGCGTCCCGAGGGAGAACAGCCATGTCGATCATCAAGGAATTCCGCGAGTTCGCGCTCAAGGGAAACGTCGTCGATCTCGCCGTCGGCGTGATCATCGGCGCGGCGTTCAACGGCATCGTGCAATCGCTGGTGAACGACATGGTGATGCCGCCGATCGGCTGGATCACCGGCGGGCTCGATTTCTCCGATCTCGCCATCACCTTGCCGCAGTCGCCGCTCGCGCCGCCCGACGCGGCGCCGGTGACGATCAACTACGGCAAGTTCATCACCACTTTGATCAGCTTCCTCATCGTCGCGTGGGTGATCTTCTGGCTGGTGAAAGCCATCAACCAGATGAAGCGCAAGCAAGAGGCCGCGCCGGCCAGCGCGCCCGAGAAGCCCGAAGACATCAAGCTGCTCGCGGAAATCCGCGACCTGCTGAAGGAGCGCAAGTGAGATCGCGGGCGTAGGACGCGCCTCGTCCGTGAGCTGCGCCTGCCCCATGCCGGCGCAGCTCAGAGCGTCTCCATCCGCACGCGCATTTCCGCCCAGCGCCCCGCAAGATATTCACGCACGTCCTCCGGCGTCGTCTCGACCCACGAACCGTCAACGTAACGTGCATGCGCCTCGGCGATCTTCGCCGCGCGCTTCTCCGCATCCTCTTCGTCCTCGCCCAGATTGAGCTCGCGCCAGCGTTTGATCAGCGCCAGGAACGCCGCCGGAGCCGTGGCCGGGCTATGCACCATCGCGCCGGCGAGATAGGCGACCTTGCCGAACAGCTGCATCGCCATCTCCTCCATCATCGCCGCGCCGCGCTCCTCGGCCTCCGTTTCCGCCGCCTGCGCCGCGCGCTCCTCCTCCACGCGCTTGCGCATCTGCTCTGCCAGGGCCGCGAGCGCTTTCGCATCGCCGGCCTTGCCCTTCTCCAGCGCCGCCGCGACCTGCGCCAGCGCGCGCCGCTCCAGCTCCGCCGCTTGCTCCGACGGCGGCCGCGCCGCCGCTTCGTCGAACGCGCGCGCCTGCGCGCCTTCCGCCGCCGCCGACGCTTCCTTCAACGCCGCCACCAGCTCCATGAACGGATGCTCCGGTTCAGACGGCGGAGGCGCCGGGGCGTAGCCCGCAGCGAAGCGCGCGGCGACGTTCAGCTTGGGCGGCCTCTCCGGCGGCGGCAGCCCGCGCGCTTCGAGCGCTTCTGCATAGGCGCGCTTGGTCCACCGCTCCAGCGTCGCGCGCCTGCGGATCGCGTGCTGGCTGACGTCGTAACGTTCGGCCAGCGTCGCAGCGGACTCGCCCGCCAGATATGAGGCCCTGATCAACTCCCAAGTCGCCGGGCCAACGATCTTGTAAGGTTGCTTCTTGTTCGTGCTCATGACCGCAAGCGTATCGCCGCTTCAGTGCAGTCGGATTTGCACGCTGTAGAGAGCGAAAATCGCTCGATGTGTCAGAAATGTAGAGGCTGTCGAGGGGGAGGATATAGCGATTGTCTATCCTCGTTTCGCCTGGTCCAGAGCCCAGCCCGCCGGCTTCTCCGCCCTATTCCGCCGCAACTAGCGCATCCGCCGGCAAGTGCTCCCTCGCACGGAGCACTTCCATACCGACCATGCGCCCCTCGGCGTCATAGTCGAACACGACCCCCGGCGCGACCTCTTCGCTCTCAACGACAGGCTCGGTCGAGAAGCGCAGATAGGCGGCATTGTTCTTCGCATCATAGTGGAGGCGCACGCTCATGTTGGTCTCCGCGCCCGTCGATCCAGGAAGACGGTTATAATATTTATTATAGCATCATCCTCGCTGCAAACCACTCGCAGAATGCGGCCGTCCCGCTCCGGCGTTGCACGGAAACGGCGCTCCAACGCGGGATCGAACGGATCAGGCTCTGTCCATTCCGGCTCACGAACCGTGCGCTCCACCCACGCGACGTCCAGCCCGCGCTCAACCAGAGCCACGCTCGCGTGATCGGTGAGTACAATGGGCTTTATGCTCAATCCCCATCCATCTTCAGCGCCGCAATGAACGCTTCCTGGGGGATTTCCACCTTCCCGAACTGGCGCATGCGCTTTTTGCCTTCTTTCTGCTTGTCGAGCAGCTTGCGCTTGCGCGAGGCGTCGCCGCCGTAGCACTTCGCCGTCACGTCCTTGCGCAGCGCCGAGATCGTCTCGCGGGCGATGATACGGCCGCCGATGGCGGCCTGGATCGGAATCTTGAACAGGTGCTGCGGGATCAGTTCCTTCAGCTTCTCGCACATGGCGCGGCCGCGCGATTCAGCGCGCGCGCGGTGCACCAGCATGGCCAGCGCGTCGACCGGCTCGTCGTTCACCAGGATCGACATCTTCACCAGGTCGCCGGGGCGGTGATCGATGATCTGGTAGTCGAAGCTGGCGTAGCCTTTGGAGATGCTTTTCAGCCGGTCGTAGAAATCGAACACGACTTCGTTGAGCGGCAGCTCATAAACCAGCATCGCCCGCGAGCCGACGTAAGAGAGATCCTTCTGCACGCCGCGGCGATCCTGACAGAGCTTGATGATGGCGCCGAGATAGTCGTCGGGGGTGAGCAGCGTCGCCTTGATCCAGGGCTCTTCGATTTCCTTGATGTGAACGACGTCGGGAAGATCGGCCGGATTGTGCAGCTCCTTCAAGCTGCCATCGTTCATGTGCACCTTGTAGACGACGCTCGGCGCCGTCGCGATCAGGTCGAGATCGAACTCGCGGCTCAGCCGCTCCTGGATGATCTCGAGGTGCAACAGCCCCAGGAAGCCGCAGCGGAAGCCGAAGCCGAGCGCGGCGGAGGTCTCCATTTCGTAGCTGAAGCTGGCGTCGTTGAGGCGCAGCTTCGCCATAGCCGCGCGCAGGTCTTCGAAATTGGCCGCGTCCTGCGGGAACAGGCCGCAAAACACGACCGGCTGGGCCGGCTTGAAGCCCGGCAGCGCTTCGGCGGTTTCGCGGCGATATTCGGTGATGGTGTCGCCGACGCGCGCATCAGCCACTTCCTTGATGCTGGCGGTGAGCACGCCGATTTCGCCGGGGCCGAGTTCGGCCACGTCCTGGCGCTTGGGGCGCAGCACGCCGAGCGTATCGACGTTGTAATCGGCGCCGGTCTGCATCAGCCTGATGCGCATGCCCTTCTTCACCACGCCGTCGATGACGCGGAACAGCACGACGACGCCGAGATAGGCGTCGTACCAGGCGTCGACCAGCATGGCCTTGAGCGGCGCGTTGGGATCGCCGGACTTGGGCGGCGGCAGGCGGGTGACGATGGCCTCCAGCAGCGCATCGATCCCCTCGCCGGTCTTGCCCGAGGCCAGGATGGCGTTCGAGGCGTCGAGGCCGATCACCTCCTCGATCTGCGCCTTCACCCGCTCCGGCTCCGCCGCCGGCAGGTCGATCTTGTTGAGCACCGGCACGATCTCGAGGTCGTTGTCCAGCGCCTGATAGACGTTGGCCAAAGTCTGCGCCTCCACCCCCTGGCTCGCATCCACCACCAGGAGCGCGCCTTCGCAGGCGGCGAGGCTGCGGGAGACTTCATAGGCGAAGTCGACGTGGCCGGGCGTGTCCATGAGGTTGAGGACGTAATCGTTCCCGTCCTTGGCCTTGTAGTCGAGGCGTACGGTCTGCGCCTTGATCGTGATGCCGCGTTCCTTCTCGATATCCATCGAATCCAGGACCTGGCTCGTCATCTCCCGCGCCGACATCGCCCCCGTCTGCTGAATCAGCCGGTCGCTCAGGGTCGATTTGCCGTGGTCGATGTGGGCCACGATGGAGAAGTTGCGGATTCTGTCGCGCGGGATCATGGGCGGGGTGGGTACAGGAGGCCGGGCGAACCGCCAAGCTTGCACGCTGCGGATACGGGGCGGATTGCCGCCCGATTCGGCGTCAGCGCGAAGAGCACCCAGCCGGGGCCGAAACCGCGGCGGCCAAGCGATCACCGAAGCGAGCGCAAAGCGGAATTTAGTAGCAAATGCTATCTAAAGTAGAAACGGGGCGTCGGCGCCGGCGGTCCATGGGGCGGCGCTTTAGGCGGCCGCGCGTGCTTGAGGCTTGGCCGTGCGCTCGCGCAGCAGCCAGGTGGCGACGCCAGCCAGAGCTGCGCCGATGGCGGCCCAAGCGAGATCGGCGGGGCGCAACGGCGTGAGATGCAGCGCGTCGGCGACAGCCGGAATCTGAATGAACACAAACACGGAAAGCACCGTGCCGGCGAAGGTGAGCATCGCCGTGCGCGTCTGCAGCCGGCTGAGCGCCGCGGCCACCGCGGCGTTCGCGAACACGAGATGGGCCAGCGCCATGCCGCGCGCGTATTCGACGCCCACGCTCATTCCGTGCTGGTAGGCGGCGAACACAGTCGCTGTCAGCAGCGCGGCGATCACCGCGATCGCCGCCCACTGCGCCTGGCTGAAGAAGCCGCGCGACGGGCGCTCGCCGATCGCGCGGCCATCATTCTCCGGCAGCTCCTGGAACACGAGCAGCGCCGTCGGATGCATGATCAGTTCGAGCCAGACGATATGCGCCGGCAAATAGAGCAAAGGTCCGCCCAGGAACGGGATCACCGCCGCGGTCGTCACCAGCGGGCCGTGCATCATCAAAAGATACGCGAACGAGAGCCGGAGATTGCGGAACAGCTGCCGCCCTTCCGCGATCGCGCGCACGATCGTGCCGAAGCTGTCGTCAAGCAGGACGATCGACGCGACTTCGCGCGAGGTTTGCGCGCCGCGCCGCCCCATGGCGATGCCGATATCGGCTGCGCGCAACGCCGGCGCGTCGTTCACGCCGTCGCCGGTGACGGCGACGATCTCACCCGCTTCGCGCAGACGCTGCACCAGCGCGTGTTTTTGCGCCGGCGTTGCGCGCGCGACCACATCGAAACCGCAGAGCGCGTCTTCAGCCCCGCCCTGCAGCCGGCGCGCAAGCGCCTCGCCGTCAATGATCACCGGCGCGCCGCCGCCGAGATTGAGCGCCTGAGCTACGGCGCGCGCAGTGGCGGCGTGATCGCCGGTGACCACGATGACGCGAATGCCCGCCGCGCGCGCGTCGGCGACCGCCTCGGCGGCGCCTTCGCGCAGCGGGTCCTCGAACGCGAGCAGCCCGGCGAACGTGTAATCCCCCGCCGGCTCCTCGCCATTCCAGCTCTCCAGCCGCAGCTCGGCGCAGGCGATCACCTTGTGCGCGTCGGCCGCCAATTCCTCGACGCGGCCGATCCATAGCGCTTTTTCGTCCTCGCTGAGCCGTGTCAGCGCCAGCACCGTTTCCGGCGCGCCTTTGACACTGGCGACCAAGCCTTGCGCGTTTCGGCGGATCGAGGTCTCGCTGCGGCGGTTCTCGGCAAAGGGAAAGGTGGCGACGATTTCGTCGGCGGCGTCGCCGCCGCGTTCGAGGATGGCGAGATCAAGCGGATCATCGCTTTCCCGCCGTGACGCGCGCGCGGCGACGCGCAGGACATCCGCGGGCTCATAGCCCGGCGCGGCGAGCACGTGCTCAAGGCTGAGCCGGCCTTCGGTGAGCGTTCCGGTCTTGTCGGAGCAGATGCAGCTGACGCGGCCGATATTCTCCACCGCCACGCCGCGGCGCACCAGGGCGCGCCGCCGCGCCAGCCGGAATACGCCCACGCCGAGAAAGAAGGTGAAGACGACTGGAAATTCCTCGGGCAGCGCCGCCACCGCGAGCGTGACCGCGCTGAGCAGCGCATCGACCAGCCCATGTCCCTGCAGCCAGCGCGCCAGCGCCAACGCCAGGCAGGCCGCCAGCGCCACAACCAGCAGCACGCCGACCAGACGCATGATCGCATGCTGCAGCGGCGTGCGCTCGCGGCTCTCGGCGTGCACCGAGCGCACGATCTGGCCGTAGAGCGTATCGGCGCCGGTGAATGCGAGGCGCACGCGCGCCTCGCCGGTCAGCACGCGCGCGCCGGCGAGCATCCAGTGCTGTTCGCCGACGGCGGCGCCGGCGCCGAGCGGCCGCCCTGCCTCAAGCGCGGTCTTTTCAACCGGCATCGCCTCGCCGGTCAGCGAAGATTCGTCCGCCTGCAGGCCGGCGCAGGTCTCGATAATGCCGTCCGCCGGCGCCCATTCGCCGGGACCCAGCACCACCAGATCGCCCGGCACGAGTTCGGTCGCCGCCACCTCCGCTTCCGCGCCGTCGCGCACGACGCGCGCGTGCGACGCCAAACGCTCGCGCAGGCCTTCAGTCGACGCTTGCGTGCGCCAGTGCAGGAAAGCGTCCATGCCGATCAGCGGGATCAGCGCCAGGCCCAGCACCACCGCTTCGGCCATATCGCCCAGCCAGGCGAACAGCCCCGCCGTGCCGACCAGAAACCACACCATCGGATCGCCGGCCGTGTCGGCGGCCAGACTCCACCAGCGGCCGCGCCTGGCTTCGAGCACGTGGTTCTCGCCATAGCGCTGGCGGCGCGCGCGCACGTCCTCCGCGCTCAGACCTTCCGGTTGGCGCACGACGGTCTCAAGCCGATTGTCCGGAAGAGATCGATCCATCGGCTGAACAGCTTCCTATCGTTTGCGCCGGCCCGCGCGGCGCAAACGGCTTACGCAGACCCCGGCGTGTTACGTGTGATGAACGTCAATTGCCATAGGCGGAATGGAACCGCGCGGCCGTCCCGAGGATTTGCAGAGCGGACTGGGAGCGCTCGGAGGCGCGCCATGAACGCCATCGCATCGGACAAAACCGCCACGCCGCCAGAACCCAGCAACTATCCTGAACTCGCCGTGGAGCACGGTGAGACATTCCGCCGCTTTCTGGCGGGCGTCTTGCTGGTGACCACGCAATTTCTCCAGGCCGTCGCGCTTCTGACGGTCGCGTTCGCAATCGGCGCAGGCTGGTGGGCGGGGTTGGCGCTATTCATTCTCATCGGCGCCGCCGTGGGGCTGGCGTTTCGCCGCAGCGCCATCTTCTGGTCGCTCGAAGCGGTCGAAACCGTCGCGCTCATCCTGGGCGGACTGATCGCCGGCGCATTCCTGCGCTGAGGCGCGGCGCTCTAGGATGCGAGCCCCAGGAATAGCGTGCCGCTAAGCCGCGCGCGGCTCGAACGGCGTGAGGTCGAACGAATCGTCGGCGCCGAGCATCAGCCGCGCCAGCGCTTCGCCCGAGCCGGCGGCGAGCGTCCAGCCCAGATGGCCGTGCCCCGCGTTGACATAGAGGCCCGGCCGCGCCGTCCGGCCGATCGCCGGCGCGCCGCGCGCATGCATCGGCCGAAAGCCGGTCCACGCGGCGCCGCCGCGCCGCTCAAGCTCCTCGGCCTGCGCCGGCAGGACCTGCCGCAGCAGGCCGCGTAAATTGTCGATCCGCCGCGGCTGCAAACGATCGTCAAATCCCGTGAACTCCGCCGTTCCGGCCACGCGCACGCGGCTGCCGAGCGGCGTCAGCGCCGCGTGCAGCACGTCGTCGACGATAGGCAGCCGCGGCAGGGTCAGGCCTTCGGCGGGATAGGTGATCGAATAGCCCTTCACCGGGCGGATCGGCAGCCGCACGCCCGCCTGCGCCGCCAGCGCTGGCGCATACGCCCCGGTTGCGAGCACGACGGCGTCCGCTGGGATCGTCTCGCCGCTCGCCAGCACAACGCCCGTGACTGCGCCGCCGTCTAGGCGCAGCCGGCGCACCGTCTCACCCCACCGGCAGACCACGCCGCGCGCCGCGGACGCCTCGCTCAGCCCGACCGCGAACTTGTTGGCGTCGCCGGATTGGTCGTTCGGGAAATGCACCGCGCCCGCGAGCTCGTCCGCGATCGGCGCCAGCGCCGGCTCGAACGCCAGCATCGCATCGCGATCGAGCCCGCGGAACGCCACGCCCAGCTGCGCCATCGTTTCCGCTTTCGCGACGCCCTCGCGCCAAGCCGCTTCGCTGCGGTAGATCTTCATCGTGCCGGCGCAAGCGCCGTCATAGTCGAACGCCGCTTCCTTGCGCCACGCATCCATGGTCTCGATGCTGAACAGCCCGAGCCGCACGTTGAGCGCTATCGCGCGCTCGAACGCCGACCGACTGCTGTTGGCGAGAAACTGCAGCCCCCACAGCGACAGCCCCGGCAGCGCGCGCAGCCGCAGCAGCATCGGCGCGTCTTCGCGCCCAAGCCAGCGCAGCAGATCGCGCCACACGCCGGGCGCGTTCCACGGATCGGACATGCTGGGCGTGAGCATGCCGGCGTTGGCGAAGCTCGCGCCCTGGCCCGCGCCCTCTGCGCGATCGATCAGGGTTACGCCCGCGCCGCGACGCGCCAGCGCATAGGCGCTGGCCGCGCCCGCCAACCCGGCTCCAACAACAACGATCCCAGCCTGTCTCATGGCGCCCCGCTCAGAAAACTGTACTTCACAAACGAAGTTATTTTCAATGAAGGGCTGTTCCATTCGTTTGCGGCCATTGCCGCGCATGCGCCGGAGAGCCAGGCCGCGCTCGAACGCATCCGCCTTAGCCCGCGGGGGCGCGTCACACGCGCTTGCGGAAACGCGCGCCGGGCGCCGGCGGGTCAGAGGCGGCGCCGGCGAAGCATTGCGCCATGGACATCCATTCTCGCGCGATGGGGCCAACGACTTGAAGGCCGGTGTCGGCGATGTTGCGGGTCTGCGTCACGACCTGGCAGAATTCGGTGGCCGACCCACACACGCGCTCCTCGGCGGACTCGCCGTTCCAGGTCCACAGCTCGCCCGACGGCGCCGCTAGTTCGACGTATGGCGTCTGCGGCGGCGGTGCGCGCCCCCGCACCGCATAGGTCCACCGGAACGTGCTCACACCGAGACGCGCGATATTGCGCAGACGGTCATGATCGACGCGCTCGACACCCAGGAGATCGAATACGGCCTGCCCATGGGCCCAGGTCTCCATCTGCCGCGCCGTGATCGACGAGCGCGCGCTCATCGAAGGTCCCGCCCATTTGAGCCGCCGCACCGGATCGAGGTCGCCAAAGACCGCGGCCGTTTCCTCTGCACCCTCCCGCCACAGCGCCCGGAGAGCCTGGCCGCGCACGTCGCCGATCCAGCTGCGTTCGAAGGCGCGCAGGGATTCAGCGGCGCGTCTCTCAGCGACCATGGCGTCATACTTGCTCTCGTCGCTTGCGGACGCCGCCGCGGCGCAGTTCCAAACATGAAGATGCTGGAGCACGTCGCTGACGGTCCAGCCTTTGAATTGAGTGGGCGCCTCGAACTCGCTCTCGCTCAGCGGAACGAGCAGCGCGTCCAGCGCCGCGCTTTCAGCGAGAAAATCCTGAGCTTCTTTTATCATCCACGCCACCTGGTTGGGCCTCGATGATAAAAGATCGTCAATCTTCCCGCTTGGCTACAGGAATCATGCGCGCACCGCTCGAAAACGCAGCGAGCGCCTCTCCGCAATCGCCGGCGGCCGCAGGGGCGAACGCCACAAGCGGTTCAGCGGATCACGTTCGTACGCCGCAGTTCGTCGATGGCCCGAGCTTCGTAGCCCAGAATGTCGCGCAGAATCTCGTCGGTGTGCTCGCCCACCATGGGCGGGTGGCGATTGAACGCCACCGGCGTGTCCGAGAAGCGCATCGGGCTCGCGATCGTATCGATCTCGCCGGCGCGCGGATGCTTGATCTTGCGCCGGATCTGGCGGTGCTGAACCTGAGTGTCGGCGTAGCTCTGCGCGACATCGTAAATCGGCGCGCAGTAGACGTTGTGAGCCACAAGCGTGTCGGTCCATTCCGCGACAGTCCGCGTCCGGAAAATATCGTTCAGGATTTCCATCAACGCGGCCTCGTTGGCCATGCGGGCGCGACGCGTATTGAAGCGCTCGTCATCCAGGAAATTCATCCGATCGAGGGCCCGGCACAGATTCTTGAACTGGACGTCGCCGCCAGCCTGCACGCAGATCGTACCGTCCTTGCAGGGGAAGATATTCGCCGGAACGTTGCCGGCCGAACCGTTGCCGCGCCGTTTCGGCGTATTCCCGGTCAGAAACCACTCGGCTGTGCGGTGCGACATGGCCGACATCGCGGTATCGAGCAAAGCGAGATCGACATATTGCCCGTCGGCGCGGTTGATCTCGCGATGCCGCAGCGCCGCCAATGCCGAGATCGCCGCATAGAGGCCTGTCATCATGTCCATCAGCACGACGCCGATCCGCTGCGGATCGCCGTTCGCCTCGCCGGTCACGCTCATGATGCCGCCCATCGCCTGGGCGATCGCGTCCACGGCGGGACGTTTGGCGTAAGGCCCGGTCTGTCCGAAGCCCGTCACCGACAGATAGACGAGTTCAGGCTTCAACGCCTTGAGCGACGCATAGTCCAGGCCGCGCCGCGCAAGATCGCCGGCTTTGAAGTTCTCGATCAGGATGTCCGACTTCAGCGCGAGTTCGCGTACGATGCGCACGCCCTCTTCCGCGCCGAGATCCACCGCGATGGAGCGCTTGTTGCGGTTGCACGCCACCGTATAAGCGGACTCGACCAGCTCGTTCCCATCGGCGTCGCGCAGATAGGGCGGCCCGTAATGACGCATTTCATCGCCGGTCGGCCGCTCGACCTTGATCACATCCGCGCCGAGATCGCCCAGGATTTGCGCCGCCCATGGCGCGGCGAACATACGCCCGAGATCCAAAACCCTGACGCCGCTGAGCGGAAGCGCGTTAGACACCAAATCGTACTCCGACGAGCGCCCTCATGCTCGACGCCGCCGCGGCGGGCGTTCACGGCGGAGAATATCGCTCATGCGGCCGGCCGTCGCAACGGAAGCCGGCCGCATGTGCTCTGACGACGGGAGGAGACGTCAGAAGTTGCGCTGCACACGCACGCCAACCGTCCGCGGGCGCACCTGCGAGCCGTAATTGGCCGTCGACGTCGAGGTCACCGACAGATAGCGGTCGTCGTCGGTGAGATTTTCGACGAACAGGCCAAGCACGTAGTCTTCGTCGGGCGAGGTCCACGACACTTGGCCGTTAACGGCGACGAAAGCCGGCGAGCGCAGCGTGTTCTGCACGTTCCAGTAATATTCCGAACTCGCATAGATGTTGCCGGCGATGGTCAGTTCTCCACTCGCCAGCGGCGCCGTGTAGTCGCCGCGCAGATTGAACGTCAGTTCCGGCGTCCGCGGCACGGCAAAACCCGACACGTCGGCGAATCCCGACACGTTGCCCAGATTGGTCGGGCGCGGCGTCAATATGTTGGCGTCCGGGAAGCTCACGAACTCGGCATGCGTATAGGCAAGACCGGCGGTGAGGTTGAAGTTATCCGTCACCGCCCAATCCAGCTGAGCTTCGGCGCCGTAGATTTCCGACGACGCCGCGTTCTGCAGGATGGTGGCGTTGGTTATGGGGCTGCGCGAACTCACTTGAAGGTTCTCGTGCTCGTAGAAATAAGCCGAGAGATTGAAGCGCACCGCGCGGGACGGCTCCGACTTGAAGCCGATCTCGTAAGCGTCGAGCACTTCGGGTTCGACCGCCGTGAGCGGCAGCGCCGTCGAGCTTGCGTTGAAGACGCCGCTCTTGAAGCCTTGGCTATAGGTGAAATAGACCCGCGACGTGTCGCTGAGCGCATAGGTCGCCGTGAAACGCGGCGAGAGCTGTTCGAAATCGGCCTCGCCGGCGCCATAGAACACGCCGTTGCGGAGCGTTTCGATGGCGCGATCCTCGATGCTGTAGCGCAGGCCGCCCGTCACCGCGAGACGATCGGTCAGGTCGTAAGTCAATTCACCGAACAACGCGTAGGCTTCCGACGTCTGCGTCGGCAACAGCAGCGCCGAGCCCGAATTGAAGTAGCAATAGCAGGACTCGGCGTTGAAATAGTATCCGCCGACGATCCATTGCAACGGCCCATCTCCATTCGAGGTGGCGCGGATTTCAGCCGTGTACGTCTCATCGCCAACGATGAAGGTTAGGAAGGCGAGCGGGGCGGGAGAAGCGTCGCTATCCGAATTCGTGTGCTGGCGCGTGCGTTGATAGGAGGCCAAGGCCGTCAGGTCGAAGTTGTCGAACGAGTGGCGCCCGGTGACGCTGAGCCCGCGCGTGAAGTACACGGACTCCGGCAGATTGTTCATCATCGCTTCGTAATCGCCCGCCACGCCCGACGCTGCGCCCGCGGTGACGCCGTCGATCGGACGTCCCACGAGGCCCGAATTGTCCTCGCTTTGCGCGTAATTGAGCGCGAGCGTGACGTCGGTGTTCGCGGTCGGATCCCAGCGCAGCTTCGCGCGGCCGATGATCGACGTGGCCGGATTGATGTAGCCCCCACGCAGCCCGTCGCGAATGTAGCCGTCGTCCTCGGAGGCGTAGAGCGTGAGGTTGGCGCCGAGATTGTCGGTGATGGGCGAGGAGAGATAGAGTTCGCCGCGGCGGCGGTTGAAACTTGCGTACGAAGCCGACAGCGATCCTTCGAGGACCGGCGCGGGATCCCGCGTCACGATAGAGATCGCGCCGCCCACGGCGTTGCGGCCGAACAGCGTGCCCTGCGGACCTTTCAGCACTTCGATCCGCTCCACGTTCGCAAGATCGAACGTGCCGGCGTGCTGCACCGACGAATACACGCCGTCGATATAGATCGGCACCGTGCTTTCATCGCCTGGACCGACGCCGCGCGTGCCGACGCCGCGCAGCACCGGCTGGGTCACGACGGTTTGCTGGGCGACGACGAGACCGGGCGTCACCTGGGCGAGATCGCGGCTGCTGCCCATGCCGGCGTTCTCGAGCTGGCTTGCCGTCATCGTCGTCACGGTGATGGGCACGTCCTGCAGGCGCTCCTCGCGCTTCTGTGCGGTCACGAAGATTTCGCCGACCGACGGACCTTCATCTTCTGCTGTCTGCGCAAAGGCCGGCGTCGCGCCCAAAACCAACGACGACGCAGCAAGTAACCAAATCGCCCGCATATCCCCGATCTCTCTAATGGTTATCTATTAGAGCCTTTTGCGTATCGTACTTCAGTTTATTGGGCAAGCCATTCAGCTAAATTCTGTCCGTCAAATTATATATCAATCTGATATTACGTGTGTTTTATTGCAACGTGCTTTGATTTAATCGTCTAACTATACAAAAGACTTATTGGTCAGGTTTTGCTCGGACGTCGGCAAGGTCACCAAGTGCTGACAAACGGATGGTGCTGGCGCGCTACGACGCCTGACGCGGCCTCAAGCCCGGCGAGAATCCAGGCGCGCGTGTCGGCGGGATCGATCACGTCGTCGAACTCGTAGGACGTGATGCGCGTCAGCGCCTTGCCGCCCTCGTAGAGTTCGGCGACCTTGGCGTCGAAGAAGCGCTTGCGTTCGGCTTCGTCCTCGATCGCCTCCATCTCGCGGCGATAGCCAAGCTGCACTGCGCCCTCGAAACCCATCCCGCCATACTCGGCCGTCGGCCACGCGACGTTGAAGACGGGCGCCTTGGGCGCCCCGCCCATCATCGCCATCATGCCGATGCCGTAGGCCTTGCGCGTGATGATCGTGAACACGGGAACGCGCGCATTGGCGGCGGCGACGATCAGCCGTGACGAGCGGCGCATGATGGCGGTCTTCTCGGCTTCCGGCCCCACCATAATGCCCGGCGTATCGCAGAGCATCACGACGGGGACGCCGAAATTGTCACACAGCTGGACAAAGCGCGCGGCCTTGTCGGAGCCGTCTGCGTCGACCGCGCCGCCCAGATGGCGCGGATTGTTCGCGACGACGCCAACGGGGCGGCCCGCGATGCGGATGAAGCTGGTGATGATCCCCGCGCCCCAGCCGCCGCGCAGTTCGAGAACAGAGCCTTCGTCCGCAAGCGTTTCGATGATGTTGCGCATGTCGTAGGCGCGCCGGCGATCCTCGGGAACGATGAAGCGCATGTGACGCTGATCGCGCGAGACGCCCGGCGCCGTCGCGCCCTGGAAATAGGAGAGGCAACGTTTGGCGGCGTCGGCCGCCTCGACCTCATCCTTGACCAGAACGTCGATCGCGCCGTGCTTGAACAGCACGGGCGCGGGTCCGACTTCCGAAGCCCTCACAACGCCCAGACCGCCCCCCTCGATCATGGCCGGGCCGCCCATGCCAATGCTTGCGTCCTCGGTGGCGATCGTCACGTGACACGTGCCGAGAAACGCCGCATTGCCGCCGAAGCAATAGCCGGAGGCGACGCCGATCGTCGGCACGACGCCGCTCAAGCGCGCAAACAGATAGAACGACTGCGGTTCGCCGGGACGTTCGGTTTCGCCGGGACGCCCGCCCCCGCCCTCGGTGAAGAAGATCACCGGCAGCTGCAAGCGTCGCGCAAGCTCGAACAGGCGCGAATCCTTGCGATGGCCCTGCCGGCCCTGTGTGCCCGCGAACACCGTCTCGTCATAGGCCAGCAATACAGCGCGCGATTTGTCGGGGCCGAACATCGCGCCGTTCACCGCGCCAATGCCGGCCACCAAACCGTCCGCAGGCGTCTTGCGGATGAGTTCATCGAGCGAACGCCGTTGACGCTGTGCGGCGACCACGAGCGATCCATATTCAATGAACGTATCGGCGTCAGCCAGCGCGGCGATGTTCTCGCGCGCGGTGCGCTTGCCGCGGCCATGACGACGCGCCACGGCTTCGGGACGGCCCCCGTCGAGCACGAATGCGCGACGCGCGTAGAACGCCGCAAGATCGGGACGCACATGGTCGAGATCGATTTCGGCGACATCCTCGTCAGCGCTCGCGGCGGCGGCGTCCTCCTCGATCCAGACAAGCGCGTCGCCCTCGAACAGCGTTTCACCGACGCCCGCGCCGACATGACTGACGCGCCCGCCGAACGGCGCCAGCACGTCATGCTCCATCTTCATCGCTTCGAGCACCGCAATAGGGGCGCCCTTCGCCACGAGATCGCCGGACGCGACGCGTACAGCGACAACCGTACCCTGCAACGGCGCAGGCACGGCGTCGCCCGGATACGAAGCGACTTCAGATTTCGACCGTCCGGAAGCTGCGGTCACGCCGAGATCGCGCGGTGCATGCTGCGCAGAGACGGCGACGAGTTCGGCGGCGTGAGCGTCGACGAATTGAGTGTCGAAAGCGCCCTCCTCGACCTCGGGCCGCGCCAACAAGGCGCTGAGGAAGGCGAGATTGGTCTCGACGCCCTCTATGCGGCACTCCCGCAGCGCGCGGCGCAGCTTCCCGAGCGCTGCGCGCCATCCGCCATCCGGCGCGTGGACGATAACTTTGGCCAGAAGCGAATCGAAACTTGGATTGGTGGCGTAGCCGCCGTAGCCATAGGTGTCGACGCGCACGCCGGGACCGCTTGGCGGTTCGAACGCGCCAATGACGCCGCCGCTCGGCTTCACGTCGCCGTCGGACTGCATGCGCTCCATGTTGACGCGGGCCTGGATCGCAACGCCATTGCATGCAATGGCGCGCTTTCCGCCCAAGCCAAGATCGGCGAGCGAGGCGCCGCGCGCGACGGCGAACTGCAGCGCCACGAGGTCGCGCCCCGTGATCGCTTCGGTCACCGTGTGCTCGACCTGAATGCGCGGATTGGCCTCCATGAAGGCGTGACGCCAGGCGCCGTCGCGTTCACGCCACAACAGGAATTCGAACGTTCCAAGCCCGCGATAAGAGACGCGCCGCGCCAACTTCAAAGCGTCGGCGATCATCGCGTCCCGCGCCGCCGCATCGATGCCCGGCGCCGGTGCGATCTCGATGATCTTCTGGCGCCGGCGCTGCAGGCTGCATTCGCGCTCCCAGAGGTGGGCGACATGGCCGCGCCCGTCGCCTACGACCTGCACCTCGATGTGGCGCGCATGCTCGATGTAGCGCTCGATATAAAGCGCGCCGTCGCCGAACGCGCCGCGCGCCTCCGAACTGCATCGCACGAAGGCCTCAGCCATTTCGCGGGCGTCGCGCACAAGGCGGATGCCACGTCCGCCGCCGCCGGCGATCGCCTTGAGCATCACCGCCGCGCCATCGCCGAGGCTATTGAGAAAGTCGCACGCCTCGTCGACGGATGCCGCGTGCTGCAAACCGGCCGGCAGCGCCACGTTCAGCTCACGCGCGAGTTCTCGCGCCTTCGCCTTGTCGCCGAAGCGCAGGAGCGTCTCCGGCACAGGGCCGATAAAAACGATTCCCGCTTCCTCGCAGCGCGCGGCAAACGACGCATTCTCGCTGAGAAAACCATAACCGGGATGAATGCAATCGGCGCCGACGGACACGGCTGCCGCGACGATCGCTTCGATGTCGAGATAGGCGCTTGCGCCTCTGCCCGGCAGGCGGATCGAGTGCGATCCGATCCTGGCGTGCAGCGCCGCCGCATCGTCGTCGGGCGCCGCCGTCACCGTCTCGAAACCCAGATCGGCCGCTGTGCGCGCAATGCGCACGGCGATCTCGCCGCGATTGGCGATTAGAACCCGCTTCAGATCGCGCTCCATCACGATGCGCCCGGTTGGCCGGCTTCGGCGGCCTGCAGCATCGCGAGTTCCGCCGCCTCCCGCTCCTCCGCCTCCACGATCGCCGCGCGGAGCGGCTTCAGCGCCAGGCGCAGCAGAACGAGCGCGAGAGGAATGGCGGTGCAGATCAGCACGGCGAGCGACCAGCCGACCTTCATCTCGTCCCTGAACACGTACTCGGTGAGGCTGCCGACGATCACGGGCCCCAGCCCGCCGCCCACGCCGTTCAAGCAAAACAGGAAGACGCCGGTGATGCGTCCGCGCAATTCGGTGGGCGCGATCAGCTGCATGGCCGCGGACACGTACGCCATGATCGGTATGGAGACGACTTGCAGCGCCCCGTACATGATCATGAAGATGACCGGCTGCTGCACCCAGAACAGCGCGAACACAACCGGCAGCGAACCGATGAGAAGCCAGGTGTAGAACCGAATGTGCGCGTCCTTCATGCCGCGGCGGTAAAGCCAATCGACGAACATGCCTTTGAAGGCGAGTGTGAACGCAGCGATCGTGCTGATCAGTCCGAGGATCGGACCATAGACGACAGGCTCCATGCCGAAATGGCGATGCAGATAGGTAGGAACCCACCCGGTCAGGCTGTATGTGCAAAGTGCGATCAGCGAGAAGCCGATCAGCATCGGGATGAAAAGCCGCTTGCGCTCCCGCATGAACGGGATGATCGCGGCCGGCTTCACGCCGGCTTTCTTCTTCGCGGGCCGCGGCGGCTCCTTGAATGTGAACACAAGCAGCGCCAGCAGAACCGCAGGCAGACCGGTCGCCATGAAGACAATCTGCCACGGCTCGAAGTCCGCGAGCGCGTCATAGGTGACAACCCAGACGCCGGCGGCGGCGATGAGCAGCCCGCCCAGAATGAAGGCGCCTGCGGAGCCGACCTTCACGCCCATCGTGTAGATCGAGAGCACGGTGGTCAGCATGTGGCGGGGAAAACGCGACGCCAGAAGCGAATTGGCGGCCGGAGACAGCGACGCCTCGCCGATGCCCACGGCGATGCGTGCGATGAGCAGCATCACGAACGAAGTCGCGAGCCCCGACATGACGGTCGCGAGGCCAAAGCAGCAGGCGCCGATGAAGATGACCCAGCGCCGGTCGTAGCGGTCCGCCGCCCACCCTAACGGAATGCCGAACACAGAATAGAAGATCGCGAAGGCAGGCCCCAGAATAAGGCCCATCTGGAATTCGCTGACGTCGAGGCTGGCCTGAATGTGAGGCACCAGCATCGTCGTGATGTAGCGGTCCACGAACGAGAATACGTAGAGCCCAAACAGCACCGCCAGCATCCACCACGCGGCGAAATCGGCGCGCGGCGCGATCGCGACGGGCGTGGTTTTGGCTTCGGCTTGGCTCATAGGACCGTTCCGTTCAGCAGGCGGCGCGCAGGAAGGTCCGACTTGCGAAAAACGATCGCGCGACCGCGTTCGAGCGGGTTTCGCGACCTTCCTCCCCAATTCTTATTCTTCCATTATATAATTATTTGAACCGGCTGATAAGGCTTGTCAACAATCGCCTAACGTGCATATTTTTGTTTACTATCAGAATATTATACGGATATCGGCAGGCGCTCCATCAGCCCGATTCCCACAAATATCTATCTTATGAAGTCTTGCGGTCTTTCGCCGGCTCGATCGCCAGCGCCTCCTCGCGCAGCCAACTCCTGCCCGACAGGATCATGTTGCGTGTTTCGATGTCCAAGAGCCTCGGCAGACTTACCTCAAGCGCGGCGTTGAGATTGTCCTTGATATAGGCCGCAACGGTTGGCGCGCGGGCCGCCAACCGGCGTGCGATCGCCATCGTCTCCTGACGCAGATCCGCATCCGCGAACACGCGGTTCACGAGCCCGAACGCGCGCGCTTCCGCCGCGTTCATCTTTTCGCTCATCAGATAGAGTTCGCGAGCGCGCGCGGCGCCCAGGATGCGCGTCCAGAACCAGCTGCCGCCAAAATCGCCGGCAAGCCCCACGCTTGCGAAGACACTGTTGAAAACCGCAGATTCCGCAGCAAAACGTAGATCGCAGGCGCCCGCAAGGCTAAGGCCCGCACCGGCGCAGGCGCCGTTGATCATGGCGATCGTGGGCTTGGGCATGGTGTGCAGAAGTTCGACCGCGCGCGTCCAGCGCCGCACTTCGTCGACGGTGGCCTCAAAGCTCTGCGGACGCACCCGCTGGTCGACAGGCAGGAGCGCATCGCGCGCCAAGTCCTCGGCCTTCCGCTTGCGGTCCCCGCCCGAGCAGAAGCCCCGTCCCGCCCCGGTGAGCACGACCGCGCCTATGGTCCGGTCGCGCGCGGCAGCCTCGAGTTGGCCGGCGAGCGCGGCGAACAATTCCGGCACGAGCGCATTCAGCGTCTCGGGGCGGTTCAGCGTCAGCATCAGCACACCGGCGTCACGCTCGACCAAGAGCAAATCCGCCATCGCGTCATCCATTCTTATTAGTTATATTTTGGCAGCCGCTGGGGTCAGCCTGTCAAGGCCTACGGGGCGAACGATCTGATTTTGATTGCGGAATGGCCGTTGGCCGGCCTAGATCGATTGTGTAGACGTTTGTCGAATCGCTCTCCGCGCTATGCTGTGCGGCGCGCAATCCGCGATTGAAGGTGAGGCGATCTGGATGGGGAAAGCAGCTAAAGTGCGGCCGGCGCGTCCGCCGAAGGAGGCGGCGCGAATTGCGACCTTGTTGCGCCGCGAGATCGTCACGGGGGCCCTCCGCACCGGCGACAAGTTGCTGCCCGAGCGCGAGCTGGTCGAACAGTTCAACGTCTCGCGCCCCACTTTGCGCGAGGCGATGCGGCTGCTTGAGTCGGAATCCCTGATCAAGATTTCGCGCGGCCAGCACGGCGGGGCGCGCGTGCAGAGCCTCGACATTCGCGTGACCGCCCGCCAGCTCGGCATGTTCCTGCAGATGGAAGGGACCACGCTGGCCGATGTCTACCAAGCACGCAGCTTCATCGAGCCTCCAGCGGCGGGACTCATCGCCCAAAACCGCCCGCTCGCCGTCATCGAGCGGCTGCATGACCTCATCAAGGCCGCCAAGCAAGCCTACGAAAACGAAGAGCTGCACGCGATCGCCCAGGGCGCGTACACATTCTCGGAAACCCTTACGGACAACGCCGGCAACAAAACACTGTCGCTGATGGCGAAGCTTCTGCAGGACATCGTGCGCCGTCAAACCACCGACGTCACATTGCGCACCCACACCCATGAAGGCGTGCGCAAGATGCAGTGGCTGAGCCTCCGCGGCCGCGAGAAGGTCGTTGAACTGATCGAGGCCGGCGAGGTCGAGGAGGCCGAGAAATTCTGGCGCCTGCATCTCACCAGCACCGCCAAGGTGGTGCTGAGCTCCTATCGCGCACAAATGCCGATCGACGTGCTGCAGGAGCCGGAGGCCAGCGAAGGCCTAGCGTGAACGCGGCAATCCCAACTGCCTCTCGGCGATGATGCTCTTGTGCACTTCGCTCGTGCCGCCATAGACGGTGGTCACCTGCGAGTGGCGGTAGCCGAGATTGATGATGGCTGCGTCCCTTGAGGCGGCCGCAAGCGAATCCGGCGCTGTAAGATCGAGCAGATCGGCGGAATCCGCGCGGAACATCTCCGACGAGAACAGTTTCGAGGCCGGGCCATAGGCCAGGTTCGGCAAGCGCTCTTCGGCCGCCCACATCGCCCGGCAGAACAGCAATTCCGACGCCTGCACACGCGCCGCCGCCTTGGCAAGGCGCGTCTGTACGCGCGCGTCGGCGATAGCGCCGCCGCCCTGCTCGGCGCAGAGCCGCTCGGCGGCGTGCAAGAGCTGGCGATGCACGCCGGAGAACGACATGCCATGCTCCATCTCCAAGGATGCGGCCATGACCTTCACGCCGCCGCCGACCTCGCCCAACCGGTAGGTGTCTGGAATACGCACGTTGTCATAGAACGTGATGTTGGTCTGTTCTTCCTGGAACGTGTGCACGGGCTGCACCGTGACGCCGTCGGCCTTGAGCGGCACGATGAACATGGTCAGGCCGCTGTGCTTGGGCGCATCGGGATCGGTGCGCGCGAGCAGAAGCACGTAGTCGGCTCGTTCGGCCCCGCTCGTGAACATCTTCTGGCCGTTGATCAGCCAGCCGTCGCCGTCGCGCGTAGCGCGCGTGACCGCCGCGAACACATCGGAGCCAGAACCCGGCTCGCTGAACCCCAGACTGCAAACGGCCTTGCCCGAAGCAAACTTGGCGAGGACGTCGCGCTTCAGTTCGGGCGCGCCAAATCGATCGATCGCGGCGCCGGCCATATTGACCGTGCCCTGGAAGTTCGTCGTCCAGCCGAACTCGCGCCACACGCGCATCGCCGCCTCTTCGGCGTAGAGATTGGCCTCTCGCCCGCCCAAGCGCCTGGGCCATGTCGGAAAGAGCAGACCCGCGCGCGCAAGCTCGCGATGCACTTCAGGCACGTGCCCCTTGAACGAAAAGTGCGCGCGCGCGCGCAGCTCCGGCGTCAGGATGCGTTCGAAGAATGCGCGGGTTTCGGCGGCGAGCGCCTCGGCGTCGGCGCCCAGGCCGAATTCTATGGGCAATTCGCCGGCGTCCGGCAGATGCACGGTCTCGCCGCCATATCTGCGCCGCCCCGCCTCCTGCAGCAAAAGCTCCGGGTCGCCGTAGACGAGCGGCCAGGCTTTGGCGCGCAGATTGTAGAGATGGATGTCGTACTCGAGCGTGAGTCCGTAGCCCCCGAACGTGTGCAGCGCCTGTGCAACCGTGCGTCCCGCAGCGTCACACGCCCACCACATGGCGCCGGAGACATTAGCGCCCGCCATCGGATGGGAGTCGGCGAGGTCGCGCACCGCGCTCCAGACTAACAGTCGCCCCGCGTCCACGTCCACGCTGAGCTCGGCGAGCGGATGCGAGATCGCCTGGAACGCGCCGATCGGCTTGCCGAATTGCCGACGCTCCGCCGCATAAGCGGAGGCAAGACGCAACGCCTCGCGCGCCAAGCCGGCGAGCGCTGCGGCGATCAGCAATTTCCACTCCTCCACCGCCGCTTCGAATTTCGCGATCGCCTCCTGGCCGCGGCCCAGCACGACGCGTTCGCCTGCGTCAAGCGCAAGGCGCGCGAGCGGCGGCGAGGCGAGCGTCGTCTCCGGCGTGGGAAGCGTGGGCCGCACAAGCGCCACTTCGTCGCCACAGCGTACGATCACCGCCGCGGCCACGGCGCCGCCGGCGACGAGTTGCGAAGGCTTGGACGATGCGTCATGCAACGCCAGCGTCACCACGCTTTCCCCTGCGAGCGCCGACGCCAAGAGTTCGTCTTGCCCGCCAAACTGGCCGAGCAAACGAAGCGCCGCGATACTTTCAGCGAGCGGACCCGAGGCCAAGGCGCGCCCCGCCTCCTCCATCAGAAGGATCGCGTCGAACAGACCAAGACCGACGCCGCCGCGCTCCTCGGACACGCGAATGGACACCCCGCCCAGGCCAGCAAGCTTGCGCCACATCTCGCGGTCAAAGCCTAAAGAAAGCGCCACGCGGGTGCGCGCGATGCTGCATTCGGCGTCGAAGAAACGCCGGAAGGTCTCGACCATCTGAAGCTGGTCGGTCGTCGGCTGAAGCTGCATGGCTCTGTCTTCCCAGGCGCGCGGTCGGACGCGCGGGGCGGTTCAGCCGCGACGCGCTCAATTATCTAGTTATTTGGAGCATACTCGCTGCGCGCCGGCAAGCCGCTCACTCGCCTTTCAGACGCTTGGCCACCAGACCTGTGTTGTCGCGCAGCGCCAGGGGCGTATTGGCCAAACGCTCCACGGTGCGCCCTGACGCGCGGTCGAGGTCGCGGCAGAGATCGATCGCCAGTTTCGACACGCCCATTGCGTCCGCCGGACGCTTGGTCAAACGCTCGCAGAACGCCCACACCTCAGCTTCGAACCTGTCCTGCGGCCATACCGCCTGCACGAGGCCGGCGATCCGGGCGGTGTCGGCGTCCATGCGCTCACCCGCCATGCCCAGCCACTTGGCCCAGCCGACGCCGCACAGGCGCACGATGCGGCTGGTGCCGCCGCTGCCGGCGATCATGCCGAGATCCACTTCGGGCAAGGCGAACCACGCGGTTTCCGAAGCGATCCGGAAATCGACCGCGCCCGCCATTTCGACCCCAAGCCCGAGACACGGCCCGTTGATCGCCATCACGACCGGCTTCTCAACAGCCTCCATTTCATCGAGGAATTGATGCAGATTGCGGCGATAGTCGCGGCGGAACCGCATCATCGATCGCGTGTGGCTCGATGTCTTCTGATGCTCGACGATATCGATGCCGGCAGTGAAAAACGCACCTTCGGCGCGGATGAGCAATACTCGCAGATCCTCGCGCTCGCGCAAATCTTCGACGGCGGCCCAGATGGCGTCGCGCATCGCAATCGACATTGCGTTGCGCTTGTCCTGGCGATCCAGCGTGACGACGGCGACGCCGTCGCGGTCCTCACGGCGGGCATGATCCATGATTTCGCTCTCCTCCACCTTGCCGCGGCTTTTGGCGCAGCGCACCGGGTTGCGGAACGCAAAGATCGCAGGCTGCTTTCCCCAGTCCCCCGCGCTTTCCCTTGCACGCCGGCGCCGGAGCGCAGCGCCGATCCCGCCTGCACTTACGCGACCGCGCCGGTCGGCATGGCTGAGGAAGCCGCTTCTCACGCCCATTTCCGCCGTCGTTGACCCTAGAAACGGCCCATATATATATACAATAATACTCCAACGATACGCGCAACCCTTCCGCGCGATCGCGCTTCGGCGCGCGGGAAGGCAGGCGCAGATAAGATCGCGAGCCAAGGGATGACGCCAGCCGAAACTGTCGCCGCACTGTTCAAGGAAAGGCTGGCGGACTCCGCTGACGTCGCCGCGATCGTCGATGACGTAGAGTCGCTGACCTACGCCGAACTCGAACGGCGTTCGGCCGATATCGCCAGCGCGCTTCTGGCGCGCGGCCTCGAAAAAGGCGACGCCGTCGGTCTGCTCATGCCCAACAGCGCGAACTGGGCGGCGACCGCTTATGCATTGATGCGTGTAGGCGCAATCGTCGCTCCGCTCAGCACGCTGCTGCGGCCGCGCGAACTGCAGCAACAGCTCGCGACCGCCGGCATCAAGCGGCTGATCCTGTCGGAGAGCCATAGAGGCCGCAACTATCGGGACGACATCGCCCAGCTCGACCGCAGCGCCCTGCCCGCACTCGCCGACATCGTCTGGTGGTCCGAATTCGACTTCAGCGGACCGTCCGACCGAACCGCGGTGGCGATGGCGGAAGCCGCCGTCACCCCGTCGGACGACATGGCGATCATGTTCACGTCCGGCAGCCAGGGCGCACCCAAGGGGATCATCCACACGCACGGCGGCGCGATCCGGGCGACGCGCGACGCAGCCGCGCCGCGCTGTTTCCGCAAGGGCGAGCGCGTCTATTTGCCCATGCCCTTCTTCTGGATGGGCGGCTTCGGCGCCGGATTGCTGGCCGCGCTCATCTCAGGCGCCACCTTGATCACCGAGCATTCGCCCGAACCCGCCCGCACGCTGCGCCTGCTCGAGCGCGAAAGAGTCACCATCTTTCGCGGCTGGCCCGACCAGGCGCTGCAGATCGCACGCCATCCCGATTTCGCCGCCGCCGATCTTTCGAGCCTGCGCCCAGGCAGCCTCGAAGCTCTGCTGCCGCCGGAACTGCGCAGCGCGCCTGGAAGACGCGCCAACCTTTACGGCATGACCGAGAGTTTCGGCCCGATCGCCGGATGGCCGCTCGATCAGGATATGCCCGAGAGCGGCTGGGGCAGTTTCGGCAAACCGCTCGGGTCGATCCGGATGCGTATTGTGGACCCCGACACGCTGGAGGAATTGTCGCCGAACCAGGTGGGTCTGCTGCAGATTTCGGGGCCGAACATCATGCGCGGCATGTGCGGACGCGATCACGCCGAGGTGTTCACACCGGATAATTGGTACAATACCGGCGATCTGGCGCAGATCAATGACGAGGGCTTTCTGTTCTTCGTCGGCCGGCGCGACGACATGTTCAAAGTGAAGGGCGCAACCGTTTATCCCTCGGAAGTCGAGGAGGCGCTCACCACAATTCCGGGCGTGCTGCGCGCGTTCGCAACCAATATCGAAATCGATGGGCAGAACGCCGTGGGCGCCGCGGTGCTGCTTGGCGAAGGCGTCAATATCGACATCGGCGCACTCGCCGAAGCAGCGCGCCAGCGCCTCAGCGCATTCAAGCTGCCGGCGCGCTGGACCATCCTCGGATCGCTGCGCGATCTGCCCATGCTGGGAAGCGGCAAGCTCGACAAGGCCGCGTTCCGCGCGCTCGTTGCGGCAGGACAGGCGCCGCCGGCAAGGCGCGCCTGAGGTCCATTCACGCACCATTTCACAACGCTGTCTCTCGTCCGGAGCGATCATGTCCTATGCGCACATTTCCACCGCCGCAGCCGGACGCATTCTCACCGTCACCATCGAACGGCCCGAGGTGATGAACGCGCTGCATTCCGAGGCCTGCGCGGAGCTGCACGAGGCCTTCGATGCGTTCGCCCGGGATTCCGAGCTCTGGATCGCGATCATTACCGGCGCGGGCGACCGCGCATTCTGCGCGGGCAATGATCTGAAAGCTCATGCCGCGCGCGGAGGCTATTCGATGCCGCCTTCAGGATTTGGCGGGCTCGTCGCGCGGTTCGACCTGGACAAGCCCGTCATCGCGGCCGTGAACGGCGTCGCCGCCGGCGGCGGATTCGAGATCGCCTTGGCATGCGATCTTATCGTGGCTTCGGAGAACGCCACCTTCGCCCTGCCCGAACCGCGCGTCGGCCTTGCCGCGCTGGGCGGGGGTCTGCTGCGGCTGCCGCATCAGATTCCGCTGAAGCAAGCCATGGGCATGATCCTGACCGGCCAGGCGATCGACGCCGCCCAGGCGGAGCGCTTTGGCTTGATCAATGAGATCGCGCCGCGAGGCGAAGCGCTCGCCGCCGCGCGCCGATGGGCGGAAAAAATCCTGGGCTGCAGCCCGATGTCGGTGCGTGCGTCGAAGCAAACGGTGCGTCGCTCGATGGAGGAGGCGAGCCTCGCCGCCGCTACGCGCAGCCAAAAAAGCTACCCGGCCGTGGCGGCCATGCTGGCGTCCGAAGATGCGCGCGAGGGGCCGCGCGCGTTCGCCGAAAAGCGCGCGCCGGTTTGGTCAGGCCGATAAGCCAAAATGCTCATATCTATTGATATTGCTCGAGCGGGTTAGCGGCGGCGCCAACCGCAAACCAGCCCTAGCGCGTTTGTCAGCCCCATTCATAAATATTCTGATTTTTCCGCTAGATAGATGACGGCTTGCTTACTGCGGGCTGACGCGCTGACGCATTCGTTCTGCGGCCCAGGCGACACGCTTCGCCGCGCACAACACCAAAACCATTCTAATGTTGAACTAATTGATTGACAATAAAGGCGTGATTTGTAGCCTTCGCGTCGGATGGCCTTACGCCTGCTCGGTCGTCCTAACGAACACAGGGGAGGAACGATGAAGAGCCACCGGAAGAAGCAACTCGCGTTTGGGTCCAGCTACCTCTTGGCCAGCATGGTCGCCGCGCTCTCAGGTGTGGCTGCGGCGCAGGAGAATACGGTTTCCGCTGAAAGCTCCGACGAGATCGTGGTCACCGGCGTCCAGCGGCGCGAGCAAGCCGTGGTGGACGTGCCGATCGCCATGACCTCGGTCTCGGCGGAAACGATCGAGAACGCCGGCCTCACCTCGATGACCGATCTGTCGGTCCTGTCGCCGGGGCTCGTCGTCTCGCGCAGCACCGGCTTCGTGCGCCCGGTCATTCGCGGCGTCGGATCGCAGGTCACCTCGCTCGGCTCCGATGCGAACGTCTCGGTCTATCTTGACGGCGTCTACAGGCCGAACCAGCAAAGCAACCAGTTCGCCTTGGCCGATATCGAGCGCGTGGAAGTGCTCAAGGGCCCGCAAGGCACGCTGTTCGGCCGTAACGCGACCGGCGGCGCCATCGTCATCACCACGCGGCGGCCTTCGCTCGACGAGGCCGAAGGCAACATCTCGCTCTCCTACGGCAGCTTCAACGAGCGCGATCTGCGCGGCTATTTCACGACGCCGATCACGGACACCGTGGGCGTCAGCGTGAGCTTCGCCAACAAGGAAGACGACGGCTATGTCTATGACGTCGCTCAGGGCGAATGGCTGGCAGATCACCATGAAACGCTCGGCCGCGTGCGCGTTCTCTACGAACCCAACGAGCGCTTCAATCTGATCGGGTCCATCTATGGCCTCACCATGGACGACACTACGGGCTCGGCCTACGACATTATCGACGGCAACACGAGCAATCCGGCCGCACCGCACTATCCGGACCCCTACGAAATCGCCCAGAGCTTGATCCCCTATTTCGAACTCGAGAGCTGGGGCGCCGATCTGCAGTGGGAGTATGATTTCGGCGGCGTCACGCTGAGGTCGGTGACGAGCTATGCCGACGCCGAAGTCGACTTCCGCTCCGACCTCGACGGCACGACGGCCAATGCGTCGGCGACGACGTTCAAGACCACCCAACGAACGCTGAGCCAGGAACTCAACCTGAGCTCCGACGGCCCGGGACGCCTGCAATGGGTGGCCGGCGCGTTCGTCTATCGCGACGAAGGCGAAGAGCCCTTCCTGCTCTCGACCACAGGCGCGTTCGTACTCGAAGCGACGATCGACACCGACGCGTGGGCGGTGTTCGGCGAAGTCGAATACGAAGTGCTCGACAACCTGTTCGTGCTCGCCGGCGTTCGTTACAGCGAAGAAACGCGCGACTTCTGGCAGTCGCGCGCGGGCGGCGTGGTCAACCAGGACGAAACTTCGTGGAACGCCACCACGCCGCGCCTGTCGGTTCGCTACGCGCTGAACGACCACTCCAACATCTACGCCACGTATAGCGAAGGCTTTAAGAGCGGCACCTACAACGTGACCGCAAACAGCAGCACGCCGATCAATCCTGAAAATATCGAGGCCTTTGAGATCGGCTACAAGTATGCGCGCGCAGGCACAGCCTTCAGCCTCTCGGCCTTCACCTACAATTACGAAGATCTGCAGGTTCAGGCGATCGATCCTGGATCGGGCCTGCTGACGACCACCAACGCCGGCGTCGTCGAGAGCTACGGCCTCGACGCGGAGCTCACCATGCCGATCGGCGAGCGCTGGGACCTGCGTGCGGGGGCGTCGTATCTGCATGCCGAATACGAGAGCTTCCCCAACGCACAGGGCTTCCTTCCGCTGCCCAGCGGCAACGGCAACAGCAGCGTTGCGCCGTACGACGCAACCGGCAACACGGTCGAGTTCTCGCCGGAATACACCGCGCACGTGAGCCTGACCTACACGATGCCGGTCGGCGAAGGCGAGATCGCCTCGACCTTGACCGCGTTCTATACGAGCGAGTTCTTCTACGAAGTCACCAACCGGCTGGCCTCGGAGGATCAGACTCTGCTGAACGGGCTGATTTCATGGCGGCCGAACCAGAACGGCCTTCAGCTTTCGCTGTGGGGCAACAATCTCACCGATGAGGCTCAAATTCAGTGGATGGCCACTTCAGCGCTCGGCGACCGCGTCGCCTATGGGCGGCCGCGCACTGTCGGAGTCAGAATCGGCTACGAGTTCTGATCTCCCTCCCGATGAGCCCCCTGCTCCGGCGCCGGCCCATGCCGTCGCCGGAGTTTTTTTATCGTTAGGATCGTCCCGCGCGTGCGAAGAGCGTCGAGCCTATTTAACCTGCCGTCAAACCCAACGCGCTTTGAAGATGCGCCCATCTAGGCGAGGTACGGCGCGAGAACATGTTCGATGGCGGATTTCGGTTTGGCGCCGATGATCGTGGCCTCGACTTCACCGTTCTTGAAGACCTTCATCACCGGAACGGAGGTGATCTGGTATCTCATTGCAAGATCGGGGTTCTCGCCGATGTTGAGCTTCAGGATCGTGATCTTGCCGGTGTTAGCGGCCTGGATTTGATCGAGCACCGGCGAAAGACCGCGGCAGGGGCCGCACCAGGGCGCCCAGAAGTCGACAAGCACAGGCCCCTCGGCTTGCAGGACGTCCTGCTCGAAGGTGGCGGATGTGGTGGCCACAGCAATCATCTGGATTCTCCCTGTCTCCGCAACCTGCCCTTCCGCCGAGATGGCGGCCGCTCCTCTCAACGCCGGCTACGACGATCCGCGCGCTTCGATCGCATCGAAGCCGCGCTTGACCACGGCCACGCTCGCCACGCCGGGGGCGTATCGGCGGACCGCGACATCCACGATCTGCCTGAGCATCGCGTCCGGCACGAGGCAATCCAGACACGCGCCTGGGCCTGCCCGGATCGCGACGACCACATCCCCCGCTTCGCTAAGGCTTTCAAGGCTGATATCGAAATCGTCGGCCGTGAAAGACGGACGGAGATTCTCGATCGCCGCGTTGACGCCTTCAATCAACGTTCCCATCAGTGCGGATCCTCTCCATCGAGCATGCGCTCAGCCGCATCGGCCAGCTCGACCGCGCGCTGATCGAGTTCCTCGTCGCTGATGTTCTGCATCGGGTGGGTCAGCACGATCGCCGGCAGCGGGCGATCCGTCTCCTGAAACGCAGTGATGTCGCGGACGCGATCGCCGAACGGAGTGGTCAGGATGGTGAAGCCGGCGACGCCCGCCCGCTGCAGGAGCACCGAGTCCAGTGCGCCGCCCATCGAACAGCTGCCGCAATCGTTGATCCCGCATAGCACTAGGCTCTGCTCCTGGGACAATTCCGCCAATTGCTCGTCCGTCATCGGTCCGCCGGCGAACGGCTTGCTGCCGATCTCCTCGCGCACCGCGACGCCGCGTCGCCGCAACTCCGCCTGGGCGCGTTTCAGGATCGCAAGCGAGTTCGGCTTGTTGTTGTCGACGAAATAGACCTCCCGCTTCTTCGGCTTCACCTTCACGGTGAACGGTCCCGAAGCAGGACGCGGAATCGGATTCAACAGCTCCAGCTCAGGGCTGATCGTTTCATTGCTCATCGTCATGCGCTCCCAACAGCAGAGTCGATCTTCTTGATGTGGACGGAATAGTCTCCGACCCACGCTGGGATCACTGCGGAGAACTTGCCGCCGTCGTGGCCGCTCTCGATGATGTGGATCTGGGACTCACGGTCGAACGGCGCCCGCATCGCGCCCGGCTCCACCTTGCTCTTCTCACGCGGCTCAGCAGGCATGCGCCCCAGCCTGATCAGCTCGTCGGTGGGCCGCTTCGACATCTCGAACAGCATGTGACGGGCTTCGTCCCGCGAATACTTGCTCGCGATCAACGTGGCGTGCTGCGGGGCGATCGCAACGACGCACGCGCCGAAGTGCCAGTACCAATTCGTGAAGCCTGGATGGGCGAGCGTGCCCGCGATCGTCTCCAGAACTTGATCGGCTTCGCTCGCATAATGATTGTTGACGCTGTTCGGACCTTCGGCCGCCATGATCCCGACCGCCGACTCCCCCGCCTCGATTCCCAACTGCGTATGGAACGGCCCCCACTGCGTCTCGGGATGCTCCGCAATCAGAAACGAATAGCGCCCCGGGTGACCGATCGTGCCATGCGTCTCCAGAACGCCTCCGCCGCGCCCGCTGAAGTGGCGCACCAGGTTGGCGAACCGCCCGATGGTCGCGTTAGGCCGCGCATTCGCGCCGCCGATTGCGTTCGCGGCATGGGCAAAACCCATTTCCTGCACGACGGGCCCGCTCACAAGCACGAGCACCGCCGGCCCGCCGGTGGTGACTTCCACGCCGCTGACATTGAAGGCCTCATCCACAACCAGCTCCGCCAATGGCCGGAGCACGCGGGCATAGTCCGTGCGGCAGCCCGCCATTACAGCCGCCGCCGCCAGATGCTGCGCTGTGATCTCGATCCGCTGAGTTTTGATCCCGCCGATTACGTCGTCGGCCTTCCACCCCAATGCATCGAGCATCTGCTCGACCAGGTAGCGATGCGGGGGCACGACCGGCAATCCATCCGTCCATCCGATCTCGAAGCAGCGCTCTATTGCGTCAACCGTCATGGCAGCTCCCTTGTCATTCAGCATCCGATGGGCTCACATGTTGAGTGTCTGGCTGGGGACAAGGAGCCCCATGCCGAAGGCGTAAGCCGTGCTCGAAGCCATGAGCACCGGCGATGTGACGCCGCCGCCGCCGATCAGGCGACGTAGTCCGACGATGATGTCGGCGCCGCCGAGATGGCCGGTGTCGTCACCGGTGATGACCGTGTCGTCCATGCTCATGCCCGCGGCTTCCGCGACCATCCTGACCATGTTCGGCGTCGTCTGATTGCAGAGCAGATGCGCGGGCGTCAGGCCGAAGCGCGCCTGCAGAGCGGCGTACGCCTGCTGAAAACCGTTCTTGTAGGATTCGAGGATTTCTTTGCCAGGTCGGTCGCTGACCACTCTGTGAAATGGATCCACGCCTTCCGGCGCCACGGGCATGCGTGTTCCGCCGTAGGGAATGAGGACATGGCCGTTGTTTGCAGCCACACTGGCGAACTCGGCGCCGAGATATGTCGCGACTGCGCGCTCGGGGCGGCGCTCAGGACGATTGAGGCTTACGATGAGCGCCGCGGCGCTGTCGCCATGGGTCCAGATTCCACGATTAGCGGCGTTCGAATAGTCGATCGTATAGGACCAGCGCTCCGCGACGACGACGGCGCCAAATCCGTCGCCTCGCAAAGCAAGCCAACCATGCACGAGTTCAAGCGCAGCAAGCGTCGCCGCGCATCCGGCCGTCACGTCGAGCCCCAGGCACCCGCTCGATGCGCCCACAAGCCGCATGGCTTCCGTCGAAACGGACCAGGACGGCGGATAGTCGCGCGAGGCGCCCGCGAAGATGACGAGGCCCAATTGCTCCGGCGCGACCTGCGCCTGATCCAGCGCCTCCGCGAGCGCGCGCCCGGCCATGAGGCCGGGGTGATCCTCATCGCGCGCGATGCAGACATTGGCCCAGCCCGCGTACTGGCTAAGATCGCCGCCGTGCGCGGCGACGAGTTCGCGCACATCCTTGGCCGGCGGCAGATACACGCCCGAACCCAAGATCGAGAGAGACATGCCAAAGCTCCGCTACCGCCGGAGAGCGCGCGATCCCGCGCAGCGAAGCCTCGCGCTTCGGCTCTCCCCAATTCTCGTCCTGCGGCGATCTTGCGTCGCCCTGCGATGACTAATTATAATAAGTCTTACAGGTAGACAATTGAAATCTTCAGGCTGCATCATGGGAGGCCGCGATGGTGAGCTGTTCCCGCTTGTGGCGGCGTGGCCGGCATGATTTGAGCGCGCAAGGGGAATGAAAGTGGCCGAAAAGCTTGTCAGCACGCCGCGCACGCCCGCGCCGAAGAAGCGAGCGATCCGCGCGCCCAAGATGGCCGAACTCGTCGCCGCGGAACTGCGCCGTCAGATCATCGACGGAACGCTCAAGGAAGGCGAAAGGCTTCCGCCCGAAAACGAGCTTGTCGAGCATTTCGGCGTCTCGCGGATCACGTTCCGCGAAGCTTTCTGCATTCTCGAATCCGAGGGGCTCATCAGCATCTCACGCGGCGTGCGCACCGGCGCGGTCATTCACAGGCCGACGGTGGCGATGGCCGCCCGCTACATGGATTTCATACTGCGGGCCAACAAGGTCTCGATCGACGATATCTACATGTCGCTCTCGATCTTCGAGCCTGCAGCGGTTCGCATGCTCGCCGAAAAGCCGACCCGCAAGACGGTGCGCGCGCTCCGGCAGCAATTGCAGGCGACCTATGAGGTCGTCGACGACCATCATCAATACGGCGTTCACTCCGCCCAATTCCATCAAATGCTGATGGAATTATCGGGCCTGAAGAGCCTCGGCCTCTTCATCGGCATGGTGAGCGGCGTGCTGGCCACTTATGTCGAGGCCTCGGCGCAACCTTCCGTGCAGGTCGTGGCCGAGAGCCGGGAGCGCAAACTCCAGATCATGGCGATCAAGGAGGAGTTGGTCGACGCGATCGAAGCGCGTGACCCACAGAGAGCCGAAGACATCTGGAAGGGCTATTTCGCGCGCATGCGGGAGTTCATTCTGCGCATCCATCCCCTGCCGCTCGTAGGCGATCTCGAACGCATGATCCCGCGTTAAGCGCGCAGCGTGGATGCCGCCCCTCGATCAGTTCGCCGAAGCCGGTGCGCATATCGGCGCGCTGGATGGAGCGCCGCGTTAGCGCGATACTTTCGTCGCCAGGGCGCGGCCCTCCAGGAAAGCGGCGATGTTTTCCAGCAGCAGTTCATCCAGATTTTTGGCGGCGCGGGCGCTGAAGCCCGCAACGTGAGGCGTGAGCACCGTATTCGGCGCGCTGCGCAGCGCCGCCGATACGTGCGGTTCGTCGGCATAGACGTCCAATCCCGCGCCTGCGATCTCGCCGGCTTCGAGCGCCGCTATGAGCGCGGCTTGGTCGACCAGGGACCCGCGCGCGATATTGATGAGATAGCCGCCGCGCCCGAGCGCACGCAGCACATCCGCGTCGATCATGGCTTGCGTCGCTGCGCTGCCCGGCGCGGCGACGACAAGATAGTCGGCCCAGTGCGCAAGTTCGCGCACGGACGTAAAATACCGATACGCAACATCGTTGCGTCGCGCGCGATTGTGGTAGCCGATCTCCAGCTCGAAGGCTTGCGCGCGGACGGCGATTCTCGATCCGATATTGCCCAGCCCCACTATGCCCATGCGCTTGGCGCCGATGCCCGGCTGGCGACGCCAGTTCTGCGGCGGAATACGATCCCAGCTTCCGCCACGCACCAGGGCGTCCGCTTGCGGCAGCCTCATGACCACGGCAAGCAGCAGCGCCATCGCCGCATCGGCCACACAGGAAGCGTTGCCGGCGGCGCCGTTCGTCACCTGAACCCCGCGCGCCTCGGCCGCGGCGAGATCGACGTTCTCGTAGCCTGCGCCATAGACGGCGATCAGCCCGAGATTCGGCAGTGCATCCATCAGCGCCGCGCCGAACGGGATGTGTCCCAACGTGACCGCCACGCGTATGTCGCCGGCATGCTCGTCGCCGGCCAATTGCCCGGCAGGCGAGGCCAACGGCCCGAGCAGGCGATGGCGCGCGGCGAGTTTTTCCCTGAGTTCAGGGCGCAGATTGAACATGGTCAGGAGCGTCGTCGGCGCCACCTCTGCTCTCTCCCTCAAGCGGCGTTTGCGTGTTCCAGACGGGCGGCGCGCCCAAGGATATAAACAGCAGCGTCGACACGATAGAAACCCCGAAACCGCCGAACAGGACGCTCTGATAACTTTGTTGCGCGTCGTAGACCATGCCGCACAGCATGGGGCCGAGGCCCACCGACAACGCAAGCAAACTCGCTATGATGCCAAAATTGGTTCCGTACGACCGCATGCCGACATATCGCGTCGTCAGATAACTCGCCATCGTCATCAACGAGCCCGCGGCAAGGCCGATCGATAATGCAGCGATCGTCGCGCTCACGCTGCCGATATTCGGCTGAAGCAACAGCACACACGCGATAATGGGCGGCAGCGCGAAGAATGCGGCAACGTAGCGCCCCGGCCAACGATCGACGAGCGGACCGCTCACCAGTTTGCCAACAATGCTAGCAATCCCAACCGCCCCGGAAACGGCCGCCGCCGTTTCGCGCGCGACGCCGGAAGCGGTGAAGATCGGCACCAAATGGATCGTAAGTCCGATCAGCAACGAGTTGAGTGTGAGGGTGACAAAACAGATCTTGAGGAAGGCCCATGAGCGCAAGGCTTCCCAGACATTCAGTCCCGGCAAATGCACAGGCCGCGCTGGAGCGCCCGCCTGCGCCGGCGCCGCAGCGCTCGGGCGCGGATCAAAGAAAAAGAACAAGACCAACGCCACCGTGGGCGCGGCCCAGCCCAAACCGATCAGCGCATAGGCCTGCCGCCAGCCGAAATTCGCGATGCAATACTCCGCCAAGCTCGGCATGAGGGTCGCCGCAATCCCCGCCCCGCTCAGCGTGATCGCCAAGGCGAGGCCGCGCTCCTTTTCGAATACGCGCGCCACAGCGGCCGTCCACACCGTCGTTTTCACGCCGAGCAGGACGAGACCGAACAGCGCCCACAGCATCCACCATTGGATGAGCGAGTTCTGGATGAGAGAGAAAGCGGCGAATACGGCGCCGGTCAGGATCGAGCCGATCAGCGCCAGCTGACGCCCGCCCCATTTGTCGATCAGCGCGCCGACAAAAGGCGAAAGCGGCACCGCCATCAATCCCGAGATCAGCAAGCCCGAGGTGATTTGCGTGCGCGACCAGCCGAAGGCCTGCTCAAGTGGGGCGATGAACAGGCCCATGGAATAAATTCCGATCGTGCCGACCGAAACCCCGATCGTCGAGGTAAAGACGAGCGGCCAGTTCTTACGCAATTCGCTCATGGATGGATCGCCGCTCACGCGTCTGGTCTCCCCGCACGTCTTGTGTTCTCGCCCTTCGCGACGATTGGCGGCGGCGAGCCGCGGCGATGACGAACGCCGCGCCCGCCGAAGCTAGATTCGGCAGGCTCAATTGTCTAACGTTTAAAGCGCGCGTACTGATTGGACAGCGCCGGGATCGCCAGAACCGCCGGGAGGCCTCATGTCCACGCTCGCGAAATGCCACAACATTGCCGATCTGCGCGCCCTCGCGCGGCAGCGCCTGCCGGATCCCGTGTTTCATTATCTCGACGGGGCGGCCGAGAACGAAATCACCGCCCGGCGCAATATGCAGGCGTTCGACGACGTAAGGCTCGTGCCCTCGTGTCTTGTGGATGCAAGCGCGGTCGATACGTCTACGCGCGTGCTCGGTCAGACCATCGCCTGGCCGGTGCTCTGCTCACCCACCGGCGCATCGCGCCTGTTCCACCCGGAGGGCGAGTTGGCGGTTGCACGCGCCGCAGCCCGTGCGGGTGCGTTCTACACTTTGTCCACCGCCTCGACCTACAGCCTCGAAGCGGTCGCCGCCGCCAGCGACGGACCCAAGATGTTCCAGATCTATGTCAACAAAGATCGCGGCGTGACCCGAAACCTGATCGAGCGCTGCAAGCAAGCCGGATACGCAGCGCTTTGCCTCGCCGTCGATGTGCCGGTCGTCGGCAAGCGCGAACGGGATCTCAAAACCGGCTTCACCATACCCCCGCGGCTTACGCCGTCGAGCTTCGCGAACTTTGCGCTGCATCCGGGCTGGGCCTGGGGACAGGCCAGCAAAGGACCTCTCACCTACGCCAATTTTGAAGCGCGCACCGAAGATTCCGGCTTTGTGAAACGTTCGAAACGGCTGAGCGCCGGTCTCGATCCATCGGTCACATGGGCGGATTTGCACGAATTCATTGAGCTTTGGGACGGGCCGTTCGCACTGAAAGGCGTGATGTCGGCAGAAGATGCGCGGCGCGCAGCCGATACGGGCGTAAGCGCGATCATCGTCTCCAATCATGGCGGACGCCAGCTCGACGGCGCGGCCGCGCCGCTCGATGTTTTGCCGCGCATCGCCGAGACGGTGGGCGGGGGCATCGAGATCATTCTTGAAGGCGGCGTACGTCGCGGCGTGCATGTGCTGAAAGCGCTGGCGCTCGGCGCGAACGCTTGCGCGATCGGCCGTCCCTATCTCTACGGGCTGAGCGCCGGCGGCGAAGCCGGCGTCGCGCGCGCGCTTTCGATCCTGCGCACGGAAGTCGAAACCGCGATGAAACTGTCGGGCTGCGCGAACGTCGCCGGCATCGACAAGCGCCTGATCCTGTAGCCTCGCCCCGCGCCGCGAGCGCCGGCCGGCCCAGCACACGTGCGACGCCTTTTCGGGCGCAAGCGCGCGGATTGACGATCGGCGCTTGGCGACGCACCGGCCGCCCGGTAGAAATCGAAGCGCCGCCGGCCGCCAATATGGCTCCGGCGGCGCGGCGCAGCGTCTGGCGCCGCCCACCGCCTAGCGCCCACAGGCCGCCGCGGGCCAGATATTCCTCGCCAGATGCTTACAGTTAGATAGATATTTGCAGAGCGCTGCTGCGCGCCTAGCGCTAAAAACTATTACGTATTGTTTTTACGCTATTTTTTATAGACTACTCTGATCAAACGGCAGGCGCTCGCGCGCAGGCAGCGCCCAAATTGCATTTTAACAGTTGAACAATTGAATGCCTTGCGCGACTCTCCGGAAAAATGGAGCTTGCGGCACGATGAGCGATGACGGTCTCGAACAAGGGTCCGGCGGGTACGGCATTCTCACCGATGAGGGCGTCGCACGCCTGCGCCAGCGGATCGGAATCTATCAGAAACCGCCGGCAAAGCCGCACAATTACGAGGTCACCTGGGACGGCGTGCGCCACTTCGCGATCGGCTACGGCGATTCAAACCCGCTCTGGTGCGATCCCGAATACGGCAAGACCACGCGTTGGGGCGGGCTCATCGCACCGCCGACATTTCTATACACAATGGGCGAACCGATCGTCCCTGACCACACCCCGGAGGAAAAAGCGATCCTCAAGGGCGATCCGCTTGCGGGATTGGGCGCCTATCAAGCGGTGATGGAGTTCGAATGGTGGCGCCCGCTCAGTCTCGGCGACCGCCTGCGCATGCAGCGTTTGACGCTGGGCGTCGCGGTGCGCGAGAACAGCCGCTTCAGCGGCCGCGCCGTGCATGAGACCCGCGGCTTCATCTTCCGCAACCAGCGCGACGAACTGCATGCGCTGCAGCGCGGCACTTGGGTGCGCGCCGAACGCCACGCCTCGGCCAAGCACAAGAAGGAATACGACCTGCCCCAGCCCTACACGCCGGAGCAATTGGACGAGATCGACAAGGCCTACGAGGCCGAGACCATTCGCGGAGCCGAGCCGCGCTATTGGGAAGACGTCGAAGTCGGCGACGAATTACCGACGATCGTGCGCGGCCCCCTCACTCAGACTGACATCATCGTCTGGCATATCGGGTGGGGCATGCAGCTCACGCCACCCGGCGCATTCCGCGAATCCTGGAAGATTCGGCGTAAAGTGCCGGGAATGTTCACGCCCAACGAACTCAACGTGCCCGACACCGTGCAACGACTGCATTGGGAGAAAGCCTGGGCCAACAAGCTCGGCATACCGATCCCGTACGATTACGGCGGATTGCGCGAGACCTTGCTTGTCAACCTCATCACCAATTGGATGGGCGACGACGCGTGGCTGTGGAAGCTCTCATGCGAACATCGCAAGTTCGTCTATCTCGGCGACACTTATTGGATCAAAGGCCGCGTCCGCGAAAAACGCCAGGAGGACGGCCGCAACGAGGTGCATCTCGACGTGCGGGTTGAAAACCAATGGGGCACTGTTACGACACCGGGTTCGGCGGTCGTATTGCTGCCGATCCGCGAGGCTCCGGTTGCCTTGCCCTCGCCGGCGCGCGAAAATCCCGAGGACATGGTGCGCTACGAGATCGAGCGCCTGGCGGCGGCGGAGCGATGAGCGGGCAAGAGATCATCTTCGAGAAGCGCGAGGCGATCGCGCTCATCCGCTTCAATCGCATCGCGCGCCGCAACGCCTGGAACACGCAGCTCGTCCGCGAGACCATGGCCGCCATCCGCGACGCCAACGCCGACGACGATGTGCGCGTCATTGTACTGACCGGCGAAGGTTCGACCTACAGCGCAGGCTCCGATTTCAAGGCGCCGCCGGAGCCCAAGGATGAGAGCGGACGCTCGCCCAATCCCTCCACGCTGACGATGGGCCAGGGCGAGCACAATTGGCTGAAGCTGCTGATCGAATCGAAGCCCGTGATCGCGGCGATCAACGGTCCCGCCATCGGGCTGGGGGCAACCCACATTCTGGCCGCCGACATCCGCGTGGCCGCAGCAAGCGCCACGTTTTCCTTTCCGTTTCTCAGACTGGGCGCGATGCCCGAGTGCGCCAGCACCGCCCTGCTCAGCCGCATCGTCGGCCACGGCCGGGCGCTCGATCTATGCCTGCGCGCACGCGAGATCGACGCGCAGGAAGCCTATCGGATCGGCCTCGTCACCGAGATCTTCACGGACGCCGAATTTCAGGATCAAGTGCTGAAGCTGGCCCAATCGATCGCCGCATTCCCGGCGTTGCAGACCAAGATGTCGAAGGCGCTCCTGTGGGAGAATGCGGGCGAACACGATCCGGACGCGATCATGCGCCGCGAAAGCGGCGCTTTCGTTCGCATGCTCAAGGCGGTCGGCCAGGCGCGCCCGCTCGACGGCGCCCGGAGAAACCAATCATGAGCCTTAAAGGCAAAACGCTCTTCATCACCGGCGCCAGCCGCGGCATCGGTCTCGCCATCGCGCTCAAAGCCGCGCGCGACGGCGCCAACATCGTCGTCGCCGCGAAAACGGATTCGCCTCACCCCAAGCTGCCGGGCACGATCCATTCCGCCGCCGCCGAGATCGAGGAAGCCGGCGGCCAGGCGTTGCCCGTCGCGGTCGATATTCGCCACGAAGATCAGATCGAGGCCGCGGTGGCCAGGGCCGTCGATCGCTTCGGCGGCATCGATATCTGCATCAACAACGCCTCCGCCATCAGCAAGGCGTCGACGGCCGATATCGAACCGAAGCGCTACGATCTCATGCACCAGATCAATGTGCGCGGCACATTCATGACGACGCGCGCATGCCTGCCGCACCTCATAAAGGCGGACAATCCGCACATCCTCAACATGTCGCCGCCGCTCAACATGAGCGACGAATGGCTCGGCGCACATGTCGCATACACAATGAGCAAGTACGGCATGACGCTGGCCGCGCTCGGCGTCGCCGCCGAACAACGCGCCAACGGCGTCGCCGCCAACACGCTGTGGCCGCGCATCGGCGTGGCGACCGCGGCGATCGAATTCACGCTCGCGGATTCCGAAGAACTGCGCAAATGCCGCAAGCCCGACATCATAGCGGATGCAGCCTACTGGATCCTGACCCAACCCGCACACGAATGCACGGGCAATTGCTTCATCGACGACACAGTGCTCTACCGCGCCGGCGTGCGCAATTTCGACGTCTATCGCGTCGATCCGAGCATGCCGTTGCGCCGGGGCCTCTTCATCCCCGACAGCGATCCGCCGCCGCCCGGCGTCCATTTCGAGCCGGCCGCAGCTGTCGCATCCTGAGGACCCTACGTCCCCTTGAACTCGGGCTTCCGCTTGGCGGCGAACGCGACTCGTCCGGCGTGCAAATCCTCGGACGCGAAGGCGAGCCCCTGCGAGAACGCCTCGAGCTCGAGGTATTCGTCGATGCTCAATTCGCCGGCCTTGCGCACCATAGTCTTGGCGAGCCCGAGCGCATAAGGACCCGCCGCCAGCCGGCGGCACACTTCCATGGCTTCAGCTTCGAGCTGCTCCGGTTCGACCACGCGCGCGACCATGCCGATGCGTTCGGCTGTCTCGGCGTCGACGCGGCGATCGCACAGAAGGATGTCGCGTGCGCGCACCGCGCCGACCGCGCGCGTCAGCGTCCAGCCGATGGCGTAATCGGGCGCGGCGCCGACATTCGGGAAGCCGGATTTGAAAAACGCATCGCGCGAGGCCAGCACGATATCGCCCAGCATCGCCAGCCCGAATCCCGCGCCGACCGCGGGACCGTTCACCGCCGACACAAAAAGCGTATCCGACGTGAGCACGCGCCGAATCCAGGTCGTGTGTGCGCGCGCCATGCGTTCGCGCGTGGCCGTTGCGCGCAGATCCGATTTCTCGTTGAACGCGCCCCCCGCGCAGAAGCCGCGCCCCGCCCCCGTCAGCAACACCACGCGACAGGTCGGGTCGTCGATCAGTTCGGGAATGCGCACCGCCAGGAGATCGCGCATCGCGCGCGTCAAGGCGTTGAGCTTTTCGGGCAGATTGAGCCGCACGGTCGCAATTGGGCCGTCGCGGTTAATGAGAACGAGACCCGATTCATCCATGTCGATGCTCCGTTAGCGGCGGCGGCGGGGGCAATTGCGCCAAGCCATGTGCGCGAGAAGCGACGAGGATGACGCCACGGCCGCGCAAGTTCTCGGCGCCCCGCTGATTGGTCCCGACCACGTCGATCTCGATCAGCGGACCCAGCTTCTCGTCGATCTTGACGTCGACAATCGTTCCATCGAGCCAAGTGGTGTCGCCCATGTAATTGAAGTTGCGGTACTCCGACCGCACGAAATAGATCCAGGCGTCATCGCCCGCGAAATTGGTCAGGTAATGCGTCAGCATGGCGAAGCGCATCGGCCCGATGTCGTAGCTCATCTGCACGCCGACACGCCGCGCAAGCTCGCTGTCCCAATGGATGCGCTGCAGCGTGTCCCAGGCGTTGAACTCATTGCGCGTATAGAAGCCGCGGATGCTCTTGCGCCCTTCATATGCTAGCCGGTAGGGCCAATTGCCATAGGTCAGCCAGCCGGCGCCCATATGGAAATTGATGAGGTCTGTGATCGTGAGCGGACCCTTGACCATGCGCGGCAAACGCTGGCCGATCTCGCAATCCTCGATGAAGAGCGTGTCGGCGCCGCGCAGATACTGATTGTCGTAGGCGTCCTCGATCTCGCGCAGCTGCTCGTCCGTATACGAAGCGGGCTCGTCCTTCGCGTATTTGCCTTCCTCGCGCGAAGCCTGCTTGCGCTCGGTGTGAATGTACCATTTGGCGCCGTCCAGCACGACTTCGCCGCGCTGATTCCAGACCTGGTGATCGTTGGTCACGAGCACCGAGCGCGTCGCAAAGCGGCTTTGCTTTTCCTCCACCGATGCGACCCATTCCGATCGGAACAATTCGTCGTCCGGCCGGATGGGCCGATAATAGCGGTGTTGAGCGCCTGAATTGAATAAGTGTACGCCGCGCAGCGCCTTCTGCGTGGCGCGAGCAAGATCTTCCGGCGGCTGGGGCGAACGGTCCCAGCCCATCGACATCTCGAAGCCGGGTGGAGCGATCGGCGTTCGCCATCGCGATGCGGCCGCATAGGCGGGATCGCAATAGAGGGGATTGTCGTCGCCGATGCCCAGCACCCAGCGACGGATCGCGTCAGCGCTCGCGGTGCGATTGTAAGGCCCCAGATTGAGGCCTGCTCGAAGCGTGGGATTGGGATAGCCGATGCGCTGACGCATCTGCGCAATCCCTTCATCGGTGATCTGACCTTTCACGATGCCGCGATCGGTGCTCATCGTTCTCTTCATCCTTACCGGTCGGCCGAGCGCCGCCATGGCGTCACTGGAAAGCTCGATCGTTGCGACCGCGACGTTCTCTTCGGTACGCCGGAAGATCGATCCTGGCCCATCAGGGCCCGGGACCCTAATTGAGCTAAATGTTTAGCGGCAGTCAATCGGCGGCGTGCGGGTGCAGCTATGCTTCGGCCGCGACCTCTTGGCCCGCGTCCTCCAGCATCCATTGCAGGCCGAGCGCCGAGCAACGGCGCGAAGCCAGCACGGCAAGGTCGGCGTCCCCTTCCAATACCGCCTCAACGATGCGCATGCGCTGCTGACGGTAGAGCGCGGTGCGTTCGGGGCGACCGACCATCAGATCGCTCTGGCCGCGCAGAGAGGAAGCGAGATCATAGAGGATCTCCAGAAAGAGCGAGAGCACCTGGTTGCGGCTCGCTTTTCCAATCACCCGGCCGAATTCGCGCTCGCCGCGCAGGAAGGCCCGGTAGGACGGTCCTTCCGCCGAGCGCTGCTCCTCGCGCTCGACATACTCGCGCAACGCCGCCCGCGAGGCGTCATCCAGAAAAATCGCGGCTAAACGGGCCAATTCCGTACGGATCGGCTCCACCGATTGGACAATCTGCTCAAGCCCGGCGCCGTGGATTTGCAGATAGATAGAGGCCATGTGGGTAACCGCGCGGCTGGTGGGCCGCCGAGCGACATAGCCCCCGCCCACGCCGCGCTTGGGCTGCAGCAATTGCTCCTGCGCCACGAGCGCCGCGGCCTGGCGCAAGGTCGGCCTGCTGACGCCGTGACGGGCGACCAGGTCGTCCTCCGAACCGATCAACTCCCCATCCGCGTGCGCCAGCGCGTCCGCGCGCAGGGCGGCCACAGTCGTTGCGAGGGCCGAGCCGCCCGCCTTCTTCTTCGAGGTCATCACGCTCCGCTTCGACGCATCGTGGTCCGGCCAGCAAATCAAATACCGCGTCCTTTGCCCACCTTTATGTGCGCTGGCTATCCAGAATATGTCCAGGCTGGTTGCCAATTAAGTTATATGAATTTATGGCTGAGGCGTGAATATGCCAACCTCTCCGCAGGCCGAAGCCGAGGTCCCCGACGGCTTCGTTCCCATCGTCTTTCGCAGCGCGTTCACCCACACTGTGAACGCTCGCTATTACGTCAAAGGCCGAGGCCGCAGCCGAACGTTCGGAGTTCGCATCGAGCCGCAGCATTGCCACGCGCGCGGCTACGCTCACGGCGGCTTCCTGCTGGCGCTCGCGGACTTCACGCTGTCGTACGGCGCCTATGACGGGACCGACCTGCCGCCCCGCATGACCTTGCATCTCAACGCCGATTTCATGCGCCCCACCAGCGCGGGCGATTGGCTCGAGATCGACGTCGAAGTGCGGAAGTATTCCGACACCCTCGCCTTCGCCGACTGCGTCATGCATGTCGGCCAGCGCGAGATTCTGCGTGCAAGCGGCGTGTTCCGCCCCATGCGCACGCCCGACGCGAACAGCATCAAAGACTGAAGGAACAGCGAATGTCGAGACTGGGCAACTTGATCAGCGGCGTCCTGGCGGTCGATCCGTCCGCGGATGCGATCGAGTTCGATCAAACCTGGTGGACTTGGGGCGACCTCGCCAGGATTGGCGACGCATTCGATGCGGCGCTGAACACGGCAGGCGTCGCCGGCGCTGTGCGCATCGGCGGTCTGATGCGCAATCGGCCTGAGATGAGCGCCGTGCTGTTGCGCATCATCTCCAACGATCGCTGCGTGGTCACGCTCAATCCTTCGCTGCCCGACGAGAAACTCGCCGAAGACATCAAGACACTGCGCCCGCCTGTCATCGTGGGACTGGCGCGCGATTGGGAGCGCCCGGCGGTGCGCGATGCGGCGCGTGAAATCGGCTGCCTGGGCCTTCAGCTCACCACCGACAAGGCCGCGCCCATCCGCCCGGTGGCCGGGCTCGAACAGGTGCGTGGCGACAATCTGCGCATCGAACCCGAACCCGCCGTCGTCATCGAGATGCTGACGAGCGGCACGACCGGCGCGCCCAAGCGCATCCCGCTTAAAATGAAGACGCTCGAACAATCGCTGTTCGATGCGGCCGTCTATGACAATCGCAAGGCCGACGATCCGCCGAAGCTGCGTCCGGGCATCAGCCTCGTGAACCACCCTTACGCGCACATCAGCGGCATCTTCGCGCTCGTGAACGCCGTCGCCGCCGGCAGGAAGGTGACGCTGCTCGAAAGGTTCTCCGTCGATGGCTGGGTCGGCGCGGTCAAACGCCATCGTCTGAAGGTCGCGGGCGCGCCGCCGTCGGCGCTGCGCATGATCCTGGACGCAAACGTACCCAAGGAAGACTTGTCGAGCCTCATCGCCTATCGCACCGGCACGGCGCCGCTTGATCCCGATCTCGCGGACGAGTTCTACGAGCGCTACGGCGTGCCCGTGCTGCAGAATTACAGCGCCACCGAATTCGCCGGCGCCGGCGCGGGCTGGACGCTCGAGGATTTCCGCCGCTATCGCACGGAGAAGCGCGGCAGCGTCGGCCGCATCAATCCCGGCATCAAGGCGCGCATCGTCGATCCCGACACGGGCGAGGAATTGCCGCGCGGCGAACAAGGCCTGCTCGAAATTCTCGCCGGCCACCTGGGCGACGGCAAGAATTGGCTACGCACGACCGATCTCGCCGTGCTTGACGCCGATGACTTCCTCTACATCAAGGGACGCGCCGACAACGCCATCATTCGCGGCGGCTTCAAGATCATCCCCGACGATGTGGTGCGCGCCATCGAATCCCATCCCGACGTGCTCGAAGCCGCCGTCGTGGGGCTCGCCGATCCGCGCCTCGGCCAAGTGCCCGTCGCGGCCTATCTGGTGAAATCCGGCCGCGAGGCGCTCACGCCGGACGCGCTCAAGGACTATCTCCGCGACCGACTCCTGCCCTACCAGGTGCCGGTTCGCCTCCTCGCGGTCGATCAATTGCCGCGCACGCCGTCGATGAAGGTGAGCCAGCCGGAACTACGCAAACTGTTTGAAGAACCGGGCGCCTGAGATCGCGGACATGCAGCTGAGCTTCGGTCCGAGCTACGAACGTTTTCGCGAGGAAGCGCGCGCCTTCATCGGCGCGCATTGGTCGCCCGGGGGCGATGCGCGCGCGTTCCGGGCCGAGGCCATCGCCCGCGGCTATTTCTATCCTCGCTTCCCCAAGGCTTATGGCGGCGGCGGCGGCGACGGCGATCCGCTGCTTTCTATGATCGTACGCGAAGAATGCGCGGCCGCGGGCGCGCCCTTCGAACTCGCCGGCATCGGTGTGAAGATGCTTGCGCCCACGCTGCTGGTGCGCGGCGCCGAATGGCAAAAGCAACGCTTCATCGGCCCTACTCTGATGGGCGATGTGCTCTGGTGTCAGGGATATTCCGAACCCGAGGCCGGATCCGATCTCGCGTCGCTGCGCACGCGCGCGGTTCGCGAAGGCGATGAATGGGTTATCCACGGCCACAAAATATGGACCTCGGACGCCCATCGCGCCGATTTCATGTTTCTGCTGGCGCGCACCGGCGGCGAGGGCGGCAAGCACAACACGCTCTCCTATCTCCTGCTCGACATGCGCCAGCCTGGCGTCACGGTCCGGCCGTTGAAGCAGCTGACGGGCGAGAGCCATTTCAACGAGGTCTTTCTCGACGGCGCGCGCACGCCGGCGGACTGGATTGTCGGCGCGCCGGGCGAAGGCTGGTCGGTGGGACGCACGACCCTTGCGTTTGAACGCGCCGGCTTAAATGCGCCCGATATGCTCGATGACCTAGTTGTGCAGATAAAAGCAATCGCGCGCACGAAGCTGCGCGACGGACGTCCTCTGATCGAACACGATCACATCATGGAGGAACTCGGAATCATCGACGGCTATTGCCTCGCCCATCGCTATTCGGTTCTGCGCCAGGTGGCGATGGACGCCGCGGGCGAGGATCCCGGACTTGCGGCGCTTTGCACGAAATTGTCGGCGACCGACATCGGCCTCAGGATAGCGAGGCTCGCGCAGGACGTGCTGGGCGATCAGGGCCTCTTGATGCCCCCGCCCGGCGTCACGCGCGACAACATGGACCCGATGTTCTGGGCGTTGCGCGCGGTCGCGGTCACTATCGCCGGCGGCGCCTCCAACATTCAGCGCAATATTATCGCCGAGCGCGGGCTCGATCTACCGCGGAGCGCGCAATGAGCTTTCGTCTGACCGACGACCAACGCGCGCTGCAGGACGCCGTGCGAGCGTTTGTGCGCGACGCATGCGATGGCGGCGTCCGCCGGCGCGCATTCGAGGGCGACGGTTTCGACCGCGAGTTCTGGGCAGGCATCGCCGCGCTCGGCGTCACGGGCGTCGGCGTCGGTTCCGCCCATGGCGGGCTGGGCCTGCCTTTGATCGATCTCGCGCTCGTCGCGGAAGCGCTCGGCGCGGAGGCCGCGCCCGGTCCGTTTCTGGGCCACGCGCTTGCCGCGCTCATGCTCGAAAAATGCGGCAGCGAGGCGCAGAAGGCGCGCTATCTCCCAGCCCTCGCCGCCGGCGAGCTGCTCGCCTCAATCGCGCTGCGTTCGCACGATGGCGGTAACCGGGACGTGCTCTACGGACCGCTGGCCGGCCTCATCGTCGCTGAAACGCCTGACGGACGGCTTTGTCTCATCGAGGAGACCCAGTCCATCGTATGGGCGGAGCGCAATGTCGTCGATCGCACGCGACGGTTCTACGGCGCATCGCTCGATCTCAAGGACGCGCAAACGCTGCCCGGCGCCGAAGCCTCAACCTTGCTGATGGATGCGCTGGCGGTGCTCATCGCCGCAGACGCCTTTGGCGGCGCCTCGCGCATGCTCGACCTCACCTGCGCCCACGTGCGCCAACGGGTTCAGTTCGGCGCACCGATCGGGAGCTTCCAAGGCGTCAAGCACCAGCTCGCCAATCTGGCCGCTGAGATCGAACCTGCGCGCGGTCTTTATTGGTACGCAGCGCTTGCATTTGACGAGCGGCCCGCCGAGCGCTCGCGCGCGGCCTCCCTTGCAAAGGCGCATTTGACCGATCGCTTCGTTCAGACCGCTCGCATCGCGATCGAGTTGCATGGCGGCATCGGCTATACTTGGGAGTACGATCTGCAGATCTGGTTCAAGCGCGCCTTGTTCGACTACGCCTACGGCGGAACGCCCTCTGTGCATCGCCGGCGCGCAATGTGTTTCGACAACTACCCTTCCAGCGGGAGCAGAACGGCATGAGCGGCGTGCTCGACGGCGTATGCGTGCTTGATTTCGGCCGCTACATCGCGGGGCCGTTCGCCGCCGCCCTGCTCGGCGACCTTGGCGCCGACGTGATACGTGTGGAACGGATCGGCGGCGGCGAAGACCGCGCGCTTTATTCCGTCACGAAGAGCGGCGACGGCGCGCTTTATCTGCAGATGAACCGCAACAAGCGCAGCCTCGCCATCGATACCAAGACGCCGGGCGGCGCGCTCGTACTCGAACACTTGGTGCAGAAGTCCGGGATCGTCATGGCGAATCTTCCCGAGGCCGGACTTCGCGACTTGGGAATCGATTACGCCTCCCTCACGCGCATCAGGCCCGACGCCATCCTGGCGGCGGTGAGCGCTTTCGGCGCGCATGGCCCATATGCGACCAAGGTCGGGTTTGACGGTGTTGCGCAGGCAATGTCGGGCGCGCCCTATCTCTCCGGCTTTGGGCCGCCGACCAAATCCTTCGCATCGTGGTGCGATATGACGACGGCGATGCTGGCGGCGTTCGCGACCCTCGCCGCCATCCACGAACGCACCCGCTCAGGCCGGGGCCAGGTGGTGAGCGCCAATCTGCTCGCCTCCGCGCTCACGGTGATGAACTATCCGTTGATCGAGCAGCATCTGGTGCAGGCCGATCGGCGTGCATCCGGCAACCGCGGACAAACCGGAGCCCCAGCCGACATTTTTGAAACGGCGGACGGATGGATCGCCGTGCAGGTCATCGGCGACAACCTGTTCCGCCGATGGGCGCGCCTTGTCGGCGCAGAGGACCTGTTGAGCGATCCGCGCTGCGCCAATGACACGCTGCGCGCCGAGCACGCGGGCCTCATCAGCGAGCGCATGATCCCCTGGTGCAAGCAAGTGAAGACCGATCGCGCGCTCGAATTGCTGGCCGAAGCGCGCCTGCCGGCGGGGCCGGTTCTCTCGCCCGCGCAAGCGCTGGTTCATCCCGAAATTCAGGGCGGCGGTTATTTCGACAGCATGGACTATCCGGGCGCGTCGGCGCCGGCGCCCATTGCGCGACCGATCGAGATGTCGGCGACGCCGCCGGCCTTAAGCCGCCGCGCACCAGCGCTCGGCGAACACACAGAGGAAATTCTCGACGAACTGGGGTTCAGCGCTCGCGAGGTGGAGGCGTTACGACGCGGTCGCGTGATCTGATGACGCACGGCGGCGACAGCGACGGCCCGCTTGCCGCAGTCGCGCTTCAATCGCTGTTTGCTGTCTGGCCGTCACGCTGAGGCAAATCCTATGCAGACCGACCGTCACATCGTCATCGCCAGTCAGCTCGCAGAGAAATTCAACGCGGCTTTCGAGCAGGCGACGCCGAACGTCACCGTGATCAGCATGCCGCGCGGACGCGAGCCCGCGCCGCCGCCCGAGGCGGAGATCATGTTCGCCGCGCCTTTCCATCGCGCAGGCGCCAACGATGGCTATGCGCCGCCGCCGGGATGGCCGTTCGGGCTGCGCTGGGTGCAGTTGGCGTCCGCCGGCGCCGATCTCTATCCGAACTGGCTGTTCGACGTTCAAGTCGTAACGAGCGCGCGCGGCGTCAATTCGCGCGCGCTCGCCGAATTCGCGCTCGCTTCGATACTGGCCGCCGCGAAACGCTTTCCTGATATCTGGCTTGACGAAACCAAGCCTTGGAAGCCGCAGCGCCTCTCGCTCGCATATGGCGCGACGCTCGGCCTCGTCGGGTTCGGCGCGATCTCGCAGATGCTGGCGCCGATGGCGCAGACGATCGGGCTCAAGGTGCTGGCGGTGCGCCGCTCGGACACGCCGCTGCCGCCCGGCGTGACGCGCGTGAAGGATTTGACGGACTTGTTCGCGGCGTCTGATCATATCGTGCTCGCCTGCCCCGCGACCGACGAGACGCGTCATCTCGTCAACGACAGCTTGTTGGCGCATGCGAAACCCGGGCTGCACCTCATCAATATTGCGCGCGGTTCGGTCATCGACGACGACGCCTTGCTGCGCGCGCTCGATGACGGCCGCGTAGGACTCGCCAGCCTCGATTGCACCGAGCCGGAGCCGCTGCCGGTAGAGCATCCGTTCTACAGGCACAAGCGCGTCCGGCTTTCGGCCCACACATCCACCTACACAGAGGACGCCCAGGAGAATCTCATCGCGAAGCTCGCGGAAAATCTCCGCCGCTATCGCGCGGGACTTCCCTTGCAGGACATCGTCGATCCCAGCCGCCGCTATTGAGGTTATCCATGCAAACCGCATCCGATCCGCGCATCGTCGCCGAAATCTGGCCGAAGGGAAAAACGCTCCCGCCGCCGCACGGCGACATCCATGCCGAACGCTTGTTCAGGAAACAGCGGCTGGCCGGCGCATGCCGCATCTTCGCACGGCTCGGTTACGACATGGGCGGCGCGGGCCACATCACCGTACGCGATCCGCAATTTGCAGATCGCTTTTGGGTCAATCCCTACACGGTTTCGTTCGGCCGCGTGTGCGTGAGCAATCTGCTTCTGGTCGACCACGCGGGCCAGGTGGTCGAGGGCGACGGCAAGCTCAATCGCGCGGCGTTCGCCATTCATGCGCAGCTTCATCGTCTGCGCCCGGATGTGATGGCCGCCGCGCACTCTCACTCCCTCCACGGCAAAGCCTGGTCGACGCTTGGACGAACCCTCGACCCGCTCACGCAAGACGCGTGCGCCTTTTTTGAGGATCACGCCGCATTCGAAACGTTCAGCGGGGTGGTCTATTCCGAAGAGGAAGGCGAACGCATTGGCGCGGCGCTCGGCGACAGGAAGGCGCTCATTCTGCAGAACCACGGCCTCCTCACCGTCGGCGCGAGCGTGCAATCGGCGGTCTGGCGCTATATCGGCCTGGAGAACGCCTGCCAGGTGCAGTTGATGGCGGAAGCCGCGGGCAAACCCGTTCCAATCGCTCCCGAGGTGGCGCGCCACACACGCCAGCAGGTGGGATCGGAAATCTCGGGCATTTACGGCTTCAAGCCCTACTGGGACGATATTGTCAGCGCACAGCCTGATCTTCTCGACTGAAACGCCTCAGGCGCCGTCCCCGCCACGTGTGGACGAAGCGTTGCTGCGGTGCTCGCGCCACGACAGATAAATCGCCGCTCCCGCGATCACGCAGCCGCCGGCGATCGCGTTCCATGTCGGCGTCTCGTTGAAGAACAACAGGCCGAACAGGAGCGCGAACAGCAATCTGGTGTAGTCGATCGGTGCGATTGCGGCGGCGTCTCCGCGCTGCAGCGCCTTGGCGAAGCACGCTTGCGTGGCGATCGCCAAGGCGCCCATGAGCATGAGGATAAAAAGGTCGCCGAGGTCCGGCCACGTCCACATCAACAAGGCCGGCGGTGCTGCGAACGCCACGCCCAGCACTGCGTTCCACGCAAGGATGGTCTGAATGCTGTGATCGCGCGTCATCACCTTCATGCTGGTGATGGTGAAAGCGAACAGCATTGCCGACGCCAAGGCCGCAAGCGTGGGCAAAAGCGCTTCATCCGGCAAGGGAGTTAGTCCTAGGACAATGAGGACACCGGCGAAACCGACGAGAGTGGCGCCGACGCGCGCCCAATTGGTCCCCTCGCGCAATACGAACACGCTGAGCGGCACGATCCAGAGCGCGCGCGTGAACGAGAGCGCGTTCGCAAACGCCATCGGCAGATACTGGTAGCCGTAATTGGCGAAGATAAGCGCCGCGGCGCCGGCGCCGGCGCGAAACGCCAATAGGCCGGGCCGCGTGGACTGAAACAGCTTCCGGCCACGACGCAGGATGAGCGGGCTCAGCAGGATGAGCGCGGCGAGCTGACGGTAGAATATCTGCACCGGCGCCGCGTAACGGTCGGCCAGAAGCTTCACCAACACCGTCATGACCGTGAAGCAAAGCGCGGAAGCAAGCATCCAGAGCGCGCCTTCCGCATTGGGGCTCAATCGCGTCTTGATGGTGTTATTCCAATACCGCTATAAATGCCGCATTGCAGAATTGCATTCTGCTATGCAGAATTTATAGTCACGCTTTCTGGAAATGGACAGACCTTTGGATATCGATACTTTTGAGCTGCTTCGCAGCACGCTTCGCCGCTTCGTCGACACCCAGCTGATCCCCGCGGAGGATCAGGTGGAGGCCGAGGACGACATCCCACCGAGCATCGTTCAGGCAATGCGCGAACTCGGCCTGTTCGGCCTTTCGATCCCGGAAGAGTATGGCGGCCTCGGCCTCACCATGCGCGAAGAAGCGCTGCTCATGCAGGAGCTGGGGCGCGCCTCGCTCGCCTTCCGCTCCGTGATCGGCACCACCGTCGGCATCGGCTCGCAAGGCATCGTCATAGACGGCACGCAAGCGCAGAAGCGCGAATGGCTGCCGCGCCTGGCGTCGGGCGAAGCCATCTCCTCCTTCGCGCTGACCGAACCGGGCGCAGGCTCGGACGCGGCCTCGATCACGACGCGCGCCGACCGCGACGGCGACACATATCGCATCAACGGCGTCAAGCGCTTCATCACCAACGCCCCGCGCGCGAGCGTATTCACCGTCATGGCGCGTTCGGAACGCGACAAGCCGGGCGCCGCCGGCATCAGCGCCTTCATCGTGCCTGCCGATACGCCCGGCATCACCCTCGGCAAGCCCGACGCGAAGATGGGTCAGCGCGGCACCAAGACCTGCGATGTCGCGTTCGAGGACGTGGCCGTGCCCGCCTCCTCCATCATTGGCGAGCGTCCCGGCCAGGGGTTCAAGACGGCCATGAAGGTTCTGGACCGCGGGCGCATCCATATGAGCGCGGTCGCCCTCGGCATGTGCGAACGGCTTATCGCGGAGTCGGTGCGCTACGCCTGCGAGCGCGTCCAGTTCGGCCAGCCGATCGGCGCCTTCCAACTGATCCAGGCCATGCTTGCCGACAGCCAGACCGAATTGGTGGCCGGCCGCGCAATGGTCGAAGCCGTCGCCCAGCGTTTCGACAGCGGAGAGCGCGTGTCGCAGGAGGCCGCCTGCAGCAAGTATTTCACCAGCGAAGCGGTCGGCCGCATCGCCGACCGCGCCGTGCAAATCCATGGCGGCGCGGGCTATATGGCCGCCTACAAGATCGAACGCTTCTTCCGCGACGTCCGCCTGCTGCGCATCTATGAAGGCTCCTCACAGATCCAGCAGCTGATCATCGCCAAGAGCATGCTGCGGGACGCGGGGCTCGCCGTTTAGGCCGTTCCCGCCGGCCGAGGAGAGCGCGCATGGCCAAGACATTTGACCAAGTCCTGTCGCTCAGCGGCGAGGAGAACGCCGACCGCCAGTTCGTCACCGCGCTGGCGCGCGGGCTTGAGGTGTTGCGCACGTTCGGCCCGGAGGACGGTCCGCTCGGCAACGCTGAGATCGCCGAACGGACCGGACTGCCGAAGCCCACGGTTTCGCGGCTGACGCACACGCTGACGATCCTGGGCTATCTCGAATACTATCCGCGTCTGGCCAAGTATGCGCTCGGACCGTCCGTGCTCGCGCTTGGCCACGCCTGCCGGAGCGCGATCGCCATACGCCATGTCGCGCGGCCGCACATGCAGAGCCTTGCCGACGACGCCGACGCGGTGGTGGCGCTGGGCGCGCGCGACCGATTGTCGATGATCTATCTCGAACATTGCCGCAGCAGCGCCACGGTCGCGTTTCGGCTTGATGTCGGCGCGCGCGTGCCGCTGCACAAATCGGCGATGGGCATGGCTTATCTTCATGCCCTGCCGGCGCGCGAACGCGACGTGCTCCTGTCGGCGATCCGCGCCCGCGAGCCGGACGAATGGACGGAAACCCAAGAGCGCCTAGCTCAGGCCTTCGAAGATATCGACCGTCACGGCTTCTGCATTACGCTGGGCGTCTTCGTACGCTCCATGCACGCGGTCGCCACGCCGCTCGTGGCCGGCGATTCCGGCGCGTTTGCGCTCAGCTGCACAGGCCCCTCGTTCGCGTTCCCGAAGGAGAAGCTCTACGCCGAAACCGGCCCCCGGCTCTTGGCGGTGGCCGACGCGATAAAAGCCGACGCCGGGGTCGGCGCAACGCCTGCCTAGGCTGTCACGAACGCGTTCCGTATTGCGCCCAATTGCTCAATTGTTTAGATAATTTGACGGAGAAGGGAGGAAGGGATGTCCCTGGTTTTGCTGGAGCGGCCTCGCCCGCACGTCGCGCTTCTGCGGATCAACCGGCCCGAGGCGCGCAACGCCCTGTCGCCGCCGGTGCGCGAGACACTCGCCGAGCTTGTCTCCGAATTGGCCGCCGACGCCGACGTCCGCGCCATCGTGCTGACCGGCGACGAAAAGGCCTTCGCCGCCGGCGCCGATCTCGTCGAATTGTCCAAGCGCAGCGTCAGCGATCCCGCGTTCGCGAAAGCGCATGTCGCCTGGAAGGCGCTCAAGTCCTGCCCGAAACCTCTCATCGCCGCGGTCAACGGCTTCGCCTTGGGCGGCGGCTGCGAATTGATGCTCCATTGCGACATCATCATCGCCGGCCGGAGCGCCAAGCTCGGCCAGCCCGAAGTCAAGGTCGGCATCATGCCGGGCGCGGGCGGCACGCAGCGCATTCTGCGCGCGGCGGGCAAGTATCGCGCCAATCGCTGGCTGCTGACAGGCGATATGATCGACGCGGCGACCGCCTACGGCATCGGCATCGTCTCCGAGGTCGTCGAGGACGATCGCGTCGTGGCGCATGCGCTCGATCTCGCCGACAAGATCGCGGCTCTTCCCCCGCTTGCGATCGCGGCGACCAAGGAAGTCGTCGAACTCGGCGCCGACGCACCCTTGGCCGCGGCCTTGGCGCTCGAACAGAAGACCTTCCAATTGTTGTTCGCCACTGAAGACCGCACCGAAGGCATGAACGCCTTCCTCGAAAAGCAGCGTCCGGAATTCAAGGGCCGCTAGACATGAGCAAACTCTCCGCCATCGGCGTCGTCGGCGCCGGCGCCATGGGCGCGGGCATCGCGCAAGTGGCGCTGACCGCCGGCCTCGACGTCATCCTGTTCGACCAGAATGAAAAAGCCTTGCACGGCGCGGGCGAGGCGATCGGCCAGCGCATCGCGCGGCTGGCTGAGAAAGGTCAGATACCCGCGCATGAAGCGGAGGCCGCGCGCGCGCGGCTCAAACTCGCGGCGGACCTCGATGACCTAGCCGCATGCGACCTCGTCGTTGAAGCCATCATCGAAAGTCTCGCTCCCAAGCAGGCGCTGTTCGCCGCGCTCGAAGACGCGGTCAGAGACGATGCGGTGCTTGCGACCAACACGTCGTCGCTCTCGGTGGCGGCGATCGCGCGCGATTGCCGCCGCCCCGAACGCGTGTGCGGGCTGCATTTCTTCAATCCTGTGCCATTGATGAAGCTCGTTGAGGTCATCGACGCGCCCGCCACCTCGCCGGAGGCCTTTGCGCTCGCCTGGGATTTCTCGCTCAAGATCGGCAAGACGCCGGTACGCGTCGCCGATGGGCCGGGCTTTCTCGTCAATCTCGGCGGTCGCGCCTATTCGACGGAAGCGCTGCATATCCGCCAGGAGGGCGTCGCCGATGAAGCGGCCATCGATCGGATCATGCGTCAAGCCGCGGGATTCCGCATGGGGCCGTTCGAGCTGATGGATTTGACCGGCATCGACGTGAATTTCCCGGCGAGCACGTTCATCTGGCAAGGCTACATGAACGATCCGCGGCTGAAAACGACGGCGCAGCATCAATTGATGTTCAACGCCGGCCGCTTCGGGCGAAAGACGGGCCAAGGCTTCCATCGCTACGGCGCCGACGCCGCGCCAGCCGACGCAGCGGCGCTTGCCGACGACGGCAGGAGCGTGCTTGAGGTCGCGATCCCAGAGGACACGCCGGCGCTCGCCGCGCTCGCGCACAAAGGCCTCGCCGCGCGCCCCGATGACAGCGCCTGCCCCATCCTCGTCGCGCCCGTCGGCGAAGACGCCGCCACCTACGCCGTGCGCAACGGCCTCGACGGGCGCCGGGTCGTGGCGATCGATCTCTATGGCCTGCCGCGCAATTTCGTGACGCTGATGACGCCGCCGGGCGGCCAATACGCCGATCGAGTCGCCGCCTGGCTGAACGCGCGCGGCGTAGAAACCGCGATCGTCAAGGACTCGCCGGGCTTCGTCGCGCCGCGCATCCTGGCGATGATCGCCAATCTCGGCTGCGAGATGGCCCAGATCGGCGTCGGCGCGCCGAGCGACGTCGACCTCGCCATGCGCCTGGGGCTCAACTACCCGCTCGGTCCGCTTGAACTCGCCGAACGCGTCACGCCGCCCGTGCTTTTGCGCACGCTTGAAAACCTGCAGGCGATCACAGGCTCCGACCGCTATCGGCCGAGCTTGTGGCTGCGCCGGCGCGCGCAATTGGGCCTGCCCATCCACACGCCAGACTGACGGCCGCTCACGCCGTCGCCCCTGTTTCCGGAGAATTGATCCATGCGTCGAGCCGCGATTGTCAGTCCTTTGCGGACGCCTG
>JAHDXR010000004.1 GCA_023384105.1 Hyphomonadaceae bacterium | reverse complement strand
CCAACTACTTCGCCGCCGCCGGATACGGTGCTACCTGAACGGAATCTGCGCTAGCTTAAGGCCGAGGTTATTCATCTCCGGTCCTTCCGAGTGCAGGTAAATCTCGAGGCCCAGTAGAGATGACGAAATTTTCCGCACGCGAATATTACACAGAAGTCTTGGTTGAAGACCTAGCCCCTGGGGAAAACCGGGCTAGCCAACGACATATGCCTTACGCTCTATACCGCATCCCTACTCTGCACTTTCGCGGCGGAACGTGTTCTTCTGCCGCTGCAGATGTCACATCCGGCTACCCCGTTCGTTCTCGTGCTTGAAGATGATCAAGCCTCGGCGGAGGCTTTGACAATGATCTTGCGCGATTGGGGCGCCAACGTCGCGCACGCGCAAGGCAGCGACGGCTTATCCGGTTTATCTGCGAAACAACTTAGCGAGCTCAGCTTTATCATCACCGATTACAATCTCGGCAACGGCGTCGACGGCATTACCCTGGCGCTCGGCTTGCGCGCCCAGGCGCCTTCGGCGCGCGTGCTGGTGCTGTCGGGATCGTTTCATGCGCCGGCCAGCCAAGCCGCCGCCAGCGCCGGCTTCGAATTCCTGCGCAAGCCCGCGCGCGCCGAGTTGATTCTCGCCTGGCTCGAACGCAGCTGACTTGGCGGCGGCGCGAACAGGCGGCATGAGGATACATGGCCGGACCTGACGCGCCTCAAGCCAACCGCGCCCTCGGCGCCGAGACCATCCTCTCGATTGCGCTGGCCGCGGTGTCGTTGCTCGTCATCAGCATGGGCGGGCTGCTGTGGTCAGGCGAGCGCCAGCAGCGCTACGAGGCGGAAGTGGTCGCGCGCGTTCGCGCGGCCCGGACCGAACTGGCGCTGGTCTCACAGGCGCAACACGACGCCGAGTCGATCGGAGCGCGTTTCGCCGCCACGGGCGACGCCGCGCTGATGGGCGACTACGAAGCGGCCAAAGCGGCCGCGCGCAACCACTTCGAACGCCTGGCGCGCATCGTCGACGGCGACGCCGAAGCCACGGCGCTGATTTCCAACCTCGTACGCCTGCTCGAACAGCGCTTCGAAGCGCTCGACGCCGAAACGGCGGCGCGCACGCCCGGCCGGCGGTCGGCGCTGAGCGTCTATACTGTCTTTCGCGAACAGAGCGCTGCGCTCTACACGCTGCTGAACGGCCGCATCGACGAGGCGCGCAACGCCGAAAACCAGACCCGCGTGCAGCTCAGCATCCTGGCGGTCACGCTCGCCGCGCTCGCCCTGATCGGCTCCGGCCTCGCCATCCTGGCCTTGCGGCGCGAGCGGCAGCAATGGCGCCTCGCTCACGCGGCGGCGGAAGACGCGCGGGCGAAAGCGGCCGCATCCGACATCGCCAAAACACGCTTCCTCGCCGTCGCCAGCCACGACATGCGCCAGCCCCTGCACGCGCTCACGCTCTATCTCACCGCGCTGGAGCGCCGCGTCGAAACCGAGGAAGCGCGCGACATCGTCGCCAAGATGGATCGCGCCGTTCAATCCATGATCGGCATGTTCGCAAGCCTGCTGGACCTCGCGAGGCTGCAGGCCGGCGTCATCACGCCCGATATCGTCGATGCGCCGCTGCAGCCGATCTTCGACTCCGTCGCCGCCCAGCATCCCGACGGCAAGGTCGACGTGACGCCGACGCCGCTCGCCGTGCACTCCGACCCGCAATTGCTGGAGCGCGTGATCTCCAATCTCGTCGCCAACGCGGTCAAGCACGGCGGCTCGGCGCGCGTCCAGGCGCACGCCGAAAACAGGCATGTGATCGTCACCGTCGCCGACGAAGGCCCCGGCATCGCGCCGGAAGACCAGGAACGCATCTTCAACGAGTTCGAACGCCTCGGCGCCAAGAGCGAGGGCCTCGGCCTCGGGCTCACGATCGTCCGCCGCGTCGCCGAACTGCTCAATATCGAGGTGACGCTGGAGTCCGCGCTCGGGCGCGGCTCGCGCTTCATGCTGCGCATCCCGCTGACTACGGCGCTGGCCGTTATCAAGCCGCAGCGTATCGGCAATGACGCTCTGGACGGGGTGCGTGTGCTCGCCATGGATGACGATGCGCTGGCGCGCGAAGCCATCGCCGGGCTGTTGGGCGATCTCGGCGCGGAAGTACGCGCGTGCGCGGACGGCGAGGAAGCCGAGGCGGTCGTGCAGCAAGGCTACAAGCCGCAGCTTCTGGTGCTCGATCTGCGCATCGACGGCGAATTGCGCGGCCTCGACATCGCGACGCGGTTGCGCGCCCTGCTGTCGCCCGCCCCGCCGGTGATCATGATCACCGGCGACACCGAACAACAAACGCTGGAAGCGCTGCGGGCTTCGGGCCACGCTTGGCTGATCAAGCCGATCAATCCCGCCAACCTGAGCAGCGCGGCGGCGGTTCAGCTCGGCGCGGCGCAGGCTCAAGCATGACCGTCGTCCCGTCACCGCACGCGAGTGCCGACGGAACGCCTCCGCCCAGATCGCCGCGCGCCGACGCGCTCTCGATCAGCGTCATCATCATCGTCGCGCTGCTGGTCGCCGCGCTCGCGTTCGCGTTCTCCGCGCACAGCAGCCTGCAGGCGCGCACGCTCGACACCATCGCCCTCTCGCGCGGAGTGCGCGACGACGCGCTGCACATTTCCCAGGCGCTCGCAGACTTGGAAGCCGCGCGCCACGCCCAGCCGACGTCGCGCGTTCGCGTCGATCCGGAAGCGGCGGCGGCGGCCGAGATGGCTGCGCGCGCCCACACCAGCGTTCTACAGCGCCGGTGCGCGGCCTACCCGGCGCTCGCCGCGGACGCCGCCCGCGTCGCCGCGCTGGTCGAGCAGGTGCTCGCGGCCGATCCGTCCAGCCGCGAAACGCTGGTGCGGGCCGAGACGGCGCGAAGCGAAATCTGGGCGGCGATGGACGATCTGCTGCGGAACGTCGGCGCGCTGAACGATACGGCGCGCGAACTTGCGGAGCAAAGGCGCGCTCAGCTCGACATGATCGCCATCGTGCTTGGGATATTGTCGCTGATGGCGGCCGGGCTGGCGGTGGTGTCGATCCGGCGGGAGCGGACGACCTGGCGCCTCGCTCACGCGGCGGCGGAAGACGCGCGGGCGAAAGCGGCCGCATCCGACATCGCCAAAACACGCTTCCTCGCCGTCGCCAGCCACGACATGCGCCAGCCCCTGCACGCGCTCACGCTCTATCTCACCGCGCTGGAGCGCCGCGTCGAAACCGAGGAAGCGCGCGACATCGTCGCCAAGATGGATCGCGCCGTTCAATCCATGATCGGCATGTTCGCAAGCCTGCTGGACCTCGCGAGGCTGCAGGCCGGCGTCATCACGCCCAATATCATCGATGCGCCGCTGCAGCCGATCTTCGAAGGCATCGCCGCCGAACATCCGGGCGACAAGGTGATTATCGCGGCTACCGACCTTACGGTGCGGTCCGATCAGCGGCTGCTGGAACGCGTGATCTCCAATCTTGTCGGCAACGCCGTCAAGCATGGCGGCTCGGCGCGCCTCGAAGCGCGCGCCAAGGGCGGAATGGTCGAGATCGCCGTCGCCGACAACGGGCCGGGCATCGCCGCCGAAGACCACGAGCGCATCTTCAACGAATTCGAGCGCCTGGGCGCAAGCAGCGACGGACTGGGGCTCGGCCTGACCATCGTGCGGCGTCTGTCCGCCCTGATCGGCGCGCAGGTGAAGCTTGTCTCCACGCCCGGCCAAGGCGCGCGATTCACGGTCAGCGCGCCCCTGGCGCAGCGGCCCGAGCAACCTGTCTCACAACGCGCGCGCTGCGACGCGCTGACGGGCGCACCGGTGCTGGCGATGGACGACGACGCGCTCGCACGCGAAGCGATGGCCGGGCTGCTGCGCGATCTCGGCGCGGACGTGCGCGCGTGCGCCAGCGGCGAGGAAGCGGAGAGCATCGTGCGGCAGGGCTTCGTCCCGCGCCTGCTGCTGCTCGATCTGCGCATCAATGGCGATCTGCGCGGGCTCGATGTGGCGGCGCGGCTGCGCGCGCTGATCGAGCCCGCGCCGTCCATAGTGATCATCACCGGCGACACCGAGCCGCAAACGCTCGATGCCCTGCGTGCGTCCGGCCACGCCTGGCTGATCAAGCCGATCGATGCGGAGGAATTGGCCGCCGTCGCCGCGGCGCAGCTCAACAACGCTACTGCGACTTGAGCTTGGCGATCGCCTCGGCGCGGGTGCGCACGCCGAGCGCGCGATAAATCGCGGCTAGGTGGATCTTCACCGTGCCTTCGGCGATATCGAGCGTGCGCGCGATTTCCTTGCTCGCCTGCCCCTTCAGCAGCTCGTTCAGCACTTCCTTCTGCCGAAGCGTGAGCTTGCTGTCGGTCAGGCCCGGCTGCGCCGCGCTCGCGACGGGGCTGCCCGGCTCGCGCCGGCCGATCGTCGCCGGCACATAGATGCGGCCTTCGAGAATGGTCTGGATGGCGCCCGCAATCTCCGCCGACGACAGCGACTTCGGGATGTAGCCGTGCACGCCGGCGCTGAGGGCGGCGAGGATCTCGCTGCGCTCTTCCCACGCCGACACCACGGCGATCTTCGCGTTCGGAAAGCCGTCCCGAAGCGCCGCCAGCGCCTCGGCCCCCGACATGCCGGGCATGCGCAGGTCGACCAGCACCAGATCGCCGGCACCCTCATTGGTGAGGATTTCGATCGCCTGGTCCAGGGTTTCGGCCTCGCGCACCTCCTCGGCCCCGAGCGAGTCCGCGAGCAGCTGCTTCAATCCGCTGCGGAAAAGTTCGTGATCGTCAGCTATCAGTGCCCGAATGCCCATCGTCCCTGCGCTTCAGCTCAGCGTAGGCCGCCCGGACTAGCCGAACCGCACTACCAACCCCGGACTATGACAATGCGCCGGATTCTGGTGGGGTCAACAGTTGAGTTGTGAACGCGCCGAAGGTCTCGTTCAGCGGCCGCTGCGGGGCTGGGCCGGCGCTACGGCCTGATGCACGGTCGCGGTTTCTCTCGCCCGCGCTTGGCGCAGCGTGTCGATGCGCTCGCGCTCGATCATGAACAGTTCGAGCGCGCGCCCTTCGAGATTGCGGCCGTTGGCGACACGCAACGTCATCGGGTTCATCTGCCGGCCGCGCTGCAGCACCTCGTAATGCAGGTGCGGACCGGTGGAGCGGCCGGTGGTTCCCACATAGCCGATCACCTGTCCCTGGCGCACGCGCGCGCCGGCGCGCATGCCGCGCGCGAAGCGGGACATGTGCGCGTAAGCGGTTTCGTAGCCATTGGCGTGGCGGATGCGGACATAATTGCCGTAGCCGCCATACGGGCCGGCGCGCGCAATGGTCCCATCGCCGGCGGCGAGGATCGGCGTGCCCGTCGGCGCGGCGAAGTCCGTGCCCTGGTGCATGCGCGAGTATCCGAGGATCGGATGGCGGCGCATGCCATAGCCGGAAGAGAGCCGCGCGCCGTTGATCGGCGTCTTCATCAGGAAGCGCCGCGCGCTGCGGCCGTTCTCGTCGTACCAATCCGGCTGTGAATCGCCGGGCGCAATGAACGAATAGAAGGCGCGCGAACCGCGGCCCGATTCCAGCGACACGAACAGCATGTTGCCGGTGCGCACCGTGTTGCCTTCGTCGTCGTAATAGCGCTCGAACACGATCTCGAAGTCGTCGCCCGGGCGAACGTCGCGCTGAAAGTCGACGTCGTACGCGAACGCATCCGCCAGCGCCGCGACTTCGCGGTCGGTCGCGCCGAGCTGCAGCGCGCTGGAGTAGAGGCTCGTCTCCACCGACGAGGCGATGCGGGCGATCTCGAACGTCACCGGCATCAGCACTTCGCGCGCGGCGAAGCCCCCCGCCCGCGTGCGGTTGGCCAGGACCGACGCGCCCGGCTCCGAACGGAAGGCCACGCCCGTCAGCCGCGCGTCGCCGCTGCGGCGGTCAAAGAACAGGCTCACCTGCTGGCCGGGGCGCAGCCGGCGCGGATTGTAAACGTCGGCGATCGAGGCCAGCGCCGCGCTGGCTTCCGAGCTCGAAGCGCCGGCGCGGGTCAAGAGGCCGGCCAGGGTCTCGCCATTGGCGACCCGCAGCTCGCGCGCCTCGTGGGCCAGGTAAACTTCGGTAAACGCCAGATGCTCGGCCCGGCGGGCGGCGTCTTCACGAATTGCAGCAGTTTCCGCAGCGGCAGCGTCGGCCGCGCCGGAAAACAGGCCCGCATTCCAGGCCAGGCCCAGCCCGCCGGCCGCGGCGACGGCCATGACGCCGAAGGCGGCCATGCCTTGCCTGGCTTTCATGAGCCGATGAGCGAATTCTGCTCGCAATCTTATGCTCCAATGCCGGTTAAGTGAAAAAACTCAGGCCCGACAAGCGTTTTCAGCCGTTTGGTTATCCGACCAGAAACTGAAATGACGTCATTCCAAGAGCCGCGAAGGCGTCCCGCAAGGACAAAGCCAGACCAGCAAGGACCGCGCCAAGCGAAGGATGATGGCACATAGGTCTAACCAGGCCGTTGCGAGTCAAGAGCGGACGCCTGCTGCGCCCGCCGAACCGCCGCCCCCCCGCCGGTATCTGATCGGCTGGGCGACGGCGTTCGCGGCGCTGACCGTCAGCACCACCCTGGTCGCCGCCGGCGTCTGGCTCGCCCGGATCCCGCTGGCGAAGTTCATGATCGGGGCGGCCCTTTCCGAGCGGGGGGCGGAGGCGGACTTCGACGTTCTCAGCCTGGATATCCACAGCATCGTGCTCGCCAACATCCGTTTCGGCGCCGAATCCAGCCCGGATGCGGCCATTTCCGCCGTCGAGGCGCGCTGGCGCTGGCGCGGGTTCGCGCCGCAGCTCGATCGGGTGCGGCTCATGGAACCGCGGCTGCGGCTGCGGCTGGACCGCGGCGGGCGGGTGTCGGCCGGGGCGCTCGACAATATCAGCGGCGGCCCGCCCGGCGCGCGCCGGCCCACCGTACCGCGGATCGAACTGGAGGTCGTCGACGGCGGCGTCCTGATCGAGGCGCCGTTCGGCGCCCTCGAAGGCGCGTTCGAAGCGACGGGCCGCATCGGCGAGGACTTCAGCGCCGTCGGCCGCATCGCCGAGACCAGCCGGCCGGGCCAGGCCTATGCGCTCGAGCGCGGCGGCGCTGAACTCGTCATCCTCTCGCGCCAGGACACGCTCGCGTTCCGCCTGGCGGCGCAAGCGCGCGGCCTTGCCTGGAACGGCGCGCGCGCGGAAGAGGCGCAGCTGGTGGCGACGGGGCGCGCGCCGCTCGATCTGGCGCGGATCGATGCGGAAGCGGCGTTGCGCCTGGCCAGCCTCGACGCCGAAAGCGTCACCGCCTCGCGCGTCGCGGTGACCTTCCGGGGCGACGCGCAGACCCGCGAAGACGCGCTTGCGCTCACCGACTGGACCGCGCAGGCGCGAGCGCAAGCGGCGAGCCTTTCGTTCAACGACATCGCCATGCAGGATGCGCGCGCCGAAGCGGATGCGGAAGGCGCCGGCGCGCAAGGGCGCGGACGCTGGAGCGTCGGCGGGGCGCGCTTCGCCGGCCTCGGCATGATCTCGCAGCAGCCGGCCGCGAGCGGCCGCTTCTTCATCGACGACGCCAGGCGTGTTTCCGGCGATGCGCTGCTGACGCTCACACGCACGTCGCTCGACGCCGACGCGCAGCAGACGCTGCGCAGCGCGCTCCCCGATCTCGACGGCACGCCGCTCGGCCCCACATTCGCGCAGGCGAGGAGCGCGCTCGACCGCGCCGCCGACAGCTTCACGCTGAGCGCGCCGCTGCTGATCGGCGCCGACCCGCAAGGCCCGCGCCTCACCGTCACGGCGCCGGTGGAAGCGCGCGCCGCGTCCGGCGCGCGGCTGCGTCTTTCGCCGCTGCGGCGCGACGCGCCTGCACTGGTCCTGCAATGGCCCGGCCCGCGCCTCACGGGCGCTGTCGCGCTTGAGCTCACGGGCGGCGGCGCGCCGGACGCCACGCTGCTGTTCGACACCGTCACTGCATCCGCCGAAGTTCCGTTCGAGGCCGACGGCACGCTGACCTTGCAGAACTGGCGCGCCGAGAACGCCAGCATCGCCGCCGACGAGATCGGCGTCACGGTCGCCGCGGCGCCGGGCGGGCGCGGCCGCCTCGACCTGCGCGGCCCCGCACGCATCACCGGCCCGATCGGCGACGGCCAAGTGCGCGACCTCGCGCCGACGCTCGATGTCGCGATTTCCTGGGGCGATGGCTGGCGCGTGGCGACCAATAGCGGCTGCCTTCCGGTGCGTATGGGCGGCCTCGACGCCGCCGGCCTTTCCTTCGCGAATGGCGATTTCGCACTCTGCCCGCTCGAAGGCGCGCTGATCGCAGCTGATCGCGCGCGCAATCTGTCCGGCGGTTTCTCGATCCAGCGCCTGGCGCTGCATGGGCGCATGGCCGGCCCGCAGGCGCAGCCGGCGCGCGTCGGCGCGCACAATGTCGTCGGCCGGTTCCGCGGCCGTTCCGACGACATGACGCTCGCGCTTGTGGCCGATGCGCCGACGCTGACCATCGACATGGCGGAAGACCGCACGCTGGCGCTGCAGATGAGTCAGATCACGGCGAATGCGCACATCGCCGACAGCTGGCGCATCAATGGCGGCTTCGCCTCCGGCACGCTGGAGGATCCGACGCTGCCGGGCGCGGTCTCCGCCATCGAAGGCGCATGGTCGGCGGCGCCGGAGGACGGCCAGGCGGTGATCCGCGTCACCGCCGCCGAAGCACTGCTCACCGCCCACCGGCCCGCCAGCGAAAACGAGCGCCCGCTGTTCAACCCGCTACGGCTCGTCGATGTGAACGCGCTGCTGCGCGACGGCGATGTCGCCGCCGCCGGCGCCATCCTGCTCGACGCGCGCGACAGGCAGCTGGCCAGCTTCACCGCCCGCCACGACATGGATGTCGGCCAGGGCGCCGCGGAGATCACGGCGCCGCTCGTATTCGGCCCAAACCTGCAGCCCTATGACATCACCGAACAGGCGCGCGGCTTGGTCGAGAGCGTGTCGGGCGCCGCCGACGTCGTCGCCGACATCGCCTGGACCCGCGACGCCATCGCCAGCACAGGCCGCATGCGGCTGAACGGCGTCTCGCTCGCCACCGCGACGATCCCGATCATCGAGAACGCCAATGGCGAGATCGTCTTCGACGATCTGTTCGCGCTAACGACGCCGCCCGGTCAGGAACTCAGCATCGGCCTGCTCAATCCGGGCGTGGCGGTCACTAACGGGCGCGTGCGCTTCCAGCTGTTGGCCGAACAGCGCGTGAACATCGAACACGCCGAGTTCGACTTCGCCTCCGGCGTGCTGGCGATGGAGCCCGCCGCAATCACGCTGGGCGCGGACGAAACCCGCTTCGAACTCACGCTGCGCGACGTCGACGCCTCGCGGCTGCTCGCGGAGCTGCAGCTTCCGGACCTGCAAGCCACCGGACTGCTGGCGGGCTCCTTCCCGCTGCTGCTCACGCGCCGCAGCGCCTATGTCGAACGCGGCATCGTCCGGGCGCAAGGCGAAGGTGGCACGATATCCTACACCGGCAACGCCGGCGCAGGCGCCGACGGCATTTCGCGCATCGCTTTCGACGCGCTGCGCGGCTTCCGCTATGACGCGCTGTCGCTGACGCTCGACGGCGATCTCAACGGCGAGGTGGTCTCGTCCATCGAATTCACCGGCCGCAACACCGGCAGGCCGGTCGATCTCGGGCCGGTCGCGCCGGTCCCGGGCCTTGGCCGGGTGAGCGTCCGCGGCGTGCCGTTCGTCTTTCATGTGCGCGTCACCGCGCCGTTCCGCCGCCTGGCCCAGACCGCCGCCACCATCGCCAATCCCGGCAGCCTGCTCAACCGGTCCCGGAACGGCGATGAGCAGGAACCGGTTGACCGGAGGCCGCCCGGCTCCGAATAAGAATTCAGGGTCCATTCAGCTCAACGCCGCTACCAGCGGCGCTACGGAGTTCTTCATGCGCACGCGAGCAATTCTGCTTTCGAGCCTGGGCGCGGCGGCTGCTTTGGCCGGCTGCATCCCGGTGCAAATCCAGGCGCCTGAGGAGCCGATCGAGATCAATCTCAACGTCAATATCCGGCAGGAGGTCATCGTCCGCCTTGAGCGCGACGCCCAGGACCTGCTGCAGAACAACGCCGACCTGTTCGGAGGCCCATCCCAATGATCCGCGCACTTGCAGCAGCCGCTCTGACCGCCGCCGCCCTGGCGCTCGCAGCGCCGGCCGTGGCGCAGGACGCCACCCTGAGCCAAGCCCGCGCCGCGGGCCTGATCGGCGAACAGGCCGACGGTTATCTCGGCTTCGTGCCGGGCGCGAGCGTCTCCGCCGACCTGCGCGGGCGCGTCGAACAGAACAACATCCAGCGCCGCCAGCTCTATACGCGCCGCGCCGCCGAACGGAACGTCTCGGTCAACGAGATGGCCGCCGCCGTGGCCTGCGAAGTGTTCCAGAGCCGCATCGCCATAGGTGAACGCTATCGCGACGCCAACGGCCAGTGGCGCCAACGCACCGCCGCCGAGCCGGTGGCGATGCCCCCCTTCTGCGGCGGCTAACGGCTTCAGGGCGATAGCCCTTCGGTCCATGTGAGAATTGCCGCTGCGCGACCTTGTGGCGGCTGGCGCGGCGCGCGTGCGCACGCCACTATGCCCTCATGAAGGTTTTCCTGCTCACGCTGTCGCTCGGGAGCCTGCTGGCGATCGTGATGTTCGGCGCGCTCACCAATTGGGACGCGTCGGCCATGAGCATCCATGGCTGGATCGCGTTAACCTTGGGCACGGTGCTGTCGCTGGCCGTGGGCGGCGGGCTGATGGCGCTGGTCTTCCATTCGGCGCGTAAAGGTTACGACGACCACGTCGAGTTCGAGCGCAAAGAGCACGAATGAGCCTTTATGGTCTGGCGGAGCACAATGTGGTAGGCTTTCTGCAATGGCTCCCCGCAGATCGTCCGGCAAAAGCTTCGAGTCCCTCTACACGCACGGCTTCGTGCGCGTGGCGGCGTGCGCGCCGGTGGTGGCGCCGGCCGATCCCGCCGCCAACGTCGAAGCGATCCTGAAATTCTGGCGCGAAGCCGACGCCGAAGGCGCGGCCGTGCTGCTGACGCCCGAACTCTCGCTCACCGGCTACGCCATCGACGATCTCCTGCTGCAGACGCCGCTGCTAGACGCGGCAGAGGCGGCGATCGCGCGGCTGAAGGCGGAAAGCGAAAAGCTGTTCCCGATCCTGATCGTCGGCGCGCCGGTCCGGGCGCGCGGGGCGCTGTTCAACTGCGCCGTCGTGATCCACCGCGGCGAAATCCTCGGCGTCGCGCCGAAGACGTTCCTGCCGAACTATCGCGAGTATTACGAGAAACGGCACTTCGCCAGCGGCGCCGATACCGAAGAAGATGTCGTGCGCCTGTGCGGCGAGTATGTCGGCTTCGGCGCCGATGTCATTTTCACCGCCGGCGATCACGCGGACTTCGCCTTCCACGTCGAAATCTGCGAGGACTTCTGGGCGCCGACGCCGCCCTCGACCATGGGCGCGCTCGCGGGCGCCAACATCCTGTTCAACCTCTCGGCCTCGAACATCACCGTCGGCAAGGCTGAGGACCGCGCGGTGCTGTGCGATTCCCAGTCGCGCCGCTGCTGCGCCGCCTACGTGTTCGCCGCCGCCGGCAATGGCGAAAGCACCACCGATCTCGCCTGGGACGGTCAGATCGTCGCCTACGAGATGAGCGAGAAGATCGCCGAAGGCGAACGCTTCGCGCGCGCCCCCAAGCTCGTCCTCGCCGACATCGACGTCGAGCGCATCGCCCAGGAACGGCGGCGGCTCTCGAGCTTCCGCGACGCCGCCGCGCGCGTGAAGGACGAGCTGATCAAGTGGGGATACATCACCTTCGACCTCGGCGCGCCGGCCCGCCCGGCGCCGCTCAAGCGCGCGCTCGACCGCTTCCCGTTCGTGCCGGACGATCCCGCCAAGCGCGACCGCGACTGCTTCGAGGCCTACAACATCCAGGTGTCAGGCCTGGCCAAGCGCATCGAGACGACGAACAGCCAGCGCGTCGTCATCGGCGTGTCCGGCGGGCTCGATTCCACCCATGCGCTGATCGTCGCCGCGCGCGCGTTCGACCTGCTCGGCCTGCCGCGCAAGCACATTATCGGCGTCACCATGCCGGGCTTCGCCACCAGCGACGCCACCAAGACCAACGCCTGGGCGCTGATGAAGGCGCTCGGCATCGACGCGCGCGAAGTCTCGATCGCGCCGCTGGCGCAGCGCATGCTGGAGGATCTCGGCCACCCGGCGGCGCGCGGCGAGCCGGTCTATGACATCGCCTACGAGAACGTGCAGGCCGGCATGCGCACCGACTACCTGTTCCGCCTCGCCAACACGGAAGGCGGCTTCGTCGTCGGCACGGGCGATCTGTCCGAACTCGCGCTGGGCTGGTGCACCTACGGCGTCGGCGATCATATGAGCCACTACAACGTCAATGGCGGCGCGCCGAAAACGCTGATCCAGCACCTGATCCGCTGGGTGGCGGCGACGCAGATGTTCGGCGCCGAAGCGTCGAAAACGCTGGAGAGCATCGCCGCCGGCGCGATCAGCCCCGAACTCATTCCCGGCGAAACCGTGCAAAGCACCGAAGCCGCGATCGGCCCCTACGAATTGCAGGACTTCAATCTCTACTACATCACCCGCTACGGCCTGGCGCCGAGCAAGGTGCTCTTCCTCGCCTGGAACGCCTGGCGCGAGAAATACGACTACGCCACGCTGAAACACTGGCTCGAAGTGTTCATCGCCCGCTTCTTCGCCAACCAGTACAAGCGCAGCGCCGTGCCGAACGGGCCGAAGATCGTCTCCGGCGGCGCGCTTTCCCCGCGCGGCGACTGGCGTATGCCGAGCGACGCATCCGCAGCGGCCTGGCTCGCCGAACTGAAGCAAAACGCGCCGGAAACGCTGGACTAAGCGCGCGCCATCGCGCATCTGACGCCTATGACGCGCCCCGCCCTCGACGACCTGATCGCACTCGCACTCGACGCGGGGCGCGAGATCATGGCCGTGCGCGAAGCCGGCTTTGAATCGCAGACAAAAGGCGACGGTTCGATCGTCACGATCGCCGACCAGCGCGCCGAAGCGGTGATCGAGGCGGGCTTGAAACGGCTTGCGCCCGACATTCCGATGCTCGGCGAGGAAGCGTCTGCGGAAGGCCGCATTCCCGACTGCGGCGCGCGCTTCTTCTGCGTCGATCCGCTCGACGGCACGCGCGGCTTCACCAAGGGCGGCGATCAGTTCACCGTCAATATCGCGCTGGTCGAGGACGCCGCGCCGACAATCGGCGTTGTGTACGCGCCGGCGACCGGCGAACTCTACGCCGGCGAACCGGGCGGCGCCCTCGCCGGCCGCTGCGACGTGCGCACGGCCGCGCTGCAAGGCGCACTGCGCGCGATCCACGCCCAAGCCGAGCCGCCGGCGCAATGGCGCATCGTCGCCTCCGACCTCTCCGGGCGCAACGAAGCGACCGCCGGCTTCATCGCCAAGCTCGGCGGCGTTTCGGCGCACGCCAGTTCGTCGATCAAGTTCTGCCGCCTCGCCGAGGGCGCGGCGGACCTTTACCCGCGCTTCGGCGAGGTCAGCGAATGGGACGCGGCCGCCGGCCACGCCGTGCTCAAAGCCGCGGGCGGCGGCGTCATGCGGCTCGACGGTTCGCCGCTGAGATACGGCGACCGCGCGGGCGGTTTTCTCATTCGCGGCTTTATCGCCTACGCGAACGAAGCGGCCAAACAGGCGGCGCTGCGCGCGCCGGCCTGAAGAAAACAAGCAGACCGCCCCGCTTCGGACCGCCGGCTTCCAGCCGGCAACCCCGCTTCGTCCTGCATGCGGCGTTTCAGGCGCTCAAGGTCTCGATCAGCCGCCGCATGAAGCGCGCGCCTTCTTCGATCTGCGCGATCTCGATCCATTCGTCCGGCTGGTGCGCCTGCCCGATCGAGCCGGGACCGCAGATCACCGCCGGCAGCCCCGCGCGCTGGAACAATCCGGCCTCGGCGGCATAGGCGACGGCGCGGGTCTCGTTGTCGCCGGTGAGCGCGCGGGCGAGCGCTTCCGCTGCGCTGTCGCGCGCGATCGAAAGGCCGGGCGTGTTGGAGCGGCGCGTGACCTTCACCCCGCCCTCCGGCGCGCGCGCCTTGATCTCGGCGCCGAGCTTTTCCGCCGCCGCACGAAACCGCGCCTCAATTGCGTCGGCCTGCGCCTGCTCCGGACAGCGCAGATCCCAGACGAACTCGCACCGCCGCGCGAGGATGTTCGACGCCGTGCCGCCCTCGACGCGGCCGATCGTCATCGTCGGTCCCGGCGGCGAGAAATGCGCATGGCTCGCTGCGCGCGCCTCCTCGGCCATCTCCGCCACCAGCCGCATCAGCTTGAGCGCCTCCATTACGGCGGAGACGCCGGCGTCCGGCAAACTCGAATGCGCCTCGCGCCCCGTGACCTCCACATGGAACGAGCGCACGCCCTTGTGTGCGGACACCACTTTCATCAGCGTCGGTTCGCCGACGATCGCCGCCGACGGCGCCTGCGGCAGCGCCGCAAGCTCGGCGATCATCGCCGGCGCGCCGAGGCAGCCGATCTCTTCGTCGTACGAAAACGCCAGCATCACCGGCCGCTTCAGCGGCGCGGCCAGCATGTCGTCGACATGCGCCAGCGCCAGCGCGAGGAAGCTCTTCATGTCCGCCACGCCGCGGCCATAGAGCTTGCCGCCGCGCTCGGTCAGCGTCCATGGATCGCTGCTCCAGGGCTGGCCGTCGACCGGCACGACGTCGGTATGCCCAGACAGGACGACGCCGCCCGCAACATCCGGCCCGACCGCGGCGTAGAGATTGGCCTTCGAGCCGTCCGCGCTGACGACGCGACGCGAAGCGACGCCGCGTGCGCGCAGGAACGCCTCGACCCACTCGATCAATGCCAGATTGGAGTTGCGCGACGTCGTGTCGAACGCGATCAGCCGCGCCAGGACATCGAGGATCGCCGCGCTCACGCCGTCAGCCCGGCGCGCCCACGACTTGACCGCCCGGCTCCTGGAACGCCAGCAGCAGGATACGGAAACGCAGCGCCGCGTTCGGCGGGATCGGTCCGCGGCCCGAGGGCCCGTAGCCGAGCGAGCCCGGAAACGTCGCGATCACCTCGTCGCCGGGACGCATGTGCGTGATCGCTTCGGAGAAGCCCGGCACCACCGCCTGCAGCGGAAACTCGGCCGGCTCGCCGCGCGCGAACGAGGAATCGAACACTTCGCCGCCATCGACGAAACTGCCTTCGTAGTGCACCAGCACGTTGGCGTTCATCGTCGGCTGCGCCAGCGCCTGATCGTGGCCGCGGCGGCGGAACTGCAGCTCGAGGCCGGACGGCAGCTGTTGCGGCGCTTCCTCGACCTGGCGGCCGAGCTGATCCAGCGCCTCGGTCTCGGCGCTCGCCGCCGCTTGCTCGGCGCGCTCGATCTCGCGCATCACGCCGCCCTCGTTATTGCTGCAGGCCGCAAGTCCGACAGCGGCGGCGGCGAGAAGGAGTTTCATCATCGGTACAGGGATTCCGTTTGCTCGACGGTCCAAGGTTCGGCTTCCGCCGCTTGCTCCCATTCCTTGAAAACGGGATCGGCGAAAATCGTGGCGCAGTAGGCTTGCGCCGTTTCCGGCGCCGTTACGGCGTAGGTGCGCAGCCGGGTGCAGACGGGCGCGAACATGGCGTCGGCGACGGTGCGCTGGCCGAACAGGAAGCCGCCCGCATTGCCGAACCGGGCGCGCAGACCGCCCCACAACTCAAACAGCCGCGCCAAATCCTTGCGCGTATCCTCCGGCCAGTCCGGCTCGCGGTCCAGGCGGCGGCGCACATTGCAGCCCATGTCGCGGCGGATCGCTGTGAAACCGGCGTGCATTTCCGCCGCCGCGGCGCGCGCCTGCGCCCGCGCGATCGGATCGGCCGGCCACAGCGAGGGCGTCTGTTCGGCCGCCCATTCGCAGATGGCGATGCTTTCATGGATCACAGCGTCGCCGACATGCAGCGCCGGCACCCTGCCGCTGGGCGAGACCGCCCGCACTTCCTTGATCTCCGAGCGCCCATAGCCCTCCCCGCCGAGCGGGATGACGTGCTCCTGGAACGGAATCCCGCCCCACCTGAGGGCCAACCATGGGCGCATCGACCAGGACGAATAGTTCTTGTTGCCGATGTGGAGGACTGGCGCGGCCATAGCTGGCTTGTTTCAGAGGCCCGCCTCGAGATCAAGCCGCGGCGGCGCCCGCTTCCACGGTTTCGCGACGCAGGCTAGGGTTTTGTGCGGCAGGCGGGAGGCGTGAATGCGGTTGATGGCGGCGGCGGCGGTGGTTGCCGCGAGTATTGTGGTCAGCTTGGCCGTCGCGGATCAGCCGCGCATCGCCAACCCGACCTTGGCCGCCATGGTCGGCGCAAGCCGTGTCGAGGCTGGCCGCGCCACGCCGTTCGACAAGCAGGCCGCGGGCGTAAAGCCCGGCGCCGGCGCGCCGGGAACCGGCAATGACAGCTGCCGCTGGGCCAATGACAACGAGTGCGACGAGCCGGATGTCGGCACCGGCGCCTGCCCCATGGGCACCGACCGCTCGGATTGCCGCGCCGTGCGCGCGGGCGACGACGATTCCTGCCGCTGGGCGCGCGACGGCGAGTGCGATGAGCCGAACTTCGGCACCGGCGCGTGCGTGCAGGGCACCGACCGCACCGATTGCGGCGCCATCGCCTGGATGCGCAACCAGACCGACTCCTGCGCCACCGCCTTCAACGGCGTCTGCGAGGAACCGGGCCGCGGCGACGGTTCGTGCGCGGCCCGCACCGACCGCACCGACTGTCACGGCCGCGGGCGGCCGATGGCGATCAACGATCACTTCTTCGGCCACGACGACCGCGTGCTCGTGCCGGTGAACGAGCGCCCGTGGAGCTATATGGGCGTGCTGCGGATGGACACCGGCGAAAGCTGCTCGGCGACGCTGGTCGGCCGCGACGTGATCGTCACCGCCGCGCACTGCATCCATACCGACAACGGCGTGAACGCCGCCGGCCGCTTCGAAAGCGCCTCGGGCGGGCACACCGCGCGCGTCACCGCCTATCTGATCGACCGCCGCTTCAACTATCGCCGTTTCAACAGCACCGACGAGATCGACGGGACCGACTGGGCGTTGCTGCGCCTCGACCAGCCGCTGGGCGACCGGCTTGGCTTCGCCGGCGTGCAGAACCTCACCGGCCAGGGCCGGCAGCGCGCGATCGCCACCGACTTGATGCAGGCGGGCTATTCCTGGGATACGGGCGGCCATCTTTCCGGCAATCTGCGCTGCCGCATGGTGCAGGTGCACAACGACAACACCTTCGCCCACGAATGCGACACCACGCGCGGCGATTCCGGCTCGGCCTTCCTGGTGCGCAACGGGCAGAACTTCGACGTGATCGGCGTCGACTCGAATTTCCGCCGCAACCGCAACGGCCCGTTCATCTACATCGCCGTCAGCGCCGCCGCGTTCCAGCCGCAGGTGGCCGATTTCGCCGCCGGCCGCACCGGCACGCGCGTGGGCGCACGCCTCGGCGGCGGCGTCCGCAAACCGAGCTAAGGGCGGATAAGCCCAGCGCCGTTCCGACTTGTCGCGCCCCCCGTCTGAGCATTTGAAACGGCGCGCAGAGGCTTATAGGGTCCGCCAGTTCCATGTCCGACCGCTGCGCTTCTCTCCCGCCCGTCACCATCGACGCCATCCGCCGCGCCGCCGAACGGCTCAAGGGCCGCGTCGACCGCACGCCGATGCACCATTCGCGCACGCTGTCGAAGGCGACCGGCGTCGACGTCTGGGTCAAGTATGAGAACCAGCACCTCACCGGCGCCTTCAAAGAGCGCGGCGCGCTCAACCGGCTGCTGCAGCTCGGCGAGGACGAGCGCAGGCGCGGCGTGATCGCCGCCTCGGCCGGCAACCACGCCCAAGCGGTCGCCCACCACGCCCAGGTGCTCGGCGTGCCGGCGACGATCGTGATGCCCAAGGCGACGCCGAACGTGAAAGTGGAGCAGACGCAGGCGCGCGGCGCGGCGATCGTGCTCGAAGGCGACACCTTCGACGACGCTTACGCCCATGCGCTGAAGCTGCGCGACGAGCGGAACTTCGTCTTCGTTCACCCCTTCGACGACGCCGGCGTCATCGCCGGCCAGGGCACGCTGGCGCTCGAAATGCTCGAGGACGAGCCGGCGCTCGATACGCTGGTGATCCCGATCGGCGGCGGCGGGCTGATCGCGGGCATGTCGGTCGCCGCCAAGGCGGTGAAGCCCTCGATCCGCATCGTCGGCGTCGAAGCGGCGATGTATCCTTCGTTCAACCAGCGCTTGCGCGGAGAAGCCTGCAAGGCCAGCGGCCAGACCATCGCCGAAGGCATCGCAGTGAAGGCCGTGGGCGATCTGCCGTTCGCCCTGGCGCGGCCGCTGATCGACGAAATCGTGCTGATCGAGGAAGCCGGGTTCGAACAGGCGATCGCGCTCTATGTCACCGCCGAGAAGACCGTCGCCGAAGGCGCCGGCGCCGCGTCGCTGGCCGCGCTGCTGACTGCGCCGGAGAAATTCAAGGGCCAGAAGGTCGGCATCGTGCTCACCGGCGGCAATATCGACACGCGGCTCCTGGCCTCGGTGCTGGAGCGCTCGCTGGTGCGCGAGGGCCGCATCGCCGTGCTGCGCTTCATCGGCGACGACCGCCCCGGCATCCTCGCCACCGTCGCGCGCATCATCGGCGACGGCGGCGCCAACATCCTGCAAGTCGAGCATCGCCGCATGAAGCTCGACGCGCCGGCGAAAGGCGTCGAGTTCGATATCGAGATCGAGACGCGCGACGCCCGGCACACCGCCGAGATCATCACGGCGCTGAAGGCCGCCGGCTTCCAGGCGAGCTGCCTCTGAGCCGGCGGCCCTTCGCCTACTGATCGAGCCCCAGCACGCGGCGAAAGAACAGCGTCTCCGCTTCGCGCTGCGCTTCCTGGTTCTCGCGCCGGGCGAAGCCATGGCCTTCGTTCATCGCGATCATCAGCCACGCTTCGCCGCCATTGCGGCGCACCGCGGCGTACACCTGCTCCGCTTCGGAGACCGGCACGCGCGGATCGTTATAGCCGTGGATCACGAAGATGGGCTTGTTGACGCGGCCGATATTGTTGAGCGGCGAGATGCGGTCGAACACCGCGCGCATCTCCGGGTCGCGCTCGTCGCCATATTCCGCCCGCCGCAGATCGCGGCGATAGCCGGAAGTGTTTTCCAGGAACGTCGCGAAATTGGAAATGCCGACGATGTCGACGGCGCCGGCCAGACGATCATTGTAGTGCGTCATCGACGCCAGCACCATGTAGCCGCCGTAAGAGCCGCCATAGACGATGACGCGGTCGTCATCGAGCGTGCCCTCGGCGTCGATCCAATCCAGCAACGCGCCGATGTCGCGCACGGAATCTTCCCGCAGCGGGCCGTTGTCGAGCGCCAGGAAGTCGCGCCCGTAACCTGAAGAGCCGCGCACGTTCGGCGCGATCACGGCGACGCCGAGTTCGTTCACCCAGTACTGGATCGTCGACGAAAAACCGGGCCGGAACTGGCTTTCGGGGCCGCCATGGATCTGTACGATCACCGGATGCGGACCGGGCGTGCGCGGGCGGTAGAGGAAGCCCGAAATTTCACGGCCGTCGAACGAGGTCCAGCTGATCAGTTCGGGATCGATAAACGTCGATTGCGGGATGCCGCCGGTTTCGCTCGCCGTCCAGCGCGTGAGCCGGCGCTGGCGCAGGTCCCACGAATACACGTCCCCCGGCGCGGTCGAGCTGTTGAGCGTGAAGCCGAGGCGGCGGCCGTCGCGGTCGAACGTCACGCCGCTGACGATGCCGGGCGGCAGTTGCGGTCCCGGCAGGGCGCGCAGCGTGCGCGCATCCATCAGCCGCAGCGACGAGCGCCCGGCCTCGTTGACGACATAGGCGATGGTGCGGCCGTCCGGCGAAAGATCGAAGCTCTCCACGCCCCAGTTCAGGTTCGGCGTCAGCACCGTGCGCGCGCCGGTGGCGAGATCGATCCGCACCAGCCGCTGGAACTGCGCATTCTCGTCCGACACGGTGACGACGGAGCGGCCGTCCGGCGTGAACTCGCCGCCGCCGTAGGCAACCGCGATCTCCGGCGTCAGCTGCGTCGCTTCGTTGCTCGCCGTATCGAGCACCATCAGCTGGCTCTCGGCGATGGAGATGTAGCGCCGCACCAGCAAACGCCGGCCGTCGGCGGAAAAATCAACCGGGTAGACCGCGCCTTCGCCGTCGAATACGCGCCGGTGCGCCTCGCCCTCGCCGACATAGATGTCGTAATTCGGTTCGGACGCCGGCACGTAGGACCACGCCACCTGCTGGCCGTCGTCGCTCCAGATGAAGCCCTCGTTGCGCGTGCCCGGCTCGGTGAACAGGCTTACGCGGCCCGTGGCCGGGTCGAGCAAATAGCCGGCGTAGTTCTCGTCGCCGCCGACGTCGCGCGTGAACAGAATCTCGTTCGCGCCCGGCTTCACCGAGGCGCCGGTGATGCGCTCTTCGTAGAAGGTGAGCTGCGTGCGCGCGCCCATCGGCTGGTCGACCCGGTGCAGCTGCACGGTGTCGCCGAAGCGCGTATAGATCAGCACGCCGCCGTCCGGCAGCCAGTCGGCGAAGCCGGCGCTGCGCGTGTTCACGTACTGGCGCAGCCGCTCCGACACGTCCGGCGGCGTCGCCGGCACGTTCTCCACGCGCAGTGCGCCACGCTCCTCGCGTTGCGGCGCGGTTTGCGCGGACGCCGGGATGGCGAGCGCCACGATCGCGGCGGCCACAAGCAGTATTCGCATGAAATCCCCCGAAGCTTTGCCGACAAAGCTAGCGGCCGCCCGTCATCATGCAAGCGGGCTGCGACGAGGCGCCTTAAAGGGCCGCGGACCTTCAGGTCCGCATCCCCTCAGCGGTGCAGAACGATGCGGGTCTGAAGAGCCGCGGTCCCCCGCTACGCCGCTGCATTCTGCTCCACCGGGTCGTGTTCCGCCACGAAGTGGCCGGGCGCGACTTCGATCCATTGCGGGCGGTACTGCACCGCATCCGGATTGTCGATCACGCGCGACTTGAGGAAGCGCAGCGGCGCGCGCGTGTCGAGCGGGCTCGGCAGATCGCCGACCAGGCGCACGCGCGGCCTGCTGCGGGCGATGTTCGGATCGGGCGTGGGCGCGGCCGAGAGCAGCGCCTTGGTGTAGGGATGGCGCGGATCGCGCAGGATCACCTCCGCCGGCCCGTACTCCACCGCGCGCCCGAGATAGAGCACGAGCACGTTGTGCGAAATCTCGCGCACGACGGCGAGGTCGTGGCTGATGAACAGGAAGCTGGTGTTGAACTCGCGCTGCAGGTCGGCCAGCAGCTTCAGGATCTGCGCCTGGATCGACACGTCGAGCGCCGAGACGGCTTCATCGCAGACCACCAGCTTCGGCTTCAGGATCATCGCCCGCGCCACGCCGACGCGCTGATTCTGGCCGCCGGACAGCTCGTGCGGATAGCGGTTGATCAGTTCGGGGTCGAGCCCGACCTGCGCCATCATCTGCTTCACCCGCTCCTCGCGCTGTTCGCGATTGAGTTCGGGCGCGAACGCCAACAGCGGTTCGGCGATCGAAGCGCCCAGCGTCATGCGCGGATCGAGGCTGGCGAGCGGATCCTGGAACACGATCTGCAGATCCTTGCGCGCCTGGCGGATCAGCTCGCGCTCGCTCGGCAGCAGGTTGCGGCCGAGGAACGTCACCTCGCCCGCATTGCGCGGCAGCAGCTGCACCACCGCCCGCGCCAGCGTGGACTTGCCGCAGCCGCTTTCGCCGACGATGCCCAGCGTCTCGCCCGCTTGCAGCGTGAAGCTGACGCCGTCGACGGCGCGCAGCGGCTTGGTCTGGCCCAATAGCGAACCGTCCTTGACCTTGACCGGGAAAGTCACGCGCACGTCGTCCACCTTGAGGATCGGCGCGCCCTGGTCGGGCTGCGGCAGCGCGACGTAGCGGTCGCCGTCGATGCGCGGCACCGCCTTCAGCAGCATGCGCGTATAGTCCGCCTTCGGCGCGGAATAGATTTCATCGACCGCGCCGGTCTCCACCACTTCGCCGCGGCGCATCACCGCCACGCGCTGCGCCATTCGCGCGATCACGCCCATGTCGTGGGTGATCAGCGCCACCGCGGCTTGCGTGTCCTTGCGCAGATCCTCGATCAGATCGAGCACTTGCGCCTGCACCGTGGCGTCGAGCGCCGTGGTCGGCTCGTCCGCCACCAGCAGCGCCGGTTCGGCCATCATCGCCATGGCGATCATGACGCGCTGGCGCATGCCGCCGGACAGCTCGTGCGGATATTGCGAAAGGCGGCGCGCCGCTTCCGGAATGCGCACGCGTTCGAGCCATTCGATCGCGCGCTGGCGGGCGGCCTCGCCCCTCACCTGGAAATGGTGCTCCAGCACCTCGCTCATCTGCGTCTCGACGGTGAGGTGCGGCGTCAGCGCCGTCAGCGGGTCCTGGAAGACGAACGCCACGTGCCGGCCGCGAAACTTGTCGAACTCGCGCCGCGGCAAGCCCAGCACTTCGCGGCCCTGAAACTTCACCGAGCCGGTGACGGCGGCGTTATCCGACGTGAGGCCGAAGGCGGAGAGAAAGGACTGGCTCTTGCCCGAGCCGCTTTCCCCCACCACGCCCAGGCACTCGCCGCTGGAGATCGACAGCGAAACGCCCTTCACCGCCTGCACGTCGCCGTCCGGCGTGTCGAAGGTGACGGCGAGATTGGAGATGTCCAGAACCGGTTCAGTCATGAGGGCGGAGACTAGCCAGGGCGCCGCAGATGTCCATTGCCGGTGGCGGCCGGCGCCCCACTATGGGACAAGAGCGCGACGGAGCGACCCATGGCCCAGATGAATTACCTCACCCAGTGCACGTTCGATTTCGGCGCCCTCGCGCAGCTGCCCAAGGTGCTGAAGACGCACACGGTGAGCCGGCCGTTCGTGGTGACGGACCCCGGGCTCAGGGCCAACGGCCTGTTGGATATGCTGCTCGGCGCGCTGGGCGAGCCGCCGGCGGGCGTCTTCGCCGAAACCCCGGCCAATCCCACCGAAAGCGCCTCGGCCAAGGCCGCGGACGCCTACCGCAGCTCCGGCGCCGACGGAATCATCGCTTTCGGCGGCGGCTCCTCGATGGACCTCGCCAAGGCCATGGGCCTGATGGCGACGCACGAGGGCCCGTTCGCACGCCTCGGCGGCTCGCAGCGCGGCATGCGCCACATTGGCCGAATCCCGCCGCTCGTCGCCGTGCCGACCACGGCCGGCACCGGCAGCGAAGTGTCGCCGGGCGCGGTCGTCATCCTCGACAGCGGCATGAAGGAGACGTTCGTCTCGCCGTTCCTGGTGCCCGTCGCCGCCGTCTGCGATCCCGAACTCACGCTCGGCCTGCCGCCGCTGCTCACCGCCGCCACCGGCATGGACGCCATGACCCACTGCATCGAAGCGGTGCTGACCCCGGTCGTGCATCCGCCGGCCGAAGCGATCGGCCTCGACGGCGCCGAGCGCATCGGCAAGTGGCTCGAACGGGCGGTGAAGAACGGCCAGGACCGCGACGCGCGCTGGCACATGATGATGGGCTCGTTCGAAGGCGCGCTCGCGTTCGCCAAGGGCCTGGGCGCCGTGCACGGCCTCAGCCACGCGCTGGGACGCATCCACGAACTCAAGCTGCATCACGGCACGCTGAACGCGGTGATCCTGCCGCATTCGCTGGCTATGATCGCCGAAACCGGCGGCGCGGAGGACAAGCTCGCCCGCATCCGCCGCGCGCTCTGGCTGGAGCCGAACGCGGACCTCGCTCAGTACATTCTCGATCTCAACGCCCGCATCGGCCTGCCGGCCAATCTGAGCGCGATGGGCGTGAAGGCCGAGCATGGCGAGGGCGCGATCGACTACGCCGTCAGCGACATCGCCACGCTCAGCAACGCCATCCCGTTCGACGCCGGCAAGTATCGCGAGCTGTTCAAACGGGCGCTGTAAGCCGGCGCTATTCGGCTTTGCGGATCGTTTCGGCGCCCTTCACGTCGTCGCGCTTGCCGACTGCGGTCTCGATCAGACGCAGCAGCTTGCGCGATGCGCCGGTGATGGCGAGATCGAGACGGTCGGCCTGTTCGGTGGCCGTTTCCGGCTGGCGCCCCGCGAGCCGCGCTTCGATCATGCAGCGCTTGTCGTTGCTGCCGCGCTTGGCGCCGTTGACGTCGCCCAGATGCACTTCGATCCGCGTGATCTGATCCTCGAACCGCCCCAGCGTGCTGCGAAGCTCGCGCTCGACGAACGCAGCGGCGCTCTCCACGCCCTGGACCGTGTTGTCGGTGTTCACTTGAATCTGCATCTAAGTCCTCCGTTTCTCACGGTTACATAAGCTGCAAAGGGGCCAAAACACGGCGACCGTTCACCGCGCCGGCTTGATCTTGCTCAATGCAGCCGGGCATGAAGAACCCAGGGTTACATCAGCTGCGCGTCAGACGCGGCGTTTGGGAGGAGAGCATGGAGCAGGCTTTTGCCCTGCCCTCGGTGAGAGCCGTGGGCATGGACGCGCCCTTTCGCTGGTTGGCCGGAGGCTGGAGCGATCTGTGGCGGGCGCCGCTGCCGCATCTGATCTACGGCGCCGCGCTCGCCGCCATCAGCCTGTGGCTCTCCTATGCTCTGGTCGCCTCCAACGCCGCATTCTGGGCGCTGTCGCTGAGCTGCGGCTTCGTCTTTCTGGCGCCGATGCTGGCCATGGGCCTCTACGAATCCGGCCGCGCGCTCGAGCACGGCGAGACGCCGACGCTGGCGCAGATGCTGTTCGTCCGCGGCGCGCTCCGTCAGGACGTCGCCTATCTCGGCTTGGCTTTGACGCTGATCTACCTGCTCTGGGGCCGCATCGCCCAGATCGTCTACGGCCTCTCGACCTATCGGCTGCACCGCACCGTCGACGAGTTCGTCGACTTCGCCCTCAACACCGCGGACGGCCATTCGATGCTGATCTCGGGCGCGATCGTCGGCGGGATCGTCGCCTTCTTCACCTACTGCCTTGTCGTCGTCTCCGCGCCGATGCTGCTCGACCGGCGCGTCAACGTGTTCGCGGCGACGTTCACCAGCCTGCGCGCCGTCTCCAGGAATTTCGCCCCGCTGCTGCTGTGGGCGTTCATCATAGCCGCCTTCGTGCTGGCCGGCGCGGCGACGTGGTTCGTCGCCTTCGTCGTCGTCTTTCCCTGGCTCGGCCTCGCCAGCTGGCGGGCTTATCGCGACATGGTCGGGACCAAGGCGGAAGCGCGCTAACGCGGCGCATTCACCATGCGCGCGCGGTCCAATCTTTACCACGAGGAGGCATGCTGGCCGCCGTAAGAAGGCGCACATGCTCGAATTCGTTCTGATCCTGGCTTACGGCGCCGCATTGATTGGCGCGGCCGGCTACGCCTTCGCGAGGCCGGCCGGCGTTTACCTGCGTAGCGCGGCGGGCGTCGCTCTGACGGCGGCAGCTGCGACGCTGGTATGGCAGCTGGCTTCGCCGACGATCTCCGGCGCCGCCGGCTTCGGCGCATTCGTCATCTGGTGCGCCATTATCGCACTTGCCGCATTGATGGCGGCCGCGGCGTGCGCGGCCGCCACACTGCGCCATCTGCTCGACCGCGCCGGCGCGCGTTCATCCTAAATACGCCGGCGTTTTCGCGCTCTGCACGCACGGCGCATCGGCGCGGTTCACCACGCGCATGCGGACCAATCTTTACCATGCCGCGGCATGATCGCTGCATGGGATGGCGCGCATGTTCGATCTTGTCCTCATCCTGGTCTACGCCGCCGCACTGACGGCCGCGGCCCGCTACGGCTTCACCAACCCCGCCGACATCTATTGGCGCGGCCTTGCCGCCTTGATCGGCGCAGGGGCGGCCGCTGCGCTGCTCTGGGTTGTCGAATCGCCGCTGGTGTCCGATCCGTCCGACCGCGGCGGGCTGCCGATCTTATGGTCGGCGGTGAAGCTGGTCGCGCTGGTCGCCGTCGCAGCGTGCGCCTCGGCGGCGCTGCGGCATGCGCTCGATGCGCTCGGCACGCGCCTGCTGTGGAGCCTCAGCTCGCCTTCGCGAGGAAGCTGAGCACGGCGTCCCACGCTTCCGGTTCGTCCAGCATCGGCGCGTGGCCGACATTCTCGACCGTTACGGTTTCGAGATCGGGCTTGGCCGCGCGCATCGTCTCGACGACATCCTCGCCGAACAGGTCGGAAATCTGACCGCGCACGGAGAGCATGGGCTTCTGCGCCAGCGCCGCGAACAGCGGCATGAGGTCCGGCGCCGGCGCGTCTGCGTCGACATCGGCGAACGCCAGCGCGATGTGCGGATCGTAATCGAGTTCAAGCCGTCCATCCTCGCGCGCACGGAAGGTGCGCCGCGCGAAGGCGAGCCAGAACGCCTTGTCGTCCGCATGCGCGGGAAACGCCGCGCCGTTGGTCGCCTTGATCGCCTCGGCCGCGTCCTCCCACGACGCCACCGGCTGCACATGGCCGACATAGCTCGCGATCCGCGACAGCCCCGCCGCGTTCAGCTTCGGCCCGACGTCGTTGAGGATCGAGGCGGCGATGCGGTCGGGCGCGACCGTCGCCAGCACCATGGTGATGAGGCCGCCCATCGAGGTGCCGATGAACACGGCCCGCGGAATCTCGAGCCTGTCCATCAGCGCCAGCACGTCCTGCGCGTAGACGGCCGGCACGTAGTGCGCCGGATCGGGATCGTTGGCGCTCTTGCCGCGGCCGCGCATGTCCGGCGCCACGACGCGGCGGCCGAGCGCGGCGATGCGCGGGGCGACGGTCTCGAAGTCTCGCGAATTGCGCGTAAGCCCGTGCAGGCAGATCACCGGCAGGCCGGTCTCCGGCAGCAGCGCCGGATAGTCGCGCGCATAGAGCGCAAGGCCGTCCACCGTGGGTGCGATGCGTTCCTCGAATCCGCCGATCGAGACGGGCGCGCCGGAATCCATGACTGCCTCCTAGCCCGGCGCGCTGCGACTCGCCGTGACGTTGGCGTCGACATAAGCAACCGCGCGCATCGACCGCAACCGCACTAGCCAGCGCTGCTGCACGCTCTCGCGTTCACTCGCCACAATGGCGGCGCAGGTGCGCAGCACGATCTCGGCCGCACCCACGGTGAAGCGGTCGAAGCAGAGGCCGGCGAAGTCGCGCTGGCGGCGAAGCTGAACCTCGATCTGACGCTGCGCCGCGTCCTGCTGGCCGCGCTGCGCCAGCGCCTGCGCGCGCGCGATCGGCCCCCCGCCCTGGAACCGCACCAGGAACGCGATCGGCGCCGCATGCGGCTGCGCCTGCGCCGCCTCGAACGTCTGCTCCGGGGCCTGCGTCCGCGCCTGCGGCTGCGCCGCCGGCTGAACCGCAACGACGAGCGCCGCCGCCATCATGGCGCCGCTCACCACGACGCCCCAGCCGCGCAGCGCCTGCAGGTTCATGGCGAGGCTCCGCCGACGCTCTGCGCGGCCAGCGAAAGATCGAGCCAGCCTCTGCCGCTCGGGCGCGCGCAGGTGGGCGAGCCCGGCGCGATCGGCGTCGCATTGCGCGAGCGCGCGCATTCGATCTCGGCGAAGTTCTCGCCATGACGGTTCACCGCGCGGGCGAACAGCGCATCCTCCAGCTCGCGCCCGCGCAGCCCGCTTTGCGACGCCAGCAGCGCCAGCGCGGCCGAGACGTGCGGCGCCGCCATCGACGTGCCCTGCAGGAACGAGTAGTAGCAGCGCTCGGTCGAATTCTGGTTCACCGGATCGTAGCAGCCGCTTGTCGTCGTGCGCGTCGACAGCACGCCGTCGGGACGGCCGTCGCCGTCGCTGTCGGCGAACACGTCGCCGCCGGGCGCGAGCAGGTCCACTTCCGGGCCGAAGTTCGAGTAGAACGAGAGTCCGCCGCGCGCGTCGCTGGCGCCGACCACGATCACGTTGTTGCAGTTGGCCGGCGCATAGAGCCGCGTCTGGTTCGCCTTGTTGCCGGCGGCGACCACGACGATCACGTTGCGCGCCGCCGCCGCATCGATCGCCGCCTGCATCGACGCCGGGCACGGCGCCTGGATGGTGAGGCTCATATTGATGATGTCGGCCGGATTCTGGTTCACGATCTGCTGGCCGGCGGCGTTGATCGCCGGCGCGAGGCCCGCGGCCCAGCGGATGCCGGAGACGATGTCCGCCAGTTCGCCGCCGCAGCGGCCCAGCACGCGCACCGGCACGACGGTGACGTTCCAGGCCCCGCCGGCGACGCCGACGCGATCGTTGGTCGCCGCCGCGCCGATCGTGCCGGCGACATGGGTGCCGTGATAGGAATTCTCCGTCGCCGCGCCGCAGCGGTCGCCGGCGTCGTTGGCGTCGGCGTCGACGCCGTCGTCGTCGCCGCCGCGTTCGGGATTGGCGATCATGTCGACGCCCGCGGCCACATTGCCGGAGGCGGCGATGTCCGGGTGCGAGAGATCGATGCCGGTATCGAGCACCGCGACGCGCACCGCGCGCGAGCCGACCTGCGCCGCTTCCCAGAACGACAAGAAGCCCGCGCCGCCGGCCGACTGCCCCTCGCCCGCCCCGCGCGGACGATAATGCCACTGCAGCGCATAGAGCGGATCGTTCGGCGCGCCGCCGGCGATCGGCGCCGGCTGCTGCGGCGCCGGCTGTGAAGGCTGCGCCTGTCCCGGCTGCTGTTGCTGCGGCGCCGGCGCCTGGTCGCGCCGCGGCGGGCGCGTGAAGCCTGCATCGGCGATGTAGTTCGGCTCGGCGTACTCGAACTGCCGCGACGCCTGCAGCCGCTGGATGGCGCAGCGTGTGGCGAGGGCGATGTCGCGTTCGAGTTGGCCCTGGGTGACGATGCGCGGGCAGCGGTCGGCTTCGTTCCATTCGATCGCCGGCGGACTTTCGGCGATCGCCTCGGCGCCCTGTTGCGCAAAGCGCAGCGACGTCGGGCTCGCGCCGGAGCCCACGAGATTCACAGTGACGACGCCGCCCGGACGCACCTCGACTTCGCCGCTGACGCCCAGCCGCCCCAGCACGTCGCGCGCCGCGATCCGCGCCGCTTCAGACGCTTCCGCCTCGGCGCGCGAGCGCACCTGCTCGATCATGTTCTCCGGCAATTGCTCGAGCGCGTCGGCGCCGCGCGTGCGGAGCGACCGCACGAAATTGCTGGCGAGCCCCAGTTCGCTCGCCGTCTCGGCCAGTTCCTGCTCGACCCGCGCGCCGACGAGAATCTGTCCCGGCGCGATCAGCACCGGCTCCGGCGCGAGCAGCGCCGCAACCTGATCCTGCGGTTGCACCGCGCCGGCCAGCGCGCGCGCCTCCAGCGGCACGTCCGCCAGCGAAGCGGGCGCCGGCGCGGCGGCGTCCTCGCCGCCCCGGACGCGCTCCCACACGTCGCGGATGCGGTCGCACGCCCCCAGCGCCAGAAGCGGCGCGAGAACCAGCGCCACCAGGCTCCAGCGACGATGCAACATGCTTGGCTCCCCACCTGTTTTCGCGGAAACTCGATTGTCTTAGCTTGGCCGCCCCCGATGACAAGGCGATGTCGGCGGCGGCCCGTGGAGAAGGCCCGCAGGCCGGCAGGCATGAGCATTTTCCCCTTAGCGGCGAACCTCGCGGCGGCGCGCAAACCGGAGGCGCCGCGCGCACGCACCGAAGACGAAGCGACCACGCTGGCGGGCGGGCCGGTATTCCTCGCCGTCGAGGAACTGCCGGAGGCGTTCGACACGCCCGAAGCGGCCGAGACAGCCGTGCCCGATCTCTACGGCGCGGGGCTCTACGAGCTGATCTGGCGCGACGGCGCCTGGCGCGTGACGATGCGCTATTGGCGCCCCGCGCCGCCCGCGCCGGTCGCGCGCACCGGAGACGCGGCGGTGAAGAAGCCGCTCGGCCGCGCGCGCACGCCGGAAGAAGCGCGCGCCCTGCTCAACACGCCGGCGGAACTCGCCACCGAGGTGCTGCCGAACCTCTACGCCGACCGCCGGCGGCTGATGCGGCGCTGGGGCCGGTTCGTCGAGAGCGGCCTCGGCGAAATCGTCGAGCGCGACGGCAAGTTCGCGCTCGCGATCACCTATTGGCGGCCGATGCATGCGCCGGGCGTCGCCGCTCCGCTCGCGCCGGTCGAGCGCATCGAACTCGTCGCGCGCGTGACGGCGCCGCTGCGCGGCCCCGAACCGCAAGCCGAACTCGACATCGGCCTGTTCGAAGACCAGGCGCCGGAAAACCCCAACGTCGTGCTCGTCACCGAAGAAGGCGACGGCCGCTTCCGAGGAAGCGAATAACCGGACCGCGGGTCTGAAGACCCGCGGTCCTTTTTGCGCTTCAGCCCGGCAGCGTCACGCGCAGCAGCGCGCCGTCGTTGCGGTCGAGGATGGCGATGTCGCCGCCGTGCGCGCGGGCGATCGAACGCGCCGCGGCAAGGCCGAGGCCGGCGCCGCGCGCGCCGTCATCGCTGAGCCGCACGAACGGTTCGAACACCTTCTCGCGCTGCTCGGGGGGCACGCCCGGCCCGTCATCCTCGACATCGATGACGACGGTTCCGTCCTCGCGCCGCGCCTTGATACGCGCGGACTCGCCGTATTTCAGCGCATTCTCGACAAGGTTCGCGAACAGCCGCTTCAGTCCCAGCGACTGGCCGGTGATGACGAAGCGCTCGCCGCACTCGAACGTTACGTTGCGCCCCGCTTCGCTGTAATCGTCGGCGATGCTCTGCAGCAGCGCCGAGAGATCGAGCCGCACCCGCGCCTCTTCCGCCGGATCGTCGCGCGCGAAGGCGATGAAGCTCGCGACCAGCGCTTCGACCTCGGCGATTTCCCGCGCCATCCGCTCGCGCTGCTCCGGCGGCGCATTCTCGGCGGCGAGCCGCAGCCGCATCAGCGGCGTGCGCATGTCATGCGCGACCGCCGCCAGCGTCTTGGTGCGGTCCGCGATCAGCGCGCGCAGGCGCGCCTGCATCGAGTTCACCGCGCGCGCGGCGCCGCGCAGCTCGCGCGGCCCCTCCTCGCGAACCGGCTCGCTCTGCGGATCGACGCCGACGGCCTGCACGGCGTCCGCGAAGCTGCGGATCGGCCGCGTCAGGCGGCGCGCGAACAACAGCGCCAGCAGCGAAAGCACCAAGAGCGTGCCGCCGATGACGCCGGCCGCGCGCGCGATCCAGCCGATCTCCGCCCAGTTGCGGCCCTGGCGCATCACCAGCCAGCGCCCGTCCGGCAATTGCGCGCCGAACTCGAAGCCCGAGATCAGCAGCACGCCCGCGGGAGCCGGTGCGAAAACCGGCGGCGCAGGCGCCGCCGGCGCGGCCGGCGGCGTGCGCGCGACGGGGGGCGTGCGCGGAACGCTGCGCTCGGCCTGCACAGTGCGCGGGACGGGCGGCGCCGGCGGAAGAGGCGCCGCCACGTCCGGCGGAGTCGGCGCCTCGGGCGGATCGACGTCAACATCGATATCGATGTCCAGGTCGGGATCGGGGACGCTGATCACGATCACTTCGCCGTTCTGAATCCGCACCCGGCGCTCGATCCGCGCGGCCAGCCGCTCCGCCGCGCGCGCCTGACGTTCCGCCGCCCGCACCTGGCGCTGCGCCATCTGCTCCAGACGCGCACGCTCCGCCTCCCAGTGGCGCTCCAGGCGCGCGTGCTCGCGGTCCTGCTCGGCCTCCGCGCGCGCATCCTCGGCCTCGCGCGCCGCCTCGGCGGCCTCCTGCGCCGCTTCGCGCGCCGCCTCCAGGCGCGCGGCCGCTTCCTCGTGCGCGCGCTGAATCTCCGCCGCGATGCGCTGGGCGTCGACATTGTCGCGCGCCTGGCGCGCAAGCTCCTCGACCGCCGCGACGCGGAAGACGATCGAATCGTCGGTTTTGATGTGCGTCGCCGTCGCAACGACCTGATCGGGATGCAGCTCCAGCGCCCCCGCGAGCCAGTTCCGAGTGACGCGCAGATTGTGCGCCTCGTCCGCCTGCGCCGGCGCTTCGGCGCGCACGTCCCAGATAACGCCGCTCTCGTTCATCGGCCTGCCGAGCGCGGTCATGTGGTCGTAGCCTTCCTGGAAGTGCTCGGCCACCTTGTCGGCGCGCAGCACGTCCGGCGGGCGCGGCGGCAGGAAGATGACGATCGCCAGCGTCGCGACGAACGCCGCCGCCAGCGCAAGCGCCGCCAGCATGCCAAGATAGGCCGCGATCGGAAGACCGGCGCGCGCCCGCATCAGGACGTCGGCTTCACGGCGAAGAGATAGCCTTCGCCGCGCACGGTGCGGATGATCTCGGCGCCGCCCGGCCGTTCCAGCTTCTTGCGCAGCCGGCTGACCTGCACGTCGACGGCGCGGTCGAACACGTCGGCGTCGTTGTCGAAGGCGTAGTCCAGCAGCTGCTCGCGCGAGAGCACGCGCTGCGGGCGCTCCACGAACGCGCGCAGCAGGCGGAACTCGCCGGCCGAAAGCGGGATCACGACGCCGTCGGGATCGTTCAGCTCGCGCCGCGCGATGTCGAGCCGGAAGCCGGCGAAGCGCAGCGCTTCGGCGGCGGCGGGGTCGGCGTCGCGGCCGCGCCGCAGCACGGCGCGCGCCCGCGCCACCAGCTCGCGCGGATTGCACGGCTTGGCGAGGTAATCGTCCGCGCCGATCTCGAGCCCGACGATGCGGTCGGCGTCGTCGCCCAGCGCCGACAGCATGATGATCGGCGGCCGGCCCTTGCCCGAAAGCCGCTTGCAGGCCGAGAGCCCGTCCTCGCCGGGCATCATCAGGTCGAGGATGATCAGGTCGGCGCCGCGCGCGTTCAGCTCCCGCTCCATCGCCGCGACATCGCCGGCGGAAACGGCGGCGAATCCGGCCCGCTCGAACACCTCCACCAGCCCCTGGCGGATGGCGGAATCGTCATCGCAAATCAGCACGCGCGGCGGCTGGGCGGCTTCGGTCATGGCCAGCATAGTATGGCGGTCCAACGCAGGTCCCTAGAGCCCGGCGCTCCTTCCCATCGCGGGGAAGCAGCGGAAATCTCGGTCTTTTCGCGCCGCAGGGATACGCACGCTCTATTTCGGCAATGTTTCAGCGCTGACGTACGCGGGAAACGTCGGCCCCTCATGGTCCAGCCCACGAAAGCCCGGGACGGGCCATGGAGGGATGAGTAACCATGAAGTTCGCGCTGACCCTGGGCGTCGCGCTGGCGGCGGTGACGCTGGCTGCATCGGCCCACGCCACGAGCCAAACCCGCACCCTCATCCGCCACGGCGCGGACATCGGCTTCGACGCCGACAACGACGGCTGGCTGACGCGCGCCGAAGCCGCCGCCGCGGCCGAGCGCGTGTTCGACGATCTGGACGCCAATGACGACGGCCGCCTCGACGGCGAGGACCGCCGCCGGATCCACGTCCGCGCCATCGCCCCGGATATCGACCTGCCGGACCTGCCGGACATCGATCTGAGCGAACTGGATCTCAGCGGCCGCGGCGCCCACCGCGTCGAGATCATCACCGAGAACGGCGAGCGCCGCGTGATCGTCGACGGCGAGGCGCTGACCGGCGAGGAACGCGCCCGGATCGAACGCCAGATCGAACGCGCCATGGCGCAGGCCGAGCGCGCCCAAGCCCTCGCCGAACGCAGCGCCCGCGGAGCCGAACGCGCTGCCCGCGACGCCGAGCGCCGCGCCCGCCGCGCCGCCGACGAGGCCGAGCGGGTCCAGTCCCGGCAAGTGGTGGTGATCCGCGCCAATGGCGAGGGCGACGTCATCGCTCCGGTTCCGCCGGCCGCTCCCGTCCCGCCGCGCGCACCGATGTTCATGATGCTGATCGCCAATTCGGAGGAGGCCGACCTGAACGGCGACGGCGCCATCTCGCGCGAGGAGTTCCGCGCCCAGCAGCTCCGCTATTTCGACGCCGCCGACGCCAACGGCGACGGCCGCATCCGCGTCGAGCGGCCGCCCGAACCGCCGGCGCCCCCCGCTCCACCCGCGCCGCCGCGTCCGCGCTGAGGCCGGGCGCGCGGGGCGTGACCCAAGTCACGATATTGCACTTGGCAAACCCAGAGGCTATGGGTGGGTCAAGTGCGGTATCCCTGACCTAGGGTTACAAGCATGCAATGCGGCAAGCGTAGGGTTCTAATCTCAGACCCCGAGGCCGACCCTTACGAGGGCGCGATGGAGTTTCGGCTGACGTATGAGGGCAAGCTGCTCAGCAGCGGCAACAACAATCCTCGCCCGGGTCACAAGCACACGATCAGAATGCATTTCCACGAGCAGCTTTTCCGGCTGTGGAAGTTCAATCGGTCTCTGGCCGCGATAGCGCTAGGCTACCAGACCTCACTAAAAAAGGCACACGAGGCGTTCCTGTACGCCGGGAACGCAGCGCCAGAAGGCGCTCGAAAATACATGGAGCTATTGCAGGACAATTACCCCATGTTCAATACGAAGTGGGCTCCGTTGGTCACAGAGGGATGCGGCCTTACCTGCGCCGTGGACGTTCTGTTTTTGCGACGTGGCGCGCGCGGCGGCATAATGCAATCTGGCGATATAGACGGTCGCATAAAGACTCTGTTTGATGCTTTAGCTATCCCGCGCAGCAATGCGGGATTGCCTCAGGATGTTGCTAGAACCTGCCCCATTTACACGCTGCTGGATGATGACAAACACATCTCGCACGTCTCTGTGACGACTGACGAATTGCTTGATCCCACCGGAGAGAAAGGAGCGGGGAATAACGACGCGCGCGTTATTTTGACCGTCAACGTCAGGCCAACGTACGGGTCTTGGTTCTCAATGAATATGATTGGGGTCTAGGCGCTGCTCTTGGGCTTCTTCGGCGGCGCCACGACTTCCATAGCTCGCTCAAATGCTTCGCCTGTTTCATCCACGCCAGCTTGGCGCGCCGCTTCCTCAAAGCGCTCACGCTGAGGGCGCGTGTCCTTAGGCTTAGGCGCGGCCTTCTTGGCCTTGGCGGGTTTCTTTGGCGGCTTCATAGCCCCTCCGATTGCCATTTTAAGAAGAACCGTAAGTACGGATCGGCCACATTCACTTCGCGCTTGTCTTCGTCCCAATCAATTGCCGACTCCGCGCCAATATCCCGCGCAATCTTAGAGAGATGTTTCAGCGCGGCCGTAATTTCGTGTTTTTGCGGGACCATATCGCTCAAAGTTGAAGTGAGTGCGCCGCGCAACTCATCATATGGCACAACAGCTTTAGGCCCGGTGGCGGCCAGCGCCAAAAGGATCGCTTGGTAAATATCGACCTGTCCGCCAGCGCGCAGCGGGCGTTTAGCTCTTACTTTTCTGCTCTGTGGCCCAGCGGCGAGTTTCTGGTAGATTGGCAAACCGGCATCATTAGCGATGCGCTTAAATATCTCAGCCGGGTCGAACGTGGCTGGAACTTGGTGCGCCGCGCCGATAGCTTGCCGCTCAATTCCAAGATCAAAGCACAATTCCCAGCAGAACTTCTGCATCAGGAAGGGGTTTTCTTGTGCCTCGTTGCAGAGGGTATCGAGCAGGTGGTCAGGTGCCGAGACATTCAGCGCCTTGAACCCCTTTGTTGGAATTTTTCGGAGATCATCGAGCGACCAGTGTGGCAGCGAGATGGCCGTAAATCGACCGGTAAGCTCAGACTCGTCTTTTATGGCGTCAAAGACGCGATGCGTAACCGACAGCAGTAGCACCTTCAGTCCGTTGAAGACCGCGCCTTTGATGTTGCGCATCAGCTCGACGCGCACGGGCTTGTCGATGTAGTGAAAATCGTCGATCACCAACACAATCCGGCGCTTCAACATCTCCTCAATTGCCGCTGACATGTTGGAAACGATACGCCGTTCCGACACGGCCACCTGAAACAGCTTAGACCCTTTGGCGGTCGCGATTAGTGGTATCTTCGCGTCCAAGCCTAGTTGCGTATTGTCTGTTTCCTGCCGAACTTCTTCGCAAGCGAGGTTTAGTTCGCCAGCAACTTCTGCCCAAAGCTCGGCGCCCGTTTTTACCTGACCGCCATCAATCCAGACGTATTGCTTTGAATCGATGACCTTCCGACTAAGTACCGTCTTGCCCGTCTTTGTAGGGCCGGAAAGCGAGACAATCTGATTAGGCGTCGCCAGAGCGCGGGCAAAGGTGCGCTCAATGTGCTCGCTCGCTCGGTCCACGTACGTGATTGTTGGCTGGCCGCCAGCGACGAAGACTTCGTCTCGGTGGGTAAACATAATTAACCTCTCACTGGCGTCGCCCGGCGCGCGCCACGTGCCTGGATTCTGCGCGCCGGTCAAATATAGCGCGCGCCGGTTAAGTTTTCTGCGCGCCGCGCGCGCCGTCCTACTCCTCATTCCCCGCAGTGGCGAATTCCGGGGCTGCTAGCGCGCGCTTCCGGGCGAAGTACCCGCGCAGCCTGCGGTGCGCGACGTTGCGAATAGGGAAAGGGTCTAACGCGTGAATCCAAGCAACGCGCTCGTTGACGCGCGCAATGTCGCCTCGAATGGATCTGAACCAGCGCGCGCGAACCTTCTCAGGCGTCGGCGGGCCGACCAACTGTTCGATACGAAAGCCGCTTGCCGACCACTTGAGAGATCAGCGTTTCGGCGCGTTGCACGTCATCGACGCCAAGCTTGGCACGCGTGTTGTGCCGATAATCGAACTCAGCAAGATAGCGATGCAGGTGCTTCTCGCTGCAATGTTGATAGACGCCCTTCATGCCGCGCTTGAACACGCTGAAATAGCTCTCGCAGCTATTGTTGTGGACCGCGCCGTTTTCCTCAAAGCGGACGTACTCGCCCATTGAGTGCTCAACCTTCTTATGCTCGGCAAACTCGCGGCCTGCGAACTTGTAGAGCGAGGAGCCGTCCGTGTGGATGATAGAGGCGGGGTCCACGTTCTCGCGCACGATTTGTGCAACGGTCACGGTGTTGGCCTCGGCAACGTGGAAAGTGCGCGCCGAACCGCCGCGCTCGATCAGCGCCACGATGGGGCGTTTATTGGCGGGGCCGTGGCGCTTGCCCTTCTTGGTTTTGATAAGCGCTGCGCTGCCGTCCTTGCGCATTTCGGCGGGGTTCTCGACCTTGCCGTGATAGGTCTCGTCAACCTCCACTACTTTGCCTTCGCCGCCCATCGGCGGGAGCTTGCCGCCCGGCGCCATGGCGAGGCGGATGCGATGGCTCATGTGCCAAGCGGTTTTCAGTTGAACGCCCAGCACGCGCGAAAGCTGGTTTGAGGAAATGCCCTTCTTCGACGCGGCCATGAGCGCGATCGCTTGCAGCCACAGATGCAGCGGCGCGTGGCTGTCCTCAAAGATGGTCCCAATGCGAAGCGTGAATTGGGAACGGCAGGCGCGGCACTTCTTCAAGCCAAGGCGCTCACGGCCCTTTTTGTCCTTCACGCCTTTGAGCGGATAGCCCTCGCCGCCGCATTTCGGGCAGACGGGGCCATCCGGCCAAAGCTTGGATTCCAGATATTCAAAGGCCGCCGCTTCGTCGTGGAAATGGGGCTGGCCAAGGACTGATTTCGACATGCCGCCAATCTAGGGATTGGGGCTGGGTTTGTCAAATACTATATCGTGACCCAAGTCACGGCGCCCCGTGCATCCAACCGGTAGGGTCGCTGCATCAAGAGACTAGACAGGCCGCAACGCCAACCAGGGAGCCGACAGATGACCAAGTTTTTCTCGATCGCCGCCGCCATGGCTCTCTTCGCCCCGGCCGCGTTCGCCGCTCTGAACCAAGCCGCTTTGATCGTCGCCTGATCCCCCAACCCGCCTGCGACGGTCTTAATGGAAGGCGCGGACTCCCACCGGGTCCGCGCCTTTTCATTTGCCTCCGCAACCGCGCAAATTTGCATGCGAGTCATGCGCGCATTGCCGCGAAGACATGCGGCGCGCCGCATCCGTCCCGCACGCCGCCGGCATCTCAAGATCAAACGACGCACACTTCGGAGATTGAGAGATGACCAAGACCTTCGCTTCCAAAGCCGCCGCTTTCGCCGCCGCCTTCGTGCTGTTCGCGCCGGTCGCGATCGCCACGCTGATGCAGGCTTCGCAGATCGTCGGCTGACGCTTCCCGCAAACACGAACGCAAAAGCGCGGACCTTCCGGTCCGCGCTTTTGTTTTGCGCTGTGGTTCGAAAAAGCGCCGGCGCACTGAAAGAAATCGCATGGCGCGCGTCCAATCGGAACCGCGCTGGCATCCCATAAGCACAGAGCTGAAACGCAAGAACCAAAGGAGACAGAGATGACCAAGATGATCAGCTTCGCCGCCGCCTTCACTCTGCTCTCGCTCGGCGCCGCGGCCCTGTTGATGCAAGCCGCGCAGATCGTCGCGTAACCCCCTCGTACGCGACGCCGCGGACAAAGGCGTCGCAATAAAAAATCCGCATCGCGTCCGCATCCAGTTTCGCCGCGTGCGGCATCTCAATGTCAGAAGCCAACGAACACTTCAGAGGGAACATCGAAATGACCAAGCTCAGCTCCTTCGCCGCCGCGCTCGCGCTCTTCGCTCCGATCGCCGCCGCCATTCTTTCGCAAGCCGCTCTGATCGTCGCCTAACCCCCCTCCCATGCTGCGACGACAGCGCCCAAGGCGCGGATCCTGCCCCCGGATCCGCGCCTTTCTCTTTGCGTTCAGCCGGCGCCGCGAACCCGTACGCGCGTGCGGGCGCTTTCGCCGTCGGCGTCGATGACGATCACGTCGTAGAAGCCCGGCGCGCTCGGGCGCCAGATGGCGCGGCCGCTGGTCGGCTCGGTCTCCACGCGGCGGCCTTCGGCGTACCAGGTCAGCGGCGCCCGCCCGCCCCGCGCCGACAGCGACAGCCCGCGCGACTGCGCGCCGTAATCCAGCACCAGCACGTCCGCGCCCGCGGGCGGGAACAGGATCGACAAGCCCTCGCGTTCCTCCCGCTCGAACCGCGCCAGCGCCGGCGCAACCCGTTCGCGCTGTTCCGGCGCGCGCGCCGGCGCGCGCGGCGCGCCCAGCAGATCGAACGCGTCGAACAGGATCGGCAGCGCTTCGCTGCGTCCGGTCGCGCCCGGACGCGGCGCGCCGTCGGGCCGGCCCACCCACACGCCGATGGCGTAGCCATTGGAGACGCCCAGCGCCCACGCATCGCGGAAACCGTACGAGGTGCCGGTCTTGAACGCGACCTCCGGCGCGCCCTGCGCCACTTGCGCCGGAATGCGGCCCGCCGGATGCGGCGACGTCGCCAGAATCTCCAGCACGCGCTCGGCCGTCTCGCGGCGCACGAAGCGGCGCGTGAACGCGAACTGGCCGACATCGTCCGTCGCCAGCGGCCGCGCGCGCCCGCCATCGCCCAGCGCCGCGTAGAGCTGCACCAGGTCCTCCAGCCGCATGCCGACGCCGCCCAGCGCGAGCGCCAAGCCCGGCTCCGAAATCGCCTGCCGCGGCAGCCGCACCTCCGCGCCCGCGCGCGCCAGCGCCGCATGAAAGCGCCCGGCGCCGATGCGCTCGAGCGTCGCCACCGCCGGCAGGTTGAGCGAATGGCGCAGCGCATCCTCAATCGAAACGTCGCCGTGGAAGCGACGGTCGAAATTCTCCGGCAGATAGCCGCCGAACCGTCGCGGCGCGTCGCGCACCAGGGTCTCGGGCGCGGCGACGCCCTCATCGAACGCGATCGCATAGAGGAACGGCTTCAGCGCCGAACCGGGCGAACGGATCGCACGGGTCATGTCGATATAGCCGCCGGCGCGCTCGCGTCCTGCGCCGCCGACGCGCGCGCGCACGGCGCGGCCGTCAAGCTCCACCGCCAGGATGGCGATCTGAGTGTCGCGGTCGAGGCCGGCGGCGCGGCGGCGCGCGAGCGCTTCGAGATCGCGCTGCAGCGTGGCGTCGAGCGACGAGCGGATCACGCCCTCGCCCGGATGCGCCGCCGCCAGCGCCTCGGCCGCGTGCGGCGCCGAGTATGGGAACGGCGAACGCGCCGGGATCGCGCTCTGCCTGCCTTCCGCCGCGCGGCGCGGGCCGATCAGCCGCGCCGCCGCGAACATGTCGAGCACGCGGTCGCGCGCGGCGCGCGCCGCCTGCGGATGGCGGTCCGGCCGGCGCGCCTCAGGCGCCTGCGGCAGCGCGATCAGCAGCGCCATCTCCGCATCGTCCAGCCATTGGGGATCGCGCTGGAAATAGGCGCGGCTCGCCGCGCGCACGCCTTCGAGATTGCCGCCATAGGGGGCCATGGTCAGATAGGCGGCGAGGATTTCGCGCTTCGACAGCCGCCGCTCGATCTGGATCGCGCGCACGATCTCGATCAGCTTCGAGGGAATCGTGCGCGGCCTCGGCTCCAAGAGCCGCGCGAGCTGCATGGTGATGGTGGAGCCGCCCTGGGTGACGCGGCCCTGGCGCGCGTACGACACGCTCGCCCGCGTCAGCGCGATCGGATCGACGCCAAGGTGGAACCAGAAGCGCGCATCCTCGATCGCGATCAGCCGGCGCTGAAATTCCGGATCGATCTCGTCGAGCCGCGCCTCCAGCCGCCACGTTCCCTGACGCGTCGTGAACGCCATCAGCCATTCGCCGTTACGGTCGAGCACCACCGGCGACACCTCGCGCACGCGCTCCAGCGGCGGCGGAAAAATCTGGTCGAGCGCGAACAGCACAAGCATGCACGCGAGCAGCACGCCGGCGATGCGCTTGCCGCGCGCCGTGAGCGGCAACGCGGCGCGGGGGCCGCGGCGCACTCTCCCCCTCCCCGCGCGGGGAGGAGGTTGGGAGGCGGGGTGAGGCTCGACGTTCGACGTCATTGCTGTTTCGCGAAACTTTCAGACGGCGGCGCTTCGCCCCGCCTCCTGCCCCCTCCCCGCGCGGGGAGGGGTAAGCGCATCATCCGCCGCGCGGCGCGATGGCGATGCTGCCGCTGCTGGTGCGCGCCATCACGCCGGGGCGGTACATGTCCTCCACCTGCGCCGCCGGCAGCGTGTAACGGCCGGGCGTCACCGCGCGCGCGATGTAGGCGTAGCGATACTGCCCGCGCAGATCGGACGAGGCGACGAAGCGGTCGTCGCGCGCCTCGGCGACGTTGGCGGAGCTGATCGCGCCGATCCAGGCGAACGGCCCGTTGCGCGTCACACCGTCCCAGCCCGGCGAACCCGCGCCGTCCTCAGGCCTCAGCACGGTTTCGATCTCCAGCCCCGCCGGCAACAGATCGACCAGCACGGTCGGATAATTGCGCGCGCCCTCCGGCTGGCCGGAAATGACGATGACGACGCGGTCGCCCTGGCGGATCGAACCGAGATCGGCCGCCGTCCCATCCATGCGGAAGACGGTCTTGTCGATGGTGTAGCCCGCCTGCATCGCCGGCGGCGCCTCGCGCGGCGCGCCCGAGAGCTGCAGCGTGCGCCACACAGTCCCGCGCGCGTTGTTGCGGAACACCAGGCCCGACGCGAGCCGCTGCGCGTTCGCGATCACGCGCCGCTCCGCCAGCGCCTCGCCGTTGAGCGAGACGCTGACCGGGCCCGCGCGCTCCAGCAGCGCGTTCGCCGCCAGCAGCAATTGCGCCTGCTCCTGTATCATCAGCTGGCCTGCGTCCGGCGCATCGCGCTCGATGCGGCGGCGCACGCGATCGACCAGTTCGGTCTCGCCCGCCTCCGCCGCCAGCGCCAGCACGCCCGCCGCATCGCGCAGCGGCGTCTGGTACCAGTCGCCGACATTGCGATAGCCCAGCGCCTGCTCGGCCATGCGGAAGGCGTTGCGCGAACGCGCGCGGTCGCCCATGTGCGCCAGCGCCGCCGCGATCTGCGCCCGCGCCAGCGGCGAGGGCTCGTTGCGCAGACGGTTGTCGTGGAAGTAGCGCAGCTGGCCGATGTCGGCCTCGCCCGCCTTCGCCAGCACGTAGAGCGCATACGCCGCCGCGCGCGAGCGCAGCAGCTCCGTCGTGTCGTTGGAGCCCGGCCAGCGATAGACCTCGAACTGGTAGTTCACCGCGCCGAAATCGTTGAGCCGGGCGATGCGGCGCAGCGCGCCATAGGCCTGCTGCATCGCCTGCCGCGGCACGGCGTAGCCCTGCTGCTGCGCGCGGAACAGGAAGTCGGTGATGTAGACGCCGATCCAGGGGCTGGCGTAGCCGTCGCCCGCGCGCCACAGCCCGAACGAGCCGTCCGGCGCCTGACGATCCAGAAGCTGCGTCGCCGCCTCCTGCACGCGCCGCGCGATGCGCGGATCGCGCGTGCGGTTCGCCTCCTGCGCCAGCGTGTTGTAGTAGAGCAGCGGCATCGCCACCGAGACCAACTGCTCCGAGCAGCCGTACGGATAGCGATAGAGTTCGTCCAGCAACGGCGCCGCATCCAGCCCGCCCAGGCTGCTGAACGAGATCAGCGCCTGCGCCGAGGGCTGGAACGAAGCCAGCGCATCCGCCGGCGCGCGCCATGAGGCGCCGCTCGCCTGCGGCGCGATGCTGGTCAGCGTGATCGGCATGAACGGCGCGCGCGACTGGATGTCGTACGCGCGCTCCACCGGCGTGAAGCCCTGCGGGCCTTCGAGCCGCAGCGTGATCTCGCCGACGCCGAGCGGCCCGCCCGTGATCGGGATCAGCGCCGTCTGCCGCTGGCCGCGGTTGAGCTGGAAGCGACGCGGCTGCTCGGCGATGCGCGCCGCCGTCGCGCCGGCGATCGTCACCGTATAGGCGCCGGGCGGGCCTTCGACATTGTCGATGTTGAGCGCGCCTTGCGCCTGGTCTCCCGGCGCGAGGAAGCGCGGCAGGATCAGCTCCGCCACCACCGGATCGCGCACGATCACCTGCTCGGCGTCCTGGCCGACCGCGGTTTCGCTCCACGCCACCGCCATCAGCCGGAGCGTGCCGTTGAAGTCGGGCACGTCGAGCGGAATGGTGGCGCGGCCGCCGCGCAGTTCGACGATGTCGGAGAACAGCGACACCGTGCGCGTCGGCACCACGGTGAGCCCTTCCCCGCCCAGACTGTCGCCGCCCTGCCGCGCCGTCGCCGGCGCGGCGAGATTGGGATTGAGCAGGCGCCCGTAATCGTCGCGGATCTGCACGCCGAGCGCGCGCCGGCCGAAGAAATAGCCGACCGGATCGGGACTGTCGTACTTGGTGATGTTGAGAATGCCTTCGTCCACCATCGCGATCATGACGCGCACGCGCTCGCCCGCCGGCGCGTTGCGCACCTGGATCGGCACATTCACCGTCGTGCGCGGGCGCACGTTCTGCAGCCCGTCGCCGGCGACCACCTCAAGCGTGCGCTGGCCCATGTCGACGGGCGCGTAAGCGACGCCGATCGCCCGGCGCGGCACCGGCAGGTTCACCGGATCGCGCGGCGTCATCACCGTCACCAGCACGTAGGCGCCCGAGCCCCACGCCGCCGTCATCGGCAGTTCGATGTTCGTCCCTTCGCTTGAGACGCGCACCGTGCGCATCTCGATCACGCGGTCCGTCGCCACCACGATCTGCGCTTCGCCGGCATAGGGCGGACGGATGTGCACGCGCGCACGCGCGCCGGGCCGCGTCGGGTTCTCCGGCGGCGTGACGCTGACCATGTCCGGCGTCGCATCGTCCTCGGACGGCCCGCCCCAGCCGACGCCGAAGCGCTGTGAAGATTCCGCGCCGTTGGCGCGCACAATCAGCCGATACGAGCCCGAGCGCAGCCCGTCCTTGGCGATGCGCAGCGGCTGGTTCGCGGCGATGTCGGCGGTTGCGCCGTCGACGGGAATGTCGCGCCCGGTGCGCCGCCAGCGCCACTGGCCGCCGTCGAGATACCAGTCGTAGCTCCAGTCCTCGCGCACGAGCTGCCACTGCACGCCGCGCGCGGCGACGCGCTGGCCGTCGGCGTTCACGGCGATCACGTCATAGGCTACGCGCTCGCCGGCGCCCGCGCGCCGGTTCTCGAACTGCGGCGCAAGGCCGAGATAGAGCGTGTTCAACCGCACCGGCGCGGTGAAGCTCTCGCGCACCAGACGCCCGCCCGGATCGGCCACGGACGCGATCACGCGCGCGCGCAGCGGCAGCGTCGTTTCCGGCTCCTCCGGCAGGCGCAGCGAAAGCTGCGCCGCGCCCTGGCCGTCCGTGACCGTGCCCGGCAGCTGGAACATGCGTTCGTCGAAGCTCTCGTCGCTGCGGCCGAAACTGTAGCCGCGGAAGGCCGGGAACGGATTGGGGTCGATCATCAGCCGCCCCTCGGCCTCCACCGCGAGGCCCGAGCCCGGCGCGCCATAGAGGAAGTCCGCCTGTACGTTGATCGGCCGCGTCTGGCCGCGGCGCAGCACCGTCTCGCTCGCTTCGACCCGCACGCGCAGCCGCTGCGGCACGAAATCCTCCACCGACCAGCTGACGTCTCCGGCCGCCTGCTCCTGCCCGTCGACCAGCAGCGTCGCGCGCCACACGCCGCGCGGCGCGCCGCGGTCGAGATCGATGTTCTTGGCGACGGCGCCGGCGTCGACCGCCTCGCTCATGCGGATGCGCCGCCACTCGGTGCCGTTCGGGCGATAGACGACGAGCGTCGATTGCCGGTTCGAGATCGCGCGGCCGATTTGATCGCGGATCAGACCCATCAGCCGCACGCGCTCGCCCGGCCGGTAGATGCCCCGCTCCGTATAGAGATAGGCGTCGACATCGCCGGGCGTGTAGCGGCCGTCGACGCCGCGGTCGGACAGATCGAGCCCCGCTCGCCGCAGATCGAGCGCGGCGAAGTCGCCCTCGGCGCCGTACGCCATCACGTAGCGCGCCCGCGCCGGCCCGTCGCCGTTCACCAGCGCCTCGGCGAAATGCACGCGGCCTTCGCTGTTGCTGCGGGCGCGGGCGAGTTCTTCGTTGTTCTCGGCGATCAGCGTCAGCGTGATATTGCCCAGCGGCCGCGCCGTGCGCAGCGAGCGCACCACGACGTCGAGCCCGGTGGCGCCGGAGAAGCTCTGCAGCGCCATGTCGGTGTAGAGAATCCAGCGGTACGCGGAAGCGACGCTGTCGTTGCGGGCGTCGCCGCGCTGGCCGGCGCTCGGCGAGGCGTCGCGCACCTTCACCACGTACGCGCCCGGCCGCAGTTCGCGCAAAGCCGCACCGAGCGCGAACACCGTCGTCGCCGCGCTGTTGCGCACGCGGGTGTCGACATCGAACTCGCCTTCATAGACCTGCACGCCGACGTCCTCGCCGGCGTTGTTGAAGCTCCAGTAGTTCCAGCCGCCCTCCTCGTTCACCTCGCCCGGATCGACAGCGTATTGCGAGAGGATGCGGTCCGGCACGCGCAGCACCTCGACATGGATACGCGAGACATTCACGGTCTCGATGGCGATGCCGTCCGCTTCCGAGCGCGGCAGGATCACGCCCGAACCGGCGAAGCCGACATAGGCCGGCCGGTCGCCGAAGGTGAGCGTGAAGGTCTCATCGTATTCGGTGCGCTCGCCCGACGCCGAAGGCAGCCCCTGGCGGATCGTCACCTGCCGCTCCGGTTCGAACGGCAGGCCGCCGAGACACAGCAGATTGCCCGACACGTCGATCTGGAACCGCGCGGCCGGGTCCATGGCGATGTAGTCGGCGTAGTTGATGTTCGCGTCGGTCGAGAGGTTCTGCGAGAATTCGAGACACGCGCGCGGCTCCGCCGACTCCATCTCCGTGCGCAGCCGCACGAACGCCATGCCTTCGACGCCGGGCAATCCCGCACGCGGCGCATTGGCGTTGCGCGCCGTCTGGCCAGCGCCGACCGAACCGAGCTGAACGAACCCGAACGCCGGCGCGCCGGTGGAGATCCGGCCGAGCACGGCGCCGCCCCACAACCCGATAAGCAATGCGATTGAGGTCGAGAGAACGGCGGTGCGGTTCGCCACCATCCACTCGCGCGCCGGCGTCGCCCACGCCCAGTCGAGCTTGCGTGGGTCCAGGCGCTCGACGAGCGCTTTCCAATTGAAGGCCATGGCGCGTCTCCGGTCCCGCGAAGGGCAAGCCCATGCTTGCCCCAGGCGCGCGCCCCTCACAAGCACCATTAAATTTCGGCAAAGTTCTGTCAGCGACGCCTGTTGATGCCGGGCGCGCGACGTGTTTCAACAGCAAGAATAAAAATGACGCGCGCGGCGCCTTTGCCGCGCCGAACGGGAGGAGTTTGATGACTGACGCGGCCGCCAAGCCCGCTTTTCCAGCCATGTCGATCGAACAGGCGCATGCGCTGCTGACGCAGCCGGGAACGCTGCTCGAAACGGGCGAAGCGGAGGTGCGCGGCGTCAGGATGAAGGTCTGGACCGCGGCGCCGCCGACCCTGCATGCGATCTTCGCCCTGTCCGCCGCGTTCGGCCCGCGCGACCATCTGGTGTTCGAAGACGAGCGCGCCACCGTCGGCGGCGCGCGCGCCGCCGCCGCGGCGCTCGCCCGCCAGCTGATCGCCGACGGCGTGAAGCCGGGCGACCGCGTCGCCGTCGTCATGCGCAACGTGCCGGAATGGCCGATCGCCTTCTGGGCGGGCGTGCTGGCCGGGGCGATGGTGACGCCGCTCAACGCCTGGTGGACCGGCCCCGAACTCGAATACGGCATCACGGATTCCGGCGCGTCGATCCTGATCGTCGACAGCGAACGCTATGAGCGCGTGCGCGAGCATCTGCCCAGCTGCCCCTCGGTGAGGAAGGTCTATGTCTCGCGTCTGCGCGAAGAGGTCGCCGACCCCGCGGTCGCCCGGCTGGAAAGCGTCATCGGCGCCACCAACGACTGGTCGAAGCTGGCGCCGCCCGCGAGCCTCGACGAATTCCCGCAGCGCGGCCCCGACGACGACGTCGCCATCTTCTACACGTCGGGCACGACCGGCCACCCGAAGGGCGCGGTGATCACCCACCGCAACATCATCTCCAATATCTGGAACGGCGCCTCGGCCCAGGCCCGCGCCTTCCTCCGCCGCGGCGAGGCGCCGCCGCTGCCGGACCCGGCTGCGCCGCAGAAGAGCTTCCTGATCTCGGTGCCGTTCTTCCACGCCACCGGCTGCTTTGCGGTGATGGTCCCGGCGCTGATGCGCGGCGACAAGCTGGTGATGCAGCGCCGCTTCGACGCCGGCCAGGCGCTGCAGCTGTTCGAGAAGGAGCGCATCACCCATTTCGGCGGCGTGCCGACAATCGCCTGGCAAGTGCTCGAACACCCCGACATCGACAAGTACGATCTCTCCTCGATCGAGGGCGTGGCCTATGGCGGCGCGCCGGCGGCGCCGGAACTGGTCAAACGCATCAAGGCGCGCTGGCCGAACTCGGCGCCGAGCCAGGGCTGGGGGATGACGGAAACTTCCGCCACCGCCACCTCCAACGTCGCTGAAGATTATGAACGCAAGCCCGCAAGCTGCGGCGTGCCCTCCGCCACCGGCGAAGCCAAGATCATGAGCCTCGAAGGCCAGGAGCTGCCGCGCGGCGAGGTCGGCGAGCTTTGGTACAAGGGCCCGATCGTCGTGCGCGGCTACTGGAACAAGCCGGAAGCGACGGCGGAAACCTTCGTCGACGGCTGGGTGAAGACCGGCGACCTCGCCAAGATGGACGAGGAAGGCTTCATCTACATCGTCGACCGCGCCAAGGACATGCTGATCCGCGGCGGCGAGAACATCTACTGCGTCGAGGTCGAGAACGCGCTTTACGATCACCCGGCGATCATGGACGCCGCCGTCATCGGCAAGCCGCACCAGACGCTGGGCGAAGAACCGCTCGCGGTCGTGCACCTGAAGCCCGGCATGAAGGCGACAAGCGATGAACTGCGCCACCACGTGGCGCAAAAGCTCGCCGCGTTCAAAGTGCCGGTCGAGGTGATCTTCTGGCCGACAACGCTGCCGCGCAACGCCAACGGCAAGATCGTCAAGAAAGAGCTGAAGCAGCAGATCGAGCAGCCGCAGTTCTAAGGCGTCGGACTAAATATCGGACGCCCTTATGGACCGCGGGCGTCCTCGCCCGCCTGCGCCATACCGGCGAGGACGCCGGCGCTCCATAGTGCGCTTGCGCCGGATTTAGCGCGCGGCGCTTTAAAGGGCGACTCCCAGCGCCGAGCCGATGGCGGCGGTGACCGCCATCGCCAGCGCGCCCCAGAACACCACCCGCAGCACCGGCCGCAGCGGCGAGGCGCCGCCCGCCTGCGCGCCGGCGGCGCCGAGCGCTGCGAGGAACACCAGCGAAGCGGCGGCGACGGCGACGATCAGGTTCTGCGGCGGGCTCGCCAGCACCACCGCCAACGGCAGCGCCGCGCCGACCGAAAACGTCGCCGCCGACGCCAGCGCCGCCTGGACCGGCCGCGCCGTCGTGATCTCGGAAATGCCCAGTTCGTCGCGCGCGTGCGCGGCGAGCGCGTCCTTGGCCATCAGCTGCTCGGCGACCTGGCGCGCCAGCTCCGGCGTCAGCCCGCGCCCGACATAGATATTCGCCAGCTCCTCGACCTCGAACTCGGGCTGATCTTCAAGCTCCCGGGTTTCGCGCGCGATGTCGGCGCGCTCCGCGTCCGACTGAGAGCTGACCGAGACGTATTCGCCCGCCGCCATCGACATCGCCCCCGCGACCAGGCCGGCGACGCCCGCGATCAGGATCTCGCCCTTCCCCGCCGATGCGGCGGCGACGCCGATGACGAGGCTCGCGGTGGAGACGATGCCGTCATTGGCGCCCAGCACGGCCGCACGCAGCCAGCCGATGCGGGAGACCATGTGGCGTTCGGCGTGCCGGCGAGTCATCATGCGGCAAGGATAGGCGCAGCGAGGGCTCTTGCCAGCGGCGTCTGGCGTTTCACGTATTCACGAAGGAGACGCATTCGCATGACCAAGATCGTCTACGAGATCATCGAGCACGACGGCGGCTGGGCCTTCAAGCTCGGCGACACGATCTCGCAATCGTTCCTGACCCACGCCGCCGCCTACAATGCCGCCAAGCGCGCCGCGCTCGAACAGATGCAGCCGGGCGAGACTGTGGGAATCTCCTGGGAGGACGCGCGCGGCCGCTGGCACGACGAAATCGCCTCCGGCGACGACCGCCCGGACGTGGAGGTGCACGATACGCCGTGACGCGCGGCCTCTATTGCAGATGCGCTTCCAGGAACCAGAGGTCCATGTCCATCTGCCGGGAGATGGCGGTGAACAAATCCGCGGTGTCCTTGTCGCCGGCCTCATCGGCGGAATCGATCGCCTCGCGCGCCAGCTTGCCGTAAGCGGCGATGCGGTCGGCCAGCGCCTTCAGATGCTCCTCCTGCGCCGTGATCGCCGGCGGATAGGGATCGAGCTTCGAATTGTTCGCCGCCGCCGCCGTGCCGTCGACGACGCCGCCCAGAGTCACCGCACGCTCGGCGATTTCATCGACGTAACCGCTGATGCGCGTGTGCATCTGATCGAACATCTCGTGCAGAGCGATGAAGTTCGGCCCCTTCACGTTCCAGTGCGCCTGCTTCGTCGCCATGCGCAACGCCAGGGTGTCGGCAAGCCGCGCGTTGAGCAGCGCAATCATCGCCTTGCGCGTGTTGTCGGGCAGGTCAATTCGGCTCTTGTACATCGGTTCCGTCCTCTGATCCTCGGCTCAAATGTGGCCCTGCCCGGCCCGCAGGCAAGAGCTTCTAAAATAGAATAGGTCCGGCCTGAAGATAGGCTTTGCCTATAATCAAAGCGACCGAAGCCACTCCAGCAGCAGCCGGTTGGTTTCTTCCGGCGCTTCCTGCTGGGTCCAGTGGCCGATCTTCGGGATCAGGTGCGCGCCGCGGAAATCGGTCGCGTTCTCCTTCATCCGCTCCACCGCCGTATCGAAACTGCCGCCGAACATCTTCAGCACCAGGTCGCGTTCGCCGACGATGAACAGCGACGGCTGATGAACCACGCGATCCGCGATCGTGTTCATGTAGGCCCAGTCGCGCTCGAAATTGCGATAGCGGTTGAGCGGGCCGCGGAAGCCGGAGCGCTCGAACTCGCCGACGAAATAGTCGATATCGGCCTCGCTCAGCCACGCCGGGAACGGCTGCGGATCGGGCAGGCCGTCGAGCAGCGCATCGCCGTGCTTCTTGTCGGCGCCGCCCCAATACGCCTCGGACTCGCCGCCGCCGGCGTAATAGAGCTTGCGCAAGCCGCCGCGCACATCCTTCTCGAACGCCGCTTCGGCGACGCCCTCGTCCTGGAAGTAGGCCTGATAGAAGAACTTGCCCTGGTCGGTGTACATCGCCTTGATGATCTGCGTGACCGGGACGGGCGGCTGGCCGAAATACGGCACCGAAAGCCCCGCCACCGCGCGCACCTTGTCCGGATGCAGCACCGCCGTGTGCCAGACGATCGGCGCGCCCCAATCGTGGCCGATCAGCACCGCCGGCTCGCCCGGCGACAGCGCCCCGATCACGCCGGCCACGTCCGCGGCGATCTCCTTCATCGCGTAAGCCTCGACCGGATGCGGCTTGTCCGAACCGCCATAGCCGCGCACGTCGATGGCGCAGGCGGTGAAGCCCGCGTCCGCGAGCGGCTTCATCTGATGGCGCCACGAGTACCAGCTCTCCGGAAAGCCGTGCGCCATGACGACGAGCGGCCCGGCGCCCTCGACCGCCGCGCGGATCTTGACGCCGTTGGTTTCGATCAGTCGGAATTCGTGTGTCATTGCAGATCCGCCGGCATAGTGGGTTGGTGAACTCTCAACATCAATCTAGCACCTGCCGGCGCCGGGCGGCGCCCGTGCCGTGGCGGCGCCCGCCGCATCAATCGGACTTCTCGGCGATCACGTCCGCGGCTTCTTCGTTCAGCGGCTTGCTCTCGCGGCGCGGCGTCGTGAACGGCGTCGGCTGCGGCGTCGTCATGTTGCCGCGGATGAGCGCCCGCCCGGCCTCGATGCCGCCGGCCAGCTGCAGCTCGAACCGGGCGGCGTCGCGGTCGCGCACTTCCTCGATGGTCTCTTCGATCTCGATGTCGTTGAAGCCGAGTTCGCGCAGCACGGCGGCGCCGAACGTCAACGAGGACTCGAACAGCTCGCGGATCTGATAGTCGACGCCGGCCTGCACCAGCCGCATGGAATGGCCGCGGTCGAACGCGCGCACGAACAGCTTGGCGTTGGGAAATCCGGCCTTGACCAGGGCGACGATGCGGTCGGCGGCGTCGGGCTTGTCGACGCACACCAGGATCGCCTCGGCTTCGCCGGCGCCGGAGGCCTGCAGCACGTCCAGCCGCGCGCCGTCGCCGTAATAGACCTTGAAGCCGAAATTGGCCGCGGCCTGGATCATCTCGACGTCGGTCTCGATCAGCGACACGTCGACGCCGCGGGCGAGCAGCGCCTGGCTGACCACCTGGGCGAAGCGGCCGAAGCCGATGAACAGCACCCGCCCATGCAGATCGTTGGCGTCCTCGACGCCGTCGCGCGACACTGCGCGCGGCGGCATCGAGCGGTTGAGCACGATCACCGCCAGCGGCGTCAGCACCATCGAAAGGATCACGATCGCGGTCATGGTCGCGGCGATGCGCGCGTCCATCACGCCGTCGGTGAGCGCCGCCGCGTAGAGCACGAACGCGAACTCGCCGCCCTGCGCGAACAAGGCCGCGCGCTGGACCGCCTCGCGACTGTCGGCGCCGAACAGGCGCGCCACCGCGAAAATGCCGAGCGCCTTGACGACCATGAAGGCGAGAACGCCCGCCGCGATCCACTGCCACTGCGCCAGCACCACCGCGACATTGAGCGACATGCCGACGCTGATGAAGAACAGCGCCAGCAGGATGCCGCGGAACGGCTCCACGTCGGCCTCGAGCTGATGGCGGAACACCGAGTCCGAAAGCAGCACGCCGGCGAGGAAGGCGCCCATCGCCATGGAGAGCCCACCCCACTGCATGAACAAGGCCGCGCCCAGCACCACCAGCAGCGCCGCCGCCGTCATCACCTCGCGCGCGCCCGAGCGCGCCAGCAGCGCGAACAACGGGTTGAGCAGCCAGCGCCCGGCGACGAACACGACGCCGATGGCGGCGGCGGCGAGCGCGATGCTGATCCAGAGAGGGCGCGCGTTCTCCTCGACCGCGCCCATCGCCGCCCCGAGCGCCGCCACCAGCGCCAGCAGCGGCACGATCATCAGGTCCTCGAACAGCAGGATCGAGACATTGCGCTGGCCGGCGTCGCTGGCGGTCTCGCCGCTGTCGTCCATCATCTTCATGATCACGGCGGTCGAGGAGAGCACGAAGCCGCTGGCGCCGATCGCCGCCGCCGGCCACGGCAGCCCCGCCGCGATCCCCAGCAGCGACAGCAGCGCCGCGCAGGTCAGCACCTGCGCCGCGCCGAGGCCGAAAATCTCCTTCCGCAGCGACCAGAGCTTGGCCGGGCGCATCTCCAGGCCAATCAGAAACAGGAACATGACGACGCCGAACTCGGCGACGTGGAGGATGTTCTCCGGGTCGCGGAACAGCCCCAGCCCGAACGGCCCGATCACCAGGCCGGCGGCGAGGTAGCCCAGCACCGATCCGAGCCCCAGCCGGCGGAACAGCGGCGCGGCCACCACCGCCGTCGCCAGCAGCGCCACCGCGTGCTCCAGGCCGAGACCCGCTTGCGTTTCCACAGCCATCGACGCTTCCCTTGCACACGGACCTAGCGCATGTGGCGCCGCAGCGCACGGGATTGAACCCTCCCCCTTGCGCGAATCGTCTATGTTCGCGCCTCCCCCGTCACGGAGCGCGCGATGATCGAGAATACGAAGCTGACGGCGCTTGTCGCCTCGCGCATCTGCCATGACATGGTGGAGCCGATGTCGGCGATCATCCAGGGCCTGGAGATGATCAAGTCCGGCGACGGCAAGACCGATCCGGACGCGCTCTCCCTGCTGGACCACGGCGTTGGCAAAGCCTGGGCCAAGCTCGAATTTTTCCGCTTCGCCATGGCCGGCGCGACCGCCGAGGGCGACAGCGAGTTGGAGGAAGGGCGCGCGGTGGCGCTCAAGCTCTACAGCGTGCTGAAGCCGGAGCTGGTCTGGTCGGCGCCGGCGGTGCAGATGCCGCGCCCGGCGGTGCGGGTGATCGTCAACTTGTTGCTGATCGCCAACGAGTGCCTGCCGCGCGGCGGCACGGTCGAGATCACGGCGGAGAAGCACGGCGAAGGCGGCGACGTGATCGTCACCGCCGCCGGCCCGCGCGCCAAGCTGCGCGAGGCCACCGCCGCGGCGCTGCGCGGCGACGGCGGGGCGGAGCTGTCCGGCCACACCATCCAGCCGACGCTGACCAGCCTCTTGGCGCGCCAGGGCGGGGTCGAACTCAGCGCCCGCGAGGGCGAAGACAAGGTCGAGCTGATCGCGCGCTCGGCGGCGTTCAAGCTTTAAAGCTTTAAGCTCCGTTAACCAGCGCAAACCGAGACTTCGCGCGAATCCACGGAGCATGCCCACCATGAAACGCTGCCTTGTCGTCGACGACAGCCGCGTCATCCGCAAAGTCGCACGGCGGATCCTCGAAGACATGCGCTTCGAGATCGAGGAAGCCGGCGACGGGCTCGAAGCGCTGCAGGCGTGCCGGCGCCAGATGCCGGATGCGATCCTGCTGGACTGGACCATGCCGGTGATGAGCGGTCTCGATTTTCTTAAGCAGCTGCGCAAGGAGCCCGGCGGCGACCGGCCCACGGTCGTGTTCTGCACCACCGAAAACGACGTCGAGCGGATCGCGGAGGCGCTGCGGGCGGGCGCCGACGAATACATGATGAAGCCGTTCGACGGCGACATCCTCCATTCCAAGTTCGCCGAAGCGGGCCTCGTCTGATGCTGACCGAAGCCGAGTTCGTACTGACGGCGCGCGAAGTGAAGGCGCGGACCGGCGCGATGATCACGCGCGAGATGAGCGGGCCGGCGGCGGTGCGGCTGCAGCCGCTGGCGCGCCGCGAGGGCTTCGTCAGCGTCTCCGAACTGATCGCCGCGGCGCGGATCAGGCCCGACGGCGCGCTCTGGAACGCCATCGCCGACAATCTGATCCAGAGCGAAACCCGTTTCTTCCGCGACAAGCCGAACTTCGAAGCGCTGCGCAAAACGCTGCTGCCGGAGGCGATGCAGCGGCGCGGCCACGAGCGCGTGCGCATCTGGAGCGCCGGCTGCTCGACTGGCCAGGAAGCCTATTCGATCGCCATGATCGTCGACGACATGCGCAGCGAAGGGCTCAATCCGCAGGTCGACATTCTCGCCACCGACTTCTCCGAGCGGCTGCTCGATAAGGCGCGCTCGGGCCTCTACACCCAGTTCGAGGTGCAGCGCGGGCTGCCGATCCGCAAGCTGATCGCCTTCTTCGAAAAAGCCGGCGATCTCTGGCGCATCTCCGACCGCCTGCGCGCGGCGGTGAAGTTCGAGCGCCACAATCTGCTGCACCATCCCGGCCAGCTCGGCCAGTTCGACATCGTTATCCTCGCGCACGTGCTGACCTGCTTCGACGAACCGATCCGGCTCGCGGTGCTGGAGCACGTCGCCGGCGCGATGGCGCCGGGGGCGGTGCTGCTGCTGGGCGCGGGCGAAACGCTGCCGGAAGGCTTCACCCAGCTCACGCTGGAAAACGGCGTCGCCCGCAAGCCGGGCGCCGCGCAGGTGGCGGCGGCCTAAACGCAGCAGCACCGCTATGGACCGCCGACGTCCCGCCGGCCTGTGCAACGTGCGAGTTTTTTGGCGCACCGCTCCACCGCGCATGCGGCCCCCCCCTCACCCGCCCCAGTTGCTGATGCAGGCGATGCGCCAGCCCCAGCTTTCGAGTTCGACGGCGTGCGCTTTCCCGCTTCCCGGCCGAATGCCCCGCGCAAGCGGGGCGAAGCGCCGGGCCCCAGGGGCGGCGGCTGCGACGTAGGCATGTTAGCCCCTGGGTCCCCGGATCGCACCCCGGCTTTCGCCGGGGCTGCGTCCGGGAAGCGGGGGCGCGCTTAGCCGCCTTCCGTTCCTTCCTCCGCTTCGCGTTCGACGCGCAGGGCGGTGAGTTGGTTGCGCTGTCTTCGCAGCACTTGGAAACGGTAGCCGTGGAAGGCGAAGCGTTGGCCGGGTTCGGGGATGGCTTGGGCTTCGTGGATGACGAGGCCGGCGACGGTCACCGCTTCTTCGTCGGGCAGGTCCCAGTCCATGACGCGGTTCAGATCGCGGATCGGCACCGTGCCGTCGACATTGACGCTGCCGTCGGGCTGGGGGCGCACGCCCTGGACGGCGATGTCGTGCTCGTCCTTGATGTCGCCGACGATCTCTTCGAGGATGTCTTCCAGCGTGACGAGGCCCATCAGCGCGCCGTACTCGTCGACGACGAGCGCGAAGTGCTCGCGCCGGCGCAGGAATTCTGCGAGCTGGTCTTCGGCGCTGGTGGTCATGGCGACGAACCAGGGCGTGCGCATCACCTCGCGCACGCTGAAGCCGTCGCGGCCGTGCTCGGAAATGGCGCGCAGCAGGTCGCGCGCGTGGAGGACGCCGACGATGTTGTCGGGCTCGTCCTGATAGAGCGGCAGGCGCGTGTGCGGAGAGCTCATCGCCTGGGCGATGATTTCGCGCGGCGGCAGGTCGATGTCGAGCGAGCGGATCGATTTCCTATGGATCATCACGTCGGCGATTTCGAGTTCGGAGAGATCGAGCGCGCCCAGCAGGCGATGGCGGGCCTCGGCCTCGACCGCGCCCTCCTCCGCGTGCAGTTCGACAGCGCCGGCGATCTCGGCGCGGGCGGCGCTGAGCACGTCCACGGTCTCGTCGACGCGCACGCCGAAGAGCTTCAGGCCGTTGTTCACGATCCACTGCACGGCGGCGACGACGGGCGCGAGGATCCGCACCATCCATTGCACCGGAATGGCGACCCAGCGGGCGATCTTGTCGGCGGCGGTGATGGCGTAGGTCTTGGGGCCGACCTCGCCGAAGATGAGCAGGAGCGGCGTCAGGACGATGGTGGTGACGAGCGGAGCGTAGTCGCCATAAAGGCCGGTGAAGATGCTGGTGGAGAGCGCCGACGCCGCGATCTGCACCAGGTTCGCGCCCAGCAGCACCGCGCCGATCATGCGCTCGCGGTTTTCGTTGAGCTTGTTGACGCGGGCGGCGAGATGATCGCCTTCGCGCTCGAGCGTGGTCATGCGCGCGCGGGAGGCGCCGGTGAGCGCCGTCTCCGCCGCGGAGAAGAAGGCGTTGAGAAGGATCAGCGCCGCGATCACCGCGGCGGCGACGAGGAGGGCTGTGGTCATGATCTCGTTTCGGCTTGCAGGAGTTCGCGCACGACGTCCGCGGGCGTGTCCGGCTCGATGAAGGCGCGGCCTATTCCGCGCGCCAGGATGAAGGTGAGCTTGCCGGCCTGGGCCTTCTTGTCGGCGGCGGCGAGGGCCATCAGCCGCTCGACGTCGAACGGCGCGCCGGGGAGCTGGCGCAGATCGGTGACGAAGCCGGCTTCCGTGAGATGCGCGCGCACGCGGCGGGCCTCGGCGTCGCGGCAGAGGCCGAGCAGCGCCGAGAGTTCGAAGGCGAGGCCCATGCCGGCGGCGACGGCCTCGCCGTGCAGCAGCGCGCCGTCATAGCCGGCGTGGCCTTCGAGCGCATGGGCGAAGGTGTGGCCGAGATTGAGCAGCGCGCGCTCGCCCTGCTCGGTCTCGTCGCGCTCGACCACGCCGGCCTTGAAGGCGACGGCCTTGGCGATGGCCTGGGCGAGCGGGCCGGTTTCGCAGGCGAGGACGGCGCGGGCGTTGGCTTCGCACCATTCGAAGAAACGCGCGTCGGCGATGAGGCCGAGCTTGACGATCTCGGCGTAGCCGGCGCGGCGCTCGCGCTCGCTGAGCGTGGCGAGCACGCCGGTGTCGGCGATGACGAGGCGCGGCTGGTGGATCAGGCCGACGAGGTTCTTGCCTTCGGGCGTGTCGATCGCGGTCTTGCCGCCGACGCTGGAATCGACTTGGGAAAGCAGCGTCGTCGGAATCTGCACGAAATCGACGCCGCGCTTGACCAGCCCCGCGGCGAGCCCGGCCAGATCGCCGATCACGCCGCCGCCGAAGGCGACGACGAGATCGCGCCGGTTGATGCCGGCTTTCAGCAGCGCGCGCAGCACCTTCTCCAGGCCCTTGAAGCTCTTGGTCTGCTCGCCGGCGGGAAGCTTCAGGCTCTGCACCGCAAGCCCCGCCGCCTGCAGGCTGGCCGACAGGGCGGGAAGATGCAGGCGGAACACGTTCTCGTCGGTGACGACGAACACGCGCCCGGTCGGCGCGAACGGCGCGACCAGTTCGCCCGCGCGCTGCAGCAGGCCGGGGCCGACGCGCACGTCGTAGGAGCGGGCGCCGAGGTTGACGGGGATGGTTTGAGTCATTGTGAGAATTTCGTTTTGTGAGCGCCCGTTCTCCCCCGATAGGGGGAGCTGTCAGCGTGCGAAGCACGGTGACTGAGGGGGGCGGCGCCAGCGTTTGCAGAAGTTCGCGCCCACCCCTCCGTCGCGCGCCGCCGCGCGCGCTGCCTCCCCCTGGCGGGGGAGGACGGGAACCGTTGTGTCGATGGTGCGGCGATCATGCCTTCACCGCCAGGTGCTCGCGCAGCGCCTCGATGATGGCGCTGACGGCGACGTTGTGCGGGCCGGCGTTGGTTTCGACGGTGATGTCGGCTTCGGCGTAGATCGGATAGCGCTCGCCCATCAGCCGCTGCATCACGGCAAGCGGATCGTCCTCCTTGAGCAGCGGGCGGCCGCTGCGCTTGGAGACGCGCTTCATCAGCACTTCGAGCGGCGCCTTGAGCCAGATCGAGATGGCGCGCTCCTTCATCAGCTCGCGGGTGCGCGGATCGATGAAGGCGCCGCCGCCGGTGGCGAGCACGTGAACCGGGCCTTCGAGCAGGCGCGCGATCACCTTGCGCTCGCCGCGGCGGAACTCGCACTCGCCGTGCTCGGCGAAAATGGTCTCGATGCTCTGCCCCGCGGCGTTGACGATCTCGGCGTCGGCGTCGGCGAACGGCAGGTCGAGAGCGTGCGCCAGGCGCCGGCCCACGGTGGTCTTGCCCGCGCCCATCAGGCCCACGAGCGCGATGGTGCGCGGCGGAACCAGCCCCGCCGCCTGCTGCCGCAGCGCCGCGGCGGCGTCGGGGCGCTCGCCGATGTCGCTGCTCTCCGGGCGGCTCACGAATCACCTCAAAAGGACCCGGAAGTGGTTAACCACGGGCCGGACTGGAAACTCGCCACATTTTGGGGGCAATCCTTCCCGCTCGCAACGGCAGGGGCCAAGAAGGCGATATGTTTAGACGCAGACGTCGGCGCAGCTCTTTCGCCCGCCGGACGCCGCCCCAGGCGCGTCTGGTGTTCATCGGCGTGGCGGTAGTCGCCTTCATCGGCCTGTTCATCTTCTTCATCCGCCAGTCCGACGAACTCGCGCCCGAGCCGCAGGAAATCCGCGTCGAGCTGCCGGACGCATTCAAGGACTAAGACGACATGCGCACGAGAACCGCCGCCCTGGCCGCTTTCGCAGCCCTCGCCCTGTTCTCCGCCGCGATGGCGCAAAGCGCGCTGCCGGCGCCGATCGAGGCCCAGGCGCTGCAGGAACTCGACGCATGGAGCGTAAGCGCGCTGGCGCGCAGCGACGGGGCGCTGGCGCCCGATCTGTGGTCGCGCAGCGATCCGGACGTCCTGGCGGCGGCGTTCGACAAGCTGCCGGCGGCCTATGGCTCGCCCGGCGCGCTGGCGCTGGCGCAGCGCGTGCTGTTCACAGGCGGCGACGCGCCGCGCGGCGATGCGCAAGCGGCGGCGCGCAAGCGTTTTGAAGCGATCGGGCGCATGGGCGCGGCCGACCGGCTGGCGATGCTGGTTTCGGGCGCCGGCGCCTCCGCGGCCGATCCGGTGATCGCGCAATATGGCGCGCAAGCCGAACTGGCGCGCGGCCAGCGCAACGCCGCATGCGCGCGCGGGCGCAACGCCAGCGTCGGCGAAATCGCGCCGGCGTTCCTGCTCAGGCTGCGCGCCTATTGCGCGGCGGCGGGCGGGGACCGCACCGCGGCCGATCTCGCGCTGGAACTGGCGCGGGCGCAGGGCGCGGACGACGCCTGGTATACCGGCGCGGTGGCCGCGGCCGGCGGTGCGCCGGGGCCGCGCCCGCCCGCGGCGCGCTGGGACAATTCGCTCTCCGTGCAGCTTTCGCTGGCCGGACAGCTGCGTCCGGGCCCCAACCCGCTGAACAATTCCTCGACGCTGGCGCTCGTGACGCTGGCGCGCAATGAGCAGACGCCGCAGCCGCAGCGCGCGCAGGCGGCGGCGCTGGCGTTCCAGCGCGGCGCGATCGGCGCAGAGGACGCGCGGACGATCTTCACCGCGACGCCGGCGGACATCAGCTCGGCGCTGCCGCCTTACGTGACGGCGCTGCGCCGGATCGCGGCGGCGCCGGCGGAGCCGGACGCGGCCGCGCTCGAGCGCGGCGCGGCCATCGCCGAGGTGCTGCGGCAGGCTTCCAACACGTCCGAGTTCTACGCCGCGGCGCGCTTCTTCCGCGACGACGTCAACACGCTGCAGACTGCGCCGGACCAGGGCGCGGCGCTGCTGTTCGCGCGCGCTTCGATCGCCAATGGCGATGCGCAGGTGGCGCAGCGTCTCGTCGCCAGCGCGCGCCAGGCCGGCGTCGACGAAGCGGCGCTCGCTCCGCTCGACGCGGCGCTCGCGGTGATGACCGGCCTGCGCGGCGACACCGGCGCGACGGCGATGCAGCGGCGGATCGACCGCGGCGCGAGCCAGCCGCGCGCGGCGGCGCGCGATGTCGCGATCATGGCGGCGCTGGGCGCGCCGGCGAACGGCGCGGTGCAGACCTTCCTGCTCGCGCATGCGCCGCAAGGCGGCGCACGCGCCGACGCAGGCGTGATGCTGGCGCTGTCGGCGGCGGCGGAGCGCGGCGCAACCGGCGAAGCCGCCCTGCTCGCCGCGGCGGCGCTGGGCGAAGCCGGCCCCGCCCGGCTCGACGCGGAATCGCTGGAGCGCGTGCTGCGCACGCTGCGCGCGCTGCGGCTGGACGACGATGCGCGGCGGATCGCCGTGGAAGCGCTGCTGGCGGGGCAGCCGGGGTAAGGCGTCCGCTGCTGGCCCCCAGCACGCTTCCCGGCCGCAGCGAAGCGAAGAGCCGGGACCCAGGAGCGAACGCACCGCGCGTCACCCCTGGGCCCCGGCTCGCACCCCGGCTTTCGCCGGGCTGCGTCCGGGGAGCGCGGGCGGGGGTGAGGCTCGGCGAAACGCGGTGTTGGCTGGTATGGTCGGCGCATGTCCGACTCAGCGCTGATCGAGGCTTTTCTGGAGATGCTCTCCGCCGAGCGCGGGGCGCGGGCGAATACGCTCGACGCGTATGCGCGCGATCTGGAGGACGCGCGCGCGCAGGTGAAGGGCGCGCTGGCGCAGGCGAGCGCAGACACGATCGAAGCGTATGTGGCGGGACTGGCCCGGCGCGGGCTCTCTCCGGCGACGGCGCGGCGGCGAATCTCGGCGCTGCGCCAGTTCTTCCATTTCCTGCTGCAGGAAAACCTGCGCGGCGACGATCCGACCGCACGGCTCGACGCGCCCAAGCGCGCGCGGGCTTTGCCGAAGACGCTGAGCGTGGACGAGATCGAACGGCTGATCGCAGCGGCCGAGAATGCGCGCGACAAGGCGATCATCGAGCTTCTATATGGCGCGGGATTGCGGGTGAGCGAACTGGTGTCGCTGCCGCTTCGCGCGGCGCCGCGGCCGGGCCAGGATCACATGATCATCGAAGGCAAGGGCGGCAAGGAGCGGCTGGCGGCGCTGGGACAACCGGCGCTGCGCGCGCTCGAAGCGCACCTCGCCGCGCGTGCGGGCCTGCTGCCCGAAAACGCGGCGCAGCGGGAAAAAGCCGCGCGCTGGCTGTTCCCTTCCGCCTCCGCCGCCGACGGCAAGCTGACGCGCCGGCGGGTGGCGCAAATCCTGGAGGCGGCTTCGCTCAAGGCCGGCGTCGATCCGGCTCGGGTTTCGCCGCACGTGCTGCGGCACGCGTTCGCGACGCATCTGGTCGAGGGCGGCGCCGATCTGCGCACGGTGCAGACGCTCCTGGGCCACGCCGACATCGCAACGACTCAGGTGTACACCCATGTCGCCGAAGGCCGGCTGAAGACGCTGGTGGAGACAGCCCATCCGCTGTCGCGTAAGCGTAAGGGAACCTGAGGCGCCCTGCCTCGTTGGAGGCCTCGTTGGAGATCGGCATGACCACGCAAGAAACCGCTTATCCGGACGCAGGACGCGGCGCGGTGTTCGTCGTTTACGCGCTCTATCTGCTCAGCATTCCGAGCGCGGCGGTGTTTGCGCTGATCGGCGTGATCGTGGCCTATGCGAGCCGCGACGGCGCCGGCCCGCTGGCGCGCTCGCACCTGGAGGACCAGATTCGCGTCTGGTGGATCGCGTTCTGGTGGGCCATCGGCATCGCCATCGCGACCGGCATCGGCCTGCTGCTGACGGTGGTGCTGGTCGGGTTCCCGATTCTGTGGCTGGCGGCGTTCGCCGGCTTCATCGTCATGGTCTGGTTCACGGTGAAGGCGGTGCTGGGGCTGCTGGCGCTGCTGGACGGGAGGCCGCGCTAAAATTGAACATTGAAACGCACGGGGCAATTGTGTGAATTTTCGCCTGGGATCAGGCGCGGGCCGACATCCGCGCACAGCAGGCGAGAGATTATGAGAAAGCTCCTCCTCGCGGCGACGCTGCTGGCTTTGGCCACGGCGCCCGCCGCCGCTTATACATCGTACCTGAAGCCGCAGACCTATTGGCCGGAAGGCCGCGACGTCACTGTCGAAGGCGCGTTCGCGAACACGTTCTTCACGCCGGAAATCGCGGTGCCCGCCGACATCACCGGCGCCAATCCAGACGGCACGCCGGTCGTGTTCGAGCGAATCGCGATCGAAGGCGCCTCGACGCGGCTGCACGCCGATCTGCCGATCGGCGGCACCTATCGCATCACCACCGGCGAACAGTTCGGAAACGTCACGACGCTTGTCGGCGTCGACGGCCAGTGGCGCCAACTCGCAGCAGGCGAAACGGCGCCGGCGGACGCGCCGGTGACGACGCTGCAAACGGTGACGCTTGCGGTTACCTACATCACGCGTGGGCAGCCGAGCCGCACCGTCGTGGACCAGCCGCGCGGGCGCCTCGCGATCCGGCCGATCACGCATCCGAACCAGGTGAGCGCCGCAGAAGGCCTGGAGGTCGAAGTGCTGTTCGACGGCGCGCCGCTGGCGAATACGGCGGTGGTGCTCTACGGCGAAGGCGCGCCGGACACCGATCTCGACCGCTACGCCGTAACCGACGACGCCGGACGCGCGCGCTTCAGCTTCGATGCGCCCGGCCATTACGTGATCGCCGCGCGCCATCGCGCCGACATGCCGCCCGGCTCGCCCGCGCAGGTCGGCAGCTACACGACGACGCTGACGTTCGAGGCCTACGCGCAGGTTCCCGCCGGCTACGATGTCGCCGAGCGCGAACGCGAGGCGGCGCGGGAAACCGACCGCCGCAACACGCGCCGCCTGGGCCGCAACCGCCAGTTCTAACCGCCTCGCCGCGCGAGGACAGAAGCGCCGAAGGAGGTTCATCATGGGACTTGCGCTCGTCACCGGCGCGAACCGCGGCATCGGGCTTGAGCTGTGCAGGCGGCTGAAGGCGCGCGGCGATCAGGTGATCGCCGTGTGCCGCGCCGGTTCCGCCGAGTTGGACCGGCTCGGCGTGCGCATCGAAGCCGGGATCGACGTCAGCGACGCCGCCTCGGTGGCGGAGCTGGCGCGGCGGCTGAACGGCGTAGCGCTCGACGTGCTGGTGAACAATGCCGGCATTCTGCGCAGCGAAAGCCTCGACCGGATGGACTTCGACGCGGTCGCCGAGCAGTTCGCGGTGAACGCACTGGGGCCGCTGCGGGTGACGGCGGCGCTGGCGCCGCTGCTCCACGCCGGGAGCAAAGTGGCCATCATCACCAGCCGGATGGGCTCGATCGCCGACAATGGCTCGGGCGGCTATTACGGCTACCGCATGTCGAAGGCGGCGGTGAACGCGGCCGGCGTGTCGCTGGCGCACGACCTCAAGGCGCGTGGAATCGCGGTGGCGCTGATCCATCCCGGCATGGTGGCGACGGAGATGACCGGCCGACACGGCGTCCCGCCGGAAGACGCCGCCCGCGGCGTGATCGCGCGGATCGACGCGCTGACGCTGACGACAAGCGGCAAATTCGTCCACGCCGGGACGGGCGAAGAGCTGCCGTGGTGAGGACGCGGATTAAGGCCAATCGCGCAACATATGAACGACCCTGAACACAACGATGCGATCAGGATGCGCTTCGTGGACAAGAACGTGCCGCGTTCTGCCAACGCTTTTTTCGCGCGTTCCCAGCGCCCGGCCCGGTCTGCCTGTGTCGAAACGCCTGAGCCGCTCAGCGGCGCTTTCGATGCGTTCAAGCAGAAGCAGCGCAACGCGCGGATCGGCGTGGTATTTGGCAATCGCTAAGAGGTCCAAACGAGCCTCGCTCGACCAGAGAAGCCGCTTCACGGCTTTGCTGCACGAGCCTTCAGAATTGCATGCGCCTCAGCCATCACCTCTTCGTGCGGGTAAAGCTTCGCCGCGCCCGCCTCAATGTCTCGACGTTGACGCTCGACTGACGCACGCAGCTCCTCGTCGCTGACGGACAGAGGAGGCCAGGGCTCCGGGTCGCGCTCGGCGACGATTTCCGCCACCGCCTCGGCGGCGTACCGCTCCGGCGAAACGCCTTCCTCGCGCGCGCGGTCGGCCAAGCGCTGCGCCGTGCGCTTATCGAGCGTAATGGTGAGCTTGCCATTGTCGGCCATATTATCAAAATAGCATAGTTACGCCCCGTCACCAACCTGGCCGGACGCAGCCTCCAGCGGCGCAGGCCCTTGCGCCGCCGCCTGAAAAACCACATCCCAGACGCCATGACTGAACCGCAACGGCCCAAACTGCAGGTCCGCATCATCCCGGTGACGGCGCTGCAGCAGAATTGCTCGCTGATCTGGAACGAGGAGACGAAGCATGCGGCGTTCGTCGATCCGGGCGGCGACGCCGAGCATCTGTTGGGCGCGCTCGATCATTTCGGGCTCAAGCTCACGCGCATGTGGCTGACGCACGGCCATCTCGACCATGCCGGCGCCGCCGCCGAACTGCGCGAGCGCACCGGCGTTGCCGTCGAAGGGCCGCACAAGGACGATCAGTTCTGGCTCGACCTGATCGAGGACACGGCCCAGCGCTATGGCGTGCCGGGGCTGCGCAACGTGACGCCGGACCGCTATTTCGAGGACGGCGACGTGCTGGAGTTCGAAGGCCTGCGCTTCGAGGTCTCGCACACGCCGGGGCACACGCCCGGGCATGTCGTCATCTGCAACAAGGAGATGAAGATCGCCTTCGTCGGCGACGTGCTGTTCGCCGGCTCGATCGGCCGCACCGATTTTCCGCGCGGCGACATGCAGCAGCTGATCCGCTCGATCACGACCAAGCTCTGGCCGCTGGGCGACGACATCACCTTCGTGCCGGGGCACGGGCCGACCTCGACCTTCGGCCACGAACGGCGCACCAATCCGTTCGTCGCGGATCAGATCACCGGCTATGCCGGCGCGCAGACGATCGCGCCGGACGTGGGCGAACAGCGCACCAGCAAAAGGTGGACGTAAGGCTAAAAGCGCGTCGCCCCCATGTGCTGCAGGATGAAACGGGGATTGCCGGCTGGAAGCCGGCATGCGGCGCGTTTCCCCTTTCAATGGGCGGCGCAGGCCGGCGGGGCGCCGGCGGTCCATAGGGCGGCGTGCTTCAGATGACGCCGAGGGCGCGCATGGCTTCGGCGACGCGGACGAAGCCGGCGATGTTGGCGCCCAGCACGTAATCGCCGGGCGAGCCGTATTCCTCGGCGGTGGCGGCGCAGACGTCGTGAATGTTGCGCATGATGGACGCAAGACGCTCTTCGGTCTGCTCGAAGGTCCAGCTGTCGCGCGAGGCGTTCTGCTGCATCTCCAGCGCCGAGGTGGCGACGCCGCCGGCGTTGGCGGCCTTGCCCGGCGCGAACAGCACGCCGGCGTCCTGAAAGACGCGTACCGCTTCGGGCATACACGGCATGTTGGCGCCCTCGCCCACGGCGATCACGCCGTTCGCGACCAGCGTCGCGGCGTCTTTTCCGGTGAGTTCGTTCTGGGTGGCGCATGGCAGGGCGATGTCGCACGGCGTCTCCCAGATCGAGCCGCGTTCGATGTAGCGCGCGCCGGCGCCTTTCGACCGCACGTACTCGGCGATGCGTTCGCGGCGGACTTCCTTGATCTCCTTCAGCAGGTCGAGATCGACGCCGGCGTCGTCGACGATATAGCCGCCGGAATCGGAGCAGGCGACGACCTTGCCGCCGAAGGCGTCGACCTTTTCCATGGTGTAGATGGCCACATTGCCCGAGCCGGAAACGACCACGCGCTTGTCGGCGAACACCGCGCCCCTGGTGCTGAGCATGCGGCCGACAAAATAAGCGAGCCCGTAACCGGTGGCTTCGCGGCGGGCGCGCGAGCCGCCATAGGCGAGGCCCTTGCCGGTCAGCACGCCGGCTTCGTAACGCCCGGTGAGGCGCTTGAACTGGCCGAACATGTAGCCGATCTCGCGCCCGCCCACGCCGATGTCGCCGGCGGGCACGTCGACATATTCGCCGATGTGCTTGTGCAGCTCGGTCATGAACGACTGGCAGAAGCGCATGATCTCGCCGTCGCTGCGGCCGCGCGGATTGAAGTCGGAGCCGCCCTTGCCGCCGCCGATCGGCATGCCGGTGAGCGCGTTCTTGAAGGTCTGCTCGAAGCCCAGAAACTTGATGATGCCGAGATTGACCGAAGGGTGGAAGCGGATGCCGCCCTTGTAGGGGCCGAGCGCGGAATTGAACTGGACGCGGAAGCCGCGATTGATCTGCACCTGGCCGGCGTCGTCGACCCAGGGCACGCGGAAGATGATCTGCCGTTCCGGCTCGCAGATGCGCTCGATCAGCGCGTCGTCGAGATAGTCGGGATGCTTGGCGACGACGCGGCCGAGGCTTTCCAGCACCTCGCGCACGGCCTGGTGAAATTCCGGCTCGCCGGCATTGCGCCGCAGCACCTCCTCCAGAACGGGCTGCAGCTTCTCGTCGAGTCCGGTGATCATCAGCCCTTACCTGCCCCCGCTCAGTTCTCGGCGCCGAGCTGCTTGGCGTAGCCGCCGGCGACGAGGCTCGCCATTAGATCAAATACCTGGTCGGGATTGCTGCGGCGAAGCAGCGCGCCCTGCAATTCCATGCCGTCGGCGAGGATCAGTTCGCGCTGGCCGGCGGCGAGCGCGTCGAGGATGCGCTGGGCGGCGGCTTCGGGCGCCATGCCGTTCTCGATCGCGACGTCGCTGAAGCCGCGCGCCTGGGCGTTGCCGTCGAGCGCGTTCCGGGAAACGTTGGTGCGCACCGAGCCGGGCGCGACCACCAGCACGCCGAGGCCCTGATGGGCGGTCTCGGCGCGGACGCTGTCGTGATAGGCGATGAGCCCGGCCTTGGCGGCGCTGTAGGCGCTCCTGAGCGGCGCGCCGATGATGCCGGCGACGCTGGAGATGGCGACGATGCGGCCGCCGCCGGCGTCGATCATGCGCGGCAGAAGCACTTGCGTCAGCGCGATCGGCGCCATGAGATCGATGTCGACGATGCGACGATAGACTTCGAACGCGGTGTCGACCGCGAGCGAGCGCTGCGAGACGCCGGCATTGTTGACGAGGCCGTAGATTCCGCCGTGTGGCGCGGCCCAGCTCCACGCCTGCTCGACCAGCGTGGGAAGGCGCGCGAAGTCGGTGGCTTCGAACGGCAGGATGAGGTGTTCGGCCTTGCCGCGCGCCGCGGTTTCGGCGAGCGCGGCCTCGTTGCGGCCGGAGAGGATGAGCTTTGCGCCCTTCTGCGCCAGCGCCTCGGCCAGCGCCGCGCCAATGCCGGACGAAGCGCCGGTGATCCACCAGACCTTGTGTTCGAACATCGGCGCTCTCTCCTATGCAAAGATCGCAACGGCCTGGCGGCCGAGCGCGATCAGCTCTCCCGTCTGGCTCCACATCGCCATGTTCTGCAGCGAATAGCCTTCGCCGGCCTGCTCGCTGGCGGACCAGAGCAGACGCCAGCCATCGGCGCTTGCAGGCGCGTGCGCGATGTCGACGCTCCAGGTCATGGTGCTGATCGGCGCCAGGCTTGGAAACAGCACCATCGCCGCGGGCGGCAGGCAGTCGGCGATGGCGAGCAATGCGGTGGTCGGATCGGCGCCGCCGGCGTCGAGAAAACGGGTCCACACCGCGAACTCCGCGCGCGCGGCGGCGGCGTCGAGCAGGCGATGGCCGGCGGCGAGACGGGTTTCGAAATTGTTCCAGAAGCCGCGCGGGGCGGCCGCGCCCTCCTTGCGGAACGGCGGGCACGCCTCCGCCGCCGCGACCTCGGGCCGCGCGATGAAGCTGTGCGCGATCCTGCTCTCGCGCGCGGCGGCGAACACGAACAGCGCGCGCGCGGCCAGCCCCTCTTTGTTGAATCCGTCGGCGGCGATGATGGTGGAGGAGCGGCCGCGCCGCAGCAGCGTCGAAGCGAAGCGCAGCCGGCCGGTCGCGGGACCGATGAAACTGAACTGCGCCGAGCGCAGCGGCGCGAGGTCGCCATGCGCGCGCTTCACCGCTTCATAGGCGAGCGCCGCGGTCATGCCGCCATAGAGCGTGCGGCCCTGGCCCCAATCCTCGGGCGCATCGATAACGAAAGTGTCGGCTTCAGGCGTGAGCCGTTCGACGACGGCGCGGAGCGAAGTCATGGGCCGACCTTATGCGTGCCGGCGCCCGCGAGCACAACGCCGGCGACAGCGCGCCGATGCGGCGCTAGACATGCATGCCGCGAGGGAAGCCGGACACATGCCGCTCACGCCACATCAGCGCACCGAAGCCGAACTCACCGCCTACGGTCTGGGCTTCCCCGAGACGTCGGCCGGGCCGGGCTGGACGGTGACGCGCGCGCTTTACGTGCGCAAGAAGATGTTCGCCGTGTTCGGCGCCGCCGGCGAACCGCTCGACGCGCTGACGCTGATCGCGAAGCTGCCGGTCTCGGCGGAGATGGCCGAAGCGCTGCCGTTCGTGCGCCCGGCGCGCGGCTGGTACAAACAGCACAATTGGGTGACGGCGCATCTCGGCCCGAAGGACGACGTGCTGGCGGAGATGGCGACGCTAAAGGGCTGGCTGAAACAGAGCTACGTCGCAGTCGCGCCGAAGAAGCTGGGGCGGATGGTGATGACGCTATGACGTCGCACGGCTCTGCTCGACGCTGATGGAGCGCGCGACCGCGTGATGTTCGAACCGTTATTCTTTGGGCCATCCCGACGCCGTCCAATACTGTGCGGCGTGTATGACGCGGAGGATAACGATCTGCTTTTCCATGACCCGATAGGCCAGGATGTATTTGGTGCGAGCCACGCTCTTCTCGCGCAGATTCGGCATCCGGCCTGAACGGCCTGTGTCGGTCTTAGCCAATGCGCGGGCGGCGCGTTGAATCCGGCTGAGCAGGGCTTCGGCTATGCGTGGGTCCTTGTCGGCGAAATGGTCGATAATTTTTGCGAGGTCGCCTCGCGCTTGGGCCTGCCAGAGCAGGCGCCTCACGCCTTGCGCGCCTTCGCAGCGTCAAGCTTTGCGCGCATCTCAGCCATCACCTGCTCGTGCGGGATGAGTTCGGCCTCGCCGCTCTCAAGCTGGCGCATCTGCTCGGCGATCGAGGCGCGCAGATCCTCTTCGGGTACCAGCAAGCCCGGCGGCGGCGCATCGATATCGACCGCAATGGCCTCGGCGACGAGTTCGGCGGCGAATTGCTCCGGCGTCACGCCCTCTTCCCGCGCGCGCTCAGCCAACTGCCGCGCCGTGCGTGGATCGAGCTTGATGGTGATGGAGCCGTTATTGAGCATAGAGAGGATATAGCACCGCTGCTGGGACTTTGCCACTACGTGACCGACCTCAGTGCGCGTTGAGCTTGAAAGCTTTCACACCAGTCGAGAAATAGACGGCGTTGAAGCCGCGCAGATCGAACTGCGCCGTTGAGTCAATGTCCGCCTTCCCGCTGTTTCGAGTCCAGTCCGCAACAACGAGCAATCTCACATCATCACCCGCAGCTTGCCTATAGTTCGGGAGCCTCTTCGCCTTCTCCTCAATCGCGACATCGATCGAACGCTGATCGCGGGAAACCCAGCCCATGTGACTGGGTATAAATTCCGCTAGCGGTCGGACGCCCTTTCGCACAATCAAGTCCGTATATGCTCCAGACCGCTCATCGCCGAGCAGCACGTGAAAGAGTACACCAACCTCAGCACCACGCACTGGGCTAGCAAGCAGCGCACTGAGTATCTCATCATCGTCGATATTATCGAAGTGGTAGTGGTCATCCGGGTAATGCGTCCGCCGGCTGCTGACCGAGAGATTCAGCGGCGCTCCCATATGCTCCTCACATTGGCGTACGATCTCAACTAGGCGCTTATGTCTTTTCGCCTCTACCGCTCGCATCAGAGAGCCGCTTTCTCGGCGGCTCCAATCCACACAGACAAGCGTGTGCTCCAGACCAAACCTGACCCCCTTGTGGGAGATTATGAAGTCCGGCCCTGAGCGCAGCTCCATAGGCTCAACCACCCAGTCAACCCCCAAGAGACAGATGGCCCTCTCCAGATCGAGCAACTCGCGGTCCCGTTTCGATCGGAGCCGGGCTGACGCCGCCACCTACTTCTCCCCGAACAGCGTCCCCGTCGCCGGCGGCGCGGCGGGCGGTTTCTTGCCTAGCCGCTCATACGCCTTCGCCGCGGCGACGCGCCCGCGGGGGGTGCGCATGACGAAGCCTTGCTGCATCAGGTAGGGCTCGATCACGTCTTCGATGGCGTCGCGGGCTTCGGCGAGCGCGGCGGCGAGCGTGTCGACGCCGACGGGGCCGCCGGAATAGGTTTCAACGAGCGCGTGGAGATAGCGGCGGTCGAGCATGTCGAGGCCGTCGACGTCGACCTCCAGGCGCTTCAGCGCAGCGTCCGCCGCCTTGGCGTCGATGACGCTCTCGCCGGCGAAATCGCGCACCCGGCGCAAGAGGCGCACCGCGACGCGCGGCGTGCCGCGGGCGCGCTTGGCGATTTCGAGCGCGCCTTCGGCGGTGATCGGCGCGCCGAGCTTGCCGGACGCGCGCGTGACGATGCCGAGCAATTCGTCGGGACCGTAGAATTCCAGGCGCACCGGAATGCCGAAGCGGTCGCGCAGCGGCGTGCCGAGCAGGCCCGCGCGCGTGGTGGCGCCGACCAGCGTGAAGGGCGCGAGATCGATGCGCACGCTGCGCGCGCTGGGGCCTTCGCCGATGATGATGTCGAGGTGATAGTCCTCCATCGCCGGGTAGAGGATTTCCTCCACCGCCGGCGCGAGGCGATGAATCTCGTCGATGAAGAGCACGTCGCGCGGTTCGAGATTGGTCAAGAGCGCGGCGAGATCGCCGGCGCGGGCGATGACGGGGCCGCTGGTGGCGCGGAAGCCGACGCCGAGTTCGCGGGCGATGATCTGCGCCAGCGTGGTCTTGCCGAGGCCGGGCGGGCCGAACAGCAAGGTGTGGTCCATCGCCTCGGCGCGGGCGCGGGCGGCGTCGACGAACACCTTGAGATTGGCCTTGGCCGCGGGCTGGCCGACGAACTCGTCGAACCCCTGCGGACGAAGCGCCCGGTCGGCGCCCTCCCCGGGCATGCGCTCGCCGGTCACGAGGCGATCATCTGGGCGTTCTGCGGGCATGGCCATGGGCCTTGGTAGCTCGATTCGGGTTTCCGAATTGTTCTACCGCGGCGGGCGCCGGCGCAGCCATGCAGCTGTGGACAAATCCCGGGACGAAATGTCGGCTTTCGGGAGCGTGCATCGTCCTCAGCCTAGCGCCGCTTTGGCCTGATACGGAAGGATCGCTCCATGCGCTACATGTACCTCGTCGTCCTCTCGCCCGACGCCGACGATAAGCCGCCGCCGCAGCGGCTGATGGACGAGATGGCCAAGCTTTCCGAGCGGCGGATGGCGGACGGCTCGATGATCTCCACGGGCGGGCTGCTCCCGCCGGCGATGGGCGGGGCGCGCGTCACGCTGAAGCGCGGACAGATCTCGGTCACCGACGGGCCGTTCGCGGAGACGAAGGAAGCGATCGGCGGCTTCGCCATCTTCGAGTTCGCAACGCGCGAGGACGCGCTGGCTTCGGCGGTCGAGTTCATGGAGCTGCACCGGCTCTATGGCGACGGCTGGGAAGGCGTATGCGAGATGCGGCCGATGATGTCGATGGGCGACGAAGGCGACTGTGCGCGGGAGCTGAACGCGGCCGCGAAAGCGCCGTCGCGCCATGCCGGCGAAGGCGCCGGCGGTCCTTAGGGCGTCGAGTTTAGCGCTTCGCCGCTTCGATCATGGCGCGTATCGCCCAGCGGCGCGCTTTGCGCGCGTCGGCGTCGCCGAGCTGCAGCACGTCCTTGAACACGACCATGGATTCCGTGCCGACCACCAGGGCCAGCGCCCTGGCCAGCGGCTTGACGTCCGCCGGCTTGAGCTGTGCGCGCGCGGGCGCGAGCGCCGCTTCGATCAGCGGCGTGCGCCGGTTCTGGCGCGCCGGCAGATCGCCGTCCTCGGCCTGGCGCAGCGGGCGCTGCACTGCGTGGGCCAGCATCATCCTGAGCGGGCCTTCATTGGCGGCGATCATGGCCTCGAACGCCGCATCCACGCGCTCCATCCGCGCGACCGGATCGTCCGCGGGCGCGCCGTCGAACACGCGATCGGGCGCCGGCGCCGCCATATCGAGCGCCGCCTCGACCAGCAGCGCTTCGGCGTTCGGAAAATAGCGATAGGCGGTCGCGCGCGAGACCATGGCTTCGGCGGCCACCTCGTCCAAGCTCGGCGAACGGCCCTGCTGCATCAGCCGCGCGGCGGCCTGCAGCAGGTCCTTGCGCGTGCGGCGCTTCTGGTTGGAGCGGCTGGACTCTTCCATCTCAGCTCTGCGGCAGCTGCTGCTGAATGGCGGCGAGATCGATCCACACCTGCTCGCGCTTCATGTCGCCGCTGTCGGCGAACTCGATCACATGCAGCAAGCGGAACGACAGCGGCCGGTTGCGCCCTTCGAGGCCGAACGGACGGCCGACAGCCGCACCGCTCCAGAGCGATTCATCGATGAGGAAATTGTCGCCGTAGAGCCGGCGCAAGGGCCGCACCGAGCCGTCCGCGAGGTCGGAGAACAGGCCGACATAGAAGCCGCGCGCGGCCTCGCGGCCGTGGGTGGGGCCGGTGGGAAAACCGACAATGTCGTGCTCGGCGTCGGCGGTGAGCGTGGAAAGAACGCCCTCGACGTCGTCGCGCTGCTCGAAGCCGAAGTGTTCGTCGATCTTCCGGTCCATCTGTTCGCGTGTCAGCGGCATGGCTTCAACCTCCATGCCGCCGCTTATAATGAGACTATTGTCTCATTGCAAGCCTTTTGTCGCATAATTGCCGGCGCCGCCCCCCGCAGTCACAGCGCTGACACTTGAGCGCCCGGCGCGCCGGCGTAATTCATCGCCCTATCAGGAGGCCTCCGATGAAACTCTATTACGCGCCCGGCGCTTGCTCGCTCGCGCCGCACATCGTCGCCCGCGAAGCCGGCCTCGACGTCGCGCTGGACAGGATCGCGTTCGGCGCGGAGCGAAAAACCGAGAGCGGGCGCGATTTCTACGACATCAATCCGCAAGGGGCGGTGCCGACGCTGGAACTCGACACCGGCGAGGTGCTGACCGAGAACGCGGTGGTGATGCAGTATCTCGCCGCGCAAGCGCCGCAGGCGGGGCTCGCGCCGGGCGAAGGCATGGCGCATTGGCGACTCCTGGAGACGCTCAACTTCATCGCCACGGAACTGCACAAGGGCTTCAGCCCACTGTTCAGAAATCCGGCCGACGATGTGCGCGAGACGATCTTCGCCACGCTGCGCAACCGCTTCGCCCTGCTGGAGCGCAAGCTCGGCGACAAGACCTACCTGCTCGGCGATACATTCAGCATCGCCGACGCCTACGCCTTCGTGATGATGACGTGGGCGCGCAAGTTCAAGCTCAACCTCGGCGACCAGCCGAAGCTGGAAGCCTACTTCCAGCGCATCCTGGCGCGGCCGGCGGTGCAGCAGGCGCTGAAGGCGGAAGGACTGTCGCTCAGCTGAACCGCCGCCACGGACCGCCGGCGTCCCGCCGGCAGGCGCGACGGCTGCCGACAAGCGCTGGCGCTTGTTCGATAAAGCGCCTGCCGGCGGGACGCCGGCGGTCCACAGGCCTAGCGCGAGACGCTCACGCGCACGAAGGCGCCGCGGCCGGCGCCGGGCAGGCGTTCGCCGAGGCCGACGTCCGAACCGGCGATGCGGTTATAGCCGCCGAGATGATCGACGTAGCTTTCGTCGAACAGGTTCTCGACACCGCCCGAGATGCGCACGCCGTCGCGCACGACCCAATCGCCCAGCAGGCTGAAGACGGCGTAGCCGTCCGTCTCCGCTTCGGAATTGGTCTGCGAGACTTCGGTTTGATCGGCGACGAAGCGGCCCTCGAACGCGATCGACCAGGCCGGCCGCTCGTAGGCGAGGCTCGCCGTGAGGCTGGGCGGGGCGATGCGGTAGAGATTGTCGTCGATGTCGCGCCGCTCGCCGCGGACGAACGAGGCCACGGCGTCGACGCGCCAGGACTCGTTCAGACGCAGGCCGGCGTCGACGTCGAAGCCATAGAGACGCGCATCGACGTTGGCGAAGCGCAGCGGCGTCGGATCGCCGTTCATCGAGGAGACCATTTCCTGCGGCGTGTCGATCACGCCGGGCGTGGCGTCGAACGGCACGCCCTGGATATAGTCGTCGATCTCGCGCAGATAGACGGTCGGACGCAGATAGGCGCGGCCGTCGGCGTAGTCGAAGCCGACTTCGGCGATCAGCGCGACTTCCGGCTCGATCCCGAGATCGCCGACATAAATGTTGCCGTCGGCCATGCCGCCGCTGGCGCTGCTCGGCAACCAAGCGAAGCGCTCGACATAGCCGGGAGCGCGCGTCTTGCGCGCCAGCGTGAAGCGCCAGGCGAAGCCGTCGTGCGCATCGATCCAGAAGCGCGCCGCCGCGTCGAGCGTATCGTCGCTGCGGGTGCGGTCGGCCGCGTTGAACGCTGCCGCCAGATTGACCACGCCCGCCGGCACGGCGGAACCGGTCCAGGCGAGGCCGGCCTCGGCGTCGGTGCGGTCGGCGCGCAGGCCGAGTTCGGCGTTGAACAGACCGAGATCGCCTGTCCATTGCGCGAACGCGCCGGTGCGGGCGACCTCGATATCGGGCAGCCTGCCGATGCGGAAGTTGGCGTTGTTGGGATTGGCGACGTCGATGTTGCGCTCGACCCGCACGCGGTCGGCGCCGATCTGAACCTCGCCGCCCCAGAGCGCCCAGGCGACGGAGACATCGGCGCCGAGCGTCGACGCGACGGCGGCGCTGTTACGCTGTTCAGCCGCAGGGGGTGGAGGACGGAGACTGTAATTGTCCATCTCGTGCGCGACGTCCGCGTAATCGATCGAGGCTTCCACCCGCACGCCGCTCAACGCGCCCGCATAGCCGATGCGCGCGAAATCGGCGTCGAAATAGCGAATGTCCATCCCGAACGGGGGATTGCCGGAAAGCTCTGTGTTTTGCCGGCGCGCGTCGAGCGAAAGCGCGTGGGCGCCGAAACGCACGCCCGCGCTGACGCCGAACACGCCGCGCTCGAAGGACGATGCGGCGACGGCGCCGTCGGGGAATTCGGTGTCGCCACCCTCCTCGTAGGCGCCCAGCAGATTGAAGCGCAGCGATTCCGTCGCGGCGCCGGCGATGCCGCCGAAGCCCGTGCTGTCATCCACGCTGCGCGCCTGGGCCGTGAGGTCGTAGCCGAGCGTCAGCGCATCGGACGGCGCGAAGTCCACGCGCTTGAACACGGCGTTCATGCCGCCGCCGAGGCCGGGCCCGGCGCTCACCGGGCTGACGCCGCGATCGATCTCAAGCGCGGCGATGAGCGGCAGAGGCGCATAGTGGAGCGGCGGGTCCATCAGGTTGGGGCCGCCGGTGGCGAAGCTCTGGCCGTCGACGCGCAGATTGATGCGCGGTCCGAACAGGCCGCGATACTGCGCCTGGCCGGACAGCGCGCCGTTGCCGACGCGGGCGGCGCCCGGCGTGCGCGACAGCAAAGTGGTTGCGTCGGGGCCTTCGTACGGACGTGTGTTAGGCAGCTCGGTGTCGGTGACCGGCGAAACCGTGCGTATGCCGGTGACGACGATCACGTCCTGCAGCGCCGGATCCACCTCCTGCGCGAAGGCGGGCGAGAGCATGGCCGCGAGCGCAATGGCGCCCGCGCCCGAAAGTTGGGAATGTTTCATGTGGCGGCTCCGGGGAGCGGCGCGCGCCGCTCCCGATCCAATCGGTTCAGGGGTGTCGGTCAGGCCTGAAGCGGGGGACCGCGGGCGAGGAATGGCGAGGGCGCGCCGAGCGCAGGCGCAACGCGCAGCGTCTCGACACGGCGCACAGGCAGCGAAACATCGGCCGCCGGCGCAACCGTCTGCGCATGCGCGACGATCATCGGCTCGGCCGCCGCCGCGAACGGGCAGCGGGCGTCGTGCGAGCGCTGTCGTTCATCATCCGGCGCGGGCGCTTCGGATGAATACTGGCCGGTGCAGAGGTCGAGCATCAGGTGCTCGCCGGAAGCGCTCCGGAGTTCGATGACGATATGTCCGCTGGCCGTCGCCGCCATGTAGCCGGGCGGCAGAGCGCCGTGCAGCAGCGCCGCCGCCATAAGCACGGTCAGCGCAAGGCGCTGCAGCGCAGAACTCAAGGATGCGGCCAAGCGCATACCGATAATAAGCGGTTTCCACCGCTTTAACTCAATGCGACACAGCGTGCTGGCGTCGCGGCGGCGGATTGGTTAAGCGAGGCGAAACCATCCTGCCTCACGGCTTCTTCATGCAAATCGGCGATGATCGGAGTTCAAAGCGGCGCCTCCTCCTGGTGGCGGCCGCCGCTTTGATCGACCCGTTGGGGCGCGTGCTGATCACGCAGCGTCCGCACCACAAACAGCTCGGCGGTCTCTGGGAGTTCCCCGGCGGCAAGGTCGAGCCCGGCGAAGCGCCGGAGCATGCGCTGATCCGGGAGCTGAAGGAGGAACTGGATTTGACCGTCGAACCAGACGCTCTGGATCCGTTCGCGTTCGCTTCGCACGCTTATCCGGACTTCCATCTGCTCATGCCGCTCTACATCGCCAAGCGCTGGCGGGGCGAACTGAAGCTCGATCCCAACGCGGCGCAGGCGGCGAAGTGGGTAAAGCCGGCCGAATTGCGCGACCACGACATGCCGCCGGCGGACGTGGTGCTGGTGGACCGCCTGATCGAACGGAGCGCCGCATGATCGCCCGGTTTCTGCATGACGAACGCGGCACGACCGCGATTGAGTACGGCCTGATCGCCGTGCTGATCGGCGTCGCCATCATGGGCGCCGTCGGCCTCGTGGGCGATTCCATGAAGGACAGCTTCACCGATACGGCCGACAAGGTGGGCGCCGCCATCGGCAACTAAAGCGCCGCAGGTAAATCCGACGCAGCGCTTTAGCCGCCCGCTCACATTTCAGCTTTGTTTCAACGCCGACGAACGCACGCAACGTCGCGCCTGCATATCCCTCCCCGCGCCGCCGAGCCCGCGGCGCGCGAGGGAGAGGATCATGGACTGCGCGCAAGCCCTGGCGATAGCCGCAGCGGCGTTCGTGCTGGCGGGCGAGCCGATCGAGCGTCCGCTCGCCGGGATCCGGCATAGCCTCCTGAACGCCCTCGAAGCGGGCGAGACATTCGCCGGCGACGCCGCCTGCGCGGTTCAGGTGAACTGGAACGGCGCTTTCGCGCGCAGCCGCGATGGGGAGGCCGCGTACGCGCCGCACACCGCCGACCGCCGCGCCACGCCCCACATTCCCGACGCTCGCATCCACGCCGTGTTCCGGCGTCCCATGTAATGGGAACTCACGCTTCCAGTTCGACGTCCCAGTACAGATAGTCCATCCAGCTTTCGTGCAGATGGTGCGGCGGGAAGCGGCGGCCGACGTGCTGCAGCTCATGCATGGTCGGCCGGCGCGGCCGCTTGAACGGACGCATGCCGCTGACATGGGCGTACTTGCCGCCCTTCCGCAGATTACACGGCGCGCAGGCGGTGACGATGTTCTCCCATGTGGTGCGCCCGCCGCGCGAGCGCGGGATCACGTGATCGAAGGTGAGATCGTCGGGCGAGCCGCAATACTGGCAGCTGAAGCCGTCGCGCAGGAACACGTTGAAGCGCGTGAACGCCGGGGGGCGATCCTGGTGCACGTAATCGCGCAGCGAAATGACGCTCGGCAGCCGCATCTCGAACGAGGGCGAATGCACGACCTGATCGTAGTGCGCGACGACGTCGACGCGTTCGAGGAAGACGGCCTTGATGGCCTCCTGCCAGGGCCACAGCGACAGCGGATAATAGGAGAGCGGGCGGAAATCGGCGTTGAGCACCAGCGCCGGCCATCCCGCCAAAGGCGCACTGGTGACGTTCATTGGCGACCGCTCCAGTGCGACCGCTCCACGAACTGGCAGGTGATTGCGCTCTTGGGACTGAAGACGAGACTCCTTGGCTGCGGCGCAACCTATACGGATTCAGCCGCGCCGCGAACCCAAGACTAGCTGATTTGCAGCGACAGCTTCGTGACAGCGCGGCAACGTGGCCGAAAAGGCGCAGGCGCCGGCGGCTAATTTCCGCGTTTTCAGGATGTTGGCGTAGCGACACGGCGGCACGGGCGGTAGCCTCCGGGCCGGATGAGCTTCGTCACCCGCTTCGCCCCCTCGCCCACGGGCTACCTGCATCTGGGCCACGCGCTCTCGGCGCTGACGGCGTTCGACGCCGCGCGCGCCGCGAACGGGCGCTTCCTGCTGCGGATCGAAGACATCGACCTGGGCCGGGCGCGCCCGGAGTTCGAGGCGGCGATCTATGAGGACCTCGCCTGGCTCGGCCTCAGCTGGGAGGAGCCGGTGCGGCGCCAGTCGGAGCACATGGCCGAGTACGCCGAGCCGCTGCAGGACCTGATCGGGCGCGGCCTCGTCTATCGCTGCTTCCGCACCCGCAAGGAGATCGCCGACGCGATCGCCTCGGCGCCGCATGGCGCGGCGGAAGAGCGCTTCGCCGGCGAAGCGCTGCCGGCGGAGGAGGAAGCCCAGCGCCTGGCGGCGGGCGATGCGTTCGCCTGGCGGCTCTCGCTGAAGAAGGCGCGCGCGGCGCTCGGGCCGGCCTATTTCGCGCTGGTGTTCGAGGATGAGACGGCGCCGGTGCGCGCCGAACCGGAACGCCACGGCGACGTGGTGCTGGCGCGCAAGGATTTCGGCGCGAGCTATCACTTGGCCTCGGTGTGGGACGACGCGCTGCAGGGCGTGACCCACGTGACCCGCGGCGAGGACCTGCGCGAGGCCGCGCATCTGCACGTGCTGCTGCAGAAGCTGCTCGGCCTGCCCCAGCCCGTGTACCGGCACCATCGGCTGGTGCTGGGCGAAGACGGAAAGCGCCTCGCCAAGCGCGATCGAAGCGCGACGCTGCGCGCCTTACGGGACGCGGGAAAAACGCCCGCCGACGTGCGCGCGCTGGTCGGGCTTGGCTAACGCGCGTTGACGACGATTTCTCCGCGAACCGCAACACACTCCTAATCATACCCGCGTACCATCGCATACAGGAGAAAGCTGCGCCCGATCCGGGCGCGATGTCGATGCAATGTTGTGGGTCGATCATCCCTGCTATTTCGGGCCTGACCGCAGGCAGGCGAACAAATTGCGCCTGCACGATCGCCGCCGCGAAAACCGCGCCGCGCCTCCGCCGCACCTGCCGACCGCGATGCGCCAATTGCGCATGTACGTGATCGATGCTTGCGGCGCCGGCGCGCAGGCGTTCGCCAACCGCACCCGCGCCCTGGCCGCGCTGGCTCAAGCCGTCGATGAGCCGGAAGCCGCCGAGACGCTGGCGGCGCTGGCGAAAACGGCCGCGCACGGCGGCGACCGCGACGTGCGCGGCCTGCTCTATCAGGGGCTCGAGCGCGCCCACGCCGCGTTGCGGACGGCGCACTAAAATATCCGCCGAATATCGGACGCGCCGGCGCGGCGCGACAGCTGCCGACAAGCGTTGGCGTTCGTTCGATCGGGCGCATGCCGGCGAGGGCGCCGGCGCTCCATGGCGCGCTTGCGTCGGATAGCGCCTCAGTCCGGATAGTGCCGGTCGCCGGGCCAGCCTTCGATCGCTTCGATGGTCTCGTGCGCGGATTCGAGCTTGTGGTCCGGCACGTTCGAGATGCGCGCGGCTTCGATCCAGGCCTTGATCGCCGTCGGCGCCAGCCGGTCGCGGCCGCACAGCAGGAAGAACGGCTCGTCCTTCGCCAGCGCCGAGAGCGAGCCATGCTCCATCTCGACGGCCAGATACGTGTAGCCGGCCTCGCGCAAGAGCTTCGCGCACTCACGCTTCACGTCATGTCCTTCGTCAGCCATCGCGCTCTCCTATGCCTGCTTGCGCGGCCCGGTCGCCGAACGCGCCGATCAGGCGCGTCGACCAGTCGCCGAGCGCGTCCCATGAGTCCGCGCCGCCGTGGAAGAGGCCCAGGCGCACCATGACCAGATCCTTCGACGGCGCAACGACGATGATCTGGCCTTCGTAGCCTTGGGCCGAAAAGACGTCGGCCATGCGGTTGTCGGTGATCAGCGAGCGCATGGGCCGGCCGGGGCCGCTGCGCGGCGTCAGCCACCAGTGCGCGCCGTAAATGTCGGCGTTGGCGTCGGGACCCGGCGTGCGGGCGAAATCGACCCAGCCCTCCGGCAGCACGCGCTCGCCGTCCCAGACGCCGCCGCGCAGATAGAGATAGCCGAAGCGCGCGAAGTCGCGCGCCGAGGCCCACACCAGCGAACTGCCGTAGAACGTCCCCTGCGGATCGAACTCGACCACCGGATGCATGCCGATGCGGTCGAACAGCGAGCTGTGCATCCACCCGCGCATGAGTTCGCGGCGCTCGCTCGCATCGCGGACGCCGGGCGCGACGGCGCGCGTCAGCGCGTCGGAGATCAGCATCGTCGTCGCCGAGCTGTAGTTCCAGTGCGCGCCGGGATCGTGGATCAGCGGGCGCGCGGCGGCCCAGCGCACGACGTCCGCGCGGCCCTCGCCGAACAGCATGCGCGCATTGCCGGCCTCGGCGACGTTCTCGGCGTTCTCGTTGTAGGCGAGGCCGTCGACCATCTGCAGCCAGTCGCGCCACGGGATCGAGGCGCGGCGGTCGCCGGCGCGCCAGTGGGGATTGCCCATCGGCGCATCGATCGAGACGCGCCCCTGCAGCACGGCGGCGCCGACCAGCGCGTGCGTGACGGACTTGGCCATGGACCAGGAATTCAGCCGCGTATCGCGAGAATAGCCGTCGGCGTAGCGCTCGAACACCAGCCGGCCGCCCTGGACGATGACGACGGCGCGGGTTTCGCCAAGCCGGGGATGCACGCCGGCGAAGGCTTCGGTGACGGCGAGGTCGAAGGCGGGGCGGTCGACATCGCCGGGAAGCGGCGCCTCAGGCCAATCCTGCGTCGGCCAGGGGACATCCGCCGGCTGCTGCGGCAGCGGGTGCAGCTGCTGCGCCTGCGCTGACGCCGCGAAAACCAGAACCGCCGCCACGATCGCGCCGCGCAGCATGACGCGCCCCCTCCCCTTGGCTAAGATGGCTGACAATAGGGGGAGGCCATGGCGCTGCGCAAACGCTGGATCGTGCTTGCGGTGCTGCTGGTGATCGCCGCCGCGCTGGCTGCGGGCGCCTGGAGCAATCGCGGCCAGATCGCCTACGCCCAGATCGCCACCGGCTACGCCGCCAAGCAGACCTGCTCGTGCCTCCATGTCAGCGGGCGCAGCCTGGAGAGCTGCATCGCCGACTTTCCGGACAGCGCGCGCAACCAGATCACGGTGACGCAGGACGGCGAAACGGTGCGCGCCAGCGTGCTGTTCGGCGCGATCAGCGCGAAAGCCGTGGCGGAGGGCGAATACGGCTGCCGGCTGGCGGCTAGCTAGATCAGCCAGCCGTGCGGGTTGGGGATCGGCTTGCGCAGCACGCCCAGGACCAGCGCGATCGCGGCGCGCAGCACCGCCCAGACCGTCACGCCCAGCGTGACGTAGAACGACACGACGATGAGCGCGCCGCTGATCAGGCCCAGCAGGCTCGCCACGATGTTGATGGCGTAGCCGATGATCAGCGTGCGCAGCGCGTGCTCGTGGTGCGTGTTGGCCCAGGGCATCGCTTCGCCGCGATTGGAATAGACCAGCACCACCGCCGCAATCGCCACCGCCAGCGACAGGAACGACCACGGCGCGGTGGTGAGGAAGAAGTTCAGCACGAACGCGGCGATGGTCAGCAGGTGCGCAAGCACGACCTTGCCGCGATGCGACTTCAGCCCCAGGCCGCCCTGCTGGCGCACGGCGGGGCGCTTCGGCGGACGGCGGAACGGCGTGACGTTGTCGTGCGACATGGTCTCTCGGCAATCGGCGGGTCGACGGATCGGCAGTCGTACCCGAGTTTTTCCCGATTGCCGACTGCCGACCTGCCGATCGCCGTTCTACAAGTTCAACAACTGCGGATCGCCGCCCTGAGCGGCGATGTTGTTGCTGACGGCGCGTTCCTCGGCGAAGCGCAGCAGATAGTGCGGCCCGCCCGCCTTGGGGCCGGTGCCGGACAGGCCCGAGCCGCCGAACGGCTGCACGCCGACAACGGCGCCGACGATGGTGCGGTTAATGTAGACGTTGCCGGCGGGGACCGCGGCGATCACCTCTTCGGCGAAGCTCTCCAGCCGCGAGTGGACGCCGAGCGTCAGGCCGTAGCCCTTGGCGGCGAGCTTTGCGCCGACATTGGCGATATCGGCCGGATCGTAGCGGACGACGTGCAGGATCGGGCCGAACACTTCGCGCTCGATCTGATCGAGGCTTGCGAGTTCGACCAGCGCCGGGCCGAAGAAATTGCCGCCGAGGCGGCTGACGTCGATCTGCTTCAGCACGCGCGCTTCCTTGCGCATGCGCGCCATGTGCTTGTCGAGATTGGCCTTGGCTTCGGCGTCGATGATCGGGCCGATGTCGGTGACCGGATCGATGGGATCGCCGATGATCAGCGCATCCATCGCGCCCATCAGGGTCTCGATGATTTCGTCGGCCGTCTCGTGCGGCAGGAACAGGATGCGCAAGCTGGAGCAGCGCTGGCCGGCGGAGTTGAAGGCCGAGACGATGACGTCGTCCACCACCTGCTCTTTCAGCGCCGTGGTGTCGACGAAAAGACCGTTGAGGCCGCCGGTTTCGGCGATCAGCGGCGCGATCGGGCCGTCCTTGGCAGCGAGCGTGCGGTTGATCAGGCGTGCGACTTCGGTGGAGCCGGTGAACGCGACGCCGGCGATGCGCGGATCGGCGACCAGTTCGCCGCCGACCTTGCCGTCGCCCTGCGCCAGCTGCAGCACGCCTTGCGGCAGGCCGGCTTCGTAGAACAGCTTGACCGCGAACTCGGCGATGCGCGGGGTCTGTTCGGCGGGCTTGGCGACCACCGTGTTGCCGGCGGCGAGCGCGGCGGCGAGTTGGCCCGTGAAGATCGCCAGCGGGAAGTTCCACGGGCTGATGCAGACGAACGCGCCGCGGCCGTGCAGTTCGAGATGATCGCTCTCGCCCGCCGGCGACGGCAGCGGATGCGGACCGGCGAACAGGCGCTCGGCCTCGGCGGCGTAGTAGCGGCAGAAATCGACGGCTTCGCGGACTTCGTCGATGCAGTCCTGCAGGTCACGCCCGGCTTCGCGCGCGATCAGCGCCACCAGCGGATCGTGGTTGGCCTGCAGCTTGTCGGCCATGGCGCGCAGGATCGCGCCGCGCGCCGCACCGCCCTTGGCGTTCCAGGCCTTGAACGCCGAGAGCGCTGTAGCAATTGCTCCCACGCTTGCGGAGGAGCTGTCACGCGCAGCGTGACTGAGGGGGCCGGCGCCGACGTCCGACGGATTTTCCCCCTCCCCTCGCTGCGCTCGGACCTCCCCCGTGAACGGGGGAGGAGCGGCGCGGACGAGCGCTTCGCGGTCCGCGGCGATGGAGAGATCGCGGCCGGTCGAGTTGCGGCGGCTGGCGCCGTAGAGCTGCGACGGCGGCGGCAGGCGGCGGTGGCGGTGCGGATTGGCTTCCAGCGTCGCGATCGGATCGGCGGCGACGATGTCGGGCGAGACATCGTCATCCAGGAAGGAGTGCACGAAACTGGTGTTGGCGCCGTTCTCCAGCAGGCGGCGCACCAGGTACGGCAGCAAATCCTCGTGACCGCCCACCGGCGCGTAAACGCGCACCGGCGGCGGCGGATCGACGGCGAGGTAAAGCGCCTCGCCCATGCCGTGCAGACGCTGGAACTCGAACGCGTCGCGCCCGGCGCTGGCGGCCATGCGCCGCACGGCGGCGACGGTGTGGGCGTTGTGAGTGGCGAATTGCGGGAAGATGGCGTCGCCGGCGCGGAACAGATCGCGCGCGCAGGCGAGATAGTGCACGTCCGTCGCCGCCTTGGTGGTCCAGACCGGGAAGTCGGCGCGGCCCATGATCTGCGCGCGCTTCACCTCGCCGTCCCAGTAGGCGCCTTTGACGAGACGCGTCTGGATCGGCGCGCCGCGGCGGCGCGCCAGCGCGGCGAGGCGCTCGATCAGACTGCGCATGCGCTTCTGGTATGCTTGGATGGCGAGACCCAGGCCTTCCCAGCCGCGCAGCGACGGTTCGAGCGCAAGCTTCTCGAACAGCTTGAGCGACAGTACGAGTCGGTCGGCCTCCTCGGCGTCGAGCGTAAGGCCGATGTTCCACGTCCTGGCGCTTTCGGCGAGTTCGAGCACGCGCGGATAGAGTTCGCGCATGACGCGTTCTTCCTGGCGCGCCTCGTAGCGCGGATGCAGCGCCGAGAGCTTCACCGAAATGCCGGACGAGGCCTGCGGCCCCTGCCCGCCGGACGCTTCGCCGACGGCGGCGATCGCATCGGCGTAGCTCTTCAGGTAGCGCACCGCGTCTTCGTCGGTGCGGGCGCCTTCGCCCAGCATGTCGAACGAGTAGCGGGTGGCGAGCCCCTGGCGCACCATGCCGACGCCGCGCTTCAGCGCTTCTTCGATGTTGCGGCCAAGCACGAATTGCTCGCCCAGGATGCGCATCGCCTGCATGGCGCCGGCGCGCACGACCGGCTCGCCCGCGCGCTGCACGAACTTGGCCATGAACCTGGCGCTGTCGCTCTTCATTTCCTCCGGCAGCGAGACGATGCGGCCGGTGAGCATGAGGCCCCAGGTGCCGGCATTGACCAGCCAGTGATCCGATTTGCCGACATGCTCGCCCCATTTGCCGCTGGCGATCTTCTCGGCGATCAGCTTGTCGGCGGTCTCCTCGTCCGGCACGCGCAGCAGCGCCTCGGCCAGGCACATCAGCGCCAGGCCCTCGGCGTTGGAGAGGCCGAACTCTTCGAGGAAGCTCTCCATCATGCCCTTGCGGCGCTTCAGGCTCCGCGCCCGCACCACCAGCGCGCGCGCCTCGGCGTTGACGCTGGCGCGGGCGGCCGGATCGAGCGGCGCATCGGCCAGGAGGGCGGCGACGGCGGCGTCCTCGTCCTGGTATTTCAGCGCATCGAGGGCGTCCCAGTCGGTGCTGGCGGAAGGGTGCGGCGTGAGGGCGGTTTGCATGGGCGCTCGTTATGGGCTCGCAAGCGGCAGACGCAGCGCGACCGTTGAGAAGTCGAGTAGGTCGTCCAGATTCTTCTCGATCACCGCGCGCACGATGGCGAGATCGAGCTTCTGATATTGATGAACGGCGAGGTTGCGAAAACCGACCATGCGCATCAGGCGGTCGGCAAGCGACTGATCGACAACAGACGCACGGACCAGCCGGTCGAAACCATCGCGCGTCGAGGCGGGAATGCCGAGGCCGCGCAGCCTCAGAATCCGGTTCATGATGTCGATTGCGGCTTCGCAGGCGCGTTCGATATTCAGGATAGCGGCGTCCTGGCGCGTGAAATCGGACTCGAAATCGGGACTCGCGGCCAGCTCCTCGCGTGCGCGCCGGATACACCGCTCGATGATCTCCGCCTTCGCTATGATGACGTCATCCGGCATAGACGCGCCCAGTCCGTAAGATGTCGGCTTCGTGGTCGGCGCGACGCGCCTTAAGCTCCTGGTAGTCGCGCATCACGCGAAGCTCGAAGAGCGCCGCCGCTTGCGGATCCGGCGCGTCGACCAGACGCCCCTCGCCGATCGCCTGCACCTGCAGGATGGTCGACGCTGCGGCCAAATCGATCAAATCCACATCCCGCGACAGCGCCTTGGCCAGCGCCTCCTGCAGATCGAGCAGCCGCGCCCTGTCGATCGGCGGGCCGGCATAGACCGCCAGATCGACGTCGCTGTCGGCGCGCGCCGAGCCATCGGCGGCGCTGCCGAACAGGTACGTCCCGGCAAGCCCTGGAAGCGCGCCGCGCAAGATGCCGAGTGCGGGGGAGAGGTCCGCGGTCATGACGGCTTCATGCGCGGGTCCCGGTCCAAGGGCAAGCGGGGCGGCGCCGCCCCCTTGCGCGGCAGGGCAGCGCAGGCCAGAACCCGCCCCAATGAGCACCGACGCTAACACCGCCGCGCCGGCGAACCAGGACGCGAACGGCGCCGAGACGCCCGCCCTGGCTGCCAAAATCCTGCTCGTCACAGACGCCTGGGAGCCGCAGGTGAACGGGGTGGTCCGCACCCTCTCCAACACGATGCGCGAGTTGAAGGGGATGGGCTGCGAGATCGAGGTGATTTCGCCGGCGGACTATCCGCGCACGGTGCCGCTGATCACCTATTCCGAGATCCGGCTGGCGCTGGGCGCGCGCGAGGACGTGGAAGACCGCTTCCTGGCGTTCGCGCCGGACGCGGTCCACATCGCCACCGAGGGCACCCTGGGCTGGGACGCGCGCGCGGTGTGCCTCAAGCACAAGTTCCCGTTCACGACGAGCTACCACACCCAGTTTCCGGAATACGTGACGGCGCGCTTCCCGTGGATCCCGCTCTGGGCCGGCTATCGCTACATGCACGCGTTCCACGACAAGTCCGGCCGCGTGATGGTGGCGACGCCGACGATGCAGAAGCAGCTCGAACTGCAGGGCTTCCGCAATACCGCGATCTGGAGCCGCGGCGTCGATATCGAGCTGTTCCATCCCTCCAAGCGCGGGATCGACGGCGGCGTGTTCAAGGACTTGCCGAAGCCGGTGTTCGCTTATGTCGGCCGGGTGTCGGTGGAGAAGAACATCGAGGCGTTTCTTCAGCTCGATCTGCCGGGAACGAAGGTGGTGGTCGGCGGCGGGCCGGCGTCGGACGAGCTGAAGCAGAAATATCCGAGCGCCGTCTTCACCGGGCCGAAGTTCGGCGAAGAGCTGGCGCGGCACTACGCGGACGCCGACGTGTTCGTGTTTCCGAGCTTCACCGACACGTTCGGCCTGGTGATCCTGGAAGCGGCGGCGTGCGGCACGCCGGTGGCCGGCTTCGTCGCGCCGGGACCGCAGGACATCCTGCCGGGCACGGGCGCGGGCGTCGTCGACAACGATCTGAAGAAGGCGTGCCTGGAAGCACTGCAGCTGAAGCGCGAAGACGCGCGGGCGCTGGCGGAGAAATATTCCTGGCGCGCCTGCGCCGAGGAATTCCGGCGCAACCTCGAGCCGCTGCCGAAAGAGCGCGGCCGCCGCTTCTGGCACAAGCTGGCCGACCTGCGGAAGCGCGCCAAGGAGCGCCGCCGCATTGCGCGCGAGAAGCGCGCCGCCGAAAGAGCGCGCGCCAACGGATAGGGATTGGGGCCAGGGATTGGGTTTTTGGGAATCCCTAAAACCTAGCCCCCGGAACCCATCACCACTTGATCGACTTGCGCAGCCGATAGCGCAGCCAGATCGCCGTGCCGTTGAGCAGGAGCGTGATGCCGAGCAGCACGATGCCGGCGGCGGCGGCGAGTTCGAGGAACTCGGCCTGCGGACGCGAGGTCCAGTTGAACATCTGGATCGGCATCACGGTGAATTCGGAGCCAAGCCAGTTGGTCGGCGACCAGCTGGCGATCGCATCGCCCCAGGTCGCCACCGATTGGACGGTCGAGCCGTGCGGCAATTCGTAGGTCTGCCCCGCCTCGACCGGCATTTCGGTGAAGTCCGGCAGCACCACGACGCCGTCGTGATCGATGCGCACGGTCTCGACCGCGGCGGGATCGACCGCCGCGCCATATTCGTCGAGCACGCCGATGGTCTCGAACACGGCGTCGCCCGGTCGCGTGATCGGCAGGAAGGCGACGAAGGTGAGGCCGCCGATCATGATCAGCGGCGCGGTTTCGCCGATCGCGCGCGAGATGCCGATGATGACGCCGGTGACGACGCCCGGCAGCGCGTACGGCAGCACGTGATGGTGCGTGGTCTGCCACTTGGTGGCGCCGACCGCGAGCGCGGCATGGCGGATTTCCTGCGGCACCCCGCGCACGGCTTCGCGCGTGGCGACGATGACCACCGGCAGGATCAGCAGCGAGAGCGTGATGCCGGCGGTGAGAATGCTCTGGCCAAGGCCGAACATCTGCACGAACAGACCCACGGCCAGGAGGCCGAAGATGATCGACGGCACGCCGGCGAGATTGTTGACGGCGATCTCGATCGCCGACGTGATCGGGTTCTTGGGCGCGTATTCTTCGAGATAGACGCCCGCGAGCACGCCGATCGGGATGGCGATGAAGGCGGTGGTGACGATCACCAGGATCGAGCCGACCCAGGCCGAGAGAATGCCCGCCTGCGCCGGGTCCGACGACGGGAAGCTCATAAAGAAGGCGGCGGTCAGGCGGTGGCCGCCGTCATGCACCAGTTCGCCGACCAGGGCGACCAGGGTGCCGAGGCCGATGAAGGTCGCGATCAGGCCCCAGACGATGAAGCTGGCGTCCTTGAAGCGGCGGACGCCGAGACCGGGCGGATGCGCGGTGATGTCGCGCGGCGTCTCGACGGTGTCGACGGCGGCCATTAGTACGACTCCCGGAAGCGGCGCTGCAGCGCAAAGGCGATGAAGTTGAACACCAGCGTGAAGAACAGCAGCGCCAGGCCCGCGGCGAAGATGCTCTGATATTCGAGCGTGCCGAAGGCGATGTCGCCCAGCGCCACCTGGGCGATGAAGGCGGTGACGGTGGCGCCCTGCATGGTCGGGCTGGTGACGATCTGCGGCAGCTGGCCGCCGGCGATGACGACGATCATGGTCTCGCCCACGGCGCGCGACATGCCGAGGATGATGGCGCCGACGACGCCGGAAATCGCCGCCGGAAAGACGACGCGAAAGGCGGTCTCGAGCCGCGTCGCGCCCATCGCGAACGAGCCCTCGCGCAGGCTGCGCGGCACCGCGCGCATCGCGTCCTCGGAGAGCGAGGCGATGTAGGGGATGATCATCAGGCCCATGACGACGCCGGCCGAAAGCAGATTGAAGCCCGGCAGGCCCGGGATCACGCGCTGCAGCAGCGGCGTCACGAACAGCAGCGCGAAATAGCCGTAGACGACGGTGGGCACGCCGGCGAGCAGTTCGAGCGTCGGCTTGATCGTCTCGCGCGTGCGCGGGCCGGCGAACTCGGAGAGATAGATCGCCACCAGCAGGCCGAGCGGCACGGCGACGGCGAGCGCCACCAGCGTCGACATGAAGGTGCCGGTGAGCAGCGGGGCGATGCCGTAATGGGGATCGTCGAACAGCGGCGTCCAGCGCGTTTCGGTGACGAACTCGATGAACGACACCTGGGCGAAGAATTTCGCCGCTTCGGAGATCACGACGTAGAGGATGCCCCCGACGATGGCGATCGCCAGCGCCGCCGCCACGAACAGCAACCCCTCCATGACGCGCTCACTGACGCGAACGCGCTGCCTGGTGAAATCCCGTTCCACGGGCCCCTCGCCTTCTGCTTGCACGAAACGCGCCCCTGGACGTCCTGGGGCGCGCCGATTCCTGTGGGTGTCTAGCGCAAGTGCGCCGCCGGCGGGAGGCGGTTTCGCCGCCTCCCGCCGGGGCTCACATATGCCTTATTGCTGCACCGGCTCCACGACCAGGGGACGGTCGATCACTTCCTGGATCGTTACGCCGATCGCTTGGCGGCCGCCATAAGCCGTGCCCTGCGTGCGCCGTTGCGCGCGCTGGAGATAGGCCTGATAGGCGCTGGCCGGCAGCGGAATGTAGCCGACCTGCTGGGAGAAGCGGGCGGCGTTGTTGACGTAGAACTGCACGAACTGCTGCACCTGCGGACGACGCAGCGCCGCCGCGTTGACATAGATGAAGATCGGGCGCGACAGCGGCGTGTAGGTGCCGTTCTCGACGTTCGCCGCGCTGGGCTGCACGGGGCCGTTGCCCGAGTCGATCGCCACCGCGTTCAGGCGGCCTTGATTGTGCAGGTAATAGGCCAGGCCGAAATAGGAGATGCCGCCGGCGTTCTGGGCGACGCCCTGCACCAGCACGTTATCGTCTTCGGACGGCGTGAAGTCGGTGCGCGACTGGCGCGCGCGGCCATTCACGGCTTCGGTGAAGTATTCGAACGTGCCCGACGCCGCGCCCGGCGCGAACAGCACCAGCGGCATGTCCGGCCAGGACGGATCGACCTGGTTCCAGCGCGTGATCTGGCCCTGGGCGGCCGGCTCCCACATGCGGCGCAGTTGAGCGATCGTCGCCGTGCGCACCGGGTTGTTGGAATTCACCACCACGGTCAGCGCGTCGAACGCGATCGGGATTTCGACGTACTGGATGCCGGCGGCGCGGCAGGTGGCCATCTCGCTGGTCGAGATCGGACGCGAAGCGTCGGAGATATGGGTCTCGCCGCGGCAGAACTTGCGGAAGCCGCCGCCCGTGCCGCTTTCGCCCACGGTGACGCGGACGCGCCCTTGGGTCTGCTGCTGGAACGCCTCGGCCGCCGCTTCCGAAACCGGGAACACGGTGGAGGAGCCGTCGATCGAAATGGTGAAAGGCTGCTGCGCGAGCGCAACGCCCGAGGACATGGCCAGAGCGGCGACGGCCGCAGCGGCAAGCTTGAAGAGTTTCATGGGAGCAACTCCGTTGGGAAAAACCTGCGAAAGCGGCGGAGACGCGCGGGACTCAATTTACGCGCCTCCGCCCAGTCGCGGGGCTCAGAAGTCAAACTGCGTGCGGAGCGTGACGATCTGCGCTTCGTCGTCGGTGCCGACCGTACGGTCCATGTCGCTGAACGCGTAGTTCAGCTTGAAGCGGACGTGATCGAGCGGAATCCAGTCGAGGCCAACCGCATACGCCGTTTGCTCGCCGCGGTTGCCGCCGAACGCGGCGTCGCTCAGGTCGATGTAGTCGTAGCGGGCCGAAAGCGCCACGTGGCCGAAGCCGCCTTCTTGCGTGATCGGATTGCGCGGCGCGATGGCGCCGAACGATCCCTGGTTGCCGCGATAGTTCCGGCTTTCGCCTGTCAGCGACCAGGAGAGATCGACGTAATAGCCGCTGGCTTCCAGATCGCCGCCGGCGGTGTTCTCGCCGTCGACCGCGATATATTCGGCCTGCGCGCCGAACGCGCCGAACTGCACCGCCGCTTCGACGCCGTAGGTCGTGTCGCTTTCGGCGAGTTGGGCGACGCCGCTGCCGCCGTCGATCCAGCGGGTGTTGCGGCCGTTGAGCGGACGCGCGCGATAGCGGAGGCCGGCGTTGTCGCCCTGATCGCGGAGGCGGGCGTGCGCGCCAAGATGAACCAGCGTGACGCCTTCCGGGCTCGTTTCGAAGATCGGCGCGAAGGTGAAGCGGCCGCTCACGGAGGTGGATTCGTCGACGCCCCAGTTTTCGCCGGCCGAGTTCAGCGACTCGCCTTGCAGCGCGGCCGCCGCGGACCAGTTGGCGCCGCCCGTCAGAAAGCCGACGCCGGCACGACGGCCGTATTCAAACGCCGTGATGATGCTGGAGCGCTCGTTGAACGGGATATCGAGCGAAGAGATGCGGTCTTCGAGCGGCGAGGTGATGTTGTGCTCGCCGATGACGATCGACCAATTGTCGCCGACATATTCCAGGAAGGCGTCGTCGACGTTAACTTCAGACGCACCCGGCGTCAGGATGAAGTCGACTTTATAGCGCCAATGTTCGGAGAAGCGGCCCTGGACGCCCAGGAACGCGCGGCGCACATAGCTGCGCGTTCCATCGTCGGTCGTGCCGAGATCCCAATCGCTCGAATAGAGGTCGTACTGGAAGCGGCCGCGCATCTTGAAGCGCGCGTCGCCGAAGCGGTCTTCGCCGACCGTGCCGGTCCAGCTGGTGGAGTGCGTCGGCGCCGACTGCGCGTGCGCCGCGCCGGCCCCCGCCACGGTAGCCAGGGCCGCGAGCGCGACCTTGGAAAGCAACTTCTTCATCATGCAGACCCCCTACAGAACCCAAGCGGTTCGGAGTGCGGGCGACTCGACTCTCAGCCCCCGCCGGACGGGGCGGGGGTTAGTGGGGGTTCGCGAAGGCTGCGCGACGGTTCAGCGAAGGGTGCGCGACAGTTCGATTGCGGTTTTGTGACGTTGCGCCGGCGCCGCATCATTCTGGCGACGCAAGGGAATTAACCACGTCGGGCTCTTTACATTGGGGAGCAATTTACATATCTCGCATCGTTACCGGCGGACCTGGAAACAGCGTCCACTAACGCCCCCTCGGCCCAGGCCACCTGGGGGACCGCGCCAAACTGGGAGCAGGAAGCTCTCTGGCGGTCTCTCGGCGCAAGCTCCCAAGGGCGGACCTGACATTTAAGCATGTCCGACTAACGCCGGCCTGGGTTCTGACGCGTTGAACGCCTTCAACGCAGCTATTGGGAGTCGCCGGATGGACTACGTCCTCTCGCCACTCGACCTGACCGTGCGCGAAGCGCCGGAAGGTCCGATCGCTATCGCCCGCCCGCACCGCGTCGCCGCGGCCGCGGAGTGGTTCCGCACGCACTTCCCCGGCGAGGTGTTTTACGCCGTCAAGGCGAACCCTTCCGAGTGGGTGCTGGACGCGCTGTGGGCCAGCGGCGTCAGGAATTTCGACGTCGCCTCCGACGCCGAAGCGGCGCTGATCGCGACCCGCTTCCCGGGCGCGCAGCTCGCCTTCATGCACCCGGTGAAGAGCCGCCGCGCCATCGCGCGCGCCTTCCACGAGTACGGCGTCAAGACCTTCGCGCTCGACAGCGAAGACGAACTCAACAAGATCCTGGCCGAGACCGACAACGCCAAGGACCTGACGCTGGTGGTGCGCTTCGCCGTCGCCGGCGACGGCGCCGCCTACCCGCTGGCGCGCAAGTTCGGCGTCGCCGCCGAGGAAGCGCCGGCGCTGCTGCGCAAGACCCGCCAGGTCTCGGAGGAGATGCTGGGCGTCTCGTTCCATGTCGGCAGCCAGTGCATGGACCCGCACGCGTTCCGCAACGCCATGGACATGGTCAACCGCGCCATCGTCGAGGCCGGCGTGCTGGTCGACATCGTCGATGTCGGCGGCGGCTTCCCGGCCATCTATCCGGGCATGACGCCCCCGCCGATGATCGAGTACGTCAACGCGATCAAGGCCGGTTTCGAAGAGATGTTCGTCGCCCAGAACGCCAGGCTCTGGGCCGAGCCCGGCCGCGCGCTGGTGGCGGAGGCCGGCTCCACGGTCGCGCGCGTCGAGCTGCGCAAGGGCGACGCGCTCTACCTGAACGACGGCGCCTTCGGCACGCTGTTCGACGCCACGCACCTGAACTGGGCCTTCCCGGCCAAGCTGCTGCGCCAGGAGCCCTCGCGGGCCAAGCTGGCGCCGTTCCGCCTCTACGGGCCGACCTGCGACTCGATGGACGCGGCGGCGGGCCCGTTCATGCTGCCGGCCGACATCGGCGAAGGCGATCTGATCGAGATCGGCTCGCTCGGCGCCTACGGCACGGCCATGGGCACCCGCTTCAACGGCTTCGGCGAGACGGTGACGATCGAATCGAAGGACGCGCCGTGGCCGACCATGTACGGCGAAGCCGAAGCGCCGGTGGTGGCGATGCCCAAGCGCAAGCGCGCGCCGCGCAAGCCGAAGCGGGCCTGAATATGGAGCGCCGTCCGGCGGCTGCTTGACGGAGCGCTGCATTGGCATAATATGCCAATAGGAAAAGCGCCATGGCCACCCGCAATGTCGTCCTCACCGACCGGCAGGAAAAGCTGATCGACACGCTTGTTCGATCCGGGCGCTACCAGAACGCCAGCGAAGTGCTGCGCGAAGGCCTGCGCCTGATCGAACAGCGCGAAGCCGAAAACGCGGCGAAACTCGAAGCGCTGCGGACGGCCATCGCTGTTGGCGAAGCCGACATCGCGGCGGGCAGGTACCGGGAGTTTGAGAGCCCGGAAGACTTGAGCCGCCATCTTGATGAAAAAGCGGCCCGCATCCTTCGCAAGAAGCGGCAGCGATAGCGCCCTTTCCCGATGACGACACACCGAAACCTTGTTCTTTCCGAACAAGCGGATGCTGACATCGACGCAATTCTGCTCTGGACGGCGGAGCATTTCGGCGCGCGCCAAGCCGAGACCTATCTCCAGCGGATAGATTCTACCCTTCAAGCTCTGGCGCACGAGCCCTTGCCGGCGGCCAGCAGGATTCGCGATCAGGATTTAGGGCGTAGCTATCGCACGCTTCACCTTGGCCGCCGCAGCCGCCACATGATCTGTTATCGCGTTGAAGAACACCGCGTGTTCATTCTGCGCATCCTGCACGATAGCATGGATCTGGCGCAGCACCTGCCGGACGAGACATAGGCCGCCAAATCTCTTGCAATCCCGGCGGATTGCCCTATCTGACGCCGCGATCGCGTGTCGGCGGAGCGTCCGCGCGGTTCTTTGTTTCGACGCCGCCCGTGAGGAGACCCTCCCATGGCTGACGCCAAAATCGACTCGAACCGCAAAGCGGAATTGCTCTCCAGCCCCGTCGAGCACATCGACATCGCGAGCTTCGACGCGCGCCCGATCGTCGACGCCTGGGGCAAGATGAGCTTCACCAGCCGCGACGCCGCGCGCGCCGCGCAAATCCTCAACATGGCGCTCGAGGATCAGAACTGCTCGACCTGGCTGGTGATGGCCGGCTCGACCGGCGCGGGCGGGTGCCTGCACGTCTGGCGCGACATGGTGAAGTACAACATGGCCGATGCGATCGTCGCCACCGGCGCCTCGATCATCGACATGGATTTCCTCGAAGCGCTCGGCTTCAAGCACTACCAGGCCAAGGAAATCCCCGACGACAACACGCTGCGCTCGCTCTACATCGACCGCATCTACGACACCTATATCGATGAAGAAGAGCTGCAGCACGTCGACCACACCATCTACACGATCTGCGAACAGCTCGAGCCGCGCCCCTACACCTCGCGCGAGTTTATCCACGAGATCGGCAAGTGGCTCGCCGCCGGCAATGCGAAGAAGCCGGACTCGCTGATCCAGCGCGCCTACGAGAAAGGTGTGCCGATCTTCGTGCCGGCGTTCAGCGATTGCTCGGCCGGCTTCGGCATCGTCAAGCACCAGGTCGAGCGGCGCAAAGCGGGCAAGCCGTACGTGACGATCGACAGCGGCGGCGATTTCCGTGAGCTGACCGAGATCAAGCTCGCCGCCGGCACCACGGCCTTGTTCATGATCGGCGGCGGCGTGCCGAAGAACTTCGCACAGGACACCGTCGTCTGCGCCGAAATCCTCGGCCACGAGGATGTCGAGATGCACAAATACGCCGTGCAGATCACGGTCGCCGACGTGCGCGACGGCGCCTGCTCCTCCTCGACGCTGCAGGAAGCGGCGAGCTGGGGCAAGGTGAGCACCGTCTACGAGCAGATGGTGTTCGCCGAGGCGACCTCCGTCGCACCGATCATCGTCAGCGACGCCTATCACCGCGGCGGGTGGAAAAAACGCGAAGCCCGCAATTGGGCGAAGCTGTTTAAGTAAAACACGGACCGCCGGCGCCCTCGCCGGCCTACGGACCAATCGAACAAGCACCGGCGCGTGTCGGTAGCTGTTGCGCCGTGCCGGCGAGGCGCCGGCGGTCCAGATTGTGCCACTCCTCCTCTCCCTTGCGGAGAAGGAGCTAGGGGATGAGGGGCGAAGACACGAGCGCGCTATTGCACAGCGCTCGCGCTCGCCCCTTCACCACCGCAGCAGCGCAACGCCCTCCCCACCCCCTCCGCAAGGGAGAGAGGGCATCGCGAACACGAAGGCCGCTCGACGCGTTTGCCTTGATGCCCTAGTGACCCCATTATGCCCTGGTGACCCGTTCGCCGGCCGCTCTCGCTTCTCCCCACCAGCGGTCGCCTTTTCGCGCAATGTAGTTCGCGAAAACGTAGTCCCAGGGGATCAGCACGAGGAAGATCAAGCCGACGAGGCAGTCGAAGGCCGTACTCGCTCGGCCTGCATCGAGGCTGCCGTTCAGGTAGAGAGGCAGCGCTACAAAGCCGAGCCACAAGCCCTTCCAGACCAGCTCGAAGAAAAGGAGCGGGATCATTTGCAGCGGATAGCGCAAACCTAGCAGAGAGAGCGCCGAGAGCGCGCACAGCATGGCGATGACAACGCTCGTCATGCGCGGCCACTCCGGACTGTGATCGATGAGCGATGGCCAAACGGACGGGCCGAGCCCTACAATCAAGAGGAGATAGGCCGCCCGCAATAAATAGAGCCGCCAAACGGCGATCTCCCTCATCGGTCTTCACCATGCCTGTTGTGTTACGCGGCTCACCTTGCCGATATTCGATTATACGGCCATAGCTCGCCGTTTCAGGCGCATGATCGCTGGTGACATTGCGTGCCAGATTTGACCGTTTCCGCAGGCATGGTCGCGGGCCTTGCCAACTTCGCAGCCTCAAAAGGGGCAGATGCAGCGCGCCTGCTCGTCGGAGCAGGCATCGACGGCGCACTGCTCGACGATCCTGACAATCGCGTTTCGGCTTCAGCGTATGCGGCGTTGATGCGGGCGGCCCAGCGCGCGTGCGCCGATCCGGGTCTGGCGCTGCACTACGGCGAAGCGGTCGACATGTCGGATGTTTCGATCGTCGGCCTCATCATGAACGCTTCGGAGAACATGGGAGAAGCGTTTCTTCAATTGAATCGCTTCGGCAGGCTTGCGTTGGAAACCGAAAACGCAAGCGCCGATCCGAGGTTCGCTTTGATCGAACGCGACGGTTCGCTTTGGCTGGTTGACAATCGCATCGACCCCAACGCCTTTCCTGAAATCACCGAGACGGCTTTTGCGCGCCTGACATGCGGGCCGCGCAACTTCCTCGCAGCCAAGCTTGGGTTCAGCCGTCAGACGCTCTTCCGAAGGCTTCGGGCGGAGGAAACGAGCTACGAGAACGTGCTCGATGCGCTGCGACACCGCATGGCGGAACTCTATTTGCGATCGGGCAAGGCCTCGGTGAACGAGACGGCTTATCTCGTCGGCTTTTCCGACCCGGCCTCTTTCTCACGCGCGTTCAAACGCTGGACCGGCAAGACACCTAGCGAAGTGCGCGGTCGCGGCCGAAGCTGACGATCTCCGGCGCAGCTTCAATGTTTTCGGACTGCGGCAATCAGATTGGCGCGTACGTCAGCCTGATCGCGCTCTCGCCGATGCGGTCGCTCGCAGTCAACCGTAGCGGGGGCCGCACTCCGGCGAAGAACGGGTTGCCCTGCCCGAGCACCACGTCGTGAAGGAAAGGTGATACTCGTCGATCAGCCCGAGTTTGCCCAAGCTCGCCGCCAGCTTTGGCCCGCCAACTTCGATCTCGCCATCGACCTCAGCTTTTAGCTTTCGTATCGCCGCCTCGAAATCATCGCCGACAAGCGTCGCGTTCGGCCCGACTTCCTTCAGCGAGCGCGAGGCCACCCATTTTCGGCATCGCCCGCCATGCTTGCGCGAACGCGCGCAAATCGCCTCGCGCCGGATCCGGCGCGAACCGGCCGTGGTCGACATAGCCGTCGAGCGATACGTTCATTCCGAAGACGAGTTTCGGCCATGCTCTCTGCGTAAGATGCGAGCACTCTGCCTGCAAGCTCACACGTCTTATCTTGCAAGCATCGCATCAGTGTAACGCCCGCCGCCTCCGCCTCCGGCCAACTTTCACCACACGCGCCCCGTCACGAACACACCCAACGGATCGTGCGCGCGGGCGACGCTGAGGATGAAAGCGAACACCAGCAGCGCCGCAAGGTAGAAACCCAGCCGCGCCCGCCGCGTCTTGGCGCGCTTCAGGGCGAAGCTGCCGAGCACGACGTAGACGACGAGCAGCACCACCTTCACCGTCAGCCAGTGATGGACGAACGGATACTGATGCACGATCGTCATCAGCATCAGCGCCGCGGTGAGCAGCACGGTGTCGACCGTGTAGCTCAGGTAGCGCACCGGCGCCCACATCGGCCAGCCGGCGCCGAAGACGTTGACGCCCAGCCCGCGCAGCAGGAACAGGCCGCCGCTCGCCAACACCGACGCGATGTGGACGTGCCGGATCTGCAGATAGAAGTCCTCCATGCCCCCTCGTCAGGCGGTCGGCCGCGCCGGCTCTTTCGGCTCGATCGGCCGTTCGTCTTCCGGCACCTCGCGCCTCGGCGTGAGCCACAGGCTGGCGACGAACAAGGCGAAGGTCAGCGCGCCGATGGCGAAGATGGTGTCACCGGGCACGCGCATCCATACCAGCAGATCGACGAACGGCTGCTGCATGAACAGCTCGGAGCGCGCGTACCAGTAGCCGTTGTTGATCGCGGCTATCAATTGCATCACGCCCAGCGGCAGCAGCGTCAGCAAGGCCATGCCGGCCAGGCCGATATTGAAGCACCAGAACGAGGTCTTGAGCAGGCCTTCGTTCCAGACCAGGTCAGGCTTCATGCTGCGCAGGCAGAACAGCACCAGCCCGATGCCGAGCATGCCGTAGACGCCGAACAGAGCGGTGTGTCCGTGCAGCGGCGTCAGGTTGAGGCCCTGCATGTAGTACAGCGAAAGCGGCGGGTTGATCAGGAAGCCGAACAGGCCGGCGCCGACGATGTTCCAGAACGCCACGGCCAGGAAGAACATCACCGGCCATTTGTAGCGGCGCATCCACGGCGTCGCGCCCGACAGCCGCCACTGATCGTAGGCCTCGAAGCCGATATAGGCGAGCGGCACCACTTCGAGGGCGGAGAAGCTCGCGCCCAGCGCCAGCACCGGCGTCGGAGAGCCGGCGAAGTAGAGATGGTGGAGCGTGCCCAGCACGCCGCCGGCCATGAACACGATGGTGGCGAACAGCACCGCGACCGTCGCGGTCTTCACCGGCAGCAGGCCGAGCCTGGTGAACAGGAAGGCGATGACGGCGGTGGCGAACACTTCGAAGAAGCCTTCGACCCACAGATGCACCAGCCACCAGCGCCAATACTCGACGATCGACAGGTGCGTGTGCTCGTTCCACAACAGCGCCGCGCCGTAGAACAGCCCGATCGCGACCGCCGACAGGAAGAAGAGCGCGATGATCGAGCGCGACTCGCTGTTGGTGCGCAGCGCGGGCAACAGCGCGCGGCCGACCAGGAACAGCCAGATCATCAGGCCGGCGAACAGGAACCATTGCCAGAAGCGGCCCATGTCCGCGTACTCCCAGCCCTGGTGGCCCCACCAGAAATTCTGGTCGATGTCGAGCCGCTGCATCACCGCCAGCCACTGCCCGGCGAATGAACCGACCACGATGATCAGCAGGCAGACCCACAGCACGTTGACGCCGAGCGCCTGGAACTTCGGCTCTACGCCCGAGATCGCCGGCGCCATGTAAAGGCCGGTGCCGAGCCAGGCCGTCGCGATCCAGAGCACGGCGAGCTGCGTGTGCCAGGTGCGGGTGATGGAGTACGGGAAAAGCTCCGCCATCTCGTAGCCGTAGACGAGCTGGCCTTCGACTTGATAATGCGCGGTGAGCGCGCCGAGCAGAATCTGCACGAGAAACAGCGCGAGCACGACCCAGAAATACTTGCCGGTGGCGATCATCGACGGCGTGACGATGACACTGCGCATCGGATCGACGGCCGGCAGATCGTGCGGCTCTTCCTTGCGCGCGTGCGTGCGCGCGTAGTGCCAGCCGAGCAGAGCGATGCCGGCGAGCAGGAAGGTGACGCTGAAGGCGGACCACAGGAACATGCTTGCCGGCGGGCGGTTGCCGACCAGCGGCTCGCTCGGCCAGTTGTTGGTGTAGGTCACGGTGTCGCCGGGGCGCTCGGTGACGGCGGCCCACGCGGTCCACCAGAAGAAGGCGCTGAGCAGGCGGCGATCTTCGGGATCGGCCACCGTGCCGTTCTTCATCGCGTAGTTTTCGCGCAGCTCGTTGTAGGCGGGATCGTCGCCGAACAGGCGCTCGTAGTGGCCGGACACGGTCCGAATGGCTTGGGCGCGCTCATCGGCGAGCGTGATTACGCCGGTCTCGGAATCGTATGTGTTCTGGCGGATGCGCGCGCGCAGCCTGCCCTGCAGGGCGTTCTGTTCTTCTTCGCTGAGTTCGGCCCAGGCTGCGCCCTGCTCGGCTTGCGCCCATTGATCGAGGATGGCGATCACTTCGCGATGGAGCCAATCGGCCGACCAGTCCGGCGCGACAAGGCCGCCGTGCCCCCAGATCGAGCCCAGCTGCTGGCCGCCGATCGATTGCCAGATCCGGCGGCCCTGCTCGATTTCCTGCCGGCTGTAGACGGTCTCGCCTGATTCGGAGATCACGCTTTCGGGCATGGGTGGCTTCGCGATCTCGATCTCGCGCCCGCTCCACAGCAGCACGGCGAACGAAACCACCAGAAGCAATACCAGCAACGTCCACAACTGCTTGGCGCTGTTCATGCTCGGCCCTCTCGATTCAGATAAGCGCAAATGTACCCCGGCGGCGCCATCGCTCAAGGCGCCGCATATTCGGAACAGTACGAGCGGAAAGCGGCTTGGGGAACCTTTGAGACGATCCACGCGGCAACATGTCCGCTCAACGTCTGTAAGACCACAATGCTTGCAGGGTTGAAGCGCGCGCTATGCAGCCACGGCCTGCGCCATCGCCTTCACCGCATCCGCTTGCTTCAGACCCGCTTCGCGCACCAGCGTGCGCCAAGTGTGATAACTCAGCGCCAGCGCGAGCATCGCGCGTTGCTTGTGCTTCAACTTCGCGCCCAGCACGTCCCGCCAGGCGCCGACGCTTGGCCCGTAGCGCAGCGCCATGATCTCGCGCACCAGTTCGTGCGTCTGCGCATCGCGCAGCACGCACGCGATCAAGCTCTCGTTGCGCGCATACCAATTGTACACCGCACTCAACCCGACGCGCAGCCGCTCGCCCTTGTCGGCGGTCGCGAGCCACGCTTCGGCGTCCGGCATCGGATCGCGCTCCAGCGAATGGCTCGAACACGCCATCAGCACGCTGCGTTCGTCGGGAAAGTGCTTGTAGAAGGTGTGGCGCTGCACGCCGGCCTTCTCGGCGATCATGCTGACCGTGGTGTTGGCCGGGCCGATCGTCGAGTGCAGCTCCACCGCGGCCTCGACGATGCGCCGGCGCGTCTGCGCCTGGCTCTCGGCGCGGCGCTTAAGCGTGTACGTACGGGCCATTACATTTTTCGTTGCACAAGTATGTGCACCCACGTTGACCTAAGCTCCATATTTGAATACACAGTTGTGTATTGTCAATATTGGAAGGCCCGGAGGCCGTCATGGAAACCAGGATCAGCGAGATCGCGGACGGCGTTTTCCGGCTGTCGACATTCATTCCGGACGTCCCGCCCACCGGCCTCTGCTTCAACCAGTTCCTGATCCGGGGCGACGAACCGCTGCTCTTCCACACCGGCATGCGCGGCCTCTTCCCGCTGGTGCGCGAGGCCGTCGCCGAGCTGGCGGCACCGTCGAGCCTGCGCTGGATCAGCTTCGGCCATTACGAAGCCGACGAGTGCGGCTCCATGAACGAATGGCTCGCCATCGCGCCGACCGCCGAAGTCGCGCACGGCATGACGGCGGCGGCGGTCTCGCTCAACGACCAGGCCGATCGCGCGCCGCGCGTGCTGCAGCACGGCGAAGCGATCGATCTCGGCGGCAAGCGCGCGCGCTATCTCGACACGCCGCACGTGCCGCACGGCTGGGAAGCGGGCCTGATCTACGAAGAAACCACCGGCACGCTGCTGTGCGGCGATCTCTTTACGCAGTACGGCGCATGCGACGACACGACCGAGAGCGATATCGTCGCCGCCGCCATCGCGGGCGAAGACATCGCCAACTATTCCGCGCTCAACCCCGCCATGGGCGCGACCTTGCGCAAGCTGGCGGAGCTGAAGCCGCGCACGCTGGCGCTGATGCACGGCCCCGCCTTCACCGGCGACGGCGCCGCCGCGCTGACGGCGCTGGCCGACGACTATGACCGGCGCCTGCGCGCCAAGGCGCGCGCGCTGGGGCTGCACTGAGCGCCGCTATGGACCGCCCGCACGCGGTTCGCTTGCAAGCTCGCGAGTCATTCCGGGCGGAGGCGCGCATGCGCCGCAGACCCGGAACCCAGGGCGAGCGGGCATCGCGCGCAAGCCCAATATGGACCGCCGGCGTCCCGCCGGCCTGCGCCGCGGCATCGTGCTTCGACAAGCTCAGCATGACGCCATCTCAAACGCCGAACCGCGCCACGGGAGCGTCGGCCTGAGCCTGTCGAAGGCGACGCGCGCCGCCACACGCCCTCGCATGCCGGCGGGACGCCGGCGGTCCATAGGCGCATAGAAAAAGGGCGGCGCATTGCTGCGCCGCCCATGCTCACGCGGAGCGGGGAGTCACGTTTTCAGGTCGAAGCGGTCGAGCTCCATCACCTTGGTCCAAGCGGCGACGAAGTCCTTCGCGAACTTCTCCTTCGCGTCGTCGGCGCCGTAGACTTCGGTCAGCGCGCGCAGCTGCGAGTGCGAGCCGAAGATGAGATCGGCGCGCGTGCCGGTCCACTTCACCTGGCCGGTCTTGCGGTCGCGGCCTTCGAACAGATTGTCATTGTTCGGATCGACCGCCTTCCACTTCGTTCCCATGTCGAGCAGGTTGACGAAGAAGTCGTTCGACAGAACGCCCGGGCGCGCCGTGAGCACGCCGAGCTTGCCGTCGCCGACCTGCAGCACGCGCAGGCCGCCGATCAGCACCGTCATTTCCGGCGCCGAGAGGTTCAGCAATTGCGCGCGGTCGATCAGGTGCTCCTCGATCGACATGATCGGCTTGCGCACATAGTTGCGGAAGCCGTCGGCCTTCGGTTCGAGGAACGCGAAGGAATCGATCTCGGTCTCTTCCTGCGTGGCGTCGCCGCGGCCCGGCGTGAACGGCGCTTTCACGTCGAAGCCGGCCGCCTTCGCCGCCTTCTCGATCGCCGCATTGCCGCCGAGCACGATGAGGTCGGCCAGCGAGACCTTCTTGGCGCCCGCGTTGAACTCCTTCTGGATCTTCTCCAGAGCCGCGAGCACCTTGGCGAGCTGGGCGGGCTTGTTGACCTCCCAGTCCTTCATCGGCGCAAGACGGATGCGCGCGCCGTTGGCGCCGCCGCGCTTGTCGGAGCCGCGGAAGGTCGAGGCCGACGCCCACGCCGTCTCGGCAAGCTCCGACACCGAAAGGCCGGCGGCGAGGATCTTCGCCTTCAGCGCTTCGGCGTCCTTGTCGTCGATGGTGCTGGGCGCGCCCGAGACCGGGTCCTGCCAGATCAGCGCCTCTTTCGGCGCGTACTTGCCGCGATAGAGAACCTTCGGGCCCATGTCGCGGTGCGTGAGCTTGAACCAGGCGCGCGCGAACGCGTCGGCGAACTCTTGCGGGTTCTTGTGGAAGTGACGCGAGATCTTCTCGTAGGCGGGGTCCATGCGCAGCGCCAGGTCGGCGGTGGTCATGATCGTGGTCACGCGCTGGGACGGATCGTGCGCGGCGGGCGCCAGGTGCTCCGACTTGGGATTGACCGGAACCCATTGCCAGGCGCCGGCGGGGCTCTTGGTCAAATCCCAATCGTAGCCGAACAGGACGTCGAAATAGCTCATGTCCCACTTGGTCGGCGTCGGCGTCCAGGCGCCTTCGATGCCGGAGGTGATGGTGTGGCCGGCCATGCCGCTTTCATAGGTGCTGGCCCAGCCCAGGCCCTGATCGCAGATGTCGGCGGCCTCGGGCTCGGGGCCGACATGGGTGGCGGGGCCGGCGCCGTGGCATTTGCCGAACGTGTGGCCGCCCGCGACCAGCGCGACGGTCTCGTAATCGTTCATGGCCATGCGGCGGAAGGTCTCGCGGATATCGCGCGCCGAACCGAGCACGCTGGGCTGGCCGTCCGGACCTTCGGGATTGACGTAGATCAGACCCATCTGCACGGCGCCGAGATTGCCGTGCAGTTCGCGGTCGCCGGAATAGCGGCTGTTGGCGGCCTTGCTGTCGGCCAGCCACGCTTCTTCCGCGCCCCAGTTCACCTGGTTCTCGGGCTCGTACACGTCGGCGCGGCCGCCGCCGAAACCGAACACGGGGCCGCCCATCGACTCGATGGCGACATTGCCGGTGAGGACGAGCAGATCGGCCCACGAAAGCTTCGCGCCGTATTTCTGCTTGATCGGCCACAGCAGGCGGCGCGCCTTGTCGAGGTTGCCGTTGTCCGGCCACGAGTTCAGCGGCGCGAAGCGCTGCTGGCCGCGGCCGGCGCCGCCGCGGCCGTCGCCGGTGCGATAGGTGCCGGCGGCGTGCCAGGCCATGCGGATGAAGAACGGGCCGTAATGGCCGTAGTCGGCCGGCCACCAATCCTGGCTGTCGGTCATCAGCGCGCGCAGGTCGGCGATCACCGCATCGAGATCGAGGCCCTCGAACTCTTTCGTGTAGTTGAAGCTCTCGCCCATCGGATTCGATGCGGGCGAGAACTGGTGCAGCACGCCGACATTGACCTGATTGGGCCACCAGTCGCTGTTCATCCTGCCGCGCGAATGCGGCACGGGGCATTTACGATCGTTTCCGTCGGCCATGTTCGAGGTCCTCCTCCGCGTATCGGTAGCGCTCCTCCCGCTATTGGCGAAATTGTTTTTAGAGGAACCATCCATAGACAACGCCTCTGGATAAAGTGACCTATCCATATCCGGCGGCTTCGTGGCCGCGAAGATTGTGTCTATGCATGGCGGCTGGCGCTCCGGCGCGAACGGGGGGAAGTCATGCTCAAGCTGAAATTCGTGCTCGCGGCCGCGCTGGCGCTCGGCGCCTGCGCCACGGCGGAAACCGCGCCCGCGCCGGTCGGCGCGCCCGCCGCGAGCGCCCAGCCGAGCCACCCGGCGACGCCCGAGCGAAATCCGGCCGTCCAGGTCGACGCGATCGTGTTTCTGCCGCCGCCGCCCGCGGCGAACGGCGCGCTCGAACGGGCCGAACGCGAGATCGTGCGCGGGCCCTGGAGCGAGGCGCGGCGCGCGCAGGCGCTCGAAGACAACGCCATCGATCCGTTCGCGGCGTTCGATTCCGTGCTGGGTCCGCAGTTCGACGGCGCGGCCCTGCCGGCCACCGCCGCGGTGCTGACGCGCGCGGGCCGCGCCGCGGGCTATGCCGGAGATCCCGCCAAGTTCGTGCACCGGCGTCCGCGCCCGTTCCTCAGCGACAGCGCGATCGCGCCGTGCATCCCGGACGACGAACGCCTGCGCGCGAGCTTTTCGTATCCGTCGGGCCACGCCGCGCTCGGGTTCGGCTGGGCGCTGGTGCTGGCGGAACTGATCCCCTCGCGCGCCGACGCCATCGTCGAACGCGGCCGCGACTTCGGCTGGAGCCGCGTCGTCTGCGGCGTGCACTATCCGAGCGATGTCGAAGCCGGCCGCACGGTCGCGGCCGCCGCCGTCGCGCGCCTGCACGCCGATCCGGACTTCCAGCGCGAAATGGACGCCGCCCGCGCCGAACTAGCGGCGGTCTATCCCTAGCACCGCCCCATGGACCGCCGGCGTCCCGCCGGCCTGCGTAATGCTTGCAGAAGTTCGCGCAGGCCGGCGGGACGCCGGCGGTCCATGAGGGCATGGCGCTTTAAGCCGCCCGCGCCTCGGAGATCTCGAGCCGGGCGGGCAGGCTCAGCGTGAAACACGACCCCATGCCGCGCGCGCTCGTGACCGTGACGTCGCCGCCCAGCATGTTCGCGAACCGCTTGGTGATCGCGAGGCCGAGCCCGGTGCCGCCATAGGTCCGGGCCGTTTCCGCATTGGCCTGCATAAAGGGCTGAAACAGTTTCGCCGCCTCCTCGGGCGTCATGCCGATGCCGGTGTCGATGACGCTGACGCGCACGCCGTCGCCGGCCATGACGCGACAGCGCTGAGCGCGCACCACGACGGCGCCGCCGCGCGTGAACTTCACCGCGTTCGAGAGCAGGTTCAGCAAACACTGACGAACCCGCATCGCATCGCTGTGCACTACGCCCACGTCGGGCCCGATATCGGTGTGGAGCTTGACATCGTTGCTGCGCGCCTGCAGCGCGAGCGTGGCTACGGCCTCGCGTATCAAGGCGGGCAGGTCGAATTCGTCGACGCTGACCAGGAGCTTGCCGGCCTCCATCTTCGACATGTCGAGAATGTCGTTGATCAGCCGCAGCAGGTGGCGCCCCGCGTCGGCGATGCGGCCGGCGTCCTTGGCCATGTTCGCATCGTCGTGGTCGCCGGCCACGTCCTGCAGCAGCTCGGCGTAGCCGATGATGGCGTTGAGCGGCGTGCGCAGTTCGTGGCTGGTGTTGGCGAGGAATTGGGTCTTCGCCTGATTGGCGCGCTCAGCCGTATCCAGCGCTTCGAACAAAGCCTCGTCGCGCGCGCGGATCTCGGCGAAGAGACGCTCGATGTGGGGAAACAGTTCCGCCAGCTGCGTCGGCTCCGACTGTACGGCGCGGGGCGGCAGGACCGCGCCGCTCCGCTGCAGCGCGTCCCGCTTGCTGGCCGCCAGCGCATCGGCGCTGCGGAACAGCTCAAGCAGCGACGCTTCGATCGACCTGCTGCGCGCGCGTTCGGCCGCCAGCCGCTTCGACGTTCGCGCGGCCGCTTCGGCGGTGGCGCGCAAGACATCGACGCCGGTGCCCACGCCTGCGTAACGGCCGTCGCTGACGCCGACGAACCCTTCCAGCAGCGCTCCGTCGTGACGCTGGAGAATCGTGGCGTTCAGAGCCGGAAGCGGCGTCGCGACATCAACCAGAAGCAGATCGGGCGGCAGGAACAGCGAGAGCGGCCGCTTCTCGTAAAGAGCGCGGCCGAAGCGATCCGCCATCTTGAGCGCAAATCCCGCGCGCGTGAGCAAGCCGACCGGCCGCGCCTCCGGGTCGACGACGCCGACGGCGAGCAGGCTGGGATCCGCCGCGAAGCGGTTGTAGGCGTCGATCCCCGTCGCCCGCTCGTCGATCGGTTCAATGGCACGGATGATGTCGCCGGCGCGCACGCGTCTCTCCTGAAGGGCGCGAAGCACTTGCTGCGCGGCCTGCTAAGCCGAAGTTGACGCCGGCGACGGCGACGCTCATTTCGCGGAAACTTCACGCGGCTGTCGCAATGGTGATTGCGGGCTTTACCTTATCGGGCCTGATGCGGCGCCACGCGCTCCGCCAGTTGGTCGAACTCCGCCCAGAACTGATTGCGGAGTTCGTCCGTCTCCATCAGGATTTCGTGCTTGGCGCCGACGATGGTGATGTGGCGTGCTTCCGGCAATTGCTCAACGACCGCCGGGTGGCTGGCGTTGTCGACCAGCTGCTCCTCGCCCGCCGTGGCGACCAGGACCGGAATGCGCACGTGCGCAAGCGCGCCCGGCTGCGTGAACGACTCGATCGCGTCCATGGCGGCCGCGACCCAGCCGACGGTCGGGCCGGCGAGCGCGAGGCGCGGCTCCTCGGCGATCAGGCCCTGGCAGCGCGCGTGGCGCTCCTTGTCGTGCGTGACCGGGTTCTTCTTGAAGTTCTCGCGCTTCCACTTCTTCTCGACGCTGGGTGCGAACTGGCCGCCGGCGCCGAGCGAGGTCATGAAGCGCACGTACTTCTTGGCCATGTCGGTGAGGCCCTGGATGCCCCACATCGGCGCGGAGAACGCCGCGCCGTCGAGTTCGATGCGGCGCGTCTGCAAGGCGCGCAGCATGATGGCGCCGCCCATTGAATGGGCGAGGCCGATATAGGGACGCGGCAGTTTCGACGCCAGCAGCTTCAGCGCCGTGGACAGATCGTTCACCGGATCGTCGAAGCTGGCGAAGTGGCCCTTGAGGCCGTTCTCGACTTCGCGGCCGGACAAGCCCTGCCCGCGCCAGTCGATGCAGAAAACGGCGAACCCGCGAGCCTGCAGCTCGCGGGTCGCTTCGAAGTACTTTTCGATGAATTCGGTGCGGCCGGGGGCGATGATGACGGAGCCGCGGGGCGCGCCGATCGCCGGCGCGGTCATCACCCGCACCTTCACGCCGCCGCGGCCTTCGAGCCAATGCTCTTCCGCGCCCTCGGGTATGTCGTTGCCTGGGACGCGGACGAACGCCATGAACCCCCTCGCCGCCGCTGTCAGCCGCGCAGCTTCGCCATCACGCCTTGCAACTGCATGGCGACGCCCATGTCGCCTTCGACGCGCAGCTTGCCTTGCATGAACGCCGCGGTCGGATCGAGCGCGCCTTGCGCCATGGCGACGAAATCTTCGAGCTTCACCTTGATCGTGGTGTCGGCGGCGGCGTCCTCGGTCGAGACGCTGCCGGCGCCGCCATCGAGAAAGATCTTGCCGACGTCGCCGAAGTCGAACTTCACCTTCTTGCCCGGCACCGTGACGCTGGCGCTCTGGAAGCGGTTCAGGATTTCATCGTAGGTCATGCTTTCCTCCGGCTTTGGCCTCGGCCCCTTACACACCAGGGCGCGCCGGGCCGCAAGGGTGACGGCGGCGTCAGCGCCGCAAATCGGGCGTGTCCGACGGCGCCGTCGCGGCAGGGGCGCCGGGCTTGCGGAACTTGAGCGTCATCCGGTCGCTTTCGCCGATCGCCCGGAACGGCGCGCTGTTGAAGTCGGGATCGTCGGGCCGGCCCAGCGGCGAGGTGCGCAGCGTCGGCGGCAGCGTCCAGACGCCGAACGGATGATCGCGGGTGTCGCGCGGGTTTGCGTTGATGTCGCTGGCGGCGACGAAGTCGAGCCCCGCTTCCTGCGCCAGCGCTTTCACGTACGCTTCCTGCACATAGCCCGCGCCGGCGAGCGGGTCCTGCAGCCCGGTCGACGACGCGCGATGCTGCTCGACGCCGAACGCGCCGCCCGGCTTCAGCGCGCTGGCGATTTCGCGGAACACGATTTCGGCGGCGCCCTCGGCCATCAGCGTGTGGACGTTGTTGGCCAGGATCACGAGATCGACGCTGTTCGGCGGCGCAAGCGGCGCGCCGGGACGCACCACCGTGGTTTCGATCTCGCCGAACAGGTCGGGATCGCGCTGAAACCGCGCCTCCCACGCCGCCAGCGTCTCGCGCTGCGCCAGCGAGGGGCTGCGCGGATCGAAGCTTGCGCAGATCAGGCGTCCGCCGTTGGCGGCGAGATAGGGCGCGAGGATCGCGGTGTACCAGCCGCGCCCCGGCAGCACTTCGAGCACGCTCATGCCGCCTTCGAGGCCCCAGAACAGCAGCGTCTGCAGCGGATGGCGCCAGGCGTCGCGCTCGGGCTCGATGCGCCAGGGCCCGGCGATCGCCCACGCCAGCGATCCGCGCGGCGGAGCGTCCGCGCCGCCCCCGCCCCGCCCGCAGGCGGCGAGGGTCGCGGCGAACGCTAGAGCGGCCTGGCGGCGGTTCAGGAGCGGCATGGGCGAGGGCTAAGCGGGAAGGGCTAACATTGTCAAAACGGCGGGCTTGAACACCGCCGGGGGCTCCCCACATCGCTAGCGTGCGGCGCTCATCCGAGGCCGCCCAGCCGGGACGCCCGCCGCCTTCGGGGACGGAAAGCCGGCAATTCAGCTCCCGCGAGGGAGCGCCAGTATGTCGCTTACAAGGAAGGACAGAAACATGGCTTCGACTGAACTCAACCCGCTCTACCGCACCCTGGTCGGCTTCGACCGCATCGCGAACCTGATGGACCAAGCTGCGCGCCTGGACGCCGCGCCTGGCTATCCGCCCTTCAATATCGAGCAGGTCGGCGATGACGAGTTCCGCATCGAACTCGCGGTCGCGGGCTTCACCCAGGACGACCTCACCATTGAGTTCAAGCAGAACTCGCTGGTCGTCACCGGCCAGCGCAAGCCGGCCGAACAACGCAATTTCCTCCATCGCGGCATTGCCGAGCGCAGCTTCGAGCGCCGCTTCGGGCTTGCCGATCACGTCCGCGTCGCGGGCGCCAAGCTGGAGAATGGACTGCTGACGATCGATCTCGTCCGCGAGCTTCCGGAGACGCTGAAGCCGCGCAAGATCGAAATCGGCGACGCCGCGCCCAAGACGGCCAAAGTGGTCGAGGCCGCGGCCAATGACGAGACAGAAGCGGCCTAACTTCCGCTTCCGCCCGCCGCGCGGCGCTTTCCCCCTCCCCCCAGCCGCGCGGCGGGCATTTTGCTCTCGATCCCCTCCCCGAGATTGCAGAGCCCCCTAAGAGCAACGGCGCGCCCTCCCTCCCCCGGGCGCGCCGTTTTTTATTGCGCGGAAAGCTCTGCCACTAAGCGCGCCTTAACCACGTCCTCCAGCGGTCTTTTAAGCATAGTGCGCTAACTCTGCGGGGTTATGTCCATCACCCGAAAAATCGGCGCGGTCCTCCTGGCCGTATTCGCCGCCGTTTTGGCTGGCGCCTGGGTGATTTTGGAGGTGACGGTTCAGCCGAGCTTCGAGCGCCAGGACATCGCCGCACACGAACTCGATCGGGCGCGCGTCCAGGCCAATATCGAGGCGATCAGCGACGACTTGTACACGCGCGCGGCGGACTACGCCGTGTGGGACGAGACCTACCGCTTCGTCAGCGGCCCCCATCCGACCTACATCCGCGACAACATCGCCAATCCGGACTGGCTCGCGGACTACGGCGCGGATCTGGCGATCTTCTACGCCGACGATGGCCGCACGCTCTGGTCGCGGCAATGGACCGCCCAAGGCCCCGCCGAGGCGCTCCTGGTGCTGCGCGCGCGCATCCATAACCAGCTGCGCCAGCAACCGGATCAGGACGTCGTACGCGGCGCGCTGTGGAGCGAGACGATGGGGCCGGTGCTGTTCGTCGCCATGCGCGCGACGACCACCGACGGCTCGGCCCCCCGGCGCGGCTATGTCGTCTTCGGCCGCCGGCTGGCCGCCGGGGCCTTGTCGCGACAGACCCAGCTCGAACTGGAGTTCGCGCGGCAGGGACGCGACCGCGACGAGCCGCCCGGCTCGATCGTCGTCACGCACGATGCGCTGCAATCCTCCATTCCCCTGCTTGCGCCGAACGGCGATGTCGTCGGCGCGGTCATCGCCCGCTCCAGCCGTCTGGTCTCGGCGGCGGGCGAGCAGACGCTGGGGGCGGCCCTTGCGCTGGCGGCGATCGTCATCGGCGCCGGACTGTGCGGGGTGTGGCTGCTGCTGCGCCGCGTCGTGATCGACCGGGTCGAGCGCATCGAGCGCCACTTCCGGCTCCAACGCAACGCCATGGCGCCGCTGCCGCCCGATCCGGCGAACGATGAGATCGCCAGCCTCACTGCCGCCTACAACGAACTCGCGCGCCGGCTCGGCGTCGCCGATGCGCGCATGCGCGAAGCCTTGCTGCAGACCGCCGCAGCCGACGCCGCCAACCGGATGAAGTCGAACTTCCTGGCCAATATCAGCTACGAGCTGCGCACGCCGCTGAACGACGTGATCGGCTACGCCGACCTCGTCGACGAAGAACTCGCCGACCGCGGCGACACCGGCGCCCGTCCGGACCTGCAGCGCATCACCGGCGCCGCGCGCAGCATGCTTTCGCTGCTGAGCGAGCTGCTCGATCTCTCCCGGATCGAAGCCGGCGGGCTCGAACTCGCGCCCGAGAGCTTCGAGGTGGAGGAGGTCTTCCGCGAAGCGGCGGCGGCGGTGCGCGCGAGCGCCAAGGCGAACGGCGCCGACCTCGTCGTCCATGCGCCGTCCAATCTCGGCCAGGCCTACACGGATCAAAACCGTCTGCGGCAATGCCTCGTGAACGTGCTGGCGCACGCCGGCCGGCGCTCGCGCGGCGGCGCCTTCGCACTGCGCGGCCAGCGCATCCGCCGCAGCGACGGCGACACGCTGCGCTTCACGGTGCACGATTCAGGGCCGCGGCTGACCCCGGCCCAGATCGAAGGCCTGTTCGAACCGTTCCTGCGCGAGGACGACGAACGCCTCTCCGGCGCCCGGCTCGGGCTCGCCGTCACGCGCAAGCTGATCGAGCTGATGGGCGGCGGCATCGAGGTGACGAGCCAGGAGAGCGGCTGCGTCTACGTGCTCACCGCGCCCGCCCTGCTTACAAACGCGAAAGGTGAGGACGAGGACGCCGTCAGCGCGCCGGCCTCCGCCGCCTGAGGCCAGCCGCTCGAAACCGAAGGGCGATTCTGCGTCGTTTTCCCAGCGCTGCGTGGGAGCTTACGCGTAGGAGGTTCTTTCCTCATATCGCTTCCGCGCGAAGCGTCGCCAATCTGCTTTCTCGCGTTCCGGTCGCCATCAATTTTGATGAGTGAATCGCGCGTCCGATCTTGCGTGTGATGCAAACGGCGCGGCGGGGAGACGCGCGAAGGGCGATTACGACGCCGTGACGCTGGTTTGATCTGCACGCCAAACGGGACGTCTAGGCGGCTTCGCCCCGCCTATGGCCCCGGGGCCGATAATCGCCACTGAAGTCACCGCGCCCTCCCGGCCGCCAACATCACGCAGCCCTCGCCGCGGCGGCGCTTCGCTTCTCGGAGATTGTCGGAAACCGGGCGGCGCCCTATCGTTGCGAAAAACGCCGGCCGAAAAAAGCATCATGAACTTGAAAAGATTTGCGCCGCCCGCGGCGAAGAAGCTGTGGCGGCGCTTACGCGAGCGCCCCGCCCCGCCCGCGCCAACCGCTGAAAGCCTTCGCGCCGCGGCCGCCAAGCGCTCACGCCGTATCGTGCGCACGCTCGACGGCTTGCCGGATGCGACCGGCGCGCTGAACCCAAACCTCATTTTCGACATCGGCATGCATGTCGGCCAGGATTCGGATTACTACTTGCGCAAGGGATTTGACGTCGTCGCCGTCGAAGCCAACCCGATGCTGGCGGCCGCCGGCGAAAAGCGCTTCGCGCGCCAATTGCGGGAACGCCAGCTCACGCTGCTCAATGTGGGCGTCGGCGAAACACGCGGGCAGGCGGAGTTTCACGTCAATCTCGAGCTTTCGGAATGGAGTTCGTTCAAGCCCGCCACCGCCTCGCGCGGCATGCCGACCGCGGCCGTGAGCGTCGAAATGGTCACCATCGCCGACATCGTGCGCAAATTCGGCGTTCCCTATTATCTCAAGATCGACATCGAGGGATTGGACGGCGCGGCCGTGCGCGGCTTGAGCGAATGCCCGGTGAAGCCACGCTACGTGTCATTCGAAAACGGCGATCCGCCCTTGTTCGAATTGCTGGTGAGTTTCGGCTACACCGGCTTCAAATTCATCAACCAGGCCGACGTGCCGGCGCAGGTCTGCCCTATTCCCGCGCGCGAAGGGCGCACGATCGCGCACGCCTTCCCCTATGGCGCAAGCGGCGCCTTCGGCGATGACGCGCCGGGAGAATGGCTGCCGGTGGAGGCCATGCGTGGGATCGTCGGCGGCCACGCGGCCGCGCGCGCGAAAGGCGATTACGACGCGGTGAAACAAGGCTGGTTCGACCTGCACGCCAAGCGGGACGTCTAAGCGGCTTCTCCTTCGCGCCGACGGCGCAGCACAGGATCGAGGCGCCGATGCGCCAAATCCAATACGCCGCTGAATATCGCGGGCGCGTGCGCGGCGTGCGCCGCGGCGGCGCCGATACGCCCGCGGCGCAGCGCATCGAGCGCCAGGACCGCCCGACAGCGCCCCTCAAGCGCGCGCGCCGTGGCGCGCGCGCCGGCGTCCTCGCGCCACATCAAAGCCAGCGCAAGCATATCTTCGCGCAGCGGCGCTGATGCGCGCGCCGCGATTGTGGCGGAACCTTCGTGGCGGCGATAGCGATAGACCAGGTCGTCCACATGCCCATGCGCCGCGCCCAAACGCGCGAAGCGCATCATGAAATCGCTATCCGCCGCAAAGCGCAGCGCCGCCGAAAACGGCCCGACCGCGCGAAACACGTCGCGCCGGAAAAACCAGGCGTTCGGCAAGGTCGGCCCGATCAGCAGCGCGCCAGGGCTGAGATCGGCGATGTCGCGGCCGGGATAGTGGCGCTCGACCCGTCCCCCGCTTTCGATCCGCGCCGCCCCGCACACCGCCGCCAGCGACGTATCGCGGGCGAACGCTTCGGCTACAGCCGCGAACGCGCTCGGCGCATAAGAATCATCCGAATTGAGCCAGCCGACAATATCGCCCTCGGCCGCCGCCGCCGCTTTGTTCAGCCCGTCATAGATGCCCGCATCCGGCCCCTCCAGCACCTGAACGCCGCCCTGGCCGGCCAGCCATTCAAGCGTTCCATCGCTTGAGCCCCCATCGGCGACGATGTGCTGCACGGCCGGCCAGCGCTGCGCGGCGACGCTTTCCAGCGCCTCGCCAAGCAGCGCGCGGCGATTGAGCGTCGGCGTCAGGATCGAAAAGCGAAGGCTCATGGCCCGACCGGCATGGGCGCCCGCGGCGGCCGCTGTCAAGCGCACCCGCTGGTTGCCGCGTGGGGGCATTGGAGGCTAAACGCTAGGCCCCCGAGCCTTGAGAGAGCGCCCCGCGTGCTGAGCATCTGCATCTGCACCTACAATCCCAAGCCCGCGCTGTTCGCGCGCGTGCTGGAGGCGATCGCGGCGCAGACCAATGCCGGGTTCGACGTGCTGATCGTGGACAATGCCTCCACGCCGGCGCTGGATGCGGCGGTGCTGGCGCCGCTCCACGCGCGCGGGATCGCGGCGCGCATCGTGCGTGAGGAAACGCCGGGGCTTATCCATGCGCGCCTTTGCGCGATCGCCGCGACGGCAAGCACTTGGATGCTGTGCGTCGATGACGACAACATCCTGGCGCCCGACTACGTCGCCGAGGGCCTTTCCTTCATCGCCGCGCATCCGGAGGTCGCCGCGTTCGGCGGCAAGCTGGCGCTGCCGGCGGAGACGCGCGTGCCTGACGGGGTCGCGCCCTTCCTGCCCTATCTCGCGGTGCGCAATGCGGGCGAGGCGGTAATGAAAGGCGTTTCCGAAAAATGGGAAACGTGGGAGCCGCCGGCCGCCGGCGCCTTTGTCGCCCGCGCGGTGCTTGAGGATTTCGCCGCCTTCGTGCGCGCCAACGCCAATGCCGCCGCGCTGGGCCGCGCGCCGGGCAGCTTCGCCTCCTGCGAGGACTCGCTGCTGATGCACAGCGCCTTCCGCGTCGGGCGCGCCACCGCCTACAATCCGCGCCTGCGCCTGGAGCATCACGTCGATCCCGCGCGCTTTGAATTTTCCAACCTCGTGCGCCTGATGGAGGGCTATGGGCGCAGCCATGCGGTGCTGGAGAATTTGCTGCGCGGGCCCGCGCCCGCGCCGCCCTATTATCGCACGCCCGCGCGCGCGGCGATGGTGGCGCTGGCCACGGGCGTGCGCGACCTCAAGCACTCGGCGCGCTACGCCTATGCGCGCGCGCGCTACCATCTGGCCGCGGCGCGCGCCTACCGCGACCTGGAAAAAAGCGCGCCTTGACCGCCCCTCCTATCACGCTCGTCACGCCATGCCTGAACGCGGGCGCCACCATTGCGCGCACGCTCGAGTCCGTGCGCGCGCAGGACTATGCGAACCTCGAATATCTGATCCTCGACGGCGCCAGCAAGGACGATACGCTCGCCATCGTCGAACGCTATGGCGACATCGTCACGCGCGTGATTTCCGGCAAGGATAAAAACATCGCCGACGCGCTCAACAAAGGCTTCGCCCAGGCCGGCGGCGAGATTTTCTGCTTCATCAATGCCGACGATGCGCTGGCGCCCGGCGCCTTGGCGTTCGCCGGCGCCTATTTCGATGCGCACCCGGAGATCGACGTGCTCACCGGCGGCTGCCGGCGCGTGTTCGCCGACGGCACGGAAGCCATCACCACCCCGCCCGCGGATTTCCTCAGCCTCATGGCGATGCGCAATGGCATCGAGCAGCCCAGCACATTCTGGCGCGCCAGCGCGCACCGCCGCGCCGGGGCATTCGACGACAGCTATTTCCTGGCGCTGGATTGGGAATGGTGGAACCGCCTCAACGCCAGCGGCGCGCGTTTCGCGGCGGTGGATCAGGTGTTCTCCACCTATTATTTCACCGACGACAACCTCACCTCGCGCGGCGGCCGGCGCGTGATCGACGAGATGGAGCGCGTGACGCGCACCTACGCCAAGAACGGCCCAGCGCTGGCGCGGGCGTATCGCTTCATCTTCAATGTGTACGACATGAACGGCTTTTACGATGCGCCGTTCCGCGCGCTGCCGCCGCTGAAGCAGGCCGCGCTGGCGGCGGGCCTTGCGCCGCTTTACCTGCTGCACGGGCGCGAGGCGATCAACGCCTACAATTGGAATTGGGCCTCCAAACAAATCCGCGGCCGCGTGTGGCACCGATGAGGCGCGCGCTCGCCCGGCTCAAGCGGCTTCTCGCACCGGAAGCGCCGCCGCCCGCGCCGCTGTTCGGCATGCAAACGGCGCTTGAAGGCTTGGCCGCGCGCGGGTTCAGCCCGCGCATCGTGTTCGACATCGGCGCCTCGAACGGCGCCTGGACCGAGCTTGCCGCCCCGCTCTGGCCAGAGGCGCATTTCCATTGCTTCGAGCCGCTAGAGCAGCGGCGCGCGGCGATGAAGGAGCTGAAGCAGCGCTATCGCGGCCGCATCACCCACCACGCGCTCGGCGTTGGCGATGCGGATGGCGAATTATCGCTGGGCGTGACGGAGGATTTGTGGGCCTCCAGCTTCGCCTACAAAGGCGCCTCAACGCAAACAGCGCCGGTGCGCACGCTCGATTCCCTGCTGCAAGAAGGCGCCATCGCGCCGCCGCAGCTCGTGAAGATCGACGTGCAGGGCTTTGAACAGCGCGTCATCAAGGGCGGGCGGCGCACGCTGGAGGCGTGCGATTTCATCCTGATGGAATGCGCCTTCTACCCCTTCTGCGCCGATATGCAGCGCCTGGATCAGAGCATCGCCTTCATGGCCGACGCCGGGTTTGCGCCGTACGAATTCGTGGATTTTCTGCGCCGGCCGGCCGATGGGGCGATGGGCCAGTGCGACATCCTGTTCATCCGCCGCGAGCATGCGTGGATGAAGGATACGAGCTGGAGCTGAGGCGTGATCGTTTCGTATGAAAACACGCCGCCGCAAGCAGCGCCCCCTCCCCTTTGAGGGGAGGGGGAGAGGCGCGCTAAATCCAGCCGCCGTCCACAACGAAACTCTGCTGGGTGCACATCGCGGAATCGTCGGCGGCCAGGAAAAGCGCCATGCGCGCCACGTCCTCCGGCGCCACGCGCCCCGGCAGACATTGCGCGGCGTCGATTTCGCGCTCGGCGGCGGCGTCCACCCAGAGCGCGCGCTGGCGCTCGGTCATGGTCCAGCCGGGCAAGAGCGCGTTGACGCGGATGTTTTGCGGGCCAAGCTGGCGCGCCAGCGTGCGCACCATGCCGTGTACGCCGGCCTTGGCGGTGGTGTAGCCGATCATGCCGGTGGTGTTGTTGAGCCACGCAATCGAGCCCAGGCAGATGATCGAGCCCCCGCCGCCCGCCGCGATGGCGGGCGCGGCGGCTTGGGCGGCGAACAGATAATGCTTGAGATTGACGGCGATGCAGCGATCCCACGCTTCGGGCGTCAAGTCCGTGAAGCTATGGCGGCTATCGTCGGCGGCGTTGTTGATGAGCGCCGAAAGCCCGCCGAGCTGCACGATGCTTTCGCTGATCGCGGCTTGCAGCGCGGGCGTATCGGTGACGTCGCAATGCGCGAAGATCAGCCCCGGCAACGCTTGCGCCAGGGCCGCGCCGGCTTCCGCATCCCAGTCGAGCACCGCCACCCGCGCGCCCTGCGCGTGAAACGCGCGCGCCATCGCCGCGCCGATGCCGGAAGCGCCGCCCGTGATCAGCACGCCGCGCCCCTGCAGGCTGGGATAGTGCGCGAAACTCATCTCAGGCCACGCGATTGGGCGTGAAGCCGAGGTCGGGTTTCTTGCCGAGCACGTGGAAGAGAATGTCGCTCGTCATCTGGTTGATGCGCGCGATCGCCTCCTCGGTGCTGGAGCCCGCGTGCGCGGTGAACACGCACTGATCGAACGCCCGCAGCGGGCTGTCGGCCGGCAAAGGCTCGGCCTCGAACACGTCGAGCCCCGCGCCCGCCACCGCGCCGGAAGCCAGCGCCGCGGCCAACGCCGCTTCGTCAATCAGCGGCCCGCGCGAGACATTGACGATCACCACGCCCGGCTTCATCGCCGCGAGCGCAGCCTCGTTCAGCATATGGCGGTTTTCCGCCGTGAGGTTGCAGGCCAGCAGGACCGCATCGCTTTCGCGCAGCACCGCATCGAGCGGCGCCTGGCGCACGCCGGGGGCTTCGCCCGCCGCCAGCGCACGCACATCATAGCCGATGGCGCGCATGCCGAACGCCTGCACGCGCCGCGCGATGCCCTGCCCGATCGAGCCCAACCCGATGACGCCCGCGGTTTTGCCGGCCAGCGTGCGCCCTTCCAGGCGCGTCCACGCGCCGGCGCGGATGGCGCTGTTCATCAGATGCGTGCGGCGCACGACGCCGAGCAGCAGCGCCATGGCGAGATCGGCCACCTCGTCGGCGAATACGCCGGGCGTGTTGAACACAGGCACGCCGAGCCGCGCGGCGGCGGCTTTATCGATGCTGTCGGTGCCGACGCCCCATTTGATGATCGCCTTGAGGCGCCCCGCCTTGCCGGCTTCGATCACGCTCGCGTCGATCGCGTCGTCGCCGGCGATCACAGCGTCCACATCGGCGATCAGCGCGCGCATCGCCGCCGTATCGAGCTGCTGGCCCTCGAAGCCCGGCACGCGCGCTTCCACGCCCAGCGCATCATATTGCGGCTTGAACGCCGGGAAATGCTTTTGCAGGTGCCGGCAGGTCAACAGCGCCTTAGCCACGGGCGCCGCCCGCATTGAGGCGCTGATACATCATATCCGCGATCTCGAAATCGATCTCCTCGTCGATATCCTGCGCTTCGCGCCGCTCGATCTCGAACATATAAGGGCGCAGGCCGATGCGGTTGTGCCGCGCCTTGAGCGCCGCGCCCTCGAAGAAATAGAAGCACGAATTTTCCTCATAAAGCGGCGGCAAATCCTGCGTGCGCAGCAGGATGTTGGGATTGTGGTTCACCGCGCGCGCCAATTGATCCCAGAACCGCACCTGCACGCGCGTGACGGAGAAGAGCGAGTCATAGACCGGATAATTGGCGAAGAAGGTCTCCGCCGCGCGCGACAGCGTTTGCGCGGAAAGCAGCGGATTGGTGGAATGGGTTTGCAGATAGAATTCCGATGGCACTTGCGAAACGTCGTGCAGCAGCACGTCGTTCATCGGCGTGGCGCCATCGCGCAGATGCTCGGGCCGATCCAGCACGATCACGCCGGGGAATTGCGCGGCGCATTGCTCCTTTACGATGGGCGAATCCGTGTCGATCACGATGGCGTCGATCAGCGGACATTCGAGCATGGTTTGCAGCATGTGATGGAAGAGAGGCCGCCCATCGCCGAAGGGGCGATAATTCTTCCCCTTCACCCGCTCGGAACTGTGCCGCATCGGCATCAGCGCCGTCAGCCGATAGGGTTTGCTCATCGTTTGTCGCCCACGATCCGCACCACGCGCGCCGCGCCTTCTTGCTTGGCCTTCAGCGCGTCATAATCGATGCGATGGCGGCTCTGCTCGTCCGCGGCCAAATCCTGCTCATGCGGGCGCGTGGGATAGTAAAAGCGCGCGCGCAGCCGCGCCGACACCTCGGGCGGATCGTTATAGCCTTTGTAGGTGCCGACCAATTGATTGAAGCGGAATTGCACGATCGAGCCGAATTCCTTGAAGAACACCCCGCGCCGCAACGCCGCGCCCAGATCGGCGACGATGTTGGCGGGCATGAGCCAGGCCAGATCAAACAGCGTGAAGCGCGCGTGCTCATCGATGCGGCGCATGGCGATGGCCTCGCGGCGATAGCGGTTGCGCACCTGGGCCCAGGTTTCGTCGTGCACGTGCACGATCTCGGCCTCGGCCGCATAGGCGATGAGCCCGCCCGCGGCCTGCGCCGCCTTGGCCCAGGCCAGATCTTCAAGCCCGGTCAGCGTTTCGTCGTAAGGCAGCGTTTCCCACACCGCGCGCCGGATCGCGCAATTGGCGTTGTTGCAGAAATAGCCCTGCTGCGGGAACACCGATTCCGCCGGAAACCAGCGCGCGAAAATCCGGTGCTCCGAGAATTTGTTGAGATGGTTTCCGCTTTGGCGCCCATAAGAAAGCACGGTGCGCGGATCGGCGAAGGGCGCGGCCAATTTCTCAAGCCAGGTATCGTAAAGCGGATAGACGTGCGCGCTCGGGAACACGCAGATATCCCCGCTTGCCGCCGCCACACCGCGATTGAGCGCACGGCCGAAGGTGAATTCGGCCTTATCGATAGCGACTACCTTGTCGACATAGCGGCGCGCGATCTCGACCGTCCGATCCGTCGAGCCGGAATCCACAAGGATCACCTCGTGCGGCTGCAGCCGCTGGGCCCGAATGCCCAGGAGCAGCCGCTCGATATGCTCATCCTCGTTGTACGAGCGGATAACGATGGAGATTTTCATACCGTTCCATACACGCCCCCCGCCGCCCGAACAACCACGGCCGGGGCCCCTATCCGGGCCCGCCCGCGCCGCCGTCCGGCTCTGAAACCACCTTGATATGTTCGGGGCGAACGAAGCTCGCCGGCACGACGCCCTGCGGGGCGATACGGCTCACGAACTCACGCGCCGGGCCGTTCTTGGCTGTCGGGGTGGCGCCGATGCGGAGCGCGCCGACCGCGCCTGTACGGCTGATAGTCTCGGCGATGATCGCATCCTCGACGCCCTTGCCCATGACCCGGCAGCTCATCACGTAATCGACCACGCGCCAGCCGCCATCCTCCTTCTCGACGGTGACGAGCCCCGTCAGCCCGGAATCGCCAAACCGATCCGCGACGGAAAACGTATAGCAGCGCCGATCTTCGCCCGCGCACCAATCGGCAAACTCGCTTTCGCTCATGCGCCGTGTGTGCAGGTTGAACTGGTTGGTCTTGTTCAGCAGCTGAACGGTGCGGGCGAGATCCATGCCGCGCAATGCACGCGCGGTGAGCACGATGTCCAAGGAACGGAGCCATTCGCCGAGATCGGCGTGCAAGGTCATCGACTCGCGGCGCTCGCTCTCGCTGCGATAGTTCGCGGCGCGGTCCACGTCCTCCCGGCTGAGCGTCAGCGTCTCGAAGCCGCCAAGGCCGCCGACGAGGCCCGGCCAGAGCGCGACGTCTTTCGGCAATTCCGGCACGAGCAAATCGGGGATGGCGTCGCGGATGCGGCTGCGCTCGGTCGGGTTATCGTCGAGAAACACCGCGGCCGAGGGCAAAAGGTTCAGTTCCTCCAGCAGCGACAGGATGTTCGCCGCCTTATCGTCCCAATTGATGCGGCGCGCGGAGAAATCCGCTTCCTTCAGCAGCATGTTCGGATGCGTGCGGAACGCTTCGAACGCGATCTCAGGGCTGTTCTTGCTCGAAATGGCGAGCAGGATGCCGCGATTGTTCAGCGCCTTGAGTTCCTGCTGGAGCTTAAGGTGCGCCTCCCCGACCGGATCGTTGCCGCCGAGCCGCAGGCCCTCGACGCCATCGTCGCCGACCACGCCGCCCCAGAGCGTGTTGTCCAGATCGCAGATGACGATCTTCTTGCTGGGCTTGATCGAGGCCTCGATCACCGGATGGATCTGCTCGGCCACATATTTCAGGAAATCAGGCGTGAAGCGCATGCGCCCGATAATGTTGAGGCGCGCATCGTGCAGCGCTTTGGGAAAACCGGCCTGGAGCAGGCCAAGATCGATGATATGCACATTCGGCGCATCGGCGAGCGCATCGACGAGGCGCAGATTGGCGCGGGCGAGGATGTCCGCGGCGCCGAATCCCGGCTTGCTCGCCAGGCCGAGCGGCCAGCGCCGATCCGGCGGGAACGTCCAGCTCATGAAAAAGACGTTCGCATATTTCGCCGCCGCCGCGCGCACCATGGCGGCGAAGCCGTCGACCTCCGCGTAAATATCCTCCGGCGGTACGGCTTCGAAGTTCAGGAGGCGGCGAAAGGACCTCAATTGCTGATCGGGCGTCGTCCAAAGGAGCAGCTGCGAAGCTTGCGGCGCGCCCATCAGGGTTTGCGCCGCTTGATTGTACGGCGCCACCGAACATTCGATCGCCGCGCCGGATGCGCGCTTCAAGAACCCCGCGAGGTTATCGACGGTGGTGTCCGCAGTGAGATGAAGCGTTAGCGCGGGCATCTTAGCGGCTCTCAGGAATGCGGGCAGAACACCGGAGCAAGATCGCTGCTCGCCAGCGCGGCCGCGATCGGCTCGGGCAGCGGTTTTGCGCCGGATGAAGCGCCGACGGCAGGCCGAAGCACGACTGAGCCCGCGCTCACGCGATGAGTTTTGAGCAGGCAGCGCGCAACGTACATGAATCGCGCCGGTGGGACGACCGAGCAATCTATGTCCGCCTGGCCATTCTCCGCGCCGAACCGCTTAAGCTGCTGGCGCAGCGCAAGCTCATCCTCGCTCACCAAGAACTTTTCGCGCCCCTTCCAAAGGCACGGCATTTCGATCACCGCGCCGGGATGCTGCTTCATGAGGCCCGAAATCCAGAGCGGAAGCTTGATTGGCTGATCCCATTTCAGGACGATGATGAGGCTTGGCTGTTTATCCTTGAACGCGCCGAACGACGTGTAGCTGTCGAGCGGCTTGGGGTGAAACGCGGCCTTCGCCGTCCTCGTGAGCCGACTCGGCCCGACCGCGCAGGCCGGCACATCGAGTTCTGAAAGCAACTTCATGTGCTTCAGATCGAGCACGTCAAAATCGCATCGCTCAGGGATGTATTTGGTGCCGATCGGCAGCGGGGCGCCGCCAGGATTGGGCCGTATCAGCCCCTTTTCCAGGATCAGGCGCGGCGTCTCCTCGCGCAAGACCTTCCAACCCAGCTCCGTCGGGTGGTGACGATCGATGTAGCAATCGTGGCCATACGGCGCGAACAGCTCGTCCATATCGATGACAAGCCAGTGCGGAAACTGCGGCGCCAACGCGCAGACTGCGTCCTGATAGTCGAGCACTCTCTTTCGGTACGCTTCGCCGTAGCCGGGCGTAATATGATCCGCCTTTTCGTAGGTGACGAACACCGTCGGCGTCGCCACTTCACGGCCGAAGCGTTCCCACGCCGCGACGGCGCTTGCCGCCGAGCAGGGAAAAACGCCCACCTCGGCTTCGAGCGATTCCGGCAATTCCTCCGGGAAATTACTGATGACGCCTTTGTACCGGACGAAATCGGTTTCGCCCGGCCTTGCAAAGCGCAGCGACTGGTCCCGAAAAATGTCGAGCGCCAGATCGACAAGCACGACGTCGGCGTTTTGGAAGATCGCCTTGGATGAAAGCCAAGCCTCGGAAAACTGCGACGGCGGCAAGTCGGCGCTGAAACCGGACGCCACCTCCCAGTCGCTCATGAGCGCGCCGATCTCGCGGCGCCATACCTTGCTCACCTGGAGCGGCAGGCCATGAAACGATCCCTTGGCGAATTCGGGCGTGTCGAACGCGTAGCGCATTGTGCAGGAGCCGAAATTCAGCCAGCGGAACACCCGCTGCTGCTGGCTTGCCTCAATCTCCCCCTGAACACTCATACCCCCTCCGCCAAACCTAGAAGCGGCGCGCCTGCGCGGACCTTTAAGCAACGCTCGCGGCGCACGCAACAACCAGCGCCCGGCGTTTAGCACAGCGCGCAGACGCCGCCGCACTGACCGCGCCACAATACGCAAGGCCGCTGGATTTGGTTCGCTGACCACGTTCATTCGCGCAGCGAAAAAAATGCGTCTAGAGGATCGGGCGATGCGCGCCCTGCCGCCGCCCTTGTCATCAGCTCCACCAACAGCCCGCCACGCGTGGCGACGAAGGCCAGCGTCCGGTCAAACACCGCGCCATAGGTCGGCGGCACGACCACCTTTCCTTCATCGCGAAAGGAGGCAAGCTCGGCCTCCAGATCGTCGGTAAAGAGGCAGACATGATCGAGCCCTCCGCCGCGCCGCAGGCGGGACGAGAGCGGGCTCGGCCCCTCCGGCATCGGCGCGACCAGCTCGATCGGCACGCTCGAGCGGTAGATCAGCAGGCAGCAGCGCACATTCTGGATCGGATCGACTGTCGGCGGCACGAGCATGCGGCTGCCCTGCTCCCGCCAAGTCTCCAGCGCCCGATCCATGTCGGAGACCACATAGCCCCAGTGGAAGATGCGTCGTGGATCGAACGCACTGCTCATGCCGCCTACTCCGTCCGTTTGGCGCGAGACTATCAGGCGCGCGGCGCCGGTGCGACCCGCCGGCTCTTGATTCTCCCGTTGCGGTAGGGTTCATCTTGCCCGACACGTTGGGGGCGGGAGTTCTGAACAATGCGGAACGAGCATTTCGCGCGGGACTATCCGTCGCTGGCGCGCCTCTACCACCGCCAGTTCGAACTGACGCCGCAATACGCCAAGGGCCTGACCGCGCGCGTCGACAACAGCACGCCGGATCATCTGGCGATGACCGAACAGCTCGCCGGCTGGGTCATCACGCTCGCCGGCGAAAACCTGGACACCATACAGCGCGACTATGACTGGATCTGTCAGATGGTGCTCAGGGAGGAGATCTATTTCCGGCGCAACAACAGCTACCGGCTGAAGACGTTCCAGCAAGCGCTCGACGAAGTGTACTCGAACGACGAGTACATGGAACACTATATGAATGGCTTGCTCATCTCGCAGATTTGGTGGGCCAATCATACGGAATCGTTCCGCTTCTATCGCGACAAGCATCTCGGCGGTTTCACCGCGCCGTTCGATCACCTTGAAATCGGCCCCGGTCATGGGCTGCTTCTGTTTCTGGCGGCCCAGCAGCCGCATTGCCGAAGCCTCGAAGCGTGGGACATCTCGCAAGCGAGCGCCAACCAGACCAGGCACGCGCTCGACCTGCTGGGCCTCAAGAAGCCGGTCAATCTGCGCATCCAGGATTTGTTCGAAGCGCACAGCCGCCAGGAGCGCTATGACAGCATCGTGCTGAGCGAGGTGTTGGAACACCTTGAGACGCCGCGCGAGGCGCTTGAGATCATCCGGTCGCTGCTCAAGCCCGATGGGCGGCTGTTCGTCAACGTGCCGATCAACAGTCCCGCCTCCGATCACTTGTTCCTGCTGAGAAGCCCCGAGGAAGCGGTCGAGTTCATCGAAAATTGCGGCTATCGCATCGAACAGACGCAGTTCGAACCGCAAACGGGCATGACCCTTGAGCGCGCCCGCCGCATGCAGGCGACAATCACAACACTGGTCATCGCCGGCCCGCGTTAGCCAGCAGAAAATCGGAAAGGCCCAGAATGAATCGCAACGAAGTGCTTGCCCGGCTTCAGCCGATGTTTCGGGATTTCTTCAACGATGACGGCCTCGTGATCTCGGAGCAGACGAACGCGGAAGACATCCCGGACTGGGACTCGCTCGCCAATGTCAATCTGGTGCTGGCCGTGGAACGTGAGCTGGGCATCCAATTCGACACAGAAGAGATCACGGAGTTCCAGAATGTCGGCGATATGATCACGTCGATCCTGGGAAAATCGCCCTCCTAGAGCCGGAGGCCGTGGCAAAGCCCCAGCGCGTTTGGCCCCTCGGGGCGGCCCGCTTCGCCCCGGCTGATGTGCAGGGCCGTTGCGAGGGATGCTGGCGATTTGGTCGGAAATGGGCATAAGTCCCGAGTGTCGGGAGGCCGCGCGCGGGGCTGGGGCGCCGCGCCCGCAAAGGGAACGTTATGACCGCCATTGCAGGTTTGCGAAGCACCTATAGCGGGATCGCCCAGCTGCGCGGCGCGGTCGAACTCGGCTGGTATGACTTCATCACCGGCTACCGGCGCTCGCTGATCGGGCCGTTCTGGGTCACCATCCAGTTCTCCGCCTGGATTCTCTCCCTCACCCTCATCCTTCACGCCCAGCTGGGCGATAGTCTCGGCTCGTACGCGCTTTACGTCGCCGTCGGGATGATGGTCTGGGAGCCGCTTTCCGGGGCCATGGCCGAGGGCCCGAGGCATTTCAGCCAGCATGCCCAGCTTATCCAGAACGTTCCGATCCAGCTCAGCCATCTGTCCGTCCGCAAGCTCACCTTTCTCGTCTTTCGCGCCGGCATGACCGCGCCCGTGCTCCTGCTGCTCATCGTGATTTTCGGGGGCGAAGTGGCGATAAACCTGCCGCTCCTGGCGCTCGCCGCGGTGCTGATCCTGATGACGATGTACGCCTTCATCGTGCTGTTCGGCTTCATCGGCACCTTCAATCACGACTTTGGGTTCTTCGTTCCCGCCGTGACGCGCTTCCTGTTCTTCGTGACGCCGATCATCTGGCAGGCGAACGAGGGCATCCGCAAGACCATCTCCTATTTCAATCCGTTCTCCTACTATCTCGAGATCGTGCGCGGATCGCTGCTCGGGCTGCCGATGTCCGTTACATCCTGGATCGTTGTCGCGTCGATCAGCCTGACGGGATTGATCGCCGCCTTCATCGTACAGAGCGTGTTTCGCCGATCGGTCATTTTCTGGATCTAGCACCCATGACGAATTCAGCCGAGGCGTATGTGGAGCCGATCGTTGTCGATGCGCACGCCAGCGCGAACCCTGATGTCTGGATCGAACTGAGCGGCGTCGATCTCGATTTGCCGCTGGATCGGCGCGTCTTCGGGCTGGTGTTCCGCCCGAAAATCGATCCGCCCGCCGGCTCGCGCATCCATGTGGGGCGCGGCGGTTCGTTCGTCCGCGCCCTTTCCGACATCGATCTCAAGATCGAATCCGGACACCGCGTCGGCCTCGTCGGCGCGAACGGCGCGGGCAAGAGCACGCTGCTGCGCGTCCTGGCCAAGATTTATGAGCCGACGCGGGGCCGCTGCACGGTGCGCGGGCGGCTTTCGACGCTGTTTTCCAGCACCGTAGGCGTCAATCCCAATGCGAGCGGGCGCGAGAACATCTTCCTTTCGGCGCGCACGCTGGGGATGTCGCGGGCCAGGATCGCCGAAATCGAGGACGACATCATCGAATTCGCCGACATCGGCGAGTTCATCGATCTGCCGCTCTACACCTATTCCTCGGGCATGCGCACGCGGCTCGGCTTCGCCATCGCCACGGCCCTGGAGCCTGAAATCCTGCTCGTGGACGAGGTTTTCGGCGTCGGCGACCAGGACTTCCGCCAGAAGGCGGAGGCGCGCATCGGCGCGATCATGCGCTCGGCGGGCATATTGGTGATGGCGAGCCACGCCAACGGCATTTTAAAGGAGTTCTGCAACAGGGTGTGCTGGATTGACCAGGGCCGGATCGCTTTCTATGGGCCGGTGGAGGAGGGCCTCCGCCAGTACGCCGCGAGCTTAAAAAAATGATCGGCAAGGGCCGAGGAGTGGGATTCAGCAGCCGGCATGAAGTGCGCGGCGGCGTTTAAAAGCGCGCCGACGGGAGGTGGATCACATGAATTTGCAAAGTCATGGGTTTGCAGCGAGCGTCCCCGTCCGCCGCTCCGACTCGATCCTCATTGTCGGCAACGGCCCATCAACGGCGAAGCTCGCCGCCTTCGGCTTTCACAATTTGCCGCCGACCATCGACACGTTCGGCATGGGCGCGGCCTATCGCTATTATCGTCAGATCGGATGGTGGCCGGACTATTATGCGTGGTGCGATGCGAAAGTGGTGCATAGCCACAAGGCGGACTTCCAGGCGCTGATCGATGATCCCGCAGTCTCGAGCAGCGCGATGTACTTTTCGTTGCCCATCTCGCAGCACCCGCGCTTTCATCTAGTGCCGCACAGCTCCACCGGCGACTTCTGCTTTCGCAAGGCGATCGAACTCGGCTACAAAAACATCTATCTCATCGGCATCGAGGGCGATTATGTAGAAGACCTTCCGGAATCGCGGCCGCTGACCGATCTCGAATACGAGCAACTGGGATACCACGAGGTGTTCCCGTACTTCGAGCACATCGTGCCAGACAGACAACAGGCGCTGGCCCAGTTCCGCGAAAATCTGCGCATTATCGAGCGCACGCCGGAGCACAATCCGAACTATTTCTTCGAGGGCTATCAGCGCGCCGGAGACGTCTATTCTCTGCCGCGCGCCCAGACCCATCGCAATGCGTGGCGCAAGAGCGCTGAGTTTGCCACCAAACATCGAGCATACGTCATCAATCTGAGCGAGAACTCGAAGATCGAGCACTTCGCGAAAGGAACCTGGGAGCAGTTCGAGAAGGTTATGGCGGCGCCCCCGCCTCCCGCCGAAATCTTCCGCCCATCCGGTCGAGCGATCGAAACCCCCGCGCCGCTAACGGCGGCGGATCGCAAACGTGCGTTGGCTGACGCGGGCCTTAATGAGGACGACAAGTTGGCCACGCTTATCGTCGGCGTGCGGTTCCCCGAAAAAGATCCAGCTCGGGTAAATAACCTGCTTGTGCTGCTCGACTGGATCGACCGCTTCTATGGCGATCTTTTCGACGTTCTGCTGATGGAGCAGGACGATGTCTCGCGGATCAAACTCGTTAAGGACCGATTGCGCCCCTACGTGCGCCATAAGTTTGCGTACAACCCGCAGCCCTTCAATCGCGGCTGGGGATACAATGTTGCGATCCGCCATTTCTGCACATCGAAAGTGGTCGGGCTACTCGATACCGACGTTCTCCCGGGCGCCAATTTTCTTCAGGAAATCGTTGACTGCCACCATAAATACAAAGCGGTGTCCCCTAACACCAACCTCTACTTCACCGACCCCTTCGAGGCCGCGCGCATTGCAGCTGATTTCGATCTGCGCCACCTTCGATCGCCGGAAAAGCTCGCGAAACCAACGACGCTGTGCGGCGGCATGGTCATCGTCCGTCGAGATACGTTTATGGAGCTTGTGGGCTTTGAGCAATACACCGAGTACGGGGGTGAAGATCGGGCGCTCGATGTGACGCTCCTGAATCATTGCGCGCCATCGGAGCTGCGCAATGCGCCCTATGCATACGCTCACCTGTACCATCCAGTCGGCATCCAAGCGCGGCCGAGGGCGAAAGAACTCTTCGCGCATCTAAGGAAGGAATTTGGATGCAAGCACGACCCAGCTCTCACGCCCGGCGACGACGTGCATAAGAGCTGCCAGCACGTGCCCCCCTCGAAAACGCTGGAGAATACCGCCAAACGACGAGCCGCGTTTGGAGATTTGAGTTTGTATAGCTCCGGGCGACCTTTGACCGTCAATGGATGCTACGCGGACGAGCCGAAGAAGACCGCTGAGCCTGCCGTAGCGAAGGTGTCGACCGCAGCAAATCCAGCAAATCCAGCGCTAATATTTCCCCCGGCCTTCAAAGGGCTGGACAGCTACGCACAGCGCGAGGTGTTCGAGGCGCCCGAACCCGACACAGCGCGGCTGGCGAAATTCTACAACAAATATAAGGGCAAACGCTGCTTCATCGTCGGTAACGGCCCGTCGCTGAACAAGCACGACCTGTCTTTGCTGAGGGACGAATACACATTCGCGGTCAACTCGATCTATTACAAGACCGCTGAAACCGGCTTCCGCCCGACTTTCTTCGTCGTCGAAGACGATGCGGTGATGCGGGAGAACATCGAACAGATTCGCGCCTACCAAGCGCCCCACAAATTCTTCCCCACGCAGTACAAGCAAATGCACCCTGCGGCGGAGAACACCTACTTTTTCCGCATGAATCGCGGTTTCTATGAGAAATCGAGCCCGAATTATTGCGTGCCGCGCTTCTCGACTGATGCGTCGAAGGTACTCTATTGTGGCCAGTCGGTCACCTACATCAATCTGCAGCTCGCCTTCTTCATGGGCTTTACCGAAGTCTATCTGATCGGCATGGATTTCGACTACGTGATCCCTGCTGAGCACGGACGCAAAGGCGATCTCATCATTTCGACGACCGACGATCCGAACCATTTTCACAAAGATTATTTCGGCGCGGGCAAAACCTGGAAGGATCCGAAGCTTGAGCGTGTTGGGTTGAGTTATCGCCAGGCCAAGATCGCTTACGAGGCCGTTGGGCGCACGATCTACAACGCCACGATCGGCGGCAAGCTGGAGATTTTCGAGCGCGTCGATTACGACCACCTGCTTAAGACGGGCGTCAAGCGGCGGCCCGCGACGGCGCCCGCCAACGTGCCCAAAGCGCCCGTAGCCAAAGCGCCGTCTGCGACGCCGGAAACGCCGCCGCCCGTTCGCCCGCAAACGCCTGTCAATGCAGCGCCGCCGCCCGTCTCTCCGGCGCAAGCCGCCGCGCCGCCGCGCCTCCACGAGGCGCCCGCGCCGCGCCCCTTCTACGCGCCGTTCGGCGAATGGCTGGCGAAACGCTCGCCGCCTCTGTTCGCGCTTTTGCGCATGTCGCGCCGCGCCATCGCGGGCGCCTGGCGCCGGCGCGCGCTGACCGTTCCCGCCGCGATCCTTCTCGCCGCGCCGCTGGCCGCGGCCTTCCTGCCCGGCTTCGAGGCGGAGCGGCCTTGGCTGTTGGGCGCGGGCGCCTTCCTCATCGCGCTGGCCGCGACCGCTTATGTGGCGATGCGCATGTACGCGTTCGCGCTCTCGACCATCGCAGAGACGAAACGGCTGGCGAGTCTGATCGGCGCCCAGCACGCGCTGAGCGCCCAGCTTGAGGCCAACCTGCTCGCGCGCGCCAAGGCGGTTGAGGGCGCCATCGCACGGCAGAAGAGCGCGCTCGACGCGAATGTCGCCGGCCTGAAAACCGAGTTCAGTTTGCGCGTCGCCGAGGTTGATACGCGCACTGCTGCGCTCAAGCGCGATCTCGACCAGCGCCTCGCCGGCGATGCGCGCTTGCGTGGCGACATCGAAGCGCTCCGCGCCGATGGCGAGCAGCGCGCTGCGGCATTGCGCGAGGCCCTCGAACAGCTGGCTTCAGTCAAGGCCGCCGCCGAGCAACGCGAAGCGGCGCTGCGCGGCGAACTCGCGGCCCATGCCCAGAACACGCAGGAAAAAATCGACGTTGCGAACGCAGCCGCAAAGGCCGCCCAGCAATCCCTTCTCGCCGAGCTAAAGTCGGAAATCGAGCGGGCGGCTCAAACCACGCTCGCGGCGGCGAAGAAGGAGCTGGCGAAAGAGCGCGTGGGCGTCGGACGGTTGCGCGAGCGCATTGCATCGGGCGAACGGCAGATTGGCGCACTACGCCACCCCTCGGCGCCAGCTACGCTGGTGTTCTTCGGCCACCATAAATGCGCTTCGCGATTCTTCCGGCACGAGGTCTTTTCGATGATCGCGGAGACCACAGGCGCACGCACACGCAAATATGAGATCGCCGATCCCCCCTTCCACTATTCACGGATGGACGAGCTGGACCTCTGCAACATCGACTTCGGTGGGCTCGGGAAAGACGGGCGCGATGTTGTTTGGTTCGCCAACGCAAGCGTGAGATCGCTGACCAAAATACAGCATGCGACCGAGGACTGGAAAGGGCTACGCATCATTCGCGATCCTCGGCAGGTGTTGGTGTCGGACTATTTCCATCACCGGGGCGACCACCCAGATGTCTCACCGCTCGGGTGGGTGTGGGATCAGCTCGTGAAAGATAAAGCCATTCTGCGCGAGCTTCCCGAGGAAGAAGGCCTGCTTCACGAGCTGAACAACATCTCGCGGCAAGTCATTGAGGAGCAGGTGCTTGCGCCGTTTGACGACCCGCGCGTGATGACGATCAAGATCGAAGACTTCTCCGCCGATCCGAAGGGCCATCTGGAGCGCATCGCTGATTTTCTGGGCGTCGCGCACATCGCCGGTCTCGATTTCAACCGGACTGCGGCGAACCCCGAGAGCGGCCCCTGGCGGAAACACTTCACCTCAAAGCTGCGCGAAGTGTTCAAGGAACGCTATGGCCAGGCGCTGATCGATCTCGGCTATGCTAAGGACCTCCACTGGTGAGCGGCGCCATCGGCAAGCCGCCCGCGCCGGCCCGGCTTTGCCGACGCAGCGGGGGGCTCCCAACGTAGCCCGATTCTTGATTGATCTCATCCGGATGTAACGCCAAGGTCGCGGTGCTTATGCAAACACTCCAAGACAAACTCCACGCGCTGGGCGAATGGTATCACCGCATCGATCTGGGCGGCGGGATCATCACGCCGGGCGATCGAAACCAGAGCCTGACTTACGCGCTCTATGAGCGCTTCTTGCCGCGCGACCTGACCGGCCTGACCGTGCTTGATTTAGGCGCCAATGCATGCGGGCTTTCGATCGAGTTCGCCAAACGCGGCGCGAGCGTGACGGCCATCGAGCGGGCGGACGCCGCCATTGCGCAGGCGCGCTTTGTGCTGGACCATTTCGGCCTGGCCGACCGCGTCACCATCCATAACGCCGACGCGCATGAAATGACCCGGTTCGGGCAGTTCGACATCGTCGCCTGCGTGGGGCTCGTCTATCATTTGCGCCATCCGCAATTGGCGCTCGATCAGCTTGGCCACGTCACCAAATCGCACCTCCTCGTCTCGACGCAAACGACGCCCGGCGACGCCCTCACGCTCACGAGCCGGGGCGCCAAGCGCAGCGGCTTCTCAGCCACCTGGGAGCCGACGGAACCGGCCTTTGAAGGCATGCTGGTCAGCGCCGGTTTCCGCAATGTCGAGTTGGTCTCCACCAAGCCTCATGCCGGCGAGAGCCCGGGCAACATCCTGGGCAATCGATCCTATTTCTACGCCAAGCCGTTCAAGCGGGTGGAGCTGCCGCACCTGTACTGAGCCAACGGAAAACCGGGCGCCGCTTCGTCAGCGGCGCCCGGTTCATGTCTTTCAGCGCAAGCGCGCGAGGCGCGTCAGGAGCTTGCAGCGACGCGCATGAGCCGCGCGGAGGTCAGGCGATACGTCAGCGGCGCTTGGCTAGTGAGCGACAGCCGCGCGCATTCCGCGGGCCGCGCGAACGTGTGGTGCACGCGCAGCGTATTCTCGCCGGGCTGGACTTGGTAGGTCACCTGGCCCTGATCGTTCAGGGCGGTGCCGCAGCCGTTCGATATGCGCACGACGACATTGGCTGCGTTGTTCGCGGCGATGACGACTTCGCCAGTGTAGGCGTCGCCCGTCGTGACCGCTTCGCGCGCGTTCTGAACAAAGGCGAGGCCGGACGTCCGCAGCGTGAACGTGTCGTTCTCGAACGTTCCATCGCGCACGACCCAGTGGGAGGCGTTGCGGCTGCGGATCAAGTCTTCGGCGGCCGGCGCCGGGGTCGCCGCCGGCGTCTGCGCCGCCTCATTATTCCCTTGCCCGCACGCGGCAAGAATCAGCAGTGCGAGGAATGCCGTCGTTTGCTTGCGCATGAATTGTCCCTCGGTTGATGGCCTCGCCCTCTTACGACAATGCCACAGCCTTGTGGAGGGGCAAACTGACGCCGCCGCGCCGCCCGCGCGTTGTCTTACGTTCCGACGTGTGGGGCGATTGTGGCGAACCGGGGGCATGCGCGCTCACGCGCCGTGCAGCAATTCCACCAGATAGCTCTCCAGCGTGATGGTTTCGCCGGCATTAGCCAACAGAGCGCGCAAAAGCAGATTTTGCGCGAGGCTCGTATCGATTGCGCCTGTTGTCGGCGACGCCGAGGCGGGGCCGAAAGCGGCGGTGCCGGCCTGGCCCACCTGGGCGTTTTGGGCGCCGCGATTGTGAATCGTGATCGTGTGCCTGAGGCTCGCCATGGCGGTGACGGCGATGGATTGGAACAACGCGCCCGAAGCGCCGCCCAGCCGCACGCGCAGCGTCTTGTTGTTGGCGCTGTTTGTGGTGGTCCACACGCTAGTGATGCGCAGCGCCCCGTTCGGCCCCATCGCGCCGGCGGGAATGGCGACGGCCGCGAGCGTGGTCTCGCTGGTGTCGCCCGTGTGCGAGGCCGGCGCGCCGGAGGCCGCCAGCACGCGCCAGCTCTGCGCCGCATGCGCCAGCGGCGCCCAGGCCGCGCCGGTGTAGATCAGCACCCGCCCGGCGTCGGCGACGTAGGCGAGCCAGCCCGCGCGCGGGACGATCTCCTCCCACGCGCCGTCGCGATAATAAGCGAGCGCGTGGTTGGCCATCGCGCCCCACGCATCTCCGGTCTTGCCGGGCGGCAGGATGTAAACTTGACCGTCCGCGGGCGCGCCGGGCTCGGCGCTGGCGGTAGCGCTCACCGCGGCAAGCTGCACCAGCGCGTCGAGCCGTTGGAGGCTCTCGTTGACGGTGACGTGTTTCTGCGCCTGGCCCTGCGCCAGGTAAGGCAAATGAAGATTTGGCGATACATCCGACACGTTGGGCGCTCCTTGCGGCGAAGTTTCCAGCTTAAAGCCGCGCCAGCCCAGTCGGATTGATTGTCGCCGCGCCCTTGGCGTTGTTGGGGATTTGCGCGCGTCTCTGTGGGATAGGCCGCGCGTCTATCCCCTATTGCGCGCTCGACGTGACCTCGCGCAAACGCTCCGACCGCTCCCAGGCGAGCGCGTCGGCGACGATGCGGTCGAGATCGTCAAATTGCGGGGTCCACCCCAGCGCCTCGCGCGCGCGGCCGGCGTTCGCCACGATGCTCGCGGGATCGCCGGGCCGCCGGGGCGCTTCGGTGACGCGGAACGCAACGCCCGACACCCGCCGCACCGCATCGATCACCTGACGAACCGAGAAGCCGCGGCCGTAGCCGCAATTGAGCGTCACGCTTTCGCCGCCCGCCCGCAAATGCCGAAGCGTCAGCAGGTGCGCCTCGATCAGGTCGGACACATGGATGAAATCGCGGACGCACGTCCCGTCCGGCGTCGGATAGTCTGCGCCGAAAATCGAGAGCTGATCGCGCTTTCCCAGCGCCGTCTCGACCGCCGCCTTGATGAGATGGGTCGCGCCCTTCGTCGCCTGCCCGGCGCGGCCCTGCGGATCGGCGCCCGCGACGTTGAAATAACGCAGGACGCCAAACTTGAGTCCGTGCGCATGCGCCGCGTCGCGCAGCATCATCTCCGTCATCAGTTTCGATCTGCCGTACGGCGATTCCGGGCGCAGCGGGGCGTCCTCGCTCACGGCGGGCGCCTCGGGCGTCCCATAGACCGCCGCCGTGGACGAAAACACGAAATGCCGAACGCCCGCCTCCACCGCCGCTTCAATAAGCATTCGCGATTTCGACGTGTTGTTTTCATAATAATCGAGCGGGGCGGCGACCGAGTCCGGCACGACCACCGAGCCCGCGAAATGGATGATGGACTCCACTTTGTGCGCGGCGAGCGTCTTGCGCAGAACGTCCAGGTCGCCGATGTCCGCGCGGATGAGGGTCGCGGCGCGCGGCGGCGCCGCCGCGAACCCGGTCGACAACCGGTCCATGACGATGAATTGCTCGCCCGCATCCTGCAGCGCCCACGCCATATGGCTGCCGATATAGCCGGCGCCGCCGGTGATAAGGATGGACATGGCGACTTATCCTAAAAGCCGTGAGCGAAGACGCCGACGGTTTAACGATCCTCATCCTCGGTCAGATCCAGCTTGATGGCGAGCGCCGCAATGCGCCGTTCCGCCAGCGACAAGCGCTGCTCCGCACGCGCCAGCGCCGCGCGCAGACGCTCGGCTTCCCGTTGATCGGCGCCGTTGCCCTGACGCAGCATGTCAAGATCGCCTGCCAGAGCGCGCTGCGCCGCGGCCGCCCGCACCAGCCCGATCGCGGCGGCGCCAAGCGCGAGCACCGAGACGGCGCCCACGGCCGCGGCCGCCGCGCCCTCCGCCGGCGCCAGCGCCCACGCCGTCAACGCCGCCGCCAGCAGCACGCAGAAAACAGCCGCCGCCAGCCAGCGGCGGCGCGCGATCGAGGCGATCATGCGCCGATCTCCGCGAAGCGGCGCTCAAGCCGCGCGAAGCTTCGATACGGAAACACATCGACACGCGACGTTTCGCCCGCGTTCCACACTGAAACACCTCTGCCCAAAAGCCGCGCGCCGGCCGCGCGCCAACAATCCAAATGCAGATCCGGCACCGGATTGGGCACGTTATAGCGGTCCCCCGCGCGCTGATAGTCTTCAAAATAATAGTTTGGATTTTGCCGCGGCGCCTCGACCAATTCCAGCACCGTGCCTTCCCGCAATTGCGCGCCGGGGATCGTTTCCACGTATGCGCAATCCACGCCGAGCAGGATCATCTCCGCATAGCCCAGCAGCGCGCCGAACAGCGCCGCGTGGCTGCCCGTGGTGATCGGATGGCAATCCATCACCCCGCCCGCGCCATACAAGACGTCGAAATTGAGCACGCGCGCGGATTGCCGCAGCGTGGGCGGAAAGGTGGAGATCAGATTGTCGCGCAGCAGAAACGCATCAATGCCGAGCGTTTCGGCCTGTTCGATCATGTCGGCGATCTCGGCGCGGTGCGAGAGGCCCACCACGTCATCGAGGCACGCATAATAGCGCGGGCGCCAGCCGATCTTGCGCCAGTGGCGGTAGGCGGCGTTCATGCCGATCGCATCGCGCCCGCGCAACTTGCCGAAATCGAACCCGGCCAGCGAAGGCCCGTTGCCCAGCACGATCAGCGGCTGTTCCGGCGCGCCGCGATCCAGCCGCCGCGCAACGGCCGCACACACACGCGTGCGCGCCTCGTCCGCGCCCAGCGCGTCCGCGACATCGGCCGCCGCCGCGCGCGCGATCCAGGCCGCGCTTGCGCGTCCGCAATGGCGCCGCGTCGCCCGCGCGGCCTCCATCGCGCGCACGCCGGGCAGAAGCTGCGAGAACGCCTCCCGATGCACCCGCTTGCGCGCCACGTCCGCGTCCAGCGCCGCAAAGCGCGCCCCGGCGGCGGCGGCGCGCAGCCAGAAATCAAGATCGAACGCCGATTGATAGCGCGTCTCGAGCGGCCCGATGCGCTCCGGCAGCGCGCGCCGGAAAAACGCCGCCGGCCGCACGAACGCCTCGCCCTGTTGCAGCACCTCCAGCATGCGCGACGGATCGGGCGCGAACGGCGCCGGCGCGCCGGACGCCCCTTCCGCATCCATCCAGGCGCCGCGCGCGTAGATGATATCGGCGTCCGGGTGAGCCGCGAACGCGGCGCAAACCTGCGCGAGCGCTTCTTCGGAGGCGTAGACATCGTCGCTATCCAGCCAACCGATAATCTCGCCGCGCGCGGCGGCCATTCCCTTGTTGAGCGCCTCCGCCGCGCCGCAATCCTTCTCAAAGAAAGCGCGCACATGCGGCGCCGCCGCAAGCATCGCGCGCGATCCGTCGAGCGAGCCGGGATCGAACACCAGATGCTCGCACGCAACACCGCGTTGGCCCGCCACGCTGGCCAATGCGCCGGGCAGATAAGCGCCTTGATTGAGGCTGGCCGTGATGATTGAAAGCTGCGGAAGCATCGCGGCCGCATCCTACGGAGCCGGCCGCATCTTGAGCAAGCCCTTGGAGTGCGCGGGAATGGAGATCGCAGCCGACGTGGAGTGCGTTTGGCCCGCGCGCGCCGTGTTAGGCGAAGGCCCATGCTGGGATGCGCGCAGCGGGGCTGTGTATTGGGTCGATATCAAGGGCGCGCGCCTGCACGCTTTCGACATCGCGGCAGGCGCCAAACGCACATGGGCGCCGCGGCATCGCATTTTCTCGCTCGGTACGCCGCCGCCCCAATGGAATCCGCCCGCGCAAGCGGCGCATTGGTTCGTCGGCTGCGCCGAGCCCGGCTTTGGCTGGATCGGCGTGGCCGGCGATGAGATTTTGTTCCAAACGCTCTCCCACCCAGAACCGGGCCAAACCCACAATCGCTTCAACGACGGCAAAACCGGGCCGGACGGGCGCTATTGGGCCGGCACCATGCACGACGCGGAGAGCGAACCTTCGGGCAGCCTCTACGCCTTCGCGCGGGACGGCGCTTTCGCGCGCATCGACAGCGGCTATGTCGTTTCCAACGGCCCCGCCTTCAGCCCGGACGGGCGCACGCTCTATCACACCGATTCCGCGCGCCGCATCATTTATGCGTTCGATCTCGACGCCGCCGGCCAAGCCTCGCACCGGCGCGCGCTGGTCGAATTCGGCGAAGGCGACGGCTACCCCGATGGCATGACCTGCGACCGCGCGGGCAATCTATGGGTTGCGATGTGGGACGGCGCGCGCATCGAGAAACTCTCCCCGGACGGACGCCGCCTCGGCGCGCTTCCAATCCCGGCGAGACGCCCCACCTCGTGCGTTTTCGTGAACGATGCGTGCACGGATCTGTTCGTCACCTCCGCCGCCATCGGCGCGTCGGCGGACGATGTTCTAGCCGGCGCCCTATTCCGCGCCATGCTGCGCTGACGCGAGCGGACGCCTTGCCTAAAAGCGGCGTTCGATGCCAGAAAGAACCATGACAAAAACGGCTCTCATCACCGGCGTCACCGGCCAGGATGGCGCGTATTTGGCGCGCCTGCTGCTCGAAAAGGGCTATGTCGTTCACGGCGTGAAGCGGCGCTCCTCCTCGTTCAACACCGAGCGCGTGGACGACATCTACCAGGACGTCCACGAAAGCGATCCGCGCTTCCTGCTGCATTACGGCGACCTGACCGACGCCACCAACATCATCCGCCTGGTGCAATCCACCCAGCCCGACGAGATTTATAATCTGGGCGCCCAAAGCCACGTGCAGGTGAGCTTCGAGACGCCGGAATACACCGCCAACGCCGATGCGCTCGGCCCGTTGCGCATTCTCGAAGCGCTGCGGATTCTTGGCCTTACCGGGAAGACGCGCTTTTATCAGGCGTCCACCTCCGAGCTTTACGGCCTGGTGCAGGAAACGCCGCAGCGCGAAACGACGCCCTTCTATCCGCGCAGCCCCTACGCCGCGGCGAAGCTCTACGCTTATTGGATCACGGTGAACTACCGCGAAGCCTATGGCGTTCACGCCTCGAACGGCATCCTGTTCAACCACGAAAGCCCGCTGCGCGGGGAAACCTTCGTCACGCGCAAGATCACGCGCGCGGTCGCCGCGATCAAGCACGGCCAGCAAGATACGCTTTTCCTCGGCAACCTCGATGCGCGGCGCGATTGGGGCCATGCGCGCGATTATGTCGAAGGCATGTGGCGCATCGTGCAGCAGGATGAGCCCGACGATTACGTCCTCGGCACCGGCGAGATGCATTCGGTGCGCGAATTCGTCGAACGCGCGTTCGCGCACGTGGGCGAGGAAATCGTCTGGCGCGGCAAGGGGGCCGATGAAGTCGGCGTCAGTGCGAAATCCAATTCCGTTCTGGTGCGCGTCGACCCGCGCTATTTCCGCCCCACCGAAGTGGCGCAGCTTCTCGCCGACCCCTCGCGCGCGCGCCAGAAACTCGGCTGGACGCACACCACGCGCTTCGAAGACCTGGTGAAAGAGATGGTTGAAGCCGATCTTCAGAAGGTCGCGCTGGAGGCGCGCCGCAATCACCATGACTGACGCTTACGATCTGCGCGGCAAGCGCGTGTTCGTCGCCGGCCATCGCGGCATGGTGGGCGCGGCGCTGGTGCGCCGTTTGGCCGCCGAGGATTGCGAGCTGATCACCGTGGCGCGCGATCAGGTGGATCTGCGCAACGGCGAAGCGGTTGCGCGCTGGTTCGCGGATGCGCGTCCGCAGGCGGTGTTCATGTCGGCGGCGAAAGTCGGCGGCATCCTGGCGAACGACGCCTACCCGGCCGATTTTCTCTACGACAATCTCGCCATCGCCACGAACGTCACGCACGCGGCGTTCCAGGCGAATGTCGAGAAGCTGCTGTTCCTGGGCTCGTCTTGCATCTATCCGAAATTCGCACCGCAGCCGATTCCGGAAGACGCGCTGCTCACCGGGGCGCTTGAGCCGACCAACGAATGGTACGCGATCGCCAAGATCGCAGGGATTAAACTGGCGCAGGCCTATCGGCGCCAGCATGGCGCGAACTTTATCAGCGCCATGCCGACCAATCTCTACGGCCCCGGCGACAATTTCGACCTCAACACCAGCCACGTCGCGCCCGCGCTGATCCGCAAGGCGCACGAGGCGAAACTGGCAGGCGCGGAGAGTTTTGAAATCTGGGGCTCGGGCGCGGCGCGGCGCGAATTCCTGCACGTGGACGATTGCGCCGACGCGCTCGTGCTGCTGATGAAAAGCTATAACGGCTACGAGCACGTCAATGTAGGCTGCGGCGCGGACGTGACCATCGCCGAACTCGCGCAACTCGTGGCCGACGCCGTGGGCTTCAAAGGCGCGATCACCAGGGATACGAGCAAGCCCGACGGCGCGCCGCGCAAATTGCTCGACGTCACGCGCCTTACCGCGCTCGGCTGGGCGCCGCGGATCGATCTTCCCGCTGGGCTCGCCGACGCATATCGCTGGTATCTGGAAAACCGCGCCTAGGCGCGCGCCCAAAACGGCTCCAGCGCCGCGCGCAAACGCGGGCGCAGCGCCCACGAGCGCGCCAGCGCGGCAAGTCCGCCGACATAGGCGCCCGCATGCAGACGCGCCGCGCCAGCCTCCAGCAGCAAATAGCTTTCCATGCGCCGCCGCACCGCCTCCGGCTGGTCTTCGTGAAGCGCGCGAATTCTGGCGGCGGCCGCGTCGATCGACGCGACCCGCGCCCGCCCGCCGCGCGTGATCTCGGCGCCGACGCCGCGATGCGCCGCGACGCGCCCGCCGCCCGCGCCCCAGCGCAACAGCCATTCGTAATCCTCAAGCCGGCGCAGCGTTTCATCCTGCCCGCCCGAGCGCGACCAAGCCTCACGGCTCATCAGCGCCGTGGAGCCAGGGCACGTCCAGCATCCGGATGCAAAATCGAGCAAGCTGCGGCTGTCGCGCGGCACGCGCACGCGCCGCGCGGCGCTGTTTGGGAACACATCGACAAAGCCTGCGGTCCAGATCGTGGTTTCGGCGTTCTCTTCATCGCGGCGCGCCGCCTCAAAACGCGGTTTCAGGCTGCCGGCGGGCCAGACATCATCGGAATCCAGCAACGCGATCCAATCGCCCTGCGCCTCCGCGACCCCAAGATTGCGCGCATACGCCGGCCCCATGTTATCCGCGAGGCGGATGATCTTCAGATGCGGCGGGCCGTGCGCAAACGTAAAAGGCGCGCGCGAGCCGTCATCGACGACCAGCACCTCCAGGCCCACATCCTGCGCCAAAACACTTTCCACCGCGCGGATCGTCGCCGCCGGGCGTTCAAAGGTGGGAATGATGACGCTGAGGCGCGAACCAGCCTGGGGCATGGCGCAATCAGTCCAGCTTGGCCCACGCAAACGCAAGGCCCTTCGCAGGGTCCTAAGGGCCGGCTCTCCTCCGCCGGTTTTGCCGGCCCTTCGCCCTGCCCACGCCTGACCTCACGGCGCGCCGTGGGGCGCACAGGGCCTATCTTCGCATGAGCGCCGTTCTCGTGACCGGCGTCGCCGGATTCATCGGCTGCCATTTGGCGGAGCGGCTGCTGGCCGCGGGCGCGGATCAGCGCCGCGCGACGCCGGCGCCTCAGTCCTGATCGTCTTCGCCGTCGTCGTCCTCTTCGTCGGGATCCTCGGCCGCCGCGGCGCCCTTCAGGAACGCGTCGCACCCGGTTTCGCCAAGCAACGCGGCCAGCGTCTCGCTCTCGGCCAAACCGCGCTTGCGGCGCAGTTCCGCCAGCGCCTTGGCGGCGTAACGCTGCGGCTTCTGCACGAACAGCGCCCCGCCAATATCGACGCTGACGCCCGGCGCGTCCGCGCGCACCGCTTCGGCGTTGGCGTTCATCCAAATGAGGTAAGCGCCGGCCACCTCCTGGGCGAGCAGCGCGGCGAGCGGCTCGCGCAGCGCCTCCAGCGTTTCAAAATCGCCTTCGACGCGCGGATGCTCCATGCGCGCGATCCAGGCGACGACGCCCGGCGCCTGCGCCTTCAAGATCGCGCCCGGCGTGGGGTCGGACAGCAATTGCTTGAGCTGCGCGGCGAGCCCGAAATCGGCCAGCGAGGGCCGCCCGCCGAACAGATACGCCCGCCCCTTGAGCGCCGCTTCCAGCAGGCCGATCAGGCGCGTGAACGAGCCTTCGATCAGGGGCGCGGTTTCGCTGGAGGAGCCCACGTGATGCAGGCGCCCCACCATGCGCGTGCGCACCGCCTCTTCCACGCCCTCCGGCGCCTCAGCGCCCTCAAACAGCATCTCGACCGTGCGCTTGGCCGCGCTTTGCTGATCTTCCGGGTAGGTCCAGCGATAATGGAACATCGCCTTGTTGAGCCATTCGTCGGCGTAATCCTCAAGCAGCGCCGCGACGAACGCGAGCGCGGGATCGTCCGGCGTGATCGAGGGTTTGGTGAATTGCGCGTCCAGCGCCTCGATCATCGGCGTGGAATCCTGCAGCGCGTTGTCGTCCGCATCGACCAGGACCGGCGCGAGCGGCAGCTTGGCGTAGCGCGAAAACTCTTCCAGCCGCGCGTTCGAGCGCTCCAGCCACTGAAACTCCAGTCCCTTGAAGCGCAGATACGAACGGACTTTCACCGCATAAGGCGAAAGCTCAGCGCCATAGAGGCGGAACGGGGCAGTCATGATCTTCGTCGCTCCAAATAAGAATCGCCGCACGGCCAGCCGCGCGGCGATCAGGTCGTTTTGTTCAAGCGCGCCTAGACGGGCTTGATGTTCACCGCCGAAGGCTTGTTCTTGCGCGGATCGTTTTCCACGTCGAAAGACACCGCTTGACCTTCACGCAGACCAGTCAGACCCGAACGCTCCACCGCGCTGACGTGCACGAACACGTCCGCACCGCCTTCATCCGGCGCGATGAAGCCGAACCCCTTGGCCATATTGAACCATTTTACGACGCCCGTAGCCATCGTTACGCTCCTCGTTAGCGCCGCCGAGCCCAATGCCCAACAAGATCGCTGGACTCAAGCACGTAGAACGAAAGCCCGCACGCAAAAACGCGCGGTCGCAACGACCGATAGTCCGCGACCATTGGGCGCGTCCGCGCGTCGGTGTCAAGCAAGAACGACCCTTACGCCGGCGCGCCTACACGGTCGAGCGCGACAGCAAGCATGGCGCGCAGCGCGGTTTCCATCGCCGGTTCGTGGACGAAGAAACGCGGATTGTGATTGGGCGCGGCCTCTTCCGTCGTCACGCCGGGCGGATTGACGCCATAGAAGAAAAACACGCCCGGCACGGCCTGCTGGAAATACGCGAAATCTTCCGCCGGCATGACGGGAACACCGCTCCGCACGCGATCCTCGCCCAGCGCGCGCACGGCGGCCGCGCGGGCGCGCGAGAGCAAAGCGGGCGGGTTCACGGTCGGGATCGCGTTCTCGGTGATGGTCACCTGCGCCGTCGCGCCGGAAGCGGCGGCGGTTTCAGCCACGGTGCGGCGGATGCGCGTATACAAATCCTCGCGCGTTTCCGGATTGAGGTAGCGGATCGTGCCCTGCATCTCCACGGTTTGCGGGATGATGTTGTAGCGCACGCCGCCCTGGATCATGCCGATGGTGACGATGACGGGCGAACGCACCGCATCCATCTGGCGCGACGGGATCGTCTGCAATGCGTTGACGATCTGCGACGACACGACGATCGGATCGATCCCCGCATGCGGCTGGGCGCCGTGGGTCTGGCTGCCGGTGACTGTGATGTCGAGGCGATCCGAGCCCGCCATGAAGGGGCCCGGAACCATGGTGATCGTGCCGCTCTCGCCCGGCCAAGCATGCAAGCCGAACATCGCTTCCGGCTGCAGATCGCCGAACACGTTTTCCGCCAGCATGCGCCGCGCCCCGCCCAAGCCGCCCGGAGGCGCACCTTCTTCCGAAGGCTGGAACACGAAGATGATCGTGCCGGCGATCTCCTCGCGCCGCGCCGCCAGCACGCTGGCCGCCGCCATCAGCACGGCCATGTGCGTGTCATGCCCGCACGCATGCATGATGCCGACATCCTGGCCATTGTAGCGCCCGCGCGCGCGGGAGCGGAACGGCAGATCGCCTTCCTCGGTCACCGGCAGCGCATCCATATCCGCGCGCAGCGCGATCACCGGCCCGGGCCGCCCGCCGCGCAGCACGCCGACGACGCCGGTTTGCGCGACGCCGGTGCGCACTTCGAGGCGCAGGCTGCGCAGATGCGCCGCCACCACGCGCGCGGTGCGCACCTCTTCGTACGAGAGTTCCGGGTTCTGATGGAAATCCCGCCGCCACGCAATCATGCGCGGCAGCACCGATTGGATTTGCGTTTCGATGGGCGCGGAGAAGCCGGGCTGCTCTTGTGCAGCGGCCGACGCAGCAAACAGAAATGATGCAGCGAGCGCAATACTGGCAAAATACTTCATCTGGTCCCCCGAATTGCACACCAAAGGAATGCGGGTCTGAAGACCCGCGCTCCTGTCGCCCTAACGCACGCCCGCCGCCAGCAGATCGTGCATGTGCACCACGCCCACCGGTCTGCCGTCCTCCACGGCGAACAGCAGGGTGATGCGTTTGTCGTTCATGATGGCGATGGCGTCCGCGACCGGCGCGCCGGGCGCGATCACTTTCGGCCCCGCCGTCATGATCTCGCGCGCGGTTTTGGCGAACATCTCGGGCGTCAGTTTCCGGCGCAGATCGCCGTCGGTGATGATGCCGACCAGCTTGCCGCCCTCGACCACGCCCACCGCGCCCATGCCGCCCGCGCTGATCGCGGCGATCGCATCCGGCACCGGCGTGTCCGGCGCGATCAGCGGATCGTTCCGGCCCACGCGCATGATGTCGCGCACGCGCTTCAGCGCCGCGCCAAGCTTGCCGCCGGGATGGATCGCGCCGAAATCGTCCTTGTTGAAGCCGCGCGCCTTGATTAGGGCCACCGCCAGCGCATCGCCGAGCGCAAGGCACATCGTCGTCGACGTCGTAGGCGCAGGCGCATCCTCGCTCGCTTCCCCGCATTCGGGCAGCACCAGCGCCGCGCTCGAGGCGTTCGCGAGCGTCGAGCCGGGTTTGAACGTCATCCCGATCAGCGGAATGCCGAGCCGGTGGCAATGATAGAGCAGATCGGAAAGCTCACCGGTTTCGCCGGAGCGCGAAATCGCCAGCACGCAATCGCGCTCCACGATCATGCCGAGATCGCCGTGGCTGGCCTCGGCGGGATGGACGAATTGCGCCGGCGTGCCGGTGGACGCGAGGGTCGCGGCGATCTTGCGCGCGATGTGGCCGGACTTGCCCATGCCGGTGACGATCACCCGGCCCTCGGTTTCGGCCAGCAGCTTGGCGGCGTGGGTGAACGGTTCTTTCAGCGCCCCGCCCAGCGCCTCGGCGAGTTGATCGAGCGCCCGGGCCTCGGTGCGGATGGTGTCCTGGCCGGCGGCGAGCGCGGCGGCGGGATCGATCGTCGTCATGCCGCCTGTTCGCATGCGGCGGCGGGAATGTCATCGGCTCAAAAAATCGGCGGGGCCGCGTGGGCATGGGGTCAGGGCGCGGCCCCGCCAGTCGGGCAAAGGGTCAGGCGACGATCCGGGAGGCGACCGCCAGCACCGGCGCGGCCACGACGAGGACCAGGACGGCCGAAACGGCCAGCGAGGCGAGCTTCACCGAAAGCGGCGAGCCGCGGTCGAGAAAGCTGAGATACATGGGCTCTGCTCCATTCTGGGAGCCGGCGGGATGAGGAGGATTTCACCGGCGACAGTCCCGAAATGGGAAGCCGCCCCCTTGCAGACGAACGAGCAATTCACGACCTGGATGTGAGCCGATTTCACAACCCGGGAAGGGTCCGGAATGGCCCAATTACCGTCGCTGCAGACGCTGCGCGCCTTCGAGGCGGCGGGAAGGCTCAATTCCTATTCCAAGGCGGCGGAGGAGCTGGGGCTGACCCACGGCGCGGTCAGCCACCGCATCCGCCAACTGGAGGAGCGGCTGGGCCTCAAACTGTTCCGCCGCGACGGCAATGTCATGCGCATGACCGAGGACGGCCAGCGCCTGCACGCGCAGGTGCGCCAGGGGCTCAGCCTGCTGGAGCAAGCCTTCGCCCCGCCGCGCGCGCGTGCAGCCAAAGCGCAGCGTCCGATCGTGATCAGCGCGGTGCCGAGCCTTGCGGCCGCCTGGCTTTCCGCGCGGCTCGGCGAGTATCGCGCCGAACGGCCCGATATCGACATCGAATTGCGCGTCACCGACCGCTTGAGCGATTTCAAGAAAGAGGGCGTCGATCTGGGCGTGCGCCTGGGCCGGGGCGGCTGGGACGGCATGCAATCGGCGAAGCTGTTCGACGAGGCGCTGACCCCCGTCTGCACGCCCGCTTATCGCGACAAGCTCGATCTGCGCGAACCGGCCGACCTCGCGCGCGCCGCCTTCCTGCGCAATGCGTGGACGCCCTGGGCGCGCTGGTTCCGCGCGGCGGGGCTGGACTGGCCGGAGCCCGCGCGCGGGCCGGTGTTCGACGATAGCGGACTTCTGCTGCGCGCAGCGCTGCAAGGCGACGGCGTGGCGCTGGGGCGCCATTGGCTGGCGATCGAGGAGGTGCGCGCCGGGCGACTCTGCGCGCCGTTCAGCGTTTCGCTGCGGGACGATTTTTCTTACTGGCTGGTATGGTTGGCGGGCCGCAATCTGAACCCCGAAACGGCGCAGTTTCGCGATTGGCTGGCCGCGCGCGCGGCGGCGGAGGAGCATCCCTGCCCGTTGGCCGCGCCGGAACACGTGGTCGCCGCCTAAAGGCGCCTCCCATGCGGTTCGCACGGTTGAGGGAAAGGGCGCGCCGGCCTATGTGGTTCGGACCCTGAACCGAGGCCCCCCAATGAGCACGCCTTCGCCCGTCATCCGCATTCCGCGCGTGGAAAGCACCGCGCTGGAGATCGGCAACCACTTGCCGCTGACCTTCATCTGCGGCCCCTGCCAGCTCGAAAGCCGCGGCCACGCGCTGGAGACGGCTGAGTTCCTGCGCGACCTGTTCGCGCGCGCCGGCGCGGGCTTCATCTACAAAACCAGTTTCGACAAAGCCAACCGCTCCAGCCTCGGCACCAAGCGCGGCGCGGGGCTGGCCAAGTCCGGCCCGATCTTCGAGGAAATCCGCACCAAGCTGGGCGTGCCGGTGATCACCGACGTGCATTTGCCCGATCAATGCGCCGACGTGGCCGAAGTGGTGGACGTGCTGCAAATCCCCGCCTTCCTTTGCCGCCAGACAGACCTGCTGGTCGCCGCCGCGGAAACCGGCAAGCCGATCAACGTCAAGAAGGGCCAGTTCCTGGCGCCGTGGGATATGAAAAACGTGATCGCCAAGATCACCGGCAGCGGCAACCCGAACGTGATGGCGTGCGAACGCGGCGCGAGCTTCGGCTACAACACGCTGGTGTCCGACATGCGCGCGATTCCGATCATGAAGACGTTTGGCGCGCCCGTCGTGTTCGACGCCACGCACTCGGTGCAGCAGCCCGGCGGGCGCGGCGATACGAGCGGGGGCGAGCGCCAATTCGTGCCTATGCTGGCGCGCGCGGCGGTGTCGATCGGCGTCGCGGCCGTGTTCATCGAAGCCCATCCCGATCCCGACAACGCCCCCAGCGACGGCCCCAACATGGTGCCCTTCGCGGAGCTGGAAAATCTCGTGCGCGATCTGATGGCGTTTGATCGTTTGGCGAAAACCTCCCTCGCCGCCGCGGAATGAAACTGGTTCACACGCTCGGCGCCTCCGGCGACGGGGGCGCTGAAACCTATTTCACCGAGCTGGTCGGCGCGTTCGCGCGCGCGGGCTTTCAGCAAGCCGCCGTCATCCGCCCGCATGCCGGGCGCGAAGCGGCGCTGAAGGCGCTGGGCGTGGAAACGCGCCTAGAGCTGTTTTCCAAACCGTTCGATTTCGCCACCGCGCCCGCGATTGAAAAAATGACACGCGCGTTCGGCGCCAAAGTGGTGCTGGCCTGGATGAACCGCGCCGCCTCGCGCACCCCGCCCGGCCCCTACGCGCGCATCGGCCGGCTCGGCGGCTATTACAAGCTCAAGAATTATCGCGACTTCAACGCACTGGTCGGCAACACGCAGGACATCGCCGATTGGATGGTGCGCGAAGGCTGGGCCAAGGCGCACGCGCATTACATTCCCAACTTCGCCGCCGAAGGCGAAGGCGCGCCGATCCCGCGCGCGCATTTCGCCACGCCCGAGGGCGTCCCGCTGCTGCTCGGCATGGGACGCCTGCACGAAAGCAAGGCGCATGACGTTTCGCTGCGCGCGCTCACGCTGTTGCCCGACGCCTATCTCTGGATCGCCGGCAGCGGGCCGGAGGAAGACAAGCTCAAGGCGCTGGCGGAAGATTTGGGCGTCGCCCCGCGCGTGCGTTTCCTCGGCTGGCGCACGGATGCGCCGTCGCTCTACCGCAGCGCGGACCTGTGCGTGTTTCCCTCGCGCTTCGAGCCGCTGGGCAATGTGGTGATCCAAGCCTGGGCGCACGGCTTGCCGGTGATCGCGGCGAACGCCGCCGGCCCCGCCTCGCTGATCCGCGACGGCGAAGACGGCGCGCTCATCCCCATCGACAATGCCGAGGCGCTGGCCGACAAGGTGCGCGCCTTGCTCGCCGATCCCGCCCTCCGTCGAAGTTTCGCCGCCGCCGGGCGCGCGCGCGTGGCGGCGGATTTCTCCGAAGCCGCCGTGGTCGCGCAATGGCGCGCGCTTTTCTCGCGCTACGGAGGCGAATGATGTGCGGCATCGCAGGCGTTCTGGGCGATGAGGAAAGCGCCGAGGCGCTGATCCAGCCCTTGCAACATCGCGGGCCGAACGGCGTCCGCATCGAACAGGGCCCGAACCGCTCGCTCGCGCACGCGCGGCTTTCGATCATCGATCTGGAAGGCGGCTGGCAGCCGCTCTCGGCCGCCGGCTCCACCATCATCGGCAACGGCGAAATCTACAATTACATCGAACTCGCGCGCGATTATCAGCTCGACGGCAAGCTCCACACCGGCTCCGATTTCGAACCGCTCTTGCATATCTACGCGCAGGAGGGCGAGGCCGCGTTCGACCGCTTGCGCGGCATGTATGCGTTCTGTCTGATCGGCGCGGACGGGCGCACGTGGCTGGTGCGCGATCCGTTCGGCATCAAGCCGCTTTACGCGCACGTCGCCGACGGCGTGGCGCGCTTCGCCTCCGAGCCGCGCGTGTTCGGCGCCGCCCACGCGCGCCCTGAACTGATGCGCGAGGTGGCCAGCCTCAATTACGCGCTCGCCAAGGAAACCGCCTGGCCGGGCGTTTATCGCCTGGAGCCCGGCGAGATCGCGGAATTCGTTGACGGCGAATTGATCCCGCGCCGCAAACGCGAAGCGATCCCGCGCCCGCGCGCGCCGATCAGCGACGAGGCGCGCGCGCTCGATGCGCTCGACGCCGTGTTGGAAGACAGCGTGCGCGTGCACCAGCGTTCGGACGTGCCCTACGGCCTCTTCCTCTCCGGCGGCATCGATAGCGCGGCGATCGCCACTCTGATGGCGCGCCTCAACGAGCGCCCGGTGATCGCCTATACGTGCGGCTTCGACGCGCCCGGCGCGCGCGACGAACGCGCGCGGGCGGAGGCCGTCGCAACGGCGTTGAAGCTCGACTGGCGCGAAACGCTGTTCACCGAAGAGGATTTCTGGGCCATCGCCCCGCACGTGGCGTGGGCGATGGACGATCCGGTCGCCGACTATGCCTGCCTGCCGACCTACAAGCTCGCCGCCGCCGCGAAGCAAAGCCTGACGGTGGTGCTCACCGGCGAAGGCGGCGATGAATTGTTCGGCGGCTATGGCCGCTATCGCCGCGCGCTGCGCCCGTCATGGCTGGGCGGGCGCCCCGCCGAGCCGCAAGTAGATTCCGTGCTTGGCGGCGACGCGCTCAACGCTTGGCGGCGGCACGTAAAAACGCCCGCCGGCCTCACGCCGCTGCAACAGGCGCAATACCGCGACATCGCCACCTGGCTGCCGAACGATCTGCTGCTGAAGCTCGACCGCTGCCTGATGGCGCACGGGCTTGAAGGCCGCACGCCGTTTCTCGATCCAGAGGTCGCGGCGTTTGCGTTTCATCTCTCGGACAATCTCAAAGTGCGCGGGCGCTTCGGCAAGTATCTGCTGCGCAAATGGCTGGAGCGGCGCTGCCCCGCCGCCGAGCCCTGGGCGAAGAAGAAGGGCTTCACCGTGCCGGTCGCGACCTGGATCGCGCCGCGCGCGGGCGAACTGGCGCAAAGCCTTGCCGGCGTCGAAGCCGTGCGCGCCGCCTGCGACGCCGGGACGGTGCGCGCGATCTTCACCGACGATGCGCACGCCGCGCTGCGCTGGCCGCTCCTGTTCCTGGGCCTGTGGGGGCGCATCCACACCGAAGGCGCCACGCCCGCCGACGCGCTCGCAAGCCTGGCGCGGGTCTAAAAAAGCGCCTGCCCGCTCCGACCCCAGCCATCACCCGCCGTGCAGCCCCGCTCCCCGGACGAGCCCCGGCGAAAGCCGGGGTGCGAGCCGGGGCCCAAGAGTTGAAGCGCGCTGCGTCGGCCCCTGGGTCCCGGCTCTCCGCTGCGCTGCGGCCGGGAAGCGTGGGAGCGATGCGCGCGATAGTGGAGCGCCGCCGGAAAACCACCGCACCACCGCCCGTGCTCCCCCTGACGGGGGAGGACGCGGCGGCCCCGCTCCCCGGACGCAGCCCCGGCGAAAGCCGGGGTGCGAGCCGGGGCCCAGGAGTTGAAGCGCGCTGCGTCGGCCCCTGGATCCCGGCTCTCCGCTGCGCTGCGGCCGGGAAGCGTGGGAGCGATGCGGGGATAGACGGGCGTGCTGTCCAACAGCGCGACGCATTTAGCAGGCGCGCGCCGCGCCGCGGCGCAGCTGCGCCAAACGTTGGACGTTAAACCAAAAACGCGACGCCGCCGCGCAGCGGCGCGCGCCTGCCTGCTTACGTCTCACAAAATCTATCCGACCGGCTCGACACGCGCGTAGGCTTTCCCCCGTCGCACACGGGAGCTTTTGAAGACGTCCGAAACTTCGGGAGGTGCGGCGACGGTCGGCGGGATTTGCTTCCGGGGAGTGAAACCGGAAGGTCCGAAGCAGCGGAAGCTTCGCCCGCAGCACCGGCAATGCGGGCATGGAGCTAAGCCCCAGAGGGAAGAACCGTCGATGGCGGTTGGTCCCCGAAAGGTCCATCGTCCAGGAGGCGTGCCAGAGAGTGGCTTCACGCAACTCCTCCGTCCGCACCGGGAAAAACGATCGGAAAACGGGGCGCGCGAAGCGCGCGGCGCGGTTCAGAGATGGGCCGCGCACCCTTCAGAGACGACTCAGCGCGGATCGCGCGCCCCGGCTCCTATTGGGGATTGGGTTTTCGGGATGGGCGAAGCCGGCGCGGCGGCGCCGGCTTGCGCGCAGCCATGTCCGCTTCGGAGCTGCGCCGATCTCCAATCCCCGATCCCGAGCCCCGCATGGACGAAACACCGCCGCCCGCCTAAGGAGAGGCCATGTTCGAACGGCGCATTCTCGTTACCGGCGGGTCCGGGTTTCTGGGCTCGCACCTGTGCGACCGCCTGGTGGCGCGCGGCGACGACGTCGTCTGCGCCGACAACCTGTTCACCGGCCGCAAGCGCAACATCGCGCATCTGATCGGCCGGCCGAACTTCGAGTTCCTGCGCCACGACGTGACCTTCCCGCTCTATGTCGAGGTCGACCAGATCTACAATCTGGCCTGCCCGGCTTCGCCGATCCACTACCAGCACGACCCGGTGCAGACGACGAAAACGAGCGTGCACGGCGCCATCAACATGCTGGGCCTCGCCAAGCGGCTCAAGGCGCGCATCTTCCAGGCTTCGACCTCCGAAGTGTATGGCGATCCGGACGTGCATCCGCAGCCGGAGGAATATTGGGGCCGCGTCAATCCGATCGGCGTCCGCTCCTGCTACGACGAAGGCAAGCGCTGCGCCGAGACGCTGTTCTTCGACTATTATCGCCAGCACAGGCTCGACATCCGCGTCGGCCGCATCTTCAACACCTACGGGCCGCGCATGCATCCGAACGACGGGCGCGTGGTCTCCAACTTCATCGTGCAGGCGCTCAAGGGCGAGGACATCACGCTCTACGGCGACGGCGCGCAGACGCGCTCGTTCTGCTATGTCGACGATCTGGTCGACGCGTTCGTGGCCTACATGGACAAGGACGGCGATCTGCCGGGCCCGTACAATCTCGGCAATCCGGACGAGTTCACGATTCGGCAGCTGGCCGAGACCGTGATCGACCTCACCGGCTCGACCTCGAAACTGGTCTATCGCCCGTTGCCGAGCGACGACCCCAGGCAGCGCCAGCCCGACATCGAAAAGGCGCGCGAAACGCTCGGCTGGCGGCCCAAAGTGCAATTGCGCGACGGGTTGAAGAAGACGATCGCGTATTTCGACGGCCTGCTGAAAGAAGGCGACCCGCTGATCGTGGGGCGTTGAGGCCGGATCGCAGGAAAGATAGTCGTCATTATTCCTTGACCGAAACAAGGCTTGCGTTAACCATAATCGCAGGTTGGGCGCGGGCATGGCTATGACGGCGACGCCATTCGAGTACTGGACCCCCGGCAGCGAAGAACGCCAGCTTCGCGTTTTTATTAGCCACCGCTACGGAAAAGATCAGCCGCTGTACGACGACGTCATTTCCGCGATCACCAGAAATGGCTTTTCGGTCCAGGATATCTCGCTGAGCGCAAACCATCTGATGGCGGGGCCGCGCGGCGGCCACTTGCCGACGCTCGACATCCAGGCCGAAGTCGCGGCGCGGATTTACACCTCGGATATCGTGATCGCCCCCAGCCGCCCAGGCGTGTCGCGCTCGGAATGGGTGACTTGGGAAGTGCAGCTGGCCGCCATCGGCTACGGAATTCCAATTTTGTTTGTGAACCAGAAGGGCCAACAAAGGCGGACAAGCTTGGTCACGCAAATCGACGCGCTGGGCCTGCCGTACCGCGCCTGCGATCCCGACACGGACAAGATTGCGCGTAACGTAGCGGAGCTAGTCGACGCGCGTCCGACTTGGGCGATCCGTCACGAGGAAACCGACGAGCACATCCGGTTCAGAGGCCCGCCGGCTCATGCGCGCAATGCGGTGCTGCGTAAACTTCCGTTTCGCCCGAGGTTGAACGCGCCGGAACCGGAACCCGAGCGGCTGCCCAGACGGTCAATCTGGTCTCTGCTGTCCGGCAAGGATCAGCACGCCTGATCGCCGGGCGTCAGTCCCATTTCGCAAAAAAAGCTGCGTTCTGCGCGCGCGCTTCGGCTTCCATCACGCCGAGCACGATCTCGACGCCGGCTGCGCGCAGGCGTTCGAGCCCTGCGCCGTTGGCGTGCGGATGCGGGTCGCGCGCGCCGATGATGACGCGCGCCACGCCGGCGCCGATCAGCAGGTCCGCGCAGGCCGCGCCGGGCACCGAGCGCTGCGCGCACGGTTCGAGCGTCACATAGACGTCGGCGCCGGCCGCCTCGGCGCCTGCGCGCGCCAGCGCCACGTCTTCCGCGTGCGGGCGACCGCCGGGCGCGGTCGCGCCCTCGCCCACGACCATGCCGTCGCGCACGATCACGCAGCCTACGCTCGGATTGTCGCCGGTCCGCCCCACGCCCGGCGCGGCAAGCGCCAGCGCGCGCTGCATGAAAGCCGGGTCCGTCACGCAGGCAGCGGCGGCAGCTTTTCCGCCCGCGTTTCGTCCAGATAGCGCGCCGAGAGCGGCTTCAGGTTCGCGTCGAGTTCGATCAGCAGCGGATTGCCGGTGGGCATCTCGACGCCGACGATCTTGTCGTCCGGAACGTCGAACAGGTGCTTCACGATCGCGCGCAGCGAGTTGCCGTGCGCGGCGACGATCAGGTTCTTGCCGGCCTTGAGGTCCGGCGCGATGGCGTCGTTCCAGTACGGCAGCACGCGCTCGAGGGTAAGCTTCAGCGATTCAGTCCGCGGCAGCTCCACCCCCGCATAGCGGCGGTCCTTGGACAGATCGAACGCGCCGCCCGGTTCGAGCGGCGGCGGCGGCGTGTCGTAGGAGCGGCGCCAGATCTTCACTTGCTCGTCGCCGTGCTTGGCCGCGGTTTCGGCCTTGTCGAGCCCGGTCAACGCGCCGTAGTGGCGCTCGTTCAGCCGCCAGCTGCGCTCCACCGGCAGCCAGGAAAGCTTGGCCGCGTCGAGCGCCAGATTGCCGGTGCGGATGGCGCGGGTCTGCACCGAGGTGAACAGCTTGTCGAACGGCGCCGCGCTCCGGGCCAGCAATTCGCCGGCGCGGCGGGCCTGGGCCTCGCCCTCGGCGGTGAGATCGACGTCGACCCAGCCGGTGAAGCGGTTTTCAAGATTCCACTGGCTCTGGCCGTGGCGGAGAAGCGCGATGAAAGGCATGGGCGCTTGAGTTTCAGCCTGGACCCCGCCCGTCAAGAGCTTGGAGGGTCGCGGCCCAGCCGTTACAGAGGAAGCGCATGCGCACCTGGTTTTTCCATCCGCTCGTATTCTACCCGCTGGCGATCCTGCTCGCCGCCCTGGCGATCGTGATCAGCGTGAAGCCGCAAAGCTGGCCGCGCGAGCCCGCGCCGGTGGCGGCCAAGGTCGAAAACGGGGCGCTGGTGTTCGAGGGCGAGGGCTTCAATTCGCCCGCCGTCGGCGCCGAGCAGGACATGACCGTGGTGCGCGACTTCTGGGGCCGGGCGCAGACGCTGCGCATCGCCCAGCTCCCGGGCCAGCCGCCGCCGACGCCGGCCGAACAGGGCGTGCGCCTCCTGCTCACCGACGAGCAGGCCGCCATGATCGACGACAGGCCGGTGACCGTCGAGGTCAGCTACGAGCCCTCGCAGATCAACGCCGCGAGCGGGCTTGCGGTGAGCCTGCAGGGCATCGGCCCCGCCGACTGGGCGAGCCAGCCGGCCCCGGCGGAGCCCGCCACGCTCCGGTTCGAGCTACCGGCCCAGTTCGCCGTCAACGCCATCGGCCTGCGCGCCCTGTCGGGCGGAACCGACCAGGCATACGCCCTTGAAATCACCCGCGTTCGCGTTACGCCGCATCCCTGAGAAGCTGGGGGCAATTGCCATTTTCCGGCTTTTCGCCCATCACCCCGGCTTCCCCTCCGGCCGCCACGGATAGATCCTCATGCTGCCTGCGCCGCGCGCAAGCCTCAGCCCCAACACTGCCGAGTTCGAGACCTTCCCCTTGGTCAAACCGACCGGCTTCCGGGAATACGACGCGCGCTGGTGGTTCGGCATTCCGGGTGCGGAGAAGCCGCCGGAGCTGAACCTGCTGGGCGTGCAGGCGCTGGGCCTGGGACTGGGCGCGCTGGTGCATGAATTCGGCGTCGCCCCCCGCATCGTCGTCGGCCACGACTTCCGCTTCTACTCGCAGTCGATCAAGCAGGCGCTGACGCTGGGCCTGATGCAGGCGGGGATGGAGGTCCACGACATCGGGCTGGCGCTCTCGCCCACCGCCTATTTCGCGCAGTTCGCGCTCGACATTCCATGCGTGGCGATGGTGACGGCCTCGCACAACGAAAACGGCTGGACCGGCGTGAAGATGGGCGCGAACAAGCCGCTCACGTTCGGCCCGGAGGAAATGGGCCGGCTGAAGGAGATCGTGCTCGGCGGGGCGTTCAAGGCGCGCCCGGGCGGCGCCTGCCAGCGCGTCGACGGCATGCGCGAGCGCTACATCGCCGACGTCGCCGCGCGCGCGAAGCTCGCGCGCCCGCTCAAGGTGATCGCCGCGTGCGGCAACGGCACGGCGGGCGCGTTTGCGCCGGAAGCGCTGCGGCGCATGGGGGTGGAGGTGATCGACCTGCACACGGCGCTCGACTGGACCTTCCCCAATTACAACGCCAATCCCGAAGACGCCGAGATGCTGCACGACATGGCGCGCGCGGTGAAACAGCACGGCGCCGACGTCGCGCTCGGCTTCGACGGCGACGGCGACCGCTGCGGGGTGGTCGACGACGAAGGCGAGGAAATCTTCGCCGACAAGGTCGGCCTCATGCTGGCGCGCGATCTCTCCGCAGAGTTCAAGAACGCGACGTTCGTCGCCGACGTGAAATCGACCGGCCTCTACGCCGTCGACCCGGTGCTGCAGGCGAACGGAGCCAAGGTCGACTACTGGAAAACCGGTCATTCCTACATCAAGCGCCGCACCACCGAACTGGGCGCCCTCGCCGGCTTCGAGAAAAGCGGCCACTTCTTCTTCCGCCCGCCGCTGGGCTACGGCTACGACGACGGCCTCGTCGCCGCGGCCGCCGTGCTCTCGATGCTCGACCGCAACCCGGGCAGGAAGCTCTCCGAGCTGAGGAAGGCGCTGCCGAAGAGCTTCACCTCGCTCACCATGAGCCCGCATTGCGACGACGAGAAAAAGTACGGCGTCGTCGAGAAGGTGGTCGCGGCGTATCGGCAATTGGCGAAGGACGGCGGCAGGATACTCGGCCGCGCCATCCGCGACGTGAACACCGTGAACGGCGCCCGCGTGACGCTCGAAGACGGCGCATGGGTGCTGGTGCGCGCCTCCTCGAACAAGCCGGAACTGGTGGTCGTGGTGGAAAGCATGACCAGCGAAGACGACATGCGCGCCCTCTTCCGCGAAGAAGTGAAGCCGCGCCTCGCCCGCTTCGCCGAAGTCGGCGCTTACAATCAGGAGATTTAATCCCCCTCCCCTCAAGGGGAGGGGGTTGGGGGCGGGGTGGAGCGCGACGTTCGCAATCCTCGCACCCAGTTCGGAAATGGCTAGAAAGACGGGCGCACGCTAACGGGAAACTGCGGAGGTTCACCCCGCCCCCTGCCCCCTCCCCTCAAAGGGAAGGGGTGCGAAACGCCCGACACGGAGTGAAGCACAATGCGCGTAACCATGATCGGCACCGGCTACGTTGGCCTCGTCTCCGGCGCGTGCTTCGCCGATTTCGGCCACACCGTGACCTGCGTCGACAAGGACGCCGGCAAGATCGCGCGCCTGCAGAAGGGCGAGATTCCGATCTTCGAGCCTGGGCTCGATGAGCTGGTGAAGGACAATGTCGAGCAAGGCCGGCTCTTCTTCACCACCGATCCCGCGCAGGCGATCCGCGACGCGGACGCCGTGTTCATCGCCGTCGGCACCCCCTCGCGCCGCGGCGACGGCCACGCCGACCTCTCCTACGTTCATGCGGCGGCCGAAGAGATCGCGGGACTGATGAACGGCTACACCGTCATCGTCACCAAATCGACGGTGCCGGTCGGCACCGGCGACGAGGTCGAAGCGATCATCCGCGAAAAACGGCCGGATGCGGAGTTCGCCGTCGTCTCCAACCCGGAATTCCTGCGCGAAGGCGCGGCCATCAACGACTTCAAGCGCCCCGACCGCGTCGTCGTCGGCGGCGCCGACGACAAGCGCGCGCGCCACATCATGGGCGAACTCTACCGCCCGCTCTTCCTCAACGAGACGCCGATCATCTTCACCGAGCGGCGCACCTCGGAGCTGATCAAGTACGCCGCCAACGCCTTCCTGGCGATGAAGATCACTTTCATCAACGAGATCGCCGATCTGTGCGAGGAAGTCGGCGCCAACGTGCAGGAAGTCGCCAAGGGCATCGGCCTCGACAACCGCATCGGCCGCAAGTTCCTGAACGCCGGCCCCGGCTATGGCGGCTCGTGCTTCCCGAAGGACACGCTGGCGCTGATGAAGACCGCCCGCGACTATCGCGCGCCGATCGAACTGATCGAGACCACGGTGCGGGTGAACACGGCGCGCAAGCAGAAGATGGCGCAGAAGATCATCGACGCGCTCGACGGCAATGTCGCCGGCAAGACCATCGCGGTGCTGGGCCTCACCTTCAAGCCCAACACCGACGACATGCGCGACGCGCCCGCGCTCGACATCGTGCCGACGCTGCAGGCCGAAGGCGCGAAGATCCGCGCGTTCGATCCCGAAGGCATGCACGAAGCCAAGCATATGCTGAAGGATGTGCAGTTCGCGACCGGGCCTTACGACTGCGTGCAGAACGCGGATGCAGTGGCGATCATCACCGAGTGGGATCAGTTCCGCGCGCTCGATCTCGACCGCATGAAGGATGCGCTGAAAGCGCCGGTGGTCGTCGACCTGCGCAACATCTACACGCCGGACGAAATGCGCGCGAAGGGCTTCAAATACGTGAGCGTGGGGCGGAGCTAGCGGCGGTTGGACCGCGGCGTGATCGACTTGATCACGGCTTCGATCTCTCTGCGCTTCTCCATCAGATCGTAATCCGCTTGAAGGCCGAGGAAGAAACCGTCGGACATGCCGAAATAGCGCGCGAGCCTGAGGTCGGTGTCTGCCGTGACGGCGCGCTTGCCGAGAACGATCTCGTTGATGCGGCGCGGCGGGACATCGATGGCGCGGGCCAATTCGCTTTGGCTCAACCCCATTGGAATCAGAAACTCCTCGAACAGGATTTCGCCCGGCGTCGGATTCGGAAGCAGCGCGCCCTTGTTAGTGGTAGTCGACGATCTCGACATCGGCCGGCCCTCCTTTCTCCCACACAAAACAAATTCGCCATTGATCGTCGATACGGATCGAATGTTGACCCTTGCGACCGCCGGCCAAGGCTTCCAGGCGATTGCCGGGCGGAACACGAAGATCTTCCAGCACACGCGCCTGATTCAGCAAACGCAGCTTCCGAAGCGCCGCCGTCTGGATGTCCGTCGGCAGTTTGCCGCTTCGACGGCCTGACCAGATTTTCTCGGTTTCTTTGTCCGCGAAACTCTGGATCATAGGGTGGCATAACGTATAACGTTATGTGTGTCGAGCTAAGAGAACAGCTTCGGCTCGACCTCGCAGTGCCATTTCCAGGCGTCCGCGATGATCGCATCGATGTCCCGCGCGGGCGTCCAGCCGAGTTCGCGGCGGGCGTAGGCGTTGTTCGCCACCAGCGCCGGCGCATCGCCGGCGCGGCGCGGCGCGGGCGACGCCGGCACGCGCTTGCCGGTGACGCGCTCGATCGCGGCGAGCAGTTCGATCACCGTGACCCCGTCGCCAACGCCGAGATTGGCGGCGAGGCTTTCGCCGCCGCTCATGAGGCGCTCCACCGCGCGCACGTGGGCGTCGGCGAGATCGAGCACGTGAATGTAGTCGCGCAGGCACGAGCCGTCGCGCGTGTCCCAATCCTGGCCGAAAATCTTGAAGCCGTCGCGGCGGCCGAGCAGCGTCATCAGCGCCAGCGGAATGGCGTGCGTTTCCGGTTCGTGGCGTTCGCCAACGCCCTCTTCCGGCGCGGCGCCGGCGGCGTTGAAGTAGCGCAGATGCGCGAACGACATGCCGTAGGCGGCGGCGATGTCGCGGCTGGCGCGCTCGATCATCAGCTTGGTCCAGCCATAGGGGCTGACCGGATTCTGCGGATGGGTCTCATCCATCGGCAGCCGGAGCGGTTCGCCATAGGTGGCGCAGGTGGAGGAGAACACGAACGGCCCGACGCCGGCCTCGCGCATGACGTCGAGCAGCGCCAGCGCGCCGGCGACGTTGTTGTCGTAGAAGCGGTCCGGGAACTTCACCGACTCGCCGACCTCGATCAGCGCCGCGCAATGAATCACGGCCGCCGGCTTGTGGCGGGCGAACACCTCGGCGAGGCGCGCCTTGTCGCGAATGTCGCCGCGCTCGAACGGCCCCCACTTCACGAACCGTTCGTGGCCGTTGAACAGATTGTCGTAAACCACGACGTCGTGCCCGGCGCGCTTGAGCGCCAGGCAACAATGCGAGCCGACATAGCCCGCGCCGCCCGTGACAAGAATTGTCGCCATGCCCTGGTCCTGTTAGAGGCTTGCCGTCATGAACGCCATCAGTTTCGCCGCCATGAAGCAAGCCTGGGCCGATATTGAGGCGCACGCCGCGCGGCTGGCGAACGTTGCGCTCCTGGATTTGTTCGCCGATCCGAACCGCGTCCGCACATTAACCTACGACGCTCCGCACCTGACGGCCGACTTTTCCAAACAGCGGATCGACCCTGCGGCGCTGGCGGCGTTCGAGAAATTGGCCGGGGCGGCGGATTTCGACGGCTGGCGGGCGAAGATGTTCGCCGGCGACGTCGTCAACACCACCGAAGGCCGCGCCGCCATGCACTGGCGGCTGCGCGATCCGAACGCGCCGGCCGACGTGAAGGCCGTGCCGGCGGAAATGGCGGCGTTCGGCGACCGGGTGCGGCCGGAGATCGACGCGATCGTGCATCTGGGCATTGGCGGCTCGGATCTCGGGCCGCGGCTGATCATGGATGCGCTCAAGCCGCTGAAGCGCCACGGCCTCGACGTGCGCTTCGCCGCCAATGTCGACGGCGCCGATGTCGCCGACGCAATCGAAGGGCTCGATCCGAAACGGACGCTGCTGATCGTCGTCTCGAAGACGTTCACGACCCAGGAAACGCTGGCGAACGCCGCGTTCGTGCGCGCGTGGGGCCCGGCCCATCTCGCCGCAGCGACGGCGGCGCCTGAGAAAGCGATCGCCTGGGGCGTTCCGGCGGAGAACGTGTTTGCATTCTGGGATTGGGTCGGCGGGCGTTATTCGCTGTGGTCGAGCGTGAGCCTGGTTTGCGCCATCGCGCTCAAGGAGCGGGCGTTCGAACGGCTGCTGAACGGGGCGGCGGCGATGGATGCGCATTTCCAGCGCGCCGCGTTCCACAAGAACCTGCCGGCGATTTCGGCGGCGGTGCAGATGTGGAATCGCGAGGCGCTGGGGCACGGCTCCTACGCCGCAATCCCCTACGCCGAGCGGCTGCGGCTGCTGCCGGCATGGCTGCAGCAGCTCGAGATGGAATCCAACGGCAAGCGCGTGAGCCGCGACGGCGCGCCGCTGGAGCGTTCGGCCTGCGCCGTAACGTGGGGCGCGGCGGGGACGAACGCGCAGCATTCGTTCTTCCAGCTGCTGCACCAGGGGGTCGAGGAAATTCCGGTCGAGTTCGTCGTCAATGCCGGGCCGCAGGAAGGGCCGGCCTCGCACCGGGCCAAGGTGTACGCCAACGCGCTGGCGCAGGCGCGCGCGCTGATGGTGGGCAAATCCGAGGCGCAGGCGCTAGCCGACATGCAGGCGAAGGGCGTCGCCGGCGCAGCGGCGCTTGCGCCGCACCGCGCTTTCCCGGGCGATCGCGCCTCGACCATGATGGCGATCGACGCGCTGACGCCCGAGGCGCTGGGCGCGCTGCTGGCGTTCTACGAGCACCGTACGTTCGCGCAGGCGGTGCTCGCAGGCGTCAATCCGTTCGACCAGTGGGGCGTCGAACTCGGCAAGGAGATGGCGAACGCGCTTCTCCCCGCGCTCGAAGGCGCGCCCGCGCCGGCGGATGTGGACGCCAGCACGGCGCACTGGCTGGAGCGGCTGAAGTAGCGGCGGGCGGATTGCGGAAGCCGCCGAGCTTGGGCTCGAAACGGCTTCCGCGCTCCCGTCAACCGGCGCACATCCGGAAGACGAGGCCGCCGGCCGGCATCCGCAGCACGCGGTCGTTGCTCTGGACGTACCAGGACGCATCGTTGCCGTTCTGGGTCACGTCGGCGTTCAGACGGTCGCCGCGCTGCATCAGGCAGAGCTGGTTGTTGCTGTTGTTCTGCGTGACGGTGGCCGTGTTGGCGGCGCCGTTCTGGATCACGCCGCCGGCGTTGTTGGCGCCGTCCTGACGCACGACCCCGGTATGCGCCACGCCGCGTTGCCAGACGCCGGCGCGGTTGGCGATCCCGTTCTGGGCGACCGCCGCGCCGTTGTCGCGGCCCTGCTGCTCGACCGTCGCGCGGTTGTGCAGACGCGAGAGCACTTGCGCCGAAGCGGGCGGCGTCGCGGCGGCCATCGCCAGCGCGACGGCCGCCGCCATCAAGCCGAGTTTCTTCATGACCGAACCTCCGTTGCGCAGACCTGGCCATCGCCGTCGCGGAGCGTGAGACGCGCGCGATAGCCGGCGCCGCGATCGAGACTGAGATCGACCGAGCCGAGCAAGGGCTCGACCACTTCGCCGCCCTGGACGATGTCGGACGAACCGGCGCGGTCCCGCTTGGTGACGGTGAAGCGATATTCCAGCGGCTCGGGCGATGCGCGGAACTCGGGCGCGAGCGCTTCGAGCCGGACGCCGCCATCGATGCGGGTGACTTCGATGTCGCACGCAGGCTCAAACGGCGCGGCCGCGGCCATGACGTAATGCGTGGGCGCCGGTTCGGCGGCCATCTCGTTCGCGGCGGCGCACGCGACCGTGGCGCCGAGAAGGCCCGCAATCAGCAATAGACGTGACATGAGATGTCCTCCTTCCGGCAGGGCGGAAGAGCGCAGGGAGCGCCCTTCCGCTGTTCGGAGCAGCCCACGGTTACGGGCCGCCTTGGATCACAACCGAGATGTTGTTGTTGCCGCGCTGGACAACGCTCGCGTCTTGGTTGTCGCCGACCTGGATGACGCCGGTGGTGTTGTTGCGGCCGGCCTGATCGGTGGTGGCGATGGAGCCGTTGCCGATCTGGGCGATGCCGGAGATGTTGCCGTTGCCCGACTGATAGATCGCGGCGTCGAGCCGGCGGCCTTCCTGGCCGGTGACGGCGAGGTTGTTGTTGCCGTACTGCTCGGTGACCGCCTGGTTGCGGGTGCCGCCCTGGTTCATGCGCAGGAAATTGTCCCGGCCGGTCTGGACGGCGCGCGAATAGTGCGCGCGGCCGCTCTGCTCGATCCGGACGTCGTTGCGCACGCCTTGCTGCGAGGCGGCGGCGCCGTTGTCGCGGCCGAACTGGCTGATCACGGTGCGGTTCTGAGCCGCGGCGCCGCTCACGCTGAGCGAGGTGAAGAGGGCTGCCGCGCTGACGGCGATGAGAAGACGTTTCATAGTGCGTTGCTCCGCTTTCCTGCGGGTGCGGCCCTCGACGCGCCCGATGTGATGGAGGCTAGAGCGTGCAGGCTGAGCAGCGTTTGAACGGCGGGCTCAGAGTGAGGACGGCCCCTATGGACCGCCGGCGGCCCATAGGGAGCGGCGGCGCCTCAGTTCGCGGCGGCGATTTCCGTCAGCAGCTGGCGGTTGAGCAGGTAGAGCCGGCCCTGCTTGATTTCGAGGATCGCCTGCTTGCGCAGCGCCACCAACGTGCGGTTCACGTGCGCCTTGGTGAGGCCGAGCATGTCGGCGATGTCTTCCTGACGTAACGGAAAGTCAAACTCGTCGCCGCGCGACATGCCGCGCTCGCGCAGCGTTTCGTCCACGTCGAGCACCAGATGCGCTATCCGCCCGATCGCACGGCGGCGACCGATATCGGCCAGGCGGCGCTCGGTCCGCGTCTTGTGCCGGAGCGCGATCTCGGCCGCCCGCGCGCGCTGCGCGTCGGAGCCGAAGACCATGGCCCGCATGTCCTCAGGGCTGAAGGTGCACATAATGACGTGGGTCAGCGCGCGCACCGAGGAGTGGAAACGCTGGCCGTCGGCCCAGACAGCTTCCATGGGACCGGTGTCGCCCGGCAGAAGGATCGAAATCACCTGGCGGCGGCCGTCAGGAAAATGCATCGACCGCAGCGCCCACCCCCGAAACACCGTGAACACCCAGTCCGCCGGATCGCCCGCGCTCTGGATCAGCTGGTGCGGACGCGCGCGCAGGACAGCCTTTCGTCGGGCGCACACGCCTTCGGGGCACTTCTTGATGTAGGGGCCATAAATGGTGAGCGGCCCGATAGGGCACGTCGCGCAATTTATCTCACCGGGGACCACCGAAAACGCCTTCTCGAAATTTAAGCCGTGCGCTCCATAGGGCGTGAACGCATTCGCGCAATCGCATTCACCGGCCACGTTACTCGCGGCGATTTCAGTTTCTTTCACTTGTTGATCTAGATCAATCGGTAGCCCGCTGCTGATTCTCGCGAATCTGCGCCTACTCTCTGTCCACCATCGGTGAATGGTGGCCGGCTGGGGAGACGGCATGAACAGCGCGCCCGCAGAGGCACTACGGCTCGCGCCTTTCATGAGGCTCAGCGATGACGAAGCCGCCGTACTCGCGTTTCATCGATCTCTGCTTGACGATGTGCTGATTTCTGCCGTCGACGGCCTCTACGCGAACATCCGTAAAGACGCCTCCGCCCTGGGACGCTTCTCCGACGAGCCGCAATTGGTGCGCGCCAGGGATGCGCAGATCAGTCACTGGCGCATGATGCTTCAGGGCGTGTTCGACAACGCCTACGAAGAGCGCGCCAAGCGCATTGGCGCGGCGCATGCCCGAATCAAGCTCGACCACCGGATTTACATGGGCGGCTACTCGCACGTGCTGGACGAGCTGATCCGGCAGGTGTTCAGGGCCTCCGCCCAGGGCGCGATCGACGCCGTGACGGCGGAAAAGCTGTCCACCGCCCTGGTGAAATGCGCCAGTTTCGACATGGGCGTAGTGCTTACGGCCTATCTGGAAGAGCTTCGCGCCGAAAGCACTGCGAAATCGCGTCTGCTGACCGACCTGAGTCACGATCTGCGCACGCCGCTCAACGCCGTGATCGGCTATGCCGAGCTGCTGCTCGAAGACTTGCCCAAGGATTTCACGCTGACGGCCGACGTCACGGCGATCCTGTCGGCCGCGCAACGACTGCTGCATCTGCTCGACAGCCTGCTGGCGCTGGCCAAGATCGAAACCGATGTGGACGAGCTGTCGCACGAAACGTTCGACCCCGTGCCGTTCGCCCGCGCCTCGCTCAACAGCGTGAGCAACGACGCTCAAGGCAAGCGCATCGAGCTGAACTTCGAGCCGGATCATGACGTTGGCGTGCTGACGACCGACCCGGACAAGCTGCGCCAGTGCCTCGACGCCATCGCCGCCAACGCCGCCCGCTTTCTTCATGAAGGCGCGCTGACGGTGCGCGTGCGGCGGCGGCTGGCGCTGGCCGGCGACTGGGTCGACTTCGTTTTCCACAGCCGCGGCGAGGACGCCGAACGCGTGATCAAATTGTTCAGCGATCCTGTCCGGGAAGACTACGTCAAGCCGGAGCGGGCCGACACGGTGCTCTCGCTCGCGGTCGTGCGCGGACTGGTGCGCCGCTTGGGCGGAGTGCTGCAGGCCGAAGTGAGCGTCGAAGGCGCCAGCACGATCGTCATGTCGCTGCCGAGCGCGCCGAGGTCCGCGCCAAGCAACTAAAGCGCCGTGCGTTAAATTCGACGCAACGCAGTATGGAGCGCCGGCGCCCTCGCCGGCGCGGCGCAACCGCTACCGACAAGCGCAGGCGCTTGTTCGATAAGCCGCATGCCGGCGGGACGCCGACGTTCCATAGGGCGGCGCATCCAACCTTGGCGCAACGCTCTAGGCGGCGCGCGCTGCGGCGACGACGGCGTTCTTCACCTCCGCCACGGTCGCGCGGACCAGCGTCTCGTCATCTCCTTCGGCCATGATGCGCACCAGCGGCTCGGTGCCGCTCTTGCGCACGAGCAGACGGCCCTTACCGGTGAGACGCGCTTCGGCCGCCTTGATCGCCTCCTTGACGCTGGCCGCTTCCATCGGATCGGGCCGGCCCTTTTCGTAGCGCACGTTCTCCAGCACCTGCGGCGCCGGCTCGAACAGCTTCAGCACTTCGCTGGCGGGCTTGCCGCTCTGGACGATGACGGCGAGCGCCTGCAAGGCGGCGAGCAGGCCGTCGCCGGTGGTGGAGAAATCGCTGAGGATGATGTGGCCGGATTGTTCGCCGCCGACATTGTAGCCCTTGGCGCGCATCCTCTCGACGACGTAGCGGTCGCCCACCTTGGTGCGCTCGAGCTTGAGCTTGAGACCGTCGAGGAAACGCTCGAGGCCGAGATTGCTCATCACGGTGGCGACGATGCCGGGTTTGGCCAGCAGGTCCTGCTCCTTCCAGCTCTTGGCGATGAGCGCCATGAGCTGGTCGCCGTCGATCAGATGGCCCTTCTCGTCCACGACGGCGACGCGATCGGCGTCGCCGTCGAGGGCGATGCCGAGGTCGGCGCGATATTGCAGCACGGCGTCTTTCAGCGCGCGCGTGTCGGTGGAGCCGACCTCCTCGTTGATGTTGAAGCCATCGGGATCGACGCCGATCTTGATGACCTCGGCGCCCAGTTCGTAGAGGGCGACCGGCGCGACCTTGTAGCCGGCGCCGTTGGCCGCATCGATGACGATGCGCAGGCCCTTCAGCGAAAGCCCCTTCGGAAAAGTCGCCTTGACGATTTCGACGTAGCGCGCCTGGGCGTCGTCGATGCGTTTGGCGCGGCCGAGCTTGTCCGGCGCGGCCAGGTGTTCATCGAGCTTCGAATCCATCAATTGCTCGATCTCGATTTCGGCGTCGTCGGAAAGCTTGTAGCCGTCCGGACCGAACAGCTTGATGCCGTTGTCGGCGAACTTGTTGTGCGAAGCCGAGAGCATCACGCCGAGGTCGGCGCGCAGCGAGCGCGTGAGCATGGCCACGGCCGGCGTCGGCAGCGGGCCGAACAGCACCACGTCCATGCCGGCGGCGGTGAAGCCCGCCGTCAGCGCCGGCTCGAGCATGTAACCGGACAGGCGGGTGTCCTTGCCGATGACGACCAGGTGGCGGCGGTCGTCGGCGCTGCGGAAGCGCTTGCCGGCGGCGAGGCCCACGCGCATGGCCACTTCGGGCGTCATGGGGTGGCGGTTGGCGGTTCCCCGAATGCCGTCGGTCCCGAAGTAGGCTCGCGTCATGCTCTCTCCGTCCCCGCCGCCTCGTGGGGCGGATAAACCAAGACCGGGGCCGCCCGCGCGCGCTTGCCGCGAAAACCCCGAAACCGTCGCATGTTGAAAGACTAATTGAGGTGCAAATCAATGGCCTGGCGTGCATGAGGGCGCCGGGACATTCCAGCAGAGAGGCGCGCCTCCGCCACCGTCATCCGGGATAGGGAATCCAGGGGATGGCAAGGCTGTGCGTTCGCCCCTGGGTCCCGGCTCTCCCTTCGGTCGGCCGGGAGACGGATGGAGCGAGTGCGACCGCATGTGTGGAATTATCGGCATTCTCGGCAATGCGCCCGCCGCGCCCCGGCTGGTGGAAGCCCTGCGGCGGCTGGAATACCGCGGCTACGATAGCGCCGGCGTCGCCACGCTGGAGGGCGGCCAGATCAGGCGGCGCCGCGCAGCGGGCAAGCTCGCCAACCTGGAGCGCGAACTGGCGGAGCGGCCGCTGGCCGGCTCGACCGGCATCGGCCACACCCGCTGGGCCACCCACGGCGCGCCGACCACCGACAACGCCCACCCGCACGCAAGCGAGAAGGTCGCCATTGTCCACAACGGCATCATCGAGAACTTCCGCCCGCTGCGCGAGGAGCTGATCAGGGCGGGACACAAATTCGCCTCCGAAACGGACAGCGAGGTGATCGCCCACCTGATCACCGACTATCTCGACAAGGGGAAGCCGCCCGAGGACGCGGCGATCGCCGCGGTGCGCCGGCTTGAGGGCGCGTTCGGGATCGCCATGCTGTTCGCCGGCGGCGACGACATCCTGATCGGCGCGCGCAAGGGCAGCCCGCTGGCGGTCGGCCTCGGCGACGGCGAGATGTACCTGGGCAGCGATGCGATCGCGGTGTCGCCGTTCACGACGCGGGTGATGTTCCTGGAAGAAGGCGACATCGCCGTGCTCACGCACAACAGCGCCAAGATCCTCGACGCCGGCGGCCAAGCCGCGGAGCGGCAGGTCCACGTCTTCGCCGGCGGCGCGGCGGCGGTGGAGAAGGGCAACCACCGCCATTTCATGCAGAAGGAAATCTACGAACAGCCGGAAACCACCGGACGCACCATCACGCGCTACGTCAACGCCTATGACGAGCGGGTCGAGATGCCGGACTTGGACGGCGTCGACCTCGCCGCCGACAGCGCAATCATCATCGGCTGCGGCACCGCGCATTATGCGGGGCGCGTGGCCGAATACTGGCTGGAGCAGATCGCGGGCGTCCCGGTGGAGACCGACATCGCCTCGGAATTCCGCTACCGCAAACCCGCGTTCGGCAAGAACAGCTTCGGCGTGTTCGTGTCCCAGTCCGGCGAGACCGCCGACACGCTGGCGGCGCTGCGTTACTGCAAAGAGAACAAGCTGAAGACGCTCGCCGTCGTCAACGTGCCGGAATCGACGATCTGGCGCGAGGCCGATGCGCGGCTGCCGACATTGGCGGGACCGGAGATCGGCGTCGCCTCGACCAAGGCGTTCACGGCGCAGCTCTCGGCGCTGGCGGCGCTGGCGATCGCCGTCGGCCGGGCCCGCGGCGCGATCGACGCCAAGGAAGAAAGCCGTCTGGTCCGCGCGCTGATGGAGACCCCGCGCCTGATCGCGGACGCGCTTCACGCCGAACCCGAGATCGACGCAATCGCCCAGGAGCTCAGCCACGCGCGCGACGTGCTCTATCTCGGCCGCGGCGCGCATTATCCGATCGCGCTGGAAGGCGCGCTGAAGCTCAAGGAAATCTCCTACATCCACGCCGAAGGCTATGCGGCGGGCGAACTGAAACACGGACCGATCGCGCTGATCGACGAAGCGACGCCGGTCGTCGTCGTCGCGCCGCATGACGCGCTGTTCGAAAAAACACTGTCGAACATGCAGGAGGTGAATGCGCGCGGCGGCAGGCTGATCGTCATCACCGACGCAGCAGGCGCCGCGGAAGTCGGCGACATCGCCTCGCATATCATTCTTGCGCCCGCCTGCGATCCGTTCGTCGCGCCGCTCGTCTATTCCGCGCCGATTCAGCTGCTTGCCTATTTCACCGCCGTGCACAAAGGCACCGACGTGGATCAGCCGCGCAACCTCGCAAAATCGGTGACGGTGGAATGAGCAAGCAGGAGCGCCGTCCGCGCGCGGGCGTCGTCGGCGCCGGCGCTTTTGGCCGTCACCATGCGCGCAAATACGCCGAAGACGCGCGCGTGATCTTCATGGGCGTGTGGGACCCGGACGCCGAGCGCGCGCAGATGCTGGCGGACACGCACGGCGCCGAAGCCTTCGCCACGCTGGAGGCGATGCTGGCGCAGACCGACGTGATCACGGTCGCTTCGCCGCCCTCGTTCCACGCCGGCGCCGCCTTGCCCGCGCTGCAGGCCGGCAAGCACGCGCTGGTCGAGAAGCCGCTGGCGACGGAGCGCGCAGCCGGCGCCGAGCTGGTGCGCGCGGCGACGGAGCGGAAGTGCGTGCTGGCGTGCGGGCACCAGGAACGGCTGGTGTTCGAGGCGATGGGCCTGTTCGACGCGCCGGAGAAGCCGCTGCTGATCGAGAGCGTGCGCGAGGGGCCGTGGACCGGCCGCAGCGCCGACGTCTCGGTGACGCTCGACCTGATGGTGCACGATCTCGATCTGGCGCTGAAGCTGATGGGCGCGAAGGCAAGCCGCGTCGAAGCGAAGGCGCGCGCCGAGCACGGCACGGCCAGCGACGAGATCGAAGCGCGGATCGGCTTCGGCGACGCGCAGGCGGTTTTCACCTCCAGCCGCATCGCCAGCGGCCGGCGGCGCACGATGCGCGCGGTCTACCCCTCCGGCGAGGTGAGGATCGATTTCCTCGCCCGCACGTTCGAGAACACCACGGATTTCCCGCTCAACGCCGCGTTCGCGGAAACACGCATCGGCGCGGACCCGCTCGGCGCCAATGTCGCGATCTTCATCGACGCCGTGCTCGGCGTCGCGCCGCGGCCGGTGGCCACCGGCGAAGAGGCGCTGGCGGTGCTGGAGCTGGCGCTGGAGGTGGACGCCGCGTCCGGACTGCCGTCGCACTCATGAACGACCTCGAGAATTGTCAGCCGCCCCCGCCGAACGCCCCGCAGAACACGGAAACGCACCCATGATCCCCTTCATCGACCTCAAGGCCCAGCGCGCGCGCATCGCCGACAAGATCGACGCCGCCATCGCGCGCGTGCTGGCGCACGGCCAGTTCATCTTCGGCCCGGAAGTGAAGACGCTCGAAGGCCAGCTCGCCGCTTTCGGCGGCGCCAGGCACTGCATCGCCAACGCCAACGGCACCGATGCGCTGGCGCTGCCGCTTTGGGCGTGGGGCGTGGGCAAAGGCGACGCTGTGTTCTGTCCCTCCTTCACCTTCGCGGCGACGGCGGAGGTCGCGCCCTGGCTGGAAGCGACGCCGGTGTTCGTCGATATTCTGCCGGACACCTACAACATGGACCCCGCTTCGCTCGAAGCGGCGATTACGGGGGTCAGGAAGGACGGCAAGCTCAAGCCGAAAGCGGTGATCGCCGTCGATCTGTTCGGCCAGCCGGCCGACTATCCGGCCATCGGCGCCATCTGCAGACGCGAGGGCCTGAAACTGATCGCAGACAGCGCGCAAGGCTATGGCTGCACGCTCGACGGCAAGCACCCGATGCACTGGGCCGATGCGGCCACGACCTCGTTTTTCCCGGCCAAGCCGCTCGGCTGCTACGGCGACGGCGGCGCCACGCTCTCGAACAACGACGAAGACACGGTGACGATGCGCTCGATCGCGTTCCATGGCGCAAGCGGCGACGACAAGTACAATTGCGCCCGCATCGGCATGAACTCGCGCCTCGACACCATCCAGGCCGCGATCCTGATCGAGAAGCTCGCCATCTTCGCCGACGAAATCCGCGCCCGCAACGAGGTGGCGGACCGCTACGCGCAGATGCTCGAAGGCCTGGTGAAGACGCCGAAGGTGATCGACGGCGGCGTGAGCACATGGGCGCAGTACGTGGTCGAACACGAGGCGCGCGATGGGCTCGCCGCGCATCTGCGCGAGGCCGGCGTCCCCACCGCGCAATATTATCCGAAGCCGCTGCACAAGCAGACCGCCTACGCGAACTTTCCCGTCGGCGCCGGCGGCATGAAGGTGAGCGAGGACGTCTGCCGCCGCGTGCTGGCGCTGCCGATGCACCCCTATCTCGACGGCCAGACGCAGACCAGGATCGCGAACGCCGTGCGCGAGTTCGCGAGGGCGGGCGGCTAAGGGCGCTTATGGACCGCCGGCGGTCCATAAGCGCGGCGAGTCCGATCCGTTCGCGCCGCACAAAAGCGATGTTCGGCGCGGAGCCCGGCCGCTAAGCTCGCGGACATGGGCGGCGAGGTTCACCAGATCGATGCGGTCGTCGTTGGCGCCGGCGCCGTGGGCCTCGCTTGCGCGGCGGAGCTGGCGCGGCGCGGGCGCGACGTGCTCGTTCTGGAAGCGGCGGGCTGTATCGGCTCGGGCACGTCATCGCGCAACAGCGAAGTGATCCACGCAGGGCTCTACTACCCCACCGGAAGCTTGAAGCACACGATGTGCGTGCGCGGCCGGCGCATGCTGTACGCCTATCTCGCCGCGCGCGGCGTGGCGCACAGGAAGTGCGGCAAACTGATCGTCGCCGCCAGTGCGGCGGAGGAAGATCAATTCGCCGCGCTGCATCGGCGCGCCGAGGAGAACGGCGTCGAGAACGTCGCGACGCTGACGGGCGCCGAGGCGATGGCGGTGGAGCCGAACCTAGCCTGCGTCTCCGCCCTGCTCTCGGCCGAAACCGGCATTATCGACAGCCACGGCTACATGCTGGCCCTGCTGGGTGAGATTGAATCCCGGGGCGGGGCGCTGGCGCTCCATGCGCCCGTGCTGCGCGCGCGGGCGCTCACGGCGGGCGGTTTCGAGGTGGAGACGGGCGGCGGAAGCGCCGCGACACTTCGATGCCGGGTGCTCGTCAATGCGGCCGGACTCGGCGCGCAGCGGGTGGCGAGCACGATAGAAGGCGTCCCCGCGGAGACGATTCCGCCGCTGGTGCTGGCGAAGGGCTCTTATTTCGGATGCGCGGGACGTCCGGCGTTCAGCCGGCTGGTCTACCCCGCGCCCGTCGATGGCGGCCTGGGCGTGCATCTGACGCTCGACCTTGCCGGGCGGATGCGGTTCGGGCCCGATGTGGAATGGCTCGACCAGCACGATCCCGCGCGCGTGGACTACAGCGTCGATCCGCGCCGCGCCGAGAGCTTCTACGCGGCGATCCGGCGCTACTGGCCCGGCCTGCCCGACGGCGCGCTGACGCCGGACTATGCCGGCTGCCGGCCCAAACTGTCCGGCCGCGGCGAACGCGGCGCCGACTTCCGCATCGACGGCGCGGAAACGCACAACCTGCCGGGCCTGGTGAGCCTGTTCGGCATCGAAAGCCCCGGCCTCACCGCGTCTCTGGCGCTGGCGGAGCTTGCAGCCCAGCGCGCGCTCGAGAGCCTTTAGGTCTGTCGCGCACTATGTCCGCCGGCCTCGATCTCCGGCTGAAGCCGCAGCACTTCGCTGAAGGCCAAGAACAAGTGATAGACGCAAGACGCGGGCACGGCTTTCGCGAGCGGCCGCCCTTCGCCGTCGAATTGGTCGGTCCACAGTCCGGGCGCGGCCGGCGGCGCGAAATAGCGTTCGAAGATGAGCTTGAGCGAGCTGGCGACGGCAGGCGCGGGATCGCGCCCGGCAATCTCGAAGGCCGCCAAATGCCCCTTGATGCGCTCCGTGTTGGGCCAGACGCGCGAACTCGTGCGCGTGGCCGCTCCATCGTCGCCCACGGCGTCATAGACGGCCGCTGACGCGGGGTCGACGCCCTGCCTCTCGGCGTAGTCCAGCAGGCGCAACATGACGTCCCCGGCCGCGTTTACGCCGGCGATTTTCGCGCGCCGCCCCAGGATCCAAGCCCATTCAAAATGATGCCCCGGCTCGAGTTCGCCCGGCAGACGGCGCCAATCGTCGCGAAAGCGCTCGCCGAGACTGACGCCGTCGAAAAGACGCTGAACCAGCAGGTCGACCGCCGCGTTCGCCGTCTCGAGATAGATCTCGTCCCGGGTCGCTTCGAATGCGGCCAGACAGGCTTCCGCCAGATGCATGTGCGGATTCTGCAGCCTCGGCCCCGACGGCGGCAGCACATGCCAGAATCCGCCATGCGGACCGGCCATGCGCTCGCGGACGAACCGAAGCGCGGCGTTAGCCTCGGCGCGGGCGCCGTCATCGCCGGAGACGCGATAGCGCCACGCCATGGCGAAGATCACGAAGGCCAGATCGTAGAGGTCCGGCGTGGGATCGATGACGCGCCCGTCGCGGCTGAGCCGCCTGGCCCACGCGCCATCGGCAAGCTTGGCGTGGGCGATGAGGTATTCATACCCCAGGCGGGACAACGCCTCGCCCTCCTTCCAGCCCGACAGGGCCGCGTGAGAGAATACGTAGGTTTGGCGGCAGATCGTGCGGACCCGCTTGTAGTCGCAATTCGTGGCCTCGCCCGAGAGCGACAATTCTTCCAGAAAACCGCCCTCAGCCCTATCCACGCCGCGCTCCGCCCAGACCGGCAGCGCCTGATCGAACATCCAGTGGCGAACGGAGGAAAACGGGATCAGGGGCACGGAACGACTAAGCCTGCCATGTATGCTGCAATGTGCGCAAAGCGGCGCGCACGCAAGCACCTTGGGCGCGTCCGCGCAAAGTACGGCAAGCAGGCCAGCTCAGCTGACGGCGCGATCGTTTCGTCCCAGTCGCTCATCCAGATGCGCGAATACGCGCTGGCGCACGACGGCGTTGTCCAACGTCCGCGCCACGGTTTCAAGGTGGGCGACATCGGCGGAGGCGACGTAGGCGTCGGCGGCGTTCGGCGTAATGCGATAGACGCCAGGCAAGGCCGACGGGGCGACGGCTTCAAGATCGTCGAACAATTGCTCCGACAGCCGTTCGCCGGACCGCAATCCAGTGATCTTGATAGGCGCCTCGCGGCCGGAACGGCCGATCAGCTCACGAGCGATCTGCATGATCGAGACCGGCTCGCCCATCTCCATGTAGTAAGCGCACGCGCCGCTGGCGCCGCGGTCGTCGGTCGCGGCGACGCTGAGGATGAGGCCGACGGCTTCGTTCACGGACATGAAGAAGCGCTCCATCCCCGGATGCGTGACTTCGACCGGCCCGCCCTTCTCGATCTGAGCCATGAAGCGCGGCAGCACCGAGCCCTGCGAGCCCAGCACGTTGCCGAAACGCACCGAGCGCAGCCGCATCTGCGGATTGCGCTCCATCTGGAAGCCGAGCAGGTGAAGCTCCGCCAGCCGCTTAGTGGCGCCCATGACGCAGACCGGCGCGGCCGCCTTGTCGGACGACACCAGCATGAAATGCGAAGCGCCTGCGTCGGCGGCGGCGGCCAGCGCATTGCGCACGCCTACGAGATTGGTCAGCACGCATTCGGCGGCGTGGCGCTCGCCCATGTGCACGTGTTTCAGCGCCGCGGAATGGATCACCACGTCGGGTTCGATGCGGTGCATCCAGGCGTTCAGGCGTCCCGCGTCGCGGATGTCGCACAGCGCTTCGGTGACCGGCAAAGCCGGCGCCGCCGCATGCACCGCCTCCACGACGTCGAGGAGGCCATGGTCGAATTGGTCGAGCAAGGCGAGGTGGGCGCAGCCGCTTTGCGCAAGCTTCAGGGCAAGGGCGGAGCCGATGCTGCCCGCTGCGCCGGTCACCAGCACGCGCTTGTTGGCGTAAAACAATCGCTGGGCCGAAGCGTCAAACTCGACCTCGGGCCGCCCCAGAGCAAGGCTAGTCATCCCCTCTCCCCCACAGCCTTAGATAGCAGTGCATGTCGGCCTTACGCAATGGGCCTCTTACGCGCTCCGAGGGCGCGCGGCAATGCACTCATCAGCAGCGATTGGCTGTCGAGGGGCGAGCACCCGCGGCAATCTCACCGATCTGCAGGCTCGCGACCCAGCGCCGACTTAGTAAGATGTGGATAACGTCAGCACAGCTTAAAGGCGCTGGCAGCGTGAACGGATCTCAGGTGGAGACAGTCACGAGAGAGCCAGTCTCCGGCGTCGAATAACCGAAATTCCCTAATTTCTTTGGGAGAATACAGGGACTTTGAGGGAACCTGAGCGTCTCCGCCGCTAACGCGGTGCAAAATGTTCAATGCGTGCTGCCAGTTATGCATGGTTGGGCGCCAAAATCCCTGGAAAAATTAACAAGAAGTTTCAGGGACGCCGGCAGGGAAGCGGGTTGAGACAGGCGGCGAAGGCCAGCCTTGAAAACCCCACACCGCAGTCTCGATATCCAGTCCGGGCTTAGTGAGGATGTCCTCCCTACGCCCAGAGCGGCGCACGCCCGTAGGGCCGTATGGCCGTGCGCCTCTCGTTCGCGCTGGCGACGTCTTTTCCGGGCGACATCTTCGTCGACGAAGTCATCGGCGCCGGCGACGCCTTCTTCATGGAGCGCGCGCGAACGCGCCCGCGCCCGCGCCGCCGATACGGGATCCCGCATCACGGTGATGGCGTCTCATTCAAGCGGCGTGCTGCGCGACTTCTGCAACAAGGGGCTCTGGCTCGAACATGGCGTGGTCGCGGATTACGGCCCGACAGATGAAGTCACGGAGCGCTACGCCAACCAGACGCCCCGCTTCCCGCATGGATCCGTCCCGGACTTCAAAGAGAGCGCAGCTGACGCCAGCGCCCTCCTCGAAGAATTTCCCGCCTTCTGACCGCGCTCTCGGATTGGCCGAAGCGCTCAGCTAACTCTAACCCAGCACGTCCTGCGCGGCGGGATGGCGGCGGAAATAGGCGACGGCGTAGGCACAGCTGGCGCGCAGGCGCTGGCCGTCCTTGCGCGCCTGCTCGACCACCGCATCCATCAGCTGCTGCGCGTAGCCCTTGCCGCGCGCCGCCTCCGGCGTCTCCACGTGCAGGATCACGCGCACGCCCTCAACGTCCCGATAGTCGGCGAACGACACGCCCTCCGGCGCGTCGAACTCGTACCGGTGCTCGGCTGCATTGTCGCGGAAGCCGTCCATCGCCGCCCCTTTCCTGCCTTGGCCCCACAAGCTAGGCCGGGCCGGTGAATTATCGCCATGCCTTTCACGTGGGCAATCATGCCGACGTTTTGAAGCACGCCGTGCTGCTGTTCTGCCTCGAAGCGCTGCGGCGCAAGCCCGCGCCGTTCGCGGTGCTGGACACCCATGCCGGGCGCGGGCTCTACGATCTCGGCGGCGCGGAGGCCGAGCGCAGCCCCGAATGGCGCGACGGGATCGGCCGCATCTGGGACTGGCCGGCGCCGCCGCCGCTGGTGGCGCGCTATCTCGCTGCGGTGCGCGGCTTCAACCAGGACGGCGCCTTGCGCGTCTATCCGGGCTCGCCAGCGCTGGCGACGACGCAGCTGCGCGAGCAGGACGTGCTGATGGCGTGCGAGCTGCACCCGGAGGAGCACGCGGCGCTGCGCCGGGCGCTGCCGCGCCAGCCCAACGTGCAGGTGCATGCGCGCGACGGCTGGGAGGCGCTGGGCGCACTCTCGCCGCCGCCGCAGCGGCGTGGGCTGGTGGCGATCGATCCGCCCTACGAGGCGCCGGACGAACTGGCGAAGGCGGCGCGCGCGCTGGGGCCGGCGCTGAAACGCTTCGGCCACGGCGCGTATCTGTGGTGGCGCCCGCTGAAGAGCGAAAGCGCGCTGGCGGCGGCGGACGACGAGGCGCGCGCGCAAGGCGCGAAGGACACGCTGCGCGCCGATCTCTGGGTGGACCGGCCGCAAGCCGAAGGCCGGCTCGTCGGCTCCAGCGTGCTGCTGATCAATCCGCCGTACGGCCTGGAGGAAGAGCTGCGCGACGCGCTGCCGTTCCTCGCCGAGGCGCTGACCAAGGGCCGGCCCGGCTGGCGGCTGGAGCAGCGCTAAAGGGCGCGGATCGCTCCGCGCCCTTCCCCCTCGCTGCGCGCGCCGCGCCGTTAGGCGACGATCATCGCGGCTTGGTTCATCGTGGCCATAGCCAGCGGGAAGAACACGGCGGCGGCGGCGATCAGGCAGTAGAACTTCGTCATGTCGTCCTCCCTTGCTGGAACTGGCTTGCTAGAGCCGGCTTGCATCGCGTCGTTGCGATGAGAGGACGCTAGCCGCGCGCGCGTCCGGCCGCCGTGACGCTTGTCACGATGGTGACCTTTGAACCACAAGCGCAAAATCTGGGGTTTAGCCCCGCTTGAAGTACGCCTCGAACGTCTCGATCGTCTGGCTGATGATATTGCTCGCCTCAACGAGCGTGCTCACTACTGGGCGGTTGGCAAGGCGAGCTGGCTCGGCAAACAATATGTCGAAGGCAAGCTGTGGCTGACCCTGGAACTCCGTATCAGGTCCGAGACGAAGGACCGGGCCGATAGTTTCGATGCCGCTGATTTCCGAACCCTTGCCGAAGGCGATGTGGCCGATGTGAGTGTGGTGAATGATTGTGGTCATGAGCCGGTGTTTGTCGATGTTGTCACTCGTCACGAGGCGCCAGATCAAATCCCCGCCGGGGCCGGCTCCATCATCAGCGCTGTATGGCTGAACGCGATCGAGGATGACCGTTTCCAGATCGGGATAGCGCCTGCTTACCTCGTAGAGCGCGCCCGCCTTCCTTCCTTTTCGCGCCTTGTCGCCGGGGAGCGGTTCATTGAAGGACGATTGGATTCCTGTGCGTTTATCTGCGAATGGAAAGATGGTTTGAGCGTCGGAGAGGCCGGCTTCGCGGGCAAGCGCCGAAACCAGATAGTCCAAGGTGCTGCGGAGATTGCGGATGGCATTTCCCATCATGAGCGGCAGCAAGTAAGTTGGGCGTGGGCGCAGCGGATCAAACGATCCATCCTCGGGGCGGAGTTTCACATCGGCAACGGCATCAGCGTGCTTTTGGATCGTTCGCTCCCAGATTTTGCTGACTTGCTCAATGTGCAGGCGGGCGCAATAAAGCTTCACGACTGACTCGAAGAAGATGTCGTTCGTCGCCGGTGGCGGGGATGGCGCGCGGTAGATAAAACTGGCGTTCTGCATGTCGAAGAAACCCAAGGATCAATACAGTGGGGTCGAAGCCCAGCGCCGTTTCGAGCAAGCGCTAAAGGGCGCAGACAAAGTGAAGGGCAAACCGCCCGCGCCGGAGCGCGAGCGGCCAAGCGGTCACAAAGGCGGGAAATCCGGCGGCAAGTGATCTGCCACGGGCGCGCCAGGAAACAGCTTGCCCGTTTTGATTTCGGAAATGCGGCCTTGGTTTTCATGGAAGTATGCAGCGATTACGTGCTGCCAATAGCCCAAGCGAAGCGCGAGCTTCACTACGGGAACGTCATCAATCGTGATTACCATTGTGCTCATTCGTCGCGGCGAGCTACTCCGCTTTAACCCCAGACGATGCTAGTCTGAGATTCGTGCTGATGTTCGGCGTGTCGCTCAAACGTCGCCGGACCAAAGTCGAAAACGGGGCGGGCGGTGCTGTGGAAGGTGCCGCCCGTTTCCATTGGCCAATCCAATTAATTGCGCGGATTCGCTGACGCTGTGAACAACGGCGCAAGCGCTTTTTGTTGGATTCTTTCAGCACGTTAGCAACGCTTGATTCACGTTTTTGGAGTCCGCGCGACGACTCTCGTCTCGCACGCAGAATAAACGTTCGCGCAATGCTTGACCGCTCAAGCATTGGCCTGTATATAGGAAGCATGTTCTTGCAGCAGCCCCAATTCCACGACGACGAAGCGGCCCGCGCCTATTTCGAGCGTATCCGCTGGCCGGATGGCCGTGTGTGCCCGCATTGCGGTGTGATCGGGGCTGAGTACGCGACCAAGCGCGCAGGCCGCTATCGCTGCGGCGCGAAAGAATGCCGCAAGGATTTCTCGACCACGACCGGGACGGTCATGGAGCAATCCCACATCGGCCTCAGCAAGTGGCTGTGGGTCTTCTACCAGATGTGCGCGAGCAAGAAGGGTATCAGCTCGCATCAGGTGCGCCGCTCGCTAGGCGTGTCGATGAAGGCCGCTTGGTTCATGACGCATCGCGTGCGTGAGGCGATGAAAGCTGGCGGCTTGGCCGCGCCGCTCGGCGGGCCGGGCAAGGTCGTGGAGGTTGACGAAACGTACCACGGCAAAATTGCCGAGGCTTCGGAGCGCCGCACGAAGCGCAAGCGCGGATCGACGACGAAGCTTGGCGGAAGCCGCCGCGTTGGCGACAAGCGCGCTATCGTGACGCTCATTGAGCGCGGCGGGCAGGCTCGCACCTTCCACGTCGCAAAGGCCGATTTGCCGACCGTGCAAAAAATCGTGCGCGAGAACATCGCAAAGGAAAGCCGCCTGCACACTGATGGCAGCGGCCTTTACACGGCTGTTGGCAAGGAGTTCGCCGCCCACGAAAGCGTTGATCATAGCCAAGAGGAATATGTGCGTTACGAGCCCACCGGCCCCGTCCACAACAACAGCGCCGAAAGCTATTTCTCAGTGTTCAAACGCGGCATGAAAGGCGTCTATCAGCACTGCCAAGAAAAGCACCTGCACCGCTACCTTGCGGAGTTCGACTATCGCCATAACACCCGCACGAAGCTGGGTGTTGATGATAAGCAACGCGCGGACCTCTTGCTGGCAGGTGCGGAAGGCAAGCGCCTGACCTATCGGCGGACTCACGGCAAAGGACAGCACGCACGCTGATCTGCGTGCGTGGAAACGCCTAGGCCGAAAGCGAACGAAGGAACTGAGGCATGGCAAGAAAAAGCAAAAGCGCCCCAAGTGAGAAGAACCCCGCCGCCGTCGCGCTAGGACGACTTGGCGGACTTAAGGGCGGCAAGGCGCGCGCAAAGGCGCTGACGAAGAAGCAGCGGTCTGAGATCGCCAGGAAGGCCGCGCAAAAGCGCTGGGGGGAAAAAGAGGGTTGAGCCCAGACGTTCGCGCCCCCACATCCTAGGTGATCGTCACAAGCGACGGTCAAAGGAGGTGTGCGCTGAAAGCGATACTGAGCGCCCTCCCGTCCCGCCGCGTGCTAAAACCCTGGGACGGCGTCAGCAAACGAAAGCCCGGCGATACGCCGGGCTTTTTTGTTCGCCCCCACCCATAGTCGTTGTGGTTCAAAGGTCACCATCGTGACGCTTGTCACGCCGCGCGAACCTGCCGACAAAGACGGGCGGGGACGGGCCCATGAGCTTCGAACAGATTTTCGCATTTCTGCAGCAATGGCAGATCGCCGTGCCGGTCGTGCTCGTCACGATGGCGGCGTTCTTCTTCAGCGGCTATCGCTGGGCGGCGCTTTATGTCGGGCTGATGCCGTTCATCAACTGGTCGTTCGCGGCGGTGCCGACCTATCCGATCCCGGATGCGCTGGGCGGCGGACAGTTCCAGCCGCTGGCGATCGTCACCGGGCTCGTGCTGGTGGTGCGCGACTTCGCTCAGCGCGAGATGAAGCACTGGGTGTGGGCGGCGATGATCATCGGCCTGCTGCTCTCCACCCTCACCTCATGGATCACTGTGGTGGTCGCCAGCGGGCTGGCCTTTCTGATCAGCGAGACGGTCGATTGGGCGGTCTACACCTTCTCGAACCGGCCGCTATCGCAGCGCATCATGATGTCGAGCCTGGCGTCCGCGCCCCTGGATCAGGTGGTGTTCATCGGCCTTGCATCCCTGGTCGTGCCCGGAATCTTCGCCTGGGGCACGGTCTTGACCGGCATTGCTTCCAAGCTCCTCGGCGCTTGGGTCGTGTCGCAAATTGTTGCGGCGCAGGAGAAACGCAAAGCCGCAAACGAGATGAATCCGGCGTAAAGCAGCTCTTTGCGGCTTGCGCGGCGGAACCCTCTCGCCCATAACTCGGTTGTGAAAAGCCGGCCCGGCGGCCGGTTAAGGTGCGAAGTTCCGCAGAGTGCGGCAGAGTTTTCTTTCCCCAACAAAGCAGGAATTCGCGGTGAAGCGCGTGCGCCGTTGCGCACGCGCGGCCGATGGCGCGCGCCTCGGCCTCAATCAGGAAAAGTGGAAATGAGTTTCGACGACGAATTTGGCGGCGACGACGACGACAACGGCAAGAAGAAAGAAAAGCGCGGCGGACGGGGCCGGGAAAGAGACACGCCGGAATTCGGTGGCGGCGGTGACTTTGGTGGCGGCGGCGGCGGCTTTGGCGGCGGCGGTGGCGGATACGGTGGTGGTGGCGGCGGATACGGCGGCGGCGGTGGCGGATACCGCGGCGGCGGCGGTGGCGGCGGCTATCGTGGCGGCGGCGGTGACCGCGGCGGCGGTGGAGGCGGCGGCTATGGCGGCGGCGGGTATCGCGGCGGCGGCGGCGGCTTCGGCGGCGGCCGTGAAGGCGGCGGTGGCGGCTATCGCGGCGGCGGCGGTGGCGGCGGCTATCGTGGCGGCGGCGGTGGCGGCGGCTACGGTGGCGGCGGCGGCGGTTTCCGCGGGCCGCGTGAAGGCGGCGGCTTCGGCGGCGGCGACCGGCCTCCGCGCCAGCCGCTCGGCGATCCGCAGGACGGCACCGTGAAGTTCTTCAACGGCGCGCGCGGCTTCGGCTTCATCACGCCGGACGGCGGCGGCGCGGACGTGTTCGTGCACGTGAGCGCGGTCGAGCGCGCGGGCCTCACCCAGCTGGTCGAAGGCCAGCGCGTGAACTTCCAGACCCTGCCCGACACCAAGGGCAAGGGCCCGAAGGCCGTGAACCTGAAGGTCGTCGAATAGTCTCGACGGCCTCAGCCGGAAACACGAAGGCCCGCGGGGATCACTCCTCGCGGGCCTTTTGTCTGTTTGCGCCGCACCTTCGCGCTTCGTCGGCGCCATCCTCGCCGACGTCGCCTGCTTGAAGCGGGTTGCCGGCGAGGACGCCGGCGCTCCATAGCGGCGGCGCGCTGTGGTCAGCTGCGTTCGCGAGCCACTTCGATCGGATAGAAAATCTCGGTTCGCTCGACCGGATCGTTGGGGTCGGCGCCGTCCGGCTGCGGCGTCGGCGTGGCGATCTCCCATGCTTCGGCGCCGGGACGCAGGCCGATACGATGCGCCTGCCGGAACGCTTCGAGCCGCTGGTACATCAGCGGCACCTGCGAGCGGCGCCCGACCACGGTGGCGCGCAGCGCGGCCCCGCCCGGCGTCTGGCCCACGCGCGAGCCGATCAGCACCGGCGCCGGGCCGCTATAGGGATGGCCGACGCTGAAGCGGAAACGCCCGCCAATGCCGTTGTCCTGCGGGAAAACCCGGATCAGCGTCGCCGTGTCGGCCTGGCCGCCGGCGCTGGCGATCGAGTTCATCAGCGCCTGCACGCCCTGGCGCTCGGCGCGGTCGCGGTCCTCGAACGTCGGCGCCGGGTTCGACAGCGTGACGTCCACGAACATCACGTCCTGCGGCTGCACCAGCACTTCGACGATGTCGTAGCCTTCGAAGTCCTGCGCCGGCAGCTGTTCGGCGCGGCCCTTGAGGCGCGCGAGGCCTGAATCGAGATCCTTCTCGATGGTCGAGCGGATGATCAGGTTCATGTAGCGGCACGGCACGTTGATCCAGCCTTCGGCGCACTCGGCGCTGATGGCCCAGTTCACGTTGGTTACGTTCTCGCCGCGCTGCAGATCGATGCGCGAGTTCAGCGTCGCGCGGTCGCCGATCTGGAGCAGGCTCTCCACCGCCTCGTTCTCGACCGAGCGCACGATCGACATGCTGCCCGAGCCGACCTCGCGCACATTGCTGGCCCAGCGCATGCGCTGCCCCTCGCCCGGCGCGGGCGAGATGGTGAACTGCGCGTTGGGATCGCGTGCGTAATAGGGCGACCATTCCTTGGCGATGTTCAGATCGTTGATCATCGCGAACACCGAGGCGCGCGGCCGTTCGACCTGGATGCTGCGGGCGACCTCGAGCTGGTTGGGCAGCAGAAAGCGGCCGACCGCGTAGAGCGCGCCCGCAACCAGCGCGATCACCAGCAGGAAACCTAGAAACCACCTCATGCGCCGCCCCTCACGCAGAAGCATAAGCCCCTATCATCAGAGCGGATTCCGCGCCACGCGCGACCATGCATGCTTGCATCGCGCCGCTTCGCCTCGCGCCGCGCGCGAAGTTGCGCCGCCGACAGTAACCAAGCCATCACCCGCCCCCGGACGACAGCCACCCCAGCCGGTTTGGGTTAACACAGCGCAAGCCGGCGCGTCAGCATGCGGACGCAGCAATACCGCCCCTGGCGGGTGGACAAGTCAGGTCCGGGTCCGGTCCCAGACCTCGAATTCGTGGGCGATGCAGCGTTCCATCAGCTCGCGCCAGACCGGCTCGGCGATGGACCAGGAAAGCCCGTGCTTCTCGGCCTCGGCCTTCACGTTGTCGAGCACCTGCTGGATGCGCGCCTCGTCGCGGACCACCGCGCGGGTCGGCTTGATGCGGGCGGCGGCGTCCATGTAGCCCTGGCGGCGGGTGATGAGCGCGACCAGCATGCGGTCGATCTCGTCCACGCCGGCGCGGACGTCCTTCATGGTCTCGCACGCTTCGGGATCGGGCGCGCTGAACCGGGCGGCGGGCTTCACAGCCGGAGGCGGAGCGTCATCCATGGGCTCTACCTGGGCTGCCGCAACGGAGGGGTCGATAAGGCATCGGGTCGCGCCTCACGGGCTTTGCGCCGGCGCCGCCGCGCGCTCGGCGGGCCGGCCGCCAGAGACCACGCGGGCGGCGACGAAACACGGCTCGGCGCTGCATTCGTAGAGCCACAGGCGCACATAGTGACGCCCGGTGCGCGCCGGCGTGAGCTGCACGTAAGGCGTGTCGTCGCGAGCCGCGTCGCGCTCGACGAAGGTTCCGTCCGCGCCGTAGATTTCCATGTCGAGATCGGCGCAATCGACGTCGCAGGCCGCATAGACGCGATAGGTCACGCCCTCGATCAGATAGACCGACCACAGATAGGGCCGATCCAGCTCCAGCGGCGCGACGAGATCGGGAACCGTGCGCTCCACGGCGTAGCCCTGCGCGGCATGGCGGGCGAGGCCGTGCTCCAGATAGCCCAGCACCTGGCGGCGGAAATCCTCCTGCGCCGACGCCGCGCCCGCGACCGCCGCCGCGGCGAGCGCGGCGCAACATAGAACTGCGCGCATCGGCCCCGTCCTCCCCTGGGCGAGCCTCCAGGGCTAGAGCGGGCGCGCGCTCCGATCAACCCTCTGGGATCAGGCCGGACGAAGCCCCATTCTCTGGGCTAGACTGACTGCTTCGATGAGCGGCGCCGACAAACCCTCCCTGCCCCCGCTGAGCGAACTGCCGGGCGAAGACGCCCCACGTCCCGAACTGAAGGGCGTGGAGGCGATCCGCGACGCGTGGAAACGGCTGCCGTCGCGGCCGGGCGTCTACCGCATGCTCGGGGCCGACGGCGAGGTGCTCTATGTCGGCAAGGCCAAGAACCTGAAGAACCGCGTCGGCCAGTACGCGCAGGGACGCGCGCACACCAACGCCGTCCATCGCATGATCCATCAGACGGCGTCGCTCGAAGTGATCGTCACCGCGACCGAGACCGAAGCGCTGCTGCTCGAAACCAACATGATCAAGCGGCTTCGGCCGCGCTACAATGTGCTGATGCGGGACGACAAGAGCTTCCCGTACATCGCCATCCGCATGGATCATCCGGCGGCGGCGCTGCAGAAGCACCGCGGCGCCAAGAGCTTCAAGGGCAAGTTCTACGGGCCGTTCGCCAGCGCCGGCGCGGTGAACCGCACGCTCAACACGCTGCAGAAGGCGTTCCTGCTGCGCTCGTGCTCGGACTCCACCTATGCGGGCCGCACCCGGCCGTGCCTGCTCTATCAGATCAAGCGCTGCGCGGCGCCGTGCGTCGATTTCGTCAGCAAGGAAGAATACGCCGCGCTGGTGAAGGACGCGATCGATTTCCTGGAAGGCCGCTCGGTCGAGCTGCAGGACCGGCTCGCCGCCGAAATGCGCGACGCAGCCGAGAAGCTCGAGTTCGAACACGCCGCGCGGCTGCGCAACCGCATCCGCGCGCTGGCGGCGGTGCGCGCCTCGCAAGGGATAAATCCGCAGACGTTCGAGGAAGCCGACGTGTTCGCGCTGCACGGCGAGGGCGGGCAGAGCTGCATCCAGGTGTTCTTCTTCCGCGCCGGCCAGAACTGGGGCAACCGCGCCTATTTCCCGCGCCACGGCGCCGAGGAAACGCCCGAGGACATCCTGGCCGCGTTCATCGCCCAATTCTACGACGACCGCGAACCGCCCAAGCTGGTGCTGACCAATGTCGAGCCGGCCGACCGCGGCCTGCTCGAAGAAGCCCTGTGCGTGCGCGCCGAGTGCAGGATCGAGATCCGCAAGCCCGAGCGCGGCGAGAAACGCGAAATCGTCGACGCCGCCCTGCTCAACGCGCGCGAAGCGCTGGGCCGGCGCATGGCCGAGACCGGCAGCGTAGCGAAGCTGCTCGACGGCGTCGCCGAAGTGTTCGGCCTGCCGCAGCGGCCCGAGCGCATCGAGGTGTACGACAACAGCCACATCCAGGGGTCGAACGCGCTGGGCGCGATGATCGTCGCCGGCCCTGAGGGCTTCGTGAAGACCCAGTACCGCAAGTTCAACATGAAGAGCGAGGCGTTCGGCGGCGACGACTTCGCCATGATGAAAGCGACGATCCGCCGCCGCTTCGCACGCATGCTGGCGGAGCGGGACGATGAAACGCCTCCCCCGCCTGCGGGGGAGGTCGCGAGCGACAGCGAGCGGGAGGGGGAAAGCGCCAGCGCCGCCTCAGTCATCCCGGATCAAGTCCGGGATGACAGCTCCCCCGCAAGCGGGGGAGCAGTTGAACGCGCGCGCGGCGGCAAGATCGTCGACGGCGGCGTCGATTTCTCCAAGGAGCGCGACGACGGCGAGCGCGAGACGAGGTTCGGCGCCTGGCCCGACCTTGTGCTGATCGACGGCGGCGAAGGCCAGCTCAACGCCGCACTCGAAGCGCTGGACGAACTCGGTCTCAAGCATCGCATCACCATCGCCGGCATCGCCAAGGGCGTGGACCGCGACGCCGGCCGCGAGCGCTTCTTCGTTCCGGGCCGCGCGCCGTTCCGGCTCGACGAGAAAAGCCCCGTCCTCTACTACCTGCAACGGCTCCGCGACGAAGCCCACCGCTTCGCCATCGGCGCCCATCGCGGCAAGCGCAAAGCCGGCATCGCCAGGAACCCGCTCGACGAGATCGGCGGCATCGGTCCTGCCCGCAAACGCGCCTTGCTCGATCGCTTCGGCTCCGCGCGCGGCGTCTCGCGCGCGGCGCTGGCGGAACTCGAAGGCGTCGAAGGCGTGAACAAGGAACTGGCGAAGCGCATCTATGACTTCTTCCACGACAGCACGCGCTGAAAGTCCCCTCCCCGCGAGGGGAGGGGGTTGGGAGTGGGGCGATGCGCCGCCGCTTCCCGAAACGTGCGGCATCGCAAACTCAAAACGCCGCGCTTCACCCCGCTCCCTGCCCCTTCTCCTCAAAGGGAAGGGGTGATGGTGTCGAACATTCCCACCCTGCTCACCATTTTCCGCATCGTCATGGGGCCGGCGATTGCGGGGCTGGTGCTGTGGGGGGCGACGCTGCTGCACGCCGACCGCTTCGTCGCCGGGCTCATTTTCGGGCTTGCCCTCTTCCTCTTCCTGCTGGCGGCGGCGACCGACTGGCTCGACGGCTGGGCGGCGCGGAAGCTCGACGCCGTCACGCCGCTGGGCGCAGCACTCGATCACGCCGCCGACAAGGTGCTGATCACCTGCGCGCTGATCGCGCTCGCCTACGCGGCGCTGCCGCTCGAACTTGTGGCGGCGTCGGTGCTGATCCTGGGGCGCGATGTGGCGGTGGCGGGCCTGCGCGAAGGCGTCTCGGCGCAAGGCAGGTCGCTGCCGGTGAGCCGGCTCGGCAAGTGGAAGGCGGCGGCGGAGATGTGCGGCGTGGCCGCGTTTCTGGCGTTCCAGACCGCGGCGCTGCTGGGCCAGTCGGCCGCGCTGGTGCTGGGGCTCTATTGGGGCGCGCGGCTGCTTCTGTGGGCGGCGGCGGCGCTGGCGCTGATCAGCGGCGCGCAATACGCGGCCGCGCTGCTGCGCCGGACTTAGTCCAGGCGGCCGAAGTCCAGGAGGTTCAGCAGGAAGATGGCGACGATGAAGACGCCGATGGCGATAAGCGCGGCCATGTCTTGCCCCAAACGGATTCGCGAAACGTTGGCGCGGCTCTAACCGATACGGGCGGACGGCGCCAGCGCGGGGTTGACGCACGCTAATATTCAACTTATTAGTTGAATATGAATCCGGCCGCCCTCGATCACACCATGCTCGCCCTCGCCGATCCGACGCGGCGGGCGATCCTGCAGCGGCTCGGCGCCGGCGAAGCGCGGGTGACGGAGATCGCCGCACCGTTCGCGATGTCGCTCAACGCGGTGTCGAAACACATTCGCATGCTGGAGCGCGCGGAGCTGGTGCGCCGCCGCCGCGCGGGCCGCGAGCACTACCTTTCGCTCAATCCGAAGCCGCTCGACGCTGCGGCGGAATGGATCGAGCAGCAGCGCAAACTCTGGAACATCCGCCTCGACGCGCTGGAGCGCGCCCTGGCCGAGCATGACGACTGAAGGAGCAGATCATGGAATTGGGCCGCTTCGCTGCGCCGGACACTTTCGTCCTCGAACGCCGTCTCAAAGCGCCGGTCGAGCGGGTGTGGAGCTATTTTGTCGATGGCGAAAAGCGCGCGCGCTGGTTCGCGGGCGGCGACACGCTCAGCGCCGCCGGGCAGGCGTTCAGCATTCTCTTCGCGCACCATCGCATCACCGATGAGACCCCGCCCGAGCGCTGGGCGGCGATGAAGAACGGCGAATTTCCGATGGCGGGGCGGGTGCTGGCGTTTGATCCGCCGCGGCTGCTGACGATCACGTTCGGCGAAGAGAACGTCTCCGAAGTGAGCTTCGCGCTCACGGCGATGGGCGACGAGACATTGCTGACGCTGACCCACACTAAAATCGAAACCGAAAAAGCGGCGCGCGACTATGCCGGCGGCTGGACGGCGCATGTGGAGACGCTGGCCGGGCTGCTCGAAGGCAAGCCGACGAACCGGTTCTGGGCGTCGGTGCTGGCCGCGCACGAAGCCTACGAAGGCGCGGCGTGAGGGAACGGACCGCGGGCCTGAAGGCCCGCGGTCCTTGGCTCACGCGCGCTGGACAAGCGGGAGCAAGTTCCGTCCGGCGCAGCGCGGACGTCGCCTGCAGCGCCATGCGCTAAATCCAACGCGCCGCCCCTATGGACCGCCGGCGTTTCCGCCGGCGGTTCATGTTTGGTGTTTGGCCTAGGCGCCTTGCGGTTGGGCGCCGCCCCAGCCGCCCGGATGGGGCTCGGGCTCTTCGTCGGTGACCGGCAGCGCCGGCGTCGGCGCAGACGGCGTCTGCGGCGTGTCTTCCGGGCGATCGAGCTTTTCGCCCCTCAGCACCTTGGCGATCTCCTCGCCGCTCAACGTTTCGTATTCCAGCAGCGCCTCGGCGAGATACTTATGCTCGGTGGCCTTCTCGGTCAGAATCTGCTTGGCGCGGTTGTAGCCGTCATCGACCAGACGCTTCACCTCCGCATCGATCTTCTGCGCGGTGGCTTCGGCGACGTTCTGGGTGCGGTTCACCTGCATGCCGAGGAAGACCTCGTCATTGTTGTCGCCGTAGGCGACAAAGCCGAGTTCGTCCGAATAGCCCCAGCGCGTGACCATCATGCGCGCCAGCCGCGTGGCGGCGGAAATGTCCGACGCCGCGCCGGACGTGACCTTGTCCTTGCCGAAGTGCAGTTCTTCGGCGACGCGGCCGCCCATCATCACCGCAAGCCGCGAGGTCATCTGCGTGTAGTTCATCGAATAGCGGTCGGACTCGGGCAGCTGCATCACCATGCCGAGCGCGCGCCCGCGCGGAATGATCGTCGCCTTATGCACCGGATCGGATTCCGGCACGTTGAGCGCGACGATGGCGTGGCCGGCTTCGTGCCAGGCGGTGAGCTGCTTTTCGCTTTCGCTCATCACCATCGAGCGCCGCTCGGCGCCCATCATCACCTTGTCCTTCGCGTCCTCGAACTCCTTGTTCGTGACGACGCGCTTGCCGCGCCGCGCCGCGAGCAGCGCCGCCTCGTTGACGAGGTTGGCGAGATCGGCGCCGGAGAAGCCCGGCGTGCCGCGGGCGATGGTCTTCAAGTCGACGCCCTGCGCCACCGGCACGTTGCGCGTGTGCACGCGCAGAATCTTCTCGCGGCCAGTGAGATCGGGGTTGGGCACCACGATCTGGCGGTCGAAGCGGCCGGGCCGCAGCAGCGCGGGATCGAGCACGTCGGGGCGGTTGGTGGCCGCGATCAGGATGATGCCCTCATTGGCTTCGAAACCGTCCATCTCGACCAGCAACTGGTTGAGCGTCTGTTCGCGCTCGTCATTGCCGCCGCCGAGGCCGGCGCCGCGATGGCGCCCGACGGCGTCGATTTCATCGATGAAAATGATGCAGGGCGCGTTCTTCTTGGCCTGCTCGAACATGTCGCGCACGCGGCTTGCGCCGACGCCGACGAACATTTCGACGAAGTCCGAACCCGAGATCGAGAAGAACGGCACGTTGGCTTCGCCGGCGATGGCGCGCGCGAGCAGCGTCTTGCCGGTGCCGGGCGGACCGACCAGCAGCGCGCCTTTCGGAATCTTGCCGCCGAGGCGCTGGAACTTGCCGGGGTCCTTGAGGAATTCGACGATCTCGCCCAGCTCTTCCTTGGCTTCGTCGATGCCGGCGACGTCGTCGAACGTCACGCGCCCTTTCGCTTCGGTGAGCAGGCGCGCCTTCGAGCGGCCGAAGCCCATGGCGCCGCGGCCGCCGCCCTGCATCTGGCGCATGAAGAAGAACCAGGCGCCGATCAGCAGCAGCATCGGCAGGATGCCGAGCAGGATGTCGCCGATGCCCGGCCCCTGTTTCGGGCGCTCGGTCTTCACCTCGACATTGGCGGCGTCGAGCTTCTCGACGACATTCGCCATCGTGCCGTACGGCAGATAGGTGACGTAGCTCTGGCCCTGCTTGTCGGTGGCGATCAGCGTCTCGCCCTGGGTGGCGACGGAGGAAATCTGGCCGGCTTCGACCCGGTCCATCAACTGGGAGTACGGAAGCTCGGAGGCGCCGCGCGTATTGTTGCCGCCCTGCAGGACCGTCACCAGCAGCACGAGCACGAGGGCGACGACGCCCCAAATGAGCAATGAACGGACAGGCATCAACCGGGACCTTCTGGCCACGCGCCAAGCTCAGGGCGCGGAAACACTTTCTTCAGCAAGATAGGGACCGGCCCCGGCGCTGAACACCCCTCAATGCCATAGGCGCGGTCAAGGCCGGGTGAACGCCGCAGACGCGAAATCACGCATTTTCGCCGCCGCCGGTTCGCCCGAGCAGGTGCTGCACGCGGGCCTTCAGCAGCCAGGAATGGCTGACGTGCGGCACTCCGAGCCGATCCGCGCCGCGCGCCAGCCGGGGTGCGCCGTTTTCGGTCACCAGCGACCAGCCGGGTTCCATCACGGTGAGCGCGAGGCGGTTGTCCCAAACTGCTTCAGTTCCGGGCGCGAGCGCGAGCGGCGGCGGCGGCGCGGCGCCGTCCGCCCGGCCCGTCAGCGCGCCGGGGTCGCGCACGATGCGGACGCCGCCGCGGCCCGGCCGCAGCAGCGCCCCGGCCAGCGTGAAGGCCTTGTCCAGCTGGAGTTCCGCCACGAGCGCATCCGGCGCCGGCGCCCGCGCCGCCCCGCCGGCGGCGGCGAGCAGCACGGAAAGCGCGCGTTGCAGCACCGGAACGCTGGCGCGCCACCGCGCGCGGTTGATCACGATGGCGTCGGTCTCGAACGCAGCGGCGGCCCCGATCAGCGCGAAGGCGGCGGCGTCGAGCGCGCGCGCGTGCGGGGCGATCCGCTCCGCCAGTGCGGCGAAACGCATCGGGTCCAGGCCGCCCTGCTCCAGCTCGGCCAGCGCCTGCCGGGCGCGGACGCGGGCGAAATCGGGGTTGGCGTTGGCGGGGTCCTCGATCCAGCGCAGGCCGCGCTGGCGTAAAAAGGCGCGCAGCGCTTCACGCCGCGCCGCGAGCAGCGGGCGCGCGAGCCACAGGCCCCGCCCCTCCGGCCAGACCGGCGCGGGCGCGAGCGGCGCCATGCCGGCGAGGCCGCGCCAGCCGCTGCCGCGCTCGGCGCGGAGCAGCACCGTCTCGGCCTGATCGTCGCGGGTGTGGCCGGCGGCGATGGCGCGCGCGCCGAGCGCCCGCGCGCGTTCGCATAAAGCCGCATAGCGCGCCGCGCGTGCGGCGCTCTGCGCGCGGCTGGGACCGGCGGGCCAGCGCAGCGTGACGATTTCGGCTTCGACGCCGGCGTCGCGCGCGAAGCCGTGCGCCGCGCGCGCATCGTCGGCGGCGCCCGCGCGCAGTGCGTGATCGACGACGACGGCGCGCAGTCGCGCCGCTCCCAGCGCCTCTTTCAGCAGGTGCAAAAGCGCCAGCGAATCGCCGCCGCCGGAGAGCGCGACGACAATCGCGCCGCCCTCGGAGACCGCTTCGAGCCGCTCGACCGTCAGCCGATCGAGCATGGCTCTGCTTCAGGCTGGGCAATTGGCGGCGCGGGCTTCGCGGGCGGCGAGATCGCGCACGTTGCGCGGCGCGTTCGGATAGCGGCGCGCCAGGTTGGAGAAAGCGCCGCAGCCCTGGCGGGTGTTGCCCATGGCGACGAGCGCCATGCCGAGCCGCACCTGCGCTTCCGCGGCGCGCGGCGCGTTCGGGTAGGCTTGCAGGTACTGCACGAAATTCGCGGCGGCATCGGCGTGGTTATTGCGCGCCGCAAGCGTGAAAGCGAACCAGAAACGTGCGTCGGCGACGTTCTCGGCCTGCGGATGCGCTTCGAGATAGGAGCTGAACGCCGCCTCCGCCTCGGCGTACTGGCCGTTCACCAGCAGCTGGCGGGCGCGGGCGTATTCGGCCGCCGGATCGCGCGGCGCGGCGGGCGCGGGCGCAGCGTCGGCGGGCAGACTGCCGAGCGCGCCGGTGGCGGCGCGCTGAGCGTCGTTCAGCGTAGCCGGCGCCGGGTTCCCGCCGCTTGGCGCGTCCGCATCCGCCGGCGGCGCCGTGATGAGCTGCTGGTTCACGCCGGCCAGCTCGCCGACCATGCCGCGCAGACGGGTGAGTTCGCGCTGCGCCTGGTTCAGTTCGAACTGCAGCCGCTCGGTCTCGGCGGTCTGCTCGCGCAGCTGGCGCTCGAGTTCCTCGATCCGATCCTGGCGCGCGTCGGCGGTGACCGGCTGGGTCGGCGGCGGCAGACGGGTTTGCGCCGCAGCGGCGCTGGCAAGAAGAAGCCCGGCCGCGGCGAGGCACGCCGCGAGCCGGGTCCGTGTGGCGGGAGCCGAACGACAAGTCATGGGCTAAACCCTTGTCCGCTCGCTCGGGCTAAAGTTGGGCGCTTACGAGACCGCGCCGCTCACAATCTGGGTGTGCGCGTTGCGGTTCACGCTCCAGGCTTCTTCGTTCGAGCGCGGGTCGAGCGGGCGCTCCTTGCCGTAAGAGACGGTTTCGATGCGAGCGGCGGAAACGCCGAGCGAAACGAGGTAGTCCTTCGCGGCGGCGGCGCGGCGGGCGCCGAGCGCGAGGTTGTATTCGCGCGTGCCGCGCTCGTCGGCGTTGCCGGCGACCAGAACGCGGACGTTCGGATAGCGCTGCAGCCAGGCCGCCTGGCGCTCGAGCACCGAGCGCGCTTCCGAGGTCAGGTCGAAGCGGTCGTAGCCGAAGAACACGCGGTCGCCGACCGAGACGCGGAAGTCTTCGGCCGAGCCCGCCACAGGGCCGCTCGGCTGGGTGACCGGCGGCGGCGTCGGCTCGGTCGGGGTCGGCGTGGGCTCAGGGCGGCTGGCGCACGCGGCGAGAGCGGCGACGGCCGCGGTGGCGATGACGATCTTACGCATTAGGCAATTCTCCCCTTAATCAGCGGCGCATTCGGCAGACGCCGATCCCCCGACACAAGAAATGCGAACCTTACAAGCGTCTTCCCTAGCCCACAATCATGACACGATCACGGCAAAAGCGGCGACCAGGCCGGGTCGGACGCGTCGGTTTGGGTTGGAATCTCGCGTAAATTCCGTCCGGTAAGGTCAACGGACCATAAACGCGGGCCGGCCCCTCGGCTCTCGCGGAAGAACATGATGACGCGCCCGTTGGGCGACCAGGTCGGCGCTTCATCGAGATAACTTTCGGTAAGGATGCGCTCGCCCGAGCCGTCGGGGCGCATCACGCCGATGGCGAAGCGGCCGCCGCCCTCGCGGGTGAAGGCGATGAGATCGCCGCGCGGGGACCAAACCGGGGTCGAGTAGCGGCCGGCGCCGAACGAGATGCGCCGCTGGCCCGAACCGTCCGCGTTCATCACGTAAAGCTGCGGAGAGCCGCCGCGGTCGGAGGTGAAGACGATCTGCGCGCCGTCCGGCGAATAGCTGGGCGAAGTGTCGATCGAGGCGTTGTTGGTGAGCCGCTGGCGCGAGCGGGTGGCGAGATCCATGCTGAAGATCTCGGAATTGCCGTTCATGTCGAGCGTGAAGACGATGCTGCGCCCGTTCGGCGAGAAGCGCGGCGAGAACGTCATGCCCGGGAAATCGCCCAGCACTTCGCGGCGGTTGGTTTCGAGATTGTAGAGAAACACGCGCGGCGCGCCGGTCTCGAAGCTCATGTAGGTGATCATTTGCGTCGAGGGCGAGAAGCGCGGCGTCAGCACCATTGCATCCGGGCTGGTGAGGAAGAACGGGTTGGCGCCGTCCTGATCCATGATCATCAGCCGCTTGACGCGGCGCGTGCGCGGGCCGGTCTCGGAGACGAATACGATGCGGGTGTCGAAATAGCCGCGCTCGCCGGTGAGCTGCTCGTAGATCTGATCCGAGATGCGGTGGGCGATGCGGCGCCAGTTGTCCGGCGTGGTGGTGTAAGTGAAGCCGGTCATCTGCTGTTCGGCGAACACGTCATAGAGACGGAAGTCGATGCGGATGCGCCCGTCCGGCAGCGGCGTGACCTGGCCGACGACGAGCCCCTGCGCGTCGATGATCTTCCAGTCGGCGAAACGCGGCGGCACTTCGAGCGCGCCGATGCGCTCGATGAAGGCGTTCGACGAAATCGGCCGGAACAGCCCGGAGCGATCGAGATTGGCGCGGATCACGCCGGCGACGTCGCGGCCGACCTGCTGCGCCGCCGGATTGGCGCCGAGGAAATCCACCACCGCGATCGGCATCGGGTTGAGGTGTCCCTCCTCGACGCTGACGCGCACTTGCGCATGCGCCGGCGCGGCGAGCGCGGCGGCGATGACGACGGCGAAGGCCGCGAAGATTTTTCTGATCATGGCGTCTGCTCTCTTCATTGCCGCACCGCGAACGTGACTTCCTGGTCCCGCCACAGATCGTAGGCCTCGCCCACGATCGGATCTTGCGGCAGGCGGTCGATCGGATCGCAGGTGCGGACCGCGCGCAAGGCGCGGTTCACGGCTTCGTTCATCAGCGGGTCGAACGTGTAATTGGCCGGACTGACGATGCGCGGCTGGCCGTTCAGGCTGCCGTCGCGGTTGAGCCGGATCGCGACGACGACGCGCAGCCGCTCCGGATCGGGCAGATCGGCCACCGAGCGCCAGCAGCGGTTGAGCGCGGCGCTGGCGATGCTGGCGACGCGGGCCTCGAGCGAGGCCGTTTCCGCCGTGCCGCGCCCGGCGGCGCGCTGGGTGCGGTCGGCGGTTTCGCCTTCCTGCCGGCGCTGGGTCTGGCTGCGTTCGCGATTGATGAAGGCGCTGGCGTCCGAGAGGTCGAACTCGTCGTCCTGGCGCTGCGGCCGGCGCGGCGCGGGCGTCGGCGCCGGCGCGACGGCGGGCGTTTCCTCGCGCACCGTCCGCTCTTCCGGCGCGGTGACTTCCTCTTCCGCCGGCGCTTCGACCGCGAGCGCGCGGACGTTCGATTCCGCGGCGATGTCGACGATCTCGACCGGAACCACGGCGACGATGTCCGTCGGCAGCGTCGTGCGCGCCTCCCAGACGAGCATCGTCATCAGGACTGCCCCGACGTGGCCGATAATCGAGACGACCAGACCGGCTCGCATCGGTTCAACCGCCCCCCGCGGCCGGGCGCGCCCTTGCGCGGTCGTCCGTATCGGTGACCAGCTGCAGCTTGCGGAAGCCGGCCGAGCTTACGCTCGCCAGCACGCGCGCCATGGTGTCCCACGAGGTCTGCGCGTCGCCGCGAATGTAGATCGAGCGGTCGTAGCCTTCGTTGGAAATGGCCCGGAGGCGCGGCACCAGCTCTTCGAGCGTGACCTGCGTCTCCTGCAGGAAGATCACGCCGTCGTTGCGGATCGTGATCGAGAGCGGATCGGTCTCCGCCGCCGATTGCTTGGCTTCGGTGCGCGGCAGCTCAATCGGGATCGAGACCGTCAGCAGCGGCGCGGTGACCATGAACACGATCAGCAGCACCAACATCACGTCGACGAACGGCGTGACGTTGATCTCGGCCAGGCGGCCGGCGCGGCGCCTGCGCCGGCCGCGCCTGGCGGAAGCGGCGAATCCGCCCGCCATCAGCCGCGCTCGCTCAAACGGCGCGAAATGCGCGCGGCGACTTCGTCGCTGAAGGTTTCGAGCCGGTCGCCGAAGCGATCGAGATCGCCGGAGAACTTGTTGTAGAAGATGACCGCGGGAATGGCGGCGACGAGGCCGAGCGCGGTGGCGAACAGCGCCTCGGCGATGCCGGGCGCGACGACGGCGAGATTGGTCTGCTGCTGCTGGGCGATGTTGGTGAAGGCGTTCATGATCCCCCAAACCGTGCCGAACAGGCCGATGAACGGGGCCGAGGCCGCCACCGTCGCCAGGAAGCCCAGATTCTTCGCCGCGCGGCTCAGCTCGCGCGAAATCTGCGCCTGCATCAGCCGGTCGACGCGCTCCAGCAATTGCTGGCCGCCGTCGCCCAGGCCGGACCGGCGGGCCTCGCGGAACTCGCGCGCGGCCGTTGCGTAGATCCGCGACAGCGCATCGCGCGGCCGGTCGCTGCCGCGGTCGTCGACGTCGTCCATCGAGCGGCCCGACCAGAACTCGCGCTCGAACTTGCGCGCCTGCGCGTCGAGGTCGCCGAACTGCAGCCACTTATCCACAGCGATGGCCCAGGACCACACCGAGGCGACGGCCAGGATCAGCATGACCGCCTTCACGACCGGGTCGGCCTGCATAAACAGGGTCAGGACAGTAATCTGTTCGCCGGATTCCATGCTCGCTCCCGCATCCGCGGCCTTCAGGACTCAGCCGCGCCCCAGCCCGGTTTAGAGCCGCAATAGTTTGTCAAAAGCTGGACGCCTATGGCTCTAGAAAGGGTTTAAGCCGCTCCGAAAGCAGGGCTGGCGGCTTTCGGGGCCGGCCCGTGAGGCTGATGCAACAGACTTGCAGCTCCGCCGTCGCCAGCAGTTCGGCCTCCCGCAGCAGCTGCTGGCGGATGAAAATCCGCGGCCCCCGCATGGTTTCGAACAGGGTCCTGACCGTCAGCGCATCGTCGATCCGGGCGGGCTTCAGGAAGTCCAAATTGATCTTGTTGACGGCGAATCCCACCGGCTCCGGCCCCTCCAGCAGCGCGGTATGGTGAACCCCGGCCAGGCGCAGGAAGTCGCTGCGGGCGCGCTCGAAATAGCGCAGATAGTTGGCGTGATAGACGACGCCGGTGAAATCGGTGTCCTCGTAATAGATTCGCACCGGCAGGTAGTGCGCGCGGCCGTCGAAGCGCCCGGCGCTGGGTTCGTCCTTGCTCATGGCGTCTGCGATACACGAAGCGCGCGCCCGACCACAATCGTTCGCCATCTCAGCCCAGCCGTTCGGCGATGCGCGCGGCCCAGACGCGGATGTCGGGCACGGCGGTGGATTCCCAGAACGCGCCCTGCGTGAGCGGGCCGATGGCGTAGAGCGTCTCGTGCGCCTGCCCGCCGGCGCCGACGAGGCGGCTGTGCTCGTCGAGGTCGAAGCCGAGCCCGTTCGGGTGCGGCCGCGCCAGACCGTCGCCCAGCAGCTGGCGCAACAGCGGATCGGCGCTGCGGGTGATGTCCATGTCGGCGCCGGCGCAGTTCACCACGGCGGCGGCCTCGACGCGGTGGCGCGCGCGGCCGCCGCGAAGGCGATACTGCACGCTCACGCCGCGCGCGCTCTCAGCCGCCGACGCAAGCTCTCCCGCCAGCACGCGCAAACGCCCCGCCTGCTTCAGCGCGTCGACCTGGCGCGCGACCTGCGGCGCCATGCGGTGGCGATGCACGTCCCACCACGGCCGCAGGTGGCGCAAAAACCGCTGCTGCGCCTCCAGCGGCAGGCGCCGCCACAGCGCCGTCGTCTGCGGCCGCAGCCGGTCGAACGTCGCTTGCCACGGCGCGCCGCGCGCCGCCGCATCGGCCGCGGCGCGGAAGCCGCGCACCGCCTCGCTCAGCGGCAACGGCAGATCGATCGGCTCGGTGTGACGCGGCGGCGGCGGTTCGTGATGCGCGCGCGGCGCGAGCCCGCGCCGCGACAGCGCATAGATGACGCCGTCGCGCCGCGCCGCCAGCGACAGCGCGACATCGACCATGGTGAGCCCGGCGCCGAGCAGCAGGACGTCGCCGCGCGGCGAGCGCCGCAAGGCCTTGGCGTCCCACGGATCGAGCAGCCGCACGCCGGCGTCCTCGAACACGCCGAAGCGCTGCGCCCGCGGATGGCCGAGCGCGAGCACGACGGCGTCGGCCTCGATCCCCCGCCCGTCGCCGAGCCCGATGCGCCAGGCGCCGTCAGCGCCCATGCACGCGACCGCTTCGCCGCGCACGCGCGCGATCGCTTCGCCGAACCGGCCGCCGCTTCGGCGCAGCACATGTTCGACATACGCGCCATAGAGCTTGCGCGGCGCGAAGCCGTCGGCGTCGAGCCCTGCGCGCGCCTTCGCCCAGGCGGCGAAGTGATCCGGCGCGTCGGCGAAGAGGCTCATGTTCGCGGCGCGGACGTTGAGCAGGTGCGCCCTGTCCGCCGCGCCATAGGCGAGGCCGCGGCCGAAGCGGCGGCTGCGCTCGATCAGCACGATCCGCGGCCGCGGCTGCCGGCGCGCGAGCTGCGCCGCGAGCGCGACGCCGCTCAAGCCGCCGCCGATGATGGCGATGCGTTTGCGCGTCATCATTCACCTATAATCGCGCAGCGGGCGCCGGATGCATCATCCAAGAACGCATAGCTTCGCCCGCGCGCGGGTCAGCTAGCGGCGCGCCGCGACCCGCTCGGCCGCGCGCAGCGCCCGCAGCAGATTGCCGCCGGCGAGCTTGGCGAGATCGGACTCGCTCCAGCCGCGCCGGATCAGTTCGGCGAACAGAGTGGGATAGGCCTCCACCCCGCCCATGCCTTCGGGCAGATAGCTGACGCCGTCATAATCGGAACCGATGCCGACATGATCGCGCCCGGCGACGCGGGCGATGTGCTCGATGTGATCGGCGAGATCGCCGACGCCGACGCGCGGCGGCGGATTGGCGGCGGTCCATTGATCCAGCGCCGCGCGCGCCGCTTCGGGATCGCCCGGATAGAGCGCCTGCAGGCGCCGCTCCTCGCCGGAGCGCGTTGCGCTCCACTGGCGCATGGGCTCGGAGACGAACGGCGCGTTGAAGTTCACCATCACCACCCCGCCATTGGCGCGCACCAGGTCGAGCACGTCGTCGGGAACATTGCGCGGATGCGGCGTCAGCGCGAACGCGGACGAGTGCGAGAAGATCACCGGCGCGGCGCTGACGCGGATCGCATCGCGCATGGCGTCGGCGGAAACGTGGGAGAGATCGACCAGCATGCCGATGCGGTTCATCTCGCGGATCACCTCTTCGCCGAACGGCGTAAGGCCGCCATGGCGCGGCGCGTCGGTGGCGCTGTCGACCCAATCGGTGTTCTGCGCATGCGTCAGCGTCATGTAGAGCGCGCCGGCGGCGCGGAATTCGCGCAGCAGCGCCAGATTGTTGTTGATCGCCTCGCCGCCCTCCATGCCGAACATGGAGGCGATGCGGCCGGCGCGGTGGATGCGCACGATGTCGTCGGCGCTGTCGGCGAACTCGAACGCGCGCGGATAGCGCGCGATCATGCGCCGGGCGAGATCGATCTGCTCGAACGTCGCCTCGGTCGCGGCGAGGCCCTTGAGCGAGGCCGGCACGTAAACCGACCAGAATTGCGCGCCGACGCGGCCCTGGCGCAGGCGCGGAATGTCGGTGTGCAGCGGCGGCTGGAGCGCGCGCGTGTCGCTGTCGAGATCGAGCGCGGCGAGATCGCCGCCATGATCGCCGCGGATCGCCCAGGGCAGATCGTTGTGGCCGTCGATCAGCGGCGTGCGGGCGAGGACGCGGTCGATGCGCTGCTGTTCGGCGCGGCTGGGCTCCACCTGCGCCAGCGCTGCGGCCGGCGCGGCGGCGAATGCGAGAGCGAGTAGCGAAACGATGATGCGCATGACGTCTCCTGATGTTGCGCAGCTGATTAGACGCCGCCGCCGCCCGCGTCACCCCTCGCCCACGGCGCTTTGCGGATGGCTTCTCCTTTTCGCGCCGATTTCAGGCGTGCGTGATCCTGGTCGATCTTGCGATCGGACGGCGGAAAGCGGGACGCGGCGGTGCGTCTTCCCGCATTTGGCGCGAGCTTCTGCGCTCTGGCGCTACGGTGCGCGAAGCTCGCAGGTCAACGGCGCTCGCCTCGCCTCGTGCTCGCCTTCCCGCGTCGGGGAGCCGACGGCGGAAAGCGGGACGCGGCGGTGCGTCTTCCCGCATTTGGCGCGAGCTTCTGCGCTCTGGCGCTACGGTGCGCGAAGCTCGCAGGTCAACGGCGCTCGCCTCGCCTCGTGCTCGCCTTCCCGCGTCGGGGAGCCTCCGCGCATCACGCTCGATCACCCCGTTCCCGCATCGGTGTCGAACATGTGCGCGCGCGCTCAAGCGCTTAGCGCGATTTCGCGTTGGATAGGGCGCTTCGCTCACCCACGTTTCCCGGCCAAGCGCGCGCGCATCATCGATGCGGGCGCGCGCCGAGCCGGGACCCAGGGGCAAGTGCGCCGCACGTCACTCCCTGGGTCCCGGATCGCACCCCGGCTTTCGCCGGGGCTGCGTCCGGAAAGCGGGCGGCTCAGTGGAGCATGGGCGAGCTGAGGGCGGCGAGGGTGAAGTAGGTCAGCGCCGCGGCGATCAGGATGGCGAGGTGCTTGGTTTTCATGGCTGCGTCCGCAATAGCGGCAATGGCGGCGCGCGCGCCGTGACGGCGGTCACGCGCGGCGCGGACGCAGGCTCCGTGTGGATCAGAAGCCGTAAGCGGCTTTCAGCTCCGGCTCCTTGGCGGCGACGAGCCTGGCCAGATCGACGATCACCTTGGCCTGCTTCCAGGTGGCGTCGTCGAGCATCTTGCCGTCGACCAGCGCAACGCCTGTGCCGTCGGGCATGGCGTCGATCATGCGCTTGGCGAGCCTCACCTCTTCCACGTCCGGCGTGAACACGCGCCGGGCGATCTCGATCTGCGAGGGGTGCAGCGTCCAGGCGCCGACGCAGCCCATGAGATAGGCGTTGCGGAATTGCTGCTCGCAGGCGGCGGGATCGGCGAAGTCGCCGAACGGGCCGTACATCGGCTTGATCCCGTGCATGACGCAGGCGTCGACCATGCGCGCGAAGGTGTAGTGCCACAGGTCCTGCTGCGCCGACGCGCGCTCGGAGCCGTCCTCCTCCGCATCGCTCAGCACGCGATAGCCGGGATGGCCGCCGCCGACGCGCGTCGTCTTCATCTTGCGCGAGGCGGCGAGATCGGCGGGGCCGAGACAGATGCCGTGCATGCGCGGGGATGCGCCGGCGATGGCCTCGACATTGGCCACGCCCTGGGCGGTTTCGAGAATGGCGTGCAGCAGGATCGGGCGCTTCACATCGTGCTTGGCTTCGAGCAGCGCCAGCAGCTGGTCCATGTAGTGGATGTCCCACGGCCCTTCGACTTTCGGCACCATGATGACGTCGAGCTGGTTGCCGATGCTGGCGACGAGTTCGGTGACGTCGTCCAGATGCCAGGGCGCGTTGAGCGCGTTGATGCGGCACCAGAAGCCGGTGCTGGTCCTGGCGAAATCGACGCTCTTGCCGATCTCGATCGCGCCGGCGCGGGCGGCGTCCTTGGCGTCGGCGGGGATGGCGTCCTCGAGATTGGCGAGGATGACGTCGACCTGCGCCGCCATCTCCGGCGCGCGCGCGCGCAGCTTCTCGTTATGGGGCGGCACGAAGTGGATCATCCGCTCCAGCCGCACCGGCAGCTCGCGCAGCGGCTTGGGCGCGCCGGCGGCCAGGGGGGCGAAGAATTGGCGAGGTGGCTTGGTCACGGGTGGTCTGGTCCTATTCTGTTCGCAGCCGCAGCATGGGGCGGGCCGGGGCGGCTGGCAATCGCCGTAGCGTCGCTGGCGCTTTACCTTGAAGTGAGGGGGCGGGCTTGTATTGTCCGGCGCTTCCATGGGTGGGCCGCGGGGCGCGGCCCGGGGTTTGAGCCGCTTTGCGCACCTATCTCGACTTCGAAAAACCGGTCGCCGAGATCGAAAACAAGATCGAAGAGCTGGCGGCCCTGGCCGAGGCCTCCGGCGCGGACGCCATCTCCCAGGGCGTGGAGCTGTCGCGCCTGAAGAGCAAGGCCGAGAGCCAGCTGGCGGCGATCTACGCCAAGCTCGATCCGTGGCAGAAGACGCAGGTGGCGCGCCACCAGGACCGGCCGCGCTTCCGCGACTATGTCGCGGCGCTGGTGACGGATTTCGTCGAGCTGTCGGGCGACCGCAGCTATGGCGAGGACGCGGCGATCCTCGGCGGCACGGGCAAATTCCTGGGCCGGCCGGTGCTGGTGATGGGCCACGAGAAGGGCCGCACCACCGCCGACCGCCTGAAGCACAATTTCGGCATGGCCCGGCCCGAGGGCTACCGCAAGGCCGTGCGGCTGATGAATCTGGCGGAGAAGTTCTCGCTGCCGGTGGTGAGCTTCGTCGACACCGCGGGCGCCTATCCGGGCATCGGCGCCGAAGAGCGCGGCCAGGCCGAGGCGATCGCGCGCTCGACCGAGCGCTGCCTCACGCTGGGCGCGCCGATGGTGGCGGTGATCGCCGGCGAAGGCGGCTCCGGCGGCGCGATCGCGATCGCAGCGGCGAACAAGGTGCTGATGCTGGAGCACTCGATCTATTCGGTGATCAGCCCCGAAGGCGCGGCCTCGATCCTGTGGAAGGATTCGGCGCGCGCCAAGGACGCGGCGACGGCGATGAAGATCACCGCGCAGGATCTCTACGAACTCAAGGTGATCGACCAGATCATCAAGGAGCCGATCGGCGGCGCGCACCGCGAGGCGGCGGCGGCGATCGCCACGGTCGGCGCGGCGGTGGCCAAGGCGCTGGACGAGCTGGCGCAATTGTCGCCGGACGAGCTGCGCAAGCAGCGGCGCGAGCGCTTCCTGGCGATCGGGCGGTTTGAAATCGAAGGCGCGGCCTAGGTTCTCACGCCGTCCCGTTCAGCTTGCGCTCAGCACCGCGCGCGCCACATATGCTGAGCAGTGAGGTACGCCATGACCGATGAGATTTCACGCCGCGCTTTGGCCCTGGGATTGGGCGCGAGCGCGCTCTTGCCGGGCGCGGCATGGGCGCAGCGCGACGACACCTATTCGGAACCGGAGATCGTCGACGCAGCCGAGCGCTTCTTCGGCGCGGGCGCGGAAGGCGTGGCGGCGGCGGTCAGCCACGTGTTCGAGGACCTGGGCCGGCCGAACGGCTACATCGAAGGCGAAGAAGGCTCGGGCGCGATCGGCGTGGGCCTGCGCTATGGCGACGGGCGGCTCAGGCTGAAAGGGCGCAGCGGCGTGACGCGCGTCTACTGGCAAGGACCGTCGCTCGGCTTCGACACCGGCGGCAACGCCTCGAAAGTGTTCACGCTGGTCTATGGCATGCGCGATCCGGACCAGATCTTCCAGCGCTTCCCCGGCGTCGACGGCTCGGCCTATTTCATCGGCGGCGTCGGCGTGAACTATCAGCGCCGCGACGGCGTCACGCTGGCGCCGATGCGCGCGGGCGTGGGCTTCCGGCTCGGCGCCAATATCGGCTACCTCGCCTATTCGCGCCGCCGGCGGATCAATCCGTTCTGATTCTTGGAAAGTGCGGCCTCAAGCGGGCGAGGAGAGCTTGAGGCCGACGATGCCCGCAACGATCAGGCCGATGCAGCCGATCCGCACGACGCTGGCGCTTTCGGAGAACAGCATGATGCCGAGGACGGCGGCGCCGACCGCGCCGATGCCGGTCCAGATCGCGTAGGCCGTGCCGATCGGCAGCGTGCGCGCGGCCTGCGCCAGCAGCCACATCGAAACGACCATGGCGGCGATGGTGACGGCGCTGGCGAGCGGCCTAGTGAAGCCGTGGGCGTATTTGAGGCCGACGGCCCAGACGATTTCGAGCAGGCCCGCCGCGGCAAGCATGATCCAGGCGTTCATGACGACTCCTTCGCGCGTTCGCGCTTATGGGGCCGTCCCCGCTGGATGAAAAGCGCGCGGGCCGTCCCGCGCAACGCATAGGTAGGACGAGAGCGCCGCGCTTCAACTCCGCGCGCCCCCGGACGCAGCCCCGGCCCTGAGCCGGGGTGCGATCCGGGCCCCAAGGATAAGCGGGGAAGCGTTTGCCCCTGGGTCCCGGCGCGGCGCGAGCGCGCATCGTTCGATGCCCGCTTGCTTGGCCGGGAAACGTGGGGGCGCCGCGTTAGCCGCGCAGCGCGCCGCCCGTGGCTTTCATTACGGCGCTGACGATCTTGGCGCTGGCGGCTTCGATCTCGGCGTCGGTGAGCGTCTTTTCGCGCGGCTGCAGCGTGACTTCGATGGCGAGGCTCTTCTTGCCCGGCGCCATGCGCTCGCCGCGATAGACGTCGAACAGGTTCACGTCGGCGACGAGCTGCTTGTCGGCGCCGACGGCGGCGCGGACGACGTCCTGCGCGGAGACGCCGTCGTCGACGATGAAGGCGAAGTCGCGCGTCAGCGGCTGCAGATCGAGCTTTTCGAGCGGCGCCTTGGCGCGCCCGCCTCTGGCGCGCGGCGCAGGCAGCGCGTCGATGAAGATCTCGAACGCAAGCGCCGGCGCTTCGACGCCGATGGCCTTGAGCGCGCGCGGGTGGATTTCGCCGAAATAAGCGATCGCTTTTGGGCCGAGCTTCAGCGCGCCGGTGCGGCCGGGGCGCCAGTGCGCGGGCGCTTCGCTGGACGTTTGCAGCGAAGCGACGGGCGCGCCGACGGCTTCGAGGATCGTCAGCACGTCGCGCTTCACGTCGAAGATGTCGGGCTGCGGTGCGGCGCGCCAGTGCCGCAGCGGGCGCGCGCGCCAGACGGCGGCGAGCGTGCGGCTCTGGCCGCCGTCATGGACGTTCGCATAGGCCGGGCCGGCTTCGAACAGGCGCGCATCGTCGAAGCCGCGGTCGGCGTTCTTCTGCGCGGCGACGAGCAATTGCGGCAAAGCCGTGGGCCGCATGCAATCGAGATCGGATGCGATCGGGTTGGCGACGAGCATCTGCTCGGCGCCGCCGCCGAACGCCTGCGCCTGCGCGCGCGAGCAGAAGCTCCAGGTGATGGCTTCGTTGTAGCCGAGCGAGGCGGCGGCGCGGCGCGCGAGCCGGATGCGGCTTTCGCCGACGCTGGCCGGGGGCGGGCGGAAGCCGGGCGCGCGCGGCGGCTCGTTCACCGGCAGCTTGTCGTAGCCCTCGATGCGCGCGACCTCCTCCACGAGATCGGCGCCGCCTTCGACGTCGCGCCGCCAGGTCGGCGGCTGGACGATGAAGTTCTTCGAGCTTTGCCCTTCCCCGCTCACTTCGAAGCCGAGATCCTTCAGCACGGCGCGCACGCGCGTCGGTTTCACGTCGATGCCGGCGAGCTGGCGCACGCGGTCGGGATTGAAGGTGATCGGCTTCGGCGGCTCGGGCTCCTTGCCGGCGATCATGATCTCGCTCGGCTCGCCGCCGCACAGCTCTTTGATGAGGTGGGTGGCGAGTTCGAGGCCGGGAACGACGAAGCCGGAATCGACGCCGCGGGTGAAGCGGTATTGCGCGTCGGTGGTCAGCGTGAGCGCGCGGCCGGTCTGGTGGGTGACGGTGGGATCGAACAGCGCGCATTCGACCAGGATGTCGGTCGTGTCTTCGCCGACGCCGGAATATTCGCCGCCGATGACGCCGCCCAGACCGAGCACGCGCTCGTCGTCGGCGATCACGCACATGGCGGGCGTGACGTTGTAGACGTTGCCGTTGAGCGCCTTGAAGCTCTCGCCGTCGCGGCCCATGCGGGCGCGGACGACGCCGGACAGCTTAGCCGCATCATAGACGTGCAGCGGACGGGCGCGGTCGTGCGTGATCAGGTTGGTGATGTCGACCAGCGCGCTGATCGGCTTCTGGCCGATGGCGCGCAGGCGCTGCTGCAGCCACGCCGGCGACGGGCCGTTCCGGACGCCGCGGATGAAGCGGCCGGCGAACATCGGGCACGCCTGCGGCGCTTCGGTCGCGACTTTCTGCGGCGACGGATAGCGGCCCGGCACGGGCAGAACGGGCTTGGTCAGCACTTTGCCGAGGCCGGCGGCGGCGAGGTCGCGGGCGATGCCGGCGACGCCCAGCCAGTCGGGACGGTTGGGCGTGACTTCGATGTCGATCACCGGATCGTTGAGGCCGAGCGCTTCGGCGAGCGGGGTTCCGACTTTGAGTTCGGGATCGAGTTCGAGGATGCCGTCGGCGTCGGTGTCGAGTTCAAGCTCGGCGCCCGAGCAGAGCATGCCGTTGGAGACGACGCCGCGCACCGGCTTGGCTTCGAGCGTGAGGCCGGAGCCCGGAATGTAGGCGCCGATGGGCGCGAACGCGGTGACGAGGCCCGCGCGCGCGTTCGGCGCGCCGCAGACGATTTCGAGCCGGCCTTGCGCGGTTTCGACCTGGCAGACCTGCAGCTTGTCGGCGTTCGGGTGCTTGGCGGCGCTGACGACGCGCGCGACGGTGAAGGCCTTGAGCTTCTCGCCGGCGTTCTCGACGCCTTCGACCTCGAGGCCGGTCATGGTCATGCGCTCGACGATGGCGTCGACGCCCGCATCGGTGGCGAGATGCTCTTTGAGCCAGGAGAGCGTGAATTTCATGGGGCGATCCCTGAGAGCGCAACCGCGCTCCCCCTCCCCTCGAGCGGAGGGGATTGGGGGGCGGGGTGAAGCGCGACGTTCGACGTCGCGCACAAACTATGGAGCGCCGGCGCCCTCGCCGGCATGGCGCGACTGCTACCGACAAGGGTAGGCGCTCGTTCGATCTGGCGCATGCCGGCGGGGGCGCCGGCGCTCCATAAAGCCCGGCGAACGCCGGCGCCCGCCCCCGCTGTCGACACGCTGCGCGTGCTGACAGCTTCCCCGTAAACGGGAGAGCAGTTTAAAGCGGCGCCCATCACCCCACTCCCTGCGCCAAGCCGGGCAGCAAGTATGGCGAGAAGCCGTAGTGTTTCAGCCAGCGCGTGTCGGCGGCGAAGAAGTCGCGGAGATCGGGCATGCCGTACTTCAGCATGGCGAGGCGGTCGATGCCCATGCCGAAGGCGTAGCCTTGGTATCTGTCCGGATCGATGCCGCAGTTGCGGAGCACGTTCGGATGCACCATGCCGCTGCCGAGGATTTCGAGCCAATCGTTTCCCACGCCGATCCTCACCTGGCCGCCGGAGCGGTCGCAGCCGACATCGACTTCCGCGCTCGGCTCGGTGAACGGGAAATGGTGCGGGCGGAAGCGCAGGCGCACGTCGTCCACTTCGAAATAGGCTTTCAGCGCGGCGGTGAGCACGCTCTTCAAGTCAGCCATGGTCGAGGTTTCGTCGATGACGAGGCCTTCGATCTGGTGGAACATCGGCGTGTGGGTGGCGTCGGAGTCTTTGCGGAAGGTGCGGCCCATGCAGATCATGCGGATGGGCGGCTTCTGCTTCAGCATGGTGCGCACCTGCACCGGGCTCGTGTGCGTGCGCAGCACCTTGCGCGCGCCGTCCTCGCCCTTTGCGTCGAGAAAGAACGTGTCGTGCGTTTCGCGCGCCGGATGGTTCGGCGGGAAATTGAGCGCGGTGAAGTTGTTGAAGTCGGTCTCGATGTCGGGGCCTTCTTCGACGGCGAAGCCCATCTCGCCGAAGATGGCGGCGAGTTCCTCCATCACCTGCGAGACGGGATGGATCGTGCCGAGGCGGGGCTTCACCGGCGGCAGCGTGACGTCCACCGCTTCGGCCTGAAGCTGGCGGTCGAGCGCGGCTTCGGCGAGCGCCGCCTTCTTGGCGAGGATGGCTTCGGTGACCTTATCCTTGAGGACGTTGAGGGCGGCGCCGAACGTCCTGCGCTCGTCCGGGCTCATCGCGCCCAGGTTCTTCATCAGCGCCGAAATGGAGCCCTGCTTGCCCAGCGCTTCGACGCGCAGCGCTTCGAGCGATGCTTCGTCGTCGGCCGCGGCTGCGCGCGCGAGCAGATCGCGTTCGAGGGCGTGGAGATCGGTGGCGCCGGCGTTCATCGTGACTCCCCTGCTCTCCCTCGATGGGAGAGCTGTCAGCGCGCGAAGCGCGATGACTGAGAGGGTGGTCTCTCAACGGTGCGGATGAGCCACTTGAGGCTAGCCCGAAGCGTCGCGCTGCCACCCCTTCCGGCCGCTTCGCGGCCACCTTCCCCATCGAGGGGAAGGATGGCGTAGCGCGGCGGCTTACTTCAGTGCGGCTTGGGCTTGAGCGACAAGACCCTTGAAAGCCGCGGGCTCGTGCATGGCGATGTCGGCCATGACCTTGCGGTCCAGCTCGATGCCCGCCTTGGCGAGCCCGCTGATAAATCGGGAATAGGTGAGGCCTTCTTCCCGCACCGCGGCGTTGATGCGCTGGATCCAGAGCGCGCGGAAGGTGCGCTTCTTGGCCTTGCGGTCGCGATAGGCGTAGAGGCCGGCCTTCTCGACCGCAGCGTTGGCGGCGCGGAAGGTGTTCTTGCGGCGGCCATAATAGCCTTTCGCCTTCTTCAGAACTTTCTTGTGGCGTGCGTGGGCGGTGACGCCCCCTTTGACGCGGGCCATTGTGCTTCTCCGTCAGATTTGAGGTTCAACGGCTCAATCGAGCCCGTAGGGAATCCACAGCTTCACGCGATCGCCGTCCGGCTTGGCCAGGACGTCGGTGCCGCGGTTTTGACGGATGTACTTGCCCTTGTGGCTGATCAGGCGGTGGCGCTTGCCGGCGACGCCGGCCTTCACCTTGCCCGAAGCCGTGAGCTTGAAGCGCTTTTTCACGCCGCTCTTGGTCTTCAGTTTCGGCATTTCATCCTCCAGTCGGATCGAAGCGCGCAGGGCGCGCGAAAGGGCCGCCACGGCATGCCGTTCAGCCGGGCCGCCCAAGAAGGCGGGGCGTGTAGCATGGGGGGCCGGCCGGAACAAGCGAGCCGGGGCGCCCGAACTGACGTTAGGGCATGGTCAGCGAGCCGTGGCGGGCGGGCCGCTGCTCGGCTAGGCTCCGCCTGCGTGGGAGGAGCCGATGCGGCAGCCGCAATCCTTGGACGAGGCGAAGGCCGTTTTCCGCGAGGAGAAGGCCAAAATCGCCTCGTCGCTCTCGGCCATCGCCGGCTCGCGCTGGCTGACGGCGATCCTGGCGACGCTGGTGATCGCGTTCGGCGTCAACCTGATCTACTCGCCGACCCAGCTGCCGAGTTTCGGCGGCTTCTCGCTGGCGGCGGTGGGGCTGCCGGAGAGCGTCGATTTCGGCGTCGTGGGCGAACAGGCGCGCGAGGCGCGGCAAGCGGCCGAGCGCGAGGCGCTGGGCGAGCGCGGCCAGAGCTGGGCCGACGCCAACCCGGACTACGTTCCGCTGATCAATGCCGCCGGCGCAGGCGGCGGCCTCGTCCTGCTGCTGATCAACATGACGATCATGACCAGACGGCGGAGACACACGCGGGGCTGATGCAATGCGTGTAGGTGAAAGCCGGCTGACGGCGGCGTACATGATGGCGAGCCGCCGGCATGGGACGCTCTATCTTGGCTCGGCGCTCGATCTCATCGTCCGTGTGTGGGACCACAAGAACGGCGTCGGGTCGAAGTTCGCGCGCAAGTACGCAAGCACCCATTCCCGGGGTTCGGCGAAGCCGAAAACCCGGGACCCATTAACTCGAAGCCGAAAACCGAAGAAGCGGCGCCAGTAAGGCTCTACTTGCTGAAGCCAGCGTTAATGGGTCCCGGAGTTGGCGCTGCGCGCCAATCCGGGAATGGGTGACTGGTTCTGCCGGGGCTTTACGCCCGCGGGGCCATCACCATGACGACCTGGCGGCCCTCGAAGCGCGGCTCGTGTTCGACCTTGGCGATGTCGTCGAGCTCGTTGCGCATGCGTTCGAGCAATTCCATGCCGAGATGGGTGTGCGCCATTTCGCGGCCACGGAAGCGAAGCGTGACCTTCACCTTGTCGCCCTCTTCGAAGAAGCGATGGATGGCCTTCATCTTCACTTCGTAATCGTGGTCGTCGATGTTGGGACGGACCTTGATCTCCTTAAGCTCGACCCGCTTGGCCTTCTTCCGGGTTTCGGCCTTTTTCTTCTGCTCCTCGAACCGGAACTTGCCGTAGTCGAGAATCTTGCAGACGGGCGGATTCGAGTTGGGGGCCACCTCGACCAGATCGAGGCCGGCTTCGCGCGCGGCTTCGAGCGCCGCCGAGATCGGCATTTCCCCCTGCTTCTCTCCTTCTTCATCGATGAGGAGCACGCGCGGCACGCCGCGGATTTCCTCGTTCACGCGCGGCCCGTCCTTTTGAGGGGGCGGCGCAGCGTACGGACGTCTAGCTATCGGGCATTCTCCTTGGGGTTGTTGATACAATGACAATCGCCGCAGCCCTTATGGGGTGCGTGACTCATGAATGGAATATCGCTGTTGCGGCGGCTTTCATCAAGCCGTGGCGATCTGGCGGAAAACGCCGCAATTCCGGACCTGGCGCTCGACCTGCTCCACCGGCAGATCGGCGATCACCGAGGCGGTCAGGGTGACCACGCCGCCGGGCCCGCGCGGGGCGCTGAGTTCGGGGTGGCTCATGGCCGACAGGAAGACTAGGCACGGCGCGCCGGCGGCGGCGGCGACGTGCATCAGGTCGACATCGTCGCCGACGGCGAAGGACGAGCGCTCGATCAGCGCGATGGTCTGGAACAGGTCCGGCCGGGTGACGAGGTTCTTGGCGCGCGGTTCGGCCTTGGCGACGGCGGCGCCGACCGGGCGCTCCTCCGGCCCGCCGAGCACGACCGGCGTCACCCCGTAGCCGGCGGCGCGGCGCGCGAGTTCGGCGTAGCCCTCCTCCGACCAGCGGCGCGCGGGGTCCGCGTTCGAGCCGCGCGGCAGCAGCACGATGTAGCGCCCGCGGATGCCGAAATATTCCGGGCTCAGGCGCGGCGGATCGCGCATCACATGGCGCAGCCAGGTGAGGTCCGGCGTCAGCGGCTCCTCGCCCAGACCGGCGGCGGCAAGCTGGGCGGCGTAGCGGTCGAGCGGATGCAGCTGGTTGCGGTCGGGCGCGAGATAGGCGTGCGAGGCGCCGGCGGCGGGGCCGGACCATTTCGGCGGCCACGGACGCAGACCCTGGAAATAGTTGTTGGTGCGGCTCGATCCTTCGAGGTCGTAGATCATGTCGTACTTGGCGGCGCGGATGCGCGCGATCAGCTTGGTGATCGCCTGCGGCTCGACCGGTTTGCCGTCGGCCTCCACGGTGTCGAAGTACGGCGACTTCTCGGCCAGCTCCTTGGTGGCTTCGGTGGTGAGCAGCGTGACGCGCGCGCCGACATGCGCTTCGCGGATGCGCTTGGCCGCGCCCAGCGCCAGCACGAACGCGCCGAGGCCGCCGAGCTGGATCACCAGCACGCGCTTGGCGTTCGTTTCGTCATCGGAAGACGCAGCTGGCTTGCGCCAAATCATTCCCGCAGACTCCTGGAAGCTTTTTTTACAGCACTGGCTTGTGCTTCGTCACGGTCCTGCGCTGCTCTGCATTGCGCAAAACTCGTTGGTAAACCGCTAATGTGGCGGTTTGGAGCGCCGTCTTCGAATATTGCGACTGCACACGAAGCGCGCCGCGGCGTCCCATTTCGGCGCGGTTTTCCGAGCCCAAATCGATCATCCGCTCAAGCGCGCCCGCGAGCGCCTGGCCGGCGCCCGATGGAACAAGGAACCCGGTTTCGCCTTCGACCACCGTCTCGGTGTAGCCGCCGAGATTGCTGGCGACGACAGGCACGCCCATCGCCTGCGCTTCGATCGCGCCGCGGCCGAACGCTTCCGCTTCGATTACCGGGAACACGGCGATGTCGGACGCGGCGAACGCCAGCGGCATGTCGCGCAGATGCCCGGCAAGGAACACGACTTCGCCGAGGCCTGCGCCGTCGATCGCCTGCTTCAGTTCGTCGACATAGCCTTGGCGCCCTTGCGGGTCGCCGGCGAGGATCACCTTGAGCGCGCCGGGCCGGCGCGCCTCGATCAGCTTCACCGCTTCGATCAGCACGAGCTGGCCTTTCCAGCGCGTAAGCCGCGCCGGCGCGATGACGACGCAGCGCGCGTCCCTCGCCGCAAGCCCCCAATCGGCGCGCGTGATCTCGACGTCGCTCTGCTTCGCCCTGGCGCGGTCGAACACGGAAAGATCGACGCCGCGCGGGATCACGCTGATGCGCTGAGGCTCGATCTGATACCGTTCGAGAATGTGTTCGCGCGTGTAATGCGAGTTGGCGATGACGGCGTCGCCGCGCGTCATGATCGAATTGTAGAACCGCTTCAGCGGCGAGCGCGCGTTGTAGATGCCGTGGAAGGTGGTGACGAACGGCCTGCCGGAAAGGCGCGCCGCCAGCAGCGCGCTCCAGGCCGGCGCGCGCGAACGCGCGTGGATAATGTCCGCGCCGCGCCTGCGCGCGATCGCGGCGAGCTTCCACGCATTGGCGAGGGCGATGAACGGGTTCTTGGTCTGGAGCGGGAGCCTGATCAGCTCGCCGCCGGCCGTCTTGAGGTCCGGCTCAAGACGGCCGCCGGCGCTAGCGACCAAAGCGAGCCCCCCGGCGCGACTGATCGCTTCCGCTATTTCAAGCGTGGTCCGCTCGACGCCGCCAGCATTAAGCTCAGGCGTAACCTGCAGAACCGTCGGGATGTGACCTTCTTGCAATGCTTCGATGCCGCCCGGACGCGCCCATTTCGGCTAAACTAATGTTTAGACACGAGTTTGCCGATCTTGGCGCTGGCTTTCGTTAAAGACGCGCTTTCGGCCGCGGCTGCGGCCCATGTTTCGCCTGGGAGTAGAACGTTGGGGTTTGGCCAAGTCGAGGCGCTCGCGCAAGCGGGACTGCAGCTGGCCTATGAGCGCCTGCCCGGCGCCGCGCCGACATTCGTCTGGCTGGGCGGCTTCAGGTCGGATATGGCCGGGACCAAGGCGGAGGCGCTGGCGGCGTGGGCGCGCGCGGGCGGCCGGGCGTTCGTGCGCTTCGATTATGCCGGGCACGGCCGCTCCGAAGGCCGGTTCGAGGAGCAGACCGTCTCCCGCTGGCTGGCGGATGCGCTGGCGGTGATCGACCGGCTGACCGAGGGGCCGCTGGTGCTGGTCGGCTCGTCGATGGGCGGATGGCTGGCGCTGCTGGCGGCGCGGGAGCGGCCGGAGCGGGTGAAGGCGCTGCTGCTGATCGCGCCGGCGGCGGATTTCACCGAGCGGCTGATGTGGGCCGGCTTCGACAAGGACATGCGCCGCCGGATCCTGGAGACCGGGCGCTGGGAACGGCCCTCCGCCTACGATCCGGAACCGTACGCGATCACGCGCCAGCTGATCGAGGACGGGCGCCGCCATCTGATCATGGACGGGCCGATCCCCTTCGCCGGACCGGTGCGCATCCTGCAGGGCGGGCGCGACCCGGACGTGCCGGAGGCGCACGCGCGGGCGCTGGCGGAGCTGATCCGCTCGCCGGACCTCCGCTTCGATCTGATCGCGGACGGCGATCACCGCCTGTCGCGGCCGCAGGACCTGGAGCGCCTTGTTTCCGCCGCGAATGCGCTGTCCCAACAGCTCTCGCCCTGAGCGAAGCGCTTGGATTTCGGCCCCGCTTCGGGCATCGCTTCGGGGCCGCATGAACTATTGCGGGATGCGGGGGAGGAGCAGCACGCCATGATGACGACGATCGCCGCCTTGATGCTGCCGCTCGCGCTTCTGCAGTCGGGCGGAGCGACAGCCGGATCGGCCGCCGCGGTCGCCGAACAGCGCTTCGCGGGCTGCGTGGCGATGATCGATGACGACGCGACCCGCGCTTACGAAGAAGCGATGGCGTGGGCCGCCGAAGGGCAGGCCGTCGGCGCCTATCGCTGCGCGGCGATGGCGCTGATCGCGCAAAACCGGTTCGACGAAGGCGCGCGCCGTCTGGACTCGCTCGGCGGCGCGGTGAACCCAGCGGAGACGGCGATGCGCGCCGAGCTGTTCAGCCAGGCCGGCAATGCGTGGCTGCTGGCGCACGAACCGGCGCGGGCGCGCAGCTCGTTCACGCGCGCGATCTCGACGGTGGCGAGCGATCCGGCGCAATTGCCCGATCTGCTGATCGACCGTTCGCGCGCCTACGCGATGGAGGGCGATTGGCGCAAGGCGGAGGAGGATCTGTCGTCCGCGCTCGATCTTCGCGGCGACGATGCGCTGGCGCTGCGGCTCAGGGCGGCGGCGCGGATGCGCCAGCGGGCGTTCGATCTGGCCGAGACCGACGCGCTGGCGGCGACGCGGCTCGAGCCCGACAACGTCGACAACTTCCTGACCCTGGGCAACGTGCGCGAGAGCCGGCGCACCGGCACGCCGGTCGAAGACTGATCGGCGTGCTATGGACCGCCGGCGTCCCGCCGGCGATCCATAAGCGGCGCCTCAGCCGCCGTTGCTGATCAGATCGAGCAGGTACGGCACGCCGAGCGCGTAGGCGCCGCCGACCAGCAGGCCGACGGGCAAGCCCATCAAAGCGCCGACATAGCCGTTGCCGAGCCGCTCGCCCCAGTCGAGGCCGCGCCCGCCCAGGCGCAACAGAAAGCCGAGCGCGCCGCCAATGAGCCCGCCCCAGCCGCCATAGCTCCAGCCCAGCACGCACAGCGCCACCATGCCGACGAAGGCGCCGACGCTGAGCAACAGCCGCATATTGTCCACGCCAGCCTCACGATCCTGCCCACCCCTGGGCGCGCGATCTTCTCATGCAGGACGGCCAAGCCTCCGGCAAGCGGGCGCCGCAGGGACGCGGCCGGCGGTCAGCCGCGCCGGTCCTGCTGCAGCACGCAGGCGGCGAGGCCCTCGTTGCGGATCACCCGCGCGCGGGCGACCAGCGTGGCCGAGCGGCGGCGCACATAAGGTCCCGGACTGTCGGCGCTCCAGCGGTTGGGGTTCGGCAGCACGGCGGCGAGGCGCGCGGCCTGCAGCGGCGTCAGATCGGCGGCGGAGACGCCGAAGCGCGCCTGCGCGGCGGCTTCGATGCCGAACACGCCGTCGCCCCACTCGGCGGCGTTCAGGTACGCCTCCATGATCCGCTGCTTCGGCCACATGAATTCGATCAGCGCGGTGAAATAAGTTTCGAGGCCTTTGCGCACCCATGAACGCTCCGGCCAGAGAAACAGGTTCTTCGCCGTCTGCTGGCTGACGGTGGAGCCGCCGCGCATCGGGCCGTCGCCGCGCTGGTTGGATTCGAGCGCGCGCTGGATCGCTTCGACGTCGAAGCCGTCATGGCTGCAGAAATTGCCGTCCTCCGCCGCGATCACGGCGCGCACGACGTGCGGCGAGATGCGGCTCAGCGGCACCGGGCGATGGCGGATGGTCTCGCCTTCCGCCGCGCGCTGCAGCATCAGGATCGTCGCCGGCGGATCGACGAACAGATAGACGCCCGCCCACGTCACCGGGATCAGCACGAAAGCGATGAACACGACGGACAAGAACGTGCCGAACAGGCCGAAGCGCTTGCGGCGCTTGATGCGGTTGAGATCGAGATCGAGGTTGGTGCGCGCATCGCGCGCGCGCTGGCGGTCGCTGCGGCGGTTCTGCGGCGGCAGCGGAATCTCCGGTTCGCCGAAATCGTCCGGCGCGGGAACGGCGGGCTCGAACGCGGGTTCGCCGTGCAGAGGCTCCGGCTGTCGTTCTGGATCGTTCTGGTCCGGACTCATGCGTCCCATTCCTCGGCCACGCTCGCGTCGGCTTCGCGCGGCGTCCAGGCCGATTTGAGGCGGGCGAAGGCTGGGCCGTCAAGCAGGCGCCGGCAAGCCCAGACCGCCATGCCGCGAACCAGGGGCGAGTTATCCCCCAACCGCGCTTCCGCCGCCGGCGCCAGCGCGGGATCGCCGGAATTGCCGATGGCGACGAGCACGTTGCGGACGAAGCGGTCGCGCCCGGTCCGCTTCACCGGCGTTCCGGCGAAGCGGGTGCGGAACGCGGCGTCGTCGAGCGCGGCGAGGTCCGCGAGCGGCGCAAGGCGCAGGTCTTCGCGCAGCGCGATGCGCGCCTCGCGCGCCTCGCGCGCCTGCGCCGCGAACTTGTTCCACGGGCAGACGGCGAGGCAATCGTCGCAGCCGAACACGCGGTTGCCCATGGGGGCGCGGAACGCGCGCGGAATCTGCGCCTTGGACTCGATGCTGAGATAGGCGAGGCAGCGGCGGGCATCGAGTTGGAACGGCGCCGGGAAAGCGGCGGTCGGACACGCGTCGAGGCAGGCGCGGCAGGAGCCGCAATGGTCTTCGTGCGGGGGATCGGGCTCGATCTCCGCGGCGGAGAGAACGGCGCCGAGAAAGAGCCACGAGCCGTGCTCGCGCGAGACGAGATTGGTGTGCTTGCCCTGCCAGCCCAGGCCGGCGCGTTGCGCGAGCGGCTTTTCCATCAGCGGCGCGGTGTCGACGAACACCTTCACCGCCTCGCCGCTTTCGTGGGCCAGCCATTGCGCCAGCTGTTTCAGCTTGCCCTTGACGACGTCGTGATAATCGCGCCGCGCGGCGTAAGCGGAAACGAGGCCGCAACTCTTCTCCGCCAGCAGCGCGATCGCATCGTCCTGCGGCGCGTAGGACTGGCCGACGACGATGACGCTTTTTGCGTCGGGCCAGAGTTCGTGCGGATGGCTGCGGCGCTCGGACTCGCGCGCGAGCCAATCCATGTCGCCATGGCGGCCGGCTTCGATGAACTGATGCAGCCGCGCCCCGTTGGGCCACGGCGCGCCCGCGGCGGCGACGCCGAACGCGTCGAAACCGAGCGCGCGGGCGCGCGCGGCGATGTCCGCCTTGGCGATGGCCGAGATCGTAGTCACGGGCCCAGTCCTATGCCGCAGCGCGGCGGGCGCGTCGATGCCGGGCCGAGCCCCAGCGCAGCTGGGCGGCGCGCGCCGGCTACGCGGCCGCGCCCGCCGCGGCCGGGGCCTTGTCGCTGAGCGGATGCTTCAGGCGCGGCAGCATCTCTTTCGGGCAGACCTGCCAGAAGCGGGCGCGCGCCTGCTTCCAGTGCGCCAGCATGTGCTTGGCGCGAGGCGAACCGGTGCGCTGGACGTGCTCTTCGATCAGCGCCTTGAGCACGCCTTCCCAGTGGGCCGAGGCAATGCGCTGGGCGACGACGCTGTCGCCGTTCAGAAGCTGCTCGAACCGTCCGGCTTCGTCATAGACGAAGGCCATGCCGCCCGACATGCCGGCGCCGAAATTGTCGCCCACGGCGCCCAGGATCGCGATCACGCCGCCGGTCATGTATTCGCAGGCGTTCGCGCCCGCGCCTTCCACCACCGCGACGGCGCCCGAATTGCGCACGGCGAAGCGTTCGCCGGCGAGGCCGGCGGCGAACAGCTTGCCGCCGGTTGCGCCGTAAAGGCAGGTGTTGCCGATAATGGCGCCGAGGCGGTTCGCCTCCTCCGGCGCGGGCTTCAGCGTGATGAGGCCGCCGGAGAGGCCCTTGCCGACATAGTCGTTGGCGTCGCCGGTGACGTGCAGCGCGATGCCCTGCACCAGCCAGGCGCCGAGGCTCTGACCGCACGAACCGCGCAGATTGATGCTGAGCTGGCCCTCCGGCAGCGCGTCCATGCCGAACTTGCGCACGACATGGGCGGCCGCGCGCGTGCCGATGGCGCGCTGGGTGTTGCGCACGGCGAAGTCGAGCTGGCGCTTCTCGCCGCGCTCGAAGAAGGCCGGCGCTTCGTTGATGAACTCGATGTCGAGCGAGAGCGGCGGCTCGTTGCGGCCGAGCTGGGTGCAGTGCGCCGGATAGGGGCTGTCGACGCGCACCAGCAGCGGGTTGAGGTCGAGATCGTCGAGATGCTCGGCGCCGCGGCTGATCTGTTCGATGAGGTCGGTGCGGCCGATCACCTCCTCCAGGCGGCGGAAACCGATGAGAGCGAGGAGTTCACGCACTTCCTCGGCGATGAAGCTCATCAGGTTGACGACCTTCTCCGGGGTGCCGCTGAAGCGCTTGCGCAGCTCCTCGTCCTGGGTGCAGACGCCCACCGGGCAGGTGTTGGAATGGCACTGGCGCACCATGAGACAACCCATGGCGATGAGCGACGCCGTGCCGATGCCGAACTCCTCCGCGCCAAGAATGGCGGCGACGACGACGTCGCGGCCGGTGCGGATGCCGCCGTCGGTGCGCAGCCGCACGCGGTGACGCAAGTTGTTGAGCATCAGCACCTGATGCGCTTCGGCGAGGCCCATCTCCCACGGGATGCCCGCATACTTGATCGAGGTCTGCGGGCTGGCGCCGGTGCCGCCGGAATGGCCGGAGACGAGGATCGTGTCCGCGCCGGCCTTGGCGACGCCCGCGGCCACCGCGCCGATGCCCGATTGCGCCACCAGCTTCACGGTGACGCGCGCCACCGGGTTGATCTGCTTCAGATCGTAGATCAGCTGGGCCAGATCTTCGATCGAGTAGATGTCGTGGTGCGGCGGCGGGCTGATCAGCGTGACGCCGGGCGTGGCGTGGCGCAGGCGCGCGATCAGTTCGGTGACCTTGAATCCGGGGAGCTGGCCGCCCTCGCCGGGCTTGGCGCCCTGGGCGATCTTGATCTCGATCTCGCGGCACTGGTTCAGATATTCGGCGGTGACGCCGAAGCGGCCCGAGGCGATCTGCTTCACCGCGGAATTGGCGTCGTCGCCGTTGGCCAGCGGCTTGTAGCGTTCGGGATCCTCGCCGCCCTCGCCGCTGACGCTGCGCGCGCCGATGCGGTTCATGGCGATGTTCAGCGCGCCGTGCGCCTCCGGGCTCAGCGCGCCCATGCTCATGCCGGGCGTGAGGAAGCGCTTGCGGATGTCGTTGACGCTCTCGACCTCGCTGAGCGGGGTCGGGCGCATCTTCTCTTCGCGGATTTCCAGGAGATCGCGCAGTTGGATCGGCTGGTTCAGCCGGCGCTCGCGCACGGCTTCGGCGTATTTCAGGTACGCCTTGTAGTCGCCGGTGTCGCAAGCGCGCTGCAGCTGGTGGATCAGCGTGGATTCGAGCGCATGGCGTTCGCCGCTCGCGCGCAGGCGATACAGCCCGCCGACGGGCAGCGCCGCGAGCGCGCCGTCATAGGCCTTGGCGTGCTGCTCCGCAGCTTCGAGCGCAAGGCCGGAGAGGCCGATGCCGGAGATGCGGCTGGTGAGGCCGGGGAAGAACTCGTCCGCCAGCGCGCGCGACAGGCCCAGCGCCTCGAAATTGAGCCCGCCGCGATAGGACGAGATCACCGAAATGCCCATCTTCGAAACGATCTTGAGCAGCCCGCCTTCGAGGGCGGCGCGATAGTTCGCGGCGGCCTGCTCCTGCGTCAGATCGCCGGAGAGGCTGCGGGCGGTGCGCTCGGCGATGGTGTCGAAGGCGAGATAGGGATTCACCGTCGTGGCGCCGCAGCCGATCAGCACGGCGGCGTAGTGCGGATCGAGGCACTCGGCGCTGCGCACGCTGATCGAGCAGAACGAGCGCAGGCCCTTCGCCACCAGATGCGAATGCACGGCGCTGGCGACCAGGATCATCGGACAGGCGATGCGGTCCGGTCCCTGGCCCTCGTCGGTGAGCACGATGTGCGAGCGGTTGTTGTAGGCGACCGCCTGTTCCGCCTCGGCGCGGATGCGGGCGATGGTTTGGCGCAGTGCAGCGCCGACGTCGTGCGCTCCCCCGCTTGCGGGGGAGCTGTCGAACGCGGAGCGCGAGACCGAGGGGGACGTCGTCGACACCCCCCTCCCGCTCGCTCCGCTCGCGACCTCCCCCGCTTGCGGGGGAGGATTAACGGCGAAGGTGCAGTCGATCCTGACGGCGTCGTCGCCCAGCTCCCGCAGCAGGCGCGCGTACATGCCGTTGGTGAGGATCGGGCTCGACAGCACGTAGACGCGCGACTGCGCCTCGTCCTGGGCGAGGATGTTGCCGAGGTTCTTGAACCGCGTGGCGAGGCTCATGACGCGGCCTTCGCGCAGCGGATCGATCGGCGGATTGGTGACCTGGCTGAAATTCTGCCGGAAATAATGCGAGAGCGGCCGGTTCTGCTCGGAGAGCACGGCCAGCGGCGCGTCGTCGCCCATCGAGCCGATGGCTTCCTTGCCCTCTTCGAGCATCGGCTGCAGCAGCAGTTCGATGTCTTCCATGGTGTAGCCGGCGGCGGCCTGGCGCTGCAGCAGCTCGGCGCGGTCGCCGAACAGGCGCGGCTCGGGGCCTTCGAGCCTCTTGTCGAGATCGATGACGTTCTTCAGCCATTCGCCGTACGGGTGCTGCGCGGCGAGCGCATCGACCAGCTCCTCGTGGTGATAGAGCCGGCCTTCGTGCGTGTCGACGGCGACCATCTGGCCGGCGCCGATGCGGCCGCGCTCGGTGATGACGCGGTCGTCGAGCGGGCACATGCCGGTTTCGGAGCCGACGGCGAGCAAGCCGTCCTGCGTCAGCGCGTAGCGCAGGGGGCGCAGGCCGTTGCGGTCGAGGCCGGCCACGGCCCAGCGGCCGTCGAACATGGCGAGCGCGGCCGGGCCGTCCCACGGCTCCATCACCGCGTTGCAATAGGCGTAGAGCGCGCGGTGGCTTTCCTTCATCGTGCGCGACTTGGCCCACGCCTCCGGAATCAGCAGCGACTTCGCCATCGGCGCGGAGCGGCCGGCGCGCACCAGCACCTCGAACACATTGTCGAGCGCCGCGGAATCCGAGCCGCCGGGCTGGACGATCGGCTTCACGTCGGAATCGGCGTCGCCGAACGCTTCGGACGCCATCCGCACCTCGTGCGAGCGCATCCAGTTCACGTTGCCCTTCAGCGTGTTGATCTCGCCATTGTGCGCGAGCATGCGGAACGGCTGCGCCAAGCGCCATTGCGGGAACGTGTTGGTGGAATAGCGCTGGTGATAGAGTGCGACCGAGGAGGTGAAGCGCTCGTCGCGCAGATCGGGATAGAAGGCGTCGATCTGCGCGGCCAGGAACATGCCCTTGTAGACGAGCCGCCTGGCCGAGAGCGAACAGACGTAAAGCTCGGTGATGTTGTCCTTCAGCGCGCGCTTTTCGATGCGGCGGCGGACGATGAAGAGGTCGCGGTCGACGGTGACGCTGTCGCGGCCCTGGGGATCGTAGAACAGGATCTGCTCGATCTCGGGCCGAGTGGCGTTCGCCTTCTCGCCGATCTGGGCGATATTCACCGGCACCTGGCGCCAGGAATAGATGACGAAGCCGGCGCGGATGATCTCGCTTTCGACGATGACGCGCGCGCGCTCCTGGGCGCCGAGATCGAGCCGCGGCAGAAAGATCTGGCCGACGAACACCTGGCCGTCCTTCGGCGTGTGGCCGGTGCGGATCACGACTTCGCGCAGGAATTCCTGCGGCGCCTCGATCAGAATGCCGGCGCCGTCGCCGGTCTTGCCGTCGGCGTCGACGGCGCCGCGGTGCCAGACCGCCTTGAGCGCGGCGATGGCGAGGGTGACGACGTCGCGGCGCGGCTTGCCGTCGAGCGAGACCACCATGCCGACGCCGCAGGCGTCGCGCTCGTGCGCGGCGCTGTAGAGGCCGTGCGTTTCAAGCTTGGCGCGCTCGCCGACATAGCGCGCGATCTCGTCATGGACCGCCGGCGTCTCGCCGGCATGCGCCGCGCCGGCCGGCGAGGACGCCGGCGGTCCATATTGGTCGCGCTTCATTCTGCAGCCACTCTTGCTTGTTCTTGAATCCACGCATGCATCGCGTCGGCGGCGTCGCGGCCTTCGCGGATGGCCCAGACGACGAGCGAGGCGCCGCGCACGATGTCGCCGGCGGCGAACACGCCGGGCTGGCTGGTCGCGAACGTCAGCGGATTCACCTCGATCGTGCCCCAGCGCGTGGCGGCGACGCCCCAGCCGCTGAAATCCTCCGCATCGAAGCCGAGCGCGGCGATGACGAGATCGGCCGGCGCTTCGTAGGCGCCGTCCGGGGCTTCCTCGGGCGAACGGCGCCCGCTTGCGTCGGGCGCGCCGAGATGCATGCGCGCGGCGCGGACGGCGCCTTTGCTGACCGATTTCGGCGCGGCCAGCCAGTCGAAGCCGACGCCCTCTTCCTCGGCATGGCCCACCTCGCGCTGCGAGCCCGGCATGTTGGCGCGGTCGCGCCGATAGAGACAGGTGACGCTCTTGGCCCCCTGGCGGCGCGCGGTGCGCACGCAGTCCATCGCCGTATCGCCGCCGCCGATGACGACGACGCGGCGGCCCTTGGCGTCGAGCCTGCCGCTGGCGAAGTCCGGCACGTCGTCGCCGAGGCCGACGCGGTTGGAGGCGATGAGGTAGTCGAACGCGGCGACCACGCTTTGATCGTGCGGGGCCGTAAGCGGGCGCGGCTTGTAGACGCCGGCGGCGATCAGCACCGCATCGTGCCGTGCACGCAGATCTTCGAAGCTGACGGTTTCGCCGACATCGCAATTGAGTTCGAACGTCACGCCGCCGTCGATGAGCCGCTGGGCGCGGCGCTGCACGACCTCCTTTTCCAGCTTGAAGCTTGGGATGCCGTAGATCAGCAGGCCGCCGATGCGGTCGTGGCGGTCATAGACCGTGACCCGGTAGCCGCGCAGACGCATGCGCTCGGCGGCGGCGAGGCCGGCGGGGCCGGCGCCGACAATGCCGACGCTTTCGCGCCGCTCCGCAAGCGGCTTGATCGGAGCGACCCAGCCCTCGCGCCAGGCGTTGTCGGTCAGGTACTTCTCGACCGCGCCGATCGTCACCGCGCCGTGGCCGCTCTGCTCGATCACGCACGCGCCTTCGCAGAGCCGGTCCTGCGGGCAGATGCGGCCGCAGATTTCCGGCATCGGATTGGTGGCGGCGGAGGCTTCGTACGCTTCCTGCAGCCGGCCCTCGGCCGTCAGCTTGAGCCAGTCGGGGATATTGTTCTGAAGCGGGCAGCCGCTCTGGCAGAACGGCACGCCGCACTGAGCGCAACGCGCCGCCTGAACGGCCGCTTTTTCGGCAATGAATTCCCGGTAAATTTCGTGGAAATCGCCCGCGCGCTCGGTCGCGGGGCGCTTGTCGGGCCATTTCTGCCCAACAGAGACGAATTTCTGCATGCGTTCGGCCACGAACGCCCTCCGAACTGGCGGTTGCGCGGGAGAATTTTCCCTTATGCCTAATTTCGCAGCTGCAGCAAGAGAAACGCTGCCTTAGTTCCGCTAAAGGGCTGAATTGCCGCTGGCGCCGACGCGCTCCATGGTCGCGGCCGGAATCTTGCTGGGGGCCGAACCGCTTTGGACTTTCTCGACCTCATCCGTGCGGCCATCCTCGGCGTTCTGCAGGGGCTGACCGAGTTCCTGCCGGTCTCCTCGACCGGCCACCTGCTGATCTTCGGTCGCATGATCGGCTACGACGACCCGGGCGGCGTGTTCACGGTGATGATCCAGCTCGGCTCGATCCTGGCCATCATGTGGCTCTACCGGCAGCGGATCGTCGACGTGGTGCTGGGGCTGCGCAGCAAGCCGGAGGCGCGGCGCTTCGCGATCATGCTGTTCCTGGCGTTCTTGCCGGCGGCGTTCGTCGGGCTGATCGCCAATTCCTACATCCGCAACGAACTCTATCTGCGGCTCGACATCATCGCCATCGCGTTGATCCTCGGCGGCTTCGCCATGCTGGCGATCGAGAAATGGCCGCCGAAGATCGAGGTGAAGGATGCGGCCGAGACGCCGATCTGGCGCGCGGTCGGGGTCGGCGCGTTTCAGACCCTGGCGCTGATCCCGGGCGTGTCGCGCTCGGGGGCGACGATATTCGGCGGCCTGGCGCTCGGGCTCGACCGGCGCGCAGCGGCCGAATTCTCGTTCTTCCTGGCGATGCCGACCATGGTGGCCGCGTTCATTCTCGACTTCTGGACGGTGAAGGACAGCATCACCGGCGACCGCATCGCCGAGATCGCCGTCGGCTTCGTATTTGCGTTCATCTCCGCGGCTTTGGTGGTGAAGCCGTTCCTGAATTTCGTGACGCGCGTAGGCTTCGGACCGTTCGCGTGGTACCGGATCGTGTTCGGGATATTCATCTTCGGCCTCGTGGCGCTGGGCTGGCTATGAGCGGCAAGGTCTGGACCATCGGATACGAAAACGTTGGCCAGGCCGATTTCGTCGCGGCGCTGAAGCAGGCCAAGATCAAGACGCTGATCGACGTGCGCGAGGTGGCGAACTCGCGCCGGGCCGGGTTCTCGAAGAAGTCGCTGGCGGCGGCGCTGGACGAGGCCGGCATCGCCTACATCCACATGAAGCCGCTGGGCACGCCGAAAGCCGGCCGCGAAGCCGCGCGCAAGGGCGACGCCAAGACGATGCAGCGCATCTTCGAGGCGAAGCTGGCGGTGCCGGAGAGCCAGCTGGCGCTGGCGGAGACGGCGGAGCTGGCGAAGCAGGGCCGCGTGTGCCTGATGTGCCTCGAACACGATTGGCGCGACTGCCACCGCTCAATCGTGGTGCGTCATCTCGAAGACGAGTTCGGCGTCAAGCCGACGCACCTTTCGCCGCAAGCGAGTCCCTGACCGCAAAACCGAGCAGCGCGATCCACGCGATCGCGAAGCTCGCGGTCATGACGCCGGACAGCGCGAGCGGGCTCAAGGCGGCTGCGGCGACGCCGGGCGCCGGCGCCAGCAGCGCAACGCCCAGACCCCAGCGCCGGTTTTGCCCGATCAGGCAAAGGCCGGCGCAGAACAGCGCGTGCGCCGCGAGCAAGGCGAACTTGGACCAGGCCGCGAACTGCGAGGTCGCGAGCAGATCGCCCGGCGCATCGAGCGTCTCCGTGACGTCCAGCAGCGTCGCGGTTTCGAGCACGTCGGCCAGCGCGGCGAGGATCGCGGCGGCGACGGCGGCGGCGGCCAGCGGCCTGCCCCACCGCCCGCGCGCGACATAAAGCGCGGCGCTGATGCAGAACGCGGTGTAGGCCGGAATGAAGGCCGTGAGGTCGACGCGGTTGACCGCATCCATCGCCGCGGCGCCGAGCGCGCGGCAGGCGCCGCCGGGCGGCCCGAAAATGGCGGCGAGGTCGTTGGCGTCGCGCGCGAGTTCGAACTGCACCACCGCGCCCCGCGGCAGGCAATCCGCCGCCGCGCGCATTTCCGGCAGCAGCGCGAACACGACGAACAGGGCGAACGTGACGAGCCCCGTCACGACGGTGGCGAGCGCCCAGCCGCGCGTGCTCACGCCGGATTCTGCCGGGTCTGGAACTGGCCGTAGGGGCGGAAGCGCCAGAGATAGGCCGGCGCGATGGCCTCGACGGTCTCGAGCTGCGTCACGCCGAGATCCTGGATCACGCCGGCGTTCGGATCGGCGCCGACGACATTGTCGCGCTTCAGCATCGCCACCTGATCGCCGGTGAGCGGCGGATTGCCGAACGGACCGAACAGCCAGCCGAGCAGAAGCCCCAACGGCTGCGCGATGAAGAACGGTAGCGGCAGATAGGGCGCGTCGCGCTCGGTTTCGTCGCGGATGTAGTCGAGCAGTTCGCGGAAGCTGTAGACGCGCGGACCGCCAAGTTCGAACACGCGGCCGCGGGCCTTGTCGTTCTCGACCGCCGCGACGACGGCGTCGGCGACGTCGCCGACGAAAACGGGCTGGAAGCGCGTGTTTCCTCCGCCGATCAGCGGCAGCATGCCGAACGGGCGCAGCGCGCTCGCCATGGCGGCGAGCCGGCCGAAGCGGTTGAAGAAATTGTCCTCGGGACCGAACACGATCGACGGGCGCAGGATGACCGCGCTCGGCAGCGTTTCGAGCACGGCGCGCTCGCCGCGATACTTGCTGCGGGCGTAGTGCGCGCCCTTGGCCGCGGCGCCCAGTGCGGAGACGTGCACAAGCCGCTTCACGCCATGCCGGGCCGCGGCCTCGGCGACCGCCTTCGCGCCCTCGACGTGCAGCGTCTCGAACGTCTGCTTGCCGCTTTCATGCAGCACGGCCACGAGGTTGATGACGGCGTCGGCGCCCTCGACCGCGGCGTCTACCGATTCCGGGAAGCGCAGATTGGCCTGCACCAGCTGAATCTGGCCGACATCGCCCATGACGCGCAGTTCATGGCCGAGGTGCGGGCGGCGCATCGGAATGCGCACGCGGTAGCCGCGCTTGGCCAGCGCGCGCACCACCTGCTTGCCGATGAAGCCAGAGCCGCCGAAGACAACGACCAGTTCATTGCTCATGAAATACGCCCCGTGGGCCGGATGCCCGCGAACCTTGATTTGACGCGGGATATGAACAGTTCCGCATCTGTTGGCAACCGGGCCAGACGCCACATGCTGGCCCATTTTCTGAAGGACTCACCCGCCCCATGGGCCAGCCGCACCCGACACGCCTGCGCGAGGTCGAAGCCGCGCCGCCGCTCGAGGCGGCGAAGGTCATCGACGCGCGCTACAAGGTCGTCGGGCGCAAGCGCCGCGCGCTGAAAATGCTGTGGGGGGCGCTGGTGGCGGCGTTCTGGGCGGCGGCGATCGGGTTCCTGATCCCGCCGGCGTGGATTTTCCTCGAACGCGTCGGCGAATATTTCGCGCGGAATTGAAAAGGACCGCGGGTCTTCAGACCCGCGGTCCGTTGGGCTATGCGCTCAGGCGCTGCAGTTCGGCTTCGCTGATGTCTTCGTTGGAATAGACGTCCTGGACGTCGTCCAGGTCGTCGAGCTGGTCCAGCAGCTTCATCAGCGTCTCGGCGTTGTCGCCTTCGACCGGAACGGCGATGTCCGTGCGCCAGACGAACTTGGCCGACATAGGATCGCCGAAGGTCTTGCCGAGCGCCTGGGCGACGCCGGCGAGCGCAGACATCTCGCAGGTGATGACGTGCTGTTCGTCCTCGACGACGCAATCGTCGGCGCCGGCCTCGATCGCGGCCTCGAGCATCGCGTCCTCGCTGGCGGCGGCGAGCGGATAGCGCACTTCGCCGAGCTTCTTCCAGGCGAACGAGACGGAGTTCGATTCGCCCATGTTGCCGCTGTTCTTGGCGAACGCGGCGCGGACCTCGCCGGCAGTGCGGTTCCTGTTGTCGGAGAGGCATTCGACGATGACGCCGACGCCGCCGGGGCCGAAGCCCTCGTAGCGGATTTCCTCAAGGTTCTCCCCGCCCGCGCCCGAGCCGCGATCGACCGCGCGCTGGATATTGTCCTTCGGCATCGATTGCGCGCGCGCGGCGGCGATGGCGCGGTAAAGGCGCGGATTGGACTCGGGATCGGCGCCGCCGAGCTTCACCGCCGCCTGGATTTCGCGGGCGAGCTTAGTGAACATCTGAGCGCGCTTCTTATCCTGCGCGCCCTTGCGGTGCATGATGTTGGCGAATTTGGAATGACCGGCCATGGCGCGGGGGTTTAGCGGGAGGCCTGCCGTTTCTCAAGGTTTGCGCAGGCCGGCGGGACGCCGGCGGTCCATGGGGGCTAGCTGCTGAACTCCCGCAGCCCCTCGATGCGCGTGCAGCGGATCGCTTCTTCGGGCGTGATCGCCCAGTCGAGGCAGGCGTCGTGGGGACCGGTGGGGACGCGCTCCATCTCCTGCTCGGCGTAGGCGAGCCCCGCCGCCACCGCGCCGTGGGCGCGATAGAGCGAGATGATGCGGTCGTAATGGCCCCCGCCCTGGCCGAGACGGCCCCCGGCGCGGTCGAACGCCAGCAGCGGGACCAGCAGCAGGCGCGGCGCGAGATCGGCGCCGGTGGGCGGCGGCGACGGCACGCCGAACGCGTCCGCGCTCAACGCCTCCGTCCCGCGCCAGGCGAGGAAGCGGGCCGGGCCGGTGCGGGTCTCCATCCGCGGCAGGCAGATGGTGCGGCCGGCCTTGGCGAGCGCGGCGAGCAGCGGGCGGTCGTCGATTTCGCCGCCCACCGGCCAATAGCCGGCGACGGGCGACAGCCGCGCCAGTTCGAGCGGGAAGCGTTCGATCAGCTTGAGCGAGGCGTCGCCGGGCGTGACGGCGTTGCGCGCGGCGCGCATCAGCATGCGCGCGTCGGCCTTGGCGGCTTCGAGGGCGGGGTCCGGAATCGTCATGCTCCCCCGCTTGCGGGGGAGCTGTCGCGCGCAGCGTGACTGAGGGGGGACGACGCAAACGGCAGGCGGACTTTCCCCCTCCGCTTCCCCCGCCTTTGCGCCGGGGTCGGCGCCTCCCCCGCACACGGAGGAGGAGTTGGGCGGAACCACGTGCGCCGTGAGGAATGCTCATCCTCTCGAACCCTAGCAAGACTAGGTGGGCGCCAGGTGCTCCAGACCACGGTCCGGAACAGAGCCAGCTCCCGAGAGAGATGATACGGTCCCAGGGATGAAAGCGCCTCTCGCACGCCGCAGAAACCGCCCGCGGTGAATCTAGGATAGCGCGGCGGCGCGCTCAAGCCGCGCCTTGCGCGGCGCGCAGCGCCTCGACGCGGCCGCGATCGTCGGCCTCGCCGGCGGCAGCGGCTTCGAGGCGGGCTTCCACCAGCATGTCGCTCAACCGCTCGATTTCGTTGCGGGCGCGCATGAGCGCGGCGCTCGTGGCTTGCGTTTCGTCAAGCAGCGACAGCGCGGCGAGCACCAGCCGACGCATGGCGTCGTCGTCGCCCGAAAAATGCGCGAGGCGCGCTTCGAGCGCGCGGGCCAAGTCTTCCAGGCGGCGGCTGTCGCCCTCCGCGCACGCGATGGCGAACTCGCGGCCAAGAATGGTGACGTTGGCCTGCATCAGCGGACCCCCTCCCGCACGGCGGCGCCCAGAGCGCGCACGGGCTCAGCCAGCGCTTCTATCACAAGCCCGGGAGACACGCCCGGTTCCAGCCGGTCCAGGCGTTTTTCCAGCGCGTCCAAAACCGCGCCGATCCGCTCGGCGGCGGCCTGACGCGGCGCGGATGGGGAATCGCTCGCCATTGCGACGAAATGTTACGGCGAAGTGCGATTCGAAGAAAGCCTGCATTGCGGTTCCGGACGTGGACGCAAGGACTCTTTGCAGCTATCCCAGCGCCACAAAATCAGGAGCAGGATCATGAGCGTAAAGGTGGCGATCAACGGGTTCGGGCGGATCGGGCGCAACGTGCTGCGCGCGATCCACGAATCCGGCCGCAAGGACATCGAAGTCGTCGCCGTCAACGACCTCGGCCCGGTCGAGACCAACGCCCACCTGCTGCGCTTCGACAGCGTTCACGGCAAGTTTCCGGGCGAGGTGAAATCGGGCGAGGACTGGATCGACATCGGCCGCGGCAAGATCAAGGTCACGGCGGTCAAGAATCCGGCCGAACTGCCGCACAAGGCTTTGGGCGTCGACATCGCGCTCGAATGCACCGGCATCTTCACCGCCCGCGACAAGGCGGCCGCGCACCTCGAAGGCGGCGCCAAGCGCGTGATCGTCTCGGCGCCGGCGGACGGCGCGGACTACACGGTGGTCTATGGCGTGAACCATCAAGGGCTGACCAAGGATCACGTCGTCATCTCGAACGCCTCGTGCACGACCAACTGTCTCGCGCCGGTGGCGAAGGTGCTGCATGACGCGATCGGCATCGATCACGGCATGATGACGACGATCCACTCCTACACCGGCGACCAGCCGACGCTCGACACGCTGCACAAGGATCTCTACCGCGCCCGCGCCGCGGCGCTGAACATGATCCCGACGAGCACCGGCGCGGCGAAGGCGATCGGCCTCGTCATCCCCGATCTCAAGGGCAAGCTCGACGGCGTCTCGATCCGCGTGCCGACGCCGAACGTCTCGGTGGTGGACTTCAAGTTCGTGGCCAAGAAGGCGACGACGAAGGACGAAGTGAACGCCGCGATCAAGGCCTCGGCCGATGGCCCGCTCAAGGGCGTGCTGGGCTACACCAACGCGCCGAACGTCTCGATGGACTTCAACCACGATCCGCGTTCGTCGATCTTCCACAACGACCAGACCAAGGTGATGGAAGGCAAGTTCGTGTCGGTGCTCTCCTGGTACGATAACGAATGGGGCTTCTCGAACCGCATGGCCGACACGGCCGTGGCGCTGGCGAAGCTGATCTAGGCGCATGCGTCTGCCACGCCTCACAGCTGTCGCCAAAGGTCAGCTGTGGGGGATGCTGGTCGGCTTCGCGCTGGGGCTGCTCGCCTGCGAAAAGCTTGAACTTTCGTACGCGATCTTCGTCATCGGCATGCTCGCGGCGTGGGTGGCGAGCGAGCGCTACCTGGCGCCGCGCCTCACCGGCGCAGACGGCAGGACCATCGCGCTCGCCGTGGCCAGCGGCTTGGCGTTTCCAGCCGTCGGCATCGCCGCCGCGTGGCTGCTGCAGGCGCTTCGTCCCTGAACCAGGGCGCCGGCGGGCCGCATTGCGTCGCGCGGTTGTCTCAGACTGCACGATAAGACGTTTCGTGCGTTGATGCATTCATGCGCGTCCGCCGCAAACCGGATGAACTAGCCGTCGCGTTCGGCGACCTCGCGTTCGCCGTCGCTATGTTCGCGTGCGGGCTGTTCGACGCGCCGCTATGGACAGCGGGGCTGGCGGCGTTCGGCATGCTGGCCTATTGGAGCTGGACGCGGCGCGCGGTGCTGAACCGGCTGCACGGCGCGGCGTGGGCGAGCCAGACGTCGCTCGCAATCGCGGTGCTGATCGCCATCCTTGGCGGCGCCTACTGGCTCGGCCTCGGCATGGGCGGCTCGTTCTAGGGGGACGTTCGAATGACGAAACTTTCGATGCACGCGATCAGCACGCCCGTGTTCGTGCGCATGCTGAACAATCTCTCGGCCTTCCTGGCGAAGGCGGAACAGCAAGCGAGGACCAAGGGCTACGACCCCGCCGCACTGCTGAACGCGCGGCTCGCGCCGGACATGTTCCCGCTCACGCGCCAGGTGCAGATCGCCGCCGATCACGCCAAGGGCTGCGTCGCGCGCCTGGCCGGCCATCAGCCGGAGGCGATCGAGGATACGGAAACCACCTTCGCCGAGCTGCAAGCGCGGATCAGAAAGGTGATCGCCATTATCGACGGCTACAGGCCCGAACAGCTCGACGGCTCGGAGAGCCGCGAGATCAGCGTGAAGATCCCGAACGCCGAACTGAAATTCTCGGGCCTCGACTATCTCAACCAATGGGCGATGCCGAACTTCTATTTCCACGTCGCCACCGCCTACGCGATCCTGCGCGCCAACGGAGTGGACCTGGGCAAGAAGGACTTCTTGATCTCCTAACCCGCTTCGCTTCTAAACAACCCCGTCCGTCATTCCGGGCGAAGCGAAGCGGAGACCCGGAACCCAGGGCCGCCGGCGCGTCGCTTGCCCTGGGTTCCGGCTCTACGGCGCGTGCCGCGCCTCCGGCCGGAATGACTTGAGCTTTGTGGAGTTGGTGCAAGAACAATGAGTTTCCGCCGCATCGAAGACGCGCCGTCGAACAAGACCGCCCTGGTTCGCGTGGATTTCAACGTGCCGATGGCCGACGGCGCGGTGAGCGACGATACGCGCTTGCGCGCGGCGCTGCCGACGATCGAGGCGCTGCGGGCGAAGGGCTGCAAGATTGCGCTCCTGGCGCATTTCGACCGGCCGAAAGGCAAGCGCGTGCCGGAGATGTCGCTCGCGCCCGTGGCGCCGGCGCTGGCGAAGCTGCTCGACGCGCCGGTGGCGTTCGCGGACGATTGCGTGGGCGACGCGGCTAAAGCCGCGATCGAGGCGCTGCCGGCCGGCGGCGTGATCCTGTTGGAGAACACGCGCTTTCACGCCGGCGAAGAGAAGAACGATCCGGAACTCGCCGGAGAGATCGCGGCGCTGGGCGATTTCTACGTCAACGACGCCTTCTCCGCCGCGCACCGCGCCCACGCCAGCACCGAAGGCCTCGCCCACGTGCTGACCGCTTACGCCGGCAAGCAGATGGAGCGCGAGCTTGACGCGCTGAACAGCGCGCTCGGCGATCCGAAGCGCCCGGTGCTCGGCATCGTCGGCGGCGCCAAGGTCTCGACCAAGCTCGACCTACTGCAGAACCTGATCGACAAGCTCGACAGGCTCGCCATCGGCGGCGGCATGGCCAACACTTTCCTCTACGCGCAAGGCGTGGAGATCGGCGGCTCGCTGGCCGAAAAGGACATGGCCGACACCGCGCGCGCGATCCTGGCGGCTGCCAAGGGCAAGTGCGAAATCCTGCTGCCGGTCGATGTCGTCGTCGCCAAGGAGGTAAAGCCGCACGCCGAAGCGCGGATGACGGGGCTGAACGACATCGGCGCGGACGAGAAGATCCTCGACGCAGGCGAGGAAACCGTGCGGAAGCTGCGCGACGCGATGAAGCGCTCGCGCACGCTGATCTGGAACGGCCCGCTCGGCGTGTTCGAAACGCCGCCGTTCGACCAGGCCACGGTGATCGCCGCGCAGGAGGCGGCGGAACTGGCGAAGGCCGGCAAGCTGATCGCGGTCGCCGGCGGCGGCGACACGGTCGCGGCGCTGAACCACGCCGGCGTGGCGGACGACATGACGTTCGTCTCCACGGCAGGCGGCGCGTTCCTGGAATGGATGGAAGGCAAAGCGCTGCCTGGCGTCGAGGCGCTGAAACGGTAAACGCAGCCCCGCAAATGGGTTTTGCTGAGATACTTTTCCCCATGCTCCTTCCCGGCGTGGCCTTTTTCGGCGGTCCGGGCTACACCCCCGCCATCCAATCAGATGCGGGGCGTAAGGCCCGCCAAAACGGGGCGCGGACACGTGAATCTCGAGGCATTGAACAAAGTCGCCATCGCCATGGTCGAGCCGGGGCGCGGCATTCTGGCGGCGGACGAATCCACCGGCACGATCAAGAAGCGGTTCGACGCGATCAGCGTGGAGAACACCGAAGACAACCGCCGCGACTATCGCGAGCTGATGTTCCGGGCGGCCGAGGCGATGAAGTACGTCTCCGGCGTCATCCTGTTCGACGAGACCATCTGGCAGAAGGCCAAGGACGGCGCGCCGCTGGTGAAGCTGATCGAGCAAGCCGGCGCGATCCCGGGCATCAAGGTCGACGAAGGCACGCGGCCGCTGCATGGCGCGAAGCCGGGCGAACTGGTGACCAAGGGCCTCGACGGCCTCGATAAGCGCCTGCCGAAATATTACGAGCAAGGCGCGCGCTTCGCGAAATGGCGCGCGGTGATTGATCCGACCAACCTCTCCTATGCGGGCCTGCTGGCCAACGCGCACGCGCTCGCGCGCTACGCCAACCTCTGCCAGGAGTTCGACATCGTGCCGATCGTCGAACCGGAAGTGCTGATGGACGCCGACAACGACATCGACACGACCTACGCCGTCACCGAATGGGTGCTGAAGGAAACCTTCCAGCAGCTCTATTATCTCAACGTCGCGCTCGAAGGCGTGGTGCTGAAGCCGAACATGATCGTGCCGGGCAAGAAGGCGGCGAAGCAGGCGTCCGTCGACGAGGTCGCGGAAAAGACCATCAAGTGCCTCAAGGCCTGCGTGCCGAGCGTGGTTCCGGGCATCGCGTTCCTCTCCGGCGGCCAGTCGGACGAACTGGCGACGGCGCACCTCTCGCGCATGAACGAAATCGGCGGCTTCCCGTGGAAGATGACGTTCTCCTACGGCCGCGCGCTGCAGGCGGCGCCGCAGAAGGCGTGGAGCGGCAAGGCCGAGAACGTCGCCAAGGCGCAAGCCGCGTTCCTGCACCGCGCCCGCATGAACGGCCTCGCCAGCAAGGGCGAGTGGAAGCCGGACCTGGAGAAGCAGGCGGCGTAAACCGCGCCGGCTGCTTCGCCGCTTCGCATCGGGGCCTCGTTGCAATGCGAGGCCCTTGCTTTTGCGCGCTGTGCCAAAACGGCACGCGCAAGAGTTGGCGCTATCCGCGCCGGCTTAGCCGGCGCTTAAGGTCGATACGGTAGCATCGGACCAAATCCGCCGGAGTGCGCCGTGGGTATGGTTCAGCTGCTGTTCGGCTTCGAAGGCCGGATCAATCGCGCGCAATATTGGACAGTCGGCATCGCGCTGGGATTTCTCGCGCTGCTCGCGGTCGCCGCGCTGGCCTTGAATACGGGCCTCGGCTGGGGCTCGACCAAGGAGGAGATGGCGCGCGCTGATGCAGTTCCTGCTCGCGCTCATCCCGGTGTTCGGCGCGGTGGCGTGGGTGAGCACCGCACTCCAGGTGAAGCGCTTTCACGACCGCGGGCAGAGCGGCTTCTGGGCGCTGCTGCCGGCGGGGCTGGGCTTCCTGATCGGCGTGGGCCTGATCTTCGTCGCACCGATTCTCTGGCTCGTGCAGCTCGCGTTCCTGGTCAATCTTGGATTCCTGCCGGGGCAGGAAGGCGAGAACCGGTTTGGCTCGCCGCCCGGCGCGTCCGGCGCGCTCAAAGGTCCGCGCCCGGTCAAGCAGGCCGCCAACTCGCTGCTCGGCGCGGAAGCGGCGATGGAGCGCGCGCTGGCGGAGCAGAAATTGCGCGCCGCCCCAGCTCCGGCGCGATCCGCCGCCGCGGCGGGCGCGACGCGAGCGCCGGCCCAGCCCAGCTTCGGCCGGCGTCCCGCGCGCTGACATCTCGCGCGCGCGCAGCTAGGAAAGGCGCATGCGCGAACGCTGCCGCCTCTATCTCATCACGCCGCCGGCGTTTGACCTCGCCGCCTTCACGCCCGCGCTGGCGGATGCGCTCGGCGGCGGCGACGTCGCGTGCGTGCAGCTTCGGCTGAAGGACGTGAGCGACGCCGAGGTGTTGCGCATCGGCGCGGCGCTGAAGCCGATCGTGCAAGGCGCGGGGGCTGCGTTCATTCTGAACGACCGCCCCGACCTCGCCGCAAAGCTGGGCGCCGACGGCGCCCATGTGGGCCAGGGGGATGCGGGCTATGCGGACGCGCGCGCCGCGCTCGGGAAAGACGCCATTATCGGCGTCACCTGCCACAACTCGCGCCATCTGGCGATGGAGGCCGCCGAAGCCGGCGCCGATTATGTCGCGTTCGGCGCCTTCTACCCCACGCGCACCAAGGACCCGGCGCATTGGGCCGAGCCTGAAATCCTCGAAATCTGGAGCGAGATCGCCGAGACGCCGTGCGTCGCCATCGGCGGCGTCACGGTCGACAACGCCGAGCCGCTGGTGCGGGCGGGGGCGGATTTCCTGGCCGTCTCGGCAGGCGTCTGGGAGCATCCGCAGGGACCGCGCGCGGCCGTGGCGGCGTTCAACGCGCTGTTCGACAGCAGCAGCGCGCGGCGCGCAGGCGCATGAACGAGATGCAGCCGCGGTGCCGACATTCAAGATACACGCTGCGACGGCGCCACGCCCAAGGTTTGCAGCACAATGGCCGCTACCGCCGATAGCACGACCAAGGCGAGTACGACGCCAAACAGCCATCCCAATCGAGCGCCGGCCAAACCGCTGCCCACCACCGCACCCGCCAGCGCGAGTTCGAGGGTCTGACCGATGAGCCAGCCGATCAGGAGCGATGCGCTGGCCGTCGATACCGAAAACAAGCCGAGCGCCAAGGCGCCCCAAACCAAGGCGCCGAGTTGAGCACCGAACACGGCGCCTGCGCGCCACCCGACCACGTTGAGGCGCTTCATCAGCCAGGTGAGGAGGATGGCGAACAAGAGGAACGAGACATAGCCAACCGGTATCAGCGCAAAGGCTTCCATCGGGGGCCGCAGGAATGAGCTGGGCGCCTCGTAAAGTTGAGCCAACACGCCCGCATGCAACAAGAAATCAAAGCCCAGCATCGAGAACCAGGCAATCAGGGTCACCAGGATGAGGCGCCGTTTGGAGTGCATGAGGGATCTTGTTCACATGAACTCGGCGCTCGGTGTTGAGCACGCACAAGTCTCACGCTGAGGCATGACCCACAGGATAGAGCAAAGCGCGTGAGAGCCGAGTCGCAGGCGATCATTCGCCGTCCGGCCCGGCCTCCGCGGGGCCGGACGGCTCCTCCAGGCCAGCCTCGTCGCTGACGCCGGATTGGCCGCCCGGCGGCGGCGCGCCCATGAACGGCGCGGCGGCGAACAAGGCGAGCGCGGCGATCACGACAAGGGTGTGCATGGGACGCAGCCTCCGGTGGCGCGAAAGCTCCGCTCCGATTGCGGCGGCTTTGGGCCGCCGGGGGCGCGGCGGCGCCGGCCTGGGCTAGGAAATCCGGGCGAACTTGCCTACGTCTGAGCCCAGATTAGGAGCCCTGCCCCAGATGACTTACCGCCTGGACGACGAAGACGAGAAAAAGAACCCGGCTGACGGCCGCAACGCCCCCGACGTGATCGAGAAGGCGCTGTTCGAGGCCCGGGTGGTGATGCTGACGGGCGAAGTGAACGATATTCAGGCCCGCCGCGTCAGCGAGCGGCTGCTGGCGCTCTCGGCGCAGAGTTCGAAGCCGATCACGTTCGTGATTTCCTCGCCCGGCGGCCACGTCGAAAGCGGCGACATGATCCACGACGTGGTGAAATTCATCGACGCGCCGGTGCAGATGCTGGGTACGGGCTGGGTCGCGTCCGCCGGCGCGCTGATCTATTGCGCCGCCCCGCGCGAACGCCGCTTCTGTCTGCCGAACACGCGCTTCCTGCTGCACGAACCGCGCGGCGGCGTCGGCGGCATGGCCAGCGACGTGGAGATCCAGGCGCGTGAAATCCTGCGCATGCGCGAGCGCCTGAACAAGATCTTCGCCGAGGCCACCGGCCAGCCGGTCGACAAGATCAAGAAGGACGTCGACCGCGATTACTGGATGCTGGCGGACGAAGCGAAAGCGTACGGCCTTGTCGGCCGTATCGTGAACCATCAGCGCGAGTTGAGCTGAGCTGCGCGTCGAGGACGCGCAGTAGAATACAAGCGCAGCTGAAGTTGAAACGGGCGGGAACTCCAAGTTCCTGTCCGTTTTTTCATGACTAATTTTCTCCAGTCGGGCGATCTCGTCTTTCCGTATCTGACAAAAATCTTAGGAAAAGCGGACGGAGCCGTGCTGGCTTCGCCGCTTGTGCGTCCCAATTTCGCCCTGTGGAGAAATAGAACGCAAACCGTGTGTCCGCAGCGCGTAGCGGGGTGGACGCGACCAACTTCCGTTCAATAGCGACGGCGCGCCGCACTGCGCGCCCAAAAACGAGAGAGACCAAGATGGCCGCTCGGTGGGTCGGACTTGTGCGTCCAAGCAGCAGAACCAGGGCGCCTACCCGCGCCGCAAAGCGCAGACGGGGACAATCGCTTCACGCGCTCGGCGCGACGGGCGTTCTCGTCATGGCGGCGGCGTTCAACTTCGCGCTGCATCCGGATGCGCTCGCCGCCGTTGTAACGGGCGAGCGTGAGATCGTCGGCTTCGTTCCGGACGAACCGTCAGCCGGCGCGCTGGAACAGCTGCCGGCCGTTGCGCTGAACGAAGCCGAAGTGCGCCTGCTCGCCGCCACCGCATGGGGCGAAGCGCGCGGCGAAGGCGAGGACGGCATGCGCGCGGTGGCGCATGTGATGGTCAACCGGGTCGGGTCGCGTTTCGGCGAAAACCTCGAAACGGTGATCATGACGCCGTACCAGTTCTCGGTCTGGAATCGCGGCGATCCGAACCGGCGCCTGGTGTCGAACCCGGAGCGGTATGCGACCGACGGCGTTGCGCAGGAAACATGGGAGCAGGCGCAGCGGATCGCGCGCGAGGTGCTTTCGGGACAATCGATCGATCCCACCGGCGGCGCGCTCTTCTATCACACCCGCGCCGTGCGGCCGGCCTGGGCGCGCCGGGGCGTGGGCCGGCAAGTGATCGGCGCACACGTATTCTACGCCGACGTGCCCGACCCCGGCGTGCGCCGCACGCCGCCGACGCTAACGCGCGTAACGCAGGTGACGCAGGTGACGCAGACGTTTTCGCAGCCGCTGCCGATCGGCGAGTCGGCCGAAGGGCCGCGCGTAGGCCGTGTGAACGGCGTGATCCAGTACGCGCCGCAATCGATGGCGCGCCAGCCGCTGCCGAGCGAGACGGTCGACGTGAACGCGGCGGCGACGCCGACGCTGAACGGCGAGCCGGTGACGGCGCTGACGGCGCGCTGAAGCAAGCGGGCGCGCCCGCCCCTGTGGGCCGCCGGCGTCCCGCCGGCCGGCGCGTACTTTTAGAAGGTGGAGTGCAGCGAAGCCGCGCGCCCCACCTTCTAAGGTCAGTCCATGCCGGCGGAACGCCGGCGGTCCATAATATGGCGAACCCCTCAAACGGGCGGCTCGCCTGCCTTCTCACCGTCGAAATAATCGTGCCGTTCGCCGTCGCGGAGGATGGCGCGGTCCAGGCCGCGGATCAGGATCTTGCCGGAATCCGGATAGACGGCGACTTCGTTCGGCTCGTGCGTGCCGATCATGATGAAGCGGAACGGCTTGTCGGTGTGGTTGATCAGGCAGTGGCCCGCGCGCTGGCCCGCCGGGAAGCAAACGTACTCGCCTGCGCGCAGCGTGTAGCGCTCATCGCCGAGGCGCAGCGTGCATTCGCCTTCGAGCGCGACGATGTGCTCCTCCTCCATCAGATGATAGTGGAACGGCACGCTCTGCTTGCCTGGGAGCAGCTCCTCGTACGAAACGCCGATCCGGTTGGACTTCTCCCCGCGCGTGTTTGAGAGCACGCGGAAGCGGTTGCCGAAACGCCGCCCCTTGAAGAACTCCTCCCAGGGCACGCTGTCGATGTCTATGGGGCCGCGAGGTTTCTCAGTCATGGCGAACAGGGTCATCCCAGACGCGCGGGTCGCGATCCGGAACCCCAGGAGCGAACGCCGAGCGTTTGACCCATGGGTTCCAGCGCGGCCCTTCGGCTGCTGGAATGCTACCCTGTACGCGCTACTCGCTCAATCAGTGGCTCTCGTTGCGCCAGACGTGCTTGTAGGAAAGGTACAGCAGGCCCGAGAGCACGATCAGGAAGGCCAGCACGACGACGCCGAGGCGCTTGCGCTCCTCCATGTGCGGGTCGGTCGCCCATTGCAGGAAGTGGGTCACGTCGGCGGCGTATTGTTCGACCGTGCCCGGCGAGCCGTCGGAATACGCGACCGAGCCTTCGGCCAGAGGCGGCGGCATCGCGATCATGTGGCCCGCGAAGTACGGGTTCTCGTAGAGCGCGCCTTCGCTTTCGCCGGTGTAGCCGGTGAGCAGCGCATAGACATAGTCGGCGCCGCCGTGACGGGCCGCCGTGATCACCGACAGGTCGGCCGGATAGGCGCCGCCATTGGCGGCGCGCGCCGCGATCTCGTTCGGGAACGGCCGGCGGAAGCGGTCCGAGATGCGGCCTGGACGATCGACGATCTCGCCGGTGTTCGGATCGACGTCGGAAATCATCACGCCCGCTGCGATCGCGCGGACATACGGGTTCTCGGTCACGTCGACGAACGCGCCGCCGTGCGCGGGCTTGCCGACGTGCGGTTCGAGTTCGCCGGTCTCATGGTTGCGCACCATGTAGAGCGCGAACGGGCCGCCCCGCTCGCCGAGATGGCGATAGGCGAGATGGTCCATGCCGTGGCAGGCCGCGCAGACCTGCTGATAGACTTGGAAGCCGCGCTGCACGGCGCCCATGTCGTAGCCGCCGAGCGGGCTGTCGAAGCTGAAGCGATGATCGTGCGGATGCTCGGCGTCGCCGGCGGCGAGAGCCGGGCCGGCGCTTGCGATCAGTAGAGCGGCGGCCGCTGTGAGTGCGCGCAACATGTTTACGAAGCCCCCTGCGCTTGGCCGTCGGCCGTCACCGGCTTGGCGATCGTGTCCGGCACGCGGCCCGGCTTTTCGCGCAGGCCCAGGAGCGGCAGGATCACCAGGAAGAAGAGGAAGTAGTAGGCGGTCATGATCTGCGACAGGCGCGTCACGGTGAAGGTGAACGGAATGTGCCGCTCGACGCTGAAGAACGGCGCGACGACGCCGATCTCCGCTTTCGCCGCACTGATTGCGTTTTCGAGATCGTCCTGGGACGAGGCGCGCAGCGCCCGGGCCTGCACGGCGCCGCCGGTGACGATGCGCGCAACCCCTTCCGACGCCGAGGTGCGGTTGATCGCGACCATGGTCGCGCCGGCCTGAGTGTGGCGCTGACGCTCGGCCTCGGCGTGCGCCGCCCATTGCGAGGCGCCCGGCGCGCGCACCGCTTGCTCCGCGACCGCGCCGCCCTCGACCCAGCGCAGCTCGGCCGAGAACGTCGCCGGCACCAGGATGCGGCCCGGGTTCTGGCCGCCGCACCAGCCCAGGACGATGCACGCCACCACGAAGATCAGGAAGAACTGGCGCGCGATCGGGCGGTAGCGCATCGAGCGCACGCGCGAGGTGTCGAGCCACGGCAGGACGAAGAGGATGCCGATCGAGGCGAACATCGCCAGCACGCCGCCGAGCTTGGAATCGATCGGGCCGATATTGAAATCGACGGCGCGCAGGATCGCGTAGAACGGCAGCAGATACCATTCCGGCACGATTTCCGGCGGCGTCTGCAACGGGTTGGCCGGGATATAGTTGTCAGCGTGGCCGAGCGCGTCCGGCATGTAGAACACGAAGACCGCGAACAGGATCAGGAACAGGCCCGTCGCGAACAGATCCTTCATCGTCGCGTGCGGCGTGAACGGCACGGTGTCGGCCTTCGACTTCACGTCGACGCCGGCGGGGTTGTTCTGCCCCGCCTCGTGCAGCGCCCAGACGTGGAGCGCGACGACGCCCGCAATCACGAACGGCAGCAGATAATGCAGCGAGAAGAAGCGGTTGAGCGTCGGCTGGTCGACGGAGAAGCCGCCCATCAGCCAGTTCTTGATGCTCTCGCCCACCAGCGGCAGCGCGCCGATCAGGTTGGTGATGACGGTGGCGGCCCAGAACGACATCTGGCCCCACGGCAGCGAATAGCCGAGGAAGGCGGTGGCGACCATCAACAGGTAGATGATGCAGCCCAGAATCCAGAGCAGTTCGCGCGGCGCCTTGTAGGAGCCGTAATAGAGGCCGCGGAACATGTGGACGTAAACGGCCAGGAAGAACATCGATGCGCCGACCGAGTGGATGTTCTGGATCAGCCAGCCGAACGGGACGTCGCGGTCGATGCGCTGAACGCTGGCGAACGCCATGTCGATGTGCGGCACGTAGTGCATCGCCAGCACGACGCCGGTGACGATCTGGACGACCAGGCAGAGCGACAGCATCGCGCCGAAGGTCCAGAAATAGTTGAGGTTGCGCGGCGTCGGGTAGGCGACGAAGCTGTCATGGCTCAGCCGAACGATCGGCAGGCGCTTATCGAGCCAGCGCGTGAAAGCCGTTTTCGGCTCGTAGGTCGAAGGTCCGCTCACTTAAGGGGCTCCAAGCTTTAGCCGATACGGATGGAGGTCTCGCCGGTGAAGACGTACGGCGCGACGAAGAGATTTGCGGGCGCGGGCCCGCGGCGGATGCGGCCCGAGGTGTCGTAGTCGGACCCGTGGCACGGGCAGAACCAGCCGCCGAAGGACGAGCCGTCGACGAAGGTCGGCACGCAGCCCAGGTGGGTGCAGCTCGCTTGCAGGATCAGCCATTCGGGCCGCCCCGGCTGGCCGTTCTCCTGCACCAGGCGCTCGGCGTCGGTCTGCGGATCCTTCAGGCTGGCGAAGTCGTCGCGCTGCGCGGCTGCGATCTCAGCCGGGGTGCGGTGACGCACGAACACCGGCTTGCCCTGCCACATCACCTTGATCTGCTGGCCGAGTTCGACCGCGGTCAGGTCCACTTCCGTGGTGGACAGCGCGCGGGTGTCGGCGGCGGGGTTCATCTGATCGATGAAGGGCCAGACCGTCGCCGCGGCGCCAACCGCAGCCGCCGCACCTGCAGCGATGTAAATGAAGTCGCGCCGGGTGGTTTCTTCGCCACCGTGCGCGCTGCTTGCTGCTTCAGCCACCGCCTTATATCTCCCGGCTTTGGTCCGCCGGCGAAGCTAGGCTAGTTGGGGGTGGCCAGCGCGCGGCGCGTCGCCGCACGCCTGCCAGACCGATTCCCCGATTTCGCCCCGATTCTCCGGCGCCGGAGGCCTTACCGTGCGGCTTGCGCTCTATCAACCAGACATCCCACAAAATCTCGGCGCGGCACTTCGCCTCTGCGCCTGTCTGGGCGTGCCGCTCGACGTGATCGAGCCCTGCGGCTTTCCCCTCACCGACGCCGCGATGAAGCGGGCGGCGCTGGATTACGGGGACAAAGCCAAGGTGACGCGCCACGCCAGTCTGACCGCCTTCCGTTCGGCGCCGGAACGTCAGGCCGGACGGCTGGTGCTGGTGGAGACCGATGGCGCCGTGAGCTTCCAGGACTTCTCGTTTTCCACAGGCGACACGCTGGTGCTGGGCCGCGAAAGCGCCGGCTCGCCGGGCGAGCTTTACGAGGCGGCGCAGGCGAGCGTGCGCGTGCCCATGGCGCGGGGCCTGCGTTCGCTCAACGTGGTGACGGCGGCGGCGGTGGTGCTGACCGAAGCAATGCGCCAGACAGGCGCCTGGGAGAAATTTTGACGTGAGCGAAGACCGCAAAGCTCGGGCGAAGGCCTGGTTCGAACACCTGCGCGACCAAATCTGCGCCGTGTTCGAGCAGCTCGAAGACGAAGCGCCGGCCGAACTCTACCCCGGCGCGCCGGGCCGGTTCGCGCGCACGCCCTGGCGGCGGGGCGACGGCGGCGCGGATCAGGGCGGCGGCGTGGCCGGGATGATGCGGGGGCGCTTCTTCGAGAAGGTCGGCGTACACGTCAGCACGGTTTACGGCGCGTTCTCGCCGGACTTCGCCAAGACCATTCCCGGCGCGGCGGACGATCCGCGGTTCTGGGCTTCAGGCGTTTCGCTGATCGCGCACATGCGCAATCCGCACTGCCCGGCCGCGCACATGAACACGCGCCACATCGTCACGACGCAATGGTGGTTCGGCGGCGGCGGCGATCTGAACCCGACCCAGGCGCACCAGCGCGACGGGGCCAGCGCGGATGCGGTTGCGTTTCATGCGCCCTACCGCGAGGCGTGCGAGGCGCACCAAGCGGGCCTCTACGATCGCTACAAGAGATGGGCGGACGAGTATTTCTGGCTGCCGCACCGCGGCGAGCCGCGCGGCGTCGGCGGGATCTTCTACGACCACCACAATAGCGGACGCGAACGCGGCGAAGACTCATGGGAGCGCGACCTCGCCTTCACGCAAGCCGTCGGTCGCGCCTTCCTGGCCGCCTACCCTCCGCTGCTGCGCAAGCACATGCACAAGCCGTGGACGGAGGCGGACCGTGAAGAACAGCTGATCCAGCGCGGCCGCTATGTCGAGTTCAACCTGCTCTACGACCGCGGCACAACCTTCGGGCTGAAGACAGGCGGAAATGTCGAGAGCATCCTCTCCAGCATGCCGCCGGCAGCGAAGTGGCCTTGATATGGACCGCCGGCGTCCCGCCGGCTTGCGCTTCGTTCTGAAAGTTCGGCGCAGGCCGGCGGGACGCCGGCGGTCCATAGATCAGCGCGCTCGCACGTTCTCGCGCAGCCACGCAGCGAACTCCGCCTCGTCGATCTCGCCGGCGGCGAGGCTCAGCATCATGGCCAGACATTCTTCGTCAGCGGCTGCAAGTTCATAGCCGTTCGCCGCCAGAAACAACTCGCACGCAACGAACGCCGTGCGCTTGTTGCCATCGACGAAGGGATGATTACGCGCAATGCCGAACGCATATGCGCCCGCAAGCGCAGCCGCGTCGCTCTCGCCATGGGCAAAGAGGTTCTGCGGCCGCACCAAGGCGGACTCGAGCAAGCCCGCATCGCGAACGCCGGTCGCGCCGCCATGCTCGGCGAGCTGGCGATTGTGCACGGCGAGAACGAGGTCTTTCGGGAGCCAGCGGGGCTCCTTCACTGCGCCAGCGCCTTAAGCACGCGGCGGCGCTTGCGCATGATGTCCTCCGCCAGCTTCATCAGCTCGGCGGTGTCTTCATCTGCGGCCCTAAGCGCCACGCCGTCGGGCGTTTCGCTGACGCTGAGTTCGTCGCCTTCGCCGACCCGCAGCTTCGCCAGCACGTCCTTGGGCAGGACGACGCCGAGCGAGTTGCCGATCTTGCGGACCTTGAGGGTGCAGCCGACCGGCTTCGCGGGCGCCTGGGCCCGGAAGTCGTACTGCTCGGAGTCCTGGACCCCTTTGGGCTTCTTGGTTTCGTCGGTCATGGCCCGGGCAATCTAAGTTATAACTTGCGTTATAACAAGGGGGCCGTGTGGATTTTGCCGGCGCTAGGCCAGTCCCTGCGCCACGGCCTTCAGCCGCTCGATCACGCTGAGCTTGTCGTCGGGAAAGTCGGCGTCGATCCACCAGTCTTCGACCTCGCGCATGACGAGGCCGATCTTGGGGCCCGCCGGCACGCCGGCGGCGATCACCTCATCGCCGGTGAGCGGCAGCTTCGGCGGCGTCCACATCTGGGCGTGGGCGGTGAGCGCGCGCCATTGCTGGGCCTTCGCCCCGCCGGCGTCGGCCCAGGCCAGCATGACCCGGTCGCGGAAGGCTTCGTTGCCGATCCGGTAGATGGCGCGCCGCATCTCGCGCAGCGACATGTAGGAGGTGATCTTCACATCCTCGCCGAGCGCGGCCACGAGCCGATCGCGCTCGTCGTTGGAAAGCTTGAGCCGGCGCGCGAGCGTGCGCGCGCGCTCCTGATCCGTCAGTGCGGCGGCGACGCGCGTCATCGCATCGACCGACAGCATCAGATCGGCTTCGATCGTCACCAGCGCGTCGAGCCGGGTTTCGTTGGACAATTCCGGCAGTGCGCGGGCGCGCGCCTCGATCGCCGTCATGCCCTCCCACGCCGCGCGCGGATCGGGCGCGCCGAGCAGCTTCTTCACTTCCTTCCAGATGCGCTCCACCGAAAGCGTGTCGAGGCCGGCGACGAGATCGGCGCACGCATCGAGTCCCTTGGGGTCGATCGGGCCGCGCGCATACCAGGCGTTGAAACGGAAGAAGCGCAGGATGCGCAAATAGTCTTCGCGAATGCGCATCGCCGCATCGCCGATGAAGATGACGCGGCCTTTACGCACGTCCTCAAGGCCGCCGGTGGGATCATGCACGGCGCCGGACGCATCGGCGTAGAGCGCGTTCATGCGGAAGTCGCGCCGCTCGGCGTCCTCCTCCCAGCTTTCGGTGAAGGCGACGGTGGCGCGGCGCCCGTCGGTGCTGACGTCGCGGCGCAGCGTCGTCACCTCAAACGGCTTGCGATCGACCACGACGGTGACGGTGCCGTGCTCGATGCCGGTGGGGTGCGCGGCGAAGCCGGCCTTGGCGCAAACCTCAACCACCCGGTCGGGCGTGAGCTGGGTGGCGATGTCGATGTCGTCGACCTCGCGGCCCATCAGCGTGTTGCGCACGCAGCCGCCGACGAAGCGCGCGCCGCCCGGGCGCGCTTCGTCGAGCGCCGCAATCAGCGCCCGGGTTTCCTTGGCCTTGAACCAGGCGGCCTGAGCGATGCTGGTCATGGTTTGTCTTTACGCAGTTTGCGCGCGTCTTCAACTATCGGGCGCCCGCTTCCGCTTGGCCGCTTGCTTGGCGGCGTTCAGCGCGACGGCGGCGCGGATCAGCGCCTTGAACGCCGTCCCGTCGATCTTTTCGCCCTCGCCGATGTCGATGGCGCGGCGAGCGTTGCCGTCGAGGCTTGCGTTGAACAGACCGGAAGGGTCCTTCAGCGCTGCGCCCTTGGCGAAGGTGAGCTTCACCTTGTCCTTATAGGACTCGCCGGTGCAGACGACGCCGGCGTGCTCCCACACCGGCACGCCGCCCCATTTCACCGTCTCGATCACCTCGGGATCGGCGTCACGGATGAGCGCGCGCGCGAGGGTTTCGCCGCGCCAGTCGCTAAGCGCTTCGATCTTTGCGTCGATCTGCTCGGACGCGGCGCTTTTGCTTGTCTTCGCTTTCTTGACGGCCATCACATCTTCTCGCCCGGCAGTGCGCTCGCCTGTTTCACCCAGCTGACGAACTGCGCCTCGTCAAACGCATCGTCTCGGCGGATGTCGAGATAGCGCACACGCTTATGTTTCGAGACGCCGGGCGGCGGCGGTCGCAGCTCGGCGCCGTTGTGGAACGCGACCTTCACGTAGTTCGTGAACATGTGGAAGCTGAGGAAATAAAGACCTTCCTCAACGCCATAGAGCGGCGAATTCCACTTCACCGCCTTCTTCACCCCAGGCACGGCGCGCGCGACCAAGGCGTCGATGCGCTTGGCGACGTCTTGCTTCCAGCCGGGAATAGCGGCGATGTAGGCCTTCACCGGCGCTTCGCCGTAACCCTTCGCGATCTGCGGATTGTCGCCGGAGAGCAGCTTGGCCGCGTCGCTTCTGGCGGGCGCTTGCTTCGCGGACTTCGTCGGCGCTTTCTTGGCCATTGCGTTTGCTCTTACCGGCGGGCGCTGCGCCAGTTCGCGGCGTAAGGCAGCACGAACAGGTAGAGTCCCGTGACCAGAAGTAGCGCGAGCGGGACCAGAGCCAAGAGATAGACCCAGTAGTCCGGCTGCGCGCCGCTCAGGGACGAGATGATGACGGTGTTGGCGATCACGCCCAGCGTGAACGCAATCGACACCCAGCGGTGAACCTGCCGAACGAACCTGTTCAAAAGCGCCTCCCTCTGGCTCACGCCGCGCGCGCCAGAAGCTGATCCAGTCTTTCGAAGAATTGCCTCCAGCCGGCGTGCGCGCCGCCGAAGGCCTGCTTCTGCTCGGGACGGAAACCTTCCTGCTCCATGCGCAGATGCGTGCCCGCCGCAGTTGGCGTCAGCGTGAAGGTCACCGTGCTTTGCAGACCGTAGGCGGGATCGTCGTGCGCGAAGTTCCAGGTGTAGGAGAGCGTCCTGTACGGCTCGATCTCGAGCACTTCGCAATCGAGTACCCCGCCCCACTCGCCGGTCAGCTTGAAGCGGTGACCGATCGTTGGCGCGAAATCGTTCTTCATCAGCCATTCCTCGATCAGGTGCGGCTGCGTGAGCGCGCGCCAGAGCTTTTCGGGCGGATGCGCGAATTCGCGTTCGACGACGACGGAGCGCGTTTCTGCGGTCATTGGTCCATCCTTTTGAGGAGATCTTCGAGGGCGTCGAACCTGGCTTCCCAGAAGCCGGCCATGCGGCTGGTCCAGTCGATCAAGGGCGCGAGCGCCTTGAGCCGGGCGCTATAGTGCGTCTGGCGCCCATCCTGGCGACCGCGCACGAGCCCGGCTTTCTTCAGCACGCCGAGATGCCTGGAAACGACCGGCTGCGACACGCCGGCCTTGGCGGTAAGCGCGGAGACCGTGTTTTCGCCCTCGCGGCACAGGCGCTCGAAGATGGCCCGCCGCGTGGGATCGGCCAGCGCGCTGAACAGAACATCGTGCGCCTTCGACATGGCTTAATTCATACCCGTTCGGCTATGTATTGGCATATAGCTGCCCAGCTATGAATGAGTCAAGCTAACGACGACTCAAATGTGGAGCCGCTCGTAGAGCGCGCGGATCATGCCGGCGGTGGCGCCCCAGATGAAGCGGCCTTCGTAGGGCATGGCGTAATAGGCGCGCTTGAGACCGCGCCATTCGCCCTCGCGGCGCTCATGGTTGGCGGGATCGAGCAGGAACGAGAGCGGCGCCTCGAACACGCTCGCCACTTCGCGCGGATCGAGCGTCAGGGTGAAGCCCGGCTCGATCAAGCCGACGACCGGCGTGATGCGATAGCCGGTGCCGGTTTCGTACCGGTCCCAGGCGCCGATGGGCTCGATGAAATCGCCGCCGAGGCCGATCTCCTCGCGGGTTTCGCGCAGCGCGGTTTCGACGGCGTCGGCGTCGCTCGCCTGCACGCGCCCGCCCGGAAACGAAATCTGCCCCGGATGCGCGGGCGTTTCGACCGAGCGCTCGGTGAAGATCATGGTCCAGCCTTCCGGGCGCTTGACGATCGGCGCGAGCACCGCCGCGGGCCGGAACGTCGCCGGGCGATCCGGCCAATCGGGGTTGAGGTCGCCGTCGCTGCGCGTGCTCAGTCCGCGCCCGATCTGATCCAGCGGATCGAGGCGCGAGCGCAACAGCGACTCCAAGTCCGCCCAATTCATGCCGTGCCCAACTCGAACCACGCACCGCCGCTCCAAACGCCCTGCTTGCCGTCGCGCGTTTCGCTCCACTCCACCAGTTCGTAGAACGGCGCCCTCAGCACGCGCGCTTCCAGCCGCCCGCGCACATGTACATAGGGACGCGGTTCGCCGTCGCGCAGGGCGACGCGCAGCGGGTGCTCGGGGCCGGCCTGCACCACGTCGCCGACATTGGTGGTGAAGACGATGGTTTGGTCTTCGCCTTCGCCGACGCGGTCGGCGCGGATCGCCACGAAGGGCGCGTCCTCGACGCGGACGACGATCTTCTCCGCCGGCGTGACCAGATAAGTCTGCCCATCTTCGTCCTTGCGCAGGATCGAGGCGAACAGCTTGACCAGCGGCTCGCGGGCGATGCGCGTTCCGGCGTGCTTCCACGCGCCGTCGGCCAGAATCTCCATGCCGATGTCGCCGCAATGGGCGGGGTTCCACTTGTCGACAGGCGGCGGCCCTTTGCCGGAACCGGCTTGGCTCTTGAGCAGGGCCAGCAATTGCTCCAGGGACGTATGGTCTTCAGGCGCCGTCATATTTCTGCCCCCAACTACGCGAGCTTCGCCCCCATGAGCAATCACGACAATCCGGACGCCTTGGTGGCCGAGGCCGAGGCCGCCGGCGAGGCGCTGGCGCGGGTGCGCGCCGAGATCGGCAGGGCGGTGTTCGGCCAGGAGCGGGTGATCGAGCTGACGCTCGCGGCCGTGCTGGCGGGCGGGCACGTGCTGCTGGTGGGCGCGCCGGGCCTCGCCAAGACGCGGCTGGTGGAAGCCATGGCGCGGGTGCTGGGGCTCGACTGGGCGCGGGTGCAGTTCACGCCCGACCTGATGCCGGCTGACATCCTGGGCTCGGAGGTGCTGGACCAGGACGAGACCGGCCGGCGCCATTTCCGCTTCGTGAAGGGGCCGATCTTCACCCAGCTCCTGATGGCCGACGAAATCAACCGCGCCAGCCCGCGCACGCAATCGGCGCTCTTGCAGGCGATGCAGGAACATCATGTGACGGTGGCCGGCGCGGCGTACGACGTGCCGAGGCCGTTCCATGTGCTGGCGACGCAGAACCCGATCGAGCACGAAGGCGCCTACCCGCTGCCGGAGGCGCAACTGGATCGCTTCCTGCTGCAGGTCGACGTGCCCTACCCCGATGCGGAAATCGAGCGGAAGATCCTGATCGAGACCACCGGCCTTGAGGACGTCACGCCGCAGCCGGTGCTCGATCCGGACTCGCTGATGCGCCTGCAGCGTCTGGTGCGGGCGATGCCTGTGGGCGAGAAAGTGCTGGCGTCGATCCTGGAGCTGGTGCGCTCGGCGCGGCCGGGCTCGAGCCACGACCCGCGCGTGAACCAGCACGTGGCGTGGGGTCCCGGCCCGCGCGCAGGCCAGGCCTTGATGCTGGCGGTGCGGGCGCGCGCGCTGCTGCGCGGACGCCTGGCGCCGGCGGTGGACGATGTGGCGGCGCTGGCGCGCCCGGCGCTGGCGCACCGCATGCAGCTGAGCTTCGGCGCGCGCGCCGAAGGCCTGGACATCGACACGCTGGTGGACGAGTTGGCGGAGCGGGCGGCGTGAGTCGGAAATTGGAAGCCAGAAATCAGAAGTCAGAACAGGTGCGGGCGCACGATCCGCGTTTGTCTGGCTTCTGGCTTCTGATTTCCGACTTCTGTCCTTGGTGAACCAATGACAGCCCGTCTCGACGCTCTCAACCTCGCCGGCGATCTTCCCGGCGTGCTGCTCGATGCGAAGCGCCTCGCCGCGAGCGCGCCGGGCGTGCATGGGCGGCGCCGCGCCGGCCAGGGCGAAGACTTCTGGCAATATCGCGATCACCGCGCCGAAGACGGCGCGCGGCTGGTGGACTGGCGCCGGTCCGCGCGCGGCGACCGCTTCTTCGTGCGCGAGCGCGAACGCGAGGCGGCGCAGACGGCGTGGTTCTGGATCGATCCGGAACCGGGCTTCGACTGGAGCAGCGACCCGGCGCGGCCGACGAAACTGCATCGCGCGCGCACGATGGCGCTGGCGCTGGCGATCCTGCTTTCGCGCGGCGGCGAGCGCGTCGGCGCATTGGGGCGGCAGCCGCGGCGCGGGGCGCGCGCGGTGGACCGGCTCGCGGTCGATCTGCTGCAGCCCGTGCAGGACGTGGAGGCGCCGAGCAATTCGTGCGTCATCTTCCTGAGCGACTTCTACGCGCCGGCGGCGATCTGGCGGGAGCGCCTGCTTGCCTGCGCGCGCGCGGGCGCGACCGGCGCGCTGACGATGATCGCCGATCCTGCGGAAGAGGACTTTCCGTTCCAGGGCCGCACGCTGTTTGAAGCGCCGGGGCGCGGCGGCGACGTGCTGATCGGGCGCGCCGAGGCGGCGCGCACAGCGTATGCCGAGCGCTTGGCGCAGCAGCGGCGCGAGATCCGCACGCTCGGCGCCGAGCTTGGCTTTCCGGCGCTGCTGCACCGCACCGATCACAACGCCGCGCCGGCGCTGTCGATGCTGATCGCCTTCATCTCGGAGCGCTACGGGTGACTTTGGGCCCGATCCTATTCGGCGCGCCGTGGGCGCTGGCGGCGCTGCTCACACTGCCGGCGCTGTGGTGGCTGATGCGGGCGACCCCGCCGCCGCCCCAGCGCACGCCGTTTCCGCCGACGCGGCTGCTGGAAGGCGTGCGCACGGAAGATCAGAGCCGCGAACGCGCCCCCTGGCAGCTGGTGCTGTTCCGCGCGCTGGCGGCGGCGCTGCTGATCCTCGCATTCGCGCGGCCGTCGCTTGCGCCGAGCGCGGCGGAGAGCGCCCAAGGCGGGCGCACGCTGATCGTGATCGACGACGGCTGGACCTCGGCGCCGTTCTGGAGCGACACGCGCGCCGCTGCCGTCGCAGCGGCGACGCAGGCGGAGCGCACCGGCGCGCCGGTGTTCCTACTCTTGACGGCGCCGAGCGCGCGCCCGCGCGATCCCGGCGAAGCGCTGACGGCGGCGGATGCGAAAGCGGCGATCGGACGGCTCGAACCGCGCCCCTGGCGGCCGGACCGCGCCCAGGCGACGGCGCGGCTGGCGCAAACGCAAGGCCGCTTCGACCGCATCGTCTGGATCACGGACGGCTTGCATGACGACGGCGCGCAAGCGCTGGCGGCGGAGCTTCAGCGGCGCGGGCCGGTGACGGCGCGCACGCCGCCGCAAACGGCGCGGGCGATCGTCTCCGGCGCGGTGACGCCGCAAGGCGTGACGGCGGACATTCGCCGGGCGGAGAACGAATCGCCGGTCGTCGCCATCGCGGCGGAGACGGCGGAGGGCCGTTCGCTCGGCGCGGCGGAGGCGCGCTTCGCGGGCGACGCGGCCAGCACGTCGGCGCGGATCGAGCTGCCGCCGGAGATCGCGGCGCGCGCGGCGCGCGTGCGCATTGTCGGCGAGCAGAGCGCGGGCGCGGTGAAGCTGCTGCCGTCCGGCGCGGGGCGGCCGTTCGTCGGCCTGGTCGACCCCGGCGGCGCGAACCAGCCGCTTCTGTCCGAACTGTTCTACGTCGACCGCGCGCTGCAGCCCTATGCGAGCCTGCAGCGCGGCGGCATCGACGCGCTGATCGAAGCGCGCGCGCAGGCGTTGATCCTTCCCGACGCCGGACGCGTGGCGCCGACCGACGCGAGCGCGCTGGAGCGTTGGATCGAAGACGGAGGCCTGCTGGTGCGCTTCGCCGGGCCGCGGCTCGCCAACGATGCGGACGATCTGCTGCCGGTGCGGCTGCGGCCCGGATCGCGCTCGCTCGGCGGGGCGCTGGCCTGGGAGACGCCGCTGGCGATCGCGCCCTTCCCCGCCGACTCGCCGTTCGCCGGCATCGCCGTGCCGGACGACGTGAGCGTGCGCCGGCAAGTGCTGGCGGAGCCGGCCTCGCTCGAACAGGCGCGCGTGTGGGCGGCCTTGTCGGACAACTCGCCGCTGGTGACGGCGCAGGCGCGCGGGCGCGGACTGATCGTGCTGTTCCACGTGAGCGCCACGCCCGACTGGTCCGACGCGCCGCTGTCGGGCCTGTTCGTGGAGATGCTGCGGCGGACGCTGGCGTTCTCCGCGCGGCCCGACGGCGCGGGCGAGCGCGAGATCACCGGCGGGCCGTTCGTAGCGCAGCGTTTGCTCGACGGCTTCGGATCATTGGCGCCGGCGCCGCCGGATGCGGAGCCGATTGCGCCGGATGCGTTTGCGCTCGCTGTCGCCTCGCCGGCGACGCCGCCGGGCCTCTACGAACGCGCGGGCGTCAGCGCGGCGATCGACGCCGCGCGGCCCGACGAAGCGCTGGCGCCCTTGGCGCTGCCCGGCGGCGTCGCGCGCGAGGGCTTGAGCGGGGTCGTGGAGCGGCCGCTGTCGGGCTGGCTGTTCGCTGCGGCGGCGTTCCTGCTGGCGCTCGATCTGATGATTGCGCTCCATCTGTTCGGCAAGCTGCCGCGCCTGGCGCGCGCCGGCGCGGCTGTGCTGGTCGCGGCGATGGTGTTCGGCGGCGACGCGCACGCGCAGACGCGGCGCGAGGATCCGACGCAAACGCTCAGGCTCGCTTATGTGCGCACCGGCGATGCACGCGTCGACCGCATGTCGCACGCGGGGCTGCAGGCCTTGTCGCAGGTGCTGACGGAGCGGACCTCGGTCGAACCCGGCGAGCCGGTGGCGATCGATCTCGCGCGCGATAATCTCGCCGCCTATCCGTTCCTCTATTGGCCCGCGCCGTCCGCGCCGCAGCGGCTGCCGGATGCGGCGCTCGCGAACATCGACCGCTATCTCGCCATCGGCGGCCTGCTGCTGGTCGATACGCGCGACGCAAGCGGCGGCGGGCGCGGGCGGCCGGCGCAGCTGATGCTTGCGGGCGTCGATGTGCCGCCGCTGCAGCAGGTGACGACCGAACACGTCGTCGCGCGCGCCTTCTACCTGATGCGCAGCTTCCCCGGCCGCACCCAATCGACGACGCTCTGGGCCGAAGACGCCGCCGCCGCGCAATCGCGCGACGGCGTGGCGGCGATCTTCATCGGCGACGGCGACTGGGCCTCGGCGTGGGCGGGCGAGTTGAACAGCGCGCGCCAGCGCGAAATGGCGCTGCGGTTCGGGGTCAACATCGTGATGGTGGCGCTGACCGGCAACTACAAGGCCGACCAGGTGCACGTGCCGGCGCTGCTCGAACGGATAGGGCGCGAGCGATGAAAAGCGTTGGGGCACACCCCCTCCCCGCGAGGGGAGGCAGGGGGCGGGGTGATCCTCGACGCGAAGATATTGCCGCAAGCACTCTGCCGCGCCGCGTTTCCCGCAACGTCGGCGTTTCTCCCCGCCCCCTGCCTCCCCTCGCGGGGAGGGGGTGGCGCTCAGCTAAGGGCGTCGCGTGATTGCGGGCGCGCGCATCGGCTTCGATCCGGCGCTGCCGAGTGCGGCGCTGATCGCACTTGGCGTGCTCACGCTGGCGTCGTTTGCGCTCTATGTCTGGCGCGGGGGCGGCGCGCCGGTCCTGCGCGCCGTCGGCCTTGCATTCGTGTTTCTCGGGCTGATGCAGCCGCAGTGGGTGCGCGAGACGCGCGAGCCGGCGGAAGACGTCGCGCTGGTGGTCGTCGATCAGAGCGAAAGCCTGGGGCTTGCGGGACGGCGCGAGGCGGCGCGGGCGGCGGGCGAGGCAATGGCGGCGGCGCTGGCGCGCGAGCCGGGCCTGGACGTGCGCGTGCGCGAAACGCGCGGCGGGCCGGACGGCACGATGATCGCGTCCGTGATCGAAGACGCATTGAGCGATCTCGCGCCGGACCGCATCGGCGGCGTTGTCGTGATCACCGACGGCCAGGCGGCCGATCCGCCGGCGGCGCCGGCGCAGCTGCGCCATCTGGGCCCGGCGCATATCCTGATCGTCGGCGATCCGGACCGCGGCGACCGGCGGCTTGAACTCGTCTCCGCCCCGACGTTCGGCATCGTCAACGAACCCATGCGCATCACCGGGCGAGTGATCGACGAAGGCTCGAATACGCCGGTGCGCGTGACGCTCAGCATCGACGGCGTGCGGGCGGCTCAGACCAATGCGCGGCCGAACCAGGACTTCTCCGTCAGCGTGCGGCTGCCCAAGCGCGGGCGCAACATGGTGGTGGTGGAGGCGGAAGAAGGGCCGCGCGAGATCACGCTGTCGAACAACCGCGCCGCGTTCGCCGCCAACGGCGTGCGCGACCGGCTGCGCGTGCTGCTGATCACGGGCGAGCCGCATCAGGGCGCGCGCGTCTGGCGCAACCTGCTGAAGAGCGATCCCGCCGTCGACCTGGTTCACTTCTCGATCCTGCGTCCGCCGGATAAGCAGGACTTCACGCCGCTGAACGAACTGGCGCTGATCCCCTTTCCGACCGAGGAATTGTTCGAGCGGCGCCTCAACGAATTCGACCTGATCATCTTCGACCGCTATCGCCGCCGCGGCATCCTGCAGGCGTACTATTTCGCTTCGATCGCGCGGCGGGTGGAGCAAGGCGGCGCACTGCTGATCACCGCGGGCGAAGCGGAGGCGGGCCTCGACGGCGTTCACCGCACGGCGCTCGCTGGCATCCTGCCGTCGCAGCCGACCGGCAATGTCGCGACGACGCCGTACCGGCCGGCGCCGACGGCGCTCGGGCGGCGCCATCCGGTGGTGCGCGGACTCCCCTCGCCGGAGCGCTGGGGACGCTGGACCATGCAGGTGCAGGCGCAGGCGTCTGGCGGGCAAACCGTGCTGCAGGGCGCGAGCGGCGCGCCGCTCCTGGTGCTGGACCGCGCCGGCAACGGCCGCGTGGCGCAGCTGTGGTCGGATCAGCCGTGGCTATGGGCGCGCGGCTATGACGGCGGCGGCCCGCACGGCGAATTGCTGCGCCGGCTTGCGCACTGGCTGATGCAGGAGCCGGAGCTGGAAGACGAACGCCTTTCGCTCGAGCCCGGCCCGCGCGGGCTGGAGATCGAACGCTCGACGCTGGCGCCGGGCGTCGGCGCCGTCGAGATCGTCGCGCCGTCGGGCGCACGCTCGACCATCGCGCTGGGCGAAAGCGCGCCGGGGCTGTTCACAGGCGCAGCGGCGGCGGACGAGCAAGGCTTGTACGAGGCGCGCAGCGGCACTCTGCGCGCGTTCGCAGCAGTAGGCCCGCTCAATCCGCGCGAAGCGGCGGCGCTGGCGGCGGCGCCCGAGATTCTGCGCCCGTTCGCGGACGCGACCGGCGGCAGCGTGTTCATGACCGGCGAGGACGGGCGGCGCTTGCCGGAGGTGCGGCGCGTCGATCGCGGCGCGCGCGCAAGCGGCGGCGACTGGATCGGCGTCGAGCGCAACGGCGCCTATGTCGTGCGCGCCGCCCGCGCGACGCCGCTCGGCCCCGGCTGGGCCTGGGCCTTCATCGGCGTCGCGCTGCTGATGCTGGGCTGGCGCAGGGAGGCGGCGTGACCGCCGCCGGTCCGCTTGGACGCGGCGCCTAGTTGGTGTCGAAACCGAGGATTCTGCAGACGTCGTGCAACAGACCGTACGCAGTCACTTCATCCATGCCGCCGGCGAGGAAGGTGGCGCGGCCGCCGCTTTCGAGTGTGAGCGCGTTGGCCACGCGCGCCGTATGCGCGCGGTGCGCAAGGCCGGCGGCGGCGTTCATGTTGGTGGTGTAGTGCTCCAGCACTTCCTTACCGGTGACGCCGTTGCGGATGATGATGCGATGGATGTCATCGCGCCGGAAAGTCTCGCCGGCGACCTCGACGCGGTCGGGCGCGACGCGAAAAGTCGCCGTGGCGCGATGCTCCTTCGGGCGCAGATCGCGCAAGCTGAACCAGATGAGAAAGCCCGCCGCGGCGATCACGATGACGCCGAAACCGCCGAGCATCAGACCGAGCAGCAGGAAAATCACGCCCAGCACCAAGCCGTAAATGAATTTGGGCGCCTCCGCCGGCGTAACGGCGAACGTCGTGACGCCGTCGCTTTCAGATTTCTGATATGCAGATGTCTTGGCCATAGCCCCGCTCCCTGATGCCCTCAGGTGCGGCGATACCACACGTAATTGCGATTTCGCAAACCTAGCGCGGCGCGGTGACGGCGCCTGCGACGTCGGCCAAGCCGCCGGGGCGCAGCTCACACCAGAGCAGCCGCGCCGGGTCGACCGGGCCGGGGAGCACGATGCGGCCGGGCGGGACGATGCTGAACCCTGCCGCGCGGAAGAAGCGCTCCGCGCCGACGAGCACGATTCCATTGCCGCCCGCCGCGCGGCAGGCGGCGACGCAATCGCGCACGAGCGCCAGCCCGAGGCCCGTCAACTGCGCGTCGGGGTCAACCGCGAGCGGGCCAAGAAAGAAAAGCGGCGCGCCCGCCTCGACACGCCAGATGCGGCACACGCCGATCACGTCGCCCGCAGCGTTGAGCGCCACGCGCGAGAGCGAAGGCTCGAGCACGGCGCCGCGCTCGCGCACGCGTTCGCTGGTCTTGGCGAAGCGGCCCGGCCCGAACGCGCGGTCGAGCACGCGCTCGACGCCGGCGGCGTGTTCAAGCTTTTCGGCGACAAGCGTGTGGGCCAAGGCGGCGCCCCCTCATGAGGCGCGAGCGCATAGGGCCGCTGAGTGTGCCCGTCAATCCGGCCCCCGTGGCTTGGTTGCGACTCGCGCGCGCCCGGCGCATGGTCCGCGCCGCCTTGGCCGCCCTTCGCATCCCTTCACTCGACATCTTCCGCCACCGGCTGTTCGCCCAGTTCTGGGCGGGGCGGATGTTCGCGACCATGGCCGTGCAGATCCAGTCGACGGCGATGGGCTGGCAGGTCTACGACGCCGCGCGCGCACATGGGCAGACCATCGCCGAAGCGGCGTTCGTGCTGGGGCTCGTCGGCTTGGCGCAGTTCCTGCCGCTGCTGGTGCTGTCGCTGTTCGGCGGCCAGGCTGCGGACCGCTACAACCGCCGCCTCATCCTCACGGCCTGCATCGTCGCCAAGGCGCTGATCGTGCTGGGGCTGGCGCTGGTGTCGAACATGGGCCCGGAGATCGTCATCCCGGCCGTGTTCGCAGCCGCCGTCAGCGCCGGGATCATCAATGCGTTCATGCCGCCGGCGGCGAGCGCGCTGCTGCCGATGCTGTTGCCGCGCGAGGAGCTGCCGCCGGGCATCGCCTGGTCGTCGCTCGCATTCCAGTTTTCGCTGATCGTCGGCCCGGCGGTGGGCGGGCTGCTCTACGGCGCGGGCCCGGTCGCGGCCTACCTGACCGCGTTCGCGCTGGCGGCGTTCGCGGCGCTGCTGATGTTCGTGCTGAAGCCGCCGGCCCAGGAGCCGGTGAAGGACGCCCGCACCATCGGCATGATTGTCGAGGGCCTGCGCTTCGTCTGGAGCAACAAGATCGTGCTGGGCGCGATCTCGCTCGACCTGATCGTCGTGCTGCTGGCGGGCGCGGTGGCGCTGCTGCCGGTGTTCGCGCGCGACATCCTGCACGCGGGGCCGAGCGAGCTTGGGGTGCTGCGTTCGGCGATGGGCGTGGGCGCGGCGGCGGTGGCGCTGTGGCTGGCGGTGAAGCCGCTGCGCACGCGCGTCGGGCTGTGGATGTTCGGCGCGACGATCGTGTTCGGGCTGGCCACCATCGCCTTCGGCCTGTCGCAATACCTGTGGTTGACCGCGGCCGCGCTCGCGGTCGCCGGCGGCGTCGACATGATTTCGGTGTACGTCCGCCAGAGCCTGATCCAGCTGGCGACGCCCGACGCCATGCGCGGCCGCGTGGCGGCGGTGAGCTTCGTGTTCATTTCAGCCTCGAACGAATTCGGCGACTTCGAAGCCGGACTGATGGCGCGGATTTTCGGGCCGGTGCTGGCGGTGTCGCTCGGCGGCGCGGCCGCGGTTGTGGCCTCCCTGGCCTGGATGCGGCTGTTCCCCGACCTCGCGAAAGCCGACGGGTTCGAGCCTGAACTGCAGCGCTGAGCAGCGTTTGCCTCAGATACCCCTACCGCACGAACGCACCAGGCGCTAAAGCCTGCGGCCTTCGGAGGACATCATGGGCGTGCTGGACGGAAAAGTCGTCGTCGTTACGGGCGGCGGCAACGGGATCGGGAAAGAGTGCGCGTTGCTGGCCGGCCGCGAAGGCGCTTGCGTGCTGGTGAACGATCTGGGCGGCGGCCTGAAAGGCGAGGACAGCGGGTCTGCGGGTCCGGCCGAACAGGTGGCGCAGGAAATCCGCGCCGGCGGCGGCAAGGCGATCTCCAATTCCGACAGCGTGAGCGATTACGACGCCGTCGTCGCCATGATGGAGCAGGCGAAGAAGGAATTCGGCGGACTGCACGCCGTGATCAATCCGGCCGGCATCCTGCGCGACGGCATGTTCCACAAGATGACGCCCGACGATTGGAAAGCGGTCGTCGACGTGCACCTGCACGGCGCGTTCAACGTCACCCGCGCCTCGATCGAGCATTTCCGCGAACAGCAGGACGGCAGCTACGTCCTGTTCACGTCCACTTCGGGTCTGATCGGCAATATCGGCCAGGCGAATTATGCCGCTGCGAAACTGGGCGTGATGGGATTGTCGCGGATCGTCGCCATGGAGAACGCGCAGAAGAACGTGCGCTCCAATATCATCGCGCCGTTCGCCTGGACGCGCATGATCGCGTCGATCCCGGTGAAGGACGAAGCCAGCGCCCAGCGCGTGGAGCGGTTCAAGCGCTCGATGCGCGCCGATCAGGTGGCGCAGGTGGCGGTGGCGCTGTGCGCCGACGGCGCCAAGGACACGACCGGACAGATTTTCGCCGTGCGCGGCAACGAGGTATTCCTGTTCAGCCAGCCGCGTCCGATCCGCGGCATGGCGCGCCTGGAAGGCTGGACGCCGTCGAGCATCATCGAGCACGCGCTGCCGGCGATGAAGGCGAACTATACGGACGTGGGGGCGAGCGCTTCGGTGTTTCCCTGGGATCCTGTTTGATGCGAACGCTCCTGTTGGCGCTCGTGCTTGCCGCCTGCGCCGACCAAAAGCCGACACCGGCTCCGCCGCCCGCCGTGCAGCTCGAAGGCACGCAATGGGTGTCGAGCGCCGGCGGGCTCAACGCGCCTACGATCGCGTTCAGCGGCTCGCGCGCGAACGGCTTCACCGGCTGCAACCTCTTCTTCGCGCAGGTGGAGCAGAACGGGCCGATGCTGAGGTTCAGCGCCGTCGGCACGACGCGGCGCGCGTGCTCGCCCGATCTGACCGAGATCGAGCGCGCGTTCGTGGCGCAGCTTGAAAGCACGAACTCGGCGCACATCGATGGCGACGTGCTGGTGCTGCAGGACGTCAACCGGCGCGAGCTGGCGCGGTTCACGCGCCAGCCTTAGCCTCGCTGCGGCTTACGGCGCGGCCGGCGGCGCGATCTCGACCAGCGGCAGCGTGCGCGAGCAGCGGCTCGAGCCGTTGGGGCCGCCGCCGCAATTGACGACCTGCACCTCCGCCGCGCCCGGCGCGAACACGACCAGCCATTGCTCGTTCGGGTCCATGCGCGTCATGCTGCGCAGCTCGCCGCACTGGACGGAAATGGCGAGCGCGCCGACATAAGGCGCGTACGCGCTGTCCGGGTCGATGTTCGGCGGGATGACGCCGCGCGATTCCGTGCCGCGAATGGCGGCGCACGTCGGCTGCGCGTCCGGATGCGCCTGCTGGTAGGCGGCGAGCTGCGTGGTGGCGAACACCAGCTGCTGTTCCTGCGACATCGCCTGCACCTGCTCAAGCAGGCTTTGGGGCGCGGCCGGCGCTTCCGGGGTCTCGGTCCCGGTTTGCTGGCCGCAGGCGGCGAGCGCCGCGGCGGCGGCGCAGATAACGGCGTAGATCGGCTTCATGGGTGGTTCCTCCCGTGGCGGGTTGTGTGACGCAGCCGCCATTTTCGTCAAGCGGACGCGCGACGGGCGGTGTCAAAGCTGTGCCTTGAGAGCAGAATGGGCCCTCCCCCACATGGGCTGGCGAAAGAGGTGACCCATGATCGAGAAACGTCCTTTCGACACGCTGGGCCGGCATGACGCCGACTGGCTCGCGGCCCGCTATCATTTCAGCTTCGCCGGCTATCACGACCCCGCGCGCGTGCACTGGGGCGCGCTCAGGGTGTGGAACGACGACACCATCCAGCCCAAGACCGGCTTCCCGCCGCACCCGCACGCGGACATGGAGATCATCACCTATGTCCGCTCCGGCGCGATCACGCACCAGGACTCGATGGGCAACAAGGGCCGCACCGTCGCAGGCGACGTGCAGGTGATGAGCGCGGGCGCCGGCGTGACCCACGCCGAGTACAATCTCGAAGATGAAGCCACCACGATCTATCAGATCTGGATCATCCCGAAGCAGCGCGGCGGCGAACCGTTCTGGGGCTCGGCGCAGTTTCCCAAGGGCGACCGCGCCGGTTCGCTGGTGACCCTCGCATCGGGATTCGCCGACGATCAGGCGGAGGGCGCGCTGCCGATCCGCCAGGACGCGCGCGTGCTGGCGGCGACGCTGCAGCCCGGCCAGAGCGTCGCGTATGCGCTGGGGAACGGCCGGCACGCCTATCTGGCGCTGGCCAAGGGCAAGGCGCGCGTGAACGGCGTCGAGCTTGGCCCGCGCGACGGCGCAGCGATCGCCGATGAAGCCCAGATCCGGGTGGAAGCGGAGGCGGACGCCGAGATTGTATTGGTCGACGCGCCGTAAAGTTAAGCACAACTGCTGATATGCGGCATCTTGCGCCGCAACTTGAACTCCATCGCCGGCGGCGCCCGCCGCCGGCGATTATTCTTGCGCGCAAGCCCGATATTTACCGGCTGTTTTCTTCTGGCGCTGTTCTACTGCGGGACGTGATCAGAGGGTGACATGACGTCGCTGAGTGACATGCAGCTGCTCGTCGTGGACGACAATCAGCAGATGCGCCACCTGCTCCGCTGCCTGTTGCGCGCGGTCGGCGTCTTCCGGATCACCGAAGCCGAAACCGCAGCCGAAGCGCTCGACGCCATGCGCGAGCGCCAGATCGATCTGGTCATCCTCGACTGGAAGATGGCGCCGGTGGACGGGCTGGCGTTCGCGCGGCGTCTGCGCTGGAGCGAGGACAGCCCGAACCCGTTCGTGCCGATCCTGATGCTCACCGCGCACACCGAGGCGTCGCGCGTCGCCGCCGCGCGCGACGCGGGCGTCACCGGCTTCGTGAAGAAGCCGATCAGCGCCCGGCTGCTGTTTGAGCGGATCACGTTCGCGCTCACGGACACGCGCCTGTTCGTGCGCGCGCCCGGCTTCTTCGGCCCGGACCGGCGCCGCTTCAACGACCCCGGTTACGCCGGCCCCTTCCGGCGCAGCACGGATGCGCAGGCGCCGGAGGAATTGGTGGACCTCGAGGACATCCGCATCCGCGCATGATCTGCGGCGGACGCTTGCGCCGGCGCCGGCGAGCGCGCACCTTCGCCGACGCTCGCACGGGGAGACGATCATGGTCCGGACGCTTGCCGTTCTGCTGCTGATGTTGCCGCTGAGTTCATGTTTGGCGGGCGCGGTGGTCGGCGCGGCGGTCGAAGTCACCGGCGCCGTGGTCGGCACGACGGTCAAGACCACCGGGGCGGTGATCGGCGCCGCCATCCCAGACGGCGACGACAAGGACGAAGACGACGACCGCGAATAGCGCGCGGAAAAGGCGAAAAAAACGGGAACGTGAATGGCGCTCGCGGCCGAGCGACCGCATAGTTGCGCCATTGCGTCAGTTCATGGAGCTTCTCATGCGCCTCGCATCCATGCTCGCCGGCATCGCCGCTCTCGCCGTCTCGACCGCGGCGTTCGCCGCCCCGGTATCCATCGCGCCCGTATCGTTCTCGGACGAGCTGCAGCGGGAGATCGCCGAAGACTACGGCGCGCGCGAAGGCGAATACCTGCAGCGCTGGGTTCACGAAGCGCTTACGGCCGCGCTGGCCGAACGCGGCGCGACAATCGCCGAAGGGGCGCCGTTGACGGTGGAGGTCACGGTCGTCGACGCCGATCCGAACCGGCCGACCATGGAGCAGGTGCGCCGCCGCCCGGGGCTGGACCCGATGCGCTCGATCTCGATTGGCGGCGCTGAACTGCGCGGCGTGCTGCGGACGCGCGACGGGCGCATCGTCAGCGAGATCGAACACCGCCGCTACAATCACGACCTGCGCGACCTGTCAGGCGCCGAATCCACCTGGACCGAAGCGCGCCGGGCGATCCGCCGCTTCGCCGCGGAGATCGCCGACGCCTACGCGGCAAACGCCGCCGACTAGGCGCCGCACGCTAACGCCCCATGGACCGCCGGCGTCCTCGCCGGCATGCGCGTACTTTTGAAAGGGAGCACGGCGGAGCTGCGTCGCATGCACGGCGGAGCCGCGCGGTCCAACCTTTATAAGTTAAAGCGTCGCGCTGAATATCGGACACGCTTAACGCAGGCCGAGATCCTTGTGCGTCTGCAGGCTGAGCCGCCAGCGCGGATGCGCAAGACAATAGGCGACGGCGGCGCGCGTATTCTCGGCGCGCGCGGCGTTGTCCATCGGCTGCAGGAAATGGTGCTTGAACCGAAGCGCCGCGTAGCGCTCCGGCTCGGCCCCGGCTTGCGGATAGACCAGCTTCAATTCGTCGCCGGTGATCTGCGCCAGATCGGCGCCGGCTTTCGGGCTGACGCAAATCCAGTCGACGCCGGCCGGCGTCGGCAGCACGCCGTTGGTCTCGATGGCGATCTCGAAACCGCGCGCATGCAGCGCGTCGATCAGCGGCGCGTCGAGCTGCAGCGTGGGTTCGCCGCCGGTGCAGACGACATAGGACGCGCCGCCGCCGGGCCATAGCGACGCCGCGGCGCGTGCAAGCGCTTCGGCGGAGTCGAACTTTCCGCCGCCGTCGCCGTCCGCGCCGACGAAATCGGTGTCGCAGAACTGGCAGACGGCCTGGGCGCGATCCTGTTCGCGCCCGCTCCAGAGATTGCAGCCGGAGAAGCGCACGAACACCGCGGGCCGCCCCGCGCGCGCGCCCTCGCCTTGCAGCGTGTAGAACATCTCCTTGACGCTGTAGGTCACGCGGGCCGTCCTTCGCGCCACTGCGCCCAGCCTTTCGCCCGCAACGCGCACGCGGGGCAGGCGCCGCAGCCATAGCCCCAGTCGTGCCGATGCCTGCGGTCGCCCTCGTAGCAGGTGTGGCTTTGCTCCAGGATCACGTCCACCAGCGCGTCGCCGCCGAGGTCGTGCGCGAGCGCCCAGGTCTGCGCCTTGCTCAGATGCATGAGCGGCGTTTTCACCTGCATGGTTTCGCCGAGGCCGAGCGTGAGCGCGGTCTGCATCGCATCGAGCGTGTCGCGCCGGCAGTCGGGGTAGCCGGAATAGTCGGTCTCGCACATGCCGCCGACCAGAACGCCGACGCCCAGCCGATAGGCGTGCGCCGCAGCGACGGCGAGAAACACCAAATTGCGGCCGGGGACGAAGGTGGAAGGCAGGCCGTTTCGGGCCATCTCGATTGCGCGATCGCCGGTCAGCGCACTCTCGGCCAGCGCGCCGTAGCCGGAGATATCCACAACCAGGTCGCCGCCCAGGCGCGCGCTCCAGTCCGGCCGGATGGGCGCCACGGCGTCGCGGACCGGGCCGCGCCGGCTCATCTCGACGGCGTGCCGCTGTCCATAGAAAAATCCAATGGTTTCAACCCGCTCATAGCGGCTGAGCGCCCAGGCGAGGCAGGTGGCCGAATCCTGGCCGGCCGAAAGGAGGACGAGAGCGCCTGGGAGCATGTCCAATCATAATCGCACGGACGACAAGCGCCACGCGGCCCGCTGAAACCCGCTGCTTAACCCGGCGCCGCGGGCTATCGGCTTTCACGCTGCGTCAGTGTGGCGCAGTTGCCGCAGGCGCCTGTTGGTATGACGCGGGCGTCAATTATCGGGCTCGGCCCCGGTTGACACGCCGCCGTCGCGTGACTGGTATAGCATACTGGACAGGTAGGGTAGCGGGGGAGCAGCTCAAGCTCGCGCCGGGCCCTGTTTTGCCGATAAGTTTGGCCGGTTCCGCCCACAAGAAGGCGGTGGGCCGGCTCTGGGAGGACGGCGAATGAGCAAGAAAATTAGTTGGACTCGGATTCTGCTTTCGGGCGCGTCCGTCGCGGCGATCGGCGCGAGCCCCGCCCTGGCGCAGGACCAAGTGTCCGACGAAATCGTGGTCACGGCGACAGGCCGCGCGGCGGCGATCCAGGACGTCCCGCTGGCGGTGACGGCGATCGGCGCCGAAACGCTTGAAAACACCGGCGTGCAAGACCTGCGCGACATCACCCAGGTCGCCCCGTCCTTCTCGATGGCCAGCGGCCAGTCGAACTCTTCCGGCACCACCGCGCGTATTCGCGGCGTCGGCACCGGCTCCGACAATCCGGGCTTTGAAGCCGCAGTCGGCATCTTTATCGACGGCGTCTATCGCGCCCGCGCCGGCGCAGCGCTCGCCGATCTTCCTGAACTTGAACGCGTTGAAATCCTGCGCGGCCCGCAAGGCACGCTGTTCGGACGCAACACGTCGGCCGGCGCCATCAGCGTCATCACCGCGGGGCCGGACTTCGATCCGGGCATGTACCTTGAGGGTACGCTCGGGCTCGACGATCTGGAAGAGAACGGATTAAAGGCCGGCGTGAACGTGCCGGTGAGCGATACATTCGCGTTCCGTCTCGACGGCTCCATCCGAGCGCGCGATGGCTACATCACGGATGAAATCTCGGGCCAGGACATCAACAATCGTGACCGCTGGTCGGCGCGGGCCCAGGCGCTTTGGGATATCTCGTCCGACGCGACACTGCGCGTGATTGTCGACGGCGCGGAAACGGACGAAGTCTGCTGCGGCATTTCACCGATCCTGTACGGTTCGTCGCAGAGTGTTCTGGCCGGAATTGCTGGCGCGCTCGGCTTGCCCTCGCCGACTGTGTCGGGCGCAACCGTTCCCGGCGCCAATCCAAACTTCGACAGGCGCACGATGACGGTGACGCCGGCTTATCCAGGTCTCCCGGCGCTCGGCCCCGGTCTTCCGGCGCAGCCAGCAACCGCCGCTCGCGGTTATGCTGAAGAGACCGAAGATTTTGGCGTATCGGGCCAGCTCGACTGGGACATCGGCGGAGTGAACTTCACGTCGATCACCGCCTATCGCGACTGGAGCGCACTGCGTGACCAGGACATCGACTTCAGCTCGGTGGACATCGCTTACAGAGACGGTCTGGAAATTTCGTTCGAGACCTTTACCCAGGAATTCCGGCTGCAAGGCGAGAATGGCCGGGTGAACTGGCTCGTTGGCGTGTTCTATGCCGACGAGCAAATGAACACGACCGACACGATCCGTATCGGCGCGCACGCGAACCTGTATGCAAACCTAATCACGCAAGCGAACACCGTCTCGCTCGCAACTCCTAACGGCTGCCAACTCTATGACAGCACGGCTGCGGACGCCGATGGAGTGACCGATCCGATTCCGTCGTTCTTCATGTGCGCGACTGGCAATCCGGGGTTGGCCGACGTTTACTTAACCGGCAACACCGCCGGCCAAGGCCAGTCGGCCGACAATTGGAGCATTGACACCCAAAGCTTGGCGCTATTCACGCACAACGAAATCAGTCTCAGCGACCGCCTGATGCTGACGGTCGGTCTGCGCTACAGCCAAGAAACCAAGGATTTGTCTGCAAGCCTGGCGTCGACGTCGATGTCTTGCACCACGCTGCAAGGCATCGAAGTCTTGACGGACGCTTTGGTGCCAGGACCTGGCGGCGTTGTGGCGGCGATCGTCAATTCGCCCGGCGCCTCGCTCATGAACCTCGCCTGCAATCCGGCGATCAATCCAATCGCAAACGGCAATTGGGCTGGCGACAGCGAAGAGAATGAGTTCAGCGGTACGATTTCACTCGCTTACGACGTCTCCGACGACGTGATGATCTATGGCGGCTATTCGCGCGGCTACAAAGCGGGCGGCTTCAACGTTGACCGTTCGGGCTTCTCGATGACCCCCGCGACGGTCGATCCCACGACGCTGAATGTCGGACAGCTGGCATTCGATCCGGAGTTCACGGACTCTTACGAAATCGGCCTGAAGTCCACAATCCTGGGCGGCACGACGACCCTGAACCTGACGGCGTTCTATCAAGAGATTCACGACTATCAGCTGAACGCATTCAACGGCTTCAACTTCATCACACGCAATGTGCCTGAAGCCATTAGCCAGGGCGTCGAGCTGGAAATTGCTTCGCGCCCAACGGACAATCTGACGCTGAGCGGTGGCGTAGTGTACAACGACGCCTACTTTGACACGACGGTAGATTTCAATGCGCCGGGCGTGGCCGATCCGTTCGATCGAAACGTCGTGTTCGCCGGCACTCCCTTCGCCTTTGCGCCTGAGTGGACCGTCACCGGCGGCATTGCCTACGAACAATCACTCGGCGGCAACCTGCGGGCGCTGTTCTATCTGGACGGCCGCTGGAACAGCGAATACCGGACGCAAACACTGAGCCGGGAGGCGAACGGCGCCACTGACAACGACTCCTTCGCCATCTTCAATGGCCGTATTGGGATCGGTCCGGAAGACGAGCGCTGGTCGGTGGAATTCTGGGGCCGCAACCTCACCGACGAAACCTACCTCATTGGCGCATTCGTCCCGCCATTGCAGGATTCCAGCTCAAATCCGACATTCGCCACATATGTCGGCTACCCCAACGAGCCGGCGACTTACGGCGTCACGCTGCGCCTGCAGTACTGAGCGGCGTAAGCACGACGCAGAACGCGACGGCCGGAGCTTTCGCTCCGGCCGTTTGCTTTTGCGGCGCGTTGTCCTAAGCCGTGCGCCATGCGGCTCTCCGACCTCGACGTGCTGATCGTCGACGACCACGAAGCGATGCGCGTGATGCTGACGCGGGTGCTCGTGCGCGCCGGCGTGCGCTCGGTGCGCGCCGCGGCGAGCGGCGCCGAGGCGCTGCTCAAAATGGCCGAACAGGCCCCGCATCTGGTGCTGGCGGATCAGCGCATGCCGGGAATGGACGGGCTCGCCTTCATCCGCGCGGCGCGCGCCGAGGAGACCCTGCGCGGCGTGCAGATCGTGATGATCAGCGGCGCAAGCGGCGGCGAGCACAGGGAGGCGGCGCACGCGGCGGGCGCGGACGCGGTGCTGGTGAAGCCGGTGTCGCCCCGCGCACTGCTGGAGACGATCGAAACCGTGATGAAATAGGCGGCCGGCCCGGGCCGCGCTTATGTCCGGCCGCGCAGCATCTGCAGGATGAACGAGAAATCCTTGCCGCCGAAGCCGCGACCGACCAGCTCTTCATAAAGCGCCTCCGCTGCGCCGCCGAGCGGCGTCGGCGCGCCGGAGCTGTCCGCGGCCTCCTGGGCGAGCTTCAGATCCTTGAGCATCATCGCCGCGGCGAAGCCGCCTTCGTAGTCGCGGTTCGACGGCGCGGCCGGAACCGGGCCGGGCCAGGGGCAGTAGGACGTGAGCGACCAGCACTGGCCCGACGCCTTCGAGGCGATGTCGAAGAACTTCTGCGCGTCGAGACCCAGCGACTCGGCCAGCGCAAACGCCTCGCACGTGCCGATCATGGAAATGCCGAGCAGCATGTTGTTGCAGATCTTGGCGGCCTGGCCCGTGCCGGAATCGCCGGCGCGGATGATCGCCTTCGCCATCGGCTTCAGCGCGTCTTCGACCTCGGCGAAATCCTGTTCGCGGCAGCCGACCATGAAGGTGAGCGTGCCGCCCTGCGCGGCGGCCGTGCCGCCCGATACCGGCGCATCGGCGGCGCGGAAGCCTTGCATCGACGCGTCGCGGTTCACGGTGCGCGCGGAATCGACGTCGACGGTGGAGCAATCGATCAGCAGCGCGTCCTTGCGCGCGTTCGGCAGGATCGCCTGCTCATAGACGTCGCGGACATGCTGGCCGGCCGGCAGCATGGTGATGACGACATCGACGTCCTTCACCGCTTCTCCGGCGCTGGCGGCAGGCGTCATGCCCTGCTCCTTGGCGCGCGCCAGCGCTTCCGCCGAGAGATCGAACGCGACGACCTCGCGCCCGGCCTTGGCCTGATTGGCCGCCATGCCCGAGCCCATATTGCCGAGGCCTATGAATGCGATGCGGGTCATGTGTTGGTCTCCTGATCTTGGCTCTACATATCTCTTCTCCCCCGCGCGGGGGAGAAGGCGGTCGCGGAGCGACCGGATGAGGGGGCGGGGTTCAGGGCGAAAGGTCGTGCTGCGTCCTGACACGCGCCCCCTCGCCTGCCCCGGATCAAATCCGGCGCGGCCTCTCCCCCTCACGGGAGAGAGCTGAAGTTCAGCTCAGCGGCTTCCACTCCTGATCCGCCGGCAGCGGGGCGAAGATCTCGTCCAGCATCGCATCGGCGACACCGGCGAGGGTTGGCGGATTCCATTGCGGCTTGTTGTCCTTGTCGACGATCAGCGCGCGGACGCCTTCCTGGAAGTCGTGCCGGCTCACGACGCGGGCGGCGATGCGATATTCCTGGCGCATCTCGTCCTCGAAACTGGCCATCCGCGCGCCTTCGCGGAGCTGGCGGAAAGCCACCTTCAGCGTCTGCGGCGATTTCGTCTTGAGCGTTGCGTGCTGCGCGCCGGCCCACGCCGAGCCGTCCGCTTCAAGCGCGGCGAAGATGGCTTCGACGCTGTCGAGCGCGAAGATGCGGTTGATGCGTTCGATGTTTTCGGGCGTCAGCTCGCGCGGGGCGCCGGGGTCGGCGGCGAACCCTGTAAAGAGCGCCTCCAGTTTTACTCCCCCGGGAAGATGCGCCATGAGCGCGTGCTTTAGCGCATCAAGTTTCGCTGCTTCCACGTAATGGGTGGCGACGCCGGCAATAAGGCAATCGGCGGCTTTCAGCCGTGCGCCGGTGAGCGCGAGCCACATGCCGATGTGGCCGGGCTTGCGCGGCAGGTACCAGCCGCCGCCGACATCGGGAAACAGGCCGATGCCGGTTTCGGGCATGGCGTAGGTCGTGTTCTCGGTGGCGATGCGGAAGCGCGCGGGCATCGAAATGCCGACGCCGCCGCCCATGGTGACGCCGTCGATCAGCGCCACGACCGGCTTCGGATAGTGGAAGAGCAGATGGTTGAGCCGATACTCGGTGAAGAAGAAGTCGCGTGCTTCCTTCCCGTCCTTGGCGCCGCTTTCCGCCAGCATGCGGATGTCGCCGCCGGCGCAGAAGCCGCGCGTGCCGGGCGCGTGATCGAGCAGAACGGCGTGGACGCTTGCATCGTCGCGCCACGCCAGCAGCGCCTGGATCATGTTGGCGCACATATGCGTGCTGAGCGCATGCAGCGCTTGCGGGCGGTTCAGCGTGATGCGCGCGAGGCCGGCGGAGGCGGAAGTAAGGATGTCAGTCATTCAGTCTCCTTCCTTCTCCCCCACGAGGGGAGAAGGTGGCGCGAAGCGCCGGATGAGGGGGTGCGCTCCAGAACCAAGCACTTCATTCGGACACCCGCCCCCTCACCCGCCCCCTCGCGGAGGGAGAGGTGAAGCCATCACCGCATCGTCGGAATGACGAAGCTTGAGTCATCCGTCATGCCTTCCGGCCAGCGCGCCGTCACCGTTTTCACTTTGGTCCAGAACTTCACGCCTTCCATGCCGTGCTGGTTGGTGTCGCCGAAGGCGCTGCGCTTCCAGCCGCCGAAAGTATGGTAGGCGACCGGCACCGGGATCGGGACGTTGATGCCGACCATGCCGACATTGACGCGGCTCGCGAACTCGCGCGCGGCGCGGCCGTTGCGGGTGAAGACGGCGACGCCGTTGCCGTATTGGTGATTGCTCGGCAGCGCGAGCGCTTCCTCGAAGCTCTCGGCGCGCACGATCTGCAGGACGGGTCCGAAGATTTCTTCCTGGTAGGTGCGCATTTCGGTCTTCACGCCGTCGAACAGCGTGGGGCCGATGAAGAAGCCTTCCTCATAGCCCTGCAGCTTGAAGCCGCGGCCATCGCGCACCAGTTCGGCCCCCTCCTTGGCGCCGAGGGCGATGTAATCCTCCACGCGCTGCTTGTGCGCCGCGCTCACGACCGGGCCGTATTGCGCTTCAGGATCGGTGGAGACGCCGACTTTCAGCTTCTCGATCTCGGGAAGGAGGCGCGCGCGCAGTTCGTCGGCTGTTTTCTTGCCGACGGGCACGACCACCGGCAGCGCCATGCAGCGTTCGCCGGCCGAACCGTAGGCGGCGCCGACGAGATCCTTCACGGTCTGATCCATGTCGGCGTCGGGCATGACGACGCCGTGGTTCTTGGCGCCGCCCATGGCCTGCACGCGCTTATTGTTCGCCGTGCCGTGGCTGTAGATGTAGTGGGCGATGTCGGAGGAGCCGACGAAGCTGATCGCCTTGATGTCGGGATGGGCGATGATGGCGTCGACGGCCTCCTTGTCGCCGTGCACGACGTTCAAGACGCCCGCGGGCGCGCCGGCTTCCAGCATCAGTTCGGCGAGACGCACCGGGACGGACGGATCCTTCTCGCTCGGCTTCAGGATGAAGCTGTTGCCGCAGGCGATGGCGACGCCGAACATCCACATCGGGATCATGGCCGGGAAATTGAACGGCGTGATGCCGGCGACAACTCCCAGAGGTTGGCGCATCGAATAGACGTCGATGCCCGGCCCCGCGCCTTCGGTGTATTCGCCCTTCAGCGCATGCGGGATGCCGCAGGCGAACTCGATCACCTCAAGACCGCGCTGGATGTCGCCCTTGGAGTCGGCGATCACCTTGCCGTGTTCGGACGAGAGCAGTTGCGCCAGCTCGTCCATGTTCTTTTCCACCAGCGCCTTGAACGCGAACATCACGCGCGCGCGCCGCTGCGGGTTGGTGGCGGCCCATTCCGGCTGCGCCTTCAGAGCGGCCTGGACGGCGGCGTCGACGTCCCTGGCCGCGGAAAAGGCGACCTCGGCCTGCTGTGCGCCGGTGTTGGGATTGTAAACGCGGCCAGCGCGCCCGCCGCTGGCGGACGCGCTTTGGCCGTTGATGAAATTATGGATCGCGCGCATTCGGCCCTTGTCCTTCGAGAGTTTCCTGGCCTTCCCATACGCCTATCCGTGCAATACTAGTAATGCAATTTTGCAGCATGGCGGTGCGCCGGGGCAGGTGCGAACGATGTACGATTGGGACGATCTGCGCGTCTTCCTGGCGGCGACGCGGGCGGGATCGCTCGCCGGCGCGGCGCAGCGCCTGGGCATCGACGCCGCAACGGTGGGCCGGCGCCTCGCCCGGCTCGAAACCGCGCTGAAGTCGACCCTGTTGGTCCGCTCCCCCAGCGGCATCCAGCTGACGGCCGCGGGCTCGCGCCTGCTGGCGGCGGCGACCGAGGCGGAAGGCGCGATGGAGGCGGTCGCGCGCGTGGCCGAGCCCAGCGTCGTCGGCGGGACGGTGCGGATCAGCGCGTCCGAAGGTTTCGGCGCGGCCATCCTCGCGCCGGCTTTGCCCGCGCTGCACGCCGCGCATCCCGGCTTACGCATCGAACTCGCCGCGCAAACCGGTTTTCTTTCGCCGGCGAAGCGCGAAGTCGATGTCGTCGTGACGCTCGCGCAGCCCAAGAATGCGCGCACGGTGGTCGAACCGCTGACGGATTATCATCTCGGGCTCTACGCGTCCGCCGCGTATCTGAAGCGGCGCGGCGCGCCGGAAACCGTGCACGATCTGCATGCGCACGACATAGTCGGCTATGTCGACGATCTGCTCTATGCCGAAGAGCTTCGATACCTGGAAGCGATCGCGCCGAAGCTGCGGCCGGTGCTCTCCAGCTCATCGATTCGCGCGCAGTATGAGATCGTGGCCAATGGCGGCGGCATCGCCGTGCTGCCGTGCTTTCTTGTCGGGCCCAATCTGAAGCGGGTCTTGCCGCACGTGCGGCTCACGCGGCGCTGGTGGCTCGGCACGCATCGCGATGTCGTCGACAATGCGCGCACGAAAGCCGTCCACGCCTGGCTCAAGGACACCGTCGCCGCGCGGCGCGCGGACCTGGCGCCGCCCCGTCCAAAGGCGGCGCGCTAGGCATACAAAAGCGCGCCCGCCAAAGCGGACGCGCTTCACGCCGTCTCGGATCGCTCGCCTGGCGCGAAAACGTTCAACGGCGGTTCGTCAGCGCGAAACCGCTGACGCAGCGCCGAGATGATCCCGCGCCAGAGACCGGCGCGCGACCCGTTTCAGTTTCTTCGGGCCATGCCTGTGATGAGGGAGACAACGAAGAGAACGAGGAAAATGAAGAACAGAATCTGGGCGATGCCCGCCGAAGCGGAAGCAATGCCGCCGAAGCCGAAAATGGCCGCAACGATGGCGACCACGAAGAAGATCAGGGCCCAACTCAGCATGTGCGTCCTCCTGGAAAGCCGTTGCCGAGCAAACGTCCGGTCTTCCGATGGGGTTCCTCGTTCCTAGACCGGGTATGTCCAGCCGCGCTCACCTCTTTGTGCGGCCTCGTACTGCCGCTCGGCGAAGCGCCAGTTGATCAGCGAGTTCAGATAGGCGTCGAGGAAGCGGCCGCGTTCGTTCTTGTAATCCAGATAATACGCATGCTCCCACAGGTCGCAGACGCTGAGCGGCGTGTACGTGTCGTCGGCGACCGGGGTGTCCGCGTCGTGCAGATCGACCAGCTGCGCCGCGCCCGAGCGATCGGCGACGAGCCAGAGCCAGCCGGAGGCGAAATGGCCCTCGCCTTTCGCCTTGGCTTCCAGGCCGAACGTCTTCAGATCGCCGAACGCCTTTTCGATGGCGCCGCGCAGCGCGCCCTGCGGCTCGCCTTGCGCTTCCGGCGTCAGCGAATGCCAGAAGAAGCCGTGGTTCCATGCCTGGGCGGCGTTGTTGAACAGCTTCTTGTCGTTCTCGCGCCTGGCGAGCAGCACAACCTCTTCAAGCGTGGCCGGCGCGTTGGAGCGCTCCTTGAGGAAGGCGTTGGTCTTGTTGATGTAGGCCGCGTGATGCTTGCCGTGGTGGGTGTTGAGCGTGTCACGCGACATGTGCGGCTCGAGCGCGGCGGCGTCGAACGGCAGATCCAGCAGCTTGAACATGAGTCCTCCTTCTTGCGAGCATATAGGCCTCCGGCGCGCGCAGGCCAAATTGCCGCGCCGCGGCGCGAGCGCCCATCTTCAGAGTACGGATTTGCCGCGCCACGCGCGCAGCGCGAAGCTCAGCACCAGCAGCACGAGGAAGATCAGAAACAGCACTTTGGCGATGGCGGCGGCGAGCCCCGCCAGCGCGGCGAAGCCGAGAAAACCGGCGATCACCGCCAGCACGAAAAACACGAGCGCCCAGCTCAGCATGGCGGCGTCTCCGGTTCATGGAATGTGTCGCGTGGGAAAACGCCGCGCGTGAGAGGCGAGTTCCGAACCCGGCTGACGCCTCACGCCGACTCGGACGCGCCGCTATTTGGACCGCCTGTCAGTGGTTTGAAGGCTGTGTCGTCTGATCG
>JAHDXR010000018.1 GCA_023384105.1 Hyphomonadaceae bacterium | reverse complement strand
ACACAAGAGGGCGGCGCCAGCGTTTGCACAGGTTTGCGCCCACCCCTCCGTCGCGTGCTGCGCACGCGCCACCTCTCCCTGGCGGGGGAGGACGCGGCGGACACGCTCCCCGGCTCTCCGCTGCGCTGCGGCCGGGAAGCGGGAGAGGCGGCTTGAAGCTGAAGCGTTGCATGCCGGCGAGTACGGTTTCCGCGCGCCGGGCCTCAAGCTCCACTGGCGCGCGGCTTCTTCACCTTCGGCTCGCCCAGCGTCATGAAGATCACCGGGCCTTCGGTCGGCGCGCGATAGACGCCGTAGGCGCCGTTCACCTTCATCGCCAGCGCCGTCATCTGCCAGGCTTCCTTCTCGTCGAGCTTCAGCGCGCGGGTGGTGAGTTCGTCCAGCCCATGCTTGTCGCCGAACCAGCGCGTGCGCTCGGCGTCGTTGCGCAGGCGCTGCGCCACCATCGGGTGATCCCAAGCCCACCGGAATACGCTCGTGCGCGGGTTCCACGCGCCGATGATCTGCACCGGGGCGGTGACGAGCGCGCCGTCCTTGCGGTCGAACTGGATGATGCCGGCGTTCTGGTCCACCAGCCACGGCGCGGTTTCGAGCTTCAGCTTCTTCGCCAGCCAGCGCTGGCGGTTGAGCAGGTCGATCCAGCTCTCGGCCCAGAACCGGTCGACGTCGACCTCCTCGCCGCCCCACGGCACGAGCGCCTGCGATTGCAGGCGCTGCGGCGCTTTCGGCTGAGGCTGTCGGCGCTGGCTCTTGCGCATGCGCTCCCCGGTTCCCGCTGCGGCGGGTGTGGATAACCAAATTCCCTGGCGGCGGGAAAGTTGAAATTCCTACAGGTCCTCGCGCTTGCGTCCACCGCGGCCGACCGTGAGCGCCTTGATCACGCCGCGCAGGGTGCGGACCTCCTGCTCGGTCATGCGCGCCCGCAGGAACGGCGCGCGCAGATTGCGCTTCATCAGCGGCGCCTTGTCCGGCGGATGGAAAAACCGCCCGCGTTCAAGCTCTTGCTCGATGTGCGCAAACATCGCCTCAAGCTCGGCCTGGGTCGCCGGGGGGCTGTCCGGGGCGCGGAACCAGGCCGGCGTCTGCGCCTCCTGGCGCGCCTCGGCATAGGCGTAGGCAAACACCGCAACGGCGTTGGCCAGATTGAGCGAGGCGAAGCCGGGATTGACCGGCAGCGTCAGGATGGCGTCGGCCTTGGCGATCTCGTCGGACTCCATCCCGGCCGCTTCGGGCCCGAACATCACCACCGGCCGCTCGCCCGCCGCGATCGCCGCCTTCAGCTTGGCCGCCGTCTCGCGCGGGCCCCAGACCGGCTTTTCCATGCCGCGCGGACGCGCCGTCGCCGCCACCACCAGCGTAGCGTCCGCCAGCGCGTCCTCCAGCCGCCACTCCACCTTCGCCCGCTTCAGCACCGTATCGGCGCCGACCGCCACCACCTCCGCCTTCGGATTGGGCCATCTGTCCCGCGGCGCGACCAGGCGCAGCGAGGAAAGGCCGAAATTCAGCATCACCCGCGCCGCCGCGCCGATGTTCTCCCCCATCTGCGGGCGCACCAGGCAGATCGAGGGCCAGTCCTCCTCGATCGTGGGCGGCATGTTGCGGGCGCGGGTCATCGGTCGGGGTCGGTCCAGGCCATGGCGGGGACGTCATTTCCCATCGCGGGCCGCGCCGCAAGGCGGCGCCGGACCAAGCCGCCGCATTGCACGCCGCGTCCAAGCTGCTACCACGCCCGGCGATTTTCCCCGAACGCGAGGTGTATGGGCGATGGCCAAGATCAAGGTGGACAACCCGGTCGTTGAACTCGACGGCGATGAAATGACCCGGATCATCTGGGCGCTGATCAAGGAGCGCCTGATCCACTCCTATCTCGACGTCGATCTCAAATACTACGACCTCGGCATCGAACACCGCGACGCCACCGACGACCAGGTCACCATCGACGCCGCCAACGCGATCAAGCAATACGGCGTCGGCGTGAAGTGCGCGACCATCACGCCCGACGAGGCGCGCGTGAAGGAGTTCGGCCTGAAGAAGATGTGGAAGTCGCCCAACGGCACCATCCGCAACATCCTGGGCGGCGTCATCTTCCGCGAGCCGATCATCTGCAAGAACGTGCCGCGCCTGGTGCCGGGCTGGACCCAGCCGATCGTCGTCGGCCGCCACGCCTTCGGCGACCAGTACCGCGCCACCGACTTCCTGTTTCCGGGCAAGGGCGTGCTGACGATCAAGTTCGTCGGCGAAGACGGCCAGACCATCGAGCACGAAGTGTTCAAGGCGCCGGGCGCCGGCGTCGCCATGGCGATGTACAACCTCGATGAAAGCATCAAGGAGTTCGCGCGCGCCTCACTGAACTACGGCCTGATGAAGAACTGGCCGGTCTATCTTTCGACCAAGAACACCATCCTCAAAGCCTATGACGGCCGCTTCAAGGACATCTTCCAGGCCGTCTTCGACGCCGAGTTCAAGGCCGAGTTCGACAAGCGCAAGCTCACCTACGAGCACCGCCTGATCGACGACATGGTGGCTTCGGCGCTGAAATGGTCGGGCGGCTATGTGTGGGCGTGCAAGAATTACGATGGCGACGTGCAATCCGACACGGTCGCGCAGGGCTTCGGCTCGCTCGGCCTGATGACGAGCGTACTGCTCACGCCGGACGGCAAGACGATGGAATCGGAAGCCGCGCACGGCACCGTCACGCGCCACTACCGCCAGCACCAGAAGGGCGAGCCGACCTCCACCAACTCCGTCGCCTCGATCTTCGCCTGGACGCGCGGCCTGGCCCATCGCGGCAAGCTCGACGGCAATCAGAAGCTCGTCGACTACGCCAACCTGCTCGAAAAGATCACGGTCGACACCGTCGAAGGCGGCCAGATGACCAAGGACCTCGCGCTCCTCGTCGGCGACCAGCAATCCTGGCTCACCACCGAGGGCTTCCTCGACGCCGTCGGCGACAATCTCGACAAGGCGATGAGCAAGGCCGGCTGATCGCGCCGCAACCTCGCGCGGCGGCGCGCCCGGACACGCCGCCGCGCGCCAGTGATCTCAGTCGTCTCCCAAGAAGTGATAAGCGCGGACACCCGCGCGGGCGTACGCTATGGCTCGTGCGACGAGTCGAAACGCGATGTCATTCACGGTCCGAGAATTACGCAAGGAAGACCGCCCCGGCTGGGAAAACCTCTGGGCCGGCTATCTCGATTTCTACGAAGCGCCGATGGAGCCGGTCGTGATCGAGGTGACGTGGTCGCGTCTGCTCGATCACGCGGAGCCGATGCAGGCGCTGGTCGCCGAAGACGAGGCGACGCACGACCTGATCGGCCTCGTCCATTGCGTCTTCCATCGCGGCACCTGGGCGATCGGCGACTTCTGCTATCTCGAAGATCTGTTCGTCGCCGCCGGCGCCCGCAACCGGGGCGTGGGCCGCGCGCTGATCGAAGCGGTGTACGGGCTCGCCGACGCACGCAAGTGCGAGCGCGTCTACTGGCTGACGCAGGAAACCAACGCGACCGCCCGCGCTCTCTACGACAAAATCGCCCGCCGCAGCGGCTTCATCCAGTATCGGCGGCGCTAAACAAAAGACCGCGGCTCAGTCGGAGCGTTTCGCCGGCTTGCCCATGTGCGACGTCAGCCAGGCGAACAGCGCAATCGACAACACGATGACCGCGCCCAGGAAGCCGAGCGCGATCAGCGCGGCGGGGTCGATATTGAGCTTGGAAATATCCGGCATTCAATAGGTCCTCCCGCCGGAAGGTTGCCCCTGCTGCCGCTCATCGCCTTGCGCCCGATCAATGCACCGACTGATCTACATCAACCGAACCGCGGTCCTGTCACGCGGTCCCGTCACTCCCGAAACGGCGGCGTCGGCCGCCATGGGAAGGGCTGCGGCAGGTCGCGGCTGACCTTGTCGGGATAGACCGGCGCGCGCTTCTCCAGAAACGACGTCACGCCTTCGCTGGCGTCGCCCGAGCGGCCGCGCGCCACGATCAGCCGGCTTTCGAGCCGGTGCGCCTCCATCGGATGCGATGCGTCGAGCATGTCGAGCATCATCCGCCGCGCCAGTGCGACGGAGACCGGCGAGGTGTTGTCGGCGATCTCGCGCGCCAGCGCGTGCGCCGCCGGCAGCAGTTCGTCCGGCCTGTGCAGCGAGCGCACCAGCCCGCGCGCGTGGGCCTCTTCGCTCGTGAACACGCGCCCCGTCATCGTCCATTCGAGCGCGGTCTGAACGCCGACCAGCCGCGGCAGGAAGTAGGACGACAGCGTCTCCGGCACGATGCCGCGCCGCGCGAACACGAAGCCCATCTTCGTCCCTTCGACGGCGAGGCGGATGTCCATCGGCAGCGTCATGGTCGCGCCGACGCCGACCGCCGGCCCGTTGATCGCCGCGATCACCGGCTTCAGGCTCTCATAGATGCGCAGACCCACGCGCCCGCCGCCGTCGCGCATGCGGTCCTCGTCGGACGCCTCGCCAGGCGCGGAGGGCCGCTTCTCGAAGTCGAACGTCGCCCCGCCGGCGCCCAGGTCGGCGCCCGCGCAGAACGCCCGCCCCTCGCCCGTCACGATGACGGCGCGCACGCCGTCATCGGCGTCGGTCGCATCGAACGCCGCGATCATCTCGCGCATCATCGTGTCGGTGAACGCATTCATCCGGTCGGGCCGGTGCAATGTCAGCGTCGCGACGCCCTCGGCAATGTCGAGCTTGATGGTTTCGTAGGTGGGCATGGGCGCGGCTCCGAAGCGAGCCGCCACGCTAGCTCACAACCGCAGCAACTCAACCTCTGCGGCTTGATAGGGGTCGAGCCGGTAGACCAGCTGCCGGTGGATCGCCACCAGCGCGCCCGCGCCCCAATCCTCGATCAGCTCGGCGTCGTCCTGCTCGACCGCCTGCCAGCGCGAGCCGTCGTCGCAGATCAGCACTTTCCCCCGCGCCAACACGGCGTCGATGGTCGACACCGCCCCCGATTGCACCCCCGCGCCAAGTCCCGCTCGGAACACGGACAGAATCGCGTCACGCTGCTGGTGACTGAGGCGGTGCCACTGCAGCCGCTCGAAAAGCTCTGGCCCAAGAAAAGCGGCCAGCGCATCGTTTTGAGTCATCCCGGCGTCCCCACAACCGAATCGAGTCGTCCAAAAACGACTGATTTGGTTTCCGAGGTGTTACCCTGTTTATGAGAGCGCCAGCTTCCAGATGAAATCGCGGTCCGCCGTCTCGCCGACCATGAACGTCCACTCGCTGTAATCATTGAAGCCGTAGCGCCGATAGAACCGCTGCGCCCGTTCGTTGTTCTCCCAGACGCTAAGATAGAGCGCAGAGGCGCCCCGGCCCCGCGCCCAGGCGGCCGCGTCGTCCATCAGCGCCCGCGCGACGCCTGCGCCCTTGACGCTTTCGTCGACATAAAGCCGATGCACTTCGAGCCCGTTCGCATCGTCGACCGGCATCGACAGCGAACCCATCATGCAATAGCCGACGATCTCGCCATCGCGCAGCGCCAGCCGATAGCGCGTATCGCCGCCGCCGATCTCTTCGCGTTGAATCTCGGCGCCGAAATTCTTGGTCAGATAGGCGCTCAGATCCGGCGGCGGATACGGCAGATGCCCGAACGTCGCCAGCCACGACACGCGCGCGAACGCGGCGAGCGCCGCTGCGTCGGACTCGATCGCGTCGCGATAGACGACTCCCCCTCTCCCTTGCGGAGAGGGGGCTGGGGAGTTCTGCGCTGTCGAGCCGTTCCCGCTCACGCCGCGAGCGCGCCCTGCAGCGCGGTGCGGATGGCGTCGAGCGCCTTGGCTGCTTCGCCGCCATTGGGGCCGCCGCCTTGGGCCATGTCGGGGCGTCCGCCGCCGCCCTGGCCGCCGACCGCCGCGACGCCGGCCTTCACCAGGTCCACCGCGTTGACCTTGCCCTTCAGGTCCTCGGTGACGCCGACGGCCAGCGCCGCCTTGCCGTCCTCGACGCCGACATAGGCGATCACGCCCGAGCCGATCGACTTCTTGCCTTCGTCGACCAGCCCGCGCAGCTCCTTGGCCGGCACGCCTTCGAGCACGCGCGCGAGCACGGCGACGCCGGCCACCTGCTCCGGCCCCGCCGGCGCAGCCTTGCCGCCGCCCGCCAGCGCGAGCTTCTTCTTCGCTTCGCTCAGTTCGCGCTCGAGCCGGCGCCGCTCTTCCGCGAGCTGCGCCACGCGGTCGGTGACATCCGCGACCGGCGATTTGAGGTTTGCGGCGATCGCCTTCGCCAGCCCGGCCTGCGCTTTCAGATGCGCCAGCGCCGCCGCGCCGGTCGCCGCTTCGATCCGGCGCACGCCGGCGGCGACGCCGCCCTCGGACAGGATCGCGAACACGGCGATGTCGCCGGTGCGCTTCACGTGCGTGCCGCCGCACAGCTCGACCGAGTAGGGCTTGCCGCCGCCGGCGAGCGCATCGCCGAGCCGCAGCACCCGCACGGTGTCGCCGTACTTCTCGCCGAACAGCGCCAGCGCCCCTTCCTCGATCGCCTTCGCCGGCGCCATCTCCTTGATCACGCCCTCCGCGTTCTGGCGGATGACGGCGTTCACCTCGTCTTCGACGCGGCCGATCTCGTCGGCGCTCATCGGCGCGCCGTGGCTGAAATCGAAGCGGAAATAATCCGCCTCCACCAGCGAGCCCTTCTGCGTGACGTGCGGCCCCAGCACGTTGCGCAAAGCCGCGTGCAGCAGGTGCGTGGCCGAATGGTTGGCGCGGATCTTGGCGCGCCGCTCGTGATCGATCTCGAGCCTGGCGGTTTCGCCCACCGTGACGGCGCCTTCGGCCAGCCGGCCGATATGCGCGTGCAGCGCGCCGGCTTGTTTCTGCGTATCCTCCACAACGAACTCGGCGCCGTTGGCGAATTTGATCACGCCATGATCGCCGGCCTGGCCGCCGCTTTCGGCGTAGAACGGCGTGCGGTCGAACACGAGCGCGGCCTGCACGCCCTGGCGCAGTTCGTGCTGCTCGGCGCCCTGGGCGACGATTGCGGCCAGCTTGCCCTCGCCCGCTTCCGCGCCGTAGCCGAGGAATTCGTTGCCGCGCGTGCGTTCGAGAATCGAATGCCAGATCGCGGCGTTGTCGGCGCTGTCGCCGCCCTGCCAGCTCTGGCGGCCCTGTTCGCGCTGGCGCTCCATCGCCGCGTCGAACCCGGCCGCATCCACTTCGAGCCCGCGCCCGCGCAGGATGTCCTGCGTGAGATCGAGCGGGAAGCCGAACGTGTCGTAGAGCTTGAACGCGGTTTCGCCGGCGAGCTTCCGGCCTTTCTTCAGCGTCGCCAGTTCGTCCTCAAGCAGCCTGAGGCCGTTGCCGAGCGTGCGGCGGAAACGCTCTTCCTCCTCGAACAGCTGCGCCTCGATCACCGGCGCGGCGCGCTTCAGCTCGGGAAAAGCCTCGCCCATTTCCGCGATCAGCGTGGGCGCCAGGCGATGCATCAGCGGTTCCTTGGCGCCGAGAATGTGGGCGTGGCGCATGGCGCGGCGCATGATCCGGCGCAGCACGTAGCCGCGCCCCTCGTTCGCGGGATTGACGCCGTCGGCGATCAGGAACGAGGACGCGCGCAGATGGTCGGCGATGACGCGATGGCTCGCCGCCTTGTCGCCCTCGGCCTCCACGCCGGTAAGCTCGACCGAGGCCGCGATCAGCGTCTTGAACAGGTCGATCTCGTAGTTCGAGTGCACGCCCTGCAGCACCGCCGCGACCCGTTCCAGCCCCGCGCCGGTGTCGATCGAGGGCTTCGGCAGCGGCGTGCGCCGGCCGTCGGCGAACTGCTCGAACTGCATGAACACGAGGTTCCAGATTTCGATGAAGCGGTCGCCGTCCTGGTCGGCGCTGCCGGGCGGGCCGCCCGCGACCGAGGGGCCGTGGTCGTAGAAGATTTCCGAGCATGGCCCGCACGGGCCGGTGTCGCCCATCGACCAGAAATTGTCGCTGGTGGCGATGCGGATGATCCTGTCGTCGGGCAGGCCGGCGATCTTCTTCCAGAGCGAGGCCGCCTCGTCGTCGTCGTGATAGACGGTGACGAGCAGCTTCTCCTTCGGCAGGCCGAAATCCTTCGTCAGCAGCGTCCAGGCGTTCTCGATCGCGCCGTCCTTGAAATAGTCGCCGAACGAGAAATTGCCGAGCATCTCGAAGAAGGTGTGGTGGCGGGCGGTGTAGCCGACATTGTCGAGGTCGTTGTGCTTGCCGCCGGCGCGGACGCACTTCTGGCTGGTCGCCGCGCTTGGGAACGGGGGCTTGGCCGCGCCGGTGAAATAGTTCTTGAACGGCACCATGCCGGCATTGACGAACAGCAGCGTCGGGTCGTCCTGCGGCACCAGCGGCGCGGACGCGGGCGTGGCGTGGCCGCGCGCGCGGAAGAAGTCGAGAAACTGCCCGCGAATGTCGTTGACGCTGGTCATAAGGTTTGAAACCGATAGCTTTATTTGGGCTTGGTATAGGTACTGCGCGGCGGTACGCCAAGCGCCGCGCCGCCACAGGCGCGGTGCGCCCGCCGATGTGTGACATGGCCGCCGGCGGGCCGCGTTTCCGCTTCAGCCCATGTGCAGGATGGACGGGGTTGCCGGCAAGATGCCGGCGGTCCGAAGCGGACCCGCCGCGACTCGTTCTGCAGAACTGGCGAAACGGCGCCGCTTCGGACCGCCGGCTTCCAGCCGGCATGCGGCGTCTCCGCTTCAACGCGGCAATGTCAGCGCGCCGTCTTCCGCGAGCGCGAAATGCGGATTCCACGCCACTTCCCAGAGATGCCCGTCGGGATCGGCGAAATAGCCCGAGCGGCCGCCCCACGGCGCGTCCCGCGCCGGCTTCACCAGCGCGCCGCCGGCCCCGACCGCCTCCGCGATCACCGCATCGACCTCGCCCTGCGTCCGCACGTTATGGGCGAGCGCGATTCCGTGAAAGCCGCTCCCCGCCGCCGCGACGCCCGCGTCGGCGGCCAGGTTCTCGCGCGGAAACAGGCTGAGCGCCAGCGGCCCCGCCTGCAGGAACGCCACTTCGTCGCCGCCGACCGATGACGCTTTAAATCCCATTCGCTCGTAGAACGCGCGGGCGCGCGTCAGGTCGGCGACGCCAAGCGTGATCAGCGATATGCGCGGCTCCATCGCATCCTCCAGCCGACATGGGATCAGACACGTAACATAATCCGCCGGCCGGCCCGGAGACGGGCCAGGGCATGGGGTCGGGTCGGCTACCGCGCCCCGAACCGGCCGGCGAAACAGGTGTCAGGCGCCAGGAGTCAGAGACGCTGACCTAACGGTTGCTGACGCCCGACACCTGACGCTTGGCGCCTGGCGCCTGCTCCTCAGCCGCCTTCGGCGGCGTCTTTCTCTTCATCGCCTTCCGGCGGCGAATACATGGCGTCGGACATCATGCCCGCCTTCTGCCGGATCTTGTCCTCGATCTCGTGGGCGACGTCCTTGTGCTCCTTGAGGAACCGGCGCGCGGCTTCCTTGCCCTGGCCGATCTTCTGCGAGCCGTACGCGTACCAGGCGCCCGACTTGTCGATCACGCCGGCCTTCACGCCGAGTTCGATCAGTTCGCCGGTCTTGGAGATGCCTTCGCCGTAGATGATGTCGAACGAGACCTGCTTGAACGGCGGCGCGACCTTGTTCTTCACCACCTTCACGCGGGTTTCCGAACCGATCACCTCGTCGCGCTCCTTGATCTGGCCGGTGCGGCGGATGTCGAGGCGCACCGACGAATAGAATTTCAGCGCATTGCCGCCCGTGGTGGTCTCCGGGTTGCCGTACATGACGCCAATCTTCATGCGGATCTGGTTGATGAAGATGACAAGCGTCTTCGATTTGTTGATCGAGGCGGTCAGCTTGCGTAGCGCCTGGCTCATCAGCCGCGCCTGCAGGCCCGGCAGGCTGTCGCCCATCTCGCCTTCGATTTCCGCCCGCGGCGTCAGCGCCGCGACCGAGTCCACCACCAGCACGTCGATCGCGCCCGAACGCACCAGCGTGTCGGTGATTTCCAAGGCCTGCTCGCCGGTGTCCGGCTGAGAGACCAGCAAGTCGTCGAGATCGACGCCGAGCTTCCTCGCATAGACCGGATCGAGCGCGTGCTCGGCGTCCACGAACGCGCACACGCCGCCCGACTTCTGCGCCTCGGCGATGCAGTGCAGCGCCAGCGTCGTCTTGCCGGACGATTCCGGCCCGTAGATTTCGACGATCCGGCCTTTGGGCAGACCGCCGATGCCGAGCGCAATGTCGAGCGAGAGCGAGCCGGTGGAGATCGCCTCGATCTCCATCACCGGCTTCTCGCCGAGGCGCATGACCGAGCCTTTGCCGAAGGCCTGATCGATCTGCTTCAGGGCGGCGGCCAAAGCCTTCTGCTTGTCCGTTTCCATTTCCGTCTCAACAAGCTTCAGCTTGGTAGCCATGATTTCCGCCTCCCTTAGGCCCTGAGTCCAGGGCTCGCGCCACCAGCCTCGACACCGCATCGATCAGGAATCGAATGTACTGTGTTTGTTCTCAGAACGCAAGCAGAACATTTAGATGGAAGCAGGGGCCGGGATTGTGGGAGCGGGCGGACAAAATGGTGTGGCGCGGCGTGCGTCTTCCCCCAATCCCTATTCCCTAATCCGCAATCCCGTCGTTTAATTGCACTGGGGAAACGGAGAGGGATCGAGCCATGGCTTCGACCTTAGCGCCACTGCCGCCGCGCAACGGCCATCCGGCGACGCTGGAGGCGGTGACCTCGTTCCGGGTGAAGACGGCCGCGCTCTCGCGTCCGGCCGGTCAGATCCAGAAGCCCAATCCCGACATGGTGCTGCTCACCGCGCCCGACGGCGGCGTCGTCGTCTATCCGCCGAGCGAGAAGCTGGTGATCCTGGCCGGCCGGCGCGCGCCGAACCGCTAGCTGAACGCCGCCCTGTCGCCGAAACACCAACGCCGGCGCGCTCTATACATGGCGCTTCAGCCGTACCGGAATTCCGGCGCGTCGAGATTGATCGCGGGGATTTCCTCTTTCTCGCGCCAGTAATCCTGGGTGTGCTGCCATTCGTGGCGTGAGCCGCGCTTGGGCAGCAGGTGCATGCTGCGCATCAGATAGCCCGGATTGAAGTTCTCGGGGTCGATCCAGGGCAGCACCTCCATGCCCTTGGCCTCGTCCGGGATGGCGACCTCGATGCGCTTCACGCCCTTCTCGTCCATGTGCTTGAGCAGGCGGCAGACGAAATCGCCGAGCAGATCGACGCGCAGCGTCCAGCTGGCGCGGAAATAGCCGAACACCCAGACCATGTTGGGCACGCCGGTGAACATCATGCCGCGATAGGTGACGGTGTCGGCGAAGTTCACCGGCTCGCCGTCGACGCTGAACGGGATGTCGCCGAGGACGCTGAGATGGAAGCCGGTGGCGGTGATGACGATGTCGGCCGCGAGTTCCCGGCCGGACTTGAGCAGCACGCCGTTTTCGGTGAAGCGGTCGATCTCGTCGGTGACCATCGTCGCCTTGCCGGCGGCGAGGCCCTGGAACAGATCGCCCTCGGGCACGAAGGCGATCCGCTGGCGCCATGGGCGGTAGCGCGGCGTGAAATGGGTCATGTCGTAGTCAGGGCCCAGGAAGGCGCTGACGCCCGCCAGCAGCTCCTGCTTCAGCGCTTCCGGCTCCTCGAACGAGCGGCGCGTGAACTGATCCTGGTCGAACAGGATCTTCTTGCGCGCGATCTCGTGGATCGTCATCTCGTCGACGCCGATCTGGCGCAGCATCTCGACCAGTTCGTTGATGTTGCGGCCGGGAATGAAATAGGTCGGCGAACGCTGCAGTACGGTGACGTGTCTGCATTCGCCGGCGATGGCCGGAACGACGGTGGCGGTGGTCGCGCCCGAGCCGATGACGAGGACGTCCTTGTCCTTGAGGTCGATGTCCTCAGGCCAGGTCTGCGGATGGACGATCCGGCCTTTGAAATCCTTCATGCCGGGCCAATCGGGCGTGTAGCCTTCGGCGTGGCGATAATAGCCCTGGCACATCCAGAGGAAGCTGCAGGTGAACACGCGCCGCTCGCCGGTGTCGGTTCTCTCGGCTTCGAGCGTCCACAGATTGGCGTCGCGCGAGAAGGCGGCGGACGCGATCTTGTGATGATAACGAATGTGCGGGGCGAGATCGTTCTCCTCGATCGCCTCGCCCATGTAGTCGAGGATCTCGCGCGCGCCCGCGATCGGGGCGCCGAGCCACGGCTTGAAGCGATAGCCGAAGGTGTAGAGATCGCTGTCGGAGCGGACGCCGGGATAGGTGTGCATCAGCCAGGTGCCGCCGAAGCTCTCCAGCGCTTCGAGCACGACGAAGCTCTTGTCGGGGCATTGCTGCTTCAGGTGATAGGCCGAGCCGATGCCGGAAATGCCGGCGCCGACGATCAGAACGTCAAAATGCTCGCTCATGGGCATGCTCCGCGGCGCATGCTCATCTAGGCGCGAACCTCAGCGTTGAGGCAAATCAAATGACGTGACGGCAATCCGCGTCGCCGCGATTGATCCCGGCGCGAGCCGCTCACGCCAGCTCGATCATCACCTCGTCCGCCGCAACGCTGGCGCCGCCGGCGACGTGGACCTTGGCGATGACGCCGTCGCGTTCGGCGCGGATGATGTTCTGCATCTTCATCGCCTCGACCACGGCCACGCCCTCGCCCGCCTTCACCTCCTGGCCTTCCCTGGCGTCGACGGAAATGACGAGGCCGGGCATGGGCGAGACGATCAGCTTGGAGGTGTCGGCCTTCTGCTTTTCAGGAATCTTCCTGTGCAGGTCGGCGCCGCGCGGCGTGGCGACGGCGGCGCGCGCGATGACCCCGCGCAGGCGCAGCGTGTAGCCCTCCGGCGCCGTCTTGATCTTCACCGCGAACGGCTGACCATCGAACGTGCCGGTGATGATGCTGGCGCCGGGCCGCGTCCGGGCTTCGAACCGGTGCTTCTTGCCGTCGATGACGACTTCTGCGCCGGCGTCGTCGAGATCGACGTGGGTCAGGTGATGGACCTTGTCGAGAATCACGACCCAGTCGCGCTGCCAACCGTTGGCCGGGCTGATGCGGCCGCTGATCTGGGCGGCGCGGCGCGCGGTGAAGGCGCGGGCGACGGCAGCGGTTGCGATCAGCAGCTTCTCCTGCGCCTTGGTCGGCGCCACGCCTTCGAAGCCTTCGGGGAACTTCTCCTTGATGTAGGCGGTGGTGAAATCGCCCTTGCGGAAATCCGCCTCCTCCATCACCGCGCCGAGGAACGGGATGTTGTCGGCGATGCCTTCGATGAGGAAGTTGTCGAGCGCGGCGGCCTGCGCGTCGATCGCGGCGATGCGCGTCGGCCCGTGGGTGACGAGCTTGGCGATCATCGGATCGTAGAACATCGAAATCTCATCGCCCTCGCGGACGCCGGTTTCGTTGCGAACCGTGGTGTCGCTCTGCCTGCCCTCGGCGGGCGCCTTGTAGGTGCGCAGACGGCCGATCGAGGGCAGGAAGTTGCGGTACGGGTCTTCGGCGTAAATGCGGCTTTCGATCGCCCAGCCTTTGATCTTCAGGTCCTTCTGCTTGAACGACAGCTTCTCGCCGGCGGCGACGCGGATCATCTGTTCGACCAGATCGAGCCCGGTGATCATCTCCGTGACCGGGTGCTCGACCTGGAGGCGCGTGTTCATTTCCAAAAAATAGAAACTCTTGTCGGCGCCGGAGGCGACGAACTCGACCGTGCCGGCGCTGTCGTAATGGACCGCCTTCGCCAGCGCGACCGCCTGTTCGCCCATGGCCTGGCGGGTCTTCTCGTCCAGCAGCGGCGAGGGCGCCTCCTCGATGACCTTCTGGTTGCGGCGCTGGATCGAGCACTCGCGCTCGAACAGGTGGACGGCGTTGCCGTGCTTGTCGCCCAGCACCTGAATCTCGATGTGGCGCGGGGCGGTGACGAATTTCTCGATGAAGATGCGGTCGTCGCCGAAAGCGCCCTTGGCTTCGGCGCGCACGGCGGGAAAGCCCTCTTCGACGTCGCGGCGATTGTAGGCGACGCGGATGCCCTTGCCGCCGCCGCCGGCGCTGGCCTTGATCATCACCGGATAGCCGATCTCTTCCGAGATCTGCACCGCGTGGGCGACGCCTTCGATCTCGCCGATGAAGCCCGGCACGCAGGAGACGCCGGCGTCGGCCGCGGTCTTCTTCGACTCGATCTTGTCGCCCATGGCGCGGATGGCGCCGGGATGGGGCCCGATAAAGACGATCTTCTCGGCGAGCAGCCGGTCGGCGAACTCGGCTTTCTCGGAGAGGAAGCCGAAGCCGGGATGGATCGCCTCGGCGCCCGTCTGCTTGGCGGCGCCGACGATCTTGTCGATCACCAGATAGGACTGCGCCGCCGGCGCCGGGCCGATGAATACGCGCTCGTCCGCCATCTCGACGGCGAGACTGTCGCGGTCGGCCTCGGAAAAGACGACCACCGTCTTAATGCCCATGCGGCGGGCGGTGCGGATGATGCGGACGGCGACTTCGCCGCGATTGGCGATCAGGATTTTTTCGAACATCGCGGGGGTGATTAGCGGGTTTCCGGCGCGGCGCAAATGCTCCGCGCCTGACGAGCGTCCAGGGCCGCCGCCGGCCCCCTTCCGCCCCGCCGGCGGGCATGGGGGCGGCGGCGTCTACCTAGCGTCAATCGCTCGGGGCGCACACGCCCGATCAATAGTCGAACATCTTCTCGTCGCGCTCCGCCCGGCGCTTGGCCTGTGCGACGATGTGGGCGACCAGTTCGGCCTCGTCCATGTCGGGGGTTTCGCCGGCCGGATCGAGATTGTGCTCGGCGACCAGAGCCAGGAGGGCTGCGCCGTCGAGGGCGACGAGAGCCGCGGTCAGCGCGTCCTCGCCTTCCTTCTTGTAGAGGCCGGCCGGGTTGACGGCGGGCGGCGCCGGCGCGCGCTTCTTTGCTCCCCCGCGGGCGGGGGAGCTGTCAGGCCGCACGGCGGACTGACAGAGGGGGGCGGCGCCAGCGTCTGGCGGACTGTCCCCCTCCGGCTGCTTCGCAGCCGCCTCCCCCGCTGGCGGGGGAGAAATTGTGTCGCGCGCCGCATCCTCCAGCACCTCGTCCGGCACGTCGCGGCGGGAATCGTGGCGCCGGAGCACCGCGTCCAGGCGGTCGGCGAAATCGGGATTGCGCTTCGCCTCGCGGCGAATTTCGTCGAACAGGCGGTCGAGCGTTTTGTTGAGGCTCATAGACTGGGCGCGAGCTCCACCTTGCCCTGGAACTCCTCGCCCAGCGTTTTGATCACCTTGGCCATCGCGCCGTACTTCTGTTCGAACGTGCGCGGCGTTTCGGACCATTCGGCCGCCTTGGCGATGTCGACGTGCTGGGGAATGCGCACGTCGAACATGGCGTCGCCGAGATTGTCCTTGAGCAGGCTGGCTTCCGAGCGGTGCAGCGAGAAGCTCTCGTCGTACTTGGTCGCCAGCACCATGAGCTGCGAAGGCCCGCCGCGGCGCTCGTTGATGAGACGAAGCGCGCGCTTGCGGAAGGTGATGAGGCCGAGCCGCGAGACGTAGTCCGGGATCGACGGCGCCAGAATCGCGTCGGCGGCGATCAGCGCCGCTTCGGCGAACAGCGAGATGCCGGGCGGACAGTCGATCAGGATATAGTCGTACTCGTTGATGACGTTCTTCAGCCCGTTGGCGAAGCGCTCGAGAATCCATTTCTGGATCATCTCGATCTGGAAGCCGCGGCGGACGAAGTTCTCGATCATGTCGCGCTCGACGATGCGGAACTCCGGCGCCGACGCGCACAGCGCCACGTCCGGCTTGCCTTTGAGGTCGCTGACGTTCTTCTCGATCAGCGTCTTGAACGGCTTGGCCTTCTGCTGAACGATGTAGCTCTCGAAGTAGAAGTCGAGCGTGCGCTCGGCCTCGCGCATCGCGTTCCACTTCTCCGGCCCCGCCACCATGATCGAGGCGTTGGTCTGCGGGTCGAGATCGATCACCAGCACGCGGCGGCGCTGGTGATGCGCGAGCGTCTCGGCCAGCGAAACGGTGGTCGTCGACTTGCCGACGCCGCCCTTCATGTTGATCACCGAAACGATGCGCGCGGGCATGGCGCCCCCTCTTCTTTCTCAAGCGTATCCGAACGCCGGACGCTCCGCCCGGATGGTTAGTTTTCGGTAAATCCGGATCAAGTGAAAGACGCAACAGGCTGGGGGCTGGGGGCTGGGGATTAGGGAAATACCGCACTGACGCGTTTGCATCGTTTCAGCAGCTTGCTCCGCCGCTAACCCCTAATCCCCAATCCCCAGCCCCTAAGCCGGCGCTTCGTTGTCGTGCGGGATCGGCTCGCCCATTAGCACCAGTTCTTCGGCCGCGGTGGGGTGCACCGCGCAGGTCGCGTCCCATTGCGCCTTGGTGAGCCCCGCCTTCACCGCGATGGCGGCGAGCTGGATCAGCTCCGGCGCTTCGGGCCCGGCGAGGTGCACGCCCATGACGCGGTCGCTCTCGGCGTTGACGACGAGCTTCATCAGCGTGCGCTGCTCGTTGTCGGCGAGAATGTTTTTCATCGGCCGGAACACGGTGCGGAAGACGCGGATCTTGCACCGCTCGCGCGCCTCCTCCTCGGTGAGGCCGACCGCGCCGACCGCGGGACGCGAGAACACGGCGCTGGCGACGTCGACGTGATCGAACGCGGTGGGGCGGCCGTGGAATTCGGTCTCCACGAAAGCGACGGCTTCGCGGATGGCGACCGGCGTCAGATTGATGCGGTCGGTGACGTCGCCGATGGCCCAGACCGAGGGCGCGCTGGAGCGCGAATAGGCGTCGACCGCCACGGCGCCGCGCGCGGTGAGGCGCACGCCCGCGGCTTCGAACCCCATGCCGCCGGTGTTCGGCTCGCGCCCGATCGCCCACAGCACGTGGTCGGTCTCGATCCGCATCGAGTTCGACAGCGTCACCAGCTTGCGCGCGCCGGCGAGCGGGGCGATCTCGCCGATTGTCGAGCCGCAGACGACATGGACGCCGGTGCGCTGCATGTCGGCCTGCACGTGCTTGCGGATGTCGTGATCGAAGCCGCGCAGGATGCGTTCGCCGCGATAGACGACCGTCGTCTCCACGCCGAGGCCGGAGAAGATGTTGGCGAATTCGAGCGCGATGAAGCCGCCCCCGGCGATGACGATGCTCGACGGCAGCTCATCGAGCGTGAAGCAATCGGTCGAGGTGACGCCGAGTTCCTGGCCGGGCGTTTCCGCGGGCCGCGACGTGTGGCCGCCCGTGGCGATCAGAATGCGCTCCGCGGTGACTTCGCGCCCCTCGCGGGTGAGCCGCACCCGATGCGGGCCTGCGAGGATGGCGCGGTCGTCGACGATCTCGGCGCCGGCGCCTTCGAGATTCGCGATGTAGAGGCCGGAGAGCCGGTTCACTTCCGCCTGCACGCGCTCGCGCAGCGTCGGCCAGTCGAAGCGGGCCCAATCGACGGTCCAGCCGAAGCCCTTGGCGTCGCGGAAGGACTGGCTGAACTCGGCGCCGTAGAGCAGGAGCTTCTTCGGCACGCAGCCGCGCAGCACGCAGGTGCCGCCGACCTGCACCTGCTCGGCCACGGCCACCCTGGCCCCCGCCTTCGCCGCCAGCCGCGCCGCCCGCACGCCCCCCGAGCCCGCGCCGATGACGAAGAGATCGTAGTCGTATTTCATGCGTCGACCTTACTCTGAGGGAGCGCGCCGCATCCTGAAACGGACTCCCCCTCGCTGCGCTCGGGACCTCCCCGCGCTGCGGGGAGGATAAGCTAGTGCGCCACCTTCATGTACGCCGGCAGCCAGCTTTCGTGGGCGGTGCGAAGGTCTGCGAGGCTGACGCTTTCGCGCGCGCCGCCGGCGCCGAGGAAGCTCAGCTCGCGCCCGCCGGCCTCGCCGACGACGAGATAAGCGACGCCGGCGGCGCGGGCGCGCGTGTCGAGATCGTCGAGCTTGTCGGGCGGAACGGCGATCAGGTAGCGGGCCTGGTCTTCGGCGTAGAGGAATTGGGCGTCGCTCAAATCGCCCTGGTAGCCGAGCTGCACGCCGAGGTCTGACCCGAGCGCCATTTCCGCGGCCGCAATGGCGAGGCCGCCGTCGCTGAGATCGTGCGCGGCGCGCACCGCGCCATCGGCGATGAGCGAACGCACGAAATCGCCGTTCTTCTTTTCCAGCGCGAGATCGACCTTCGGCGCTTGCCCGCCGAGCTTGAACAGATCGCGCGCGTACACGCTCTGGCCGAGATGGCCGCCGGTCTCGCCGATCAACACCAGCGCATCGCCCTGCTGCAGCTTGTCGGCGCCGGCGCGTCGCTCGAGATTGTCGATGATGCCGACGCCGCCGATGGCGGGCGTGGGCAGAATGGCTTGGCCATTGGTCTCGTTATACAGCGAGACGTTGCCGCTGATCACCGGGAACGCAAGCGCGCGGCAGGCTTCGGCCATGCCTTCGATAGCGTACACGATCTGGCCCATGATCTCCGGGCGCTGCGGATTGCCGAAGTTGAGGTTGTCGGTGACGGCGAGCGGGCGCGCGCCGACAGAAGTGAGATTGCGCCAGGCTTCGGCGACGGCTTGCTTGCCGCCTTCGTAGGCGTCGGCCTCGACGTAGCGGGGCGCGACGTCGCACGTCATCGCCAGCGCGCGCTTGGAGCCGTAGAGGCGGACGATAGCCGCATCGGAGCCGCTGTCGGCCAGCGTGTCGCCTTGGACGTGGCGGTCGTACTGCTCCCAGATCCAGCGCTTGGACGCTTGATTCGGCATTGCGAGCAACGCGATCAGCGAGTGCGCAAACCCAGGGTAATCGTCGATCAGGCGCTTCTGTTCGGCTTCGGTGAGCGGGATCGCCTTCAGCGGCTCGACATAGGGGCGATTGTATTTCGGCGCTTCGTCGGCGAGAGGCCCAAGCGGAATGTCGCAGACGATCTCGCCGTGCCAGCGCAACGTGAGATTGCCGGTGTCCGTCGTCGTCCCGATCACGGCGGCGTCGAGGCCCCACTTGTCGAAGATGCGCTTGGCTTCGGCTTCGCGGCCCGGCTTCAGCACCATGAGCATGCGCTCCTGGCTTTCGCTGAGCATGAATTCGTAGGGCGTCATGCCCTCCTCGCGCGCGGGCACCTTATCGAGATCGAGTTCGATGCCGGCTTCGCCCTTGGACGCCATCTCGACCGACGAGGACGTAAGGCCGGCGGCGCCCATGTCCTGGATGCCGATAATGGCGTCCGTCGCCATCAGTTCGAGACAGGCTTCGATCAGCAGCTTTTCGAGGAAGGGATCGCCGACTTGCACGGTGGGCCTAAGGCCGTCTTCCCCCTCGACGAACTCCGCGCTCGCCATGGTGGCGCCGTGGATGCCGTCGCGCCCCGTCTTGGCGCCGACATAGACGACCGGATTGTTCGCGCCCTTGGCGGCGGCGGTGAAGATCCTGTCCCTCGGCGCCACGCCCAGGCAGAACACGTTGACGAGGATGTTGCCGTTGTAGCGGGCGTCGAAATTGGTTTCCCCGCCCACGGTCGGCACACCGACGCAATTGCCGTAGAAACTGATGCCGCTGACGACGCCGTCGACCAGCTTGCGCGTCTTGGGATGATCGGGCTCGCCGAAGCGTAGCGCGTTCATGATCGCGACCGGCCGCGCGCCCATCGTGAACACATCGCGCAGGATGCCGCCGACGCCGGTGGCGGCGCCCTGGAACGGCTCGATGAAACTCGGGTGATTGTGGCTCTCCATCTTGAAGATGGCCGCCAGCCCCTCACCGATATCGATGGCGCCCGCGTTCTCGCCCGGCCCGTAGATGACGTGGGGCGCCTTGGTGGGGAATTTGGCCAGATGCACCCGGCTCGACTTGTAGGAGCAGTGCTCGCTCCACATCACGCTGAACACGCCCAGTTCGGTGACGTTCGGGGTGCGGCCGAGCTTTTCGAGGACGAGGTCGTATTCGTCGCGGGAAAGGCCGAATTCTTCGGCGAGCGCAAGGGTTCCTGGCGCGAGCGGGTCTAGGGACATGGGGCGAGGCGTTAGCCTGTGTCGCGCCCAGGGGCAACGGCCGGGGTTGGCCCTGCGTCAGCTTGCCGGGCGGTAGGGGTTGGGCAGCAGTTCGCCTACGGCATAGGCGCCGTCCCCGTCGACGATGACGGGGGCTTCGGCGTCCATGAACTCGGCCATCACCTGCCGGCACGGCCCGCACGGCGAAATCGGCCCATGTCCAGCGCCTTCGCCCTCGCACAGCATGCTGACGGCGAGCGCCTGGATGCGCTGCACGCCGTGGACGGAAACGGCGGCGTAGATCGCGGCGCGCTCGGCGCAGCAATTCAGGTTCTGGGCGGCGTTTTCGATATTGGCGGCCCCGACGATCACGCCGCCGGGCAACAGCACCGCGGCGCCGACGCAGACGCCCGAGTATGGCGCATAAGCGCCGCGGGCGGCCGCCCTCGCCCGGTCGATCAACGCGGCGCGGACAGAAGCATCGAGCATCGCCGTCTCCCCCCCCCGCCCGCGGATCGTGGCGCCGCGGACCCTGGGCTCGTTTCGGTCCCGGCGGCGCCGGCGTCAACTCGACAAGCCGCCGCCGTCCATTTACCTCGGAGGCCAAGGAGACCAACCATGCGTGAAATCCCATTGGCTGAAGCCCCCAGCCTCGTCGGCCAGGAGATCGGCGTTTCGGACTGGCTGGAGATCACCCAGGATCGGGTCAACCGGTTCGCGGATGCGACCGGCGACCACCAATGGATTCATGTGGACGTCGAGCGGGCGACCAAGGAACTCGGCGCGCCGATCGCGCACGGTTATCTGGTGGTTTCGCTGATCCCGTTCCTGAACAAGAACATCGCCGCGTTCACGGGCGTCAGCCGCGGCATCAATTACGGCTCCAACAAGGTGCGCTTCACCAACATGGTGCCGGTCGGCTCGCGCATCCGGCTGCGCTCGAAGATGCTGTCGTGCGAGCCGCGCGGCGGCGGCTTCCAGATCGTCAACGAGTTCACGATCGAGCTTGAGGGCGAGGAACGCCCGGCCTGCGTCGCGGAAGTGGTCTCGCTGCTCTATCCCGGCTGAGCCCTGACGGCCGGCCTGAAAGGCGGCGGATCGGCAATCGTCCTGGCTGGAGGCGAACGTGCTGAGTTTCGTTGAAGCCATCTCGCTGGCGGGAGACCGCACGAAGCAGAACGACGATGCGCTGGGCTTCGCCGACGGGCGGGGCTGGGTGCTCGACGGCGCGACCGACCTGCACGAGGCGCCGCTGAGCGGCTGGCCCTCCGACGCCGCCTGGATCGCCCACTTCGCCAACGGCTATCTGCATGGCGCGCGGGGCGAGCTGCGCGCGTGCGTGCGCGAGGCGAGCGCTGCGGCTGCGGCGGCGTTCGCGCGGCTGAGCGGCGGGCGCGCCTTCGAGAAATGGCGGTCGCCGATCTCGTCGCTGCTGATGCTCGAGGAAACCGGCCAGGGCGTGCGCGGCGTCGATCTGGGCGACAGCCGCGTGTTCGCGCTCGACGCCGACGGCGCGGTGTATGTCACCGGCGGGCCGCAGGCGGCGGCGGACAACGAAGCCGCGCTCGCGGCCAGGCAGACCGACGCCGACAAGCCGCTGCTGCGGCGCGCGTCGACGATCGAGATGCTGCGGCGGATGCGGGCCGAGCTGAACCGCGACGGCGCGTCGTGGACGTTCGGCCTCGATCCGGCCTGCGCCGACCATGCGCGCGAATGGGCGTTCGCGCTGAAGCGGCCGGCGCATCTGCTGCTGATGACGGACGGCTATGCGGCGCTGGCCGACCGCTACCGCGCCTACGATGCGCCAGGCTTGGTGCGCGTGGCGCTGGAGCGAGGGCTGCACGAGCTTGGCCGCGAACTGCGGGCGATCGAAACCGAGGACGCCGGCGCCGCCAAGCACCCGCGCTTCAAGGCCAGCGACGACGCCACCGCCCTGCTGCTCCGCCTGTCGTAAGCCGCCTGTCGTAAGCCGATTGACCCCGCCGCCGCGATCCAGGAACAAGACCGCCATGAACAGACGCACACTGCTCCAAGCCAGCGCCGCTCTGCCCGCGCTCGCCCTTCTCCCCGCTTGCGCCACATCGGAAGGCACCATGACCGCACCGCCCACGCCGCCCGTCGCCCGCATCGAGCCGAAAACGATCGAACAGCTCGGGCGGACGCGCGTCGACAGTTATGCGTGGCTGAAGGACGACAACTGGCAGCAGGTGATGCGCGACCCGTCGGTGCTGCGCGCGGACGTGCGCGCCTACCTTGATGAAGAGAACGCCTATCGCGAGGCGATGATGGCGTCGACGGCGGCGCTGCAGGAGCGCATCTATCAGGAGATGCGCGGGCGCACCAAGGAGGACGACAGCTCCGTGCCCGCCCCGGACGGCCCATGGGAGTACTACCGCCGCTTCGAAACCGGCGCGCAGCACCCGAAATACTGCCGCCGTCCGCGCGGACAGGAAGGCCCCGAAGAGGTGCTGATCGACGTCGACGCGCAGGCGCGCGGCAAGACGTTCTACAAGGTGATCGCCGCCGAGCACTCGCCGGACCACACGCTGTTCGCTTATGCGGTCGATGAGCAAGGCTCGGAAATCTACACCGTCTATGTGAAGGACCTCGCTTCGGGCGAAACGCTCGCGTCTCCCGTCGCCAACTGCACCGGCGACTTCGCCTGGGCGCCCAACTCGCAGCTGATCTTCTGGACCTTCCGCGACGACAATGGCCGCCCGGCCAAAATCTATCGCCGCCCGGCGCGCGGCGGCGAAGACACGCTCGTCTATGACGAGCCGGACGACGGCTTCTTCCTCAGCGTCCATCCGAGCGAGAGCCGCGAATACATGCTGATCAGCGCCGGCAACGGCGCGCAGTCGGAATACCACACCATTCCGGCCAACGACCTGACCGCCCAGCCCACGCTGTTCCACGGCCGCGAAGACGAACTGCTCTACACGCCGACGCACTGGAACGGGCGCTGGCACATCCTCACCAACGCCGACAACGCCGTCGACTTCAAGGTGATGACCGCCGAGCCCGGCCGCACCGGCCGCGCGCACTGGCGCGAGTTCCTGCCGCACCAGGAAGGCCGCTACATCCTGGGCCTCGGCGCGACCAAGGACTATCTGGTGCGCGTCGAACGCGCGAACGCGCTGCCCTCCATCGTCATCCGCCGCCGCAATGGCGAGGAGCACGCGATCGCGCTCGATGAGCAGGCCTACAATCTCGAACTCAGCGGCGGCTACGAGTTCGACACCGCGATCGTGCGCTACATCTACGAGTCGCCGACGACGCCGCTGAAATGGTTCGACTACGACATGGCCGCGCGCACCCAGGTGCTGCGCAAGACCCAGGAAATCCCCTCCGGCCACAATCCGGACGATTACGTCGCCGGCCGCTTCTTCGCCACCGCGGAGGACGGCAAGCGCGTGCCGATCACGGTGCTAATGCGCCGCGGCACGCCGCTCAACGGCACGGCGCCGCTCTATCTTTACGGCTACGGCTCCTACGGCATCTCGATGGACGCGGATTTCTCGATCCGCCGCTTCAGCCTGGTGGATCGCGGCTGGATCTACGCCATCGCGCACGTGCGCGGCGGCTCCGAGATGGGCTTCGGCTGGTTCCAGGACGGGCGCCGGTTCAAGAAGAAGAACACCTTCACCGACTTCATCGCCTGCGCCGAGGAGCTGATCTCACGCGGCTATGGCCGCGCCGGCGCCATCGTCGCCGAGGGCCGCTCGGCCGGCGGGCTGCTGATGGGCGCGATCACCAACCTGCGGCCCGATCTCTGGGCCGGCGTGATCGGCGGCGTGCCGTTCATCGACGTGCTGAACACGATGAGCGACACATCGCTGCCGCTGACGCCGCCGGAATGGCCCGAATGGGGCAATCCGCTCGAAGATCCGGAAGCGTACGACTACATCGCCTCCTACTGCCCGTATTCCAACATCGAAGCGAAAGCGTATCCGGCCGTACTCTCGACCGGCGGCCTCACCGATCCGCGCGTGACCTATTGGGAGCCGGCGAAGTGGGCGGCGAAGCTCAGGCCCCACACGACCAGCGGCCGGCCGATCCTGCTGAAAATGAATATGGGCGCCGGCCACGCCGGCAGCGCCGGCCGCTTCGAGTTCCTGCGCGAACTGGCCCACGACTACGCCTTCGCGATCAAGGCGATCGGCGACGACGAAGCGGGCGGATCGTTTTGAGTAAAAGGACCGCGAGTCTGAAGACCCGCGGTCCCTCGCTCCCTTAAGCGTTCCGTATGCCGAACCAGCGGGCGCGGTGGATGTCTTCGAGATTGTCCTCGTAGCCGGTGAGGTCCGGGTGCACGAGGTTGGTCGAGTTGATGAAGACGCTCATGCAGATCGGCGCGTCGTTGAGCATGAGCTGCTCGGCCTGCGACATGATCTGGGCGCGGCGCGCGGCGTCCGGCTCGAAATCGCTTTCGTGCATCATGCGGTCGTATTCCGGGTTCGAGTAGCCGGAATAGTTCTGCGGCCCGGTGCGGGTTTCCAGCAGGAAGAGGTAGGTCTTGGCGTCGTTGTAGTCGGCGATCCAGCCGCCGTCGCCGACGTCGAAATTCTTGGCGCGCAGGTTAGCGTAGTGGACCTGGGTCTCGACGCCGCGCAGCTCCACGGTCACCCACGGCGCGATCGCGCGCCAATGGTTCTGCACCACGACGGCGACGCGCGGGTTGTCGCTGGTGTTGCGGTGCGAGAACTCGAAGCTCAGCGGCCGGCTGGGGCCGTAGCCCGCGTCCTGCAGCAAGCGCAGCGCTTCCGCACGGCGCCGCTCCAGCGGCCAATCCGCCCACGGATAGCGCGCATCGGGCGTATAGTCCGCGATGCCGGGCGGCACGAACGAATAGGCCGGCTGCTCGCCGGTGCGGTAGATGTTCGCCGCGACCCAGGCGTTGTCATACGCCATCGTCAGCGCGCGGCGCACGCGCACGTCGTTGAACGGCGGGCGCGTGGTGTTGAACGAGAAATAGTTGCAGGTGAGGTACGGCGCGACGCGGACGAAGCCGGGCAGCGCGCGGCGCAGCTCCTCCACCTGGTTCGACGGAAACCGCGTCGACCAGCCCGCCTCCCCGCTCATCACCTTGCGCGCGGCGGCGTTCACGTCGTTCGACGGGTAGAAGTAAAGATGCTCCAGCACGACGTTGGGCGCGTCGTAGAAGCTCGGATTGCGCTCGAGATGGACGATGTAGTTCGACCACCACTTCACCAGCTTGTACGGGCCGTTGACGGCGATGTTCTCCGGCTGCACCCAGTCGTCGCCGTGGCGCTCGACCAGATGCTTCGGCGCCGGATAGGCGGTGTAGTGCTTGAGAATCTGCGGGAAGTACGGCGCGGGGTGTTCGAGCTGAATCTCCAGCGTCAGATCGTCGATCGCGCGCACGCCGACTTCGCTCGGCGCCAGCTCGCCGCTGTTCACCGCCTGCGCGTTCTTGATCGGGTAAAGGATCGCCGCGTACTCGGCCAGATTGGCCGGATCGAGAATGCGCTTGAACGCGAACTCGAAATCGTGGGCGTCGCAGGCTTCGCCGTCCGACCATTGCGCGCGGCGCAGATAGAAGGTCCAGATCAGCCCGTCTTCGCTCGTCTCCCAGCGTTCGGCCATGCCCGGCACCGGCTCCGACTTCGCGTTCTCGGTGGTGAGGCCGATCAGCATGTTGCCGATGATGTTGTTCTCCCAGGTGCCCGAGGCCTTGTGCGGATCGAGCGACAGCGGCTCGCCCTGATTGGCGATGTCGAGCGAGCGGCGCGCCTTGTCGAAGCCGACCACCTTGGCGTTGGCGCAGGCGCCGAGCGAGGCGGCGGCGGCGAGCCCGCCGGCCTTGGCGAGCAAGGATCTGCGGTTGGTCCAGAACGCCATCTTTCTCTCTCCAGCTGGCGCGCTGCGGGCGCGCGCCGGGGTTGCCTCACCGTTCTTTCGGGTCGAGCGCGTCGCGCAGGCCGTCGCCCAGGAAGTTCAGCGCCAGCAGCGTGATCAGCATGGTCACGGCCGGCGTGATCAGCATCCACGGCGCGTTGATCATCTGGCGCGCGCCGTCGGAGATGAGCCGTCCGAGCGAGGTCAGCGGCTCCTGCACGCCCAGGCCGATGAACGAGAGGAAGCTCTCGGCCAGGATGATGACCGGAATGTTGAGCGTGGCGAACACCACGACCGGGCCCAGCACGTTCGGCACGATGTGGCGGAACACGATCTCGAGCGGCCTTGCTCCCGCCGCGCGCGCGGCCTCGACGAATTCCTTCTTGCGCAGCGCGATAGTCTGGCCGCGCACGATCCGCGACATGGTCAGCCACTCGACCGCGCCGATCGCCATGAAGATCAGCAGCAGGTTGGTGATCGGGCTGTCGGTCTGCACCACCGTCATCAGCACGATGACGAAGAAGATGAACGGGATCGAATAGAGCACGTCGACGATGCGCATCATCACGTCGTCGACCCAGCCGCCGATGAAGCCGGCGATGGCGCCCCAGACGACGCCGATGGTCAGCGCCACCACGGTTGCGGCGAGGCCGACCAGCAGCGAAATGCGCAGGCCGAACAACGTGCGCGCGACCATGTCGCGGCCTTCGGTGTCGGTGCCGAGCAGGTGCAGGTTCTCGAACGTGGGCGCGATGGCGACGCTGTCGCGGAAGATGGTGTCGACCTTGTGCACCCACAGCATCGGGCCGAACGCGGCGGCGAGCACGAGGATCGCCACGACATAAAGGCTCGTCACCGCCGCCGGGTTGCGCATCAGGCGCCGGCGCGCGTCTTCCCACAGCGAGCGGCCCTTCACGGCGGCCGGCGGCGGGACGTCGTCGAGAAGGATGTCGCTCATGGCGTGCGGGACCTCGGATCGAGCACGCGATAGACTAGGTCCGCCGCGAGATTGAGGACGATGATGAGGAACGAATAGATCAGCACCACGCCCATCACGAGCGTGTAGTCGCGCTGCTGCGCGGCGAGCACGAACTGCTTGCCGATGCCGGGCAGCTGGAACACGGTTTCGATGACGAACGAGCCGGCCATGACGCCAGCGAGCGCGGGGCCGGCATAGGATACGATCGGCAGCATCGCGATCGGCAGCGCGTGGCGCCAGATCACCTGCGCCTCGGGCAGGCCCTTGGCGCGGGCGGTGCGGATCGCGTTCGAGCGCAGCGCCTCGATCATCGAGGCGCGCATCAGCCGCGAGACGATGGCGATCAGCGGCAGCGAAAGCGTCGCCACCGGTAGGATGAGGTAGATCAGGCCGAACTCGTCGCGGTGCAGCCCCTGGGACGGCAATATCCCCCACTGCACCCCGAAAAAGAGCTGCATCAGCGGGCCGACGACAAGGGGCGGCAGGCACACTCCCGCGATCGCCAGCGCCATGACCACGTAGTCTTGCGCCTTGTTCTGCCTGAGCGCGGCCATGACCCCCAGGCCGCCGCCGACCAGCAGGGCGAGCGCCATCGCGCTGAGCCCCAGGATGGCGCTGGTGGGCGCCCCTTCGGCGATGATGTCGACGACGTCCTTGTCCTTGTAGGTCATGGACGGGCCAAGATCGCCCTGGACCAGGCCGAGGATGTAGTGGCCGAGCTGTTCGTGGATGGGCAGGTCGAGCTTGTATTCGGCCAGCAGCCGCCGCTCGATCTCGGGCGGCATCTGCCGCTCCTTGGTGAACGGCCCGCCCGGCGCCAGATGCATCAGCACGAAGGCCGCCGCGACGATGGCAAGAAGGGTTGGGATAGCGAAGAGCAGGCGCCGAACGGCTTGAGCGAGCATCCCTACGTCCTGGTTGCACCGACCCCCCGCCGGCGACGCGCGCGAAACCTTGCTTCTGTGACAGGCCGTGTCAACGTGGCTGCAATATGACCGAGTTCCGACGCGTCACGCCGCGCTTCGCCGTCGCTGGACAGCTCCAGCCGGAGGATATTTCCCGTGCGGCCGCAGAGGGTTACCGTATGATCGTCGCCAACCGGCCCGACCGTGAGGAACCGGGCCAGCCGAGCCTCGCCGATTTGAAGGCCGCAGCCCGGGCGGCGGGAATCGAGCTGCGCTGCATCCCCTTCACCGGGCCGCCGCCGCCGGGCGCGGTGGCCGACACCGCCGCGCTCCTCGACGAAACCCAGGGACGCCCTGTCCTGGCCTATTGCCGAACCGGCAGACGCTCAATAATGGCATGGGCTCTGGCTGAGGCCCTGCGGGGAGAGTTGCGGCCAAACGAAATCGTCGCGTTGGCGGCCAAGGCAGGGTACGACTTGGAAGGGGCGCGTGGGGCGCTCGATACGTTGGCGCCGAAGACCTGATTTAGGCCGCGATCAGCAGCCAGACGATCTTCACCATAATGATCAAGGACAGGGCGAGCAGCACAGTGCGCACGCGATCCAATGCAAACATGCAGATGGCGAACACGGCATCCATACGGCGCTGCTCTGCAAGCGCCGGGCCGCGAGGCGTCTGACCCGTGACCGACGCCACGCCCCGCGTCTTCCAGACCTCAGGCTCGGTCTGGCTCAAGGACTTCGAATTCGGCCTGACCGGGCTCACCGTGCGCAAGACCGGCGCGCGCGTTCCCTACTCTCCTTCCGTCCTGGCGCAGGTGACGGCGTGGTTTCGCTATTTCTTCGCCGCCCACCGGATCGAACCGCTGACGCCGCGCTTCACCATCGCCTTCACGCCCGAACGGGCGCGGCCCTGGTATCTGGTCTGGGCGGTGTCGCGCGCCGCCGGCGCGAAGCTGGTTAAGGACGCCGCCACCGCCGACGTCGTGATGCATTTCGAGGACGCCACCTATTGTCCGAACGATCCGCCGACGAAGCTCAAGCCCGGCGTGAAACTGGTGAATTTCGGCTGCCGCGATGTCTCGAAAACCAACGTCGCGCGCGCCTGCGAGGCCGCGTTCGGCAACCGCCTGGCGATCGATCCGCAGACTTATGCCGGCCCGGCGGTGGAGAAGTCCGAGATCAACGCCGCCCACGACGGCCGCATCGTCCAGTGCCCGACCCAGCCCACGCCGGGGCGGGTCTACCAGCGCGTGATCGACAACCGCGTGCCCGGCAATCTCGATCTGGTGGAGGACCTGCGCACCTCGACCATCGGCGGCAGACCGGTCGTCGTTTTCATCAAGCGCCGCCAGGTCGCCAAACGCTTTCTCAACACCAACACGGAAGTGCTGCTCAGAGCGCCGGAAGAGATGTTCAGCCCCGAGGAGCTGGATCAGATCGGCGCCTTCGCCCGCGAGATCGGCCTGGAATGGGGCGGCGTGGACGTGCTCCGCGACCGGACCGACGGCAAGCTCTACATCGTCGACGCCAACAAGACCGACATGGGGCCTCCGATCGGGCTGAATCTGCCGGACAAGATCAAGGCGACCTACGCCATGCGCGACGCCTTCCGCAGATTCGTGCGCGGCGAGTAAGGTCAGGGCCATGGCGGCCAAGATCCCCTTCGTCCGCGAGATGGCGTTCGACTACGAGCAGGCGCAGGCGGTGAGCCCGCTGATCCGCCTGCTGGTGGCGAACAATCCCGGCCCGTTCACGTATTTCGGCACCGGCGTCTACATCGTCGGCCGCGGCGACGTCGCGGTGATCGATCCCGGACCCGATACGCCGGGGCATCTCGACGCGCTGCTGCGCGCCGTCGAGGGCGAGCGCGTGACGCACATCTTCGTCACCCACCGCCACATGGATCACAGCCCCGCGGCGCACCCGCTGGCGGCGCGCACCGGCGCCAGGGTGTACGCCAGCATGCTGCCGCCGCGCCCGAGCGAGTGCGACGACCTGCGGCTCGAGGCCGGCGACGACCGCCTGTTCCAGCCGGACGTCGACGTGCAGGACGGCGAGCGCTTCTCCGGCTCCGGCTGGACCATCGAGGCGGTGTTCACGCCCGGCCATACCGCCAATCACATGGCCTTCGCGCTGCTCGAAGAGAACGCGCTGTTCCCCGGCGACCACATCATGGGCTGGTCCACCACCGTGATCGGCCCGCCCGACGGGAACATGACCGACTATCTCCGAAGCCTGGAGAAAGTGCGCGACCGCGGCTACGCCACGCTGTGGCCGACGCACGGCCCGCCGGTGCGCGAAGTCGTCCCGTTCGTCGAGGCGTTCATCGAGCACCGCCTCGAACGCGAAGCGCAGATCGTCGTCCAACTCCAGGCCGGGCTGCATGCGATCAAGGACATGGTCAGCGTGATCTACGCCGACGTGGACAAGCGGCTGCACCCGGCGGCCTGCCATTCGGTGCTGGCGCACATGATCCGCCTGGTGGAACTCGGCCGCGTCGTCTGCGACGGGCCGCCCTGCGTCGACAGCGAATACTGGCTGGCGGACTGATCTTTTTCGCTGCGCCCAAGGGAACGAACGCGCGCCTGCGCCGTTGTCCGTGCGCTTGAGCCAAAAGATAGAAATATCCAAGGTTCAGGCAAAAGAGAACGGCTCCGGGCTCCGGCCTGGAGCCGTTTTTCGCTGGCCCTACTCCGCCGCCTGCGCGCTCGGCAGCTTGTAGTCCTTGAACATCTCGCGCAGCGCCAGCTTGTTGATCTTGCCGGTGGCGCCGAGCGGGATCTTCTCCACCAGCACCACGTCGTCGGGCATCCACCACTTGGCGATCTTGCCGTCGATAAACGCGAGCAGCTGCTCGCGCGTCGGCTCGGCGCCGGGCTTGGGCTCGACGATCAGCAGCGGACGCTCGTCCCATTTCGGGTGCGCCACACCGATCACCGCCGCGTTGGCGACGCCTTCGGCGCCGACGGCGATGTTCTCGATGTCGATCGAGCTGATCCACTCGCCGCCGGACTTGATCACGTCCTTGGCGCGGTCGGTGATCTGCATGACGCCGAGTTCGTCGATCGTGGCGACGTCGCCGGTGTCGAAGAACCCGTCCGGCTCCAGACACTCGCCCTTGTCGTTGCGCGCGCCGGCGTTCTTGAAATAGGCGCGCGCAACCGCCGGCCCGCGCACCAGGAGGCGGCCGAACGCCTTGCCGTCGTGAGGCTTCGGCGCGCCCTCGTCGTCGACGATCTTCATGTCGACGGTGAACAGCGCACGGCCCTGCTTCAGCTTGGCCCTGATCCGGCTCTCATGGTCCATCGCATGGTGCTCGGGCAGCAATTTGCCGATCGAGCCGATCGGGCTCATCTCGGTCATGCCCCAGGCATGGATGACTTCGACGCCGTAATCCTCCTCGAACGCGCGCAGCACCGCTTCCGGCACCGCCGAACCGCCGATGGCGACGCGCTTCAGCGTCGAGAGCTTCAGATTGTGCTCGCGCATGTGGTTCAAGAGCATCAGCCATACCGTCGGCACGGCCGCGGTGAACGTGACCTTCTCCGTCTCCAACAGTTCGTAGATGCTGGCGCCGTCGAGCTTTGCGCCGGGCATCACCAGCTTGGATCCGCACATGGGCGCGACGAACGCGATCGCCCAGGCGTTGGCGTGGAACATCGGCACCACCGGCAGCACCACGTCCGACGCGCCGCAGCCGAACACGTCGGCCTGATTCGCCGCCATCGCGTGCAGGACGTTGGAGCGGTGCGAATAGAGCACGCCCTTGGGTTCGCCCGTCGTGCCGGACGTGTAGCAGAGGCCAGCGGCGGTGTTCTCATCGAAACCGCCCCACGTCGCCTCCTGCGCATGGCCGTGGATGAAGTCCTCATAGGCGACGAAATGCGTCACTTCCGACTTCGGCACGTGGTCGCGGTCGGTCATCGCGACGAAGGTCTTCACCGTCTTCAGATGCGGGGCGATCTTGTCGACGATCGGCGCGAAGGTGGTGTCGAAGAAGAGCACCTGGTCTTCAGCGTGGTTGATGATCCAGGCGATCTGTTCGGGAAACAGGCGCGGGTTCACCGTGTGCAGCACCGCGCCCATGCCCATCGTGCCGAACCAGGCCTCGAGGTGGCGCTCGGTGTTCCAGGCCAAGGTGGCGACCCGGTCGCCCGGCCGGATGCCGCGCTCGATCAGCGCGTTCGTCACCTGCTTGGCGCGGCGCCAGACGGTGCCGTAGGTGGTGCGCGAGATCGGCCCCTCGACACTGCGCGTGACCGCCTCCCGGCGGGGAAAATTGATTTTCGCGTGGTCCAGGATCCGGTCGACCGTCAGCGGCCAGTCCTGCATGAGCCCGAGCATTGAGCGCCTCCCGATACTTCGTTGCGGCGATTTAAGCGGGCCGGCGGCTGGCTGGCAAATATCTCACGCCGCGCGCGCGGCGGTTTCGCGTGTCGGGGGCGGCGCCGGAAAGGCGCTCGCCAGCTTCGATTGCAGGGCGCGCGCATCGCCGGCGCCGTACAAAGACGCGCTCACCTGGAAAACAGCGCCAAAGACCGCTGGCGCGGGCAGCTGCAGAAAGACCGGCGCGGCGACGCACTGGCGCGCCGGCTCCGGCCAGAGCGAGGCGATGAGCGCGGCGCGCTGCTGCGAAATGGCGGTGCGGTCGAGCCACGCCGCGTTGGGCTCATCCCAGGCGGGCGCGAGCAGGCGTTCGCAATCCGGCGGTTTGCGGGGCGAAATCCGCAGCGCCAGAGCGGTCATGGCAATGTCGAGCCGGCGCATGCCTCGCTCCCCGCAGCCACATCCACCCGTAGGCCAAGGCTCGAACTGCGCCGCTGAAGGAAGCGTTAAGGATAGAGCCGCGATTTGGCCCAAGCCGCGCCGGCGCTCTCGCGCGTGAACACCAGGCGGTCGTGCAGACGGAACGGACGGTCGCGCCAGAACTCGATCGCCAGCGGAACGATCCGGTAGCCGCCCCAATAATCGGGCCGCGGCACCTCGCCCAGCCTGAACTTCGCCGCGAACTCGGCGATGCGCTTTTCGAGCGCGAGCCGATCCTCGAGCGGGCGCGACTGCTTGCTGGCCCAGGCGCCGAGGCGCGCGCCGCGGTCGCGACTCCGGAAATAGACGTCGGCCTCCTCGGCGCTGACGCGCTCGATCGGCCCGCGCACGCGCACCTGGCGGCGGATGCTCTTCCAGTGGAACACCGCAGCCGCGCGCGGATTGGCTTCGAGCTGGCGGCCCTTGGCGCTCTCGCCGTTGGTGTAAAACACGAAGCCGGTGCGATCGACGCCCTTGAGAAGCACCATGCGTGCGTCCGGGAAGCCGGAGGCGTCCGCCGTCGCCAGCGCCATGGCGTTGGGATCGCCGGGCTCCTTCGCCTTGGCCTCGGTGAACCAGCGCTCGAACAGCGCGAACGGCTCGGTCTCGGCGAACAGCGCCACATCGTCCGGCGGCGGCGCGCCGGCCGGATCGTATTTCGGTGAAGGAGGAATGAGGTCGTCGCCGGACAAGGGCATCTCCACGTATGCGACAGCCTAGCACGTCCGGCCGCCGCATCCGAACGGCCGCGCGTGAGCCATCGAGCCGCAGGCGCAAGCGGCGATCATAATCGGCGACGCCGGAACGCGTTGCCCGCCGGCGGCGCCTGTGCCACTGACAGCAGTGCATGTCGCACAACACGTTCGGCCACCTCTTCCGCGTCACCACCTGGGGCGAAAGCCACGGGCCGGCGCTCGGCTGCGTGGTCGACGGCTGCCCGCCCGGACTGCCGCTCAGCGGCGCCGACATCCAGTACTGGCTGAACCGGCGCGCGCCGGGCACGAGCCGCTTCGTCACCCAGCGGCGCGAACCGGACGAAGTGAAAATCCTCTCCGGCGTGTTCGAGGACGACCGCACCGGCGGACCCATCACAACCGGCGCGCCGATCTCGCTGATGATCGAGAACCTCGACCAGCGCAGCAAGGACTATGGCGAAATCCGCGATCTCTACCGCCCCGGCCACGCCGACTACACCTACGACGCCAAATACGGCGTGCGCGATTATCGCGGCGGCGGGCGCTCCTCGGCGCGCGAGACGGCGGCGCGCGTGGCGGCGGGCGCGGTGGCGCGGCGCATCCTGGGCGAAAGCGTGCAGATCCGCGCCGCCGTGGTGCAGATCGGCAAGATCGCCATCGACCGCGCCCGCTGGAACTGGAGCGAGACCGAGAACAACCCGTTCTGGTGCCCCGACGCGGAGACGTCGAAACAGTGGGAAACGCTGCTCGACGAGACGCGCAAGGACGGCAATTCGGTAGGCGCCGTCATCGAGGTGGAAGCAGCCGGCGTTCCCGCCGGCTGGGGCGCGCCGATCTACGGCAAGCTCGACGCGGAAATCGCCGGCGCGATGATGAGCATCAACGCGGTCAAAGGCGTCGAGATCGGCGCGGGGTTCGCGGCGGCGGAGCTGACCGGGGTCGAGAACGCCGACGAGATGCGCGCCGGCAATGACGGCGAGCCGGTGTTCCTCTCGAACGCTGCCGGCGGCGTGCTCGGCGGCGTCTCCACCGGCCAGCCGGTCGTCGCGCGCATCGCCATCAAGCCGACCTCCTCGATCCTCACGCCGCGCCGCACGATCACGCGCGACCGCCAGAACGCCGAGGTGAGCACCAAGGGCCGCCACGATCCGTGCGTCGGCATTCGCGGCGCGCCGGTGGCGGAAGCGATGCTCGCCTGCGTGCTCGCCGACGCCAAGCTGCGCCACCGCGGCCAGACCGGGCGCTGAACATTTTGTTTTCGACATTTGGCGCACGCCGCGAAGGCTCGTAACGTGGAGCCTCGGCGATTCGCCTGACGACCCGTTACGGGAACGATACGTCCGGAACCGCAGATGACTGAGCGCCCCTCTCCTCTCCGCTTCGCAACATATGCGCTGAACGGCGCCTGCGGCTTCATCGCGCGTGCGTGGCGCAGGGCGGCGCGACGCGAGGGCGTGCTGGCGACGGCGACGTTCGCATTGATCTTCGCCTCCACCATCAGCAGCCTGGACGCCGTGTTCACCGGCGCCGCGCCGAACTGGAACGACGGCGGCGTCGCCTACGCGATGGAAGCGCCGGCGCGCCTTGCTCCGTCCGAGCCAGTGGTGCGCGCGCAACCGCTCAGCCTCGCGCCGCTCGCCGCGCCTGCGGCGGAACCGGTCGACTACAGCTTCACCACGGAAGAGCTGCTCGGCGGGCCGGACGACCCGTTCGCGCCGATGCGCGTGGCGGCGAAACCGGCGCCCGGCGAATTCGCCGCCGGCGCAACGCTCGGCAAGGCGCGGGCGGCCAGCCTCTAACAGGCTCAGCGTTTGCGGAACCGCGTGACCTTGGTCAGGAACGCGCGTTCGACCTCTTCCAACTCGAACCCGGCTTCCCCGAACAGCGCGGCGAAGTCCTCCTTCAGGTAGGACGCGAAATACGGCTCGTGAAAGCCGACCGGGAAGTATTCGAGCATGCGGTCGAGGTCGGCGGCGTCGCCGGTCTGGATCGAATCCGCCAGCACGAACACGCCGCCGGGCTTCACGATGCGGGCGATCTCGCGCGCGGCTTCGCGGCGCACGCGCGGCGGCAGTTCGTGGAACAGATAGACGCACGTCGCCGCGTCGAAGCTCGCGTCCTCGAACGGCGCCTGCTCGATCGCACCGTTGACGATCTCCACCTGCGGCCAATGCGCAAGCCGCTTGCGCGCTTCGGCGCAGTAGGCGGGCGAAAGATCGAGGCCGGTCGCGGGGATGCGCGGGAAGGCCGTCAGCACCTGGCGCAGGAAGCGGCCGTTGCCGCTGGCGATGTCCAGGAGCTTCACGCGCCGCTGATCCGTGCCGCGGATGGCGCGCGCCAGCGCGCCGAGGGCGATGCGGCGCATCGCGTCGGCGGCGCCGCCGAACAGGATCTCGACCTGCGTGTCGTAGAGCCTGGCGCTGTCCTGGCTCAGCCAACCGCCGGTCTGGTAGTGGAAGTTCTGCAGATAATAGACGGGGAAACGTCCCTCGCTCTCCGCCGCTTCGCGCACGTCCGCGCCGCGCCGCTCCAGCCGGCGCTGATCCACGTTCGGCAGATCGAGGAAGAAGTTCGCCGAATTGCGCAGCGCCGAGACCGCGCGCGTGAGCCGCACGTCGTTCGGCGCGGGATAAAGCCCCGCTTCGATATTGGCGCGGTCCCTGGCGAAGAGATCGAGGAACGCGGCGCGGATACGCCGGGCGTCGCCCTCCGGCGCCTGCGGCTGAAACCTGGGCTCGCCCGGCCGGTTGAACGGCCCCGAGATTCGCCGCGCCAGCATGTACTGGCTCATGTACCAAGCCACGCGCGCGCCTTGCGCGGCGGCGTAACGGGCGCGGCCAATATCGCGCTTGAGGGACATGGCGCTGAATGTAGCCGGCATCGGCGCGCGCCTCCACCCGCAGGAGCGCGCGCAATGTCGCCCCCCGCTTCCCGGCCCGCAGCCGCAGCGAAGAGCCGGGGCCCCCAGGGGCGAACCGCAGCGCGCTTCAACCCCTGGGGCCCGGATCGCACCCCGGCTTTCGCCGGGGGTGCGTCCGGGGAGCGGGGGTCACTTCTTCCTGCGTTTCGGCTTGCGGTATTTCGCCGGCGGTTTTTCCAGCGGCGTGGGCCAGCGGGTGATGCGTTTGATCAGGCCGGGCATTTTGAGGCGGCCTTCGGGGCGGGTGCGGTTGCGGACCGAGGCCTTGGCGACGTGCACGGTGTTGGGATCGCCCGACACGAGCGGGTGCCACCAGTACAGATCCTTGCCCTCGCTCACGAGCCGATAGGCGCAGGTGCGCGGCAGCCAGTCGAGCTTCGGCACGTTCTTGGGCGTGAGCTTCACGCAATCGGGCACGTATTTCTTGCGGTTCTCGTAGTCGCTGCAACCGCAGGTCTTGGTGTCGAACAGCTTGCAGGAGACGTCGGTGAGGAAGATCTGGCCGGTGTCGGCGTCCTCGATCGAGATGACGCAGCACTTGCTGCAGCGGTCGCACAGTGCCTCCCATTCGCGCTCGCTCATCTCGGTGAGCTTCTTCTTGCGCCAATAGCCCTCTTCCAGCGGCTTGGCGTCCGCTTCGGCGTCGCGCTTGCGGCGCGAGTGGCGATAGTCGAGCAGCGTGGTCTTGGTCATAGAGCAAGCGCCTTATGGACCGCCGGCGTCCTCGCCGGCCGGCGCTTCGCCTCGTCACGTCGGCGCATGCTGGCGGGACGCCGGCGGTCCACGGCGAGCGCGCTCATCGCTCCATCGTCCCCACGATTTCCACGTGCGGGCTCCAGCGGAATTGATCGACGGGCGTGATCTTCGTCAGCGTGAAGCCGTGCTCGACCAGCACCTTCACGTCGCGCGCGAACGAGCCCGGATCGCAAGAGACGTAGGCGAGCTTGCGGATCGGCGCGCGGGCGATCTGTTCGGCCTGCAGCCGCGCGCCCACGCGCGGGGGATCGATCACGGCGGCGTCGAACTTCTTCATTTCGAGACTCGACATCGGCGTGCGCAAGAGATCGCGGCGCAGCGTCGTGACCTCCTTCAGCGCGCCGCCAGCGCCGTCGGCGGCCTTCTTCAGCGCGACGAGCATCTCCGCGTCGGCCTCCGCCGCCAGCACTTCGGCTTGCTCGGCGACGCGCAGCGCGAACGTGCCGATGCCGGAGAACAGATCGATCACGCGCGCGGCGCCCTTGAGCCCGTCGAGCGCGAGACGCGCCAGCGTCTCCTCGCCCAGCGCCGTGGGCTGCAGGAACGCGCCCGGCGGCGGCGCGACCAAAGCCTTGCCCATGCGCAGCAGCGGCTTCCGGCGCTCGACGATCGGCTCGCCGTCGATGGAGAGGCGCGCCAGATCGAGCCGCTCGGCCATCGCGCTCAGCGCTTCGAGCGCGGCGCGGTGCAGCAGCTCGGCGCGCCCGGCGCCTTTGATCGCGACGTCGACGCCGGCGTCGGCGAGCAGGCAGTGGATGGTGATCTCGCCGCGCGCGGGCAGCGCCAGTTCCGCGAGCAGCGCGAGGTTCAGCGCCAGGGCTTCAAGCGGCGGCGCAAGCGCGGGGCACTGCGCGATCGGCGTCAACCGCGCGCCGCCCCGCTCGATGAAGCCGACGCGGACCTGGCCGCTCTGGCGCGCGGCGTGAAAGGCGGCGCGGCGCCGGCCCTGCCCCCAGGCCGGGATCGTGGGCGCCACTTCGGCGCCGCCGAGACCGCGCTTGCCCAGCGCCTCGGCCACCTGCATCCGCTTCCATTCGAGGTACGGCGCCTCCCGCCAGTGCTGCAGCTGGCAGCCGCCGCAGCGGCCGAAATGGCGGCAGGAGGCCTCCTGCCGCTCGGGACTGCGCTCCAGCAGTTCGATGATCTCGGCCCGGCCGCCGCTCACCCGCGCCCGCAGCCGCTCGCCCGGCAGGGCGTGGGGGACGTAGATCACCCCTTCCGGCCCGTCCGCGGTGGCGTCGCCCCTCGCGCCCATGGCCGTGACCAGGAGTTCGCGCTCCTCCGGGACCGCCGGGGACGCGCCCTTCCGGGCCTGGCGCGCCTGGTGAGGGCGGCCTCGGGCGAGGCGGTTCGTACGCTTCATGTGCCGTTCAGACTGATTTTGCTTCTCTCACGCCCGACAGACAGGAGCGCACCATGAAAGGTCAAGCTTTCCTCGCCGCCGCGGCCCTGGCGACAGCCTTGGTCAGCGCGCAGCCGGCGTCGGCGCAGCAGTACCGCGCCTATCATGACGCGCACGTCGCCAACCAGCAGCAATGCCAGGCCTCGCGCAACAACCGCACCGCGGGCGGCGCAGTGATCGGCGGCCTCATCGGCGCCGTGCTCGGACGCGAGGTGGCGGACCGCGGCGTGCGCGGCGAAGGCGCGCTGCTGGGCGCGGTCGTCGGCGCGACCGCCGGCGGCGCCATCGGGCGCAGCACGGCCCAGTGCGGCCAGGTCCCGCAGGGCGACTACGATCCCTATTACGGCCAGGCCCAATACCCGGCCCAGCATCCGGCCTATGGCGGCGACGATCTCTATGGCGGCCCCTATGGCGACGATCGCTACGCGCGCGGCGACGACCGCTACGGCCGCGAGTGCCGCATGGGCGAAATCGTCACCCGCGACCGCTATGGCCGCGAGTCTCGCGAAGACGCCTGGCTCTGCCGCGGCGCCGACGGCCAGTGGCGGCCCGGCTAACCTTCTCCATAGTACGAACCCTCGTACAGCGCCTCGCCCCGGCGGAAACGCCGGGGCGATTTTTTGCCAATTTGCTCCCCGTTTACGGGGGGAGCTGTCAGCACGCGCAGCGTGATGACTGAGGGCGCATCGCCAGGCGGACTTACCCCTCCGTCGCCCCTTGCTTTGCGCCGGGGTCGCCGCCTCTCCCGCGTGCGGGGGAGCGGCGCGCGTGCAGCAGCAGTTCGAGGTTGCCGTCGCCGCCGCGGATGGGGGAGTCGATCGCGGCGAGGCGCGCAAAGCCGGCGAGGCCGTCGAGCGCGGCGATCGCCTGTTCGCCGGCGGCGCGTGCTGTCGCTTCATCCAGCACGGCGCGCTTGTGCGGGCCGGCCTCGAACTGCGGCTTGATCAGCGCAATGAGATCGGCGCGCGCAGCCGCAAGAGACAGCGGCGCTGCAAGCGCCTTCGCGGCGCCGATAAAGCTCACGTCGCACACGATCAGGCTCGGCGCCTCGGGGATGTGGTCGCGGGTGAGCGCGCGGGCGTCGGTATGCTCCAGGCTCGCGACGCGCGCGTCGGCGCGCAGCCTGGCGTGGAGTTGGCCGCCGCCGACGTCGACGGCGTAGACTTTCGCCGCGCCGCGCGCGAGCAGCACGTCGGTGAAGCCGCCGGTCGAGGCGCCGACGTCGAGGCACACGCGCCCGCGCGGGTCGACGCCGAACGCATCGAGCGCCGCCGCGAGCTTCACGCCGCCGCGCGAAACCCACGGGTGCGGCGCCGTCGCCTCGAGCGCGGCGTCTTCGCGCAGCAGGTCGGACGGCTTCTCCACGATCGCGCCGTCCGCCGTCACCCCGCCCGCTTCGATCGCCGCGCGCGCCTTGGCGCGGCTTTCGGCCAGGCCGCGGGAGACAAGCAGGACATCGGCGCGCACGCGGCTCATGCGCGAGCCTCTGGCGCGGCCTTGCCGTGGAGGCAAGCATTTCCGCTTGCAGCGCGCACAGGCGCGGGCAAGTCTCGCCGGCAAAGCAAACCAACTGGGGGGAGTTGAATGACCATGCTGTCGCGCCGCGCCATGCTTGCCGTCACCGCCACGGCGAGCGTTCTGGCCGCCTGCCAGACGACGTCGACGCCGGACGCCGCCGCACCGTCCGACGCGCTGGGCGATCTCGACGCCACCGGCGTGGCGGCCCGCATCCGCGCCGGCGAGATCACGGCGCAGGAGGCGCTCGACGCCGCCATCGCCCGCAGCGAGCGCGTGAACGGCGAACTCAATTTCATCGCCACGCCGCTCTACGACTATGGCCGCGCGCGCCTCGCCGAGCCCCTCTCCGGCCCGTTCGCCGGCGTGCCGACCTTGATCAAGGACCTGATGCCGATGGTCGGCCAGCCGACCAAGTACGGCAGCCGCGCCTTCGCCCGGTTCGTGCCGCGGGAACAGCCGCCCTACATGGACGCGCTGCTGGCCGCGGGCCTAGTGCCGTTCGGCAAGTCCACCACGCCCGAGTTCGGCCTCACCGCGACGACGGAAACGCTGCTCGGCGGCGACACGCACAATCCGTGGGACGTGACCCATTCCAGCGGCGGCTCCTCAGGCGGCGCGGCGGTTGCGGTGGCCGCACGCGTCGTGCCGGTGGCGCACGCGAGCGACGGCGGCGGTTCGATCCGCATCCCCGCATCGTGCAACGGCCTGTTCGGGCTCAAGCCCTCGCGCGGCCGCAGCGTCGCCGGCGGGCGCCCCGACGCCGGCATCGACATCTCCGTCAATGGCTGCGTCAGCCGCAGCGTGCGCGACACCGCAGCCTGGCTCGCCGCCACCGAGCAGACCGGCGCGGACGCGGCGTTCGCGCCGGTCGGCGTCGTCGCCGGCCCCGGCGCGCAGCGACTGCGTATCGTCGTCGACATCCCGAACGCGCTCGGACACGAACCCGACGCGGACGTGCGGCGTGTCGTCGAGGACGCCGCCGAACTGTGCCGCGCGCTCGGACACGAGGTGCGCGAGCGCCGCGCGCCGATCGACGGCGCGCAGTTCAGCCAGGACTTCATCCTGCTGTGGGCGAGCGGCGCCGCCGACGTGGTGGCGCTGGTGCAAAGCCAGGCGCCGGCGGGCGCGCCGCTCGATGCGCTGCTCGAACCGCTGACGCTGGAACTTGCCGAGCACGCGCGCCAGCAAGGCCCGGCGGCGCTCGAAGCGGCGATCGGGCGCCTGCGCAATGTCGAAGCCCAATATGCGGCGATGTTCGACAGCGCCGACGTCTATCTCACGCCGGTGCTGGGCAAGCCGCCGCTGCCGCTGGGCCAGATCGGCGGCGCCCGCGGCATGGCCGTGTTCGAGACGCTCAACGATTATGTCGGCTACACGCCGCTGCAGAACGTCGCCGGCGCGCCGGCGATGAGCGTGCCGCTGGGCTGGTCGTCAGACGGGCTGCCGATCGGGGCGCACTTCTCGGCGGCGAAGGGCCAGGAGCGGCGCCTGCTGGAACTGGCGTACGAACTGGAACAGGCGCGGCCGTGGGCGGGGCGCAGGCCGGCGGTGAACGCGGGCTGAGAATCGGGTCCATACTGCCGCCCTGTTTGAGCGATAGCAGCGCGCCCATGAGGATTCGCTTAGCAGCCTGCGCCGTTGCTGCGGCCTTGCTGGCCGCCCCGGCCGCGGCGCAGAAACAGCAGGACGCGCCGGAAACCGAACAGGCGCCGTCCGGCGGCGAGGAATGGTACCGCAGCCAACTGATCGAGCTGTCCGAGATCCTCGGCGGCTCGCATTACCTGCGCATCCTGTGCGAAGGCCGCGGCGACCAGCGCTGGCGCGACTACATGCGCGGCGTGATCGACCGCGAGCCGCGCTACAATGCGCTCCTGGTCGAAGGCTTCAATCGCGGCTATCGCAACGAGGAAACGCGCTTCCCGGTTTGCGATGTTACAACCCGGCAGATGGAGGCCGAACTGCGCGCCCGCGGACTTCGCGTGGCGCGGGGCTTGAGCGCAAGGTACGCAAACCGGTGAACGACGAGACTGAACGCAAATCGCGCGCGCTGAACCTGATCCTCGACGCATGGGACAAGGCGCTGGCCGAAGAGGTGGAGCCCGAGATCGTCGCTTCGGTGGCGATCTACGCCGCCCTGACCGACATGGTCGACCGCTACGGCGAAGACGCGGTGGCGGACTTCTGCGCCACGCTGCCCGAACGCGCCCGCAACGGCGAATTCACGCTGAACAAGGGCTAAAGCCGGCGGGACGTGGAAGCGTCGCATGCCGGCAACGCGCCGGCGGTCCGGAGCGGCGGCGCTTCATCGCCTCGTTTTCCAGATCTCTTCGAGCCAGCCGTGCGGCGGCATGCCGGGTTCGCGGGCGCCGGAGCGGGCGAGGAAGAGATGGCGCGCGATCTCGGCCTGGCGCTCGATATTGTACCGGCTGAGGCGCGCGCCCGCTTGCGGCTTGTAGACGTATGCGGCCTTGCCCAGCGCGCCGAGCTTGGCACCGGCGAGGAAGACGCCGCGCCCGGCCTGCCAGACGTGCATCAGTTCGTGCACGAACCAGCCTTGCTCAGCCACCGGGGCGGCGGCGAAATCGTTCACCGCGCGCCAGCGCGAGAACACGATGGTGCGCCCGCGCGGCACCATCGCGCCGAAGCCAAGCTGCGGCGGCGCCTGCAGCACGCGCACCTTCTCCCAGGCGATCTCGTCGCCGAACACGCGCGCGCCGATGGCGGTTTCGCCCTCGGTCAGCGGACGTCGCGCCCACAACGGCATGAGATCAAGCGCAGCCACGATGCAAATATGGCTTGAGCTGCTATGCTGGCAAAGCCCGCACGCGCTTCATGAAGCGGGCGTCAGGGATCGCCATGGCAGCGCCGTTTGAAGTGATGGTCGGCAGGATCGAGACGCTGGCGGTGGACGTCATCGTCAACGCCGCCAACCGCCAGCTGGCGCCGGGAACAGGGGTCGACGGCGCCATCCGCGCCGCCGCCAGCCCCGCCCTCACCGCGCACACCAACGCCCTGCCGGGACTGGACGAAGGCGAAGCAGTGTTGACGCCAGGCTTCAACCTGCCCGCCGGCCACATCATCCATACCGCCGCGCCGGTATGGGCCGAGGACGGCGACGAAGGCCAAAAGATCGCCGGCCTCGCGGGCTGCTACATGTCGGCGATCAAGCTGGCGCGCATGCACAACCTCACATCGATCGCGTTTCCGTGCCTCGGCGCAGGCAATTACGGCTGGCCGCGCGGCTTCGCCTGCGCCATCGCCATCGCCGCGTGCGAGCAGGCTTTGGAGCAGGCGCCCGAGATCCAGCGCGTGATCTTCTGCTGCTTCACCGAAGACGACGCGCAAATCTACCGCGCCGCGCTGAGCTGACGCCGCCATGGCGCGGGCCTGGCGGCGCCTTGGCGTCATGCTGAGCTTGTCGAAGCACGACGCCACGCGTGGCGGAGGCCGGCGCGGGCGCCGGTCCCGGCTCAACGCGTGCTTCGCATGCTTGGCCGGGAAGCGTGCAGAACGGTCGGAGCGCCCATGTCAGCCGCGCATCACTGCGGCTGCATCGTCTCCAGGAACCGGATCGGTTCGCCGGCGCCGGGTGTGACGATCTCGCCCTCGCTCATTACCAGCCGGCCGCGGATGATCGTCGCGATCGGCCAGCCCTTGGCTTCGAAGCCGTCGAACGGCGTCCAGCCGCAGCGCGTGGCCTGATCCTCGGCGCGGATGAGGCGGCGCGCTTTCATGTCGACCAGCGTGAGATCGGCGTCATAGCCGAGCGCGATGCGGCCCTTGCCCTCGATGCCGAACACGCGCTGGGGGCCGGCGCTGGAGAGGTCGACGAAGCGCTGCAGCGACAGCCGGCCCTCGTTCACATGCGTCAGCATCACCGGAACCAGCGTCTGCACGCCCGGCATGCCGGACGGCGATTTCGGATAGGGCTGGGCTTTCTCCTCGCGCGTATGCGGCGCGTGGTCGGTGGCGATGATGTCGACGACGCCCTGGAAGACGCCGACGGACCAGAGCGTGGCCAGGTCCTGCGCGTAGCGGATCGGCGGGTTCATCTGCGCGAAGCCGTTGAGGCGTTCGTAGATCTGCGGACCGGCGAAGGTGAGGAATTGCGGCAGCGTCTCCACCGTCGCCACGTCCTTGGCGGTGGCGAGGAACTCCATCTCGACGGCGGAGGAGACGTGCAGGACATGCACGCGCTTGCCCCATTTGCGCGCGGCGCGGACGAGCCGCTGCACGGCGAGCAATGCGGCCTCGTCGTCGCGCACTTCGGGATGGCTGGTCCAATCGCCTTCGCGGGCGAGCGTCTTGCGCGCGTTGAGGCGGGCTTCGTCCTCGGCGTGGAAGGCGCCGCGGCGGCTGATGTTCTTCACCACGCGATCGAGGCCGTCATCGTCGCCGACCAGGAGCGTGCCGGTTGACGAGCCCATGAACGTCTTGACGCCGGCGCAGCCCGGCAGGCGCTCCAGTTCGCCGAGCTGGTCGGCGTTCTCCCGGGTGGCGCCGATATAGAAGGCGTGATCGACGTGGGCGCGGCCCTTGGCGCGGCGGAGCTTGTCGTTCAGCGCCTCCGCCGTGGTGGTCGGCGGCGCGGTGTTCGGCATTTCGAACACGGCGGTGACCCCGCCCAGCGCCGCCGCGCGCGTCCCGGTCTCCAGATCTTCCTTGTGCTCATTGCCGGGCTCGCGGAAATGGACCTGGGTGTCGATCACGCCGGGCAGCACGTGCAGGCCTCTGGCGTCGATGTCGATATCGGCGGAGAAGCGCGAGAGATCGCCGATGACGGCGATCTTGCCACCGGCGGCGCCGATGTCGGCGATCCCCTCGCCCGCGTGATTGACGATGGTTCCGCCACGCACGATGAGGTCGAGCGCGTTCATCTGAGGCCTCCGGCGTGCAACAGTTCGAGCGCGGCGGCTTCCACCGCGTCGGTGCTGACATCCCCCATCGCGCGCGCTTCGTCCAGGCCCGGACGTGCGGCGATCTCCTCCAGGCTGCGGCCGCGCAGCGTCCGCGCGCGCGGGCCGTACGGGGCGCGCACGCGCTCGTCGGTGGGGCCGAACAGCGTCAGCGTCGGCGCGCCCATGGCGGCGGCGATGTGCGCGAGGGCGTTGTCGTTGCCGATGCAGAGCGTGGCGCGCTCCATCAGGGCGGCGGCGGCGAGCAGATCGAGGCCCGCGCCACAGTCGAGCGCGGCGATCCCGTCGGCGTCGAGGCCGGAGACGATCGCGCGGGTGATGCTCGCGTCGCGCGCGGCCGCGCCCAAAACCAGCACGCGCGCATTGGCGAGCGGCCCGGTCGCCAGCCGCCGCGCCGCCGCGGCGAAACGTTCGGCCGGCCAGCGTTTGCCCTGCGTCGCCCCGCCGGGCGCGAGCACGATCAGGGCGGCGCCGGGCGCGATCTCGGCGGCGGCGGCGCGTGCGGCGTCGTCGAGCCAGAGCCGCGGCGCGAGCGGCCGCTCCTCGCCCAGCGCCTCGGCCCAGTCCTCGGTGCGGTGGCGCAGCACGGCGGCGGGCTTCGGCGCCACGCGCCGCCCGGCCGGCAAGGCCCTGCCGAGAAGGCCGCCGCGCGCATCGAGCACCAGATCGAAGCGCCGGCGCGCCAACTCCACCCACAGGCGCCACTTGGCGGCGGCGTCGGCGTTCGGCGCGAGTTCGCGCACCGCCGCGAGCCCCGGCGCGGCGCGGAACAGCGGCGCGGCTTCCGGCGCGCACACGACCGTCAGCGCGTCGCCCCGGCGCAGCGCGCGCGCCAGCGCGCCGGTCGCGAGCACCGCCTCGCCGAGATCGGCCGGCGCCAGGAAAAGTACGGAAGCCATGGTCGCCCGCGGTTAGGCCTGGGGCGGGTAAATGCCAAGTCAACACGCCGTACGGGGTTGCGGGCGCGGCGGGGCAAGGCCAAGTGGGCGCCATGGCTTGCCGCCTTCCCCGCACCCTGATCCGCGTCGCCGGCCCGGACGCCCGCAGTTTCCTGCAGAACCTGCTGACGCAGAACCTGGACCGGCTGGACGACGCCGGCGTGCTCTACGGCGCGCTGCTGAGCCCACAGGGCAAAGTCATCGCCGACATGATGCTGTGGGCGGCGCCGGAGGGCGGCGTGCTGATCGACGCCGACCCGGCGCGCGGGCCCGATCTGCTGCGGCGGCTTTCCATGTATAAGCTGCGCGCCGATGTGGCGCTGGAGGATGTGAGCGGCCGGCTTTGCGTGCTTGTAAGCGAACATCCGTTCGAGGGCGCGCGCCGCGATCCGCGGCTGGAGGCGTTCGGCTGGCGCGCCGTTGCGCCGGCGCGCGATGATGCGCCGGACGGTTCGCCCGCATACGAGGCGCTGCGCATCCGTCTCGGCGCGCCCGATCTCGCACGCGACGCGGCGGCGGAGGAAGTGTTCGCGCTCGAGGCGCTGCTCGACGAACTGAACGGCGTCGATTTCCACAAGGGCTGCTTCATCGGGCAGGAGAACGTCAGCCGCATGAAGCGCCGCGCGACCACGCGCAAGAAATTCTGTCCGATCGCGTTCGACGGGCCGGCGCCGGCGCCGGGCGCTACGGTCCGCGCGGGCGCCGCCGAACTGGGCGCGGTCCGCAGCGGCGCCGAGGGCCGCGCCATCGCGCTGCTGCGGCTGGACCGGGCGCTGGCGGCTACTGTCCCGCTGAGCGTGGAGGACCGCCCGGTGAAACTCGATCCGCCGCCTTGGCTGCTGCTGCCGGCGCCCGCCGCCTGAGCGGGAGGGCGGGTCCCGCGCCTGCCCGCTGGCGAGCGTAATTGACGGTTCAGCCCCTGGGGTCTAACCGCGGACGGAGCGCTGCAACGAGCGCGTTGAGGATCCGCCTTGACCGTTGCCATTTCCGCGACCGGCCTCTGGACGCCGACCGATTCCGTCACCAACGCCGAGCTGGTCGCCTCGTACAACGCCTATGTCGAGCGCTACAACGCTGAACACGCAGAGGAAATCGCCGCCGGCGCGCGCCCGGCGCTGCTGCCGTCGAGCGTCGAGTTCATCGAGAAGGCGTCCGGCATCAAGCACCGCTACATGCTCGACAAGGCGGGCTCGCTCGACGTGAGCCGGATGGTTCCGCGCATCCCGGAGCGGCCGAACAGCGAGCTTTCGCTGATGGCCGAAGCCTCGGTGAACGCGGCGCGGCAGGCGCTGGAGAGCGCCGGGCGCGATCCGGGCGACATCGGCGCCGTGATCTGCTCGTGCTCGTCGCTGCAGCGCCCCTACCCGGCGCTGGCGATAGAGGTGCAGAACGAACTGGGCGCGGGCGGGTTCGGCTACGACATGAACGTCGCCTGCTCGTCGGCGACGTTCGCGATCCAGAACGCGCACGACATCGTCAAGGCCGGGCATGCGCGTTCGGCGCTGGTGGTCAATCCCGAGCTGACGACCGGCCACCTCAATTTCCGCGACCGCGAAACCCATTTCATCTTCGGCGACGCCGCGGTGGCGATCCTGGTCGAACGCGCCGACGTCGCCCCGCCCGGCGCCTGGGCGATCCTCGGAACCAAGCTGAAAACGCAGTTCTCCAACAACATCCGCAACAATTTCGGCTTCCTCAACCGCGCCGACGAGGCGCATCGCGACGATCCGGACAAGCTGATCACGCAGCAGGGCCGCAAGGTGTTCAGGGAAGTGGTGCCGCTGGTCTCGGAGATGATCCTGCAGCACATGGCCGAACTGGAGCTGAAGCCGAGCGACATGCGCCGGCTGTGGCTGCACCAGGCCAACTCGAACATGAACCGGCTGATCGCCGAACGCGTGCTCGGCCACGAGGCCTCGCAGGACGAGGCGCCGACCGTGCTCGACGTTTACGGCAACACCGCCGGCGCAGGCTCGATCATCGCCTTCCACAGCCACCGCGCCGATCTCAAGACCGGCGACAAAGGCCTGATCTGCTCCTTCGGCGCCGGCTACAGCGCCGGCTCCATCTTCGTGCAGAAAGCGGCCTAAGCGCTGTTCGAACCAATGCCGGCGGTCCATAGGGGGCGATTTTCTAGACAATATCCCGCGCCACGCGGAAGCCGATGAAGCTGCAGCGCTCCGGCGCGCTGGCGCGGCCGCGACCGGCCGAGCGCAGGAACCAGGGCTCGTCCTGCCACGAACCGCCGCGCACGACGTGCATGGCGCTGTGGCCGCTGGTCCAGGGAATGCCGTCGCGCGGGGCGTCGACGTAATTGTCGTGCCAGGAATCCTCCACCCATTCGCGGACATTGCCGTGCATGTCGTAGAGGCCGAACGCGTTGGCCGGGAACGAGCCGACGGGCGCGGGCCGCTTCAGCTTGTAGGCGGCGCGTTCCGGCGAAAGCGCGCCCGCAAACGAGAACGCTTCGTCCGAGCCGCTGCGGCAGGCATATTCCCACTCCGCTTCGCTGGACAGCCGATAGCGCACGCCGGCGCGGTTCGAGAGCCAGCGCGTGAACTGCTGCGCGTCGTTCCAGGAGACGTTCATCACCGGCATGCGCCCGCGGCCCCAGCCTTCGTCGCGCGGGGCGTGCGCCACGGCGCCGTCGCGGCGGGCGGCGTCCCACTCCTCGAACGTCACCGGATAGACGCCGAGCGCGAACTTGCTCACGTCGACGCGGCGCTGCGGATACTCGTTCTCGCGGCTGTCGGGCGCGCCGCGCGGCGAACCCATGTTGAAGCCGCCCGCGCCGATCACGCACATCAGCGGCAGATCGGCGCCGTCCTTGAACACGGTGCCCGTCGGCGCCGCCGTGGTGACGGTGTCACCGAGCAGGATCGGCTCGCCGTTCACGTGCGTGCCGAACGCGCCGCGCCAGTCCGCGCGCGGTGCTGCGGCGGCCGGCGCCTCGGCGCCGGAGCGCGCCGCGCCCTTCGCAATATCGTGCAAATAAGCAGTCACCCTGCGCCAGGATTTGTGCTCGATATCGCCATCCCAGCGCGCGAGGTTGATCGCCTGCACCAGCACGAACGCCAGCGGCGGCGAGCACTCCTCCAGCAGCAGCGGCAACAGCTTTTTCTGATCGAGCCCGAACTGCGCCTCGCTGCGCACCCATTGCGACTTCACCGAGGCCTTGGTCCACAGCACGACAACCGCACGCGCGGCGGCGATCTCGCGCTCGATCGTCTCGTCCCAGTGCTCGGCAGGGGCGATGCGGTCGTCCCACCATGTAGTGAAGCCTACAGCCTCGATCGCCCCGATGACCCGCCGGGCCAGCGGCGCGTCTTCCTTCTTGTAGCTGATAAAGACGTCCGCCATCGCCGCGCGCTCCCTGCCTTAACCTGTGATGACAGCGCCACAATCGTCAACTAGTGTAGCGACAACGCGCATGAGGGGTGATGAAAATGGTGGGCGCGATGACATCTGCGGAATTCCGCGCATGCGTGCATCCGCGCGAGTTTCCGCGTTTCCTGCTGGCGCTGCTGTTCGCGCTGCCGCTCTCGCTGGCGCTGATCGCAGCCGTCTTCGTCTCGATGGGGATCGTGCTGGCCTATGTGCTGCTGATCGCCTTCGTCGTGTGGTTCTCGTTCGAGATCATCTACGCGCATTTCCTCGCCAACTGCATCCTGGTTTCGGAGCACAATTACCCGCGCGTGCACGCGCTGCTCGACGAAACCAAGGAGCGCATCGGCGTGGACAAGCGCGTCGACATCTTCGTCTATCAGCAGGGCGAGTTTAACGCCTATTTCAGCATGCTGTTTGCGCGGCGCGCCATCTTCTTCAATTCGGAGCTGCTGGAGCAAGGCGTCACCGACGACGAGCTGCGCTGGCTGATCGGCCGCTTCGTCGGGCGCATTCGCGCCAAGCGGCGCATGGGGCCGCTGAGCTGGGTGATCGCGCTCGCCGAACGGCTGCTGATCTTCAACCTCTTCATCTATCCCTACATCCGCGCCACCGCCTACACCGGCGACCGCGTCGCGCTCGCCGCCATTCACGGCGACATCTCGACCGCGGTTTCGGCTATGAACAAGCTGATGGTCGGCCGCCAGCTCGGCTATTCGGTCAATCCGGCTGGCATCGTCATGCAGTACAAGCGCGTGAAGGGTTCGCTGTTTGCGTTCCTGGCGCGGCTTTCGCTGCCGCTGCCGCACACGCTGGCGCGCTATTTCGACCTCATCGCCTTCGCCGAGAAGCGCTTCCCGGCGGAGTTCGAGAAGTTCGCGGCGATGAACCCGAGCTTCCAGACCTCCGGCGGCACATGGCGGCTGATGCGCTCCGCCGAGACCGGCCACGCCGGCGGCGGCCTGTCGGCCGGCGCGGTCGGCGCGCTGCTGTTCGCGGGCTTCATCGTCACCGGCGTCGCCAGCGCGGCGCTGTTTGCCACGGTCGGCTATGGCGGCTTGGCCTCGCTGCCCTTCTTCGGGCGCGACTACGCCTATGACGACTACTACCCGACCGAAAGCGAATACGCGATTCCGGCGGAACCGGCGGCCGAGGCGCCGGCGCCGTCCTATTACGATCCGTATGCGGCCGCGGCGCCGGCCGCGTCGTACGATACGCCCGCGCCGCCGGCGCCGACGGCCTCCTATACGACCTACGCCGCCTACGCCATTTCCGACAGCACGCGGCGCTGGGGCGTGTCCTGGAACGCCACGTCGCGCGCGGAGGCCGAAAGCGCCGCGATCGGCTATTGCGAATCTTCCGACTGCCGGAGCGTGGTCTGGTTTAGCGACTCGTGCGGCGCGCTCGCCATGAGCGGCGACGGCGCCTGGGCGGCGTCGAACTGGGCCGCGAACGAGAACGAGGCGCGCGAACGGGCGCTGTCCTCGTGCCGCGACTATGGCGGCGCCTCGTGCGAAGTCCAGCACGCCACCTGTTCGTCGCGGTGACGCGCGCCGGCGGGCCGTTATTGCGCGTACGGCGTCGACTTGAAGATGCGCAGCTCTTCTTCCGTCATGTCGGCCGGAATGTCGGCGAACAGCGGCGTGGAGAGGTAGCGCTCGCCGGTGTCTGGCAGCATGGCGAGGACGTTGGCGCCGGGCTCGGCCTGACGCGCGATCTCCAGCGCGCCCGCGAACGTCGCGCCCGACGTGATGCCGACGAAGACGCCCTCCTTGGCCGCCAGCTCCTGGCTGCAGCGCATGGCGTCGGCGTTGGCGATCTGCAGGACCTTGTGCACGCGGGCGAGATCGACATCGCCGGTGAGCTTGGGGATGAAGTCCGGCGTCCAGCCCTGCATCGGGTGCGGCTTCCAGGCCGGATGGCCGGCGGCCGGCGTGCCGTCGGGATTGCGCGCCTGCGCCGCTCCGCTCGACAGGAGCGGCGCTTCCGCCGGCTCGCACACCACGATCCGGGTGTTCGGCATTTCCTCGCGCAGCACGCGCGAGACGCCGTTCAGCGTGCCGCCGGTGCCGTAGCCGGTGACCCAGTAATCGAGCCTGTCGCCCTTGAAATCGTCGACGATCTCGCGCGCGGTGGTGCGCGCGTGCATCTCCGGGTTGGCCTCGTTCTCAAACTGGCGGGTCCAGTACCAGCCGTGTTCGCGCGCCAGCTCGATCGCTTTCTGCACCATGCCGACGCCGCGCAGCGCCGCGGGCGTCGTCACCACCTTGGCGCCGAGGAAGCGCATCAGCTTGCGCCGCTCGACGCTGAAGCTTTCGGCCATGGTCACCACCAGCGGATAGCCCTTGGCCGCGCACACCATGGCGAGACCGATGCCGGTGTTGCCGCTGGTGGCCTCCACCACGGTCATGCCGGGCTTCAATTCGCCCGAACGCTCCGCCGCCTCGATCACGCCGAGCGCCAGGCGGTCCTTCACCGAGCCCAGCGGATTGAACGCCTCGACCTTGACCCAGAGATTGACGCCCGGCGGCGCCAGGCGATTGATGCGCACGATCGGCGTGCGGCCGACAGTGCCGAGAATGCTTTCATAACGCGCCATTGCGCACCTCCGCTCAAACCTTGCGCGGCCGCCCTGCGCGCGCGCCGTGACCGACGTAACGCCCGCTCCTGCTGACGCAGGAGCGGGCGCGCCTTACGTCAAACGATTCACCAGCCGCACGACTGGCCGCGATTCTGCTCCTGCAAGTACGTCATCAGCGGCTGGAAGTAGCGGACCATCGAGCCGCCATCCATCTGCCGCGTGCCGGTGAAGGCCTCGAGCGCGTCCGGCCACGGGCGCGACTGGCCCATTTCCATCATCGCGTTGAAACGCCGGCCGACCTCCTCATTGCCGTACACGGTGCAGCGGTGCAGCGGCCCTTCCCAGCCGGCCTGCTGGCACGCCGCCTCGTAGAACTGGAACTGCAGCACGTGCGCAAGGAAGTAGCGCAGGTACGGCACGTTGTTGGCGATATGATACTTGGCGCCGGGATCGAACATGGTCTCGTCGCGCGCGCTCGGCGGGCGAATGCCCTGATAGCGTTCGCGCAACTCCCACCAGGCAGTGTTGTAGTTCGCCGCCGTCGTCTCGCCGCGGAACACCTGCCAGCGCCACTGGTCGACCGTGAGCGCGAACGGCAGGAAGGCGAGCTTCGCCAGCGCCTGCTCCATCAGCAGCCGCGTATCGGCCGCCGCCGACGGAATCTGGTTGCGGTTCAGCAGGCCGATCTCGACCAGATATTCCGGCGTGATGTTCAGCGCGATGAAATCGCCGATGGCTTCGTGGAAGCCGTCATTGGCGCCGTTGCGGAACAGCAGCGGCTGCTGGTTGTAGGCGCGCTGGTAGAAATTGTGGCCCAGTTCGTGGTGCACGGTCTGGAAGTGCTCGGCGTTGATCTGGATGCACTGCTTGATGCGCAGATCCTCGACATTGTCGACGTCCCAGGCCGAAGCGTGGCAGACGACGTCGCGATCCTGCGGGCGCACGAACAGCGAGCGCTCCCAGAACGTCTGCGGCAGCGGGGCGAGGCCGAGCGAGGTGTAGAAGCGCTCCGCCGTCTCCACCATGCGCCGTTCGTTGTAGTTGGCGCGGCGCAAAAGCTGGGTCAAGTCATAGGTGTTCTGGCCGCGCGGCGCCACGACCGGCATCAGCGCCGACCAGTCCTGCGCCCACATATTGCCGAGGATGTCGGCGCGGATCGGCCCGGTGCGCGGCTGGATCGCGTCGCCATAGTGCGCGTTGAGGCGGCCGCGGACGTAGCAGTGCAGCTGTTCGTAGAACGGCTGCATCTGGCCCCACAGCCGTTCGACTTCCGCTTCCATCCGCTCGGCCGGCATGTCGTAGTTCGACAGCCACATGTCGCCGGCATTGTCGAAGCCGAGATCGCGCGCGCCCTGGTTGGCGATCTCGACCATGCGGGCGTAATCCTCGCGCATCGGCGCGGCGACCGCGTGCCACTCGGTCCACATCTCTTCGAGGCGGGCGGGATTGCGCTCCGTGCCCATCAGCGTCTCGAGTTCGTCGAGCGTGACCTGGCGGCCCTGATAGTCGATGCGGCCGGTGGAGTAGATCGAGGCGAGCCGCGTCGTGATCTGCGACAGCTGGTCGGCGGCGCCCGGCGTCTGCGGCGCGGGCAGCGTGAGGCTCAGGCGCAGCAGGTTGATCTGGCGTTCGGTGTCGGCGGGCAGATCGAGATCGTCGTAGCGCGCCGCGCCGCTGGCGAGGCGCACCAGCGTCTCCGTCATCTCGGCGTCGGAGCGCTGGAGCAGCCATTCGGTGTCGTAGTTGATGTTGGTGTTGTACACCCAGGCGATCCGCGCGGCGTATTCGAGCTTTTCCGTCAGCTCCTCTTCAGCCGCCTGCACATAGGCCCCCGCTTCGTCAGGCGCGGGCCCGGCCTGTTGTGTCGGCGCCGTCGCGCATGCGGCCGCGAAGGCAGCGATGGCGATCCAGGACGCTGCCGTCTTGAGCAACGGTTTCGCGATCATTCCTATCCCCTTTTGACTTCAGAGCCCCTCCGCAGCGAGCCATTCGATGCCGTCAGCCGACATCATGAAAACAGCCGCCTGGCGCCGGTGCGCGCCGATCGCCGCGAAGAAGCGTTGGGCGATCTCATTATCGACCCCGGTCGTGATCGCCAACTCCCGCGCGCCCAGATCGCGCCCGCGGCGTGCGATCGCAGACATCATCTTGCGCGCCAATCCGCCGCGGCGATGCTCGGGGACGACATAGAGTTCATTGAGCACGACCGTGGGGCGCGCGCGGCGGACGTCATAGCCGGTGCTGATGATGGCGTGCGCGATCAGCGGCCCGGCATGGAGCTGCGCCACCCAGGCCTCGAACAGCGCGTTGGCGCCGAAACCGTGCGCCTTGATGCGCGAGCTTTCGAGCGAACTGGGGCCGCCGGCCTCCTCAGCCGCCGCAGCGGCGAGCCTGGCGATGCCGTCGCAATCGCGCGGGACCGCGCGCCGGATCAGATAGGTCGCTGCCATACCGCAACGATCTTGCGCGGGATTGCGCCGCTGGCAAGCAAAACGCTCTCGCCGGGCGCTGCGCTTAATGCTCCCAGGGGCCCATGGGCCCGTCGTCGCTCCAGCTGGCGTCGCCGCGGGCGACGTAGGCCCCGAGCAGCGTCAACCCCACGACGATGGCGACCGCGACCAGGAACCAGAAGAACATCGCACGCTCCGCGACCGGCGGGTTCACCCGCCCGAAGGCTGCCGCGCCCCCTCGGCTGTGTTTTGATTTTTAGCACGCGGGGGCCCGGCGTTCGAGGGCAAACCGATCCACACGCGCAAGGCGGGAACCCGACGCCCCATATCGAAGAAAAGCCAGCACCCGAGCGCGGTGGCCGCGATCAGCAGCGGCGCCTCGACCCAGAGCGGCAGCGCAAGCGCGTCGAGATGGTGGCCAGCGGCGACGATGACGGTCTGGTGGATCAGGTAGAAGGGGAAGATGGCTTGCGTCAGCAGCCGGCGCGCGGGGCCGTCCTTCGCGCTCAGATGCTTGTGGGCGAACCCGATGGCGGCGACGATCGCACACCAGGCGTCGAGTTCGCGCACGGCCCGCATCGTGGCGCGCAGCCAGTCCGGCGGATCGACGCCGTCGGGGTGCGCGTTGAAATAAACGATCAGCGCCGCCCAGGATGCGAGCGCAATGACGAGCGCGGGCCAGCGCCAGCGCATGCAGCGTTCGAAGAACGGCTCATGCTTGGCGATCGCGAAGCCGAACAGGAACACGCCGAAATACAGCGCGTGCAGATACCAGTCGGTGCGGAAATCATGGCTTTCGCCGAAGATCGGCAGGAGCGTCACGCGCAGCGCCGCCATGACCAGCCACGGCGTCAGGATCAGAAACGGCCCGGCGATCAGCGCCGAGAGCGCCTTCGGCGCGCGCCGCAGCAGCGGCAGGAGCGGCAGGAGCGCCAGCGTGTAGAGGATGAGATAGGCGACGAACCACATATGGTTGTAGGTCGGCGTGGTCAGACAGCCGTCGGCGTCGCACCAATCGCCCGAGGCAGTGACGTAACGCAGGTAGAAACGGTCCACCGTCAGCGGCGCGCCAGCCTGGATCGCCTCGACCACTTCATAATAGGCCTGCGGCGGCACGATCACGAACACCGCGAGCAGGAGCGGCGGCCAGAGCCGGCCCATCCGCGCGGCGGTGAATTTCCCAAGGCTGCACTTGTCGGCCAGGAACCGGGTCGCGACGCCGGAGATCATGAACAGAAGCGTCAGCCGCCACGGGCTGGAGAGCAGCATCAGCGGCTCGATCGCTGCGCTCGCGCGGCTCGATTTCACGTGCCAGTCCCAGGACACGTAGAACATGCCGACGTGGTAGAGGATGAGCACCCCAAACACGATGATGCGGAGCCAGTCGAGGTCGTAGCGGCGGTCGGTCATGGGGCGGTTCTTCCGTCGCCCGGCCGACGCCGCTAGTTTGGCGCCGCGTCCGGCGGCCCGCCGGGACAAGCGGAGACCCCGAAGTGACCGGCGGCGGCGAAAACGGGACGAGCGGCGAGCGCCGCATCGGCCTCGGCCCCTGGGGCGTCGTCGCCTTGGTGGGGATCGCCGTCGCCTTCGTGACCGCGAGTTCGGACCTGACGGAGATTCGCCGGTCGGGCGCCAATGTCCACTGGTCGGAGCCGATCCTGTGGGAGGTCACCAGCGCGCTGGTGATCGTCGCGATCGCGCCGCTGGTCGGACTGGCAGTGTGGCGCTGGCCGCCGCGCGAGGACAATTTCGTCCGCGTCGGCCTGATCCATTTCGCCCTGACCGTCCCGTTCGCGGCAGCCCACGTGCTCGCGATCTTCGTCATGCGCGAGACCGCCTACTGGGCGGTGGGCGCCCATTATGGCTTCTTCGACAAGGACGGCGTGCTCGGCACGTTCGTCTATGAGTGGCGCAAGGACGTGCTGACCTACGCCGCCATCGCCGCGGTTTATTGGTGGTGGCGCCGCCGCCGCGCCGAGCGGCGGCCAGCGTCCGGAGACGACCGCATCGAAATCCGCGACGGGGCGACGGCGGTGTTCCTCGCGCCAGCCGAGGTGCTGTTCGTGGAAGCCGCCGGCAACTACATCGAGTTCCACACCGCCGCACGCACGCATCTGGTGCGCGGGACGCTGGCGTCCTGGGAGGCGCGACTCGGCCCGCGCGGCTTTGTCCGCATCCACCGCTCGCGGCTGGTCAACCGCGCCCGCATCGCCGCAATCAAACCGACGCCGTCCGGCGACGCCGAGATCACGCTTGACGACGGGCGCACGCTCGCCGGAAGCCGGCGCTACCGCGCCGCGCTCGAAACCGCAAAGGCCTGAACCGATGAAACGACTGCTCGCCGCCCTCGCCCTTCTCGCCGCCGCCTGCGCCAGCGCGCCCGAGGCGCCCGCGCCTGGCGAAGGCGCGCCGATCCGGCTCGGCGTCAGCTATACGCTGCACTCGCAGGTGCTGGGCGAGGACCGCGAGATCAATGTCTGGACGCCGCCGGGCTACGAAGAGAGCGATCGGCGCTACACGGCGCTTTATCTGATCGACGGCGGCCTCGATCAGGATTTCCCGCACATCGCCGGCCTCGGCCAGTTCGGCGCGGCGAGCGCCACCTACGATCCGCTTATCATCGTCGGCGTCAAAACCGGCGTCCGCATCGCCGAACTCACGCCGCCGGCGACGGATGCGCGCTTTCAGACGGCGTTCCCCAACGCCGGCGGCTCGGCCCGCTTTCGCGCCTATCTGCGCGACGACGTCATTCCCTTCGTCGAGGCGCGTTACCGAACCGGCGGGCGCCGCGCCATCATCGGCGAATCCCTGGGCGGGCTGTTCATCGTCGACGCCTTCCTGAACGAGCCGGAGCTGTTCGACGACTATATCGCCGTGAGCCCCAGCCTCTGGTGGGACGATCGCGTGTTCGCGCGCACGGCGGCGCAGCGCGTCGGCCGGCACGCGCCGTCGGACCGGCGGCTCTACCTCTCGATCGCCAACGAAGGCGGCACGATGCTCGACGGCGTCGCCGCCGTCCGCGATTCGCTGGCCGCCGCGCCCGATCGCGTCACGCTGCGTTTCTCCGACCGCAGCGCCGAAGAGACGCACCCGACCACGTTCCACCCCGCTGCGCTCGACGCGCTGCGCTGGCTCTACGCGGCGGCGGAGCACGACGACCGGCCGGCGCCATGGTGGCTGACGGAGGGCGGAACGCCGCCGGCGAACTGAATAGCATGGAGCGCCGGCGCCCTCGCCGGCATGCGCCTTATCGAACAGGCGCCTGCGTTTGTCGGTAGCGGTTGCGCCGTGCCGGCGAGGGCGCCGGCGCTCCATAAGGACGGCGCTAGATGCGCGTGGCTTCCGTAACGCGGAAGGTCAGCACGTCGCCGTCGCCTTCGCGCACGGTGACATATTCGCCGGGCCGCAATTCCTTGACGCCGAGCTTGAACAAGGGTTCTTCGGGCCCCTCGTCTTCCTCATCGTACCAGAAGTACCAATTGTCGCCGCGATGGCGCAGCCAGCCGTCCGCCGGCGTTTCCTGCGGCTGGAAGCGGCGCACGGTGCACTGCTCCTTCTTGTCCCGCCACAGCGCAGCGTCGAGCTTGCCGGTGGAGTCCAGCGGCGCCTGGATGACATAGCCATAGTCGTCGTTCCCGTCCGGGAAACCGGCTTCCGGGTTGCGGCCGAGCCTCAAGACGACGCGCGTCAATCCAATCATCAGGTGCTCCTTCTTTCGAACCCGCTTATGTCCGGCGGCCGGTCCGCCTACATTGACCAGGCGCAATCATAAGGATTCCCATGGCGCGAGCCACCCGTACAGCTCCAAAGGCGCCCGAGGCGCCGCGCGCCTGGCAGCGCATGCTGTCGGGCCGGCGGCTCGACCTGCTGGATCCCTCGCCGCTCGACATCGAGATCGAGGACATCGCCCACGGCCTCGCGCGGGTGGCGCGCTGGAACGGGCAGACGCTCGGCGAGCACGCCTTCTCGGTGGCGCAGCATTCGCTGGTCGTGGAGGAAATCTGCCGCAAGCTCGCGCCGGACTGGGACAAGAAACGCCGGCTGATGGCGCTCCTGCACGACGCCCCCGAATACGTGATCGGCGACATGATCAGTCCCTTCAAGGCGGCGCTCGGGCTCGACTACAAGGCGTTCGAGGCGAAGCTCGAAAGCGCGATCCATCTGCGCTTCGGCCTGCCCGCGCACATGCCGGCGGCGGTGAAAGGCGTGATCAAGCGCGCCGACATCATCTGCGCCTATTTCGAGGCCACCCAGCTCGCCGGCTTCACCGAGGCGGAGGCCAAGCGCTATTTCGGCGCGCCGCCGCGCACGGTCGCGCTCAAGCTCAGGCCCAAGGCCACGGCGGAGGTGGAGGAAGCGTTCCTCAAGCGCTTCCGCTCGCTGATCGATCCAGCCTAAACTGCCGGGCTCATGACGTTCGCCCGCCTTCCCTCCTGCGCGCCGCTTGGCGCGGCCGATCCGCGATGAACGGAACGCCGCACGTCGTCCTCGGCCTGTCCGCCGTGATCGTCGCGGTCGCCGAGGATGCGCCTTATGTCGTGGTGACGCGCGAGGCGGACGGCGCCGTCTCCGGCCTGCCGTTCGGTCCATTCGACCCGGCCGGCGACCGCACGCTCGAACTTTCGCTGCGCCGCTGGGTGAAGGAGCAGACCGGCTTCGACATCGGCTATGTCGAACAGCTTTACACGTTCGGCGACCGCGGCCGCGAAACGCCGCTCGCCGACATCGAGTCGAGCCCCGATCGCGTCATTTCCATTTCCTATCTCGCGCTGACGCCCTCGCGCGCGGTGCTGGACCGCGCCAGCGCGCGCTGGCGCTCCTGGTACGACTTTTTTCCCTGGGAGGACTGGCGCAACGGACGCCCCGCGCTGATCGACGAGACCATCGCGCCCGTGCTGAAAACGTGGGCGCAATCGGCGTCCGACGCGGACGTCGCCGCGCACCGCCGCGCCCGCGTGCGGCTCGCCTTCGCGCTCGACGGCGCAGTCTGGAACGAAGAGCGCGCGCTGGAGCGCTACGAACTGCTGTACGAGGCGCGCCTGGCGCCGGAGGCCGCGCGCGATGCGGCGCTCCGCGAAGGCAAGCCGGCGCCGGCGATGTCGCCCGCGCCTGGGCTTGGCGATCCGATGGTCTCCGACCACCGCCGCATCCTCGCCACCGCGATCGGGCGGCTGCGCGCGAAGATCAAATATCGCCCGGTGATCTTCGAACTCGCGCCGGAACTGTTCACGCTGCTGCATCTGCAGCGCCTGGTCGAAGCGATTTCAGGACTCGAACTGCACAAGCAGAACTTCCGCCGCCTGCTCGACCGCACAGGCCTGGTCGAAGGCGCGGGCCAGTTCGACGCCAGCGCCGGCGGCCGTCCCGCGGAGCTGTTCCGCTGCCGCCGCGAGACGCTGAGCGAGCGCCCGGGCGGCGGCGTGCACGTGCCCGCCCCGCGCGGCGACTGACGCTACATGATCGCGTCCGGCGGCCGGCCGTAGTGGAGCGGATCGACGGTGAGCCCATCGACGCTCACTTCGTAATGCAGATGCACGCCGGTGGCGTTGCCGGTGCGGCCCATGCGCGCGATCGGCTGGCCGGCGGCGACGAACACGCCCGGCCGCAGATTGGCGTCGATGTCGCTCAAGTGCGCATAGAACGTGCGTACGCCGCGGCCGTGATCGAGTTCTATCGCAATGCCATAGCCGCCGCGCCAGTTCGCGAACCGCACCCAGCCGTCGGCGGCGGCGTAGACAAAGCCGCCATCGGGATTGGCGAGATCAAGGCCGTTGTGCTGGCGTTCGCCGCCGTCGGCGAGCCCGCGCCAGCCGAAGCCGGACGAAAGGCACGCCGTTTCGGTCGGATTGCGCAGCAGCGGCCCGGCAGGCGTGTAGATATAGGGCGTGTAGGCGATCGCCTCGCGGCGCGGGCCGATCTGGCCGATATTCGAGCCGTTCATCGTGCACGCGAACAACTCGCTTTGCAGCGCCGCGCGCGCGGCCATCGTGTAGCTGTTGGCGCCTGGCGGCTCGCGCGAAATCGACGGCGTGGCGGCTGCCGGCGACGGATGGGTGGAATAGGCGGCGTGGCTGGCGGCGCAGCCGCCGAGCGTCAACAGTGCAAGCAGGCCAAACGCGAGGCTGCGCATTGGCGGTTCCTCCGCTCAACACCCCTCGCTCGCCGCAACGTTAGCGGAAGCTTCAGGCCACCGGAACCCCGCGCGGCAGTAAGGTCCACCAGCGGGCCGGCGCGTTCATGCGCTCGGCGGCGGCGCCGGCCCGATCGCCGGAACCGAAGAACACGTCGCCGCGCAACGGCCCGCGCCGGATCGCGCCGCCCGTATCCTGCGCCACCAGCAAGCGCCGGAACGGCTGGCCCTGATATTGGCCGTCGACGAACACGACCGCGCCGTACGGATGAAACGCCGGATCGACCGCAATCGAGCCCATCGGCGTCAGCGGCGCGCCGGCGGCGCCGCGCGGCCCCGCGCTGGGATCGGCGATCTGCTCTTCCTGGAAGAAGACGTAGGACGGATCGGCCGCGAGCGCCTGCTGCGTCGCGGCGGCGCCGCGCCGGTCGCTCCAGGCGCGGAAGTTCTCCCACGTCGCGCTCGGCAGTTCGCCGCTGTCGCGCAAGGCGCCGAGCGCGGAGCGCCAGCGATAGCCGTTCTGCGCCGCGTACGCCGCGCGCGCCTGCGCGCCGTCCGGAAAGGCGATGCGCCCCGAGCCCTGAATCTGGAGATTATAGACATCGACCGGATGCGCCCATGCGAACGCCTGATCCGGCGAGGGGTTGAGTTCGCTGCGCCGCGGATACGGCTGCACCCGGTCGCCGACCAGCCGTCCGGTCAGCGCCCGCGGCGCGCCGCGCAGCGCTTCGTTGTCGTAGGCTTCCGCAAACGCAGCGAGATCGACGCTGACCATGTCGGAGGGCTTGCGCAGCAACGGCGCGGAGAACACGCTGTCGGGCGCGCGCCGCGCCTGGATGATCGGCTCGTAATAGGCGGTGAGCCGCGCTTCGCCGCCGCCTTGCACGATATGCGGCGCGAAGCTCGCCTCGAAGAACGCGCGTTCGCCGCCGGGCGCCACCGCCTGCGCCGCCGCGCACGCCGGCGCCCAGTCGGCGACCGCGCCGCCATAGGGTCCGCCGCCGGGCAGCGGCGCGGCGGGATCGCGCAGCCTGCGCCCCTCGCAGCTGCGCTTGAACGCGAGCAGCGCCGGCGCGAGGTCGGCGTCGGCCCAGCCGGGGATTTCGCTGAACGAGGTCGGCCGCAGCTGGAACGGCGCTTCCTCAGGCGGACGCGTTTCCGGCGGACGCTCCGCAGGCGGCGCGGTGGCGCATGCGGCGACGAACGACGCGAACGCGAGGCAGATCAGCCGGATGTGTCTCATGAATTGCTCCCGGCTCAGGACGCCGCGCCCTCCGCCGCGATTTCCTTCGCGGTCCCGTCGCGGCGGCTCTTGAAGTAGCGCATCAGCGGCCGTTCGATCAGCACGAACACGATCACGCCGGCAAGCGCGCCGGCGACGGTGCTGACGACGGTCTCCACCCAATAGGGCAGCATTTCGCCCAGCAAGCGGCCGACCACGGAAATCGCGAAAGTATGGAAAAGATAGATCGAGTAGGAGGCGTCGCCGAGAAAACGCAGCGGCGGCCAGACGGCCATGCGCCCGCGCCGCTCCAGCGCGACGACGCCGCCGACGATCAGCACAGCCGGCGCGCCATACATCACCACCCGCTCGCCTTCGAGCGGCGCGACCGCCTGGAGCGCGTATGCGGCCATGCCCGCCAGGATCATCGCCGCCGCCACTGCCGCATTGGGTACGACGCCGCGCGTCCAGAACGCGCCGATCAGCACGCCGGCGGCGAACTCCAGCAGGATCGGATCGGTGTAGAACGCGGAAACGAAATTGCCGGCGCCGAACAGCCGGCCGGCGCCGACCAGGATCAGCATCGCGCCCAGCAGCAGCGGCAATTGCGACGCGCGCCGCGCAAACAGCACGAGCGCGAACAGCGCATAGAAGAACATCTCGTAATTGAGCGTCCATCCCTGCACCAGGATCGGCCAGATTTCGTCGCCGTTCGGCGACGGGTGCGGCAGGAAAAGGAATGACGCGAAGATGTACGGCGGCGAGAGAACGAGATTGGGGAACGCCCCGATCAGACCGCCCAGCACCATGGCGGCCGTCGCCAGCCAGTAGAGCGGCGTGATCCGCAGGATGCGGTCGCGCATGAAATCGCGCGGCGCCGGGCTGCGTTCGCTCAGCACCCACATGATGAAGCCGCTGACGACGAAAAAGACGTCGACGCCCGCCTGCCCGACCAGGATCGCATCGCCGGCGCGCGAGCTGGCGTGGAACACCACAACGGCAAGCGCCGCCCACGCCCGCAATGTCTGGACGCCGCCCAAGAACTTCATGCCGCGCCATTCCAACCAGCAATAAGTGAAGGCGAAGAAAATGTGACGTTTCGCTTGAACGGGCTATCCCAAAAGAGTAAGTTTCGCTCACGACTTATGCTCAAGCGTAGCATAAGGGGTGAGGGCCGGGCTCTTCTCGGCCCAATTTCACACCCCATATATGCTCCAATTGAGCATAACTGGCCCATTCCGGGTCGAGGAGGCCGCCCATGGCCCGCATTATCGACGCCCCCCTCACCGGCAGCGAAGGCTCGGGCTGCGACCCGAACGCCGTGCATGGAACCTGGGGCCAGCTCGACGCCGCCGCCCGCCGGGGGCTCGCCTACACCCCGGAGATCGCCGCCGAGACCGCGCCGCTCTATGAGCGCGTGAAGCACGTCATCCCCGCGGTCGAGTGGCCGGCCTATGCGCCGCTGATCAGCGCCATCAACAAGATGAAGCGCGCCAGGAACGCGGTGGTGCTCGCGCACAATTACATGACCAGCGAGATCTTCCACTGCGTCGGCGATTTCCGCGGCGACTCGCTGCAACTCGCCCGCGAGGCGGCGAACACCGAGGCCGCAGTGATCGTGCAGGCCGGCGTGCACTTCATGGCCGAGACCTCGAAGATCCTGGCGCCGGATAAAACGGTGCTGATCCCCGACATGCGCGCCGGCTGTTCGCTCGCCGCCTCGATCACCGGCGCCGACGTACGCCTGATCAAGGAGCGTTTCCCGGGCGCGCCGGTCGTCACCTACGTCAACACTTCGGCCGAGGTGAAGGCCGAGAGCGACGTCTGCTGCACTTCCTCGAACGCCGCCGCCGTCGTCGAATGGGCGGCGCGGACCTGGAACAGCGACCGCGTGATCCTGCTGCCGGACGAATATCTGGCCAAGAACGTCGCCGCGCAGACCGGGATCAAGATCGTCTCGTGGCATGGCCGCTGCGAGGTGCATGAACGCTTCACCGTCGAAGACATCGCCGAGCTGCGCGCGGCGCATCCGGGCATCGTCGTGCTGGCGCACCCCGAATGCCCGCCGGACGTGATGTCGGCGGCGGACTTCGCCGGCTCGACGGCGGCGCTGCAGGATTACGTAATCGAGAAGCGCCCGGCGAAAGTCGTGCTGCTCACCGAGTGCTCGATGAGCGACAACGTCGCCGCCGCCGCGCCGGATGTCGATTTCATCCGCCCCTGCAATCTCTGCCCGCACATGAAGCGCATCACGCTCGAAGGCATCTACGACGCGCTCGCCGACATGCAGCACGAAGTGACGATCCCCGAGGACGTCCGCGTGCGTGCTAAGAAGGCGATCGACGCGATGCTGGCGCTGCCGAAGGAAAAGCCGCGCGCGTTCGAAGTCGGCCGGCCGGAAACCGCGGTGGAGCTGGTTTAGGCTGCGCTTCCCCTCCCCTCCTGAGGGGAGGGGTCGGGGAGCGGGGGATGCGGAACGTGCGTAACTTCGCGCCGACGGCTCAGCGTTATAGCCTGAACACGCCGCGCTTCGCCGCGCCCCCTGTCCCTCCAGGGGAGAGCGTTCGTCATGCGTGACGGCATCCTCATCGTCGGCGCGGGGCTTGCTGGCCTCTTTCTCGCGCTGAAGCTCGCGCCGCGGCGCGTCACCGTGCTGAGCCAGGCGCCGCTCGGCCAGGCCGCGTCGTCGGCCTGGGCGCAGGGCGGGCTCGCCGCGGCGCTCGCACCGGAAGACAACCCCGAACTGCACGCGCAGGATACGATCGCCGCGGGCGCCGGGCTGGTCGACCCCGCCGTGGCGCGGCTGCTCGCCAAGGAAGGCCCGGCGCGGGTGGTCGACCTCGTGACGCTGGGCGTGCCGTTCGACCGCACGCCGGAGGGCGAGCTGGCGCAGAGCCTGGAAGCCGCGCACTCGCGCCCGCGCGTCGTGCGCGTATCCGGCGACCTCGCCGGCAAGGCGATCATGGACGCGCTGATCGCCGCCGCGCGCAGCGCGCCGCACGTCCGCATCGTCGAGAACGAGCGCGCGCGCGTGCTGCTGCGCGACGCCAGCGGACGCATTTGCGGCGCGGCGTGCGAAAGCGGCGCGCGCTTCGAGGCGGGCGAGACCATCCTCGCCACCGGCGGCGCCGGCGGGCTCTACGCCGTCACTACCAATCCGGTCGAAGCGCAGGGCCAGGGGTTCGCCATGGCCGCGCGCGCGGGCGCGCTGATCGCCGATCCCGAGTTCATGCAGTTTCACCCCACCGCGATCGACATCGGCCGCGACCCCGCCCCGCTCGCCACCGAGGCGCTGCGCGGCGAGGGCGCGCATCTGGTCAACGCCAGGGGCGAGTCGTTCGTCGCCGACCTCGCGCCGCGCGACGTCGTGGCGCGCGCGATCCATCTCGAACGCGCCGCCGGCCGCGGTGCTTTCCTCGATGCGCGCAAGGCCGTGGGCGCAGCGTTTCCGCACCACTTCCCGACCGTGTTCGCCGCCTGCATGAGCGCCGGCCTCGATCCGCGCGAACAGCCGATCCCGGTCGCGCCCGCTGCGCACTATCACATGGGCGGCGTCGTCACCGACATATGGGGCCGCACCACGCTCGACGGCCTGTGGGCGGTGGGCGAATGCGCCTCCACCGGCGCGCACGGCGCCAACCGGCTCGCCTCCAATTCGCTGCTCGAAGCGGTCGTGTTCGCGCACCGCATCGCCGAGCGCCTGCGCGACGCCGATACGCCCGCGCCGCTGCCGCTGGAACACGAGCCGGCGCCGCCGGCGCTGCCGGATGCGCCGCGCGCCGAACTGCGCCGGCTGATGCAGGCCCATGCCAGCGTCGTCCGCGACGCGGCGGGTTTAACCCAGGCGCTCGACCGGGTGTGCGCGCTCTGCGATGCTCACGGGCCGGCGCACCCGCTCGTCGCCGCGCGCTTCATCCTCACCGCCGCGCTCGCCCGCAAGGAAAGCCGCGGCGCGCATTTCAGGAGCGATTTCCCCAATGCCGCAGAACCGCACCGCAGCTTCCTCACGCGGAACGACGCTGCCGCCGCTGCCTGACATCGTGCTCGAACCGATCGTTAAGCTCGCGCTCGCCGAAGATCTGGGCGCGGCGGGCGACGTGACCACCGACGCGCTGATCGATCCCGCAACGGAGGGCCGGTGGGCGCTGCGCGCGCGAGAGGCCGGCGTCGTGGCCGGGCTCGACGCGGCCACCCTCGCCGCCTGGCTGATCGACCCCGAAATCCAGTTCACGGTGAACGCCCCTGACGGCGCGCGGGTCAAAGCCGGCGACGCAATCATGACGCTCGAGGGCGCGGCGCGTTCGGTGCTGATGGCGGAGCGGACGATGCTCAATTTCATCGGCCGGCTCTCCGGCGTCGCCACGCTCACGCGCGTCTATGTCGATGCGGTCGAGGGCATGGGCGTGATCATCGCCTCCACGCGCAAGACTACGCCCGGCCTGCGCGCGCTGGAGAAGCGCGCGGTGAAGCTCGGCGGCGGCGGCGCGCACCGCTACGGTCTCGACGATGCGATGCTGATCAAGGACAACCACATCGCCGCCGCCGGCTCCATCGCCAACGCCATGCAGCGCGCGCGCGCCGCGGCCGGCCACCTCACCTGCATCGAGATCGAGGTCGACACGCTCGATCAGCTCAAGCAGGCGCTGCCGCATGCGCCGAGCGCGATCCTGCTGGACAATTTCAGCCAGGCCGACATGCGTACGGCGGTGAAGCTGGCGAAAGGCCAGACGCTGCTCGAAGCCTCCGGCGGCGTCACCATCGAGAACGTCTTCGCCGTGGCGGAGACGGGCGTCGACGTGATCAGCATCGGCGCGCTGACGCACTCGGCGCGTTCGCTGGATGTAGGGCTGGACGCGATTTAGGTGCTGGGGTCTGGGGATTGGGGGTCGGGACGTATGAAGATCACCAGCTATCGGCAGCTTGAGGTATGGTCCAAAGCCATGGAACTCACGGGCGCGGTCTATCGAGTCGCCGAACATATGCCCAAGAAGGAAGAATATCGTCTCACCTCGCAAATGGTGCGTGCGGCCATTTCAATTCCTGCCAACATTGCGGAAGGGCACACGCGCGCAACGCGCAAAGAGTACGCCCATTTCGTCAGCATCGCGCGTGGCTCGACGGCTGAACTCGAGACATTGCTGCTGCTGGCGCAACAGGCCGATTTTCTCGCCGCAAAGAACGTTGAGCCCCTGCTCGAATCCGCAGCGCAGATAGGGCGAATGCTCACTCGTCTTCACGAGCGTCTAAAGACCCCCAGCAGCTAGAGCAAAATCCGATCTGATTGAATCGGAGGGATTCCCACGGGACTCGAAT